>CAVSJY010000013.1:0-963899 GCA_963728465.1 uncultured Solirubrobacteraceae bacterium
TCGCCACCGACGCGCCGCTGCCTTCGAGTGTGCTCACCCGGCTCGCCCGCCGCGCGGCCTCGGGCTTCAGGGCCGGCTCGGTCGCCCACCACGGCAGCGGCGAGATCTCCCTCGCGTTCTCGACCGATCGCCGCGCCGAGTTCGACGGCGATCTCAACCCGCTCTTCCAGGCCGCCGTCGAGGCCACCGAAGAGGCGGCGATCGACGCGCTCTGGTCGGCCGCGCCGGTCACCGGCCGCGACGGCCGCACCGTCCCTGCCCTCCCTCACGACGCCGTGCTCGAGCTGGTCGAGCGGCACGGCGCACTCCGGCGCTGACACTGCGACGTTGCCCGAGCCGTGCGCGCTGGCCGGTGCGCCGTCACGACCTCCCGATGCGGCGCTCGCAGGCTCGCGCCCTGAGCGCATCGGGAGGCCGCGCCGCGCCCCGCCCATCCACCCACCGCTGACGCCCGTCGCGTACGCCACCCTCGTTGGGAGGCCCTGGTGGGGGCAGCTACCGGCCGGCGCCCGGGCCATCTGCTCTATGGGAGGTCGCGATCGGAATTCCCGGCCGGCAGGGGTGGTTGCGGTCTCCGCGTGGCCGGGTCGGCCCGGCCTGATTCAACGATCGCTGCGCTAACGCGCGATCAGGACCACCGCCTGGCCGGTCAGACCCGCATTACGCCGGCCGAACCGCACTTACGGTCCAGACGACCGCAGGTGAGAAGAGGTTGCGTGGCCACGAAGCGAGCCCCCCACTTGCCACCCGACCGCCCACGATCCGCCACGATGCTCGATTTCGTCGAGGTCTAGTGCGCCCGCGACGGCACTCCGATGACGCGCGGTACCCCCGCCCAGCGAGGTGTGGGCTGCTTTTTGGGGTGCTATGCACGTACAAAGCAGCCCACGCCTGGAGCGCGCGGACTTGCGCTTCGTCGCGCATGCAGTCCAGCAGCCGGCGCCGCGTGGCCAGGACTAGTGCGTTCGCCTGCGAGGAGCGGCCCGGCGAGGACGACGCGCGCTGCTCCTCAAGCCTCGATGCGATAGTGCGCTCTAGGCGCTCCGGCTCTACACCGCGCTGCCGGTGCTCGGAGTCTCGCGGCCTCATGCTCAGACCCGTGCAGCACCGTCGCGGGGCGGCCGGGGCGAGCGACGTTCTCGACATCTGGTTGAGGTCAAGGGCGGTGCAATGCCGCGGCTTACCGGCATGCCCCCAGGCATGTTGGGATGTGTCCCGGAAGGTATGACGCGATGAACTCCCTCTCGGGGGTGATCACGGTTACCGGCAGTCCGAGGGCCTGCACGCGGCGCGGAAGGTCGCGGCGAAGCCATCGGGACGTCCGCTTCGGGAAGCGTCGAGATGATGATCTCGTCAAAGGTGGCGTCTTGCACCGCTTGCTGTATGGCCTCGAAGGGCTCGGGACCACCGCCGGCAATGCCCTCGAACCGGTCCGCCGGCCGAGCGTTGCAGCAGCGGAAGGGCGGGCTACAACCTCCCAATCCGCCGCCCCGCGATCGGGCGCATCCGGAACAAGCAGCGTGAACTGATGCGGCGTGCTCTGAGCGCGCCTGCGGACTTCTTCCAGCAACGCCGGGGTCGAGGACGTCCGGTTCGCCACAACCAGCACCCGCCTTGGGCTCGACGACATCACAACCTCCTGCGTCGGGAACGGCTGGAACGGCTGGAACGGCCCGATCATCTCACTCTCCGGATCGCCCGCACACGAAGCCGACCATGGTGTTTCGACACGGCCTCGCGACAGCGGTCGAACTGCCACCCGCGCTTCCGGCAGTCCACGCGACTCAGCAGTCCGGCGTGGCGCACGACCGTCGTCCGGGGGCGCTGCTCCTTCCGCCTGACGGCGGCACTGAAGCGCTTCCGCGGAAGCGCTGCTGTTTGGCGCGTGGGCGTTGAAATTGAGTGGCGAAGCTGGAACGCTCGTCGAGATGTTTGCGTCTTGGCGCAAATGGCAGCTTCCGCATGTGCGCTGGATCTGGCTGGGCGTGTACCTGGTTGCCGGGGCCGTCGCGCTGGTGCTCGGGGCGGGAGCCGCAAGCGCCCTGATCGCCGCTGTGGTCGCCCTCTCGGTGGTTGGTGGGCTCGAACTCTGGGTTCGTCGCCAACACTCTGAGCGTCCGGGCAGCACCTCGTCAGCCCGGGAGCGTCTGTCGCGTAAGTGCGGCGGCAGGCGTAGTGCGGGTCTGACCGGCCAGGCGGTGGTCCTTGGAGCGCGTAAGCGCAGCGATCGTTGAATCAGGCCGGGCCGACCGGCCCGCGGAGACCGCGGCGGTTGCTGCCGGCCGGGTATTCCGATCGCGACCCCACATAGAGCAGATGGCCCAGGCGCCTGCCGGTGGCTGCCCCCACCGGGGCCTGCCAACGAGGGTGGTGTACGTGGCGGGCTCGAGCGGTGGGTGGTTGGGCGGGGCGCGGCGCGGCCTCCCGATGCGCTCGGGCGCGAGCTTGCGAGCGCCGCATCGGGAGGTCGTGACGGCGCCCCGACCTCAGCCACGACCGTCACGTCCGCGCGATCAGTCTGCCTGATCGGTGACCCAGCGGAAGAACGTGAGCAGGTTGCCGTCGCTGTCGAGCGTGGCGAACTCGCGTGTGCCGAAGTCCGTGTCGTCGACGCCTCCGCGCGAGACGTCGTGGAGCACGCCCGCGGCTTGCAGCTCGTCGAACAGCGCGTCGACGTCGGAGACCTCGATACGGCAGCTCGCCGTTCCGGCGAGGAACGACTCGGCGCCCGAGCAGATCGGGCGTCGTTCGAGGTCCTCGCGGGTGCGCCAGTCGTCGTCGGTGGCGCCCCACAGGTGCAGCACCGCGTCGTCTCTGACCAGCACCGCGAAGCCGGGCGTCTCGTGGGGAGCGTCGAAGCCGAAGCGCTCGCGGTAGTACGCGACGGCGGCGAGCACGTCGCGGACGGGAGCGCGGGAATGGTCCGGTGGAGCCCGGCGGCGGCGCGGCTCTCAGGAGGCGACATGCGAGTTGCCCACTGTACGGTTCGCGGCATGGGCAAGGCGGTCATGGGCGCGGTGATGTCCCTGGACGGGTTCATGGCCGACGAGAACGACGGCGTCGGGCCGCTGTTCGACTGGTTGGGCAACGGCGATGTCGCCTGGAGCTTCCCGGGCTCCGACGGCGAGTCCCGGACCACCCAGGCGTCGGCCGACTTCATGCTGGACGTGTACGGCGACATGGCTGCGAATGTCATCGGACGGCGGGTGTTCGACCTGACCGACGGCTGGGACGGCAAGCCGGCCGCCGGCGAGCACGTCTTCGTCGTCACCCACCAGCCGCCGACGGACTGGGAGCACGCCGACACCGCACCGTTCACGTTCGTCGACGGCGTCGAGAAGGCGATCACCGCCGCCCAGGAGTTCGCGGGCGACCGGGTCGTCGACGTGGCTGCCGGTCAGATCGGCAGCCAGGCGCTCGCGCTCGGGCTGATCGACCAGGTGGTCATCAACGTGGTCCCGGTGGTGTTCGGCTCCGGCCGCCCGTTCTTCGCCACCGGCGCCCTGGCGGAGCCGCTGCTGCTGGAGGACCCGACCACGGTCGTGCAGGGCGACCGCGTCACCCACCTGGTCTACGACGTCAGGCGCTGAGGCGGTTCAGGGCCGCAGGCTGAACGGCGGGTAGTCGTCCGTCACGAGGATGAACGCGTACCCGACCACGCGGTTGTGCCAGCGGAACACGCCCTCGACGTACTCGAACAGCCCCCGCGGGTAGCGGCCCGGTGAACAGGATCGCGAACCACGCGACGATCACGGCGATCACGGCGCCGATCCAGAGGAACACGAGCACGATGTAGTGCGGGATCGCGAGCAGCCACTTGACCAGGGGCAGCCAGCGGTTGAGCCCCTGGCGCGCGTCGGGATACGGCGCGTCGAGATGCAGGGCCTGCTCCTCGTCGGTGGATGGATAGCGGTCCTCCATCAGCGCGACGTAGACGCAGACGCGGTTGGAGAAGCGCAGCAGCTCGAGGTTCCAGTCGAACCACCAGCGCGGGTACTTCTGGCGGAAGACGATCATCAGCAGCGGCGGCAGGAACAGCAGACCCGTCCCGCCGATCACGACGGTGCTGCCGCGGGAGCCGCTGTCGCTCCACCACTCCCCGCTCCAGCCGCCGATGCTCCCGAGCACGATGGCGATCGGGATGACCGTGAAGATCCGGAAGAAGGTCGTGAGGCGGTTGAGCTCCCGTTCGGGGTAGTCGACCGAGAATCGGACTGGATGCCCGTCGTTCATTGCTGCCCCCTTTGGCTCGGCAGTTGACCGCGATCCTACGCCCGCCCGCGGTTATGTATCTCCGCCGCGATCGCCCGCCTCCTCCAGACGTGAGAGTCAAAGCCCGCACGCTCTCGGTCTGACCATGACGCCCCCCGATGACCGGGAGGAGCGGCGCCGCCTGCGGCCGACCGTCTGGCTCGCGACGCTGAGCACCGTCGTGGCGACCGCCACCGGCATGTTCGCGCTCCGCGACTACATCTTCGCGAGCGACTCGCCGGCCGGCCGGACGCACCTTGCGGCGGCGCAGAACGACGCCGCGGCCACGTACCAGGCCGCGGTGGCGCGGACGTGTGGGCGGCTCTACCGCAACGACAAGGACACGGCGGAGAACTTCCGGCGGTTCCAGGTCCGTCTGGCGAAGTTCGACTCCGGATACGACGAGCGGAACGCGCTGGTCGACGTGGTCGGCAGCTCCGCGGACCGGAGTCGCAAGGCGCTGAGCACGTTCCAGGCGCTGGAGGTGTATCCCTCGATGCTGGCTCCCAGCGCGCGACGCGTCGCTCGTGCGTGGCGGGCGAAGGTCAGGCGCCTCGACGCCTACACCGACGATCTGCGAGACGCGCAGTCCTTCGGCGCGCTGGTGGACGCCGTCTCGGAGTACGGAGATCGCCGCGCCAGGGACCGGGCCGACACAGCGGTCATGGTCAAGAACCTCGTCAAGCTCAACCCGCAGCGCTGCGAGCCGCCCGATGCGATCACCGCCCCGTCGGTGCAGCTCATCGGTCCGCCCCGGACGGTCAGCGCCGGCGTCACCCAGGACCTGCCTGTTCAGATCGCACAGGCGTCGCTGCCGCCGAGGAGGTCGACGAGGAGGCGCCGCTGCCGGTGTCCCCACTCGTGCCCCTTGCGCTCGACAGATCGCCTGACATCGGGACCAACCACATCGATGGCGACTTGAACCCCGACGTCGACGGCGACGATGGCACGCCCGACACCGGCGACGAGGGCACGCCCGACACCGGCGACGAGGGCACGCCCGACAACGGCGACGAGGGCACGCCCGACACCGGCGACGAGGGCACGCCCGACACGGGCGACGAGGCCGCACCGGAGACCGACGAGGCCGCTCCCGAGACCGACGAGAACGGCGACCCCGGCACGGTTCCCTGATCGCGATCCGGCGGGGACGTATGGTTGGCTCCGTGGCCAAGATCGGCGTCATCGGGGGCGGCAGGATCGGCACGACGATCGGTGACGCATGGCAGCGCGCCGGGCACGCGGTCCTCTACGCGTCGCGGTCGCCGGAGCCGCCGCGGACGGTCTCGATCGCCGACGCGATAGGGGTCGCCGACGTCGTGCTGCTGGCGACTCCCGGCGCCGCCGTCCCGGCGCTGCTCGCCGAGCACGGCGCCGCGCTCGACGGGCGCGTCGTCATCGACGCCACCAACGACGTCGGCGCCGAGCGGCTGCACCACGCCGACGCCTACCCGGAGTCCGCGCCGGGCGCCCGCCTCGTCCGCGCGTTCAACACGCTCGGCTTCGAGCTGCTCGCCGAACCGGCGATCGGCGGCGAGGTCGCGGACCTCTTCTGGTGTGGGCCGGATGACGCCGGCGTCGAGCAGCTGATCGCGGACGTCGGCCTGCGCCCCGTGCGGGTCGGCGACATCGACGCGATCGACGTCGTCGACGGCGTCGCCCGCCTCTGGCTCACGCTCGTGTTCCGCCAGGGCCACCCGCGGCGCCTCGCGTTCCGCACGCTCACCGACTGATCATTCGGCCCGGACCGCCTCCGCGACGCGGCACATTCCTAGTGCGGTGCCGGGAGCGCGGGCTCCTCATCGGGCTCGGCTGGCGGCGCCGTGCCCGTCTGGGTCACGATCGCGGCGATCACGATGGCGCCGCCGACGAGCGTGAGCGTGCTCGGGCGCTCGTCCAGCGCGAGCCACACCCACAGCGGGCCGAGCACGACCTCGAGCAGCGTGATCAGGCCGACCTGCGCGGCGGGGATCAGCCGCGCGCCGACGGTGAGCAGCATGAAGCCGAGCCCGATCTGACCGACGCCGAGCGCGGCCAGCCAGGCGACGTCCTCGCTCCCGATCCGGCCGGCGTCGGCGAAGGGAAGGAAGACGGCGATGAGGATGACCTGCGAGAGGCAGGTCGCCGGTGCCATCGAGACGTCGTGGCGCCAGCGGGTGATCACGATCATCACCGCGAAGGCCAGCGCCGCGGCGAACGCGAAGCCGTCGCCCGCCAGGCTGCCCTCGCCCGGCGCGCCGAGCATCAGCGTGACGCCTCCGAGCGCCAGGGTCATCGCGAGGACCGTCCGCCGCGTGATCGGCTCGCCGAGCGTCACGCGGGCGAGCACCGCGGCGAGCATGGGGGAGATGGCGAGGATGAAGAGGACGCGCGCCACGCCCGAGTGGTTCAGCGCGGCGATGAAGCCGCCCGAGGCGGTCGCGACGCAGAGCGCCACCGCGACGCCCGCCAGCCCGACGGACCTGAACGCGTCCACCACGCGGCCGCGTTCGACGACCGCGACGTAGGCCAGCAGCGCGGCGGCGGCGAACACCGCGCGGCCGAAGACCTGCGTCGACGTGTCGAGCGTGAGCTGGCGCTGGAGCACGCCGGCGGTCGACCATGCGACCGCGGCGAGCGCCACGTAGATCTGCCCGCGCCGCTGGCGCCGCGTTCCTTCGAGCGCCACCGTCGCCGTCGTCACGCCGTCGAGTGATAGCGAACACTCCATGCGGGCGGCTTATGATCGGCAGCGGCGCCCGAGGATGCCATGGCCGCCGTAGCGCGACTGGGAAGGTCTCGAGAAGGGCGAGGTGCCTCGCGGGAATGATCCGCGAGGCGCTCTGAGCTGAGGCGTCGGCCGCGAGCTACGCCGAGCCCGACGGGTACCGGGCAGCGATCCTCGAGTAGTACAAGGCGTACGTCGAGATGGCCGATGGGATCAGCGCGCGCCGGGGCTGACCGAGACGTTCTTCCTGACGCTGAACTCCGCGGTCCACTGTGATGGGGATCTTCTGGAAGGACCGCCTGCCGGAGCCTCATCGGCGGTGCTCGCTGTCAGCGCCAAGTACGACGTCATGGGGCTGCCGAGGAGCTGCTCCCGGCTTCGCCCGACCAAGCGGCCGAGTGGGCCGCTTGAAGCGAGGCAAGGACTGGCGCGTCTACTGGCCCCTGTTAACGTCGAACAGTGGTCCTGATCCTCTGCGGCGATCTACGTCGCGGAGCGGTCTGGTGTCGCGTCGTAGCGGCCCGACGCTGGACGGCGCGCGCGGCAGCCGGGAGGATGAGCGCGCGCGTGAAGGTCTTCATCAGCTACTCCAGCAAGGACCGCCTGAGAGCCGAGTCGCTGTTCAGGGACCTTCAGCGCGCCGGGGCGGAGCCGATGCAGTTCGGCAAGTCCGAGACCTTCGCGGACGCGGCCTGGTCGCAGATCGTGCAGTGGATCCACGAGTGCGACGCGTTCGTCGTGCTCATCTCGGCGACGGCGCTCAAGTCGACGGCCGTTCAGGAAGAGATCAAGATCGCACACCATCAGTACATCAACAGCGACAGGACGCATCCGGCCCGGATCGTGTCGGCGATCATCGAGAAGGGCAGGAGGCCGCCGCTCGACATCGACCGCTTCCCCCACCTCGATCTTCTGGACTACACGCTCGGCCTCGGGCAACTCGTGAAGGAGCTCGGGCTGCGATTGCCGGCGGCCAAAGCGGCGGTCGCGGCGGTCTCGCAGTTGCCCGACGTCGACGTCGAGAAGGCGGCAGCGCGATTCGCCGAGAACCGCCCGAAAGGCCTGCGCAAGTGGCTGGATGAATCGAGCAAGCTCCTCTCGGCGTACCAGGAAGTGAAGCCCGCCAAGTCATCGAGCCCAAACGAGCCGGAGCACATCGACAGCCTTCTCGCGTCCATATCCGGCAAGCCCCGGACGAACTTCGCCACGCCCAAGACACTCGCGCCGTCCGACAGCGCCTTCCTCGGCGTCGACGTGACGAAGAGCGCAAAGAAGACCACGCCGCTGAGCGAGCTTCTCCTCAACTACGACCCCGCGCAGCGGATGAAGCCGCTCGACGCGCCCGTCCTCACATTCGACGGCACCAAGCTTCGATGGACGAAGGTCTCAGGGGCGACGGGCTACGTCGTCGAGAGGGCTTCGGCACGTCGCCGGAGTTTCAAGGCACGGAGGTTTACAGCGGGACGGGCACCACCCATACACCGCTCAAACTGACATTCACCTCGCCTCGATACCGCGTCAAGGCTTCCGGCGGTGTGTTCCGCCCGGACAGCAAGTGGAGCAACGTCGTCCGGCAACCGGCAAGTGTCCAGGTCGAGCCGTCCGCGGTCGTCCTCCGCCGGCAAGCGCCCGCTGCTCGCGGGCCTTCCCGCGCCCAAGCTGGAAGCGAAGAAGAGCCAGGGCTTCGTCACCGTCAGCTGGACGGCCGTGCCCGGCGCGGATACTTATCTGCTCGAGCGGGCGCAGATCTGCGTCGAAGCTGATCGGTGACGCTGTGTTCCGGAAGCTGTACGAGGGTCCGAGGACCATGTATTTCGACTTGGGCCGTTCGACGTGCGCGATCGAAGCAACTGCTGAGATCTCGGGCGGGCCACCTACCGTTACCGTGTGAAGGCGCAGGGCCGCATCTTGGTTGAGCCCGTGGAGCGACGTCGTCACGGTTTGAGGTCGAGCCTTCCCTGGACCGGGATCTCCGCTCGCAAGCGAGTGCCGCGGCCGGCCGGGCTCTCCAGGGAGAGCTTGCCGTCGAGCGCGGCGATGCGGTCGGAGAGGCCGCGCAGGCCCGAGCCGTTGGCCGCGTCGGCGCCGCCGACGCCGTCGTCGGCCACCTCGACCCTCACGTGGCCGTTGGCCCGCTCGACCAGCACGGACGCGTGGGTCGCGCGCGAGTACTTGGCGACGTTGGCGAGGCCCTCGGAGACCACGAAGTAGGCCGCGCTCTCCACCGGGCCGGGCAGCCGCTCGCCGGCCGGGGCGTCGACGCTCACCGGCACCGGCGCCCGGGCCACCAATGACTGCAAGGCCGGCTCCAGCCCTCGCTCGGTGAGCACGGCCGGGTGGATGCCGCGGGCCAGCTCGCGCAGCTCCTTCAGGCCCGTCTGGAGCTCCTCGATCGAGTGGTCGAGCAGCTGCTCGAGCTCGGGGTTGCCCTCCGCGCCGCGGCGGGCCGCGCGCAGCGTCAGGGCGAGCGCGACGAGCCGCGATTGCGCGCCGTCGTGGAGGTCCCGTTCGAGGCGACGGCGGGCGGCGTCGCCGGCCTGCACGACCCGCGCGCGGGACGCGCGGAGCTCCTCCATCTTCGCGTGCAGCTCCGCGTCGAGGTGCGAGACGTGGCTCCGCAGCAGCCCGCCGAGGAACGCGAACGGCGTGAGCAGCGTGGCCACGAACGCCGCCCACCACGCGGCGTCGCCGGCGCCGGCCTGGGCGACCGTCACGAGCGCGAACGTCAGCAGCGAGCAGACGTAGACCGGCGTCAGCCGCAGGCGCTCGACCGGGTCCGTGCCGCGCCAGATCTCGACGGCGCGGCGCAGCACGAGCACGAACAGGAACCCGTACGACAGCGCGCCCAGCGCCGTCAGGATCGTCGCCGCGTCCTGATCGCGCTCGATCAGCAGCAGGTTCTCCGGGCACTCGCCGCACCCGAGCTCCGACGGGCCGGCGAACAGCAGCGCGGGCACGAACGCGAGCGGGAAGATCACGTAGCCCGCGCGGACCAGCAGGCGATCCCGGCGCGATCGCAGCTCGCCGGACGGGAAGGACAGGCCGAGGTGCAGGAACACCGCGCCCCAGATCCCGCCGATCGCCGCCGAGATCGTGTAGACGAGCGGCGAGTCCGTGGCGTCGAGCGCGTCGAGGAACCAGCCGAAGCCGAGCAGGATCATCAGCAGGCCGATCCGGCGCTCGGGCCGGTTGTGCCACACCCACAGCCCGGTGCCGATGAAGCTCCACCCGACGGCTGGGGCGAACACCGCCCACACCACGCGGGCGTCGCGATGATCGCTCGCGAGTTGGAGCACGATCACGAGCGCACCGGCGGCGAGCGCGGCGACCACCACGGCGGCCGTGCGCGCGCTCATGGCAAAGCGCCCCTGTCGGCGGGCTCCTGCATCCATCCACCTATTGTCCCGCGCGCCGGGACGTGTCGCCCCGCGATTCGCCATAGTCGCGCGTCATGGCCGCTGAAGCGCGGGTCTCCGTGGTCGGCTACTCGCGCCGATCGGCGTCGCCATGGCCGGCGCGGACACCTTCGACCCGTACAAGGACTGATGCGCATCGGGCTCGGGCTCGCCGCGCTCGGGCGGCCGGGCTACCTCAACCTCGGGCACGGCGAGGACCTGGGCGAGGACCGGAGCGTCGCGGCGCTGCGCGCGCAGACCTTCGAGGTGCTCGACGCCGCGTACGCGGGCGGCGTGCGGTACTTCGACGCGGCCCGCTCGTACGGCCGCGCGGAGGAGTTCCTGGGCGCGTGGCTGGCCGACCGCGGGCCCGCCGGCGTGACGGTCGGCTCGAAGTGGGGCTACGTCTACACGGCCGACTGGGAGGTCGACGCCGACCCGCCCGAGGTCAAGCACCACGACGCCGACACCTTCCGCCGCCAGCTCGAGGAGACGCGGACGCACCTCGGCGACCGCCTCGGCCTCTACCAGATCCACTCGGCCACGCCGGACAGCGGCGTGCTCGAGAACGACGAGGTGCTCGCGGAGCTGGCCGCACTGCGCCGCGACGGCGTGCGGATCGGCGTGACGGCGAGCGGACCGTCGCAGCCGGAGACGATCGACCGCGCGCGCGAGCTCGGCGCCTTCGACGCCGTCCAGGCCACCTGGAACCTCCACGAGCGCGCCGCCGGCCCGGCGCTCCAGCGGGCGCAAGACGCCGGCATGGAGGTCATCGTCAAGGAGGCGCTCGCCAACGGCCGGCTGACCCCGCGCGGCGGCAACGCGATCCTGGACCACGCGGCGACCGCGGCGGGCGCCACCGCCGACCAGGTGGCCCTTGCCGCCGTGCTCGCGCAGCCGTTCGCCGGCATCGTGCTGAGCGGCGCCGCCTCGACTCACACGCTCGAGAGCAACCTCGCCGCGGACACGCTGGAGCTCCCGCGCGACGTCCTCGACACGCTCGCCGTCCTCGAGGAGGACAGCGAGCGCTACTGGACGATGCGCGGCGGCCTCGGCTGGACCTGAGCAACCCGAGCAGGGGTTCGCCGCCGCAGCGTCGTAATCCCCGGCGGAGGTCCGCAGTGAGCCACACGCCGATCCGGAAGCTCGCCACGCGCGCCGCGCTCATCTGCGCGCTGCTGCTCGCTGCCTGCGGAACCTCGGACGACCGCGACCAGGCCCGTTCCGCGGCGGAGCGGCTCTACGCGGCGGTCGAGGCCGGCGACGGCGCCGCCGCCTGCGAGCAGCTCAGCACCAGCGCCCGCGAGGAGCTCGAGAGCCAGGAGCAGAAAGCGTGCGCCGAGGCGATCCTGGCGCTGGACCTCGCGACCGCCGGGGCGCGCGCGGACGGAGTCGAGGTCTTCTCGACGTCGGCGGCCGTGCACCTCACGGGCGGCGACACCGTCTTCCTCGACGACACGCGCCAGGGCTGGCGCGTCTCGGCGCTGGGCTGCCGGGAGCAGGCGCCGGACGCGCCGGCCGACTGCGAGGTGCAGGCCTGATGCGCGTGATGTTCGTCGTCTACCTGGTCGTCATCGCGACCGGCATCGTCCTCTACACCGCGATCGGCCTCGCCCACCTGTGAGGCGGTTCGTCAAGGACAACTCGCTCTCGCTGTTCTTCCTGGCGATCTTCCTCGCCGCCGTCGTCGGCCAGGCGCTCGTCGGCCACGGCGAGTTCAACAACGAGCAGCTGGCGCACCAGGCCGATCCGGTGTCGCTCGGCCGCTACCTGCTCTCGTCGCACTACGGCGCCGACCTGCTGGAGAACTGGCAGTCCGAGTACCTCCAGTTCACGCTCTACATCCTCGCCACCGTCTGGCTGCTCCAGCGCGGCTCGCCAGAGTCAAAGGAGCCGGGCAAGGCGGGCCTGGAGTCGGACGAGGAGCAGAAGGTCGGCACGCACGCGACGGAGGAGTCCCCGCGCTGGGCGAGGCTCGGCGGCTGGCGGACCACGATCTACTCGAACTCGCTGCTGATCGTGATGGGCACGGTCTGGCTGCTCACCTGGCTCGGTCAGTCGATCGCGGGCTACACGAGCTACAACGAGGAGCAGCTCACGCACCTCGAGGCGACCGTGTCGTGGACGGGCTACCTGGGGACGAACGACTTCTGGGCCCGCACGCTCCAGAACTGGCAGTCGGAGTTCCTCGCCGTGGGCTCGATGGCGATCCTCAGCGTGTACCTGCGCGCGCGGGGCTCACCCGAGTCCAAGCCCGTCGGCGCGCCGCACAGCGCCACCGGCACCGAGGGCTAGGTCGACGACGAGCGCCGAGTGGTCGCTCAGCCCCTGGCGGCGCCACTCGTGGGCGTAGGCGGCGGCGACCGGCTCGAGGTGCTCGACGAGCACGTGGTCCAGGCGGTAGCCGCCGCGGTCCTGCCAGTAGGTCCAGCTCGCCTCGCGCTCGCCGTAGCCGTGCAGCGCGCGGAAGGCGTCGACCCACCCGTGGTCGCGCAGCCCGCGCACGAGCGCGCGCTCGGCGTGGACCCAGCGCTCGCCGCGCTCGGGCCGCAGCCGGCCGGCGCTGTCGTGCGCGAACGTGAGCACCTCGCCGTCGGGCAGCTCGCGCCGCGGGGTGTTGAGGTCGCCGCACAGGATCCGCGGCACCGGGCACGGCTCGGCGAGATGGGCGGCGACCGCCTCGTGCGTCTTCACCTTGGCCAGGTCGGGCGCCGGCGAGATGGGGGAGTGGAGGTTGAGGATCTCGACGTCGCCGGCGCGGCAGCGCAGCACGCGCTCCGGCCAGGGGACGCGGTGCGGCGAAGGCAGCCGCCGGAGCGGGCCGCGCGTGGCGGTGAGCACGGCGAGCGCGCGCCGGCCGGCCGGGCGCGCATGCGGCAGCGCCGTCTCGCAGGCGGCGAAGCCCGCCTCCACCAGCGCGTCCCGCCACAGCGGCAGCGTGCGCGCGGACACCTCCTGGAGCGCCACGACGTCGGCGCCGACGGCGGCGATCACCGCCGCCTGCTCGGGCTGCCGGCTCACCCGGCCCGCGACGTTCCACGTCACGAGCCTCATGCGGTCTGGGCCAGCGCGCAGCCGTCCTTGCGCGGGTCGCTGCCCGCGGCCCGCACGCCGTCGCCGAGCACGCGGATCACCTGGGCGCCGCCGGTCGCGGACGCGAAGTCCGGGCCGACCCGCACCTCGTGGCCGAGCTCGCGCAGCCGCGCCACCTCGCGCCCGGGGAAGCGGCCCTCGACGAGCAGCACGCCCGCGTCGTGCCGGTGGCGCGGGTGCTCGACCGCCTGCTGCGGCGACATCCCGAAGTCGCGCAGGTTGGCGAGCACCTGGACGTGCCCCTGCGGCTGCATCGTGCCACCCATGTTGCCCAGCACGGCCCACAGCCGGTCGCCCTCCGTCACGAGCCCCGGGATCAGCGTGTGCAGCGGCCGCCTGCCGGGCGCGAGCGCGTTCGGGTGGCCCGGCTCGAGCGTGAAGCCGAGGCCGCGGTCGTGCAGCACGACGCCGGTGCCCGGCGCGACGATGCCGCTGCCGAACGACTCGAAGAGCGAGTTGATGAACGAGCAGCCGTTGCCCTCGCGGTCGACGGCGCAGTGGTAGACGGTGTCGCCGGCGCCGTGGCGCGGGTCGCCGACCCGCTCGCGCAGGTGCTCGAACGCGCGCAGCTTCGCGCGGACCTCGAGGTCCACGCGCTCGGCGCCGAGCGGGTCCAGCGCGCCGACGTCCTCGCCCGCCAGGTCCTCGAGCATCATCAGCACCGCCACGCCGATCGTCGGCGGCGGCATCTCGTACACGCGCAGGCCGCGGTACTCGGCCGACAGCGGCTCGGCCCACGACGACCGGTGCTCGGCCAGGTCGGCCTCCGTGAGGAAGCCGCCCGCGGCGCGCACGGCGGCCACGATCCGCTCGCCAATCTCGCCGGAGTAGAAGGCGTCCGCGCCGCCGTCCGCGATCGCCGCCAGGGTGCGGGCCAGGTCCGGCGCGCGGAAGCGCTCGCCGGCTCGCGGCGCCCGCCCGCCGGGCAGGAACGCGGCGGCAGCGGCCTCGTCGCGCGCCAGCAGCGGCTCGGCCTCGCGCCACCGCCGCGCGCCGACCTCGGCGACCGGGAAGCCCTCCTCGGCCAGCGCACGCGCCGGCGCCAGCAGGTCGGCGAGCGGCAGCCGCCCGAGCTCCCTGGACGCGTCCTCCCACAGCCGGACGGCGCCGGGCACGGTGACCGGCTCGCCGCCGTGCGCGGGCATCGCGGCGTGGCCGCGGGCCCGCACGGCCTCCGGCGTGGCGTCGCGCCCCGCGGCGCCGGCGCCCTCGAGGCCCCGGACGGCGCCGGTCGCGCCGTCGTAGTGCAGCAGGAAGGCGTCCCCGCCGACGCCGGTCATCATCGGCGAGACGACCGCCAGCACCGCCGCCATCGCCACGCAGGCGTCGGCGGCGGTGCCGCCGGCGTCCAGCGCGCCGATCCCGGCCACGGCGGCCAGCGGGTGCTCGCAGGCGACGACGCCCGCGGTGCCGAAGACCGTCGAGCGGCCGCCGGCGTCGGGCCGTTCGCTCACGCGACCGGCGCGACGATCCGCGTGCCGTTGCGCGGCGAGAACGTCACGTTGCGGCGGGCGACCCGCTCCGCGTGGCGCGTGGCCGCGCGCGGCGCCCGCCGCCGCAGGATCTCCGACAGCACGACGCGCATCTCCATCTCGGCGAACGCCGCGCCGAGGCAGCGGCGGATGCCGCCGCCGAACGGGATCCACGCGTAGGTCGACGGCGAGCGCTCGAGGAAGCGCTCCGGCCGGAACGCGTACGGCTCCGGGTACACGTCGGCGCGCGTGTGCGTGAGCCAGATCGCGGGCGTGACGTCGCTGCCGGCGGGGAGAACATGCCCGTTCACGCGCATCTCGGTCGCGAGCCGGCGGCCCGCGAGCGGCAGCACGGGGCGCAGCCGCAGCGCCTCGGCGATCACCGCGCGCAGGTAGGTCTCCTCGCCGGCACGCACCTCGCGCGCTAGCCGCGCCAGCGCCTCCGGGTGGCGCGTCAGCAGGTCGAGCGTCCACGCGAGCGCCGTCGCGGTCGTCTCGTGGCCGGCGATCAGCAGCGTCACGAGCTGGTCGCGGATCTCGCGGTCGTCCATCGCCTCGCCGTCCTCGAAGCGGGCGCGGACGAGCAGCGAGCAGATGTCCTCGCGGGCCGCGGTGCCCTCCGGGTCGGCGCGGCGCTCGGCGACCTCCGCCAGCAGCAGCTCGTCGATCTGGGCGGAGAGCGCCTGGAGCCGCGCCAGCGGGTCGGGGCCGCCGAGCCGGCGCGACAGCAGGACGGCGAACTGGAGGCCCACGGACGCCGTCGTGCCGAGCAGGTCCTTCAGGAGGTCGTGCAGGCGGGCGCGGCGCTGCTCGTCGGCGACGCCGAACACCGCCCGCAGGATCACCTCGAGCGTGATCGCCTGCATGCTCGGGTGCGCGGCGAGCTCGGCGCCGTCGGGCCAGGTCGCGAGCTCGCGCTCCGTCGCCTCCCGCACGACGGGCTCGTAGGCGCGCATCCGGTCGCCGTGGAAGGGCGGCAGCATCAGCTTGCGGCGCGCGAGGTGCTCGGAGCCCTCGAGCAGCAGCACCGACCGCGGGCCGACGATCGGCAGCAGCGACAGCGACCGCCCGGGCGGCAGCCCGTGCGCGCGCTCGCTGTACAGCGCGCGCACCGCGTCCGGGTGCGAGACCATCACCATCGGCGTCTCGAAGCCGAGGAAGCGGACGCTGAACGCGTCGCCGAAGCGGCGCCGGCCGGCCTCCAGGAAGGCGATCGGGCGCAGCAGCCAGCGCATGGTCTGGAGCGCCGGCGGCTCGGTGGGGCCGGGCGGGAATTCGGACATCGAGACCCATCATCCCCGACGCGGCATCGGGAATACGCGGGGCCCGCGCGGCGTCTGAACGTTTCATGAGCCTCCCCATCCCGCTTCCCGCGCAGATCGCCGCGCTCCCCGGCGAGCTGCACGTCCCCTACCTCGAGCAGGGCGATCCGGACGGCATCCCGGTCGTCCTCCTCCACGGCCTGACGGACTCGCATCGCTCGTACGAGCCCGTGCTGGCCGAGCTGCCGGACTCCATCCACGCGTACGCGATCACCGCGCGCGGTCACGGCGAAGCCGGCAAGCCCGCCGGCGGCTACGACGCCGTGCAGATGGCCGCCGACGTGAGCGCGTTCATGGACGCCGTCGGCATCGACCGGGCGATCGTCGCCGGTCACTCGATGGGCTCCTGGACCGCCCGGCGCGCCGCAGAGCTGTACCCGGACCGCGTGCTGGGCCTCGTCCTGGCCGGCTGCCTCGCGACGTTCGACACGCCGGTGATGCACGAGCTGCTCGCCTCGTTCAGCGATCTCGGCGACCCGATCGATCCCGCCTACGCACGCGAGTGGCAGCTGAGCACGCTCGCTCGCCCGGTTCCCGACGCGTTCCTCGACATGATCGTCGAGGAGACGTGCAAGCCGCCGGCGCACGTGTGGAAGGCCGCGCTGTCGGGCCTGATCGACGACCAGCCGGCGCCGGCGAAGACGATCACGGCGCCGACGTGGCTCATCTGGGGCGATCACGACGCGCTCGTGCCGCGCGACCATCAGGACGCGCTGCTCAAGGCGATCCCGGGCGCCGACCTGACCGTCCGCGTCGGCGGCGGCCACGCCTTCCACTGGGAGGACCCGCCGCGCTACGCGTCCGAGCTCACGGCGTTCGCCGGCTCGCTCGCGCACGTGTCGTAACGCGCGGCGCCGCCGGGCACACCAGGCCCCGTGGCCGCCGTCATGAACGATCTGCTGGCGTCGGCTCGTCCCCGAGGCCGACGAGGGCGCGGGCACGGCGCTGACGGCCGCCGGCCTGCTGGCCGTGGCGGCGCTCGGCGGCACCGTGCTCGCCGACGCGAGCGCGGCGCTCATCGGCACCGCGCAGTCGATCGCGGCGGGCGCCGTCCTCGCCGTCATCTCGATCGCGATCGTCCCGCACGCGTTCAGCGACATCTCCAGCCGCGTCGCGACCGCGATGGTCGCCGGCTTCGTCGCCGGCTACCTGCTCAGCTGACCGGCGCCGTAACGAGCGGCGGCGGCGGCTGACAGTGGTCCATGTTCAAGATCATTCTCATCACGCTCGGCGCGGCGCTTGCCGTCGCCGCTCCGGCGACGGCCCAGGAGCCCCCGGTCGAGTGGGGCTACGAGGGAGCCATCGGCCCCGCGTACTGGGGCAGCCTGTCGCCCGCCTTCGCCGCCTGCGGCGAGGGATCGCTCCAGTCGCCGCTCGACCTCCGCAGCGCCGCCCGCCTGCCCGCGCCGCGCATCGACACGCGCTACGTCCCGTCGTCCGTCACGCTGACCAACAACGGCGAGACGGTCGAGGTCCGCTCGGACATGGCGCAGAGCCTCCGGGTCGGAGGCAAGTCCTACAGCCTCGTGCAGCTGCACTTCCACGTCCCGTCCGAGCACCTGGTCGCCGGTGACGGCGCGCCGGCCGAGATCCACTTCGTCCACCAGGCGGCCGACGGCGAGCGCGCCGTGCTCGGGGCGCTCGTGCGGCGCGGGCGGGCGAACCGCCAGTTCGGCCGCATCGCCGCGGCGCTCCCGGAGGGGGCGGGCGAGCAGGCGCGCGTCCAGGCGCCGGTCGACCTGACCCGTCTGCTGCCACGCTCGCGGCGCGCGTACCGCTATCCGGGCTCGCTGACCACGCCGCCCTGCACCGAAGGCATCCGCTGGATGGTGATGGCGCACCCGGTCCGGGTCTCAGAGGCGCAGCTCGGTGCCCTCGAAGACGTCGTTGAGGGCAACGCGCGGCCCGTGCAGCCACGCAACGACCGCCCGATCGTGCTCTTCTGAGCGCCGCCGGCGCGGGGCCCGGTCGTGGCCCCGCGCCGGACCGTGCGCTCAGCGCAGCTTCGGCTTGAGTACGAAGAGGCCGCTGTCGATGCCGCTGACCGCGACCACGCCGTCGTCGAAGTACGGGTAGTTGCTCCAGGACCCCTCGAAGCCGGGGTTGTCGTCGGGCGGATAGACGTCGAAGTAGGCGACCTCCTCGAGGTCACCGCTCGGGAT
Source organism: uncultured Solirubrobacteraceae bacterium (assembly GCA_963728465.1). Taxonomy (GTDB): domain Bacteria; phylum Actinomycetota; class Thermoleophilia; order Solirubrobacterales; family Solirubrobacteraceae; genus DATFQI01. Next base: position 18,403 of record CAVSJY010000013.1, read on the forward strand.
CGAGTCGCCGTCGAAGATCCGCAGGCCGGACTGGTAGTTGGCCTCGAAGACGTACCCCTCGTCGTGGTAGAGGTTGTGGTCGGTCGAGGTCGTGTTGTTCGGGCTCGCGCGCACCTCGCCCGGATCCGTCAGCGACTCCACGTTCATCGTGTAGGTGGTCTGCATCTGGACCGAGCCGCCGAGCTCGTCGAGCTCGTCGTCGAACACGAACCACTTGCCGTCCGGCGTGAGCCAGCCCTGGTGGGTGTACCGCGCCGACGGGTATCCGGTGCGCGACAGCTGGACGGGGGCGGACTTGTCCGTGGCGTCGAAGACCGTCACGGTGTCCTCGTTGGACGCGAAGCAGATCTCGCGTCCGCGGAAGCGCTTGTCCGGCCCGCGGTAGATCTGGCACTGGATGTCGTGCGTGTAGCCGTCGGCGGCGAAGCAGCCCGCGAACTTCGGGTTCTTCGGCTCGCGGATGTCGACCATGTGCGGGCCGCCGGCGCACGTGTTCGTACCGACGAGGTAGGCGTAGCCCGAGTCCTCGTTGATCGCGATGTTGTGCGTGTTGCTGACCTGCGAGTAGACCGTGTCGGCCGTGAACTGCGCCGGGGCGTTCTGCACGTCCCGCAGCCGTGTGAGGTCGAAGACCTGCATGCCGTGGTTGAAGTGCTCCGAGACGATGAAGGCGTGGTTCCGGTAGACCTTGATGTCGCGCCAGAACCGCCGTGAGCCGTCCGCCTGCGTCGGCAGGTTGCCGACGAACACCGGCTTCTTCGGGTCCGTGATGTCCACGAACGCGGTGCCGTTCGTCCGGCCCATGATCGCGTATTCGCGGCCGGTCTTCGGGTCCTTCCAGCCCCAGATGTCGTTGCCGATCTCGCCGCCGCCGATCGTGGCCAAGGGCATGTAGCTCAGCAGGTCGACGTCCTTGCACGGATAGCCGGCGGCGAAGCCGTCGCGGCACTTGGCGTCGGTCTTCGGCGTGCTGTCCTTCGGCCCGGCGGCGGCGCCCATCAGGCCGCGGACCTCGTGCTCGTTCGGGTCCAGCCAGTTCGGACCAAGGGCGAAGCCGAAGCCCCCGCCCGCCTGCGGATGCGCGGCCGCGCTGCCGGCAGTCGCCAAAAGGACCGCGAACGCGGCCAGCAGGACGCGTGGAGTCGCGTTCATGCTCGTTCCCCTCCCGCCCGCGGGGAAGCGGGCGTCCGTCATGTGTACGTCGCCGAGCCTCCCGAGCCCGGCGCGCGGAAGCGTAGCGGCGTCGCGAAGTATTGTTGTGCAACCGACTCTGAACAGGGAGCTGCACACACATGGGAGCCACCGAGGCGCTCGTCTTCGACGCCATTCGCACCCCACGCGGGAAGGGCAAGAGCAACGGCTCGTTGCACGCCACGAAGCCCGTCGACCTCGTCGTCGGCCTGATGCACGAGATGCTCAGCCGCAACGTCGACCTCGATCCGAAGCGCGTCGACGACGTCGTGCTCGGCTGCGTGACGCCGATCGGCGACCAGGGCGCCGACATCGCCAAGACGGCCGCGATCAAGGCGGGGCTCCCCGAGACGGTCGCCGGCGTCCAGCTCAACCGCTTCTGCGCGAGCGGCCTCGAGGCGGTCAACATCGCCGCCCAGAAGGTCGCCTCCGGCTGGGAGGACCTCGTGTGGGCGGGCGGCGTCGAGTCGATGTCGCGGGTGCCGATGGGCGCCGACGGCGGCGCGTGGGCGATGGACCCCGAGACGGCCTACGACACCTCCTTCATCCCGCAGGGCATCGGCGCCGACCTGATCGCCACGGTCGAGGACTTCAGCCGCGAGGACGTCGACTCGTACGCCACGCGCTCGCAGGAGCGCGCCGCGGCGGCGCGTGACGAGGGCCGGTTCAACGGCTCCGTGGTGCCGGTGCTCGACATCAACGAGCACGTCGTGCTCGACCACGACGAGTTCATCCGCCCGGGCACGACCGTCGAGACGCTCGCCGGGCTCAAGCCGTCGTTCCAGGTGATGGGCGAGATGGGCGGCTTCGACGCCGTCGCGCTCCAGAAGTACCACTGGATCGAGCGGATCGAGCACGTCCACACGCCGGGGAACTCGTCCGGGATCGTGGACGGCGCCTCGCTCGTGGCCGTCGGCAACGAGCAGACCGGCGAGGAGCTGGGGCTCAAGCCGCGGGCGAAGATCCTCGCCACCGCCGTGTCGGGCGCCGACCCGACGATCATGCTCACCGGCCCGGCGCCCGCCTCGCGCAAGGCGCTGGCCAAGGCCGGCATCTCCGCCGACGACCTCGACCTCGTCGAGATCAACGAGGCGTTCGCGGCCGTGGTGCTGCGCTTCGTCAAGGACATGGACCTCGACCTGGACAAGGTCAACGTCAACGGCGGCGCGATCGCCATGGGCCACCCGCTCGGCGCCACCGGCGGCATGATCCTCGGCACGCTGATCGACGAGCTGGAGCGCCAGGACAAGCGCTACGGCCTGGCGACGCTGTGCGTCGGCGGCGGCATGGGCATCGCGACGGTCGTGGAGCGCGTCTGATGGCCGCCGACACGATCCGCTGGGAGGACGCCGGCGACGGCGTCGTCAACCTCGTCCTCGACGACCCGAACCAGTCCGCGAACACCATGAACGCCGACTTCGGCGCGTCGCTGAAGGCGACCGTCGAGCGGCTCGAGGCCGAGAAGGACTCGATCGCCGGCGTGGTCATCACGAGCGCCAAGAAGACGTTCTTCGCCGGCGGCGACCTCAACGACCTCAAGAAGGTCACGCGCGAGAACGCCGACGAGTTCGCCGGCTGGGTGCGCGAGAACAAGGCGCTGCTGCGGCGGCTGGAGACGCTCGGCAAGCCGGTCGTGGCCGCCATCAACGGCGCCGCGCTGGGCGGCGGGCTGGAGATCGCGCTGGCCTGCCACCGCCGCATCGTCGTCAACGACCCGAAGATCCAGCTCGGGCAGCCGGAGGTCCAGCTGGGCCTGCTGCCCGGGGCGGGCGGCGTCGTGCGGATCACGCGGCTGCTGGGCATCGTCGACGGGCTGATGCAGGTGCTGCTCCAGGGCAAGCGCCTGCGGCCCGAGAAGGCGAAGGAGATCGGCATCGTCGACGAGCTGGTCGACTCGCCCGACGACCTGGTCCCGGCGGCGAAGACGTGGATCGCCGCGAACCCGGAGGCCGTCCAGCCGTGGGACGTCAAGGGCTACAAGATCCCCGGCGGCACGCCCTCCAACCCGAAGCTCGCGCAGAACCTGCCGGCCTTCCCGGCCAACCTGCGCAAGCAGCTGAAGGGCGCGAACTACCCGGCGCCGCACCACATCATGGCCGCGGCGGTCGAGGGCGCGCAGGTGGACTTCGACACCGCGCTGGCGATCGAGGGCCGCTACTTCGTGGACCTCGCGGCCGGCCAGGTCGCGAAGAACATGATCCAGGCGTTCTTCTTCGACCTCCAGCAGGTCAACGGCGACCGCGGGCGGCCGGAGTCGATCGAGCGCTTCGAGCCCGGCAAGGTCGTCGTGCTCGGCGCGGGCATGATGGGCGCGGCGATCGCCTACGTGTGCGCGCGCGCCGGCATCGAGGTCGTGCTCAAGGACGTCTCGCTCGAGGCCGCCGAGCGCGGCAAGGCGTACTCCGAGAAGCTCGTCGCGAAGGGCAAGGGCGACCAGGCGCTGCTCGACCGCATCACGCCGAGCGAGAAGCCGGAGGACGCGGCGGGCGCCGACCTCGTGATCGAGGCGGTGTTCGAGGACCCGTCGGTGAAGGCGCAGGTCTTCGCCGAGATCGAGCCCCATCTCGCCGACGGCGCGCTGCTGGGCTCGAACACGTCGACGCTGCCGATCACGGAGCTGGCCGAGGGCGTGTCGCGGCCGGCCGACTTCATCGGCCTGCACTTCTTCTCGCCGGTGGACAAGATGCCGCTGCTCGAGATCATCAAGGGCGAGCAGACGTCAGACGAGACGCTCTACCGCGCGCTCGACGTCGCCAGGAAGATCAAGAAGACGCCGATCGTGGTCAACGACTCGCGCGGGTTCTTCACCTCGCGCGTGATCGGGACGTTCATCAACGAGGGCATCGCGATGCTCACCGAGGGCGTGCCGGCGCCGACGATCGAGCAGGCGTCCTCGCAGGCGGGCTATCCCGCGCCGGTGCTCCAGCTGTCGGACGAGCTGAACCTCAAGCTCATGCGGAAGATCCGCAACGCGGCGCGCGAGGCGCAGGCCACGGGCTCCGGCTGGGACGCGCATCCCTCGGAGCAGGTGATCGACCGCATGCTCGACGAGTTCTCCCGGCCCGGCAAGCTCGAGGGCGCCGGGTTCTACGAGTACGAGGACGGCAAGCGGACCCGGCTGTGGCCGGGGCTGCGCGACGCGTTCCCGCCGGTGGACGACCCGTCGGCGATCTCGCTGCGCGACCTCGAGGAGCGGATGCTCTTCATCGAGGCGCTCGAGTCGGTCAAGTGCCTCGACGAGGGCGTGATCGAGTCGGTCGCCGACGCGAACATCGGCTCGATCATGGGCATCGGCTTCCCGGGCTGGACCGGCGGCGTGCTCCAGTACATCAACGGCTACGACGGGGGCCTGCCGGGCTTCGTCGCCCGCGCGCGCGAGCTGGTCGCCGCCTACGGCGAGCGGTTCGAGCCGCCCGCCTCGCTGGTCGAGAAGGCCGAGCGCGGCGAGACCTACGCCGACGAGGTGGTGGCCGTCCCGGCCTGATCGCCGCCGTGGCGTCTCCCTGGCCGCAACGCCTCCGCCCGGCAGCGCTGCCTGCGGCGCTGCTCGCGGGCGGCATCATGCTGGGCGGGTTCCCCGGGTTCCTGGCCGGCTTCGTCGCGGCGCTGCTCGGGATCGACCGCCTCCTGGACCGGATGCACGGCTTCGCCGGCTCGAGCGTCGGCGAGGCCGAGCGCCGCTTCGACCGCATCGCCCGCGGTCGCAAGCGCCAGTCCGCGCCGCTCGAGCACCTCGCCGAGGAGACGGGCTGGGCGGCGACCGCGGAGCGGCGCCATCTCGGCGTCGTGACCATCCCGGTGGAGTCGATCGTGGGAACGGTCGACCCGCACAAGGCGGTGGCCTTCGACGCCGACTGGCGCGCCCCGGGGTACAGCCGCACGCGCTGGGCGCAGATGTGCCACGCGGTGCAGGCCGGCGGGAACGTCCCGCCGATCTCCGTCTACCGGGCGCGCGGGCGGCACTACGTGCGCGACGGCCACCACCGCGTCTCCGTCGCCCGTGCCCTGGGCACGACCGACATCGACGCGGAGGTGGTCGAGCTGCGCTGAGCGGCCGGCCTCAGGACGCGGCCGCGCCGCGCACCAGCTTGCCGAGGCCGGCCCGGGGCAGCGGCCGGTGCTTGCCGCCGACGTCCAGCACGGTCTTGCCGCCGGCCGTCCGGGCGTGGCGCTCGAGCCAGTCCGTCCCGACCGTGGCCGCCTCGCTGACGCTGTCGGCGCCGAGGCTCTGGATGACGATGTTGTCGCCCGTCCCGCCGTCGATGGTGTCGTTGCCCGGCCCGCCGATGAGCACGTCGTCGCCCGCGCCGCCGAGCAGCACGTCGTCGCCGTCGCCGCCGAGGAGCACGTCGTCGTCGTCGCCGCCGTCGAGGGTCAGCAGCCCGGCGGTCGCGGGCAGCGCCGTGGCGTCGACGACGTCGTCGCCGGCCAGGGTCCTGACGACCAGGCGGTCGTTCGCGGCTTCCACGCCGGTCAGGCTCACGCGCGCGGCGAGGCCGAAGACCTCGGCGCTCCCCGCATCGCCGGCGACGACCGCGACGTCGTCGCCGCTCGTGCCGTCGACGGTGACGGTGTCGGCCGCCGCGTCGCCGGCGCCGGCCAGGGACGCCAGGTTGGCGTCGACCTCGACCACGTCGGTTCCGCTGAGGTCGCCGACACGGACGTTGTCCGCGCCGCCGAGCGCGCTGTAGCCCACGCTCTCGACGTCGTCGAGGTCCATGGTCACGTTGGCGATGTCGCGGAAGAACCGCACCCGGCCGCCGTTGGCCGACACGTCGATGTTCTCGGCGACGTTGGCGCCGTTGAACCGCAGCGCGTCGAAGCCGGCCTGGCCCTCGACCGTGTCGTCGTCGTCGCCGGGATTCCAGACGAACGTGTCGTCGCCGTCGCCGAGCCGCGCGACGTCGTTGCCGTCGCCGCCGGTCGCCAGGTCGTCGCCGGCGCTGCCGACGAGCGCGTCGTCGCCGAGGCCGCCGTTCTCCGTGAGCTGGATGCCGTCGGCTTCGAGCGCCGTGGCGTTGATGCCGTCCACGCCTCCCAGCCCGTTGAGCGTGAGCCGGTCGTTGGCCTGCTCCTGGCCGGCGATGCTGACGGCCGCCTCGAGCCCGGACACGCTGACGCCGGCCGCGTCGCCGGCGGCGCCGAACACGTCGTTGCCCTGGGTGCCGTTGACCGTGACCGTGTCGGCCGCGCCGTCGCCGCCGCCGTTGGGCCCGCGCAGGTCGAGGCCGACCGGCGTCACGTCGGTGCCGCTCAGGTCGCCGACGGTGATGTTGTCGGCGCCGCCGAGCGCGCGGAAGTCGATCTGCTCGACGTCGTCGAGGTCCATCGTCACGTTGGCCACGTTGCGGAAGAACAGGACGCGGCCGCCGTTGGCGGCGATGTCGACGTTCTCGGCGACGTTGGCGCCGAAGAACAGCATCTCGTCGGTGCCGTCCTGGCCCTCGAGCGTGTCGTTGCCGTCGCCCGGGTTCCACTGGAACACGTCATCGCCGCCGCCCATGAAGGCGACGTCGTTGCCGTTGTCGCCGAACACGAAGTCGCCGTCGCCGCCGCCGTGGAAGACGTCGGCGCCTTGGGAGCCGAGGAGGTCGTCCTCACCCGCGCCGCCGTCGACGGTGAGCTTGATCACGCCGGCCGGCAGCGTCGTCGCCGTCACGCGGTCGTCGCCGCCGAGCGCGTTGACGGCCAGCGCGTCGTTGGCGCCCTCGGCGTTGGTGATGCTCACCTGCGCCGCCAGCCCGATCACCGAGGCCGAGGTGCCGGCCCCGACGACGTCGATGACGTCGGCGCCGTTGGTCCCGTTGACGACCACGCTGTCCGGCTGGCCGTCGCCCGCGTTGCCGCCGATCGTGCCGGCGAGGTCGCCGTCGAGCTTGGTCACGTCGGTGCCCGACAGGTCGTTGACGGTGATCGCGTCGGTGCCGCCCAGGGCGTTCAGGTGAACCGTCTCGACGTCGTCGACGTCCATGACGATGTTGGCGAGGTTGCGGGTGAAGCGCAGGCGCCCGCCGTTGCGAGATGCCTCGAAGGCCTCGTTGCCGGCGCTGCCGTTGAACAGCATCGTGTCCGCTGTCGGCCTGACCCTCGACGGTGTCGCTGCCGTCGCCGGGATCCCACTGGAACGTGTCGTTCCCGGCGCCGAGGAAGGCGACGTCGTTGCCCTGCTGGCCGTCGACGAAGTCGTCGCCGTCGCCGCCGCGCAGCGTGTCGATCCCGTTGCTGCCGAGGATCGTGTCGGCGCCGGGGCCGCCGTCGACCGTGCTCTGGATCAGCGCGGCCAGGTTGCCGGTGGCGGAGGAGCGGTCGTCGCCGCCGTTGGCGTTGAGCACGAGCTGCTCCGACGTGCCGATGTCGATCGAGAACGGCGCCGGATCCAGGCGGTCGAACCGCACGCGCGTCCCGTTGGCCGTCGTGGTGAACTGCTCGGCGCCGCCGCCGCCGTTGACCTCGACGGTGTCGGAGCCCTCGGCGCCCTCGTTGAGGTCGGTGTCGTCGCCGGGGTTCCAGATCATCCGGTCGGTGCCGGCCTGGCCGAAGACCTGGTCGTCGGCGTCGCCGCCGGTCAGGGTGTCGTTCTCGCTGCCTCCGAACAGCAGGTCGGCGCCGCCCTTGCCGAGCAGCGTGTCGTTGCCGGACTCGCCGAAGACCTGGTCGGCGCCGGAACCGCCCGTGAGGGTGTCGTTGCCGGCTCCGCCGGAGAGGTTGGCCTTCGGGAGCGCGCCGGCGGCCTCGTTGAGCGTCACCGAGTCCTGGCCGGCCTGGCCGAAGACCCGGATCAGCGCGGTGTTGGCGACGGTCGGGGAGCCGCCGTGGACGGCGACCGCGCCGTTGTTGACCAGGATCCTGCCGGCCGCATCGCGGCTGATCGCGATCGTGTTGTTGGCGCCGTCGCCGTACACGGTCAGCACCCCGCTGCCGGGGCTGAACGTCGCGGTGGTCGCCGCGTTGGCCGGTACGGCGGTGGCGGCGATCAGGCCGGCCGCGAGCACGGCGCCGGCGAGCAGCCGGCGCGCGGCCCGGTACCAGGCGTTGTCAGTTCCTGCGTTCATCGTCTCTTCCTTTGAGCGCACAGTTGTCGGACAGGTTTAGAGAGCCTTGAAGCGTGCGGGATCGGCCGGCCCGTGTCGTTAGCCGTGGCGCCCAGGATTCGCGCCTGGGAGCCCAGGGCCGGAGGCCGCGGGGTAGAGGCAGCCGAACCTGGGAGGCGGGGCTTCCCGTAGCTAGGCCCACGTGCTCACTCGGGTGCGCGCACGCTCGCGGCTGGCGAGAGTTGTCCGACAACTTCTCCCCTCCCTCAGGAGCCGTGATCTTGCACACCAGCCCGGCAGGACCCTCAGCCGCGACGCCCGACGGGGCGGACGGCACGCCCGAGCTGCTCGAGCGCGAGGCGGAGGTCGACGGCATGCGCGCCCTGGTCGCGCGCGCCGCGGGCGGCGCCGGCGGCGTCGTGGTCGTCGAGGGGCAGGCCGGCGTCGGCAAGACCGAGCTGCTGCGCTCCGTCGGCGCGCTCGGGGAGGCCGCCGGGCTGCGGGTCCTGCGCGGCCGCGGCGCGGAGCTCGACCGGGCGTTCGCGTTCGGGATGGTGCGGCAGCTCCTCGAGCGCGAGGTGATGCTGACGCCGGATCTGCTGACGGGCGGCGCGGAGCCGGCTTCCGCGGTCTTCGCGACCGGCGACGGCGAGTCGCGCGCCGAGGACGGCCTCTACGGCTCGCTCCAGGGCCTGCTCTGGCTGGTCGCCAATCTGTCGGCGCGGCAGCCCCTGCTGCTCGTGGCCGACGACCTGCACTGGGCGGACACGGCTTCGCTGCGGTGGCTCGTGTTCCTGGCCGAGCGGCTGGAGGACGTCCCCGTGCTGCTCGTCACGGCGACCCGCCCGTCGGAGCCCGGGGCCGACCAGGAGCTGCTCGACGCGCTGATGACGGCGCCCAGCGCGCGCGTGCTGCGCCCCGCGCCGCTGTCCGAGGAGGCGACCACCGCGATCGTGCGCACCCGCCTGCCCGAGGCGGTCGACAGCTTCGCGGCGGCGTGTCATCGCGCGACCGGCGGCAACCCGTTCCTGCTCGGCGAGCTGATCGACGAGCTGGCCGCCGGGCAGGTCCGCGGCACGGCGAAGGACGCCGGCCAGGTGCTGGGCTTCGGGTCCGAGCGCGTCGGCCGCGCCGTCAGGCGGCGGCTGCGGCAGCTGCCCGGAGAGGCGCTCGCGATCGCGCGCGCCGTCGCCGTGCTGGGTCCGTGCACGCCGCTCGACCAGGCGGCCGCGCTCGCGGGCGTCGACGAGACCGCGGCGGCGGCGAGCGCCGACGCGCTGGTCGGCATCCACGTGCTCGCGGCCGGGCGCACGCTCGACTTCGTGCACCCGCTCGTGCGCGGCGCGGTCTACGAGCAGATCCCGCCGCTGCAAGGCCAGGCCCTCCATGCCGGCGCGGCCCGGCTGCTGACCGCGCGGGGCGCCGAGAGCGAGCAGGTCGCCCGGCACCTGCTGTGCCTTCCCCCCGCCGCCGACCCCGGGCGGGTCGCGGTGCTGCGGTCGGCGGCCCGGCACGCGGCGGCGAGCGGCGCGGCCGACGCCGCGGCCCACTACCTGCGCCGCGCGCTCGAGGAGCCGCCCGACGCGGACGACCGCGGGGCGGTGCTGCACGAGCTGGGCGTCGCGGAGGCGACCGACCGGCAGCGCGACGGCTTCGAGCGCCACCTGCGCGAGGCGATGGCCGCCACGATCGAGGTCCGCGACCGCGGCGAGATCGCGCTCGAGCTCGGACGCGCGCTCGCGGCGTGCGGCGACTTCAGCGCCTCGGTCGACGTCCTCGACCGCGCGCTGCGCGACCTCGGCGAGCCCGACGATCAGCTCGGGGCGGCACTGGAGGCCGAGCTGCTCGCCATGGCCACGCACGACTTCACGTCGACCGGCGTCGCCACCGCGCGCTGGGAGCGCCGGTTCGCGCAGCTCGAGGCGGGCGAGTTCGTGCATCCGTGGATCGAGGCGTGCCTCGTGCTCGCGCTCGCCACGTCGCGCGGGCCGGCCGCCGAGGCGATCCGGCTGGCCGAGCGCGTGATCGAGGCGGATCCGCTCGACGAGCGCAACAGCGTCGTGGCCGGCATGGTCGGCAACGGGCTCATCTACGCCGGGGCGCCGACCCGGGGCGGGCGCTTCTACGACGAGAAGATCGCCACGGCCACGAAGCGCGGCAGCCGCATCACGGTCGCCTGGCAGAGCGTCATGCGCTCAGACGCGTCATTGCGGCTGGGCGAGATCCGGCGCGCCGAGGACGAGGCGCGACAGGGCCTCGAGGTGTTCCTCGAGGGAAGCGGCGAGGCGGGCGTGGCGTGGTCGGTGGCCCACCTCATGCATGCGCTCCTCGCGCGCGGCGCCGTCGACGAGGCCGAGGCGGTCGACTCGCGCTCGAGCACGCAGCCCAGCACGCCGCTCTCGTTGCCGCTCGCGCTCCTGCTCGCGGCGCGGGCGAACCTCCACCTCGCCCGCGCGCGGCCCGCCGAGGCCCTGAGCGCGGCGCTCGCGGCGGGCGAGCTCGTGTCGCCGGCGATCGGCAACCCCGCCGCCTGCGGGTGGCGGACGCCCGCCGCCCTCGCGCTCTCGGCGCTCGGGCGCAGGGACGAGGCGCGGGCGATGGCCGAGGCGGAGCTGGCGGACGCGCGCCGGTTCGGCGTCCCGGACGCGATCGGCGTCGCCCTGCGCACCAGCGGCCGCCTCGCCGGCGGCCGCGAGGGCATCGAGCTGCTGCGGGCCGCGGTGGCCACGCACGACGGCACCGACGGCGGTCTCGAGCGGGCGCGTGCGGTGCTCGAGCTCGGATCGGCGCTGCGGCGCGCGGGCGAGCGCACGGAGGCTCGCCAGGTGCTGCGCGAGGCGCTCGACGCGACGGCGCGCATCGGCGCCAGCGGCCTGGCGGACCGCGCGCACGAGGAGCTCGTCACCGCGGGCGCGCGCCCGCGGCGGGACCGGCGGATGCTCTCCGGACGCGAGTCGCTGACGTCCGGCGAGGACCGCGTCGCGACGCTGGCGGCACAGGGGCTCTCCAACCGCGAGATCGCCCAGCGCCAGTTCGTCACCGTCAAGGCGGTGCAGTGGCATCTTCGCAACGTCTACCGCAAGCTCGACGTCGGCTCGCGCGACGAGCTGCCGGCGGCGCTGGGCGTCGAGCTGCCGCTGAGCGCCGCCGCGTAGCGGAGGCGCGCCACGGGGCCTAGGCCCTAATCCTGGGGCGGCGCGGCTAGCGACAGCCGGGGCGCCGCGGCCGACACTCGGCATCCCACTCATCACCAAGCAAGGACGGATCCATGCCTCTCCACGACCCGCGCCGCCCCGGCGGAGCGCACAGCTCCCGCCGCCTCCGGCGCGCTGCCGTCTCCGCCGCCGTCGTGCTGGCGGCCGGCGCCGGCGCCGCACAGGCCGCGGAGCCCGGCATCCCCACGGACATCCAGATCCCCGAGGGCAACAAGATGTACCTCGAGGTCCACGCCACCGGCGTCCAGATCTACGACTGCGTCGCGGTGGCGGGCGGTCATGCCTGGAGCGCGGCGACGCCGCGCGCCGAGCTCTACGGCGACAACGGCAAGCTCATCGGCAGCCACTACGGCGGCCCCACATGGGAGGCGCGGGACGGCAGCAAGGTCGTCGCCAAGCGCGACGCGGGCGTCACCGTCGACCCGACCGCGATCCCGTGGCTGCGGCTGGCCGTCACGTCGACCAGCGCCGGGCCTGACGGCGGGCGCCTGGCCGGCACCACGTGGATCCAGCGTGTCAACACCGCCGGCGGACTCGTCCCTGCCGCGGCGGACTGCGACGCGGATGCCGCCGGCACGCGCGAGGAGATCCCCTACAGCGCGGACTACCGGTTCTGGAAGGCCACGGGCGCCTGACGTACGAGCCGATCAACCGACCACGAAAGGAACACCATGACCGCAATCGCAGATCTCAAGCGCGTGCACCGGGCCACCTGGGCGTCCGGTGACTACGCCAGCGTCGCCGAGGTGATCGACGTGGCCCCGCCGCGCGACCTCCTCGCCCACGCGGAGGTCGCCCCGGGCCACGAGGTGCTGGACGTCGCCACCGGGACCGGCAACATCGCCATCAAGACCGCCGCCGCCGGCGCGCGCACCGTCGGCCTCGACCTCACTCCCGAGCTGTTCGAGACGGCCCGCCGGCGGGCCGAGCAGCACGGGGTCGCCGTCGAGTGGATCGAGGGTGACGCCGAGGACCTGCCGTTCGAGGACGCCAGCTTCGACCGCGTGCTGTCCGCGTTCGGCGTCCAGTTCGCGCCGCGCCACGAGGTGGTCGCCAAGGAGCTCGCCCGCGTGTGCCGGCCGGGCGGGCGCATCGGCCTCGTGAGCTGGACGCCGGAGGGCCAGATCGGCGAGCTGTTCAAGATCATGGGCAGCTACCTCCCGGCGCCGCCCGCTTACGCGTCGCCGCCGCCGCTGTGGGGCAGCGAGGAGCATCTGCGCCGGCTGTTCGCCGACGCGCCGGTCGAGCTCGAGTTCGCCCGCGGCGTCAACCCCTGGCGGTTCGACTCGCCGGAGGACTACGTCGCCTTCATGGAGACTCACTACGGCCCGACGCTCAAGGCGCGCGAGCGCCTCAGCGCCGAGGGCCGTTGGGAGGAGTGCCGCGAGGAGATCGTGGCGATGGCCGCCCGCCGCAACGAGGCGACGGACGGCAGCCTGGAGATGTACGCCGAGTACCTGGTCGCGATCGGGCACAAGGCGGCCTAGCCTGGCGGGGGCGGCGGTCTAGCCGCCGCCCCCGCCCCCGCCGCAGTCGCCGCCTCCGCCGCCACCGTCGAAGCCGCCGCCGCCGAAGAACCCGCCGCCGCACGAGTCATGGCTGGTGTGGCCGCCCTCCCAGCCGCTGAAGTGGAACCAGCCGAGGTCCTCCGGGCGATGCCCGCCCCGACGCCAGCGCAGGGCGCGCTCGGCGCCGTTCAGCCGCTCGAAGCGGCTCTCGGCGATCCCGCACAGGGCCAGGCCGGCCGCCAGCGGCACGAAGCCCGCCAGCGCGAGGCCGGCCAGCGGCTCGACCGTGATCTCGACCGCGCCGGCGAACATCAGCAGCAGCGCGGCGGTCATCGCCGCTCTCGTCCACCGGCGCGCGCGCCGGAGCCTGCTCATCTCCTCCTCGGAGGGCTGGGGGCGGGGAGCCAGCCGGGGCTGCTCGAGGGCCTCGGCGGGGAGCGCGCCGCTACGACCCTGCGCCGCGGGCCGTCGCGAGGGCTGCGGCGAGCGCGTCGCGGAGGTACAGCAGGTCGCCGCCGGCGGTGATGAGGGCGAAGCCACGGCCGGAGAACGCGGCGGCGTCCTCGGCGGCCAGGCAGTGCAGGCCGCACAGCACGCCGCGCACGTCGCACGCCTCGCGGACGCGCTCGATGGCGTCGAGCACCGGCGGGTGCTCGAGCCGGAGTGTCGGGGTCAGGTTGAGGCTGAGGCTCAGGTCGGACGGGCCGATGTAGATGCCGTCGAGCCCCGGTGTGGCGGCGATCTCGCTGACCGCCTCGAGGCCGGCGCGCGTCTCGACCATCACGAGGCAGAGCGGTCGCTCGTCCGGCCCACCGCCGCGCAGCGCCCCGAACGAGCGGACGCCCTCGGGCGCGTAGCGGCACGCGGCGACGGCCCGCAGCGCCTCCGCGCCGCTCTCGACCATCGGGACGATCACGCCGTGGGCGCCGAGATCGAGCGCGTGGCCGATCACGAACGGGTCGTTGGCGGCCACCCGGACCATCGACGGCGCGCCGCCGGCCGCGATCGCCTGGAGCATCGACAGCAGTGCGCTGGGGTCGACCGCGCCGTGCTGCTGGTCCACGACGACGTAGTCCGGGCCGGCGGCGGCCGCCGCCTCGGCCGTCAGCGGCGACGGGATCGAGGCCCAGAGCCCGATCAGCGGCCGCTCGCCGCCCAGCGCCTCGCGAAGGTGCCTCATCGCAGCTCGAGTATGAGGAGGTCGTCCTTCGTCTCTCGGCGCACGAAGCCGCACTTCTCCAGCACGCGCAGCGAGCCGCCGTTGTGCGGCACGACGCCCGCGAACAGCGGCCGCCGGTCCTCCACCTCGAGGAACGCCGCCAGCGCCCGCGTCGCGACGCCGCGGCCCCAGAACTCGCGGCCCAGCCAGTACCCGACCTCCCTGCGCCCGTCGGCGAGGAAGCTCAGCATGTTGCCGGCCACCTCGCCGTCGACGAGCACGGTGCGCAGCACGCCCGAGTCGTCGCGCCGGATCTTCGCCCAGTGCGCGTCGAACACCGGCCGCTCGCGCGAGGGAAGCCCGACCATGCGTCACCGCCTCGGGGTCGCGCTGGTGCTCGAAGAACGCGTCGAGGTCGCCGTCCCGCACCTCGCGCAGCAGCACCGCGGTCACGTCAGCCCCCGTCCGCCGTCGACGACGACCCGCTGGCCGGTGACGAAGCCGGCGCCCTCGGAGGCGAAGAAGCTGACGGCGTGCGCGATGTCGTCCGGCGTCCCCCAGCGCCCGGCGGGGACGGTCGCGAGGTACGCGTCGCGCTCGTCGTCCGGCACGTCGGCATGGCGCTCGACGGGGATGAAGCCGGGGGCGACGGTGTTGACGGTGATGCCGTCCGGCGCCAGCTCGCGCGCCCACGCCCGCATCAGCCCGATCTGCGCGCCCTTGGCGGCCGCGTAGGCGGACCGCCCGGGCGGCGGGCGGTCGAAGATCTCCGAGTCCACGTGGACGATCCGCCCGCGGCCGGCCGCCCGCATGCCGTCCAGCGCCGCGCGCAGCAGCACCACCGGGCTCTTGACGAAGAACGTCAGCTGGTCGAGGTGGTCGTCCCAGCCGACCTCCGCCAGCGGGCCCTCGGGCTGCGGCCCGGTGGCGTTGAGCACCAGCACGTCGACGGGCCCGAGCGTGTCGGCGATCGCCGCCACGAGGTCGCCGCCCGCCCGCTCGTCGGTGACGTCGGCGACGAACGGCTCCGCCGTGCCGCCGGCCTCGCGGATCGACCGCGCGACCTCCTCCGCGCCGCCGCCGGCACGACGGCCGTTGACCGCGACCGCGAGCCCGTCGCGCGCCAGCCGCCGGGCGATCGCGGCGCCCAGCCCGCGCGAGCTGCCGGTGACGAGCGCGACTCGGGGCATCCCACGCGCAGTATCCCGGTCGCGTACGCTCCGCAGCAGCACCGTGTCCGGATTCGTCTCACGCGGGTTCCAGGGCCGCCGGCGAGCGCCGGAGGACATCGCCGCGCGGCTGCCGCCGGGCCAGTACCACGAGACCGGCTTCCCCGTCCTGACCGCCGGGCCGACGCCGAACCTCGCTCCCCAGGACTGGTACGTGCGGGTCGACGGGATGGTCGCCGAGCCGCAGCAGTGGAGCTGGGAGGAGTTCCACCAGCTGCCGTGGGAGACCGTCCCGTGCGACATCCACTGCGTCACCAGCTGGTCCAAGCTCGGGACCAGCTTCGGCGGCGTCTCGGTCGACGTCCTGCTCGACGCCGTCGAGCCGCTCGGCGCCTACGCCATGGCCTACTGCTACGGCGGCTACACGACCAACCTCGCGCTCGAGGACCTCAGCGACGGCAAGGCCTGGGTGGTCACGGAGCACGAGGGCGAGCCGCTCCCGCAGGAACACGGCGGCCCCGCCCGCCTGCTCGTCCCGCACCTGTACTTCTGGAAGAGCGCGAAGTGGCTCGCCGGGCTGCGCGTGATGGACCACGACGAGCCCGGCTTCTGGGAGGTCAACGGCTACCACAACCGCGGCGACCCCTGGAAGGAGGAGCGGTACTGGAACGATTAGGACTACGAGCCGGGTTCACGATCCCGCCACGTCCGTGGCGGCCGGGCCGGTCATCGTGAACCCGACTCGCGGCCTCCCCGTCGCCGCGCCGCGCGCGCCCGGGCGCTGGCAGGTCGCCACCGTCACGGACGTCCGCGTGGAGACGCCGCGCGTGAAGACGTTCCGGCTCGCGGTGCCGATGTGGATGCCGCACCTGCCGGGGCAGCACTACGACGTCCGCCTCACCGCGCCCGACGGCTACACCGCGCAGCGCTCGTACTCGATAGCGACCTCGCCGCTCGACGAGGGCGAGGTCGAGCTGACGATCGACCGCCTGGACGACGGCGAGGTCTCGCCGTACTTCCACGACGTCGTCGAGCCGGGCGACCAGGTCGAGGTCCGCGGCCCGTTCGCCTCCTACTTCGTCTGGCGCGGCGAGTCGCCCGTGCTGCTGATCGGCGGCGGCTCGGGCGTCGTGCCGCTGATGGCGATGCTCCGTCACCGCCGGCGCGCGATGCCGGAGACGCCGATGCGGCTCGTCTACTCCGTGCGCGGCGCCGACGACCTCATCTACGCGGGCGAGCTGGCCGACGACGCCCTGCTCACCTACACGCGCGAGGCGCCCGCCGGCTGGCAGGGCCACACCGGCCGGATCGACGCGGCGATGATCGCCGAGGCCGCCCAGCCGGGCACCACCGCGTTCATCTGCGGCACGCACGGGTTCGTCGAGACCGCCGCCCGCTACGCGATGGACGCGGGGATCCCCGAGATGTGCATCCGCACGGAGCGCTTCGGCCCGACCGGCTGACCCGGCCCGCGCGCGGGCCTATGGTGGATCGTTCCGATGACCGCCGCGCCTCCGACCGCCGAGCTGCGCTCCCGCCTCGGCGAGGTGATGCTGCGCGACGAGCAGCGGCTGCGCCGGCGGCTCGGCCACGTCAAGCGCAGCGGCGACCCCGAGGCGCTGCGCCGCTTCACCGCCCAGCTCGAGGACGCGGAGGCGCGGGTCGCGCGGCGCCGAGCCGCCGTGCCGCGGGTCTCCTATCCGCCCGAGCTGCCGGTCAGCGCCCGTCGCGACGACCTCCTCGAGGCGATCGCCGAGCACCAGGTCGTGGTGCGTGGCCGGCGAGACCGGCTCGGGCAAGACGACGCAGCTCCCGAAGCTCTGCCTCGAGCTGGGCCGCGGCGTGCGCGGCACGATCGCCCACACACAGCCGCGGCGGCTCGCGGCGCGCACGGTCGCCGACCGGATCGCGGACGAGCTCGACGTCGCGCTCGGCCAGGCCGTCGGCTACGCCGTGCGCTTCAGCGACCGCACGTCGGACGCGACGCTGCTGCGGCTGATGACCGACGGCCTGCTGCTGGCCGAGATCCACTCCGACCCGCAGCTGCGCCGCTACGACACGGTGATCGTCGACGAGGCGCACGAGCGCAGCCTCAACATCGACTTCCTGCTCGGCTACCTCGCGCGCCTCCTGCCGCGGCGGCCGGACCTGAAGGTCATCATCACCTCGGCGACGATCGACCCCGAGCGCTTCAGCCGCCACTTCGGCGGCGCCCCGATCGTCGAGGTCTCCGGCCGCACCTATCCCGTCGAGGTCCGCTACCGGCCGGTCGCCGACGAGGAGGATCCCGACCGCGATCAGATCGAGGCGATCGGCGACGCGATCGGCGAGCTGCTGCGCGAGCCGCGCGGCGACGTGCTCGTGTTCCTCAGCGGCGAGCGCGAGATCCGCGACACCGCCGAGGCGCTGCGCGGCCGCTTCCGCGACGAGCTGGAGCTGCTGCCGCTCTACGCGCGCCTGTCGACCGCCGAGCAGCAGCGCGTCTTCGCGCGCCACTCCGGCCGCCGCGTCGTCCTCGCCACCAACGTCGCGGAGACCTCGCTCACCGTGCCGGGCATCCGCTACGTGGTCGACCCCGGGACGGCCCGGATCAGCCGCTACAGCGCGCGGCTGAAGGTCCAGCGGCTGCCGATCGAGCCGGTCTCGCAGGCGTCGGCCGACCAGCGCAAGGGCCGCTGCGGGCGCGTCGCGGCGGGCATCGCGATCCGGCTCTACACGGAGGAGGACTTCGAGCAGCGCCCGCGCTTCACCGACCCGGAGATCCTGCGCACCAGCCTCGCCGCAGTGATCCTGCGGATGGCGGCGCTGGAGCTCGGCGACATCGCCGAGTTCCCGTTCATGGACCCGCCGGACCGCCGCCAGGTGCGCGACGGCATCCGGCTGCTCCAGGAGCTCGGCGCGATCGACGCGGGCGAGCGCCTCACGCAGCTCGGCCGCCGGCTCGCGCAGCTGCCCGTGGACCCGCGGCTCGGCCGCATGGTGCTCGAGGCCGGCCGCCTCGGGTGCGCCGCCGAGGTCATCCCGATCGTCGCCGGGCTGTCGATCCAGGATCCGCGCGAGCGCCCGGCGGATCAGCAGGCGCAGGCCGACCAGGCGCACGCCCGCTTCCGGGAGGAGGACTCGGACTTCCTCGCCTACCTCAACCTGTGGAACTACGTGCGCGAGCAGCAGCGCGCGCTGTCGGGCAGCCAGTTCCGCAAGCGCTGCAAGGCCGAGTTCCTCCACTACCTGCGCGTCCGCGAGTGGCAGGACCTGGCCGGGGAGCTGCGGCGGGCGGCCAAGGAGGTCGGCGTCACGCTCAACCAGCAGCCCGCGGCGCCCGCCGACGTGCACCAGGCGCTGCTCAGCGGGCTGCTCTCGCACATCGGCGTCAAGGACGCCCGCGGGCGCGACTACCAGGGCGCGCGCGGCGCGCGGTTCGCGATCTTCCCCGGCTCGGCGCTGGCGCGGAGGCCGCCGGAGTGGGTGATGGTGGCCGAGCTGGTCGAGACCTCGCGGCTGTGGGGGCGCGACGCCGCGCGCGTCGACCCGAAGTGGATCGAGCCGCTGGCCGAGCACGTCGTCCAGCGCACGTACAGCGAGCCGCGCTGGGATGCCCGCCGCGGCGCGGTCGTCGCCACGGAGCGGGTGACGCTCTACGGCCTGCCGATCGTCACCGGCCGAACGGTCGCCTACGGGCGGATCGACCCCGTCCTGTCGCGCGAGCTGTTCATCCGCCGCGCGCTGGTCGAGGGCGACTGGGAGGCCCCGCACGCCTTCCTGGAGGAGAACCGCCGGCGGGTCGACGAGGTCGACGCCCTGGAGCGGCGCGCCCGCCGCCGCGACCTGATGGTGGGCGACGAGGTGCTGTTCGCGTTCTTCGACGAGCGCATCCCGGCCGACGCCGTCTCGGGCGCGCACTTCGACCGCTGGTGGCGGGACGAGCGCCGCAGCGACCCCGACCGGCTCACGTATCCGCGCGAGCTGCTGGTCTCCCCGGCCGGCCGCGACGCGCTCGACCCCGCCGCGCGACCGGCCGCCTGGCGCCAGGGCGACCTCACGCTCGAGTTGTCCTACCGCTTCGAGCCGGGCAGCGAGAGCGACGGCGTGACCGTCCACGTGCCGCTCAACGTCCTGCCGCGGCTGCGCCCCGAGGGCTTCGACTGGCTGGTCCCGGCGTTCCGCGAGGAGCTGATCGTCGCGCTGATCCGCTCGCTGCCGAAGGACGTGCGGCGGCGGCTCGTGCCGGTCCCGGACGTCGCCCGCGACGTGCTCGCCGCCCTCAAGCCGCGCAAGGGCGCGTTCGCCGATGCGGTCGCGAGGGAGCTCGAGCGGCTGCGCGGCGTGCGCGTGGCCGGCGGCGACTTCGACTCCTCGAGGCTCCCGCCGCACCTGCGGATGACCTTCCGCGTCGAGGACGACGGCGGCGCGGTGCTGGCGGAGGGCACGGAGACTCGACGCGCTGCGCGAGCAGCTCAAGCCGCGGCTGCGCGAGGCGCTCGCGGAGGCGGCCGCGCCCTTGGAGGCGACGGGCCGGACGGCATGGGAGTTCGGCGAGCTGCCGCGCACGATCGCGCTGCCGGGCACCGGCCAGACCGTGCGCGGCTATCCGGCGCTCGTCGACGAGGGCTCCTCCGTCGGCGTGCGCGTGCTGGAGAGCCCGGCGGCGCAGCAGGCGGCGATGCAGGCGGGGACGCGCAGGCTGCTGCTGCTCACCGTGCCTTCGCCGATCCGGGCCGTGCAGTCGGGGCTCGGCAACGCGGCGCGGCTGGCGCTGGCGAGCGCGCGGCACGAGAGCGTCGGCGCGGTGCTGGCCGACGCGACGACCGCGGCCCTGGACGCGCTGATCGCGGAGGCCGGCGGCCCGGCGTGGGACGAGGCGGGCTTCGCGCGCCTCCGCACGCACGTCGCCGGCCGCCTGGCCGCGAAGACCGGCGAGGTGGTCCGCCAGGCGGTCGCGATCCTCGACGCCGCGGCGGATGTCGGCCGGCGCGATGGACGCGCTGACCGGCGAGCCGTTCGCCGAGGCGCGGCGCGACGTGGCGGGGCAGCTCGGGCGGCTCGTCGGCCCGGGGTTCATCGCGCGCACGGGCGCCGCGCGGCTGCCCGACGTCGAGCGCTACCTCCGGGCCGCCGAGCGGCGGCTCGAGCGGCTGCCCGACGCCGTCGCCGTCGACCGCGACCGGATGCGGGCCGTGCGCGAGCTCGAGCAGGCGTACCGCGCCCGGCTGGAGGCCTGGCCGCGCGGCCGGCCGCTCCCCGCGACCCTGCGCGAGGTGCCGTGGATGCTGGAGGAGCTCCGGGTCTCGCAGTTCGCGCAGGGCCTCGGCACGCGCGGCCCCGTGTCGGCGAAGCGCATCCGCCGGGCGCTCGCGTGAGCCGCGTCCGCTCGATCCGCTAGACCCAAAGGGTGCGCAGGCGCCGCCGCGGGCTCACCTTCTCCTCCACTGCCGACGGCATGGGCCGCGTGCGCTGGCTCGAGCCGGCGCCGCACCGGCGCCACCGCCGGCGCCCGCCGGTCGTGCCGGTCCTGCTCCTGATCGCGATGCTGGGGTGCGCGGCGGGCGTGGGCTGGGTGCTGCTGTCGCGGCAGGCGGCCACCGATCGGCGCCAGACGGCGGCCGAGCGCTTCGCGGCGGCGTGGGCGCGCGGCGACCACGCGGGGATGTGGCGGCTGCTCACCCCGCAGCGCCGGCGCGACTGGCCGCTGTCCGAGTTCCGCGCCAGCTACCGGATCGCGCACGAGGAGGCGACGGTGGAGGTCGTGCGGCCCGGACCGGTGGGCGCCGTGTCCGGGAACAGCGTGCGGCTGCCCGTGAGCGTCCGCACGCGCATCTTCGGCGAGCTGAAGGGGACGCTGACGCTGGCGGTGACGGAAGAGGACGGCCGCGCCTACGTCGACTGGTCGCCGGAGCTGCGTCTCCCCGGCCTGCGTGACGGCGAGAACGTGAAGCGCCGCGTGCTCGCCCGCCCGGCGCGGCGGCCGGTGCTGGCGGCCGGCGGGGGCCGGCTGGCCGACGAGCCGACCGCCGTCGCGATCGCCGGCACGCCGCCGGTCGGGGGCGAGCCCGGCACCGGCCTCGAGCGCCTCTACGACCGCCGGCTCGGCGGCCGCCCCGGCGCCGAGCTGCGCTTCGGGAGCCGGATCGTGCGGAAGGTCGAGGTCCGGCGCGGCCACGCGCTGCGGACGACGATCCGCCCCGGTCTCCAGGCCGCGGCCACCGCGGCGCTGGGCGACCGGCTGGGCGGGATCGCCGTGATCCGGCCGCGCACCGGCGACATCCTGGCCATGGCGGGGCTCGCGGTGTCCGGCCCGCAGCCGCCGGGCTCGACGTTCAAGATCGTCACGCTGGCGGCGGCGCTCCAGGAGCGTGTCGCACGGCCGTCGTCGTCGTATCCCGTGCAGACCGCCGCCACGCTGTCGGGCGTCAAGCTGCGCAACGCGAGCGACGAGTCGTGCGGCGGCTCGCTGGCGACCTCGTTCGCCCACTCCTGCAACTCCGTCTTCGCGCCGCTGGGGGCGAAGCTCGGCGCGCGGCGGCTCGTGCGCTACGCCGAGGCGTTCGGGTTCAACGAGCAGCTGAAGCTGCCGGCCTTCAAGCCGAGCGCGATCCCGCAGGCGCGGGAGCTGAAGGACGACCTCGCGGTCGGCGCCGCCGCGATCGGCCAGGAGCGGGACCTGGCGACGCCGCTGACGATGGCGTCCGCCGGCGCGGCGATCGCCAACCGGGGCGTGCGGGCGCGGCCGCGGATCGCGCGAGGGCAGCGCGTCGTGCGGCGGCGCGCGGTCAGCGCGCGGGTCGCGCGGCAGGTGCGCGACATGATGCTCGGCGTGGTGCGCGGCGGGACGGGCACCGCGGCCGCGCTGCCCGGGGTGGAGGTCGCCGGCAAGACCGGGACCGCCGAGCTCGTCCCGACCGCCGGCGGCCCGTCGAATCCGGAGAACACCGACGCGTGGTTCGTCGCCTTCGCGCCGGCCTCACGCCCGAAGGTCGCGGTGGCCGTGATGCTGATCGGCGCCGGGGCGGGCGGCGCGGCCGCCGCCCCGCTCGCCCGCGAGGTGCTCGCCGCGGCGCTGTGACCGCCTAGTCGTCGTCGCGTCGCGGTCGCGGCCGTTGCCGCGTTCCTTGACCACGATGACGAAGCCCTTGGCGAAGCCGTCGTCGTAGGAGCAGAGCATGGGGCGCCCGCCCTTGACCGGGTTCGGCAGCACCTCATGGAAGCTTGCCGCCGTCCCACTTCACGTGCCACACGATCGGGAAGTACTTCTTCCCGTGGCTTGAGCTCGACGAAGGGATCCGCCGTGTTGTCGCCGGAGCCGACGACCATCGGGCCGCGGCCGCAGTTGATCGTGGCCACGTAGCTGAACTCGTCAGCCGTGTGCTTCGGCGGCTGCTTCGCCGCGGCAGGGGCGGCGCCGACGACCATGAGCGTCAGCGCGGTGATGCCTGCCACGAGGAGCTTGCGCATATTGGAGTCCTTTCTCATACGCCCTCGCGGCGAGCATCGGAACCCGCTTGAGGGCGCATGAGCACTTCTGGACACTTGTTCGGGCGTCAGCCCAGGAGCGCGCGGGCGAGCCGGGCGCTCCCGAAGGCGGTCGCGCGGCTGATCCACGCGGCGACCGGGACCAGCGCGAGGCCGATCAGCACGCGCAGCACCGCGTAGCCGGCGCCCGGGTCGTCGAGCAGCGCGGGGACGTCGGAATCGTCGCCGAGCGCCCACCAGTAGATCGGCGAGGTGACGAGGCCGAGCGCGGTGCTCCACACCGTGACGGCGACGGTGAAGCCGGCGGTCCCGACGGGCAGGACGAGCAGGCCCCAGAGGATGTCGCGCCACGACGCGGGGTCCGAGGCGAGCGTGCGCGCCCGCTCCATCGCGGTCCCCTCCAGGCGGCGCTCGCGGCCGTGGATCGGCGCCGGGTCCGCGAGCCTGGCGCGCCGCCGCTCGACCTCGGCGGCGGCGCGGGCGAGGATCAGCGTCGAGAGCAGGATCGGGATGCCGACGAGGGTGATCGCCAGGCCGGCGCCGACCGACAGGCCGGTCACGACGATCGTGAAGATGGCGACGCCGGCGGGCAGGCCGAGCAGGAGGTGAACGGCGTCCAGGGCCATCGTCCGCAGCGGCGGGAGCGGCCGGAAGCGGCGGCGCTCGGCAGGGGTGTGGAGAGCGATCGAGTTCATGTGACGATCGTCGTTGCGCGGCCGGCCTCCGGCGACCGCGCAGGCCCCCGTCGGTCCCCTGGGGCTCGCCTCAAGATCCGGGTGGGGACCGCTGCGGACGCGCGCGACCGTTTCGGATCGTGTGCCGTGGGCAGACTCATTGCGAGAGCAATCAAAGCTTCCCGGAGGCATACGATGGATCTCGGCAGGTTTCTCATCCGCGGCGTGGTCGGCCCCCTGTTCGTCGGCCACGGCACGCAGAAGCTCTTCGGCTGGTTCGGCGGGCACGGGCTGGACGGCACGGCCGGCTTCTTCGAGTCGCTCGGCCTGCGGCCGGGCAAGCGCCACGCGACGGCGGCGGGCGCGGCGGAGACCACCGGCGGCGTGCTGCTGACGCTCGGCGCCATGACCCCGCTGGCCGCGACCATCATCTCGAGCACGATGATCACCGCGATCCGCAAGGCCCACATCAAGCAGGGCCCGTGGGTCACCAACGGCGGCTACGAGTACAACCTGACGCTCATCGCGGCGATGGCCGCGCTGACGGAGGCCGGCCCCGGCCGCCCGTCGGTCGACGACTCGCTGTTCCCGAGCCTGAAGGGCAGCGGCTGGGCGCTCGCCGCGCTCGGCGCCGCCGCCGCCGGCTCCTACCTGGCGACGGAGTACTTCACCGAGCCCGCGCCTGAGCCGGCTCCGCAGGAGGGCCAGGCCGACACGCCGGGCGATCCGGCGCTCGAGCGGCAGCCGCGGTTCTCGCGCGAGGGCGCGGAGGCGCCGGTCGAGCAGAGCGCGTAACGGGGCGGACCGCCCCCGCCGTAGTACGGGCGCCCGCACCATGGGAGTACGGCTGCTCCCGATGCGCCGGGCGTCCCGCGCCACGGATACTCGGCACACGATGAAGCGCCGAGGCAATCGCAAGTCCGCCGCCGTCCCCCATCACGACTCCGGCCTCGAGACCTGCCCCGCCTGCGCGCGTGACTTCGTGCAGCCGGTCAGCTGGGAGCCGGTGGGCGAGGAGCGCTGGTGGATGTTCCTGCGCTGCGCCGAGTGCGGCATGTCGCGCGAGGTGCTCGTCACCAACGCCGAGGCCGACCGCTTCGAGGCCGAGCTGCACGCCCGCGCGACGATCCTCTCCCGCACCGCCCGGCAGCTCGAGGGCGAGCGCATCGAGGCCGAGGCCGCCGTCTTCTTCGCCGCGCTCGATCGCGACCTGATCGACGCCGCCGACTTCTCGCGCTAGGCCTCCCGGCCGCCGCGCCCGCCCGCCCTTCAGGCCGCCGCGGCCTCCGCGAGCTTCGTCCGGCCCTTCTCCGTCGTCGCGGCCACCAGGCGGTCGTGCGCCGACGACCGCGCGCGCTCGCCGGCGCCGGCCGAGCCGTTGAGCTGGCGGTCCCAGTTGAGGCCGAGGCCGAACGCGTGCAGCTCCCACGCGAGGCGCGCCGCGTCGGTGCCGGCCTTGAGCTCGCCGCGCGCGAGCGCCCGCTCTGCCTCCTCGGTCAGCAGGCCGAGCCACATGCCCATCGTCTCCGCGATCAGGTCGCGGACCGGGCCGGGGCGGTTGTCGAACTCGGCGGCGGCCTCCATGAACAGGCAGCCGCCCTCGAAGACGTCGCCGCCGATGTAGTCGAGCCAGGTGACGACCAGCGCGTCGAGCCGCCGGACGCCCTCGGGAAGCTCGAGCGCCGGCGTGACCGCCTGGTCGGTGAACACGCGGCGGGCGGCGCGCAGGGTCGAGAGCTGCAGCGCCTCCTTCGAGCCGAAGTGGGCGAACAGCCCGCTCTTGCTCATGCCGAGGTCGGCGGCGAGCCGGGCGATCGAGAGGTCCTCGAGCCCCTCCGCCGACGCGAGCTGCATCGCGCGGCCGAGGATCGCCCGGCGCGTGCTGTCACCCCGCGCGCGCCGGCCGTCGGTGGAGCGGTCGTCTCGGCGGTGGAAGCCGGCGACCCGGCCCGTGCTGTCGCGGCGGCCATGGAAAAAAAATAGCACGATCGTTCGATCTTATGCAACTATGTGAACGACCGTTCGATCTTCTCCCTCCCCAGAGGTCGTCATGGCTGCCCTCCCCACACCGCTCCCCGTCCCGGCGCCCGCGCTCGAGATCCGCGATCTCGGGCCGGGCGACGCCCACCTCCTCGACGCGCTGCACGCGGCGCTGAGCCCGCGCTCGCGCTACCAGCGCTACCACTCCGCGAAGCCCCGGCTGACACCGCGCGAGCGGGCGTTCCTCTCCGGCGCCGACGGGCACGACCACGTCGCGCTCGTGGCGCTCGAGGCCGGGGTGCCCATCGGTCTCGCCCGTTACGTCCGCGACGGCACGGCGCCCGGCACGGCCGACATCGCGGCCGAGGTCGCGGACCGCCGCCAGCGCCAGGGCCTCGGCAGCGAGCTGGTCGCCCGCGTCGCCCGCCGCGCCGCCGCGGAGGGGATCGAGCGCCTGACGGCCACGGTCCTGTCCCAGACGGGGCTGCGCGCGGCGCTCACGCGCCGCGGCTGGCGGGTCCGCTCGTTCGACGGCCCCACCACGACCCTCGAGGCCGACGTCTGGACGCTGCTCAGGCGTTGATGACCCGCACCGGCTCGCCGCGCAGCCACGCCGCGATGTCCTCGACCGCGTCGCGGTAGAAGATCTCGTAGTTGCCGTCGCTCACGTAGCCGAGGTGCGGCGTCGAGCAGCGTGCGCGGCGCGTCGCGCAGCGGGTGGTCGGAAGGCAGCGGCTCCTTGTCGTACACGTCGAGCGCGGCGCCCGCGATGGCGCCGCGCCGCAGCGCGGCGAGCAGGGCGTCCTCGTCGACGATCGGCCCGCGGGAGGTGTTGACCAGCACCGCGGTGGGCTTCATCAGCCCCAGCTCGCGCGCGCCCACCAGTCCGCGCGTGCGGGCGCTCAGCCGGGTGTGGATCGTGACGACGTCCGACCGCGCGAACAGGTCGTGCTTGTCCACCGCCATGGCGCCCGCGGCCGAGGCCGCCTCGGCGGTGAGGTTCTCGCTCCACGCGATCACGTCCATCTCGAACGCCCGGCCGAGCGCCGCCATCCGCGTCCCGAGGCGGCCGAGCCCGACGATGCCGAGCGTGCGGCCGGCCAGCTCCGGCCCGATCGTGCGCTGCCAGCCGCCGTCGCGGATCCGCAGGTCCTCGGCCGGGATGTGCCGCGTCAGGCCGATGATCAGCCCCCACGCGAGCTCGGCGGTCGGGCTGGCCAGCGCGCCCGTCCCGCAGACGACGACGCCCTGCGTCGCGGGCGGCGTCCATGTCGATCGCCGCGTTCCCCATGCCGGTCGTCACCAGCAGCTTGAGGTTCGGCAGGCTGGCCAGCCGCTTGGCCGTGAACGGCGTCCGCTCGCGCATCGCCACGATGACGTCGAACTCGCCCAGCAGGTCGCGCACCACGCCGTCGATGAGGATGTGGTCGTGGAAGACGGTCACCTCGACGTCGTCGCCGAGCGTGTCGAACGGCCCGTAGTGGCGGGCGACCTCCTGGTAGTCGTCGAGCACCGCGACGCGTACGGGCACCCGCGAAGCCTACGCCCGGCCTTGACCGCGCCACCCGCTCGGGCGACAATCGCTTCCGATGCCACCCGCAGCCCGCGTCGGAGACATGCACACGTGCCCGATGTTCGACGGGCCGAAGCCGCACGTCGGCGGCCCGATCCTGCCTCCGGGCGCCATCAACGTGCTGATCGGCGGCCTGCCGGCCGCCCGCGTCGGCGACATGTGCACGTGCGTCGGCCCGCCGGACACGATCGCGATCGGCTCCTTCACGGTGATGATCGGCGGCAAGCCGGCGGCCCGCATGGGCGACATGACCGCCCACGGCGGCGTGATCACGCTCGGCTACCCGACGGTCAACATCAACTAGGGCGCGGATGTCGCCCGAGCGGCGGGGGGAGCCGCGCGTGCCCGTATCGCTGGCGTGCACGCTGCGCCGGCGGATCGGAGCGCCGATCAGCTGCAACACGGTCGACGTCGGGATGGGCGGGATGTCGGTCGCCTCCGGCCGCCCGCTGGCGCAGGATGAGCGGCTGTCGTTCGAGCTGAGCGAGGGCGTCACCGGCTTCGCGGTCGTCCTGCGCGAGCAGGCGCACAGCGTCTACGCGCTGCGCTTCGAGCACCTCCAGGACGCCGCGCAGGCCGCCCTGGCGCAGCTCACCGGCCGCGCCTGAGCGCCGCGGCGACCGCGGCCGCCCGCTCGGCGTCCGCCGCGGGGGCGATCCGGGCCTTCAGCCCCGCACCCCCGGGCAGCTCGACGACCAGCGTCGGCCCGGCCCGCGGGGCGGACGGCTGCCGCGCGACCCGCCGCGCCAGCGCGCGGCCGCGCGCACCGGACCCCGGCACGACCACGTAGCCCCCGCGCGGCCCCGCGAGGTGGAAGTAGGCGACGGCCGACGCGTCCACGACCGCGCCCGGGGGCGTCAGCACGACGGCCGACCCGTCGCGCAGCACCGCGGTGACGGACGCGGTCCTGCCCCAGCTCGGGAACAGCACCTCCGCGAGCAGCCGCCGCCGGCGGTGCTCCACGGTCCACGTGCACTCGATGTGGTCCGGCGTGAAGCGGTGCACGACCCGCACGGAGGAGCCTTCGCGCTCCGTGCGGCCGACGGCCTCGAGCACCTCGAACCGGCCGGCGTCGGGATCCGGCGGCAGCCGCCGGACGCGCTCCACCCGGCCGCGCGGCGAGCGCCGCAGGATCAGCGAGGCCGAGCGCCGCGTCCGCTGGGAGGCGAGCTCGCGCCGGCGTGCCGGGCGCCGCAGGACGACGCCGAAGCTCGCCGGCGGCCGGCCGCCGACGCCGCCGACCGGCACGCCGGCCGCGTCGGACAGCCGCGCGAGCTCGATCCCGCCGTAGGGGAACGCGCCCTTCGTATGCACGAAGATCGCGGTCGAGTAGCTCCGCGTGCTGACGTTGAGGCGGCCGACGTCGGCGTCGAACGCGTAGACGGCGGGCGGCGGGTCGGCCGGCATGGCGCCGAGCCCGTGGACGATCGCCCGCACCGCGTTCGCCCCCATCCGCGCGACGTACAGCCGGCGGCTTCCGGTCCCCTGGTACGCGGAGCCGACGCTGTAGAGGTGCGCCGAGGGGAGGTGGCGCGCCGGCAGCCCGCGGCAGCGGTCCGCGAACTGGGCGAGGCCGCGGTCGAACACGTACTTCGCCCACGGTCCCTGGCGCGGGTCGAGCTGGAAGCGCGGCGAGGCCGCGATCGCCAGCGGCCCCTGGAGCGCGTAGGCCCACGTCTTCGCCTTCATCCAGCGCTTGAAGCCGAGCCCGCTGTCCCAGCTGAGCATCCCGCTGTGCGTCCAGTAGCCGTACTGCACGCGGGCCGCCCAGGCGCGCAGGATCTCCATGTCCGCCTCCGGGAGCGGCTTCATCCCCGCCCGCAGCGCGCGCTCGTACCAGATCAGGAAGTGCAGCGTGATGTTGGCGTACTCGGCCGAGTCCACGTTCATGCGCGAGCCGGCGTAGCCCGTCTGGTACTGGAAGCGGTAGCTGGGGGAGAGGTTGCGGGCCTGGCCCTCCTTCAGCGGATGCCGCGCCCCGGCGACGAAGCGGCGCATGTGGCGGCGGTAGTCGGAGCGCAGCAGCTGCGGGTTCCCGGTCACCATCGCGGCGCACGCGTACATCTCCGCGTTCCAGTTGATCTGGTTGAGCCGTACGTACGGGAAGCGGAAGAACCGCCCCCGCGCGACGCCGTCGACGCAGCGGACGATCGCGGCGGCGACCTCCGGCGCGAGGCCGAGCACACCGCGCGCCCGCCAGGCGGCGGTCAGCGCCTCGGCGACCTTGGGGTCGTACGCCTTGTCCATCGGGCTGTCGAACGTGTGGAGGTCGCCGACCCAGCCGGGCGTGTGGAACATCTTGTCCGGGTGCGGCAGCCTGGCGCCGGAGAAGAACGGCGGTGAGCCGACGAGCCGCGCGGCGAGGATCCGCGCCCGGTCGTCGTTGCGCGCCGGGCCGGCGTAGCCGCGCTCGGCGGCGACCGCGTGGATGGTCAGCAGCGCCGCGTTGTAGATCGAGTCGAGCCCGCGGCCGCCGGAGCTGTAGGCGCTCTCGGCCTCCACCCACGTGCGGTCGAGCCGCCGGACCACCTCGTCGGCGACCGCGAAGTAGTCCGCCTCGCCGAGCGGCGGGGCGGGGACGTCCAGCGGGGGCCACGAATCCTGCGCGAGCGCGCGCACGGGCGCGGGCAGCGCCGACGGCGGCGACCACGGCCCCCGAGACGTGGGCGGCCCGGGAGATGAGGCGGCGGCGGGTGAACGGCATCGGCGCGGGCGCGCATGCTGTCTGGCGTGGCGTGAGCGGTCAAGTGCGAGGATCCGCTTCATGACGACGACCACCGCTCCCGCCACGCCGTCCGCCGCCGCTCCGCTGCCGTCCGATCGCATCACGCCGGCGCGGCTCGAGGCGCTCGCCGCCCGCGTCCGCACGGAGGGCGAGCGCGAGCGGATGGGAGTGGAGCAGCCGTTCACGGGCGCCCAACTTGGCGCGGTGCCGCGCTGCACGCCGGACGACGTGCGCGCCGCGATCGCGCGTGCCCGCGCGGCGCAGGCGGCGTGGGCGCGGACGAGCTTCGCGGAGCGCCGGCGGGTGCTCCTGCGCTTCCACGACCTCGTGCTCGAGCGCCAGGACGAGATCCTGGACCTGCTCCAGCTCGAGTCCGGCAAGGCGCGCCGGCACGCGTTCGAGGAGGTGCTCGACGTCGCGATCGTGGCCCGCTACTACGCGAACACGGCCGAGCGCCACCTCAAGACCCGCCGCCGGCGTGGCGCGCTGCCGCTGCTCACAGCGGCCTACGAGCACCGCCATCCGGTCGGCGTCGTCGGCGTGATCGCGCCGTGGAACTACCCGCTGACGCTGGGCGTCTCGGACGTGACCCCGGCGCTGGCCGCCGGCAACGCGGCGGTCGTCAAGCCCGACAGCCAGACGCCGTTCGCCGCCCTGTGGGGCTTCGAGCTGCTGGCGGAGGCCGGCCTTCCGCCGGACCTCGTGCAGGTCGTCACCGGCTCGGGGTCCGAGCTCGGGCCGCACCTGATCGAGGGCTCCGACTACGTGATGTTCACCGGCAGCACGGCGACGGGCCGGACCGTCGCCGAGCAGGCGGGGCGGCGGCTGATCGGCGCCTCGATGGAGCTGGGCGGCAAGAACGCGATGATCGTGCTGCACGACGCGGACCTCGGCCGCGCGGTCGAGGGCGCCGAGCGCGCGCTGTTCTCCAACGCCGGCCAGCTGTGCATCTCGATCGAGCGGCTGTTCGTCCACGAGGCGATCGCCGACGAGTTCACGCGCCGGCTGGTCGAGCGCGTCGGCCGGATGAAGCTCGGGACCGCGCTCGACTACGGCGCGGACATGGGCTCGCTGATCTCGGCGTCCCAGCTCGAGACGGTCAACGAGCACGTCGACGACGCGGTCGCCAAGGGCGCGCGCGTGCTCACCGGCGGCCGGGCGCGGCCCGACCTCGGCCCGTACTTCTACGAGCCGACCGTGCTCGAGGGCGCGGCCGACGGCATGACGCTGTTCCGCGACGAGACGTTCGGGCCGGTCGTCTCCGTCTCGCGCTTCACGGACGAGGACGACGCCGTCGCGCGAGCCAACGACTCCGACTACGGGCTGAACTTCAGCGTCTGGACCCGCGACACCGGCCGCGGCCGCGCGCTCGCGACGCGGCTGCACGCGGGCACCGTGAACGTCAACGAGGGCTACGCGGCCGCGTGGGGGTCGGTCGACGCGCCGATGGGCGGCATGAAGGCGAGCGGCCTCGGCCGCCGCCACGGCGAGCACGGGATCCTGAAGTACACGGAGGAGCAGACGGTCGCCGTCCAGCGCCTGCTCCCGATCGCGCCGCCGCCGATGGTGTCGCAGAAGCTCTGGGGCCGGGTGATGACGCTGGCGCTGCGGGTGTTGAGGAGGCTCCCGGGGTTCGTTAGGTGTTGTCCCCAACGTCACACGGCGACATGATTCGCCGGGTGAAAGTGACGTTGGGGGTCGTATAGGCCCCCAACGTCACACAAGGCCTATCCGGCCTGCCATCGAGTGACGTTGGGGACACCCGCCACCCCACCCAGCCGCCGTTCAAACGCCCCGAGCCCCGCTCAGGCCCCTGACGCCGTCCCCGGAGCGGGGATCTTCACCTCCGGCGGCGGCGGAGCCTCAACCCGCACCGGTGATACCGGCCGCGGGCCCGGCGGGACGTGGCTCATCGCGTGCTCGGCGAGCGCGGTGATGGTCAGCGACGGGTTGACGCCCGGGTTCGCGGGCACGGCCGCGCCGTCGCACACCAGCAGCCGCTCGTAGCCGTAGGCGCGGCACTCGCCGTCCACCACCCCGGCCGACGCGTCGGCCCCGATCACGGCCCCGCCGAGGATGTGCGCGGTCACGGGGATGCCGGCGACGGACTCCAGGAGCGAGGACTGGGCGATTCCGTCGACGTGCTCGGCGACCCGCTGCGCCGCCTCGTTGGCGACCGGGATGAAGGCCGGGGTGGGCTTGTCGGGGTCCTGCTCCGTGGTCAGCCACACCCGCCGCAGCCGCTGACGGCGTGCGCGGAAGGCCATCGAGTTGTCGAGCGTCTGCATCACGAGCAGGATCAGCGTCCGCCGGGCCCACGAGCCGGGCGCCAGCGCGGTGAGCAGCTTCCGCGGCGAGCGCAGCAGCGTCCCGCACAGCTTCAGTGGCCGTCCGAGCCGCGAGCCCGGACCGACCATCAGCGTGAACAGCAGGCGCATCGAGTTGCCGGCCCGCCCGTAGGTGACGGTCTCGACGTGCGTGTCCTCGTCGGGGTACATGCTCCCCGTGATCGCCACCCGGCGCGAGTAGTCGGCGCTGCGGTCGCGGGTGGTGACCGCCAGGATCGCCTCGCTGTTCGTGCGCACGAGCTGCCCGAGCCGCTCCGACAGCCGCGGCAGCGCCCCCGAGTCCTTGCACCGGCGCAGCAGCGTGTTCGTCCCCACGGCGCCCGCCGCCACCACCACGCCGCGCGTCGTCAGCGCCGTCCGCCCCCGTCTCAGCAGCGCGCCCGGCCGGTGGGCCGTCACGCGGTAGCCGTCCGAGCCGTCGGCGGCGCCGAGCGGGCGGATCTCGGTGACCAGCCGGTCCGGCAGGATCCGGACGCCGCGCCGCTCGGCCAGGCACAGGTAGTTCTTCATCAGCGTGTTCTTCGCGCCGAACCGGCAGCCCACCATGCAGGCGCCGCAGTGCACGCAGCCCGTCCGCGCCGGCCCCTCCCCGCCGAAGTACGGGTCCTGCACGCGCACGCCGGGCGGGCCGAAGAACACGCCGACGTTGGGCTTGACGTGCGTGTCCGCCACGTCCCACTCGGCGGCGACCGCGCGCAGCACCTCGTCGCCGCGGTCGTCGCCGGGGATCGGCGCGGCGCCGAGCATGCGCTCCGCCACGTCGTAGTGCGGCTCGAGCGCCGCCTGCCAGTCGGCCATCCCCTCCCACTGCGCGTCGGAGAAGAACCGCTCGGGCGGCCGGTAGAGCGTGTTCGCGTAGACGAGGCTGCCGCCGCCGACGCCGGACCCCGACAGGATCGTGACGTCTTTGAACAGGGTCAGCCGCAGGATCCCGCGCAGCCCGAGCTTCGGCATCCACAGGAACCGTCGCCAGTTCCACGTCGAGCGCGCGAAGTCCGCGTCCTCGAACCGCCGGCCGCACTCCAGCACGGCGACGCTGTATCCCTTCTCGGCCAGCCGCAGCGCGCTGACGCTCCCGCCGAAGCCGGAGCCCACGACGATCCAGTCGACGTCGTGCCGCGCCACGCGGCGGTTGGTACCCGCCCGCCGCCAGTTTCAGGGCTCGCGCCCGTTGGTGTCCCCATGCTGCCTCGGAGCTTCGTCGTCGCGCTGGTCGCGCTCGCGCTCGGCCCCGCCGCCGCGCAGGCGGAGACGGTCTACGAGACGCTGTCGGTCCCGACCGTCGACGGCGACCGGCTCCACGTCGAGGTCGCCCGCCCGGCGGACGGCGGCCCGGTGCCGGTGATCCTCACCTTCTCGCCTTACAACTCGCTGGCGGAAGGGACGAGCCCGAACCTGGCGAACGACGACCTCGGCCAGCGCTACGTCCCGCAGGGCTACGCGCGGGCGGTGGCGGACGTGCTCGGCACCCGCAACTCGAGCGGCTGCTGGGACTACGGCGGGCCCAAGGAGCAGCAGTCCGGCGTCGACCTCGTGAACGCGCTCGCCGCGCAGCCGTGGTCGAGCGGCAAGGTCGCGATGATCGGCGGCTCCTACGACGGCACGACGGCCAACATGGTCGCCGCGCGCGGGGCAGACGCGCCCGGCCTCGCCGCGATCGTGCCCGAGCTGGCGATCTCGCGCTGGTACGGCTACGCGTACGGCGGCGGCGTGCGCTACTTCCTCAATTCCCAGCGCCCGACCGACGAGGGCTTCGACACCCCGCTGGCGTTCGACTTCGGCATCGCCCGCACGCCGCCGACGCAGATCACGCCGCAGCTCGTGGACGCGATGGCCGACCGCATCACGCCGTGCGACGCGGCCGAGCACACCGCGCACGGCTACGACACCTCGCCCGACTACGACGCGTTCTGGCTCGAGCGCGACTACCGCAAGGACGCCGCGAGCTTCCGCGCCTCGACGCTCGTGGTTCACGGCTGGCAGGACTACAACGTCAAGCAGTCCGAGGGCGTCGACCTGTACCGCGCGCTGCCGCTCAGCACCGAGGCCGCGTCCGGCGCGCCGTTCAAGCGCCTGTACATGTTCCAGGGCGGACACCAGTCGCCGGCCGGCCGGCCGCGCTTCGACGCGCTGCTGGATCAGTTCTTCGCGACGACGCTCAAGGGCGCCGCCCCCGGCCCCGACCTCGCCCCGCCGGTGATCACGCAGGGCCGCACGTCCGCGGCGGCGGGCGAGTTCCGCGAGGAGGCGAGCTGGCCGCCCGCGGGCGCCGGCGAGCGGCGGCTGCGGCTCGGCCGCACCGCCGCCGGCGGCGTGCTGGCCGATCGCGCGGCCGGCCCCGACGCCGCGTTCACGGACACCGGCACGACGACCGAGGAGGCGGCGATGCGCGCGCTCGACGCCGAGGCGAGCTGGCTCGCGTACCGCTCCGCGCCGCTCGCCGCCGACCTGCGGATCGCCGGCACGCCGCGGCTCGACCTGACGCTGACCGCGAGCGCGGACCACGGGCACCTGACCCCGACGCTCGTCGACATCGCGCCCGACGGCACCGCCACCGCGCTCAGCCGCGGCTTCCTGAACCTCCGCTACCGCGACGGCCTGGCCGCCGAGGAGCCGGTGCCGACCGCGCGCCCCATCACGGCCCG
Source organism: uncultured Solirubrobacteraceae bacterium (assembly GCA_963728465.1). GTDB lineage: Bacteria > Actinomycetota > Thermoleophilia > Solirubrobacterales > Solirubrobacteraceae > DATFQI01. The sequence continues at coordinate 53,088 of CAVSJY010000013.1, forward strand.
TGTCGGAGTTCGCGCCGCAGGACCACACGGTCCAGGCGGGCCACCGCATCGGCGTGATCGTGGCCGGCTCCAACACGGTGTGGGCGGTCCCCGACGCGCCGGTCGGCACGCGGGTGACCGTGCACCACGGCGGACGCCGGCCGTCGCAGCTCGTGCTGCCCGTCGCGCGCTGACGAACCCCCGCCGCCGCCTTAGGATCGGGCGATGCGCTCGCTCAAGGACCTCCGCTTCGACCTCGCGAACCGAGCGGAGACGTTCGTCACGACGAGCTTCCCGGGCCTCTGGCGGGCGATCCAGCGGCACCCCCGCCTGCACAGCAAGGTGAGCGCCGCGCTCGTGAGCCGCGCGATCCTCAAGATCCCCACGCGCCCCAACCCGTTCAGCACGCGCGCCGACTACACGTCCTGGCCGGCGCTGACCGAGCGGACCTGGGACAGCCGCCACCTCCCGCCGGCCGAGGACGGCGCCGCGCGCCCCGCGCCGGAGGTCGTCGCGAGACTGTTCGCACGCGGCGACGAGATGGTCCCCTGCGAGAAGTCGACGGTCCTGTTCCCCTACTTCGCCGAGTGGTTCGTGGACGGGTTCCTGCGCAGCGAACGTCCGCATCCGGACCCTGAGACGGGCGAGCCGACCCGCGATCCGGCGAAGAACGAGTCCAACCACGAGATCGACCTGATCCAGATCTACGGGCTCAACGACGCGGTCACCGACCAGCTGCGCGCGCACGAGGACGGCCTGCTCCAGTCGCAGACGATCGACGGCGGCGAGTACCCGCCCTACCTCTACGACGGCGACAGGAAGCTCTTCGACAAGGTCACCGTCGTCCGCGCGGAGCACATCACGCCGGAGCAGCGCCGCCAGCTGTTCGCGTTCGGCAGCGACACCGGCAACCTCCAGGTCGGCTTCGTCCTGATGGGCGTGCTGTTCCTGCGCGAGCACAACCGGATCGCTCGCGAGCTCAAGCGCGAGTACCCGGGCTGGGACGACGAACGGCTGTTCCAGACCGCCCGCAACATCCTCACGGTGATCCTCATCCGGATCGTCGTCGAGGAGTACATCAACCACATCTCGCCGTATCACGTGCGGCTGCTCGCCGACCCGACGCGGTTCGGCAACCCGCGCTGGTACCGGACGAACTGGATGGCGATCGAGTTCAACCTGCTCTACCGCTGGCACAGCCTCATCCCGTCCAGCTTCCGGATCGGCGACCGCGACGTGCCGGTGCGCGAGACGCTGTTCAACACCGACCTCGTGCTGGAGCGCGGGCTCGGCGCCTCCATCGAGGACGCGTCGAAGCAGCGGGCAGGGCGCGTCGGCCTGTTCAACTCGCCTCGCGAGGTGTGGGACGCCGAGATGACGAGCATCACCCAGTCGCGCGCCGTGCGGCTGCGGCCGTACAACGACTACCGCGAGTTCGCCAGGTTCCCGCGCGCGTACCGCTTCGAGGACATCACGACCGACCGCCGCCGGCAGGAGGCGCTGCGCGACGTCTACGGCGACGTCGACGCCGTCGAGTTCTATCCCGGCCTGTTCGCGGAGGACACGCGGCGCAACGCCGTCCTGCCCGCCCTGATCGGCCGCATGGTCGCGATCGACGCGTTCTCGCAGGCGTTCACCAACCCGCTGCTCGCGCCCCGCGTCTTCAACCCGGAAACCTTCTCGCCCTACGGCTGGGATCTGATCCGCCGGACCAGCACGCTGTCGGACCTCGTGCACCGCAACGTGCCCGAGTCCGACCGCCGCTTCCAGGTGACGATGACGCGGCCAGACTGGGTGAGGACCTAGAGCCCGCCGGGTGCGAACCTAGACGGCGTGGGCTCCGCCTGGGCACGCGTTCCGCTCCGCATCAAGCTCGCGCTGGCCTTCACCGGCGTCATGGCCGTCCTGCTCGCCGCGGCGAGCGTCGCGCTGTCGCTGCTGTCCGCGCGCAACCTGGACCGGGCGATCGACGCCGGGCTCGCCGCCCGGGCGGGTGACGCGGCGGCGCTCGTCCGCGAGGACACGGGGCCGGGCGCGCTGGCCGGCTCGGGCGAGGCGCTGGCGCAGGTGCTCGACACGAACGGCCGCGTGCTCGACACCACGCCGGGCGCCGGCCCCCGCCCGCTGCTCACGCGCGAGGAGATCTCGCGCGCCGCGCGCGCCGACCTCGTCCTGGACCGGCCGCCGCGCGCCGGCGCGAGCGACGGCATCCGCGTGCTCGCGCGCACCGTGCCGGCCGGCGGCCGCCGCGCCGTCGTGGTCGTCGGCGAGTCGCTCGAGCAGCGGCGGACGGCGCTCGACGGCCTGCACACGCTGCTGGCGCTCGGCGGCCCGCTCGCGCTGCTCGTCGCCTCGCTGGCCGGTTACGCGGTCGCCGCGGCGGCGCTGCGCCCGGTCGAGCGCATGCGCCGGCGCGCCGCGGCGCTGACCGCGGCCCAGGCCGAGGGCGAGCTCCCGGTCCCGCCGTCGCGCGACGAGATCGCGCGGCTGGGCGACACGCTCAACGCGATGCTGGCGCGGCTGCACGCGGCGCTGGTGCGGGAGCGCGCCTTCGTGTCCGACGCCAGCCACGAGCTGCGCACGCCGCTGGCCATCCTGCGCACGGAGCTGGAGCTCGCGCTGCGCGGGCATCGCACGCGCGAGGAGCTCGACGCCGCCGTGCGCTCCGCGGCCGAGGAGACCGAGCGGCTCAACCGGCTCGCCGAGGACCTGCTCGTCGTCGCCCGCTCGGACTCCGCCGGCCTCCCGGTCCGCGCCGCGGAGCTCGAGGCCGGGGCGCTGCTCGAGGGCGTCGCCGGGCGCTTCACCGCGCGGGCGCGCGCCGAGCAGCGCGTCTTGCGCGCTCAGACGAACACCGGCGTGCGCCTGCGCGCCGACGGCGCCCGGCTGGAGCAGGCGCTGGCGAACATGGTCGACAACGCGCTGCTGCACGGGCGCGGTGACGTCGAGCTCACCGCGGAGCGCGCGAACGGCAACGTGGAGCTGCACGTGCGCGACCGCGGGCCGGGGTTCCCGCCCGCGTTCCTGCCTGACGCCTTCGAGCGCTTCTCGCGCGCGGACGAGGCGCGCTCGGGCGGCGGCACGGGGCTCGGTCTCGCGATCGCCGCCGCGGTCGCGACGGCGCACGGCGGGACCGCCCGCGCGGCGAACCGCGACGGCGGCGGGGCCGACGTCTGGCTGGTGTTGCCGGAGGGCTTCTCATCTTCGGCTCATACAAGTTGAGCACCATGTCGGTCGATGCGCGTTCTCATCGTCGAAGACGAGATCAAGATGGCCAGCCTGATCCGCCGCGGGCTGCGCGGTGAGGGCCTGTCCGCCGACGTGGCGATCAAGGGCGAGGACGCCCTCTGGATGGCCCAGTCGAGCTCCTACGACGTCATCGTGCTCGACGTCATGCTCCCGGGCATCGACGGCTTCGAGACGTGCCGGAAGCTGCGCGAGGACGGCGTGTGGGCCCCCGTGCTCATGCTCACGGCGCGCGACGCCGTGGACGACCGCGTCGCGGGGCTCGACGGCGGCGCCGACGACTACCTCACGAAGCCGTTCTCGTTCGCCGAGATGCTGGCCCGCCTGCGCGCGCTCGCCCGCCGCGGGCCGATCGAGCGCCCGGCGGTGCTCGGGGTGGGCGACCTGCGGCTGGACCCAGCCGCGCGCCGTGTCTGGCGCGGCGACGTCGAGGTCGCGCTGTCCGCGAAGGAGTTCCAGCTGCTGGAGACCTTCATGCGCCACCCCGGCGAGGTGCTCTCCCGCTACCAGCTGCTCGAGCACGCCTGGGACTACGACTACGAGAACCGCTCGAACATCGTCGACGTCTACGTCCGCTACCTGCGCGACAAGATCGACCGGCCGTTCGGCCGCAGGTCGCTGGAGACCGTGCGCGGGGCCGGCTACCGGCTCGACGACGAGGCCGTGGCCGTCGGTCAGTTCAGCGACGGGTCCGGCGGCATGGTCGAGAGCAGGGCGTAGCGGCGCCCCTTGCGCCGCAGCACCGCGGCCCACAGGTCATCGGGCTCGGCGGTGAACACCTCCTCGCGCTGCGGCGGCTCGACGATCCACGCGTCCTCGGCGAGCTCGTCCTCCAGCTGACCCGGCCCCCAGCCGGCGTGGCCGGCGAAGACGCGCGCCCGCCGGACGGCGCCCTCGAGCTGCTCCGGCTCGTCCGCGTCCGTCCCGATGAAGCCGAGGTCGCCGTCGACGAGCGCGCCGGCCACCTCCGGCCGGTCGAACTCCGCCAGCACGATCACCGCGGTCTCGGCGACGGGGCCGCCGACGTAGACCTGCGCGTCATCGCTCGCCAGCCACGCCAGGTCGGGCACCGCCTCGGACACGGTCGTCGCCGCCGGGCGGTTGAGCACGATGCCCATCGCGCCCTCCTCCGTGTGCTCGGCGATCAGCACGACCGTCCGCGAGAAGTTGGGATCGGTCATGGTCGGCGAGGCGAGCAGCAGCTTTCCGCGCAGCGACTCCATCTGATGACACATTGTTGCTGGTAGCGTCCGCGTCCGTGGGTTCGCTCTGGTCACGGACGGCTGTCGCGACGCTGCTGGCGCTGGCGCTGACGGCGCCCGCCGATGCCCGGGTCGTCACCGCCGAGACCGTGCTCCCGCCAGGGCAGTCGGGCTTCGTGCCGCCGGAGGGACAGCCACCGAACCCGCACCTCAGCGACCAGATCCCGCTGTTCGAGTCGTTCGCGTTCAAGCCGGCCGACTTCGACCAGCCGGGCCCGGCGGAGAGCCCGCGCGCCGGCGTCACGATCACCCGCGACGCGTACGGCGTGCCGAGCGTCCGCGCCGGCTCCGATCGCGACGCCTGGTTCGGTGCCGGCTACGCGGTGGCGCAGGACCGGCTGGTCGAGCTCGAGCTGTTCCGCCGCTCGACCCAGGGGCGGCTCGCCGAGGTGCTGGGGGAGACCCGGCTCCCCGGCGACATCGTCGCCCGGCGCGACTACTACACGCAGCCGCGAGGTGCGCCGCCAGCTGCGCCGGCTCCCGGCGGCGCAGCGCGCCCGGTTCGACGCCTACGCGGAGGGCGTGAACGCCTGGATGGAGCGCGTGGCGGCCGATCCGTCGCTGCGCCCGCGCGAGTTCGTGCTGCTGGACCTCACGCCGGCGCCCTGGACGGCCGAGGACTCGGCGATCATCGGCATCCAGCTGGCGCGCACGGTCCCGAGCGACGACGGGCGCGAGCTGGAGAACTGGCGCGCGCTGCGAGCGCTCGGCGCCCGCCGCTTCGCCCGCCTGCTGCCGCTGCGCCAGCGCAGCGCCGCGGTCACGGTGCCCGCCTCCGAGGGGCGCTTCCCGTCGCAGCCCGGCCGCAGCCGCCGTGACGAGCGCCGCGGGTTCGCGAACACGCGCCGCTTCCTGTCCGGCTTCAAACCGCCCCGCGCCGGGGCGTCGGCGGCCGCCGCCCGCGCCGGCCGGCTGCCCGCGCGCGGCGGCTCGCTGCACTACGCGTTCCGCGGTCCGGGCGGCCGCTCGTTCCTGTTCACGGGCCCGCAGGTCGGCTTCTCCATCCCCGAGCTGTTCGTCGAGCTCGAGGTCCACGCGCCCGGCCTCGACGTCCGCGGCGCCACCGCGCCCGGCGTCCCCGTCATCGCGGCCGGCCACAACGCGCGCATCGCCTGGGGCATCACCAGCGGCCTCGGCGACGACGACGACCTCTACGTGGAGCGCCTGCGCGGCCGCGAGCGCTACCGCTTCAAGGGCCGCACGCGGAAGATGCGCTGCCGCACGGAGAGGTTCGAGGTGGCGGGCGAGCCGAGCGTCAAGCGCCGGTTCTGCCGGACGGTGCACGGGCCGGTCCAGCTGCGCCAGGGCCGCCGGCGGGCCTACGCTCGCCGCTACGCGATCTGGAACCGCGAGATCGACGTCATGCGCGGGCTGGCGGCGCTGAACGGCGCGGACTCCGTCGCCGGCGCGAATCGCGCAGCGCGGCGGCTGAGCTGGAACGAGAACCTGCTCGTGGCCGACGACGGCGGCCACATCGGCTGGTGGCATCCCGGCCGGCTGCCGCTGCGGCCGCGGCGCTGGGACGAGCGGCTGCCGCTGCCGGGCACCGGGCCAGGCGGAGTGGCGCGGCGTGCTCCCGTTCCGCGCGCTGCCCAAGGTCGTCGACCCGGCGCAGGGCTTCATCGCCAACTGGAACAACATGCCGTCGGCCGGCTGGACCAACGGCGACGCGCCCGCGTCGGAGCGCAACGAGGGCCCGCTGCATCGTGGCGCCTACCTCATGCAGGTCGTGCGGCGCGCGGCGGCCGCCCCGAGCTACGACGCGCTGAAGGGCGTCGAGCGCGAGGTCGGCGTGACCGCCCAGCAGCGGCCGCTGCTCGATGCGCGGCTGCGGGCCGCGCAGGCCGCCGCGACCGGCCCCGCCCGCACCGTGCTGGACACGATCGTCGCCTGGGACGGCAACTACGACCGCACGGACTCCGGCGGCACCGTGGACCCCGGCGTGGCGGCGTTCGAGGAGCTCAAGCAGGCCGTCGAGGCCACGCTCGGCGCCGCCGCGGTGGCGTGGCTCGGGCAGCGCGGCGGCTCGCACCCGTTCGACATGGGCGCGGCCGAGGCGGCCGGCTTCAAGCGCGCGCGGACCGCCGACATCGTCGCGGCCGCCGGCCGCGCGGCGACGGCGCTCGAGGGCCGCTTCGGCACGGCCGACCCCGCCGCCTGGCGCGAGCCGCGCAAGCTCTACGACGTCGAGGTGCAGGGCGTCGCCGAGAAGCCGCAGCTGAAGTTCTACGACCGCGGCACCTGGTCGCAGGCCGCCGAGCTCGGACCCTAGGAGGGGCTGCGGCGGCCGCCGCCCGCGGTCAGGCGGCCGCCTTCACGAGGTCGCGCAGCGGCTCGATCCCCCAGCGGCCGGCGACCGCCTCGAGGTCGTCGCCGAGCGGCCAGCGGTCGGGCAGCGGCTCGCCCTCGAAGCCCGGCGCGGCGCCCTTGAGCGCCATGCTGCCGGTGTTGTCGCCGATCTCGCGGATCGCGGCGACCTCGTCCTCGCTGAGCATGGGCGCGGCCGTCACGGCGGCCAGCTCCGCGCGCTTGTCCTCGATCGTCCGCGCGTCCTCGCCCGGCTCCTGGATCAGCGTCGGCGCCACGCATGCCACCGGCGCGTGCGCGAGGTTCCACGCGCACGCGAGCTGGAGCAGCGTCAGCCCGTGGCGCTCGGCGATCGGGCGCATCTCGTCCAGCCGCGCGCGCCCACGCTCGATCCAGCCCTCCGGCCGGAACGTCCGGTGGTCCCACTTCGGGAACGGGTGGCCGGGGAGCACGTCGTCGTGGAACAGCCCGCCGTAGTCGACCACGCGCGTGATCACCCGCACGCCGTGGCGCTCGGCGGCCGGCAGCACCAGCTCGCCGGGCCACGGCTCGAGCGGGTTGAGGATGACCATCGCCCAGTCGATGCGGTCGCCGAAGCGCTCGAAGCAGTCGATGACGTCGAGCGTGAAGCCGTTCGCCGGGCCGGGGGCGACGCCGAGCATCCGCGTCAGCCCGTCCTCGCGCACCGCCTCCAGCGCGTCCCACACCGCCTCGCTCGTGTAGCCCGTCCGGTCCGGGTTGTGCAGCAGCAGCAGGTCGAACGCGCCGGCGCCGCAGCGCTCCAGGCTGCGCTCCGTGGCCATCCGGACGTAGTCGGCGTAGCCCTCCGGGCCGCGCAGCCGCGGGTCGGTGAAGCGCGGGAAGCCCTTCGCGCCGTCCCGCTCGCCCTCGTAGAAGTCGTGCCCGATCGCGCCGACGAGCGCGTAGTCGCCGCGCGGGACGCCGGCCAGCGCCCGGCCGAGCAGCGCGTCGGCCTCACCCGCCCCGTACGCGTCGGCGGTGATCACCGTCCCGATCCCGCCGCCCGGCCGCACCAGCGCGGCGAGACGGTCGTCGTCGAGCGGCTCGCCGAAGCGCATGAAGCGCCCGCCGCTCCACGTGCCCACCGCCGTCGGGGTCAGGTCTTGCATCCGGTCAACTCTAGGACCCGTGCGCCGTAGGATGCCCGCGCATGACCTGCCGCCTCGGCGTGCTCGCCCTCGGCGACTCGATCACCAACGGCGGGGGCGAGCTGCAATGGGGCGTCGCGCTCCAGTCGTGGGCGCTGTGGACGGCGCGCGGCCTGGGGCTGCCGTACACCGGCGTGGCGGCCGACGGCGCCCGCGCCGCCGACGTCGTTGCGCGCCAGCTGCCCGCGGTCCCGGACGCCGCCCGCTACGACGTCGGCTGCCTCTACATCGGCGTCAACGACGTGCGCGCGCTGGACTTCGACGACCGGCAGTTCGAGCGCGATCACGCCACCGCGGTCGCCTTCCTCGCCGAGCGCTGCGAGCGCGTGCTGCTCGTCTCCCTCCCGCGGGACCTCGGCCGCCCGCCCGCGGGCCATCTCGCGGAGGGCAACGCCGCGGTGGAGCGCAACGCCCGCGCGGCGGGGGCGCTGCTGCTCGACCTCGGGGACTTCGGCGGCCGCAACCTCGTGATGGCCGACCACGTGCACCCGACGGCGTTCGGCCAGGTCGCGATCGCCGAGCGCGCCCTCGCAGTGCTGAATGCCGACGGGATGCCCGTGTCGGTGCGGCCGTCCGCGCTGATCGCGCCCGACGAGCCGACCCGCTGGCGGCGGCTGCGCGGCGACGCGACCTACGCCTACCGTCACGCCAAGGTGTCGGCGCGCGCCGCGGCGCTGATCGCCCGCGAGCGGCTGCGGGCGGCCGGCACGCCGGCGTGAATCGCGTGGACGGTCAGCACGCGCAGCATCGGCTCGATCAGCGCGAGGTCCGAAGTGCCGTCGTCCGCGAACAGCTCGACGAGCCAGGCGCCGCCGTCCTCGCGCTCGGCCACGGCCACCACGGCGCTCATGTTCCACTCCTCGAGCAGGCTGATCTCGCTCGGGTCGGCGTCGGGGTCGTCGGCGCGCCACACGGCGCTGCCGCCGCGCTCTAGCAGCGCCGCGGTCGCCGGGTAGTCCTCGACCCGGTAGCGCTCGTCCTCGCTGCCGTCGCCGTGGTGCGCGACATGGCCCGTGCGCCGGTCGATCGCGATGAGCGTGACGAGCTCCGGGTCGCCGGCCGCCTTGCGGGAAACCGCGGCGGCGGTCGCCTCGGCCGCCTTCGCGCAGGTCGACATCACGGCCTCGAGGCGAAGGATGACCGCCGCCTCGGCCAGCGGTCCGTCGAGGACGTTGACCACCTCGGAGAGCAGCGCGGCGGCGTCGACCTTGCTTGCGTCGCGGTTGCGGCGCCGCTCGCCCCGCCGCGGCGCGGCCTCGCGCCAGGCCCGGCGCGGGTCGCTGGCGGCCAGGCAGACGCGCCCGCGCCCGCTGCGCTTGGCGAGGTAGAGCGCGGAGTCGGCGGCGCGCAGCAGGTCGGCGGGCCGCTCGGCGCCGAGCCGCAGCGTCGCCACGCCGCACGACATGCCGACCGGGTTCGCGCCGATGCGCAGCTCGGCCAGCGCGGCCTCGGCGAGCGCCTGCGCGTCGTTCGGGCCCATGTCCTCGATCAGCACGCACAGCTCGTCGCCGCCGAGGCGCGCCACCAGCGCGCGCGGATGTGCGGCGGCGAGCTCCAGCAGCACGCCGGCCGCGCGCCGCAGCGCCGCGTCGCCGGCCGCGTGACCGCCCGCGTCGTTGAGCTCCTTGAGCCGGTCGACGTCGCACAGCACGAGCGCGAGGTCGCCGCCGTCGCCGAGCGCCCGGGCGACCGCGGCCTCGAGCCGCTCGTCGAACGCACGGCGGTTCGCCGTGCCGGTCAGCTCGTCGGTGAGCGCGAGCGCCGCCATGCGCGAGAACAGCTCCGCCCGGCCGATCGCCGTCGCCACCTGGCCGGCGATCGCCTGGAGGAAGCGCAGGTCGCGGGGGCCGAACTTCGGCTTGCTCGGGCCGCGCGTGACCCACAGCTCGCCCCACGCGCTGCCGCCGAACATGATCGGCACGGCCGCGCACGAGTGCATCCCGCGCTCCTCCAGCAGCTCGCGCTCGACGGGGTGCAGATCGGGATCGTCGAGATCGCCGATGTAGCACTGGCCGTCGATCAGCAGCCGGCGGAGCACGTCGTCGTCGTCGAGCCGGTAGACCTCGTTGGCCGGCGTGCGCTCCTCGCCCGGAAGCAGCTCGCCGACGTTGATCAGCGTCCGCAGCGTGTCGGTGCCGCCCTCCCAGCGCGACAGCGACAGCCCGTCGGCCTCGAGCGCCCGGTACGCCTCCTCGGCGGTGACGTCGATCACGTCCTCCAGCCCGTGCGCGCCGGCCACGGAGCTGGCGATGGCCAGCAGCGCCCGCAGCTCGCGCTCGAGCGCCCGCATCTCGTGGTCGCCCCCGGCCTCCGCCTCCGCCGGGATGGCGGCGGGAGCCGGCGTCCCGGGGTGCTCGAGGCACATGAGCAGCGCCTCGACCACCGTCGGGTCGAACTGGGTGCCCGCGCAGCGGATCATCTCCGCGCGCGCCATCGAGCGCGACAGCGCGCTGCGGTACGGGCGATCGCTGACGAGCGCGTGCCAGGCGTCGCAGGCCAGCACGATGCGCGCCGGGAGCGGGATCTCGGCGCCCGCGAGGCCGTCCGGGTAGCCGCCGCCGTCCCAGCGCTCGTGCTCGTGGCGGACGGAGCGCGCGACGCCGGCGAGCCCCGGCAGCGGGCGCAGGATGCGCTCGCCGATCACGGGGTGCTCGCGCATCAGCTGCCATTCCTCGTCGTCGAGCGGGCCCGGCTTGTGGAGCACGCGGTCGGGGATGCCGATCTTGCCGACGTCGTGGAGGATCGCGACGGCCTGGACCTCGGCGACCTGGTTCTCGTCGAGCCCGAGCCGCGTCGCGACGGCGACGGCCAGCAGCTGCACCTCGTCGGAGTGGTCGCTCGTATAGCCGTCGCGGGCCTCGAGCGCGGCGGTCAGCGATTGGACGACGGCGCGGTAGCCGTCGGCGGCGCGCCCGCGCTCGACCTGGAGGTCGCGCAGGGCGTCGACGAGCGCCTGCTGGCCCTCGGACAGCCCCGCCGTGGCGGCGAGCGCCTCCTGGCGAAGGTCTTCGAGACGATGTACCGGCTGCTCCATCCTGGTCTGTGATCGGCAGGTTGGGCCGTTTAGAGCAGCTGAACGACTTAAAGGCGCACGCGCGGGAGGCCGATGTATCGCACGTCCCCCGAATGAGCGCCCAGCCGACCTCCATCCCGCGCCGGAGCACGATCACGACCGCCGAGTCACGCCAGGCGGCGATCTTCGACGTCGCGCTGGACTGCATCGTCACGATGGACGCCGAGGGCCGCGTCGTCGACCTCAACGCCGCCGCCGAGCGCACGTTCGGATACGACCGCGCCGACGCGCGCGGCCGGACGGTCGCGGAGCTGATCATCCCGCCGGACTTCCGCGCGGCGCACGAGCGGGCGATCGCGCGGCACCTCGCCACCGGCGAGTCCAGCGTCCTCGGCCGCCGGCTCGAGCTGCGCGCGATGCGGCGCGACGGCAGCGAGATCCCGGTCGAGCTGACCATCACCCGCAACGACGTCGACGACGAGCCGCTGTTCATCGCCTTCCTGCGCGACCTCTCCGGCATGCACGCCGCCGAGGCCGCGCGCGAGGAGGCCGAGCAGCGCTACCGCGAGCTCGTCGAGCAGGTCCCGACCGTCACGTATGTCTGCGAGCTCGACGAGGACGCGTCGGTCCGCTACATCAGCCCCCAGGTCGAGCGGCTGACCGGCTACCCGCCGGAGCGCTGGACGGAGGCCCCGGTGTTCTGGAAGACGCTCATCCACCCGGACGACCGGGAGTGGCTGTGGGAGGAGATCGACCGCTGCGCGCGCGGTGAGATCCCGATCGACGTCGAGTACCGCATGATCGCCGCCGACGGCTCGATCGTCCATGTCTGGGACCAGGAGACGATCGTCCGCGACGCCGACGGCCGCGCGCTCTTCTCGCAGGGGGTGATGATCGACGTCACCGAGCTGCGCGCCACCAAGGCCGCGCTGGAGACCACGGAGCGGCAGCTGCGCACGATCGTCGACTCCGCGCCGATGGTCCTGTTCGCCCTCGACGCCGACGGCGTGTTCACCCTGTCCGAGGGGCAGGCGCTCGCCTCCGTCGGCCTCGAGCCCGGCGAGGTCGTCGGCCGCTCGCTGTTCGAGGTCTACGCGGACGTGCCGCAGATCGTCAGGGCCGCCCGGCGCGCGCTGGCCGGCCACCCCGTCAGCGAGGTCGTCGACCTCGGCGGGTCCGTGTTCGAGGTGACGTACTCGCCGGCGGTCGGGGAGGACGGGCCGGCGGTCATCGGCGTCGCCACCGACGTCACGGCGCGCACGCGCAGCGAGCAGCAGCTCGCCCATCTCGCCTTCCACGACCGGCTCACCGGGCTCGCCAACCGGGCCCAGCTCGAGGAGCGCCTCGCCACGGCGGTCGTCGCCGCCGCGCGCAAGGGGACGACGGTCGCGCTGCTCAACCTCGACCTCGACGACTTCAAGACCCTCAACGAGTCACTGGGCCACGCGGTGGGCGACGACCTGCTGTGCGCGCTCGCGGCCCGGCTCGACGCCCGCGTGGGCGGCGACCACCTGCTCGCCCGCCCAGGCGGCGACGAGTTCATGCTGATGCTGGCCGACGTGCCCGGCGACGGGCGGGCCCTCGCGGAGGCGGCCGCGAGCGTGCTGCTCGACGAGCTGCGCGAGCCGTTCCGCGTGGGCGGAGCGGAGCTCCAGATCGGCGGCAGCATCGGCATCAGCCTGTTCCCCGGCGACGCCGCTGACGCCGCCGACGTGCTCATGCACGCCGACGCGGCGATGTACCAGGCCAAGCGCGCCGGCCGCGGCGCCGCGGCCGTCTATCGCGCCGAGGCCGACCACGCCCATCGCCGGCTCGAGCTGACGTCGCGCCTGCGCGCGGCGATCGGCCGCGGCGAGCTGGAGCTGCACTACCAGCCCGTGTTCGCGCTGGACGGGCTCCGGGTGGCCGCCGTCGAGGCGCTCGCGCGCTGGAACGACCCCGAGCGCGGCTACATCTCCCCGGCCGAGTTCATCCCGCTCGCCGAGGACACCGGGCTCATCGACACGCTCGGCGAATGGGTGGTCGACGCCGTGTGCCGCCAGGCCCGCGCCTGGCAGGACCAGGGCCTCGACCTCGAGGTCGCCTTCAACGTCGCGCCGCGGGAGCTGCTGCGGCCAGGCTTCGCCCGCCGGCTGGACGAGCGGATGGCCGCCCACGGCGTGCGGCCCGGACCGCTTCGTGATGGAGATCATCGAGTCGGCGCTGGCCGAGCCGGAGGCCGTCGCCTCGGTGCTCGAGCGCGTCGGCGCGCTCGGCGTCCGGATCGCGATCGACGACTTCGGCGCCGGCTTCTCGTCACTGACCCGCCTGCGCCACCTGACCGTGCACGCGCTCAAGCTCGACGGCGCGTTCCTCACGGGCGTCCCGGGCGACGTCCGCGGCGGCGCGTTCGTCACCGCGGTGATCGAGCTGGCGCGCCGGCTGGGGCTCCAGGTCGTGGCCGAGGGGATCGAGGAGGCCGGCCAGCTCGAGTTCCTGCGCGCCGAGGGCTGCGAGCTGGGGCAGGGCTTCCATCTCGCGCGGCCGATGCCCGCCGCCGAGGTCACCGCGCTGCTCGCGGCGGATCAGTCGTGCGCCGGCCGCGGCGGCGCGCCGAGCTGATCGAGCCGGCGCGGCACGTAGCGGTAGGACAGGTACACCAGGATCAGGAACGCCGGCCAGCCCATCGCGACGCTGGCCGCCGCGAGCCAGCCGGCCTTGCCGGCGGCGATGAGGACGGCGTAGACCGTCGCCCGGAACGCGAACAGGCCGGCCCAGGCGAGCGTCACCTCCGAGAAGGCGCGCCGCACGCGCGGGTGGCGGACCCACTCGGTCGGCGCCCGGAACGCCGCGCCGACGAGCACGCCCACCAGCGGCCGGCGGACCGCGACGGAGCCGGCGAACACGAGCGCCAGCACCGCCGCGTAGATCATGCGCGGGACGAAGTAGCCCTCGGCGCTGCCGCTGCGCAGCGCGATGAACACCGCGATGCCGGTGCCGAACAGGCCGCCGATCGCGTTGGTGACCGGCTTGCGCCGGAGCAGGCGCTCCGTCGTGATCAGCAGCGACAGGCCGACGGCGACCGCCGCCGCCGTCTCCAGCCCCGCGAGCGCGTTGACGGTGACGAAGGCGACCGGCCCGACGCCGGTGTCGACGATCGCCCGCCGGTCCCGGAGCATCTCCAGCGGGTTCGGCGGGCCCCCTTCAGGACTGGGGTTTGGAGGCCGCAAGCATCAAGTTGTAGAAGAGCTGCGGCGGCAGCCGGCCCTCGAGCACGCGCCGGTCGACCTGCTGGAGCGCGAGGTAGCCCTTGTGGGCGTACTGGATCCACGGCATCGGGATGTGCCGGGGGTCGGCGCTCGCCTCCAGCGTGCGGTTGAACCAGCCGAACCAGTTCGCCAGCAGCTCCTCGCCGCGCACGCGCACCCGCTCGAAGCCGGCGGCCGCGGCCGGGCGGGCGAGATCCGCCGGCTCGAACGCGTGGACGTCGACCTGCGACTCCAGTCCGTGGTCGTCGCCGCCGCCGTGTCCGTTGAGGTGCGGCGCGGCCGGCGCGCGGACGGCCCGGCGCCACAGCGGCGACAGCCGCCAGGCGACGCGCTTGGGCACGGCGGCGATCCGGTCGCCCTGGCGTGAGGGCTCGCCGGCGAAGAAGAGCGTGCCGCCGGGCTTCAGCACGCGGTGGAACTCGGCGAACGCGCGGTCCAGGTCCGGCAGGTGGTGCAGCACCGCGTGGCCGAACACGAGGTCGAACGCCTCGTCCTCGAACGGGAGCGAGGCGGCGTCGGTGGCGACCGTCTCGACCGCGAGGCCGAGCTTGGACGCGTTGGCCTCGAGCGTCCGCAGCATGCCGGGCGAGATGTCCGTGCAGACGGCCTCGCGGACCACGCCGGCCCGCAGCATGTTGAGGCTGAAGTAGCCCGTCCCGGCCCCGATCTCCAGCGACCGCCCGAACGGCCCGGGCCGCGCGCCGAGCAGCTTCGAGAGCTTCCCGACCACCTGCTTGCGCCCGACCTCGGTGAACGAGATGCCCCACTTGGCGTCGTACTCCTGCGCCGCGACGTCGTGGTAGCGGCGGTTGACGTCCAGGATCTCGGGCGCGGTCGCGGGAGCGGGCATCGGCCGGCTGAGTCTAGGCGCGCAGCCGCTGCCCCGCCTCGCTTGCCTCGCGCAGGCGCTTGGCGAGGTCTGGCGTGAGCGCGCCCTCGGCGAGCCGCCACTTCCAGGAGCCCGTCGTCGTGCCCGGCTTGTTCATCCGCGCCTCGGAGCCGAGCCCGAGGACGTCCTGGGCCTGGACCATGGCGAGCGCGGCGCGCGAGGAGAAGGCCGCGCGGATCAGCGCCCAGTGCGGCTCGTCGCCGGGGTCGATCGCGGCGTCGACCCGCGCGCGCTGGCGCTCGTCGAGCGAGTCGTACCAGCCGCGGGCGGTGTCGTGGTCGTGCGTGCCGGTGTAGACGACCTGGTGCTCGCGGTGGTTGGCGAACGCGTGCGGGCTGTGCGGGTCGGGGTCGAACGCGTACTGCACGATCGCCATCCCCGGCAGCCCGAGGCCGTCGCGCAGGCGCTCGACCGCGGGGGTGATGACCCCGAGGTCCTCCGCGATCAGCGGCAGCTCGCGGCCGAGCGCGTCCCGCGCCGCGTCGAACACCGCGCGGCCGGGCCCGCGCCTCCAGCGCCCGGACAGCGCGTGGCGGGCCCGCGCCGGCACCGCCCAGTAGGCGACGAAGCCGCGGAAGTGGTCGATCCGCGCGAGGTCGTAGAGGTCGAACGTGCGGCGCAGGCGCTCGGTCCACCAGCGGTAGCGGCGCCGGCGCAGCGCGGGCCAGTCGTACAGCGGGTTGCCCCACAGCTGCCCCTTGTCGGTGAAGGCGTCCGGCGGCGTGCCGGCGACCGCGCCGGACTGGAACAGCTCGGGATGCGCCTTGTGGTCGGCGCTGCGGGGCGCCACGTAGATCGGCACGTCGCCGATCAGCCGCACGCCGCGGTCGGCGGCGTAGCGGCGCAGCGTCGTCCACTCGCGGTCGAACCGCACCTGGTCGGCGATCGCGCCGCGCGGCCCGAACCGCCCCCAGTCCTCGATCCAGTACGCGTTGCGCTCGCGGAAGCCGATCTCCTCGGCGCGCGTGACCGGCGCGCGCGGCTCGGCGAGCAGGCCCGGCCAGGCCGCGAACGCCGAATGCGACTTGTAGGGCGAGCCGTAACGGTCCGGCGGTCCAAGCGGCAGCATCTGCCACCACGCCTGCCCGGCGGCCGCGAGCCAGTCGACGAAGGCGTAGGCCTCCCGGCCGAGCCGGCCGCCGGGGAGCGAGGTGGGGTGCAGCTGGACGCCGCTGGACCGCGAGAGAGGTTCATTCGTGCCCCATGTCGGATACTCCACGCCGAGATGCCCCCGGCAAAGCGCGCCCAACCACCCAGGCGGATCCGGATCCGCCCCCTGTCGCCGGTGATCGACTGCGGCCGCTACGCGCCCAAGCGGTGCGTGGGCGACACGGTGATCGTCGCGGCGGACATCTTCTCGGACGGCCACGAGAAGCTCCGCGCGGTCGTCAGATACCGCTCGCCCGGCGGCCGCACGTGGCTCGAGGCGGAGATGCACGCCGTCGACGCGCACCACAACGGCGTCCGCTGGGAGGGCGCGTTCCCGGTCGAGCTCCAGGGCCGGTGGGAGTTCGGCGTCGAGGCGTGGGTGGACCTGTTCGCGACCTGGCGCGACGAGCTGGCGCGCAAGGTCGCGGCCGCGCAGGAGGACCTCTCGGGCGAGCTGTCGGAGGGCGTCGTGCTGCTCGAGCAGGCGCTCGCCCGCGCGAAGGGCGCCCAGGACAAGCGGGCGATCAAGCACGCGCTCGACACGATCGGCGACGCGAAGGCGCCGCAGCCGGCGCGCTGCGACGCCGGCCTGTCGCCCGAGCTCTCCGAGGCGATGGAGCGCGCCCAGGAGCGCCACGCCATGACGCGGCTGGAGAAGGCGCTGCCGCTGGCCGTGGACCGCGTGCGGGCGCGCTTCGGCTCCTGGTACGAGGTCTTCCCGCGCTCGTGGGGCGGGCTGAAGGGCGTCGAGGCGCTCGTCCCCGAGCTGGCCGAGCTGGGCTTCGACGTCGTCTACATGACGCCGATCCACCCGATCGGCGTCACCAACCGCAAGGGCCGCAACAACACGCTCGTCGCCGGCCCGGACGACCCCGGCTCCCCTTATGCCGTCGGCGGCAAGGAGGGCGGCCACGACGCGGTCCACCCCGAGCTCGGCACCGTCGACGACGTCCGCTCGCTGTGCGTCACCGCGCGCGAGCACAACATGGACGTCTGCATGGACTTCGCGATCAACGCGTCGGCCGACCACCCGTGGCTGACGGACCACCCCGAGTGGTTCCACCGCCGCCCGGACGGCACGCTCAAGTACGCCGAGAACCCGCCCAAGAAGTACCAGGACATCTACAACGTCAACTGGGAGTCGGAGGACTGGCGCGGCCTGTGGGACGAGTGGCTGCGGATCTTCCTGTTCTGGGTCGACGCCGGCGTGAAGGTCTACCGCGTCGACAACCCGCACACGAAGCCGTTCCTGTTCTGGGAGTGGCTGATCGCGGAGGTCCACAAGGTGGACCGCGACGTGATCTTCCTGTCCGAGGCGTTCACCCGCCGGGCCGTGATGCGCGAGCTGGCCAAGCTCGGCTTCACCCAGTCCTACACGTACTTCACCTGGAAGACCTCGCGCTGGGAGCTGATGGAGTACGTCAACGAGCTGGCCCACACCGGGGAGGCGGAGTACTTCCGGCCGAACTTCTTCCCGGTCACGCCCGACATCCTCGAGGCCTACCTCGTCCACGGCGGCCCGGGCGCGTTCTACGCGCGGATGATCCTGGCCGGCACGCTGTCCCCGAGCTACGGCATCTACTCGGGCTACGAGCACTTCGAGAACGTGCCGCTGCGCGAGGGCTCGGAGGAGTACCTCAACTCGGAGAAGTACGAGACCTGGGAGCGCAAGCTCGACGGCCCGCTGCTGCCCGTGATCCGCCGGCTCAACGAGGTCCGCCGCGAGAACCCCGCGCTCCAGCGCCTCACCAACGTCACCTTCCTGGAGACGCACAACGACGGGCTGGTCGCGTACGCCAAGCACGTGCCCGGCAACACGGTGATCGTCGTCGTGAGCCTCGATCCGTTCGGGCTCCAGGAGGGAGCGGCGAACATCCCGGCCGACCTCGGGCTCCCGCCCGTGTTCCCGGTCGAGGACCTCTTCACGGGCGAGCACTTCGACTGGCGGATCGGCGCGAACTACGTCCGGTTCGAGGCCGGCGTGCGCCAGGCGCACGTGCTGAGGGTCGTCGGTTGACGCGCGCCAACGACCCCGGCCACTGGTTCGAGGCCGAGCCGCTGTGGTTCAAGACGGCGGTCTTCTACGAGATCCACACGCGCGCGTTCTTCGACGCCAACGGCGACGGCTCCGGTGACTTCCGCGGGCTGATCGAGAAGCTCGACTACCTCCAGTGGCTCGGCGTCGACTGCATCTGGCTGCTGCCGTTCTTCGAGTCCCCGCTGCGCGACGGCGGCTACGACATCGCCGACTTCTTCACGATCCAGCCCGACTACGGGACGGTCGACGACGTCCGCGACTTCATCGAGGCCGCCCACCAGCGCGGCATCCGCGTGATCGCCGACCTGGTCATGAACCACACGTCGTCCGACCACCCGTGGTTCCAGGAGTCGCGCTCGGCGCCGGACTCGCCCAAGCGCGACTGGTACGTCTGGTCCGACACCGTGCACAAGTACGAGGACGCGCGGATCATCTTCACCGACACGGAGACGTCCAACTGGACCTGGGACGAGAAGGCCGGCGCGTACTTCTGGCACCGCTTCTTCTCCCACCAGCCCGACCTCAACTTCGACAACCCCGAGGTGCAGGAGGCGATGCTCGAGGTCCTGCGCTTCTGGCTGGACCTCGGCATGGACGGCTTCCGGCTCGACGCCGTCCCGTACCTGTACGAGCGCGAGGGCACCAACGGCGAGAACCTGGCCGAGACTCACGACTACCTGAAGCGCGTCCGCGCGGAGGTGGACTCGAAGTACCCCGACCGCGTGCTGCTGGCGGAGGCGAACCAGTGGCCGTCCGACGTCGTCGAGTACTTCGGCGACGGCGACGAGTGCCACATGGCGTTCCACTTCCCGGTGATGCCGCGCATGTTCATGGCGCTGCGGCGGGAGACCGCGATGCCGATCTACGAGATCCTCCGCAACACGCCCGCGATCCCGGACAACTGCCAGTGGGGCCTGTTCCTGCGCAACCACGACGAGCTGACGCTCGAGATGGTCACCGACGAGGAACGCGACTACATGTACGCGGAGTACGCCAAGGACCCGCGCATGAAGATCAACGTCGGGATCCGGCGGCGGCTCGCCCCGCTGCTCGAGGGCGGGCGCGACGAGATCGAGCTGATGCACGCGATCCTGTTCTCGCTGCCCGGCTCGCCGGTCCTGTACTACGGCGACGAGATCGCCATGGGCGACAACGTCTACCTCGGCGACCGCGACGGCGTCCGCACGCCGATGCAGTGGACGGGCGACCGCAACGGCGGCTTCTCGCGCGCGGACTTCGCGCAGCTGTACGCGCCGCCGCTCATGGACCCGGTCTACGGCTACCAGTCGATCAACGTCGAGGCGCAGCTGCGGCTGCCGACGTCGCTGGTGCGCTGGATGCGCCGCTTCATCGCGCTCCGCAAGGAGCACCCGGTGTTCGGCCTCGGCACGTACGAGCCGCTGGAGCCGAGCAATTCACGCATCTTCGCGCACGTTCGCCGGTATGAGGACGACGTGATGCTGTGCGTCCACAATCTCGCCCGCTCGGCGCAGGCGGTCGAGCTCGACCTGTCGGAGTCGCAGGGCCGCTACCCGGTCGAGATCTTCGGCCGCTCGCGGTTCCCGAAGATCGGCGAGCTGCCGTACCTGCTGACGCTCGCGCCGCGCGGCTTCTACTGGTTCCAGCTTGTCGAGGACGACTCGCCGTCGTCC
Organism: uncultured Solirubrobacteraceae bacterium; assembly: GCA_963728465.1. Lineage (GTDB taxonomy): Bacteria > Actinomycetota > Thermoleophilia > Solirubrobacterales > Solirubrobacteraceae > DATFQI01. Next base: position 73,040 of record CAVSJY010000013.1, read on the forward strand.
AGGGGCGCGGACGATGACTGACCTCGCGTTCCTCGAGGGCCCCGTGCTCCAGGAGTGGCTCGTCGCCCAGCGGTGGTTCGGCTCCAAGGCGCGCGAGGTCTCGCACGTGGACGTCGTCGAGGCGGTGGAGCTGCGGTCGGAGGCGCCGCGCCTCGTGCTCGCCCTGGTGGAGGCCGTGTTCGCGTCCGGGACGCACGAGACCTACCAGGTGCCGCTCGGCCTGCGGCCGTCGTCCGAGGCCTGGGACGAGCGGGTCATCATGGAGCACGACGGCCGCACGGTCTACGACGGTCTCGCCGACCCGGCGCTGGGGCGCGAGCTGCTGCACCGGATGCGCTCGGACTCCGAGGTGACCGTGCCCGACGGCGTGCTCAGGTTCCGCTGGGCGGAGTCGGCGGGCCGTGGCCTGGGCGGGACGGTCGACGTGCGGCCGGTGGGCGTGGAGCAGTCGAACTCCTCGATCGTGTTCGGCGACGAGCTGATCCTGAAGGCGTTCCGGCGCGTGGAGCCGGGGGAGAACCCGGAGCTCGAGCTACTGCGGTTCCTGTCCACGCGGGGGTTCCCGAACATCGCGCCGCTGGCGGGGTGGTACGAGTTCGAGGGCCGGCTCGTCGACGCGACGCTGGGGATCCTCCAGGAGTACCTCGACGGCGCGCGCGACGGCTGGGAGCTGGCCCTGGACGAGCTGAGCTCGGATCCGGAGGCGCTGCTGGGCCGCCTGCGTTCGCTCGGCGAGGTGACGGGCGACATGCACACGGTGCTCGCATCGGACGCGAGCGAGCCGGCGTTCGCGCCGGACGAGCCGAGCGTCGAGTCGCTCTCGATCCTGACGGCCACCGTGGACGAGCAGATCGACCGCGTGTGGGTGGAGCTGCCGGAGACGGACGACACCGCGCCGCTGGCGGGGCGCGGCCAGGACGTGCGCGAGCGGCTCCAGTTCCTCTCGACGATCCGCGCGGCCGGCAAGGTGATCCGGACGCACGGCGACCTCCACCTCGGGCAGACGATGCTGCGCGCCGACGGCGACTGGGCGATCCTGGACTTCGAGGGTGAGCCCGCGCGCTCGCTGTTCGAGCGGCGGCTCAAGCGGTCGCCGCTGCGCGACGTCGCCGGGATGCTGCGGTCCTTCTCCTACGCCGCGGCAGGGTCCGAGATCCTGCGCGGGCAGCCGGCGCCCTCGGACTGGGAGCAGCGGGCGCGGGAGGCGTTCCTCGAGGGCTACCACTCGCACGTGGAGCCCTCGCTGCTGCCGCCGGGCGCCGAGGCCACGGGGAGGCTGCTGTCGGTGTTCGAGCTGGAGAAGGCGGTCTACGAGCTGCGCTACGAGCTCAACAACCGGCCGGACTGGGTGCCGATCCCTGTCGCGGGCATCGTGCGGCTGCTCGACTCGGACGCGTGAGCCGTGGGTTCTTCCGAGAACGAGATGACCGCCGAGGGGCTCGCCGCGCTGGAGGCCGAGATCGCGCGCCTGGAGGGCGAGGAGCGCACGGCGATGGCCGAGGACATCCGGTCGGCGCGCTCGCTCGGCGATCTCAAGGAGAACGCCGAGTACCACGACGCCAAGGAGCGCCAGGCCCACCTGGAGACGAAGATCCTGCGGCTGCGGGAGCAGCGCGCGAACGCGGTGATCGTCGAGTCCTCGTCCGCGGGCGGGAGCGTGGGGTTCGGCTCGACGGTGCGCGTGGTCGACGAGTCCTCCGGCCGCGAGAGCACCTACACGCTCGTCGCCGCCCACGAGGCCGACGCGGCGGCCGGCAAGCTCTCCGTCGACTCACCCGTCGCCCAGGCCCTGCGGGGCCGGCGGGCGGGCGACGTGGCCGCCGTCGAGACCCCGCGAGGCGCGCGTTCGCTGCGGGTCCTCGAAGTCAGTTGAGCGACGTGGGGAGGACTCGGATGACGAGCTACGCAGTCGCACGACTGGAAGAGATCGAAGAGCTGACTGACGGGCGCGAACCGTTTCGACCTGTCAGGCACCACTTCGGCATCACGTCCTTCGGTGTCAACGCTTGGACGGCCGCCCGAGTGGGAGACCGGATCATCAACGAGCACGACGAGTCCGACCCCGACTCCGACGAGGAGCTGTACCTCGTCGTGCGAGGGCGAGCGATGTTCGAGCTCGACGGCGACCGCGGTGGCTGCGCCCACGGGGACGTTCATCTTCGTGCCTCCCGGCGTGAAGCGGACGGCGTTCGCCGAGGAGCCCGAGACGACGGTCATCGTGCTCGGCGGCACGCCGGGAAAGGCGTACGAGCCCGATGGCTGGGAGATCTGGGCGCCGCTGAACCCGCTCTATGAGGCAGGCGAGTACGCGGAGGCGGCCGATCGCGGACGCCAACTGGTCGAGGCTCATCCGCAGTACGCCGGGCTGCTCTACAACCTCGCCTGTTGCGAGAGCCTCGCGGGCCGGACGGGTGACGCGGTCGAGCACCTCGGACTCGCGATCGACCGCTCGGAGCGGTATCGGTCGTACGCCCAGGATGATTCGGACTTCGATTCGATCCGCGATGAGCCCGCTTTCAAGCGGTTGATCGAGCGCAAGGGTTAGGAGACCTTCAGTCATGCTGATCTACTCGATGAGCGTCTCGGTGGACGGCTTCATCGCCGACCGTGAGGGCGCGTTCGAGTGGGGGGCCCCGGGCGAGGAGCTGTTTCGGTTCCACACCGCGCTGGTAAGCGAGCTCGGCGGTTGTCTGCTCGGCCGCAGGCTCTACGAGGCGATGCTGGTGTGGGACACGGACCCGTCGTTGCGCGAGGACGATCTCAGGGCCGCGTTCGCAGACGTCTGGTGCGCGATCCCGAAGGTCGTCTTCAGCCGCACGCTCGACAGCGTCCAGGGCAACGCCCGGCTCGCCGAGGCGTCACTGGCCGAGGAGATCGCCGCGGCGCTCGACGCGACCGACAAGGACGTCCAGCTCGGCGGCGCCGGCCTGGCCGCGGCGGCGATCGAGCTCGGCCTCGTCGACGAGCTGCGCATGTTCCGCTATCCGGTCGTCGTCGGTGGCGGCACGCCGTTCCTGCCGCCGGTCACCGAAGACGTCCCGCTGGATCTGATCGAGACCAGGACGTTCGCCTCGCGTGTGATCTACGAGCGCTACGGGCGCGCCCGCGATGAGTGCGGACTGATACCGCCGACCGGCAGAAACGCGGCACGCCTCGCGGGGGTGCGTCGCGCGCAATTACGCTCGTGAGATCGTGGCCATCGACGTCATCGATCGTTGATGATCGACCGGGAGAGGCTCGTCAGGGCGTTCGCTCGCGGCGACATGTGGTTCGACACCTCGCCGCTGTATCAGGTGCTCTCCCGGGCCGTGGTGCCCGACGAGGGCTTGCTGGGCCTCGCTGCCGAGGCTCGGCGTGGCCAGCAGCCGGCGAACATGCTGATGGCCGCCGTCCACCTGCTCGTGCTCGAGAACCCCGAGCTGCCGTTCGCGCGCTTCTTCGCATCGGTTCGCGGCGATGACGCCGAGCCCTCGGAAGGCGCCGGCGCCGAGTTCGCCGCCTTCTGCGCAGAGCATCACGACGCGATCGCCCGGATCCTGCGCGAGCGGGTGGTGCAGACCAACGTCCCCGGCCGCGGTGTCGCGGTACGCGTCGCGATGCACGAGATCGCGCGACGCGTGTCCGGGCCGGTCACGTTGTTGGAGATCGGCCCCAGCGCCGGGATCCAACTGCGCTTCGATCGCTGGGCCGTGCACACCGCGGGCCGGCGGTTCGGCCCGGCCGACGCCCCGCTGACCCTGCGTCCGGAGTGGCGCGCGGACGACCCGCCGCCGGATCTCGACCAGATCCCGCGGGTGCGGGAGCGGCTCGGTGTCGATCTGCATCCCGTCGACGCCACCGATCCGGAGCAGCGGCGATGGCTTCAGGCGCTCGTCTGGCCCGAGCACCGGGATCGCTTCGCCGAGCTTGCCGCCGCGCTCGACGCAGTCGCCGCGGACCCCCCGCGCATCCTGCGAGGCGACGCGATCGAGTTGCTGCCGGTCCTGGACGCGGAAGCTCTGGCCGACGACATCCCGCTGGTGGTGATGCACGCCATGGTCCGCATGCACGTCCCCGCGGAGCGCGTCGCCGCCTTCGACGCGGCGATCGCCGGACTGGGCGGGCGGCGGCGGCTGCTGCACGTCTCCTTGGAGCTCCCGCCTCAGGGCTCGCCGCACGCTGGACGCGCCGCCCTGCTCTCGCTGCGCGACTCCCAGGGCATCGATGGCGACCTCGCCCTGGTCGAAGGCCACGGCCGCTGGATCCAGCCGCTGGCGCGGACATTGTGAGATGCGCCGTTCAGCGCGCCCACCGACCGTGGCATCTCTTCCGGCTCGCGGTCCTACCGTGTTCGGCGTCGCGACCGCCGAGCCGCACGGTGCGACGCGCTGGCGCTTCTAGGCGCGACACGCCAGCGGCGCGCGAGTCGCTTCGCCGATCCCTTCTGGATGGCTGGCGAACCGCGGTTGGCTACGACGTGACGCTCGTTTACGCCGGATGCGAGGCGCGAGACGTTCCGCCGATCATCCCGGTCCGACAGACGCCGGGTGTCGCGCGGGGCGATCGATCGGCGAGGTACTAATCGGTGCCGGCGCCCAGGTCCTTCGCCGTCTGCTCGGCAAGCTCGAGGCGGCGGGCGCGCACCCGGGTCAGGATGGCGGCGCCGGAGCGATCGAGATCCGGACTCAGCAAGGTGTCCCGCGTGACCTCGCGCCAGGACGTGCGCACTTGCGTGTCAGGGAGCCAGGGCAGGTCCGCGAGGTATGCACTCACTGCGTGATCGAGATCCTCGACGGCCTCGTCGACCAGGGTCGACGCCGGCGAGGGCGTGCCTGTACCGAGCACCTTGGAGGACATCTCGAACAAGCGCATCGTCTCGAGCAACGGCATCGCCAGCACGTATTCAGCGCCGCGCAAGCTCTTACGGGCGTCGTCGAGCACCCCGATGCGAGGTTTCAGCACCGCCGCGAGCTCAGCGGCACGCCGCCGCTCCGCGTCTCCCCACTCGGTGAGGCGCCAGTCCTCCTCGTAGCGGGTATCGCGCAGCGGGCCCATCTCGGCTCGGATCTCGCGCAACGCCCGCGCCACTTCCTTCGCGGCGGCGCGCGCCTCCTCTTGGTCGCGGAGGCGACCCGCACGTGTGTCGTCCTTCCGAATCCGCCTCTCGTCCAGCCAGTACGTGACACCACCACCAGCGGCCACTCCGACAAGGCCGGAAACCAACTCCTCGACGATGCTGGCGGTCACCACGATCATGTCCACCGCGCGACGCTCTCAACCAGCCGACTTCGTTGTCAAGCGGCCGACTGCTCGCGCCCAAGGCCGGTCACCGAGAGAGCCGCCAGGGCGCGTGACGTGAGAGCCTCGCTCGGATGACGATCAGACGGCGGAACCTGGACGTGCTCATCGCCTGGCTCGACGCCGGACGGCGCGGCGAGCTAGAGGCGATGCGAGCGATGCTCGCGCCGGATGCGAGCTGGCAGGGGGTCAGACCCGAATGGCGGGCCGACACCCCGGATGCGGTGGTCGAGATGTGGCTCGACCGGGCGGCAGCCCTGGAGGACGTGGAAGGGTTCAACGCCACCGCCGATCCCCGCGGCGCGACCCTCCACCTTCGCGCGCCCGGCCTCGCGGAGCTCGACGAGCGGCTGCGACGTGGCGTCCACATCCGCTTCGCCATCGACAGCGACGGGCGGATCACGGGCATCTCGGACCACCTGAGCAAGCGCGACGCGGCGCCGACGGTCGCCGAGGAGACGCCGCACGGGATCCCCGAGGCCATGCTCGAGGAAAGCGTCCCGGCAACAGAAGGCTGGTACGTCGTCAACCTGGCCGACGCGCGCTGGATGGGCGGCCGCTTCGGCGCCTACACCGTCCTCGAAGGAGAGAGCCGGTGGCCGCAGCTCGGCGTCAACGTCGGCGTCCTGGACCCCGGACAGGCCGCGTGCTTCTACCACCGCGAGGCGGATCAGGAGGACTTCCTGGTGCTCGAGGGCGAGGCGCTGCTGCTCGTCGAGGGCGAGGAGCGGCGGCTCCGCGCGTGGGACTTCTTCCACTGCCCCGCCTGGACGGAGCACGTCTTCGTGGGCGCGGGCGACGGCCCGTGCGCGATCCTCGCGATCGGTGCTCGCGCCGACCGCGGCGTCGTCTATCCCGCCGCGGACGTCGCGCTCGAACACGCGGCCGGCGTCGAGCGCGAGACCACGCTCCCCCGCGAGGCCTACGCGGAGATCCCGCCCGACGAGCCGGTTCAGTTCGATCCGCGCTGGCTGCCCGGCTGACCGCGCCGCTCAGATCGCGTCCAGCCGGCGGGTACCGTGGGAGGCCGTGCGGATCGCCACCTGGAACGTCAACTCGGTGAAGCAGCGCCTGCCGCGGCTGCTGCCGTGGCTCGACGAGCGCCGGCCGGATGTCGTGTGCCTCCAGGAGACGAAGCTGGCCGACGACGCGTTCCTGGACCTGCTCGGCGACGAGCTCTCCCAGCGCGGCTACGAGGTCGCGCTGCACGGGGAGCCGGCGTGGAACGGCGTGGCGATCCTCTCCCGCGCCGGCCTCGACGACGTCGTCGCGGGGCTCGAAGGCGCGCCCGGCTTCCCGCATCCCGAGGCGCGTGCGGTCGCCGCGACCTGCGGCGGCATCCGGGTCGTCTCGGTGTACGTCCCCAACGGCCGCGTGCCCGGCTCCGACCACTACGAGTACAAGCTGGCCTGGCTCGACGCGCTGCGCGAGGTGGTCGCCTCGGGTCCGGACGCGACGGTCGTCTGCGGCGACATGAACATCGCCCCCGCCGACGCCGACGTCTTCGATCCGGACGCCTACATCGGCGAGACGCACGTGACCGAGCCCGAGCGGGCGGCGCTGGCGGAGCTCCAGGCGACCGGACTACGCGACGTCGTCCGCGACCGCTGGCCCGGCGAGCGCGTGTTCACTTACTGGGACTACCGCGCCGGGATGTTCCACCAGGACCTCGGGATGCGGATCGATCTCGTCCTCGCCGGCGGCCCGGTCGCCGACCGCGTGCGCGCCGCGTGGGTGGACCGCCAGGCACGGAAGGGCCGTGGCCCGAGCGATCACGCGCCGGTGATCGTCGACCTCGACGAGGCGCCGGACGGCGACATCGGGCCGGTCGTGCCCCCGCCGTCCGCGCCGGTCACGAAGCGCGGCGCCGCGAAGCTCCCGCAGTCGCCCTGAGCACGCGACGGGCGCCGGGCCCTTGACGTAGAGCGTCGGCGCGAACAGGGCGGCCAGGGAGCGCATGATGCCTCCCTGGACGCGCGCTACACGGGTTTATTCCACGGCGAACAAGAGGAACTGCGTGAACTGGTTCGCGGCGAAGTTGTTGTCGCTCACCAGGACGATCGAGCGGCGCCCGTCGGGCAGCCGCGGGCCGAACGTCATGCCCTCGACGTTGTCGAGCGGAAGGCCCAGGGCGTCGAGGTCCAGGAGCAGCGTCTTGTCGGCGACGCCGCCGCTGCCCGGCAGCGAGACCGCGAAGATCTTGATCCTGTTCCCGGTCCCGGGCGCGCCGACCGAGAACGAGCGCTCCATCGCGAGCAGGAACTCGTTGTTCAGCGGCAGCAGCTCGACCACGCCGTTGACGGAGAAGACCGTGGACGGCTCGGCGACGGGCTCGGTCATATACGTCCACTGCCGGTCGAGCCGGCCCGACGGCAGCTGGTAGCGCAGGATGCGGGCGGGGCTGCCGCCGGCGACGGTGGCGGCCGGCCCGTCCTGGAACAGCGCGTTCTCCGTGGCCGTGAACAGGAACCGGCCGTTCGGCGGCACGCCCGCGCTCTCGAAGCCCAGGTTCGGGCGGACGCCGCTCGAGCGGTCGGCGGTCGCCCGGAACTCCTGCGGCACCGGCAGGTCGCCGAGGAACGAGCCGTCGAGCGCGTAGCGCCGGACGAACGGGTCGATCAGGTTGTTGGGGAGGCCCTCCGAGGTGAGCACCAGCTCGCGGTCCTTGGTCAGCACGAGCCCCTCGGGGTCGAGGCTGAACGGGGCGTACGGCGCGCCGCCGGGCGCCAGCAGCGTGGTCACGCCCGTGAACGTGACGTCGCCGTCGTCGAGGCGGCCGTCAGCCGAGATCGAGGCCGAGCGTGTAGAAGCGCGCCGGCTGGAACTGGCTCGGGTCGTCGGCGATGGAGTAGAAGACGCCGCGCCGCTCGTCGTACGTGATCGACGACAGCCCGCCCACCGTCGTGCCCTGGAACGACGTCCCGGTCGGCACGATCGCCTGCCCCCGGAACTCGAGCTCCACCGACGGGCCCTTGGCCATCGCCGGCGCCGCGCCCGCGGCGACCGCGAGCACCACGCCAACCGCCGCAGCAAGCTTCCCCCTCATCACTGCCCCTCCTGTCCCGAGCCGACGTTGGCACGATCCTAGTCGCGAGTGGGGGACTTGACCCCGTACGCCTTACTGCGCCAGTGCGGGCCGTCGTCTGCCAGAACGCGCGAGCTCGAGGTCGTCGAGCGCCCGGAGCCGACGCCCGGCCGCGGGCAGGTGCGGCTCGAGGTCGCTGCGCTGCGGGATCTGCGGCTCGGACCTGCACGCCCGCCACGGCATCGACGACTGGGCCGACCTGGCCGAGCGCGCCGGCTACGACCGCTTCGGCCGCTCGGACGAGCCGATCGTCTTCGGCCACGAGTTCTCGCGGCGAGGTCGCCGAGTACGGGCCGGGCTGCGAGGCCGAGGTGCCGACCGGGCACGCCGGTCGTCGCGCTGCCGCTGATCCGCGGGCGAGCGGGGCGTCGACACCGTCGGCCTGTCGGCGCACGCGCCCGGCGCCTACGCCGAGCAGCTGCTCGTCCAGGAGTCGCTGATGATGCCGGTGCCGAACGGCCTCGCGCCCGACGTCGCGGCGCTGACCGAGCCGATGGCCGTCGCCTGGCACGCCGTCCGCCGCGGCGAGGTCGGCAAGCGGCAGGTGGCGATCGTGATCGGCTGCGGGCCGGTCGGCCTCGGCGTGATCCTGATGCTGAAGGCCAAGGGCGTGCGCACCGTCGTCGCGAGCGACTTCTCGCCCGGCCGCCGCGCGCTCGCGACCGCGCTGCGGCGCCGACGTCGTCGTCGACCCCGCGCAGGACTCGCCGTTCACGCGGCGGCGACGCGGGCCACCTCGACGGACATCCCCTCGGCGCTCGAGCTCGCGGTCGGCACGCGCGAGAAGCTCGGCCGCCTGCCGGTCGGCTGGTGGCACGTCTGGCGGCTCGCCGAGACGGCTCGGCGCCGCGCCCGAAGCACCCGGTGATCTTCGAGTGCGTCGGCGTGCCCGGGCGTGATCGAGAGCATCGTCGACGGCGCGCCGCTGTTCTCCCGCGTCGTCGTCGTCGGCGTCTGCGTCGGCCCGGACCGCTTCACGCCGGCGATGGCGATCAACAAGGAGATCGACCTGCGCTTCGTGATCGGCTACACGCCGCTCGAGTTCCGCGACACGCTGCACATGCTCGCCGAGGGCAAGGTCGACCCGCGGCCGCTGATCACCGGCGAGGTCGGCCTCGACGGCGTCGACGCCGCCTTCACGGCGCTCGGCGATCCCGAGCCGCACGCGAAGATCCTGATCGACCCGCTGAGCACGGCCGCCGAGCCGATGAGCTGACGGCCCGCGGCGGGGCTAGAGCTCGGGGTGGACCATCCAGACGTTCGGCTCCCAGTAGGTGCCGACGTCCCGCTCGCGGTCGACGGCCAGCGGCGCGAGCCCGTGCGGGAAGACGTACTCGCCCGACTCCGGGAACACCAGCCCGGTCCACGACTCCCACTCGCCGACGCTGCCGGTGATGAGCAGCGACTCCGGCAGCGGCGTCGCCACGCGCGCGCCGAGCCGCTCGTGCAGCCGCATCCACGGGTCGAGCAGGTGACCGTCGTCCCGCCGCCAGGTCACGTAGCGGTCGATCGGCGTCAGCGGGTAGCGCTCCTTCCACGACGGCCGCACGGGCGCGATCACCCGGCGCAGCCCGTTGCGCCGCGCCAGCTCGGTCATGCCCGCGAGCACCTCGCCCGCCAGGCCGCCCCGCCGCGCGTCCGGCGCGACCTCCGCGGCGAACGCGCACAGCGTGTCCACCGCGCGGTCCTCGCGCCGCGCGCGCACGACCCGCTCGATGGCGTCGTCGATGCTCGGCGGCAGGTCGCGATCCTCGCCGCTCCACGCCAGCGGACCGGTGTGGCCCTCGGCGACGACCGCTCCGCTGTCCTCGTCGACGAGGCAGAACTGGTACTCGGCCAGCTCGCCGAGCAGCGGCGCCCACCACGCGTTCATGATCTCGCCGTGCAGGTTGTACTCCGGCCACACGTCCTCGGCGGCCGGAGCGAGCTGGCGAAGCTCCGGCCGCTCGGCGTGGGTGACGAGCCGAAGGGTCACGCCTCGACGGAAGGGCCAAGCGCCATCGACCGACTCTAACCGCCCGCATTTGCGCTTGACTTCCCGATCGTGGCTGCGATCCGCGTGTGCATCGCCGGAGCGACCGGGTGGACGGGCCGGGCGCTCGTCCGCGCCGTGCTCGACGCGCCCGACCTCGAGCTGGTCTCGGCCGTGAGCCGCTCGTCGGCCGGCCGCGACCTGGGCGAGGCGCTCGGCGGCGCGGCCGCCGGCGCACCGGTCCGGGGCACGGTCGCCGAGGCGCTCGAGGGCGTCGACGTCATGATCGACTACACGTCGGCGACCGCCGTCAAGGTCAACACGATGACCGCGGTCCAGGCCGGCGTGGCGGTGGTCGTCGGCAGCTCGGGTCTGACCGCGGACGACTTCGCGGAGATCGACGCCGCCGCTCGCGAGCGCGAAGTCGGCGTCGTCGCCGCCGGCAACTTCTCGATCACCGCCGCGATGTGCCAGGCCGGCGCGCTGCTGGCCGCCCGCCACATCCCGCAGTGGGAGGTGATCGACTACGCGAGCGCGAAGAAGCCGGACGTCCCGAGCGGGACCGCCCGCGAGCTGGCCGAGCGCCTGGGCCAGGTGCGCCGCCCCGAGATCGGCCGCCCGATCGAGGAGATCCAGGGCCCGCGCGAGGCGCGCGGGGCCACCGTCGGCGGCACGCAGGTCCACTCCGTCCGCCTCCCGAGCTTCGTCGTCTCGACCGAGGTCGTCTTCGGCATGGCCGACGAGCGCCTCACGATCCGTCACGACGCGGGCGGCTCGCCCGAGCCCTACGTGCAGGGCACGCTGCTGGCGGTCAGGCGAGCCCCCGGCCTCACCGGCGTCACGCGCGGGCTCGACACGCTGCTGCTCGGCGCCTGAGCGAAAACCCTCCCCGCTCCTCCGCACCGGGTTAGGGTTGCGCCCGGGGCCACTGGCATGCACGCACGCAAGGACGCAGAGGGCCGGCCGGCGCCGTTCGAGGAGGTGGGGCCGTCCGGGCACGACGTGCTCGTCGCCACCGACGACGACCGCATCGTGCTGGCCGGCCCCGGCGTCGAGCCGCTGCTCGGCTGGACGGCCGCCGAGCTGGCCGGTCGCGACACGACGACGATCCTGCCCGCGGGCTGGACCGAGGCGCGCGAGACGCAGGCCCGCCGGCGCGACGGCACGGAGATCCCCGTCGAGGTCACGAGCGCGCAGCTGGGCCCGACCCGGCTGCTGATGATCCACGACCTGCGCCGGCGCCGCGCGCTGCGGGCGGTGCTGGAGGGCCTGCCCGACGCCACGGTGGCCGCGCGCCCGGACGGCCGCATCGTGTTCGTCAACGCCCGCGCGGAGGAGCTGTTCGGCTACGCCAGCGAGGAGCTGCTCGGCGGCCCGATCCAGGTCCTGTGGCCGGAGCGCGTGCGTGACCGCTACACGCGCAACATGGAGCTGTACTTCGGCCTGGAGCACCCGCTGCGCTTCACGACCGAGGCGGGCGGCGTGCGCAAGGACGGCACGGAGTTCGTCGGCGAGATGAGCTGGGGGATCGTCGAGACGCACGAAGGGCCCCTGCTGCTCGCGATCGGCCGCGACATCTCGCCGCTGCGCGAGGCGGTGGCGCGCCTGCGCCGCCAGTCGGAGCAGCAGGCCGCGGTGGCGGCGCTCGGCGAGCGGGCGCTCTCCGCCGCGGGCGTCGCCGAGCTCAGCCGCGCTGCGGTGGAATGCGTCCGCGAGGTGCTGCCGGTGGCCCGCGTCGTCGTGACGGGACGCGCGTCCGGGAGCGAGCTGGCCGCCTGGAGCGACGGCGGCCGCCGCGGCGAAGCGCTCGAGCTGGACCTCCGCACGGGCGGCAAGGTCTTCGGCACGCTCGAGGTCGCGCTCGCCGAGGACGCCGCCTTCACGGAGGACGAGCGAGCCTTCGTGCGGGCGGTCGCCACCATGCTCGCGATCGCCGGCGAGCGGGCCGCGGCAGAGGAGCGGCTGCGCCAGGCGCAGAAGATGGAGGCGGTCGGCCAGCTCGCGGGCGGCATCGCGCACGACTTCAACAACCTGCTCACGGTCATCTCCGGCTACGGCGCGATCGCGCGCCAGCGGATCGGCGACGGCGCAGGGGCGGAGGAGCTGACGGCGATCGCGCACGCGACGGAGCGCGCCGCCCAGGTGACGAGCCAGCTGCTCGCGTTCTCGCGCCGTCAGGTGCTCGAGCCGGCGGTGCTCGACCTCAACGACGTCGCCCGCGGGCTGGCGCCGATGCTCGGCCGGCTGATCGGCGAGGACGTCGCGCTGACGATCGAGACGGCCGACGACCTCGCGCCCGTCGTGGCCGACCGCGGCCAGCTCGCCCAGGTCATCCTCAACCTCGCCGTCAACGCGCGCGACGCGATGCCCGTCGGCGGCACGCTGACCATCGGGACGCGGATGCTCGACGACGGCCGTGTCGGGCTCGTGGTCAGCGACACGGGCGTCGGCATGGACCCGGCGATCCTCGAGCACGCCTTCGAGCCGTTCTACACGACGAAGGACGCCGGCCACGGCACCGGCCTGGGCCTCGCCACCGTGCACGGGATCGTCGAGCAGTCGGGCGGGCACGTCGCCGTGGACTCCGCGCCCGGCCGCGGCACCACCTTCACGGTCTCGCTGCCGCCCGCCGCGCCCGCCGACGTCCGCGGGCGCGCCGCGCCGGCGAGCGCGGAAGGCGAGCAGCTCGGCGGCACCGAGACGGTGCTCCTGTGCGAGGACGAGGAGGGCGTGCGGCTGCTCGTCGAGCACATCCTCGCGTCCAACGGCTACCGGCTGCTCGTCGCCGGGCTGCCGTCCGAGGCGCTGCGGCTCGCCGCCGACGCCGACCAGCCGATCGACGCGCTGGTCACCGACGTGATCATGCCCGAGATGGCCGGCCCCGAGTTGGCCGAGCGCGTACAGGCGATCCGCCCCGGTCTGCGCATCCTGTTCGTCTCGGGCTACACCGCCGAGACGCTGCGGGACCGCGGGCGCGTCCCGCAGGGATCCGCGTTCATCCAGAAGCCGTTCGAGGCCGCGACCCTCCTGCGCAGCCTGCGCGGCCTGCTCGACCGCGACGCCGACTGACCGCGCGACGCGTTTCTTCCGAACGTGATCGGATATGACGGACCAAGTGAACGACGCCGATCGCCTGCTCGCCCGCGAGCACCCGCAGCCGCATGCCTACCTCGGCGCCCACCCCGACGGCGACGGCGCCGTCGTGGTGCGCGCGTTCCGTCCCGCGGCGCGCTCCGTCGCCGTCGTGGTGAGACGGCGACACCGTCCCGCTCGAGCTGGCCCACCCCGGCGGCATCTTCGAGGGCCGGCTCCCCGGCGTCGAGCTGCCCGTGACCTACCGCTACGAGGTCGACTACGGCGACGGGCCGGTGGAGGCCGAGGACCCGTACCGCTTCCTGCCGACGATCGGCGAGCTGGACCTGCACCTCGTCGGCGAGGGCCGCCACGAGGAGCTGTGGGAGCGCCTCGGCGCCCACGTGCGCGAGCTCGAGGGCGTCAGCGGCACCGCGTTCTCCGTCTGGGCCCCCTCCGCGCGCGCCGTGTCGGTGGTGGGCGACTGGAACTACTGGGACGGCCGCATCCACCCGATGCGGTCGCTCGGCTCGTCGGGCATCTGGGAGCTGTTCCTGCCCGGCGTCGGCCCCGGCAACCGCTACAAGTTCGAGCTCGTCGCCCCGGACGGCGAGCTGCGGCTGAAGGCGGACCCGCTCGCCTTCGAGGCAGAGGTCCCGCCCAAGACCGCCTCGGTGGTCCACGAGCCCAAGCACGTGTGGAAGGACGAGGAGTGGCTGAGCAGCCGCCGTGAGAGCGACGCGCTGGAGGGGCCGATCTCGATCTACGAGGTCCACCTCGGCTCCTGGCGGCTCAACCCGCTCGAGGACAACCGCTCGCTGAACTACCTCGAGCTGGCCGACGAGCTGGCCGCCTACGCGCGCGACATGGGGTTCACCCACATCGAGCTGATGCCGGTGATGGCCCATCCGTTCACCGGCTCGTGGGGCTACCAGGTCACGAGCTACTTCGCCCCGACGCCGCGCTTCGGCTCGCCCGACGACTTCAGGGAGTTCGTCGACCGGCTGCACTCGCACGGCCTCGGCGTGATCCTCGACTGGGTGCCGGCGCACTTCCCGCGCGACGACTTCGCGCTCGCCCGCTTCGACGGCACGGCGCTGTACGAGCACGCGGACCCGCGCCGCGGCGCGCATCCCGACTGGGGCACGCTGATCTTCAACTACGGGCGCAGCGAGGTCCGCAACTTCCTCGTCGCCAACGCCCTGTTCTGGCTGCGCGAGTACCACGCCGACGGCATCCGCGTCGACGCCGTCGCCTCGATGCTCTACCTGGACTACTCGCGCCAGGCGGGCGAGTGGGTGCCGAACGAGTTCGGCGGCCGCGAGGACCTCCAGGCCGTCGAGATGCTCAAGGAGATGAACGAGGTCACGCACGGCCGCGAGCCGGGCATCGTCTCCGCGGCCGAGGAGTCGACCGCCTGGCCGGGCGTGTCGCGGCCCACGTACCTCGGCGGGCTCGGCTTCGGCTTCAAGTGGAACATGGGCTGGATGCACGACACGCTGGAGTACTTCCAGCAGGACCCCGTGTACCGCCGCTGGCACCACCACGAGCTGACGTTCTCGCTCGTCTACGCCTTCACGGAGAACTTCATCCTGCCGCTGTCGCACGACGAGGTCGTGCACGGCAAGGGCTCGCTGCTCACGAAGATGCCGGGCGACAACTGGCAGAAGCGCGCGAACCTGCGCGCGCTGTACGCGTACATGTGGGCGCACCCCGGCAAGAAGCTGCTGTTCATGGGCCAGGAGTTCGCCCAGGAGGCCGAGTGGAGCCACGAGCGCTCGCTCGACTGGCACCTGCTCGAGCGCCCCGAGCACGCCGGCATCCAGGCGCTCGTGCGCGACCTCAACCACCGCTACCGCGAGGAGCCGGCGCTGTGGGAGATGGACTTCGACCACACGGGCTTCTGGTGGATCGAGGCCAACGCGGCCGAGGACAACGTGTTCGCGTTCGCGCGCCGCACGAAGGACTCCGAGCGGGTCGTCGTCTTCGCGGCCAACATGTCGCCCGTGCCGCGCTCCGGCTACCGGCTCGGGTTCCCGCGCGCCGGCCGCTGGGTCGAGGCGCTGAACACCGACTCGACGTACTACGGCGGCTCGGACGTCGGCAACCTCGGCGGCGTGCAGGCGGAGCCGATCGGCTGGCACTCGCAGCCGTTCTCGGCCGAGGTGACGCTGCCGCCGCTCGGCGCCCTCTGGCTCGTGCCCGACGAGCAGGCCGAGCGCGACGCTAGCGCCGGCGCTTCTTCTTGACCTTCAGCTTGGGCACCTTCACCGAGCGGCTGCTGGCCGGGTAGTGCGCGCCCGCGTCGCGGGGGAACACCCGCACGCGGTAGCGCCGGGCCTTGCGCGCGCGCTTGACGCTGAACGCGTAGCGCGAGCGGCTCTCGCCGAGCGGGAAGACGCCGGCGCCCTTCACGAACGTCCAGCGCCCCGTCCGGGTCCGGCGCTGGAGCACCGCGCGCCCGTTCGGGACCGCGGGCCGCACGGAGCCGCGGATCCGCGCGCGCTTGCGCTTCAGGCGACTGGCGGCGCCCACGACCACGGTCACCGGGGCGGTCACGGGCTCGCTGATCACCTGCACGGCCGTGTGCGTGATCGCACGCAGGCGCGTGGTGGCGAACAGCGACGGGACGAAGATGCGGAAGCGCCCGCGGCCGTCCGCGCGCACCGGGAACGGCGTGCCGACGCTCGAGAACGGCCCGGTGAAGTCGAACTCCTGGCGCTCGAGGCCGACCGGGATGCCGTTGATCCCGGCCCCGCTGACCTGCCCGAAGACCTCGATGCCCTCGCCCCACGGCGTGCGCCCGTCGACGTCGAGCGTGATCGCGGTCGGCTGGCGCGCGGTCACCAGCGAGCGCGTCTGGCTGCGCGACGTGCCGGCGCTGTTCGTGGCGACGAGCCGGAAGTAGTAGCGGCGGAACGGCTGGAGGCCGGCCAGCGTCTCCGTGACGTCGACGCCCGTCTCGCCCTCCGCCAGCGTGCGGTCGGGCGTGCGCGAGCCGAAGCTGCGGGTGCGGCCGTACTCGAACTGGTAGGTCGTCTCGGCGCCGTTGGGGTCGATCGTCGAGCGGACGATCGCGCTGTCGGGGCCGTTCTGCGCCGTGCCCGTGCGCGTCACGCCGGGCGCCCGCGGCGCCTGCTCGGTGCGGAACGTCTTGACGCCGCCGCGCGTCGTGCCGTTCGTGTTGGTCGCGACCAGCTCGTAGTGGTAGGTCGTGTCCGGGCTCAGACCGTCCAGCGCCGCCTCGGCGGGCACGGGATCGCCGCCGCTGCCGGCGTCCTGCTCGGGCGTCGCCTGGCCGAGCGCGGCGGTCGTGCCGTACTCGAAGCGGTAGGTCGTCGCGGCGTCGTTGGGGTCGACGGTGCCGTTGAGGGTCGCGGACGTGCGCTGCACGTCCGTGGCCGGCTCGGTGGTGGCGGTGGGGAGCCCGTCGACCTGGGCCGCGGCCGCGGCGGGCAGGAGGAGCAGAAGCAGGCTGAGCGTGAGGATCAGGCGCATCGGCGAACGGAACACGGGTGGCCGGAGCGAGTTTCGGAGCCCCGCTGCTACGGATAGACGGACGCGATGCCCGGGACCTACCCCTTCGAGCGCCGCCTCGGCGCGTTCCCGCGCCCCGGCGGAACGGCCGAGTTCCGTGTCTGGGCGCCCGCGCGGGAGACCGTCCGGCTGCGCGTCGGCGATGCCGAGCACGCCGTAGAGCCCGCGGGATACGGGATCCTCGAGGCGACCGTCGCCGCCGCGCCCGGCGACGACTACGCGTACGTGATCGAGGACATCGAGTTCCCGGACCCCGCGTCGCGCTGGCAGCCGCACGGCCTGCGCGGCCGCTCGCGGGTGGTCGACGGCGGGGCGTTCGCGTGGACGGACGAGGGCTTCGAGCCGCCGGCGCTGCGTGACACCGTGCTCTACGAGCTGCACGTCGGCACGTTCACGCCCGAGGGCACCTTCGAGGCGGCGATCCCGTACCTGCGGGGGCTGCGCGAGCTGGGGGTGACGACGATCGAGCTGATGCCCGTGGCGGCGTTCCCGGGCCGGCACGGCTGGGGCTACGACGGCGTCTACCTGAGCGCCGCGCACGACCCCTACGGCGGCCCGCTCGGGCTCCAGCGGCTCGTCGACGCCGCGCACGGCGAGGGGCTCGCGGTGGTGCTCGACGTGGTCTACAACCACGTCGGCGCGTCCGGCACGCAGGGGCTGGAGGCGTTCGGGCCGTACTTCACGTCCCACTACGAGACGCCGTGGGGCCGGGCGATGAACTACGACGACGCCGACTCGGACGCCGTCCGCGAATGGGTCCTCCAGAGCGCGGAGCAGTGGATCCGCGACTTCCACCTCGACGGGCTGCGGCTCGACGCGATCCACTCGATCATCGACTCCAACCCGGAGCACCTCGTGGCCGCCATCGCACGCCGCGTGCACGCGGCGAATCCGCGGGCGCTGGTGATCGCCGAGTCCGGCATGAACGACCCGAAGGTGCTCACCGAGTGGGGCTGCGACGCGGTCTGGGCGGACGACTTCCACCACGCGCTGCGCGTGCTGCTGACCGGCGACCGCGACGGCTACTACGAGGAGTTCGGGACGCTCGCCGCGCTGGCCAAGGTGCTGCGCCGCCCGCACTTCCACGACGGCACGCTACTCGACGTTCCGCCGCCGCCGCTTCGGCGCGCCCGCGGGCGGCGTGCCGCCGGAGCGCTTCGTCGTGTTCTCGTCCAACCACGACCAGGTCGGCAACCGCGCGCTCGGCGACCGCCTGCCGGCCGCCGCGCGCCCGCTCGCCGCGCTCGTGACGCTTCTGGCACCGTTCACGCCGATGCTCTTCCAGGGGGAGGAACACGGGGACGCCGCGCCGTTCCAGTTCTTCTCCGACCACATCGACGAGGAGATCGCCGTCGCGACGCGCGAGGGCCGCCGCCGCGAGTTCGCCGCCTTCGCCGCGTTCGCCGGCGAGGAGGTGCCCGATCCGCAGGACCCGGCCACCTTCGAGCGCTCGAAGCTGCGCCGGGAGGGCGAGCCGGAGGGCCTGCGCGACCTCTACGCCCGGCTGCTGCGCGCCCGCCGCGACCTGCCCTACGGCGACGCCGAGCGGATCGACTTCGACGAGCACCTCGGCTGGCTGCGGTTCGACCGCGGGCCGTTCACCGTGCTCGCCAACTTCTCGCAGACGGACGTCCACGTCCCCGTCGAGCGCGCCGCCCACGTCCACCTCGCGACCCATCGCGCGACGCTCGAGCCGGGGTTCGTGATCCTCCCACCCGTCTCCGGAGCGCTGATCGAGTGACGGAGGTCTGGCCTGGCCGTCCCTTCCCACTGGGCGCGACCTGGGACGGCGGGGAGGGCACGAACTTCTCGCTGTTCTCCGAGCACGCCGAGCGCGTGGAGCTGTGCCTGTTCGACGACGACGACGCGGAGACGCGCGTCGAGCTGACCGAGCGCACCGCCCACGTCTGGCACGGCTACCTGCCGGGAGTGGGGCCGGGCCAGCGCTACGGCTACCGCGTCCACGGCCCGTACGCGCCGCTCGAGGGCCAGCGGTTCAACCCGTGCAAGCTGCTGATCGACCCCTACGCGAAGTCGATCGAGGGGAAGGTCCGCTGGAACCGGGCCAACGTGCTGCCGTACGTGCCGACGCCGGGAGCCGGCGAGGACGCCGACCTCGAGATGGACGACGAGGACAGCGCGATCGCGATCCCCAAGTCGGTCGTCGTCGACCCGCACTTCGACTGGGAGGGCGACCGCCGCCCGGACATCCCGCTGCACGAGAGCGTCATCTACGAGATCCACGTCAAGGGCTTCACGATGCGCCATCCGGACGTGCGCCGCGATCTGCGCGGCACGTACGCGGGGCTCGCCGACCCGGCCGCGATCGAGTACCTGAAGTCGCTCGGCGTCACGGCGGTCGAGCTGCTGCCCGTCCACCACATCGCCGACGAGTCGTTCCTGGCGGACCGCGGGCTGACGAACTACTGGGGCTACTCGACGATCGGGTTCTTCGCGCCGTTCTCCGGCTACGCGGCGACGGGCATCCGCGGCCAGGAGATCCGCGAGTTCAAGGGCATGGTCAAGGCCCTGCACCGCGAGGGGATCGAGGTGATCCTCGACGTCGTCTACAACCACACCGCCGAGGGCAACCACCTCGGCCCGATGCTCTCGTTCCGCGGGGTCGACAACCTCAGCTACTACCGGCTGATGCCCGACGACCCGCACTTCTACATGGACTTCACGGGCACGGGGAACTCGCTCAACCCGGTCCACCCGAGCGTCCTGCGGATGATCATGGACTCGCTGCGCTACTGGGTCACCGAGTGCCACGTCGACGGCTTCCGCTTCGACCTCGCGAGCGCGCTGGCCCGCGAGCTGTACGACGTCGACCGCCTGAGCGCGTTCTTCGACACGATCCACCAGGACCCCGTCCTCTCGCAGGTGAAGCTGATCGCCGAGCCGTGGGACGTCGGCCCGGGCGGCTACCAGGTCGGCAACTTCCCCGTCCTGTGGTCGGAGTGGAACGGGATCTACCGCGACGTCATGCGCGACTTCTGGCGCGGCGAGGCGACGGTGGGGGAGTTCGCGTCGCGGCTGACCGGGTCCAGCGACCTCTACGAGTCCGACGGCCGCCACCCGTTCGCCTCGATCAACTTCATCACCGCGCACGACGGCTTCACGCTGCGCGACCTCGTCTCCTACAACGCCAAGCACAACGAGGCCAACCTCGAGGGCAACCGCGACGGCACGGACGACAACCGCTCGTGGAACCACGGCGTCGAGGGGGAGACCGACGACCCCGAGATCAACACGCTCCGGGCCCGCCAGCAGCGCAACTTCCTCGCCACGCTGCTGCTCTCGCAGGGCACGCCGATGCTGCTCGGCGGCGACGAGTGGGGCCGCTCGCAGGGCGGCAACAACAACGCCTGGTGCCAGGACAGCGAGATCTCCTGGTTCGACTGGGGCGCGGTGGACGAGGACCTGCTCGAGTTCGCGCGCCGGGTGATCGAGATCCGCCGTGAGCACCCCGTGTTCCGCCGGCGCCAGTTCCTGCACGGCACCGACGAGGAGGGCTCCGGGGTGCCCGACGTCTGGTGGTTCCGGCCGGACGGGCGCCGGATGACCAAGGTGGACTGGGAGGACGGCGGCTCGGGCCTGCTCGGCATGTTCCTCAACGGCGAGGAGATCGCCGCGCCGGACGAGCGGGGACGGCGGATCGTCGACGACTCGTTCGTGATGCTGTTCAACGCGGGCGAGGGGGACGTGGACTTCACGCTGCCGCCAGAGCGGTTCGGCACGGAGTGGACGGCCGAGCTGCGGACGGACGCGGCGCCCGAGGGCGACACGCACGCCGCGAGCAGCGCCGTGCACGTGCCCTCGCGCTCGCTCGTGCTGCTGCGCCGCACCGGATGACCGCGTTCCGCGCCACGTACCGGCTCCAGCTCGGCGGGGGCTTCGGGTTCGCGCAGGCGCGCGAGCTGGTCCCGTACCTGCGCGACCTCGGCGTCAGCCACCTCTACCTGCCGCCGTCGTTCCAGGCGCGCGCGGGCTCGGCGCACGGCTACGACGTCGTCGACCCGACGCGGATCTCGGAGGAGCTGGGCGGCGAGCGCGAGTTCGAGGCGCTCGCCCGCGCCGCCCGCGCGGCCGGCCTGGGCGTGATCCTCGACATCGTCCCGAACCACATGGCGACCGACGACGCCAACCGCTACTGGCGCGACCCGGAGCTGCGCCGGCGCTTCTTCGACCTCGACGAGGAGACCGGCCGCCACCGTCGCTTCTTCGACATCGACCATCTCGCCGCCGTGCGCCAGGAGGACGAGGAGGTGTTCGCCGAGACGCACAAGCTGGCGCTGGCGCTGGTGCACGACGGAACCGTCGACGGGCTGCGGATCGACCACCCCGACGGGCTCGCCGACCCCGCCGGCTACCTGCGGCGGCTGCGCGAGCGCGGCGCACGGCACGTGTGGGTGGAGAAGATCCTCGATCCCGGCGAGCAGCTGCGGGACTGGCCCGTGGAGGGCACGGTCGGCTACGAGTTCCTCAACGACGTGGCGGCGCTGTTCGTCGACCCGGCCGGCGAGGCGCCATTGACCGCGCTGTGGCAGGAGATCTCGGGCGACTCACGGCCGTTCGGCGTGGTGGCGTCCGAGGCGAAGCTCGAGCAGGCGCGGACGACGTTCGCCCCCGAGGTCGACCGGCTGCGGCGCGAGGCGCCGCGCTCGGTGGGCGGCCTGGAGCGGGCGCTCGCCTCGCTGCCCCTCTACCGGACCTACGTGGAGCCGTGGTCCGGGCTGGTGGCGCCCGAGGACCGCGAGGCGATCGCCGAGGCGGGGCTGCCCGAGTCGCTCGCGCGCGTGCTGACGCTCCAGGAGCGCGGCTGGGACGCGTTCGTCACGCGCTTCCAGCAGACGACGCCGCCCGTGATGGCGAAGGGCGTGGAGGACACGGCGTTCTACCGCTTCGTGCGCCTGCTGGCGCTGAACGACGTCGGGGGCGACCCGTCGCGCTTCGGCATCTCGATCGACGCGTTCCACGAGGCCAATGCGGTGCGCGCGGCGCGGTTCCCGAACAACCTGCTGGTCACGCAGACGCACGACACCAAGCGCTCGGGCGACGTGCGGGCGCGGATCGGCGCGCTCTCGACGATGCCCGACGAGTGGGCCGCGCACGTCCGCCGCTGGCTCGAGCTCACGGCCGGCGTGCCGGGGCCGGACGCCGTCGAGCGCTACTTCGTGCTCCAGACCCTGGTCGGGGCGTGGCCGCTCGAGCGCGAGCGGCTCCAGGCCTACATGGAGAAGGCGCTGCGCGAGGCCAAGCGCACGACGAACTGGATCTCGCCCGACGAGGAGCACGAGGCCGCCGTGCAGGCGTACTGCGCGGCGCTGTACTCGCACGAGGCGTTCCTCGCCGACTTCGAGCCGTTCGCGCGCGAGCTGGCGCGGGTGGGCGATCGCGCCGCGCTCGCCCAGCTGCTGCTGAAGCTCACCGTGCCGGGCGTCCCGGACGTCTACCAGGGCGACGAGCTGCTCTCGCTGTCGCTCGTGGACCCCGACAACCGCCGGCCGGTCGACTGGGGGCGGCGGCGCGAGCTGCTCGCCGGGCTGCGGCGCGGCGCGGCGCCGACGGACGAGTCGCGCAAGCTGTGGCTGATCCTGCGGGCGCTGCTGCTGCGGGGCCGCCGCGCGGCCGCGTTCGCCGGGAGCTACGAGCCGCTCGACGCCGGCGAGCGCACGATCGCCTTCCTGCGCGGCGACGCCGTGCTGGCCGCCGCGGCGGTCCGCGGCGACGGCGACCCGGTGCCGCTGCCCGCCGGGCGCTGGCGCGACGTGCTCGCCGGCGGCGAGCACGACGGCGGCGCCCCGCTCGCGCTCGGCGAGCACGGCATCGCGCTGCTCGAGCGCGCCTGAGGCCGCTTCATTTCGCTGCGTGAAGGGGTCGACCGGCGCCTGCTCGACCGCGTCGTGCTCACCACCTGGCGCGCGTGCGTGGAGTCCGTCGACGACCGCATCCACCGCGAGGGCGCGCAGGTCGGCTTCTTCGCGATGCTCTCGTTCGTCCCGCTCGCGCTGCTCCTGGTCGCCGCGTTCGGGCTGCTGTTCGACGACGCCGACGTCCGCGAGCGGGTGGTGCGGACGGTGTTCGACAACGTCCCGCTGTCGAAGGACGCCGACCGCGAGCGGCTCGAGCGGACGGTCGAGGACGCCCTCGACGGCGCCGGCAACCTCGGCCCGATCTCGCTGGTCGTGCTGATCGTCGCGGGCAGCGGCGTGATGGGCGCGCTCCGGCACACGATCAACGAGGCGTGGGACATCCACGAGCGCCCTCCGCTCCTGCGCCGCAAGGCGCTGGACGTCTCGCTGATCCTGGGCGCGGCGACGATCCTGCTCCTGTCGCTGTCCGTCACCGCCGCCCGCCGGGCCGAGGAGCTGCTCGACGACGAGGCGGGCGGCGGCGTGGTGGCGGTCGTGCTCGACCTCGTCGGCGACGCGCTGCCGTTCGTGTTCACCGGCCTGGTGATCCTGTTCCTGTACTGCGTGCTGCCGATGCAGCGCCAGCGTCCGCGCGCCGTGTGGCCCGGCGTGGTCGTCGCGGTGCTGCTGATCGCGCTGCTGCGCGAGGGGCTCGAGCTGTACTTCGACCACCTGGCCGACTTCGGCGCGCTCTACGGGTCGCTCGGCGCGCTGATGGCGCTGCTGCTGTTCCTCTACGCGGCGGCGATCGTGCTGCTGTTCGGCGCGGAGTTCGCGTCCGAGTGGACGCGGCTGCCGCGTGACGACGCGGAGGTGGCCCGCGAAGTCCGGGAGCTGCGGCGCAGGGTCCTGCGGCGGTGACCGCGCCTCACGGGCTCGCGCGCCAGCCGGGCCGCACGGCGGGATCGAAGCGCAGGCGGTCGAGGATCGCGAACGCCTGGTCGCGGACGTCGGCGGGCGCGTCGCGGCCGAGGACGACGAGCGCGTAGAAGCGCCGGCCCGCGTCGCGGAACGGCATCCAGTACTCGAGCCGCCCGGAGGTGTCCCGGCTGCACATCGACGTGTCGCCCCGCGGATCCGCGACGGCGACCGTGGCGAAGCGCCGCGGCCGCGGCTCGAACTCCGTCCCACCGGCGCCGTGCCCGCGCTCGAGGATCGTCACGAACCCGTCGCGGGGGCCCATGGCCCTCAGCGCGCCGTCCGGCACGTGATTGCAGCCGCCGCGGCGATAGCGCAAGGGGAACGTGCCCGCCGAGAAGCGCTCACGCGGTTCGGTGAGGCTCGGCGTGAGCGACTCGGCGGAGCGCTGCCAGCCCGGTGGGAGGCTGAGCGTGAGGCCGCGCGCGACGTCGGTGGTCGTCGTCCAGCCGCGCTCGGGCGCCGGCGGCGCGTCGCCCGCGAGCGCGATGCCCGCGAGCGCCGCCGCGGCGGCGACGAAGACGATGGCGAAGGCGCGCACGACCCGGATACGAGCGCGGACCCGCGAGCGGTCCCGCGGCGCCGGGATGGCCGGTTCCGGCAGTTGTCGCGCCGCCGGGCCCCAGGTACGGTCGGCCGATGTCCTCCACCGCGTCAGACACCGAACTGAAGGCCCGCCATCGCGCCATGTGGGCGTCCGGCGACTACCCGTCGATGGTCGAGGGGTGGCTGCTCCCGCTCGGGCCGCGCCTGGTCGAGGCCGCGGGCATCGGGCCCGGGATGCGCGTGCTGGACGTGGGCGCGGGCACGGGCAACGCGTCGCTCCCGGCCGCAGAGGCCGGGGCGGACGTCACGGCCAGCGACCTCACGCCGGAGCTGCTCGAGGCCGGCCGCGCCCGCGTGGCCGACAACGCGCTCATGATCGACTGGGTCGAGGCCGACGCCGAGAAGCTGCCGTTCGAGGACGAGTCGTTCGACGTCGTGATGTCCTGCATCGGGGCGATGTTCGCGCCCCACCACCAGACGGTCGCCGACGAGCTCGTGCGCGTCTGCCGGCCCGGCGGCACGATCGCGCTGCTCAACTGGACGCCCGAGGGCATGATCGGCGGCCTGTTCCGCACGATGGGCCCGTTCGCGCCCCCGCCGCCGCCCGGCGCCCAGCCGCCGCCGCTGTGGGGCGGCGAGGACCACGTCAAGGAGCTGTTCGGCGACCGCGTCGAGCTGCACACGCTCAAGCGGGACCTGCTCGACATCACGGCGTTCGACCGGCCGCGCGACATGGCGGACCACTTCAGGGAGCGCTACGGCCCGACGCTCGTGACCCGCAAGAACGCCGCCGCGAACGGACGCGAGGCCGAGCTGGACGAGGCCCTCTACGCGTACTTCGAGGACAGGAACCTCGGCACGCCGGACGACGCGCGGTTCGCGCCGGAGTACCTGATCGCGGTGGCCCGGCGCCGCTAGGCCAGGCGCTCCAGCGAGCCGATCACGAGCTCCCAGAAACGCGGCGCGTCGAGCTCGAGCGCGACACGCGCGTTCGGGGGCTGCCCGAGCCGGCCGTGGAGGTCGACGACGGTCATGCCGCGCGTCCAGCGGCCCTCCGTCTCGACCGCGACGAACGTGTCGACCCGGCGCATCACCGCCGGGTCGATCAGCAGCGCGATCGTGCACGGGTCGTGCAGCGGCGGCGCGAAGATCCCGAACACGCTCTCGTAGCGCGAGCCGAAGAACTCCATCCACGCCGCCACGGCGCGCGCCGGCTCGCCGGGCAGCGCCGCGATCCGGTCCACGATGTCGCGGGTCGCGCGCGCCTGGTGCGTGAGGTTGAGGCCGATCATCGTGACCGGCAGGCCGCTCTCGAACACCAGGGCGGCGGCCTCGGCGTCGACCAGGATGTTGAACTCGGCGGCGGGCGTCGTGTTGCCGCGCTCGGTCGAGCCGCCCATCAGCACGATCTCGCGGATCGCCTCGCGCGCCTCGGGGCGCTCCTCGAGCAGCGCGGCGACGTTGGTGAGCGGGCCGGTGGCGACGAGCGTGAGCGGCTCCTTCGCGGCGGCCAGCGTGTCCGCCATCAGCTCGACGGCGCCGCGGGGGTCCAGCGGCGCCTCGCCGGGCGGCAGGTCGTAGCCGTCCAGCCCGGTCTCGCCGTGGATGTCCGGGGCGGTGCGCAGCTCGCCGACGCGCGGGCCCGCCGCGCCGGCCGCCACCGGCACGCCCTCGAGCCCGGCCAGCGCGGTCACCCGGCGCGCGTTGATGGTCGCCATCTCGAGCGGGCAGTTGCCCGCGACGGTGGTGATCGCGCGCAGGTCGATCGCGTCGTCGCCGGCGGCGAGGAGGATCGCGACGGCGTCGTCGTGGCCCGGGTCGCAGTCGAGGAGTATCGGGATCGGCATGGCGCGCGCAACGATAGGGTCCGCCGGCCATGCGCGTCCTGATCCTGTCGTGGGAGTACCCGCCGATCGTGGAGGGCGGCCTCGCGCGCCACGTCCGCAAGCTGTCCGAGCAGCTCGTCGCGCAGGGGATCGACGTCCACGTGCTGACCCGGGGCGGCGGGCGGCTGGGCGCGGAGGAGGACCGCCACGGCGTGATCGTCCACCGCGTGCGCGAGCCGGACTTCCCCAAGGACGACCTCGACGCGTTCATCTCCTGGGTCGACCACATGAACGCGGACATGCGGGCGGCCGGGGCCGACCTCGTGGACCGGCTCGGCTTCGACCTCGTCCACTCGCACGACTGGCTGGTGGCGGGCGCGGCGCGCCGGCTGGCGCGCGCGGCGCGGGTGCCGTGGCTCGTCACCGTGCACGCGACGGAGTACGGCCGCCACCAGGGCTGGGTCGACAAGCACCCCCAGTCGCACATCCACGCCGTCGAGCGGCGGATGGTCCGCGACGCCGACCGCGTCATCACCTGCTCGCACTACATGCGCCGGCACGTCGCCGACGTCTTCGGGATCCCGGCCGGGCGCGTGACCGCGATCGCCAACGGCATCGACCCGACCGACCTCCAGCCGGTCGCGGACCTCCCGCGCCTGCGCGCCCGCTACGCCGCGCCGGACCAGCGGCTGATCCTGCTCGTCGGCCGGCTCGTCTACGAGAAGGGCTTCCACCTGGCGCTCGACGCGCTGGGCGGGAAGGACGGCGTGATCGAGCGGCTCGGGAACGTGCGGTTCCTGGTCGCCGGCTCCGGCACGGCGGAGGCCGAGCTGAAGGAGCAGGCGCGCCGGCTCGGGCTCATGCGCCACGGCTCGTTCGCCGGCTGGACGGGCGACGACGAGCTGCACTCGCTCTACCGGATCGCCGACCTGTGCGTGGTGCCGTCGATCTACGAGCCGTTCGGCCTCGTCGCGCTCGAGGCCATGGCGTCCGGGTGCCCGTGCATCGTCGCCGACACCGGCGGTCTGCGCGAGGTGGTGCCCGGCGGGCGCCGCGTCGGCCTGCGCTTCAGGGCGCGCGACCCGCGCTCGCTGGCGCGCATGATGGAGACGCTGCTGACCGACGACGCCCTGCGCGACCGGCTCGTGGCCGAGGCCCGCGAGCACGTCCTGCGGTTCGACTGGGCGGACGTCGCGCGCCAGACGGCCGACGTCTACGGCGACCTGACCGGCGCCGCGACGACCGCGTAGGAGCCGACCGCCGCCCGGGCGCCGACGGTCGCGCCGGCCAGCACGGCGGCGTGGGCGCCGATCCGCGCGCCGTCGCCGATCTCGACCGGCCGCGCGACGACCGGCTGGGTGCGGATCGGCGTCTCGACGTCGTCGGCCGGCTGCTCCGCGTCGGAGACCATCGCCCAGTCGCCGACGACGGCGCCCTCGCCGAGCCGCACGCCGGCGAGCGCCACGACGACGGCGCGGGCGCCGATCCGCGCGTTCGCCCCGACGGCGACGTCCCCGCCGGCCGCCTCGATCCGGCAGCCCTCTCCGAGCACCGCGCCGTCGCCCAGGCGAACCGTGCTGCCGGCCGCGATGCGGACGCTCACGCCGGGCGCCACGTGCACGTCGCGGCCGGCGCGCAGCCGGCCGCGGTTGCGGAGGCGGAGCGCCGCCAGCCGCAGGCGGGCGGCGAGCCGGGAGCCGCGCGGCGGGATGACCGCGTCGGCGCCGATCGGGGTCGGATCGGACACCCGCTGAATGTCTCACACGCGTTACAGACTGCGGCGGCGGCTGCCGATCACCCTGGTGTGGACTCGTTTTCCGCCCGCCGACTCACCGCCGCGGTCATCCTGATCGTGGTCGGCGCCGTGCTGGCCGTGTTCTGGCTGACGCCGTCGGCCGACGCCGCGGTCACGCGGACCGCCGAGCGCGCGGGAGCGGCCGGCGCAGTCGCGACCGCCGCGGTCGCCCGCCGCCCGTCGCCGCGCATCCGCAAGCGCACGACGAAGCGCCCGCCGCGCGCGCTCGTCGGCGCGGGCCGGCACGAGCGCGAATCCTCGCGCCGGCGCACCGCCACACGCTGACCGCCCGGTTCGCGGGCGTGCCGCCGGGCTTGTGAACGGCGGCTGGGTGGGGGTGGAGGCGGGTGTCCCCAATGTCACTCCGGTGCACGGTGCGTTGGGTCCGTGTGACGTAAGGGGTCGTATAGACCCCCAACGTCACTTTCGGCCCCGAATTGCTGACGGCGTGTGACGTTGGGTGCAGGCCAGCCCCGCACCTCTCAACGAGAGCCGTTGAAGTCCGCCGGCGCCACGCCCCCGGCCGGACGCCAGCTCGCAGGCCGGGGCGAGGCCGAGGCCGCGCTACGGCTAGGCGGCGCGCAACAGCCGGTCGGCCGCGCGATCGGCCGCCCACATGGCGTCGTTGCCGACGGCGACCCGTCGCGCCGCGCCGGCGGCGGTCAGCGCGATCAGCGCGTCCTCGGCGGCGTCGCGGTCCGGGACCGCGTTGTTGGGCGTCATCACCGCCGCCACCTCGGCGGTGGTGAGGCCGTCGGGGAACGCGTCGAGAACGTCGGCCACGGCCTCGGCGGGCGCGCGGCGGCTCAGCGCGGGGTCGAGGTTGGCGATCAGCACGTCGTAGGCCTCGACCGGCTGGAACCCGCCCGCCTCGAGGCGGCGTCCGTCGGGCGCGGCGAACACCAGGCTCGGCGCCGTGTAGCGGATCTCGCCGTCCGGCGTCGTCGCCGACTTGCCCTGGAAGTGGGTGGGGCCCTCGCCGGCCGAGCGCGCCTCGTGGCGGTCGGTGGCGAACGCAGCCTCGGTCTCCGGCGACGCCGCGGCGGCGAGCAGGCGCGGGACGTCGAGGCCGGGCACGCGGTCCAGCGCCGCGGCGACGCCCTCCGTGGTCTCGAGGTCCAGCGTGGAGGTGAACTGCGCGACCTGGAGGGCGCGGAACACGGCCCACTCGCGGTCGGGCTCGGTCAGGCGGGCGGCCACGACCGCGCGGCACATCGGCCAGGTGCCGTGCACGTGCTCGCGGGGCGTGGTCTGGAAGGGCATTCCGCGGCGCCGGAAGGAGCGGTAGCCGCGGGCCATGCCCTCGCCCGTATAGCCGCGGCGCTCGTACTCCGCGCCGCGCTCGGTGAGGCCGATCATCACGTGCCGCCAGCGGAGCTGGCCGCCGTAGCGCCAGCGGAGCACGGCCAGCGCCGGCGACGCGGACCACGCCCACGGGCAGCCGGGATCGGAGAAGTGGAGGACCTCCATCGCTCACGAAAGGTTAGCTGCGGATCCACCATCATCGCGGCTGGGAATCGGCGGATCGGGGCTGAGTACGTCGCGCCGGCCGTTCCGTCGGACCCGCCTGCCAGGCTGCCCGGCCTCGATGGACGGCCATACCGCGACCCCGATCCGGAGCGCTCGCTCCCGCACGCTCCCGCCCTGGCCGGCGGGCCGCCCGCTGCGCGCCTGGCAGGCCGAGGCCGCCGAGGCCGTGCTGGCGCATCGCGGCGACACCTTCCTCGCGTCGGCGACGCCGGCGGCGGGCAAGACCACGTTCGGCCTCAACGTCGCGCACCGGATGCTGGCGGCCGGGCGGGTCGCGCGGGTGGCGGTGGTGGCGCCGACGACGCACATCTGCCGCCAGTGGGCGGCCGACGCGGCGCGCTACGGGATCGACCTCGAGCCCAACCGCCCCAACGCCGCCGGCCCGGAGCCGCGCGACCGCCACGGCGTGGCGGTGACGTACGCGACGCTCGCCGCCGGCCCGGGCGTGCACCGGCGCCGCTGCGCCGAGCTGCCGACGCTGCTGATCGCCGACGAGCCGCACCACATGGGCGAGCTGGCGGCGTGGGGGCGCTCGACGCAGGACGCCTTCGCGCGCGCCGGCTTCCGGCTGCTGCTGTCCGGCACGCCGTTCCGCTCGGACAACACGCCGATCCCGTGGGTGACGTACGACGACGACGGGGTGTCGAGCGCCGACTACGCCTACGGCTACACCGAGGCGCTCGTCGACGGCGTGTGCCGGCCCGTCACGTTCCACACGTACGACGGCGACATGGAGTGGGTGTCCGACGGCCGCCGCCGGCGCGCCGACTTCACGGTCGGCCTGCCCGCCGCGGAGGCGGCCCGGCGGCTGCGGACGGCGCTCGACCCCGACGGCGACTGGGTCGGCCACGTGCTGCGCGACGCGCACCGGCAGCTCGTCGACCTGCGCGCGGGCGACCACCGCGACGCGGGCGGCCTGGTCGTGGCGATCGACAAGGAGCACGCGGAGCGGCTCGCCGACCGGCTCGGGGCGGTCGCCGGCGAGCGCCCGGAGATCGTGACGTCCGACGCGCCGGACGCCTCCTCGCGCATCGCCCGCTTCGCCGCGGGGAACGCGCCGTGGCTGGTCTCGGTGCTGATGGTCTCCGAGGGCGTCGACGTGCCGCGGCTGCGCGTCGGCGTCTACGCGACCACAGCGCGGACGGAGCTGTTCTTCCGCCAGGTGGTCGGGCGCTTCATCCGCCGCACGCCGGCGCCGCGCGGGCAGATGAGCCACCTGTTCCTGGCCAGCGACCCCGGCCTGAAGCGGCTCGCCGCGCAGATCGAGGAGGAGCGCAACCACGCGCTGATCGCCAGCGCGGAGGGCGAGGCGGTCGAGCGCGGCGAGCGCACGGAGGCGGCGGAGGGGTTCCGCGCGCTCTGGTCCAGCGCCCGCCGCGACGACGACGTCATGCGCACCACCGCGCCCGGCGACGCGCTCCAGCTGTTCGCCGACGCCGCGCCGGCTCCCTCGCCCGCCCTGGCCGCGTTCGGCGGCGCCGTGACGACGACGACCACGACCACGTCGTCGGCCCCCTCCCGCCCCGCGGACGAGACGGCCTACGAGCGCCGCGAGCGGCTGCGCGAGGAGCGCCGGGCGCTCGTCGCCGCGGTCTCCCGGCGCACGGGCGAGGCGCACCGGACGATCAACTCCCGCGTGAACCGCGACGTCGGCGCCCCCTCGGTCGCCAAGGCGACCGTGGACCAGCTCGAGCGGGCGAACCGGCTGCTCGAGCGCGAAGCCGCGCGGTAACCCCGCGCGTTTCGTTGCGCCACCGAACGGCGGGCATTGAGGGGGTGGGTTCGGGACCTTCCTGCGAGGTCGTTGTCGAGTTAGGGCGGCTCGGTGGCCCTAACTCGACAACCGATCCGGTGCGGCCGGTCCCCTCGCCACCCCCACCCAGCCGCCGTTCAAGACGCCTCGCGCCACGGCGCGGCGCAAGCGCGCCAGCCAGACGCCGCGCGCCACAGCGCGGCGCACGCGCGCCACCCAGACGCCTCGCACTACCGTGCCGCCCCATGGAGCAGCTACCGCGGTGGCCCGACGCGACGCCGGCCGTGCTCACCACCGGCGGGCACGCGATCCCCGTCTCGCTCGTCGTGCGCGCCGGCCCGCGCACGCTGCTGATCGGCCTCGCGCCGTCGCGGGGGTCGTTGCGGCGCCTGCGCGAGGACGGCCGCTGCGCGGTGACGATGCTGGCCGCCGGCGATCTCGCCTTCACCGCCTACGGACGCGCCACGAGCTTCGACGACGCGGCCCACGTGGTCGGCGTGCGGGTCGAGGTCGACGAGATCGCCGACCACAACCGGCCCACCTACACGATCGAGGACGGCGTCCGCTGGCGCTGGACCGACGCGGACGCGGAGGCCGGCGACGCCGAGGCGCGCGCGGCACTGCGTAAGCTCACGGAATCGACGACTTCATGACGCTCCCCGACGACCTGCCGGTCCCCGAGGACGACGGCGCCGCCGACCACCTCCCCGGCCGCGAGCTGCCGCCGGTCGGGCTGACCGCCACCGACGGGACGACCGTCCGGCTCGACGGCCTCGAGGGTCGCACCGTCGTCTTCGCCTATCCCCGCACCGGCCGGCCGGGCGAGGAATCGCTCGGCGGTGACGCCGGCTGGGACGCCATCCCCGGCGCGCGCGGCTGCACGCCGCAGGCCTGCTCGTTCCGCGACGAGCACGCGCGGTTCGCCGCCGCCGGCGCGCGCATCTTCGGCCTCTCCACCCAGGACACCGCCTACCAGCAGGAGGCGGCCGAGCGGCTGCACCTGCCCTACCTGCTCCTGTCCGACGAGCGGCTCGAGCTCGCCCGCGCCCTCGACCTGCCGACGTTCGCCGTCGAGGGCACGACGCTGCTCAAGCGCCTCACGCTCTTCGTGAAGGACGGCCGGATCGACGACGTGATCTACCCCGTCTTCCCGCCGGACCGCAGCGCCGACGAGGCGCTCGCGCGACTCGCCTAGCTAGTCCGCTGCGATCGTGACGTTGCGGCCCGCCGACTTGGCGGCGGCCAGCGCGTCCTGGGCGCGGGCCAGCAGCAGCTCGCTGGGCTCCTCGCCGTCCCAGCGCGCCACGCCGGCCGAGGCGGTCTGCCCGCGCGGGGTGGCGTCGCGCACGCGGTCGAGCACGTCGCACGCCTCGCCGAGCCCGCAGCCCGGCAGGATCGCCGCGAACTCCGTGCCCTCGAGCCGCGACAGGAAGTCGACCTCGCGCAGCTCGCCGCGCCAGCGCGAGCCGCACTCCTTCAGGAGCCGGTCGCCCTCGCGCTCGCCGCGGAGCATGTTGAACGCGCTCATGTGGTCGACGTCGAGGACGGCGACGGTCAGCGGCTGCTCGGAGCGGCGCGTGCGCGCCAGCTCGCGCGGGAAGCTCCTCGTCGAACATCCGGCGCGTCGCGAGCCCCGTCAGCGGGTCGGTGAACGACAGCCCGGCGAGCCGCGCGCGCAGCGTCGCGTGCTCGACCGCCACGGCGGCCTGCGCGGCGAGCAGTCGGAGCACGCCGCTCGGCGCGTCCGGCAGCGCCTCGAGCGGCACGCGCCAGATCACGATCAGCACGCCGGCCACGTGGCCGTCGCGCAGCACGGGCTCGAACACGGCCGAGCGCGCCTCCGTGGCGTCCACCAGCGGCGTCGCGAGCGCGGGGTGCGTGCGCGCGTCGGCGACGAAGTAGGTCTCCTTGGCGGTGAACGCGCGGCCCGGGCCGGAGGCGTCGCCGCGCGGCTGGATCGTCACGGGCGCGATGTCGGCGCCCGCCATCGCCGTCGAGACGAAGTCGCGGCCGGACGGCTCGAGCAGGAAGGCCACCGGCGCCCCCGCGACCTCGCACGCGGCCTCGCAGACCTCCACCCGTGCGTCGTCGCCGCGGGCGAGCGCGCGCGCCACGCGGCCGACCGCGCCCATCCCGCGGGCCTGGTCGCGCAGCATGTCGTTGAAGCGCCGCAGGTCGCGCTCGTTGCTCTCGCGCTCCAGCTCGGAGGCCAGCACGCGCGCGAGCATCGTGAACAGCTGCTCGTCGGCCGGCTCGAAGGCGCAGAACTCGCGGCTCAGCGCGCCGAGCGACCCGACGCGCGTGCCGTCGGACAGCTCGAGCGGCACGCCGAGGTAGGACGAGGCGGCCATCCGCTGCTGCATCGCGAGCCGGCTGTAGACCGGGTGCTTGTCGACGTCGTCGCACATCCGCGGCGCGCGGTCCTCGGCCATGTGCGAGCAGAACGCGTCGCCCAGCGGAGTCGCGAGGTTCGAGCGCAGGCCGAACTCGCCGCCCTGGCGGGTGTCGACGATCCGGTGGATGAACTGGCCGCGGTCCAGGTGGGCGAGGAAGAGCGTCGCGTCCGGCATGTGGCGCTCGAGCAGGTCGAGCACGGCGCGCGTGGCGTCGGCGAACGAGCGGTAGCTGGCGGACGAGGCCTGCGCGGCAGCCGTGATCGCGCTCGTGTCCATGGTGGGGGATTGTCACCCCTCGCGACGCTCCCCAAAATCGGCTATCCGTCTACTCTCGCGGCGTGAAGCTCGCAACCTTCCTTCCTCCCGGCAGCGACGAGCCCGCTCGCGGGAGAGGTCCGCGGCGACGAGGTGGTCGCCTTCGCCGACGGCACGGTGCTCGACCGGCTGGCGTCCGGAGACCGCACGCCGGCCGGCGGCGAGACGTTCCCGCTCGCCGGCGTCACGCTGCTCGCGCCCGTCGAGCGGCCCCGCGCGATCTTCGGCATCGGCCTCAACTACGCCGCCCACGCCGCCGAGACCGGCCAGGACCTCCCCGAGGTCCCGGTCGTCTTCCTGAAGCTGCCCAGCTCGAGCGTGCCGCCGTCCGGTCCCGTCCGCTGCCCCGCGGTCGTGAAGCGGCTGGACTACGAGGTCGAGCTGGTCGTCGTGATCGGCGCCGGCGGGGAGATCGCCGGCTACGCGGTCGGCGACGACGTCTCCGCCCGCGACCTCCAGAAGCGCGAGCCGCGCTGGGTCCGCGCCAAGGGCTTCGACACCTCGTGCCCGTGGGGCCCGTGGATCACGACCGCCGACGAGGTCCCGGAGCCGCGGGGCCTGCGCCTCACGAGCCACGTCAACGGCGAGCCGCGGCAGGACTCGACGACCGCCGACATGGTCTTCGGGCCGCAGGAGCTGGTCGACTTCATCGCCGAGACCTGCACGCTCGAGCCCGGCGACCTGATCCTCACCGGCACGCCGCAGGGCGTCGGCCACGCGATGGACCCGCCGCGGTTCCTCGCCGACGGCGACGTCGTCCGCTGCGAGGTCGAGGGCCTGGGCGTGATCGAGCACCGCATCGAGGGCGCCTGAGATGCAGGGCCACGACGGCGTCGAGCTGAACGTCGAGACGACCGGCGAGGGGCCGCCGGTGCTGCTCGTGCACGGCTTCCCCGACTCCGGGCGGCTGTGGCGCAACCAGGTCGGCCCGATCGCCGGCGCCGGCTTCACGGCGATCGTGCCCGACCTGCGCGGCATGGGCCGGTCCGGAGCGGCCCGAGGGCGTCGAGGCCTACCGGCTCACGAACGTGCTGGCCGACCTGATCGCGGTCCTCGACGCCCACGGAGCGGACAAGGTGCGCGTGATCGGCCACGACTGGGGCGCCGCCCTCGCGTGGCTGCTCGCGGCGTTCCTGCCCGACCGCGTCGAGTCGCTCGCCGTGCTCTCCGTCGGCCACCCGAACGCCTCGCGGCCGCGGACGCTCGAGATGCGCCAGAAGGCCTGGTACCAGCTGTACTTCATGTTCGACGAGGCCGAGGAGCTGCTGCTCCGGCACGACGCCGCGGCGCTGCGCGAGTGGCTCGGCGCCGCGCCCGACGCCGAGCAGTACCTCGAGGACCTCACCCGCCCGGGCGCGCTGACCGCCGGGCTGAACTACTACCGCGCGAACCTCCATCCCCGGCGCGAGCTGGAGTGGCAGCCGCTGCCGCCGGTCGCCGCGCCGACGCTCGGCCTCTGGAGCACCGGCGACCTCTACCTGGCCGAGGAGGCGATGACGCGCTCGGCCGAGCACGTCACCGGCTCCTGGCGCTACGAGCGCGTCGAGGGCCCGAGCCACTGGATGCAGCTCGACGACCCCGACCGCATCACAGCGCTTCTGCTCGAGCACCTCCGGGGCTGACCAGCTCCATCAGCTGCTCGCGGTCCGGGCCCGGCCAGCTCGTCGGCGCGCGGTCGGCGGCGGCCTCGAGGACGCGCTGGGCGAAGCCGGGGCGCGCGAACACCTCGGCCGGAAGCGCCAGGCAGCTGAAGATCTCCAGCCCGCCGCGGAACGCGTCCGGGTCGACGCCCATCGCCATCGGCAGCGCGGCCGCCATCTTCGCGCCGCGGCTCGTCGCGCAGCGGCGCCGGGAGGCCGAGCCGGGCGGCCTCGAGGTCCGCAAGCCGCGCGCGGTCGGTGGCGACCGTCGCCCGGTACCACGGGGTCAGCTCCTGCTCCGTGGCGTCGTCCCAGGCGAGAGCGAACGCCTCGGGGTCCTTCGATGCCGTGCCGGCGTACCGTCTCGCGCAGCTGCGCGGCGTGGACGAGCGCGAGCGCGATCCCCCGCCCGAGCGACGGGTTCGTGCAGGCCCAGGCGTCCCCGAGCAGCGCGATGCCGGTCGCGCGCAGGCCCTCGGCGCCCATGAGCCGCCGGCAGCGGTCGATCACGCCGCCCATCGGCAGCACGCCGGTCATCGGCTCGGCGTCGATCCAGTGCGCGTGCAGCGGGCATTCGCGCAGGACCGCCATGAACACATCCTCGTGGCGCAGCCGCTTGAGCGGCTGGTCGCCCGACGCGATGTAGAGCGTCACCGACCACGTGCCCGAATCGGCCGGCAGCGTGAGGAGCGCTGAACGACTGGAACGGCGGTCTGCATCGGCGCGCGCAGCGGAGGCACGCTGCCGTCCGCCGAGCGGAAGAAGCGCGTGTAGTAGATGAAGCCCGAGTCCTCGGCCTCCTCGGTGATCGGCTCGCCGCCCGCCTCGAGCAGCAGCCGCGGGAGCCGGGAGCGGCGGCCCATCGCGTCGATCACGAGGTCGGCGTCGAGGCGCTCGCCGTCCTCCGTCCACACGCCGCCGACGCGCAGGGTCCCGTTGCGCTGCGCGTCCAGCCGCGCGGCGGCGCAGCCGCGGCGTACCTCGATGCCGTCCTGTGCGTCGGCGGCGCGCGCGAACACATGCTCCAGCGTCGCGCGCCGCGCAGTCAGCGTCGCCAGCCGGTCGTCGCCGGGCCGCGGCTCGCGGTCGGCGATCGACGGCGGCATCCGCGACAGCGGGTTCACCCACAGGCCGCCGGCGTCGGCGATCGCGTCGCGCACGTCGGGCAGC
The DNA here is from genome assembly GCA_963728465.1 of uncultured Solirubrobacteraceae bacterium. GTDB lineage: Bacteria > Actinomycetota > Thermoleophilia > Solirubrobacterales > Solirubrobacteraceae > DATFQI01. Next base: position 109,787 of record CAVSJY010000013.1, read on the forward strand.
TCCTCGTCGAGCACGATCCGACCGCGCGCCTGGAGGTAGTGCGCCTGCCGGAACTGCGCGACGCCGTCGCGCGACCAGCGCTCCCACGCCCGCTCCGGCGTCTCCGGCGGCGGGGCCGGGTCCCGCTCGAGCACCGTCACGCGGTGTCCGTCGCGGGCCAGCATCAGCGCCGCGGCGAGCCCGGACATCCCGCCGCCGAGCACGATCACGTTCGCCATCGAATCCCTCCTGCGTCGCGAGTCATCCTGCCGCCGCCATGTCGAACGAGAACCGCGCGACGGCTGGGAGCCAGCGGCGGTACGGCGCGACGTCGTCGGGGATCGGCAGATCGCCGCGCAGCCGGAGCACGGTCTGCGCGCAGTCGTTCTCGACCCCGAGCCCCTCGAGCAGATCCGTGAAGGTCCGCTCGGCCTCGTCGGTCCTGATCGCCGCGAACGCGCTCGCGGACCCGGGCCGCCGGCCGACGAGCACCGCGAGCAGCAGCAGGACGTGCCGGTGCTCGCCGCCGTCGAGCGCGGCGCGCTCCTCCGCGCTCGCCGAGGCGACGATCAGCCGGTAGACGTTCACGAGCCGCTTGGCCCCGCGGGGTGAGCGGATGAGCGGCTGGAGGCCCGCCGCGAAGCTCAGCTCCTCGGGAGTCACGCGGAGGCTGCTGCCGAGCAGGTCGGGGTCGTCGGCCGCCTTATGCGGCTCGAGCTCCTCGCGTGCGCCGTCGCCCGTCGCGGTCGCATCGCCGTCGTCCGCCGTCGTCGTCTCGCGGGCCGGGTTCCCGTCGCCGGCCGCGCCGTCGCCGTCGACGTCTACGGCGACGCCCTCTTCCTCCGGCTCGTCGACCGGCATCATGCTCCGCATCAGGCGCTGGAAGCCGTCGGGCTGGATCGAGCGGATGGCGTACGGGATCTGGAAGATCTTCTCGAGGTACTGCTGGGCGCTCGAGCCCGACGCGCCGGTCAGCTGCGGGGCGTACTGGTTCTCGAGCGAGCTGAGGAGCCAGCGCGAGTCGACGCCGACGACGACGACGAACAGCTGGAGCGCGAGCAGGAGGTGGACGGCCTCGAGCACCTGGACGACGCGCGGCGCCTCGCAGCGGTCGAGGTCGTCGACGTAGAGGATCACCCGGTCGACGCGGTTGGCGTCCGGGCCGCTCTTGAGCGCCTCGGCGAGCTGGTCCAGCTCCTCGCGGACGAGCGCGATCAGCCCCTGGCGGCTCCGGTACTCGGCGGCCCGGCCCGCGAGGTGCTCGGTGATCGCCGTGCCGTCGTCGATGCGCGCGAGCTCGGCCTGCTCCGAGGCGATCTGCTCCTCGCTCTCGCGCAGGTCGCCCTCGGCGCGCTCGCGGCCCTCGCCCGCGGCCTGCCGTACCTCGTCGCCGATCGCTTCCGCCCGCTTCGCGCCCTTGGTCAGCGCGGTGAGCGCCGCGGTGAGCCCGGCGACGCCGACCGTGATCGTCGTGAGCAGTCCCGGCTCCAGGATCGCGAGCGCCACCAGGCCGCCGACGAACGCGAGGAGCAGCAGCCCGCCGCCGACCGCCGCCAGCCGGCGCGCGCCGCTCCCGCCGCGGACGAGCGACCAGAAGATCTTCGCCTCGGCGGCGAGCCGCCGGAACTCCCCCGCGGCCTGCTCCGCCTCGCCGGCGCCCTGGGCGGCCGACGGCCCGAACCGCTCGCGGATCCGGGCCTCGGCGTCCTGGACCGCGGGGTCGGCGGTCAGGGTCGCGCTGTCCTCCAGCAGGGCGCTGACGGGCTTCGCCGACGACGCCTCGTCCAGCGCGTCGAGGCGCCGCTGCGCCTGGTCACGTCGTTCCTCCGCCTCGTGCAGGCTCGCGGAGACCTCGGCGTGGCGCTTGGCGGCGTAGCTGATGACGCCGCCCGGCGGGACGGAGCCCGTCTCGACCAGCTCCTGCGAGAGCTCCGAGAGCTGCTTGGGCGAGCCGACCCCCTGGAGGATCCGCGTCATCAGGCTCGCCCAGAGGTTGTCGTCGGCGTAGTGCCAGGCGTTGAAGTCGATCTGGCGCACTGCGGAGCAGTACGCCGTCCGCTCGCGGCCGACGCGCTTCGAGCGCCCGGCGATGTCCTCGACGTGCTGCTTGATGAGCCGCATGAAGAAGCTCTTGCCGGAGCCCCAGTCGCCGAACAGCCCGATCGAGAGCGGCGGGTGGACGTCGCGGTCGAGGATCAGCCGCGCGAGCGCCTCGGCCTCCCCCTCGGCGCCCATCTCGTCTCGGACGGCGCACGTCCGGCGGGACGGCGTCGGCCAGGTAGCTCGACCGCACCCGCCGTGGCGTCGGCGCGACCGCGTCGGCCGGCGATGCGGAGAAGGCTTCGGCCATGGACGAGAACAGCCCAGGGCGGCCGGCCGTCTCCTCGTGAAGGCTTCGAGGAAGTCGTCGCCGACGTCGAGCCCGACCGCCTGCATGTACTCGGCGATGGCCTTGCGATCGAACGGCTCCAGCTCGAGCTGCGTCGTGCCCAGGGTCTGGAGGAGGCGTTCGAGCCAGGGCGGATCCTGCGCCACGACGACGAGCAGCACGTAGGCGCGGCCGAACGCGTCGGGAGCGAGGTGCAGCAGCGCTTCGACCGATGGCGCGTCCAGGCGCTCGGCGTCGTCGATGGCGAGCACCAGCGTCTGGTACTCGGAAGCGACCTCGCCGAACACGTGCGTCATGCGCGTCGGGCCCTTCCTGGGCTCGGGCGGAGGGCGGCCCAGCGCGGCCAGCAGGCGCTGCGCGAGCGCCGCGAACGGCTCGCCCGGCTCGGAAGCCGACACGCTGCGCCGACGCGGCGATCCCGAATCTCGCGCCGTCTGCGAGGACCTTCCGCACGAGCGCCGACTTGCCCATCCCGCGGTCACCTCGGATGACGACGACACCGCCGCGTCCGGCGCGCGCGGCCGCGATCAGCTGACTCAGCCGATCGAGTTCCTGCTTGCGGTTGATGAAGGGCTGGAGCGTCGCGGACATCGGACCTTCGCCGCGCCGAGCCTCTCAGGCCCGGGTGCGGCGAGGCAAGTGCCCGCTAGTGCTCGTGGATGACGCGGTCGATCAGGCCGTACTCGGCGGCCTGGTCGGCCTTGAAGAAGCGGTCGCGCTCCATGTCGCGGTGGACGTCTTCCTCGCTGCGTCCCGTGTGCTTGGCGTAGATCTCGTCGATCCGCTTGCGCGTCTTGAGGATCTCCGTCGCGTGGATCTCGATGTCGGTGGACTGACCCTCGAACCCGGCCGACGGCTGGTGGATGAGGATCCGCGAGTTCGGGAGCGCCATCCGCTTGCCCTTGGCGCCGCCGGTCAGCAGCAGCGATCCCATCGACATGGCGATCCCGACGCACATCGTCGCCACGTCGGGCTTGATGAACTGCATCGTGTCGTAGATCGCCAGACCGGCGTAGATCGAGCCGCCGGGCGAGTTGATGTACAGCGAGATGTCCTTGTCCGGGTCCGAGGACTCGAGGTGCAGCAGCTGGGCGACGATCAGGTTCGCGACCTGGTCGTCGACCGCATGGCCGAGGAAGACGATCCGCTCGTTGAGCAGGCGGGAGTAGATGTCGAACTCGCGCTCGCCACGTGCGGTGCGCTCGATGACCATGGGGACCAGCGGCATGGCGGGCAACGATAGCCGAGCGGCGACGCGGGCCCTTCGCCCCTTTCGCTAGGCGGCGACGGTCGGCTCGCCGCGGCTGCGCAGGCGCCCGAGCAGGCGCTCCGTGCGGCGGCCGAGCCGGCGGGTGTCCAGGCGCAGGGCGTCGGCCACCTCGGCGGGCGGCGTGCGGTCGGCCAGCATCGCCAGCAGCGCGAGGTCGTCGGGCTCGACGCGGTGGGCCGCGGCGTCCAGCTCCGCGGCCTCGAGCGGCGGCAGCGCGCTGCCGCCGCGCGCCACCACGCGGATCGCCTCGAACAGCTCCGTCGGCTCGGACGCCTTGTCCACCAGCCCGGCCGCCCCGGCCACTCGGGCGAGCAGCGGCAGGCCCGGATCCGGGTCGGCGGTGTAGACGATCACGTGCGGCGGCTGCTCCAGCGCCCGCAGGCGGCGGACGAGCGCAGGGCCGTCCCCATCGGGTAGGTGGTGCTCGACGAGCACTACCTCCGGCCGTTGACGCGCGACGAGGTCTGCACCGTCATGCGCCCCCGTTGCGGTCCCGACGGGGATCAGCCCGGGCTCGGCCCGCAGCAGCATCGCGAGGCCGGCCCGCGAGGCGGGCTGGGGATCGACGATGGCGATGCGGGTCACGGCCAGGACCTTTCCATCGCGCAATGAACCGGGCCTAAACCGGTTACGAAGATGTGGCCGCGGCTAACGTGGTCTGTGTGTCGGCGGTCGATGACGAAACGGTTCGCGGTGACGGCGGGGAACCCTCTGGGCCGGCGGCCCTCGAGCTGCGCGGCCTGACCAAGCGCTACGACGAGACGCTGCTGGCTCTCGATCACTTCGATCTGGTCGTGCGGGACGGCGAGTTCTTCGGATTGCTCGGGCCGAACGGCGCCGGCAAGACGACGCTCATCTCCGCGGTCTGCAATCTCATCCGCCCGACCTCGGGCGAGGCGCTGGTCTTCGGGCATCCGCACGAGTCCATGGACGCGCGGCGGCTCATCGGCCTCGCCGAGCAGGACGTGAACCTCGACCGCTTCCTCGACGTCGAGGAGACGCTGCTCTACCACGGCGGCTACTACGGGATGTCGCGCGCCGACGCGCGCCGCCGGGCGGGCGAGATGATGGACGTCTTCGACCTGCGCGGGAAGGCGACCACTCGCGCGCCCAAGCTGTCGGGCGGCATGCGGCGCCGGCTGCTGCTCGCCCGCGCGCTGATGCACGAGCCGCGCCTCGTGATCCTCGACGAGCCGACCGCCGGCGTGGACTTCGAGCTCCGGCTCGAGCTGTGGTCCTACATCCGCCGCCTGCACCAGATGGGCACGACGATCCTCCTCACCACGCACTACCTCGAGGAGGCCGAGGAGCTGTGCGAGGAGATCGCGCTGATCCGCGACGGCCGCCTGCTCGCGCGCGACTCCGCCGACGGCCTCCGCAGCACATATGACGCGACGTCGCTCGCCGACGTCTACGTCAAGGCCATGGCGGCCTGAAAGACTGCGGCGCCATGCCGCGCCTCCTCACCGCCGCGCTCGCCGCCGCCTTCCTGCTCGCTCCCGCCACGGCGCTCGCCGCCGACGGCCGCTACCGCGCCGAGATCCGCCGCACGACCGGCGGCGTCCCGCACATCAAGGCCCGCGACTACGGCTCGCTCGGCTTCGGGACCGGCTACGCCTACGCGCAGGACCAGCTGTGCGAGATGGCGAGCATCGTGACGACGGTGAGCGCGCAGCGGTCGCGGTACTTCGGCGCCGACGCCGACTCCCCGAGCGGCGGCACGAACCTCCAGTCGGACTTCTTCTGGCAGCGGATCAAGGACATGAAGACCGTCGAGCGGCTGTCGCGGCGCCGCCCGCCGCACGGGCCCTCGAAGGACGTCCGCGCCAACCTCCGCGGCTTCGCGGCCGGCTACAACGCCTACCTGCGCCGCACGGGCCGCGCGAAGCTGCCCGATCCCACCTGCCGCGGCAAGGCGTGGGTGCGGCCGATCACGGTGCGGGACGTCTACCGCCGCCTCTACCAGCTCGGCCTGCGCGCCAGCTCGGGGAACTTCCTGCGCGAGATCGTGAACGCGGCGCCGCCGGCGGCCGCCGCGGCGCGCGCCGCGGCGCTGCCGACCGCGGGCGCGCTGCGCGCGCGGCTCGCGGACGACCCGGTGCTGGGCGAGCACGCGTCGCTCGGCTCGAACGCCTACGGGATCGGCTCGGCCGGCACGCGCAACGGGCGGTCCGTGGTGCTCGGCAACCCGCACTTCCCGTGGCAGGGCCCGGAGCGCTGGTACGAGCTGCACCTGAAGATCCCGGGCAAGATCGATGCGATCGGGGCCGGGCTCCAGGGCGCGCCCGTGGTCAACATCGGCTTCAACCGCAACGTGGCGTGGAGTCACACGGTCTCGACCGCCCGCCGCTTCACGCCGTACGAGCTCAAGCTCAAGGCGGGCGACCCGACCACCTACCTCGTCGACGGCCGCGAGGAGAGGATGCGCGCGCGGACGGTGTCGGTGCAGACGGACACCGGCGTCCAGCAGCACACCTTCTACGAGACGCGCTGGGGACCCGTGCTCTCCTTCCCGGCCGCCACCCTCACGTGGACCGCCGACACCGCCTACGCGCTGGCGGACGTCAACGCGGACAACTTCCGCCTCACCAACCAGTGGTCGCGCTACGACCGCGCGAAGTCCGTCGCCGGCCTGCGGCGAGCCTCGGCGCGCGTGCAGGGCAACCCGTGGGTCAACGTGATCGCCGCCGACCGCCACGGCCGCGCGTACTACGCCGACGACTCCGTCGTGCCGAACGTCGACGCCGCGCTGATGGAGCGCTGCATGACCTCGCCGAAGGCGGACCTGCTGCTGTCGGCGGGCGGCGTCGTGCTGCTCGACGGCTCGCAGGCCGGCTGCGCGTGGGGCAACGACGGCGACGCCGTCGCCAAGGGCATCCTCGGCCCGCGCGCGCTGCCGCGGGTGACGCGCCGCGACTACGTCGAGAACTCCAACGACTCGTACTGGGTCCCGAACGCCGACGTCCGCTTGAAGGGCTTCCCGCGGATCATCGGCCCGGAGGGCACGCCGCGGCTGCTGCGCGGCAGGCTCGGGCTGATCCAGGCGGAGCAGCGGCTGGCCGGCACGGACGGGCTCGGCAAGCGCGGCTTCACGATCAAGACGATGCAGGGCGTGTTCGCCGCGAACCGGAACCTGTCCGGGGAGCTGGCGCGCGACACGGTCGTCGCGGCCTGCCGCGCGCGGGGCGGCGCCGATCTCGCCGAGGCGTGCGAGGCGCTCGCGGCCTGGGACGGCCGCGGGAACACGGACTCGAGCGGCGCGGTCCTGTGGCGCGAGACGTGGACGCGCGTGCTCGCCGCCGGCGCGCCGTGGCTCGTGCCGTTCGATCCCGCCGACCCGGTCCGCACGCCGCGCGACCTCGATGGCTCGAGCGACAAGGTGGTGGACGCGCTCCGCGGCGCGGTCGCGGACCTGCGCGGCAAGGGCATCGCGCTCGCCGCGCCGCTCGGCGAACTCCAGTCCGAGCCGCGCGGCAGCGTGCGGATCCCGATCCCCGGCTGCACCGAGGCGGAGGGCTGCTTCAACATCATCACCACCGACCGCGACGCGGAGGGCCGCTACGACCCGCGTACCGGCTCGTCGTTCGTGATGACCGCGGGCTTCGACCGCAAGGGGCGGCCGCGCGGCGAGTCCGTCCTCACGTACTCGCAGTCGGAGAACCCGCGCTCGCGCCATTACGCGGACCAGACGCGGCTGTTCTCTCGCGAGGGGTGGAAGCCGATGCGGTTCACCGAGCGCCAGATCCGCCGTGACCCGGCGTACACGCGGAAGGTCGTCACCGCCCGGAGGTGACCGTCGACGCCCGCGGCATCGGGCTCGTCGTCGCCGCGGTCACCACGCTCCAGCTCGGCGCCGCCTTCGCGGTCACGCTGTTCGACGACCTCGGGCCGGCCGGGACCTCGGTCCTGCGGCTCGGCGTCGCCGCGCTGGTCCTGTGGGCGCTGTGGCGGCCGCGGGTGCGCGGGCACGCGCCGCGCGACCTCGCGGTGGTCATGGCGTTCGGCGCTGACGCTCGGGACGATGAACTGGGCGATCTACGAGGCGATGGAGCGGATCCCGATCGGCGTGGCGGTCACGATCGAGTTCGCCGGGCCGCTCGGGCTCGCCGTCGCGCTCTCGCGCCGCCCGCTCGACGTCGTGTGGGTCGTGCTCGCGGCCGCCGGGATCCTGCTGCTCACGAACCCGTTCGGCGCGTCCGACCTCGACGCGGCCGGCGTCGGCTTCGCGCTGCTGGCGGCCTCCGCCTGGGCCGCCTACATCCCGCTGTCGGCGCGGACCGGCCGGCTGTTCCCCGGCGGCGCCGGGCTCGCGCTGGCGATGGTCGCGGGCGCGCTGCTCGTCGCGCCGGCCGGGATCGCGCAGGGCGGCGCGAAGCTGCTCGAGCCGGGGCTGCTCGCCTCTGGCGCCGTCGTCGCGCTCGCCTCGTCCGTGATCCCGTACTCGCTCGAGCTCGAGGCGCTGCGCCGCATCCCCGCGCGCGTGTTCGGCGTGCTGATGTCGCTCGAGCCGGGCGTCGCCGCGCTCGCGGGGTGGCTGGTGCTCGACCAGGGGCTGTCTGCTGTCGACTCTGGTCGCCATCGCGGTCGGTGGCGGGCGCGGGCGGGGCCGGGGGCTGCGGAGCGGGCGCCGAGGGGCCGTCGGGGTGAGGGTGCACTTCGTCACGCTCGTTCGCGCCGCGTCCGACGAGCGTGACGTTTCGATCCTCTGGTGTGCATTTCGTCACGCTCGCCATCAGCGGCCGAGCCGAGCGTGACGAAATGCACACCCGCCACCCCACCCAGCCGCCGTTCAAGACGTACCGTTCAACCATGACCACGGTGCGCGAAGTCGCCGTCCCGCCCTCGCCGATGGCCGAGCGGACGATGCCGCGCGTCGACTACGCCGACGCGTTCGCGGTCGCGCTGCCAGCTCATGCGCCCCGCGACCCGCTGGCCCTGGCCGAGCGGGTGTTCCACTCCCCGCCGCCGTGGATCAAGGCGGCGATGGCCGCCCGCAACGCGGTCGTGCGGCCGTTCGGCCTCAAGACCCCGCGCACCACCGAGCGCGGCTTCCCGCTGCTCGATCGCGACGAGCGCGAGGTGCTGCTCGGCCTCGACGACCGGCACCTGGACTTCCGCGCGTCGATCCTCGTCGACGGCGACACCGCGGTGGTGACGACCCGCGTGCGCTTCAACAGCGCGCTCGGGCGCGCCTACTTCGCGCCGGTCCGGCTCGTCCACCCGTTCGTGGTGAAGGCGATGATGCGCCGCGTTCTAACGTCAGAGGGGTGTCCGAGCTCCTCGCCAGCCACCGCGGCCTGATCGCGCTCTCCGGCCGCGAGATCGAGCGCGTCCTGAAGCTGTGGACGCAGACGATCCTCGCGCCGATCCTGTCGAGCGCCCTGTTCATCCTCGTGTTCGGGCTGAGCCTCGGCGGGCGCATCAAGGAGATCGACGGCGTCCCGTACGACATCTTCATCGTGCCCGGGCTGATCGCGATGGGCATGGCGCAGGCCGCGTACGCCAACAACTCCGCGACGGTCTTCCAGGCCCGCTTCGACCGCTACCTCAACGACGTGCTGGCGGCGCCGATGCGCGGCTGGGAGGTGAACCTCGGGCTCAACCTCGGCGGTGCCGTGCGCGCGCTGCTGATCGGCGCCGGCCTGTTCGCGATCGCCGCCCCGATCACCGGCGCGCCGGTCGAGCACCCGTTCGTCCTGCTGCTCGCGCTCGCGCTGCTGCTGGTGCTGTTCTGCTCGTTCGGCGTGATCGTCGGCGTCTACGCGGAGTCGTGGGACCACACGGCGTTCGTGACCAACCTCGTGATCCTGCCGCTGAGCTTCCTCGGCGGCGTCTTCTACTCGATCGACTCGCTGCCCTCGCCGTGGCAGGAGATCAGCCACGCGAACCCGATCTTCTACCTGATCAACGCGGTCCGCTACGGCTTCCTCGGGACGAGCGACGTGTCCGTCGCGCTCTCGCTCGGCGTCACCGCCGCGATGGCGACGACGACGGTGGTCTGGGGCGTCTGGCTCTTCGCCACCGGCCGCCGCCTCAAGCCCTGAGCACAGACCGCCGCCCGAGCAGCAGTGCCGCCGCGATCGCCAGGCCCGAGATCGCGATCATCAGCGTTCCGATCGCGTTGATCGTCGGCGTCACGCCGAACCGGATCGCGGACCAGATCCGCACCGGCAACGGCTGCGGCGACTCGCCCGTCGTGAAGAACGAGAGCACGAAGTCGTCGAACGAGAGCGCGAAGACGAGCAGTCCCCGCGGCGAGGATCGCCGGCCACAGCTCGGGCAGCACCACGAGCCGGAACGTCTGGAGCCGCGTGGCGCCGAGGTCCATCGCCGCCGCCTCGATCTCCGGGTTCAGCGCCGACATCCGCGCGCGCACCACCACCGTCACGTAGGAGATGGAGAACGTGATGTGCGCGAGCGTGATCGTCAGCAGCGACAGCCGTAGGCCGACCTGCGTGAAGAGCAGGAACGCGGACACGCCGGCGACGATCTCCGGCGTGACCAGCGGGATCAGCATCAGCACGTTCGCGCCCGGCGCCCAGCGCGTCCGCGCCCGCACGAGCCCGAACGCGAGCAGCGTGCCGAGCAGCGTGGCCACGACCATCGTCGCCACCGCGATCTCGATGCTCGCCACCAGCGACCCGCGCAGCGACTCGCTGTCCAGGAACGCCCGGTACCACTCCAGGCTGAAGCCCTCGAACCGCTGGAGCGAGCGCGCGCTGTTGAACGAGAACAGCGCGACGATCGCGATCGGCAGGAACATCACGAGGAAGAACGCGGCGACGTAGAGCCGCAGCGCCCTCACAGCACGTCCTCGCGCGCCTGGCGCGCCGCCGAGCGCAGGTAGAAGACCATCCAGACCAGCAGGAACGCCATCATCACCGTGGTCAGCGCCGCGCCGAACGGCCAGTCCTCGGCGCCGAAGAACTGCTGCTGGATCAGGTTGCCGATCATGTACGTCTCCGGCCCGCCGAGCAGCTGCGCGCTCACGAAGTCGCCGACGGCGGGCAGGAACACGAGCACGGAGCCGGCCAGGACGCCCTGGAAGGTCACCGGCAAGGTGACGTGCAGGAAGGTCTGCACGCGCGAGCCGTAGAGGTCCTTGCCCGCCTCGATCAGCGCCGGGTCCATGCGATCCAGGGCCGCGTAGACCGGCAGGATCATGAACGCCAGGTAGCCGTAGACGAGGCCGCCGATCACCGCCCACGGCGTGTTGACGAAGCGGACCGGCTCGTCCCTCAGTCCGGTATCCGCGAGCAGGCCGTTGACCAGCCCCTCGTCGGCCAGCAGCGCCACCCACGCGTACGTGCGGACGAGGTAGTTGACGAAGAACGGCAGCACCACGAGCGCGACCAGCACGTGCTTGCGCGCCCCGCCGTAGCGGGCGATGTAGTAGGCGACGGGGTAGCCGAGCAGCAGGCACAGCGCGACCGTGGCGACCGCGTAGCCGACCGAGCGCGCGAGCACCGGGGCGAACAGCGGGTCGAACACCCGCGAGTAGTTGTCCGGATGCCAGCCGTAGACCGCGCCGCCCAGCTCGCCCGGCGTGCCGAACGACAGCGCGACCACGATCCCGAGCGGGACCGCGAAGAACAGCAGCAGCCACAGGCCACCCGGGATCAGGAAGCGTGCGGCGAAGCGGTCGCCCATCAGACCTCTAGCCGGCCTTGATCTCCGTCCACGCGCGGTCCCAGGCGCGCCGCCCGTCGGGTCCGAGGTTCTCGAACTGCTGGCCGTTCTCCAGGTCCTCGACGGTCACGTTGATCTCGGGATCGTCCTTCACCAGGCCGGCGAACGTCTCGTCGGGCCCCGAGTACGGCATCGGATAGCCCATGTACTCGATGTTCTTGGACGCGTTCTCCGGTTCGAGGATGAAGTCGATGAACGCCAGCGCGGTCCCGGGGTGCTCCGCGTTGGCGGGGATCGCGAAGCAGTCCGTGCCGAGCGGGATCCCCTCGCCGCACTTCTGGAACGAGAAGTTCTCCGGGTTGTCGACCTGGTTGCGGATGTTGACGACGTCGCCGTTCCAGCCGTGGTGCAGCCAGGCGTTCCCGGAGACCATGTTCTGGATGTCGTCGGTGGAGAAGCCGCGCAGCTTCGGCTTGAGGTCGAGCGCCCACTGCTTGGACTTCTCCAGGGCCGCGTCGTCGGCCGCGTTGAGCTTCGCGCCGTTGACGAGGTTGCCCGCGGCGATGACCTCCTGGAAGTCGTCGAGCAGGTACGCGCGGCCCTGCGCCTCATCGAGCCCCATGTCGTTCCACGAGCCGGTCATCCCGCGCATCTTGTCGGCGCGATAGATGATCCCGGTCGCGTACATCGCGTAGGGGACCGTGTGGTCGGCGGCCGGGTCGTACCACGGCTTGGCGAAGTAGTCGTATACGCCGCCGGTGTTGCGCAGGACGCTCGGGTCGAAGCGCAGCAGCTGGTTGGCCTTGCGCAGCCGGTCGACCCACTCCGAGCTCGGGAAGATCAGGTCGTAGCGGTTGCCCGAGCGCAGCTTCGACATCATGCCCTGCATCGAGTCGAAGTTGGACTCGCGGACCTTCACGCCGTAGCGCTTCTCGAACCGCTTGATCAGCTTCGGCTCGAGGTACTCGGCCCAGTTGAAGTAGACGAGGTCGCCGTCCGGCTTGGCCTCGACCCGCTTCGCCTTCGCCTGCGGGGTGCTGCTCGCGTTCTCGCCGTCGCCGACGCCGCAGCCGGCGAACCCGATCGCCAGCGCCGCGCCTGCGCCGCCACGGATCACCTCGCGGCGCGTGAGTCCGTCTCTCACTGCTCCTCCTTCCCCCGGTCCTCCAGGCCCAGATCCCTCGCCAGCACCGTCCATACCTCCTCGCGCGCCCGCTCGAGCGGCATCTCGGGGTCGCCCAGCAGCGCGCGGACCCCGAAGCCGTCGATCAGCGCCAGCACCCGGTCGGCGACCACGCCGGAGTCGCACGGCGCGAACTCGCCGCGCGCGACCCCGTCCTCGATCCCTTCGATCAGCCACGCCCGCATGCGGGCGTACAGCGCCGCTGCGGTCGGGCGCAGCTCCGGGTGGCGGACGGCGCGCAGCCACAGCTCCACCCACAGCACCCATTCCAGCTCCTGCTCGCCCGGCAGCGGCAGGCACTGCTCGACCATCGCGCGCGAGCAGCCCGCCGCCGCGCTCCGTGCGCAGGTCGCCGGCCTGCGCGAACGAGTGCTCGAGCGCCTCGGCGAGCAGGGCCTCGCGCGTCGCGAAGTGGTAGTGCACGAGCGCGGTGGAGACGCCCGCGTCCATCGCGATGCGGGCGATCCGCACGGCGTCGATGCCGTCGCTCGCGATCCGCCGGATCGCCGCGTCGAGGATGCGCTCCTTGGAGCTCGGCGCGAGGGGTCCTGCGGGCTGGGCGCTCACGGCACCTCGACGCCCTCGGCGACGCGCCGTCTGAACAGCACCCCGCGACCCTCGCCGAGGTACGCCTCGGCGACCATCACGTCGAACGCGTGGACGTCGCGCTCCGCCTCCGTGTAGCGCCCGCGGCGGTAGCCGCGCGAGCCGATCCCCTTCTGCGTGAGCTCGCAGACCTCCCAGTCCTGGCGGTTGACCAGGTCCCAGAAGTCCACCGCGTCGCTCGGGTCGAAGTCCGGCGCGTCGATCGTGGCCGGCTCGAACAGCCACTCGCAGTGGATCAGCGTGCGCCCCGGGCCGTCGGGCCACAGCGTGTGCAGCATCACGTAGTCCGGGTGCAGCGAGATCAGGCAGTTGGGGAAGATCGCGTAGTAGACGACCTCGCGCAGCGCCTCGCCGCCGATGCCCGCGATCGGCGGGCGGCGCGAGTGGCCGCCGCCGGTGGCCATCGTGTCGGCGCCCTCGCTGAGCGTCATCGTGCCGCCGCACCACAGGCCGGGCCCGTCGTGCTCCTCGCCGCTCTCGTAGTGGCTCAGCCGGTTGAGCTCCGGGTGCACGCCCGGGCAGTGCAGGCACTCGCTGTAGTTCTCGACGACCGCCTTCCAGTTGGCGGCGACGTCGTACGTGCGGATGGCTGCGCGCCGCAGGTCGGCGTTGCGGTAGCGGGCGAGCTGCGCGGCGCTGGAGCCGAGGTGCTCGCTGAGCGGCGGCGCGCTGCCGGAGACGTCGCAGAACACGAGCCCCTCGATCATCTCGGTGCGCACCGGCGTGAGCCCGTGGCAGCCGGGGTCGAAGTCCTCCAGCGCACCGGTGTGGGGCGCGTTGCGCAGCGAGCCGTCGAACCGGTAGGACCACGCGTGGTACGGGCACTGGAGCCGGCGGACGCGGCCCTCCGGGCTGTCGAGGAGCCGCGCGCCGCGGTGGCGGCAGACGTTGTGGAAGCCGCGCGGGACGCCGTCCTCGTCCGCGACGACGAGCAGGCTCTCGCCGCCGACCTCGCGGGTGAGGTAGTCGCCGCGCTCGCGCACCTGCGCCGCGTGGCCGACGCACACCCAGCCGCCGAGGAAGATGTGCTCCGCCTCCCACGCGGCGACGTCCTCGTCGACGTACGCGCGCGGCGGCAGCAGCGAGGCCTCGAGCAGCGGCAGGCGGGTGGGGGCGAGCTCCTCCTCGGTGAAGGGCGGCATGCGCGGCACCCTACAACTTCGTGCGGTTGACTACAAGGTCAGGGAGGATTAGGGTGCCGCCCATGAGCCTGTTCGCCCGCTCCAACGGCGGCGCCGGCCACTACGACGCGCTCGTCGTCGGCGGCGGCCACAACGGCCTCACGGCCGCCGCCTACCTCGCCCGCGCCGGCCTGCGCGTCTGCGTGCTCGAGCGCCGGGACATCCTCGGCGGCGCCTGCGTCACCGAGGAGGTGTGGCCCGGCCACCGCGTCTCGCGCGCCTCCTACGTCGTGTCGCTGCTCCAGCCCAAGGTCGTCGAGGACCTGCGGCTGAAGGACTTCGGCTACGAGCCGCACCCGCTCGACCCGGCCTACGCGGCGCTCGACGACGACGGCCGCGTGATCCTCTTCCACAACGACCAGCGGCCGACGTGCGAGTCGATCGCTCGGTACTCGCGCGCCGACGCCGAGGCCTACCCGGCCTTCGAGGACCTGCTGGAGCGGATGGCGGCCTTCCTGCGCCCGCTGATGCTGCGCCCGCCGCCGGCGCTCGGCTCCAAGCGCCCGGGCGACCTGCTGTCGCTGCTGCGCGAGGCCGGCCGCGCCGCGGGGCTGTCGCGGCGCGACGTGCAGGACTTCTACCGCGTGATGACGATGTCGGTCGGCGACCTGCTCGACGACTGGTTCGAGGACGACCTGCTCAAGGGCGCGATGGCGTCGACCGGCGTCGTCGGCGTGTGGGCCGGGCCGCGCACGCCCGGGACCGCGTACAACCTGCTCCACCACGCGCTCGGCGAGATCGACGGCGTGCCGGGGCTGTGGGGGCACGTGCGCGGCGGGATGGGCGCGATCTCGCAGGCGATCGCGCGCAGCGCCGAGTCCGCCGGCGCGGAGATCCGCACCGGCGCCGCGGTGTCCTCGATCGACGTGCGCGACGGCCGGGTGACCGGCGTGACGCTGGCGGGCGGCGAGGAGCTGCGGGCGCCGCTCGTCGTGTCGGGCGCCCATCCCAAGACGACCGTGCTCGACCTGGCGGGCGCGGAGCACTTCCCGGACGAGGTCGTCGAGGACCTGCGGCGCTACAAGACCCGCGGCGGCTCCGTGAAGGTCAACTGGATCCTGTCCGAGCCGCCGCGCTACGAGCGGGTGGCGCCGGAGGAGCGCGAGCTGCTGCTGCGCTCCGGCGTGGCGTTCTGCCCGTCGATCGACTACCTCGAGCGTGCGTGGCAGGACGCGGTGCGCGGGCGGCCGTCGGAGGCGCCGTACCTCGAGGTCGAGGTCCCTTCGACGATCGACCCGACGCTGACCGACGACGGCGCGACGGTGATGACGATGTTCACGCAGTACGGCCCGTGGTCCTCGGAGGGCTGGCCCGAGGGGGCGCGCGAGGCCTACGGCGCGCGCTGCCTCGCGCAGGTCGCCGAGCACGCGCCCAACGTGACCGACGCGGTGCGTGGAGTTCGAGGTGCTGGCGCCGCCGGACCTCGAGCGCATCTTCGGGCTGGTCGGCGGCTCGATCTTCCAGGGCGAGCAGGGGCTGGACCAGATGGCGTTCATGCGCCCGACGCCGGCGCTCTCGCAATACGCGACCCCGGTCGACGGGCTGTACCTCTGCGGCGCCGGGACCCACCCGGGCGGCGGCGTCATGGCCGCCGGCGGGCACAACGCGGCCAAGCGGATCCTCCACGACCGGCGGCTGCGGCGGTTCCGGCGGCGGCAGCGGCAGGCGGTGCCGGCGTGACGGCCGTCGCCGCGGCCGACCTGGTGACCCGCGCCCGGGCGTTCGTCGAGGACGTGCTGATCCCGCTCGAGGAGGACGCGGAGCTCGGCGGCGGCTGCCGTCCGACGACGTCGCCCGCATCAGGTCCGAGTCGATGGCGGCCGGGCTGAACGGCGGGCTGCACCGGGCCGAGCACGGCGGCCAGGGCTGGTCGCACGTCGAGTGGTTCCTGGTCGAGGAGCAGTTCGGGCGCTCGACCAACGCGCTCTCGTGGCACGTGCCGAGCGCCTACAACGTGCTCGGCTCGGGGTCGCCGGAGCAGATCGAGCGCTGGCTGAAGCCGGCGCTGCGCGGCGAGCTGCACGACGCGTACGCGGTCACCGAGGAGCACGCCGGCTCCGACCCGTCCGGCATCGCCACGACGGCGCGGCCGCTGACGGCGGCTGGGTGATCGACGGCGAGAAGTGGTTCGTGACGTACGGCGACGTCGCTGCCGTCTACATCGTCGTGGCGGTCGTGCCGGGGGAGGGGCCGACGCTGTTCCTCGTCCCGAGCACGTCGCCGGGCGTCGAGATCGTCGCGAACCCGGCGTTCACGCACACGTATCCGCACGGGCATCCGACGGTCCGCTTCCGCGGCGTGCGGGTCGGCGAGGAGGCGCTGATCGGCGAGGTCGGCGGCGGCGACGCGCTCCAGCGCGCGTGGTTCACGGAGGAGCGGCTGGGGATCGCGGCGCGCGGCGTCGGCGCGATGTGGCGGCTGCTGGACGAGGCGACGGCCTGGGCCCTGTCGCGCGAGCAGGGCGGCGCCCGGATCTTCGACCACCAGGGCGTCTCGTTCCCGCTCGCCGACTCCGCCGCCGATGCCGCGGCAGGGCGCACGCTCGGGCTGGAGGTGGCGCGGCTGGCCGACGACCCGGACGCCGATCCGAAGGTGGTCCACGCGAAGGCCTCGATGGCGAAGCTGTTCGTGTCGGAGGCCGCGTACCGCTGCGCCGACCGCGCGGTGCAGGTGTTCGGCGGCCGCGGCTACCTGCGCTCCAACGTCGCGGAGCGGTTCCTGCGCGAGCTGCGCGTGGACCGCATCTGGGAGGGCACCAGCGAGATCCAGCGGCTGATCGTCGCGCGGGCGCTGGAGCGGCGCGGCGTCGAGCGCACGCTCCACTGATGACGGGCGCGGCCACTGCGCGCGCGGCGTCGCTGGAGCGGCTGCTGCACCCGCGCTCGGTGGCGGTGGTCGGCGCGTCGGAGCGGACGGAGCTAGGGGGAGACGCGGCAATCGGCGGTGGCTGCGGGAGGTGTGGGGCGTGAACCGGGGGGGGCGCGCACGGCTCCCGTGCGTGCGTCGCTGGCCGACCTGCGAGGCGCGACGCGGTGGTGTGCGGTGCGCGCGCGGTGGGGGGCGCGTCGGAGCGCCCGGACGCCTACGGGAGCGAGACGCTGCGCAACCTCGAGCGGCTCGGCTACCGGGGCGAGGTGTGGGGCGTGCACCCGCGCCGCCGGCGCGCGCACGGCTTCCCGTGCGTGC
Organism: uncultured Solirubrobacteraceae bacterium; assembly: GCA_963728465.1. GTDB lineage: Bacteria > Actinomycetota > Thermoleophilia > Solirubrobacterales > Solirubrobacteraceae > DATFQI01. The sequence goes on from CAVSJY010000013.1 coordinate 127,210, forward strand.
CGTCGCTGCCGACCTGCCCGAGGCGCCGGACGCGGTCGTCGTCGCCGTGCCGGCGGCCTCGGTGCCGGAGGTGATCGAGCAGGCCGGCGCGCTCGGCTGCGGCGGGGCGGTGGTCTACGCGGCCGGCTTCCGCGAGGGCGGCGGTGCGGAGCTCGAGGCGGACCTGGTGGCCGCGGCGGCGCGGCACGGGCTCCCGGTCTGCGGGCCGAACTGCGACGGGCTCATCTCGCTGCACGACCGCGCGGCGCTGTGGGGCGACGCCCTCGCCGCGCCGGAGCCGGGGCACGTCGCGCTCGTCTCCCAGAGCGGCAACCTCGCGGTCAACGCGCTCGGCACGCGGCGGGGGCTGCGGCTGCACACGGCGATCTCCAGCGGCAACGAGGCCGTCCTCACCACCGCCGACTACGTCGAGCACCTCGCCGGCGAGGACGGCGTGCGCTCGATCGCGCTGCTCGTCGAGGGCGACGGCGACGGCGCGCGGCTGTGCGAGGCGTTCGCCCGCTGCGCCGAGGCGGGCATCGGCGTGGCGGTGCTGAAGGTCGGCGCCTCGGCGGCGGGGGCGGCCGCCGCGACCGCCCACACCGGCGCGCTGGCCGGCGACCACCGCGTCTTCCGCGCGCTGGCCGAGGAGGCGGGCGCGGCCTGGGCGGCCGACGTGCACGACCTGCTCGAGCTGGCCAAGGCGCTCGCGGCGCGCGGGCCGAAGCCGCGCCGCGACGGCGGCCTGGCGATCCTGACCTGCTCGGGCGGCGACTCGGGCCTGGGCGCCGACGAGGCGGCGCGCCTGCGCGTCGACCTGCCGCCGCTCGCGCCGGCCACCGTCGACGCCCTGCGCGCCAGGCTCCCGGCCGCCGCCACCGTCGCCAATCCGCTCGACTACACGGCGATGATCTGGGGCGAGGTCGACACGCTGCGCGACATCGTCCGGCTCACCGGCGAGGACCCCGGCGTCGGCCAGGTGCTGGTCTTCTACGACCGGCCGCCCGGGATCGACGGCTACGCGGCCGAGAGCTGGGACGCCGTCCAGGAGGGCATCCTCGCCGGCGCCCGCGAGAGCCCGGTCGGCACGATCGTCGCCGCCACGCTGCCCGAGCTGCTCGACGACGCCTCCGCGTGGGCGTTCGCGTGCGAGGGCGTTCCCGCGGTGGCCGGCCTGCGCACCGGCCTCGCCTGCGCCGCCGCGCTCGCCACCCCGCCCGCCGACCCCGCCCGCCTCCGCGAGATCGCCAAGGGGTCAGACCCCTCCCGACACCCAAATGAAGCTGCTTCATTTCACCGCGCGGAGGGGTCAGACCCCTGGCTCGCCGAGCACGAGGCCAAGGCCCGGTTGCGGGCGGCAGGGGTGCCGGTCGTGCCGGGGCGGCTCGCCGCGAGCGAGGAGGACGCCGTCGCGGCGCTGCGCGAGCTCGGCGGGCCGGTCGCGCTGAAGCGCTCGGCGCCCGGGCTCCTCCACAAGGCGGCGGCCGGCGCGCTCGCGCTCGACCTCGCCACCGAGGACGACGTGCGCGCGCGCCTGGCGGCGGATCGGCGGCCCGGCACTGGTGGAGCGGATGGCGCCGCCCGGCGCGGAGCTGCTCGTCTCGGTGACCCGCGAGGGCGTCGTGCCGGCGCTCGTGGTCGGCCTCGGCGGCGCCCACGCCGAGGTGCTCGACGACGTCGCCGTCCTGCCGCTGCCGGTCACGGCGGCCCGCGTCGAGCAGGCGCTGCGCGGCCTGCGAGGCGCCGCACTGCTCGGCGGCGCCGACCTCGCCGCCGCGGCCCGCCTCGCCGTCGCCCTCCCGAAGGATCTCGCCCTGATCGAGTGCAACCCCGTCATCGTCCACACCGACGGCGCCGTCGTCGTCGATGCGATAGCCAAGGAGCCCGCATGAACGCCATCGCGCAGCAACTCGGCGAGGTCGGCCTCCCGATGCCCGTCGCCGAGCTCGCCCGCCGCCGCTGGGACGCCGTCATCGTCGGCGGCGGCCACAACGGCCTCACCTGCGCGACCTACCTCGCGCGCGCCGGCCAGTCCGTCCTCGTCCTCGAGCGCCGCGAGCGCCTCGGCGGCGCCTGCACGCTCGAGCGCCCGTTCGCCGACCCGCGCTACGTCGTCTCCCCGTGCGCGTACGTCGTCGGCCTGCTCGACGAGCTGGTCATCCGCGAGCTGGGGCTCAAGGAGCGCGGCCTGCGCTTCGACGTCGCCGACCCGAACCTGTGGGTCCCGTTCGAGGACGGCACGTCGTTCGGCCAGTGGCTCGACGACGCCCGCACGGAGGCCGACCTCGACCGCCTCGGCGTGTCCGAGAAGGACAAGCGCGGCTACTGGGCCTACGAGCACCTCTTCGACGAGATCCGCCGCCGGCTGCGCAAGGGCGAGCGCGACAGCTGGGTCGGCGACTCTCCTTCGCGAGCCGAGATCGAGGAGCTGCTCCGCGGCGAGCAGACGATGATCGACATCGTCTTCGAGGCCTCGATCGCCGACGTCCTGGACGACCACGTCGGCGACCAGCGGATCAAGGACGCGCTCTTCGGCCAGGGCATCATCGGGACGTTCGCCGGCCCGCGCGACGCCGGCACCGCGTCGGTGAAGCTGATGCACTTCCAGGGCGACCTGGAGGGGCAGGGCCCGGTCTGGGGCTACGTCCGCGGCGGCATGGGGATGGTCTCCTTCGCGATCGCCGACGCCGCGCAGGAGGCCGGCGCGACGCTCGCGTGCGGCGTGCCCGTGGCCGCCATCGCGCCCGGGGAGGGCGTGACGCTGGAGGACGGGACGACGATCCACGCGCGGACCGTGATCTGCAACGCCGACCCGAAGGTCGCGCTCCGGCTGCTCGGGGACCACGACGCCGTCCCCGCCCCGTATCGCGACCGGCTCGAGCGCTGGGAGCTCCACAGCCCGGTGGTCAAGTTCAACGCCGCCCTCACGCGGCTCCCGGACTGGACCGCCGCCCCCGGCGAGACCTTCCCGGCGCGGGCGAGCGTCGACGTCACGACCGGCCTCGACGACGCCCAGCGCGACTTCGAGCGAGCCCGCGCCGGCGAGCCCGCGGTCGGCTTCGGCGAGATCTACGTCCAGACGGGCTACGACCCGAGCCCCGCGCCGCCCGGCCGGCACCTGATGAGCGTGTTCGGCCAGTACGCCCCGCTACGAGGTGCGACGGCGGGTGGGACGCCCGCCGCGACGAGGTCGCCCGCCAGTTCATCGACCTCATCGCCCGCTTCGCGCCCGACTTCGAGGACTGCCTCGAGCACTACGAGGTGCTCGCCCCACCGGACATCGAGGAGCGGATCGGCCTCACCGGCGGCCACATCTTCCAGGGCGACGTGATGCCCGGCCAGATGTGGGAGCACCGCCTGACGCCGCGCACCGACGTCCCGGGCTTCTACCTGTGCGGCGCCGCCACGCATCCCGGCGGCAGCGTGATCGCGCTCAACGGGCGCAACGCGGCGATGGCCGTGCTGGCCGACGCGAGGAAGGGCGCCGCCGTGGCCTAAGCTCACCCCGGATGTTCGACCTCAACCTGCCGAACGTCCTCACGCTCTTCCGGATCCTGTTGGTCCCGGTGCTCGTGGCGGCGCTGCTGTCGGGCCTCGAATCCGGCGACCTGCTCGCCGCGATCGTGTTCGGCATCGCGAGCTTCACCGACGCGCTGGACGGCTGGATCGCCCGCCGCAACAAGGACGAGAGCACGTTCGGGAAGCTGATGGACCCGCTGGCGGACAAGCTGCTCGTCACCGCCGCGCTCGTCTCGCTGGTCTCGCTCGACCGGCTCGCGACCTGGGTGGCGATGGTGATCATCGCCCGCGAGTTCGCGGTCACCGGCCTCCGCCAGCTCGCGATGGAGCACGGCCAGGTCATTCCCGCCAGCAGCTGGGGCAAGATCAAGACCGTCGCCCAGATCGCGATGGTGCTGGCGCTGATCGCCGTCGACGGCCGGCCCGCGTGGGTGGACGCGCTGATCTACGCGACGGTCCTGGTGACCGTGCTGTCAGCCGCCGACTACTTCTTCAACTTCCGAGCGCTGATTCGGGGTCGGGCGGGATCGCCCGCCCGGCCCTAAGCTCGGCCGTCGAGCCACTCACGCGTCGAGACGTGATGCTCGGACACCTGGCCTGACGCGATCTCCTGCCGCATCTCGCCGAGCAGGCCGAAGCGCTCGGCGACGACGTTGTGCTGGTGGATCGTCTCCAGGTTCTCCTGCCGCGCCGACACGAAGTGCCGGTCCGTGAGCTCGCGGGAAGCCGTCGACCACTCCGCGCACCATCTCGCGCACGCAGTCCTCGACGAACCGCGGCCGGCGGTGGGCCTTCTCGACCACGGCGCCCTCGTCGGAGCGCTTCATCAGCTCGTAGATCTCCGACGACATCGAGTTCTCGACGATCGCCAGCAGGCGCTCGGCGTCGATGTCCGTGTCGCAGTCCTCCGGGCAGCCGATGCGGAGCGTGCCGAGGCCGCGCTGGTTGTGGGTGGCGACCGGCACGGCCGCGAAGATCCGCGCCACCTCCTCCTCGGAGAAGCCGTCCTCCAGCAGCCGCTCGCGCGAGTTGGCCTGCACGAGCCCCTGCGCGCACGGGCATGCGGTGATCCCCTGCGCGCGGACGCCGATCAGCCGCCGCGTCCCCGCCTCGGAGGCGACCGCCGTGCCCAGCAGCGTGTAGAGCTCCTGCGTCTCGATCCCCGAGACCGGCGCGGGCTTGTGCTCCGGGTAGCGGGCCTGGATCCGGACCTCGGCGCGGCGGGCGCCCTGCCGGTCGCGGACCTTCTCGGCGATGTGGTGGGCGAGCGTCTCGGCGCGGAAGACCTTCTCGGAGAGGACCACTTCGCCGATGACGTCGTTGACGACCTCCTCGAAACGTGACATGTGCGCGCCCTTCTGGCGCGGGCCGAGGTCGACGAAGCAGTCGAGCTTGGCCCAATAGAGGCGCTCGAGCCCGTTGTCGCCTATACGCACCACCTTCTCGACGTTCGTGACGCCGACGCGCGAGAGCGACACCTGAAGCGACGGTACCTGGGCCTGGACATCCTCCAGGACCCCCGACGTGGAGCGGAAATCTGACATTTCCCCCTCAAAAGGCTAGCGGTACGGGTGCCTCTGGACGAAAAGGGGATGCCAGCCGTACTAGGGGATCTCGTATTCGGTGCTACAAAGGCCGAAGGCACGGACGACACACCATTTTCGGTGCCCTGCCCAGCGACGAGCGTCGCACATATGGCCCGCAGCGCCTGAAGACTGCGAACAGCCGGAAAGTTGGGGAGCGACAAGCCTCGGGAGGGCCGGCTCGCTCGAGAAACTCCACCTTGAAGGATCGAGGGGTTGGGCACTAAGACCGAAGCACTGCTCGAGGGCGAACCGGCGATCTACGAGATCGACGAGCTGCGCCCTCTCATCGCTGAAGGCCAGGAGCGGGGGTTCCTGACCTTCGAGCAGATCGCCTCCTGCCTCGAGGAGGTAGAGGTCACCAAGGAGCAGGTGGTCGAGCTCCACGTCTTCCTGGAAGGCGAGGGGATCGACATCGTGGGCGCCGACGGGCGCCCGGCCACCACGGAAGGCGGCCGCTTCGAGCGGGATGCTCGTACGGTCGAGAAGGAGCCGGACGCGCCGCGCAAGCCGGAGATCGACCTCACGGTCGAGCCGAGCCTGGACTCGCTGCGCCTCTACCTGCGCTCGATCGGCAAGGTCGAGCTCTTGACCGCGGACCGCGAGGTCGCGCTGGCCAAGCGCATCGAGCGCGGCGACCTGGTCGCCAAGCAGGAGATGGTCGAGGCCAACCTGCGCCTCGTCGTCTCGATCGCGAAGGGCTACCTCGGGCCGCGGCCTGTCGTTCCTGGACCTGATCCAGGAGGGCTCGCTGGGCCTCATCCGCGCGGTCGAGAAGTTCGACTACCGGCGCGGCTACAAGTTCTCCACGTACGCGACCTGGTGGATCCGCCAGGCGGTGACGCGGGCGATCGCGGACAAGGGCCGCACGATCCGCATCCCCGTCCACATGGTGGAGAAGCTCAACAAGGTCGTGCACGTCGAGCGCCAGCTCGTGCAGCAGCTCGGCCGTGAGCCGCTGCCCGAGGAGATCGCCCGCGGAGCTCGAGTGCACCCCCCGCGAGGTCCGCGACATCCTGCGCATGGCGCAGCAGCCGGTCTCCCTCGAGAAGCCGATCGGCGAGGAGGAGGAGTCCGAGCTCGGCGACTTCGTCGAGGACGAGGCCGCCGAGTCCCCGTTCGACGTCGCGTCGGAGAACCTCCGCAAGGAGAACGTCCGCCGCGCGCTCGACGCGCTCCCGCAGCGTGAGCGCGAGGTGATCGAGATGCGCTTCGGCCTGACCGGCGCGCGCCCGTTCACCCTCGAGGAGGTCGGCCGCGCGTTCAACGTCACGCGCGAGCGGATCCGCCAGATCGAGAACCACACGCTGAAGAAGCTCGAGTCGCTCCCCGAGGCCCAGCGCCTCCGCGACGCGGGCTGAACCGAGCCTCGGCGCCCGGCCGGCCGCACCGCGCGGCCGGCCGGACCGCCCTCCGCGCGGGTCACCACCCCGCGCGCTCGCCGCTAGACTTGCGGCGTCCCTGGTGGGGTTCCCGAGCGGTCAAAGGGGACGGGCTGTAAACCCGTTGGCTCAGCCTTCGCAGGTTCGAATCCTGCCCCCACCACTTGTCAGGAGCGCTGGGTGAGCGGCTCGATCAGCGCCAGGTAGTGCAAGAGCGACTCGGTGCCGAGGTAGTTGTCCTTGACGGCCTCGCGCGCGGCCTCGCCGATCCGGGCCGCGCGATCGGGATCGGCGAGCAGCTCGACGAGCGCGCGACCGTAGGCCTCGAGGTCCTCGGGATCGCCGAGCAGCACGCCGGTGCGCCCGTCCTCGATCTGGTCCTGGATGCCGCCGATCCGGCTCGCGACGACCGGGCGGCCCTTCCACATCGCCTCGGCGACGGTGAGGCCGAAGCCCTCGGCGATCGACTTCTGCACGACGATCGTGGCCTGCCGCTGGAGCGCGTTGACGATCGCGGCGTTCTCGTCGAGGTCGTCCATCGGCAGCGTCGCCAGGTGGATCTTGGCCCGCGCCTCGTCCGGAAGCTCCCGCCACAGCGCCCGCGCCTCCTCGAGCACCTCGGCGCCCTCCGGGTCGTCGGCGACGTCGTCGACCGCGGGGCCGGCGTAGATCAGGTGCGCGTCGGCGTGCGGCGCGACGTGCTCCGCGAACCCGCGGATCACGCCGAGCGGGTCCTTGAGCCGGTCCCAGCGCGAGACCTGGAGGACGTAGCGGTCGTCAGGCGCCAGCGGCGCCTCCTCCAGCAGCTCGGCCTGGTGCTCGATCGCGGCCTTGCTGCCGTCCATGCGGGTGAACTCGGGCGGGTCGCCCTTCGCGGGCGCGTCGATCACGGAGGCGTGGGCGAGGATCGCCCGCGCCTGGTCGTCGGACAGCTCCTGGTTCTTGGGCGCGAACGCGTCGATCGACGGGGCGATGATGCGGCCGCGGTCGCGGTCCAGGTCCTCCCACACGAACGCGTCGCGCGAGAACACGTAGGCGTCCGCCTGCTCGACGTAGCCGCGCAGGAACTCCCACGCGCGCCGCGCGCAGTCGTTCGGCTCGTCGAGCCCGACGTGGCAGCGCCAGACGATCGCCGCGCCGGTCTCCTTCAGCGCCGGGATGAGGCCCGCGGTCTGCGGGTCGTGCAGGACGACGATGTCGTCCTCGCCGATCTGCGGCGCGAGCTCCTCGGCGTTGGGCTCGAGCGCGCCCTCGTACGCCTCGCGCTCGTCGTCGCCGAGCGGCCCGCCGTCGCCCTCGGCGCCGTGCAGCAGGTTGTGGATGCGCTTGGTGACCGCGAAGAACGGGGCGTTGCCCTCGATCACCGCCCAGCGGGTCTCGACGCCCGCGCCGTTGGCGTAGGGCAGCAGGGCGATCAGCATCTCGGCGACGCCGCCGCCGCGCGCCGTCGAGTTCACGTGCCAGATCTTGCGGCCGCCGAGCAGCTCGCGGGCGCGCTCGGCGCCCTCGCGGACCCGCTCCATCCGCTCCTCGTCGAGGACGTCCTCGAAGCGGTCGAGCGGGAAGCAGCCGACGTCGACGGTGGTGATCACGCGGCGGGGTTACCCGTCTCCCGGCTCGTCCAGACGCTGCCGCCGCGCGGTCGCGGAGCCGTCGCCCGGATCGATCGAGACGAGGTCCGCGGCGAGCGGGCGGAACGGCTCGGTGCCGAACACGAGGCGGGCGATGCCGATGTCCGTCGCCACGTCGGCCAGGTTGCCCGTCCCGCCGCCGCCGATGCTGCCGCCGTTGACCACCGTCACGCCGGGCTGCGTGCGCAGCTCCGCCTTGTGGGTGTGGCCGACGACGAACACCATCGGGTGCGTCGGCGGCTCGTCCCGGAGGACCGCCAGCGCGGGCTCGATCAGCTTCGGCTCGTGCACCAGGACCACGTCGACGTCGTCCTCGTGGCGCCGCAGCCAGCTCGTGAAGGCGTCCTGCTGCTCGGGCGTCGGGTCGGGCTGGAAGCGGTCCTCGTAGTTCTCGGCGCTGCGGCGGATGAACGGGTCGGAGTAGCCGGCCATCCGCAGGCCGGCGACGTTCTGGACGACGTCGCCGTGCGTGCCGTCCGGGTTGAGCCGGCCGCGCTCGGTCAGGACGATCGCGCCGTCGCGGGCCAGCTCCCGCTGGAGCGTGTCGGAGTCGTGGTTGCCGGCGACGAACACGAACGGGTTGCCGGCGCGGACGACACGGCGGACGGCGGCCGCCTCGAGCGGCGAGCCGCGGTCGGTCATGTCGCCCGGGAAGAGGAGCGGCCCGTCGTCGGCCGCGCGGTCCAGGATCGGGGCGACCAGCGCGTTGTTGTGCAGGTCGCTGGCGATCGTCAGCCGCGGCGCCCTGGCCAGCAGCGGGCGGCCCGCGGGCTCGGAGACCAGGCGCGCGAGGCCGACGAGCTGCGAGTCGAGCTCCTCGTCCAGGACGCGGCTGGAGCGCTGGGCCGCGTCGACGGCCTCGAGCGCGCGCGGGATGTCGGCGCCGTGCGCGTAGTACTGCGGGTGGTCGATGTCGCCCCGCGGCGGCAGCAGGACGATCATCGCGATCACGCTGATGACCGTGGTGGCCGTCGCGGCGGCGCTCGTCCAGCGCAGGCGCGGGCCGGTGCGGCTGCGGATGGCGAACGCGACGAGCAGGCCGAGCGCGAGGGCGGCGAGCGCCGTAGACCGCGAGCATCGCCTTCAGGTAGCCCGCGATGGCGTCGCGAGCCTCCTCGCGGACGTCGCGGACGTCCAGCGGTGCGCCGTTCGCGACCCGCGCCACGGTCCGCCGGTCGACCGTGCGCAGGTCGATGCGCAGGCGCGCGGGGAGGCGGATCGCCTCGAAGCGGGCGCCCCAGTCGACGAGCGGGACGTAGATGTCGAGCGCGCCGCGGTGGCCGGGCGACATGCTCAGCCGGATGTCGCCCACGCTGAGCTGCTTCTCCTGCGCGAAGGTCGCGAGCGCGCCGTAGCCGCCCGCCAGCGTCGCGAGGACGACGACCGCCACCGCGAGCGCGCGCCTCGCGTGCAGGAGCGTTCCTCGCGGAAGCTTCAGGGCCGGCACGCGCCGGCGGCGGATTACGGCCGGCGCTCCCACAACTGCATGTCCGAGACCTTGCGGTACCCCAGCGCCTTGTAGAGCTTCTCACCCAGGTTGGTGGCCTGGAGGGTGGCGCTGGTGCACCCGGCGTTCCTGGCGTCGACCGCGACGCGGCGCATCACCTCGGTGGCGAGGCCCTGGCGGCGGGCGAACGGGGCGGTGGCGACGAACGAGACGCCGCAGTCCTCGCCGTGGTGGAGCGCGAGCGCGACGGACGCCGGGCGGCCCCGGTGGTCGGCGCGGTAGGCGCGCAGCAGGCCCGGGCGGAAGCGGGGCGAGGGTCTTCTCCAGCCGGCCGTCCGGGTTGCCGTAGGCGAGGTCGTTGACGTGGCCGACCGTGGCGAGGTCCGCGTGGCCGGCGGGGCCGGCGCCGTCGACGTCTACGTGGTTGAGCGTGGTGGCCATGCCGGGGGAGGAGGAGGTCAGGCGCATGCTGCGGCGCTGGAGCGTCTGGACGACCTGGCGCTTCGTGCCGTCGGTCCACACGCCCCAGCGGTGGATGCCCATGTCCTCGTATCGGCCCTGGAGGCCCTGGAGCGTTAGCTCGTCCAGCTCGTCGTGGAGCGCGATCACCGCGTTCAGGGTGGGAGAGTCGGGCGCCTTGGGGACGAACGACGCGACCAGCTCGTCGCTCTCGACGACCTCGCCCTGGGCGGCCCGGCCGCCGAGCAGAGCCTGGAGTTGCGCGAAGCCCAGCCACAGCCGGTCGCGCAACGTCGCGTCGTCCATGGATTTGAGGCTACTGCTGCCGGTTCAGGCTGCCGAGCTGGGCCTGGAGCTGGCGCATGCCGTTCAGCCAGCGCTCGTGGTCGGATCCGCGGTTGCGCATGTAGGCCGCGACCTCCTGGTGCGGGAGGATCAGGAAGCGCTCTTCGCGGATGGCCTCCACCGTCTCCGCCGCGACCTGCTCCGGCTCGAGGATCTCGGCGATCTGCCTGAGCTTGTCGAGGTCGAGGTTGTCGTTGACCATCGGCGTGTTGACGAACTGGGGGCACAGGCAGGAGGCGCGGATGCCCTGGTCGGCGTACGTGATCGCGATCCACTCCGCGACCGCGACGGCGGCGTGCTTGGTGGCGGCGTAGCCGATGGCGCCGAGCTGGGTGAGGAGGCCGGCGGCCGATGCCGTCGAGACCAGGTAGCCGCCGCCTCTCTCGATCATGCCCGGTATCAGGGCGCGCGCGGCCCACACGTGGCTGTGCACGTTCACGCGCCACAAGAGGTCCCAGTCGTCCTCGGTGAGGTCGGGCGGGCCCCCGGGGGCGCCGGTGATGCCGGCGTTCGAGAAGAACAGGTCGATCGGGCCGCCGGCGTCCTCGGCCGCGGCGATCAGCGCGGTGATCTCCTCCTCATGCCCCACGTCGGCGCGGACGGCGACGCCGCCGACCTCGCGGGCGGTCTCCTGCGCTCCCGGCTCGTTCAGGTCGGCGACCGTGATCTGGCGCCCTCGTCCGCGAACGCGTGCGCGACGGCCTTCCCGATGCCGCTCGCCCCGCCCGTGATCACCGCGTGCCGGCCTGCCAGGTCCACGGGCGCGGACCCTACAGTGGACCGCGTGAAGCGCAGCGCCGGAGTGCTCCTGCGACGGCCGGGTACCGGCGAGGTGCTGCTCGTGCACCCGGGCGGGCCGTTCTGGGCGAAGCGCGACGCCGGCGCGTGGTCGATCCCCAAGGGCGAGTACGGCGAGGACGAGGACCCGGAGGCCTGCGCCCGGCGCGAGTTCGCCGAGGAGCTCGGGGCCGAGGCGCCTTCGGCGTTGCGCGACCTCGGCGTCGTCCGTCAGAAGAACGGCAAGGAGGTGCGCGCCTACCTCGGCGAGGGCGACCTCGACGTGACCGCCGTGGTCAGCAACACGTTCACGATGGAGTGGCCGCCGCGCTCGGGCCGGAACCAGGAGTTCCCGGAGGTCGACCGGGCCGAGTGGTTCTCGGTCGACGAGGCCCGGGCGAAGCTCAACCCCGCCCAGGCCGAGTTCCTCGACCGCCTCTGGTCGCTAGAGCCGCCGCGCCCCGATGTAGTGGTCGCCCCAGTACGCGCCGCTGATCATGTGCTCGCGCACGCCGTGCGTCGTGGCCGAGATCACCGTCGCGTTCGAGGTCGCGATCCCGACGTGCGACGCGCCCGGCCCGTTCGCGTTGAAGAAGACGAGGTCGCCGGCCTGGATGTTCGCCCGGCTCACCGGCGCGCCGACGCCCCACTGCGAGTAGCTCGTGCGCGGGAGCGTGACGCCGGCCTGCTGGAACGCGTACACGACGAGGCCCGAGCAGTCGAAGCCGCCCGGCGACGTCCCACCGAAGGCGTACGGCGTGCCGATCATCGCGCGGGCGGTCCCGACGGCCGAGCCGCCGCCGCCGCTCGACGCCGGCGCGCCGCTGATGCCCAGCGCGGCCATCGTCGCCGGCCCGACGATGCCGTCGACCACGAGCCCGTTCCTCGCCTGGAATGCCCTGACCGCGCGCGCGCGACTGCGGGCCGAAGACGCCGTCGACCGCGATCCCGAGCTTCTGCTGGAGCGCGATCGTGACGTCACGGCTGGGCTTCGGGCCGCTCGACGCCGAGCCTCCGCCGCCGCTGAGCGCGCCGCGGGTGATCGGCCCGACGATCCCGTCGACCTCGAGCCCGTTGCGCGCCTGGAACGCCTTGACCGCGCGCTTCGTCTGCGGGCCGAAGATGCCGTCCGCGGGGATGCCGAGCGCGCGCTGGACGGCGGCCACCGCCGGTCCACGGTCGCCGCGCGCGCAGCAGACCGTCCGATTGCGCGGCCGTGGCGGTCTGTTGCGCCTGGGCCGTCTGCTGCGCCAGCGGCGCCAGCACCGTGGCGGCGGCGATCGCCACGCCGACCTTGCGCGCGGTCGGCACGTTCGCCCGGCGAGCCGCCTCCCGCTGGCGGCGGTTCCGAGACCGGATCAGCGACCGCTCCCACAACTCCGGGCACGCCCAGATCCCGCCTGCCCGGAGGCATGGCGAGGATCGCCCAACCGTCGTCGTGCAATGCGCCGCTGAGGCTCATGCGAATCCGTCCTCCTCGTTCCTGTCGGCCTACGAGGTGAGCTGACGGGCTCGCGCTGTCCGCGCTACGCCGCTCCACCGCGACGATTCGCCCCAGGTCCGGATTCGACGCCGGACCAACGGTTCCCCCGCTCCCGCGGCCCGGAGGCCACGGGATTCGGCCTATGTCCCGGCCCCCATGACACCAGACGCCGCCGACGGATGCGCTCAGCCGGGCTACCGCGAGCGCCCCGACGCCGCTACCCTCCGTCCCCGCGCCCTCTTAGCTCAGCTGGTAGAGCACTTCCATGGTAAGGAAGGGGTCGCCGGTTCGAGTCCGGCAGAGGGCTTTCCTCGCGCTACGACACGGGATAGCGGCGATACTGAGGCCGTGCACTTCGTCGAGCTGCGACAGATGCGCTACTTCGTCGCGGTTGCCGAGGAGCTGCACTTCACCCGAGCTGCCGAGCGGCTGCACATCGCGCAGCAGCCGCTGAGCACCGCGATCGCGAGGCTCGAGCAGCAGCTCGGCGTAAGGCTGCTGGACCGCACCACGCGGCGGGTTGAGCTGACCGAGCCCGGCCAGGCGTTCTTCGAGGCGGCGCGGATCGCGCTCTCGGCGGCCGACGCCGCGGTGGAGGCGGCGCTGGTGGCGGCCGGCGGGAGCGTCGGGGAGGTCTCGCTCGGGGTCTCGTCCGGCGCGTGGTACGGGTTGGGAGAGCTTTTTGAGCACCTGCGGACGACCTATCCGAACGTGCGGCTCGACGTCCGCCAGCAGTCCGGCGGGCCCGCAGTGAGCGCGATCCGGCGCGGCGATCTCGATCTCGCCGTCGGCCTCTGCGTCCCGGAGCAGGACGGGCTGGACATGCACCGCCTCAAGGACGAGCCCGTGGTCGCGGTGCTCAGGGCCACGCATCCCCTGGCGGACCATCCGTCGGTCGAGCTCGCCGAGCTGGTCCGCGAGACGTTCGCGCTCGACGATCCTGCGGACGGCGCGGGGTACAACGCCGCGGTGCTCGCGCTGTGCGCCGAGGCAGGGTTCACGCCGGGCGTCGCGGAGGTGCAGACCCACCACGACGCCTGGGAGCGGCTGATCGCCTCCGGTCGGGCCGTGGGGTTGACCACGACGTGCTCGCTGCACACCTCGCATCCCGGCGTCCGCGCGGTGCCCCTCGAGCCGGCGGCGACGTTCCCGCTGGACCTGATCGTGCGGCCGGCGGACGACCCGCGGTCGCGGCCCGTGGTGCGGGTGGTGGCCGAGGCGGCGATCCGGACGGCGGATCGCATGGCCTGGCGGGTCGGTCAGTCCTGGCGTCGGTCAGTCCTGACGGACGGTCGCGAGCCGCGAGCGCTCACCCGGCATCGAGGAGTTGGCTGATCGAGAGGACCGCGCCGGCGGGGTCGGAGACCAGGGCGTTGCGGAACGCCGGAGGCCGGTCGTGCGGGGCCACCAGGACGCGGCCGCCGAGGCGGGCCGCGAGCGCGGCGCTGGCCTCGACGTCGGCGACCCAGAAGTCCACGCTCCAGCTCGCCGGGCCGTCGCCCGGCGCCAGCACCGCGACCAGGTCGCGCGGGACCGGCTGCGCGGGCTCTCCGCCGACGTACCCGGGCAGCCGGAACAGGCTCACGGGCCCGTACGCCTCGGTGGTCCAGCCGAAGACCGAGCCGTAGAAGTCGGCGGCGGCGGCGGGGTCGGCGGTCACGAGGCTGCTCATCGCCCAGGCGCCCGGCTCGTTGACCAGCTGCGCACCCTCGCGCACCCCCGCCTGCCAGACGGCGAAGAGCGCGCCAGCCGGATCGCGCAGGGCCGCGAGTCGACCGGCGGGGTCGGCGTCCATCGGGTCGAGCGCCACTGTCGCCCCGGCCGCGGTGGCGCTTCGGACCGCGTCGTCGACGTCGCGCACGCGCACGTGCGTGATCCAGCTCGGTGGGAACGGGGCATCGCCGAGCGCCGCGATGCCCGCGACGTCGCGCCCGCCGAGCCGCGCGACTGAGTATTCCGGCGAGCCGGCCAGCTCCCAGCCGAACAGCTCGGCATAGAACGCGTGGGCGGCGGCGGGATCGGGCTGTAGCGTCTCGACCCAGCAGGGGACGCCGGGTGGGTAGGTGTCTCGTCTGCTCACGGGCCGCACGCTAGGGCCGAGCAGCGCCGGCGAGAAACACCGATCCGGCGCAGCTTCACAGCCGATCCGTGTCAACGAGGACGCCGTCGGGCGGCATCGTGTGCGCGATGAGCTTCGACCCCGCCGAGACGATCGGCTACTACGAGCGCACCGCTCGCGACTACGCCACGCTGATCTCGCCCGTCCCGCCGGCGAGCCGCGCCGCAGCCCTCGAACGCCTTCGTGACGCGATCGGCGACAACCCCCTCGTGCTCGAGATCGGGTCGGGGCCGGGCCGCGACGCAGACCACCTCGAGTCGCTCGGGCTCCGCGTGCGCCGCACCGACGCCGCGCGGGCGTTCGCCGAGCTCCAGGCCGAGCGCGGCAGGCGCGTCGACGTGCTCGACGTCACCGCCGACCCGCTGGGCGGCCCCTACGGCGGCGTGCTCGCGCTGTGCGTCCTGATGCACGTGGACCGCGATGCGATCGACGGGGTGCTCGCGAGGATCGCCGCCGCGCTCGAGCCCGCCGGCCCGTTCCTGGTCTCGGTGCGAGACGGCCACGGCGACACGGCCGGTCCCGCGGCGATGGCGTTCTGGACGCGTGATGCGTTCGCCGCCGGCTCGAGGCCGCCGGGCTCGCCGTCCGCTGGGACGAGCGCACCGTCGACTCCGACGGCGACGCCTGGGTGACGTTCCTCGCCACTCGAGGCTCGTCTCCCAGAACATGCGCGTGCGATCACCGCGGCGCTGCGCCAAGCCGGACGCCTTAGCACCGGAGATCGCGCTGCCGCTACTTGCAACCGCGGGTTGCAAGTCATGCAATCGAGGCAAGCGCGGCGGACCACTTTCCCTGCTCAAGGTCGAAAAACCTCTCGCAACGGATCACTCAAGGGGCTTGCAAGTAGCAACCTTGAATAGGACGGACCGCTGTTCAAGGTTCCTGTGCGGATCGCCCTCTACCGCAGAACTCGTCGATCACCTCGTCGAGCATCGCAAGCGACGGGCGCCACTCGACACGCGAGCGCGACGCGCGAAGCGCCTCGGGGTCGAGCAGGCCGATCTCCCGTGCGCGAGCAAAGGTCGTCCTGAGCTCGGCGGCGGTCATGAACTCGGCGCAGTCGATCAGGGTGCGGGAGGGAGACGTGACCGGGATGCCGTGGTGCGTGGTGAGGTCGTCCGGATGCAGGGGCGGCCCCCGGTGGATGACGACGCCGGGGATCGACGCGGCGTCGCGCGGGTCGTCTCCGGACCCGGGAACGATCACGTGAATCGGCTCGTCTGGATCCAGCGGAGTGTGTCGGTCTCCATGCCTCGTATAGGCACCGCGCCGGGAAACTCGCCCCTGCCGGCTCGGATCTGGTCGGAGGCGGCTCTGTGCTCGACAGGCGCGGCGCGTCGGGGTTAGATTTCCGGTGCGTCGCCGAGGCGTAGTGCGCCCCGGGATGTTCCTCAACCACAAGGGGGGACGGATGTTGTCCTTCAGATGGCTCGCGATCGGTGCGGGGGTCGCGTCCTTCTCGGCCGGCGTCGCCATCGCCGCCTCGCAGCCCGGTGAGACGAGTTCCGTAACAGCCGAGTTCCAGGCCGGCGTCGTCTCGCAGAAGCAGCGGCAGTGCGATGCCAGCCACATGAAGTTCCGCGTGAAGTTCGAGGGCACGCAGACGGGGTCGGACCCGCGCCTCACAGGCAACCTCACGATCCGCGCGGTATCGGTCGTGAACACGGAGAACGGATACGGCTACACGAGGGCCAAGGTCCGCGTGAGCGACCCGGCGACCGGGAAGCCGAAGCTGCGCGGCCTCGCCGTCGGCGTGATCGAGCCGGACGGTGGATCCGAGGGGCTGCTCAGCGGGCGCACGGTCGGCCCGGACTCGATGCGGCTGCTCGCGAACTTCAACGTCCAGCAGGACGAGTCGAGCGGCGCTCTGACCGGCGAGTTCGGCAAGGACACGCAGACCGGTGCCTTCCAGGATCCGGCCATCCTCACCAACGCGTGCAAGGGCGGCCACGGGAAGCACGGCGCCGCCAAGGGCAAGGGCAAGGTCAACGCGCGCGCAGGAAGGTGAGCACGGCGAGGACGCGGCGGTGGTGCTCGGGCGACTCGTGGAGGTCGAGCTTCGAGAAGATCTGCGTGATGTAGGTCTCGATCGTCTTGCGCGAGAGGTAGAGCCGTTCGCCGATGGCGGCGTTCGAATGGCCTTCGGCGACGAGCGCGAGCACCTCGCGCTCGCGCTCGGTGAGCTCGTCGAGCGGCCCGCGCTCGCGCTTGCGCGCGACCAGGCGCGAGATGATCGTCGGGTCGATCACGCACTCGCCCTCGACGATGCGCCGGAGCGCGTCGACGAGCACGGCGACGTCTGACACGCGCTCCTTGAGCAGGTAGCCCGCCCGCTCGGGCACCTCCTCGAGCAGCCGCGCCGCGTAGCGCGAGTCGAGGTGGTGCGAGAGCACGAGCACGCCGATGCCGGGATGGCGGCGGCGGATCTCCTGCGCGGCGAGCAGCCCGTCGTCGCCGTGGCCCGGCGGCATGCGGATGTCGACGATGGCGACGTCGGGCCGTCGCGCGTCGACCATGCGCAGGAGCGCGTCGGCGTCGCCGCAGCGCCCGGCGACCTCGAACTCCGCGTCCTCGAGCAGCCGCGCGAGCCCGTCGCGCAGCAGCGTCTCGTCGTCGGCGATCACGACCCGCACGGCATCTCCACCAGCAGCTCGGCCGGGCCCGGCGGTGACGGTGCCGTCCGCGGCGCCGACGCGGTCGTGGATCTGGGTGATGGGACCGCCGGGCATGCCGTCGGCGGCGATGCGTCAGCCGCAGGCGGCCGTCCTCGGCGACGGCGTCGACGGTCACCTCGCGCGTCCGTCAGCGCGCAGCGCCTCGCGCGTCGCGAAGTAGGCGGCGGACTCGACCGCGCTCCGGGAAGCGGCGGTCCGGCAGCTGCCTGCGACGACGAGCCGCGGCGTCTGCTCGGAGAGGACGTCGATCGCGGGTGCGAGGCCCTCGTCCGCGAGGACGGTCGGGAACAGGCCGTGGGCGACCTCGCGCAGGTCGACGACCGCCGCGCGCACGTGCTCCTCGGCGACGGCGAGGCCGGCGTCGTCGCCGGGCCGGTGGCGGCGTGCGAGGCGGATCGAGAGCCCCAGCGTGACGAGGCGCTGCTGTGCGCCGTCGTGCAGGTCGCGCTCGAGCGCGCGGCGCTCGCGGTCGGCGGCGGCGACGATCCGCTCGCGCGACGCGCGCAGCTCCGCGAGCCGCGCGCGATGCGCGGCCTGCAGGCGCTCGTGCTCGATCGCGAGCCGCGCCGTCGTGGCGAGCTCGTCGACGAGCTGCGGGTCGTCGAGCAGCCCGCGCCGGTGGACGACGGCGAGCAGGTCGTCGCCGGCCGCGCGAACGAGCGTGACCGCCCGCTCGCCCGTCGCGGGCAGCTCGACGGCACGGCCGGTCTCGTCCATCCAGCCGCCGTCGACGGAGTGCAGCAGCATCAGCGCGGGGTCGCCGAGCGCGTCGGCGAGCCGTGCGCGCAGCTCGCCGGGGGCCGGGGCGGCGCCGATGTCGAGCACGAGCTGCGCGACGCGCGCGCGCGTGCGGCGCAGGCGCAGCCGCTCGAGCGCGATGCCGGCGGCGATCAGCGCGAGCGCGACGGCCTGCGCGACGCGCAGCGCCCGGTCGGTGGGGTCGCTCGAGAGGAAGCCGCGCTCGAGCCCGTGGGCGGCGTCGGCGCCGAAGAGCGCGATCGCGACCGCGGCCGGCACGAGCACGGGCGCTCCCAGGCGCCGGCGCGGCGGCGACGCGCGCCACAGCCTGGCGGCCGCGACGGCGCAGAACCCGGCGGCCCACGCCACGCCGACGGCGAGGCCGACGCGACCGAGGTCGTGGACGCGCCGGGCGGCGTTCGCGACCAGCAGGCGGTTCGCGGGACACGCGGCGCAGCCCTGCGCATCCGGATCGAACACGACCGCCGAGGCCAGCCCGAGGACGCCGGCGGTCGCGATCGCGCCGACGGCGACGACGCTCCACCCGACGCGCCCGAGCGGGCGCTCGTCGAGCCCGCGCAGGGCGGCGGCGGCGAGCAGCAGCCGGCCACGCCGCATACAGGACGAGCCCCGGCGTGAACAGCGCGCCGGCCTCGGGCGAGTTCCACTCCGCGGCGAGCCAGGCGCACATCGCCGCGACGAGCAGCGGTCCGAACACGGGGCGCCACGCGAGCACGATGGCGGCGACCGGCAAGCGCGGCGGCGACCACCTCGGCCGCCAGCACGCCGGCGGACTCCCCCGCGAGCGAGAGGTCGCCGGCGCGGAGCGCACGATGGCGACGGTCACCGCCGCGCAGACCGCGAACGCCGCGACGCACACCGGCGGCGCGTCATCGTGCGGCCTCGGCGTAGCACCGCGGCCGCGAGCTCGGCGACGATCGGGCTCGCGCTCCGTCGAGCGGGAGGTCCACGACCAGCCGCGTGCCGCCGCCGGGCGGGCTCACCACGTCCAGGCTTCCGCCGAGCGCCTCGACCCGATCGGCGAGGCCGCGCAGGCCGGAGCCGCGCGCCGGGTCGGCGCCGCCGGGCCCGTCGTCGGCGAAGTGCAGCCGGAGGCGGTCGGCGCCGGCCGACGACGGCGATCCGCACGCGCGCGCCGGGCGCGTACTTGGCGACGTTGGCGAGCGCCTCCGAGCAGACGAAGTACGCGACGGTCTCCGCGGGCGCCGGCGAAGCGGGCCGGGCGGGACGGCGAGCTCGACGGCGACCGGCGACTGGCGCGGCCAGCTCGCGCAGCGCGGCGGGCAGGCCGCGCTCGGTGAGCGCGCGCGGGTGGATGCCCTGCGCGAAGCGGCCGAGGTCGGCGCGGGCGACCTCGAGCTCGGCGCGCAGCGCGCCGACGTCGGGCAGCGCGGCGAGCGCGTCGTCGGCCGCGGCGAGGTGGCCTTCGGCGCCCGCGCCGCAGCTGCTCGCGCAGCCGGCGCCGCTCGGCGTCGCCGGCCTCGACGAGCCGGCGCCGGGAGAGCTCGACCTCGCGGACGCGCGCCGCGACGTCGGCCTGGAGCCGGACGTTCGCCAGCGCGAGCCGCAGCGGCGGCATCGACCGAGCGGGCAAGCGCCTCGTCGCGCAGCGCGGCCGGATCGTGGACGAGCGCCGCGAGGTCGTCGATCAGCGCGGACCGCGCGGGCGTCGCCGGCCGCCGGGAGCTGCACCGGCCGGCCCGCCTCGTCGACCCAGCGCTCGCCCGACGCGATAGGCGACGTCCAGCGTCGGGTCGCCGACCGCGCGCGCAAGCGCGGCGCGCAGCGCCTGCGGCTCGGCGGCCGAGGTCGATCACGAGGTCGGCGGCGACCGCCGCGGGCGGCCGCGGCCGGGCGGCGAGGACGAAGCCGAGCGCGACGCCGGCGACCGCGGCGTCGTACCACCATGCCGCCAGCGCCGACGCGTCGCCGCCGGTCAGCTCGCCGATCGCCTCGCACGCCGGGGCGCCTGCGACGGCGATCGCGCCGGCGAGCGCCGCCGCGCGCCGGCGCCGGGCGGCCGCGGGAGCGGACCGGACCGCCAGGCGGCAGCGAGCACGACGGCGGCCGCGAGCGCGAGCGTGATCGACGGCGAACGGGCGAGCGGCGGCACGAGCCCGTCGACGTAGGCCAGCGCCGTCACCGGCGAGAGCCCGAGCAGCAGGTGCGCCAGCGGCCCGCGGTGCGCGTAGACGAGCTCGCCCCAGACGTCGCCCGCGAGCCACGCGGCGCCGGCGACGAGCAGCAGCGGCCCCCGCCCGCGGGCGAGGGCCACCGCGCCCGCCGCGGCGAGCACGAGGCCGGTGGCGACGTCGACGCCCGCCCCGGGCGCGGTCAGCGCAGCAGCGACGTCAGGCACTCGCCCGAGAACTCCTCCTTCGTGACGAACCCGCGGGCCGGCGTTGCCGCCAGCTTCGCGCGGTAGGCCTGCCGGCCCCGGCTCGAGACGAGCACCACCGCCGGGGCGGCCGGGCTCGGCGGCCAGGCGCTCGGCCACGGCGAACCCGTCGATCCCCGGCAGCTGGACGTCGAGCAGCACGACCTGCGGGCGCAGGCGGCGGGCCTGCTCGACGGCCGACTCACCGTCGGCCGCCTCGCCGAGGACGTTGAAGCCCTCTGCCTCGAGCAGTGCCCGCGCGCCCGCCCGGAAGCCCTGGTGGTCATCCACGATCAGGACGGTCCAGGGCATCGGCGCCATCGTCCCAGCCCGGCGGCTACCGCGCCAGCGCTGCGCAGAGCGCGTCGAAGGCGCTCGGGTCGCCGAACACGAACAGCTGGATGAACGGCTGCTGGCCGGACGCTGAACTCGAGGCTGCCGTCCGGCCCGAAGACGGTGCGGCCGACGGACTTCATCACCTTCTTGTGGGTCACCGGATCGGTGTAGATGTTCTCGCCGACAGCGTCTCGCTGATCGAGTCCAGGTCGCCCGGCACGGTGGCGCGGTCGGTCTGATGATGCCCCGCTGCGTGTACGGGATCGTGTTGCCGTTCAGCGGGTTGCTCCAGAACGCGTTCGTCCACGTCTCGTGCTTGACGCGCTCGACGAAGTCGCCGTTCGGCGTCGTAGCGGCGGGTGAACTCCTGTCGCGACGTCGCCCTGGTCGACGATCGGGAACCCGGGGCAGTCGACGTCGGTGATCACCGGGTCCTCGTGGAAGCGCAACGACGCGCGGCAGATCGTCTGCGGTCCGGTGGCCTGGCAGGTGTAGAAGTCCGGCGGCGGCGGGTTGAGGTCGCTGCGCGGCGGCTGGCCGGCGAAGGCGGGCGGCGCGAGGGCGAGCGCGCCGAGGACGCCGGCGATGATGATGGGGTGGTGTTTGGTCATGGCCGCAGCCAACCGCCGGCGCGCGTCCGCCGGATACCGGGCGGGCCCCCGCCGTCGTCAGGGCTGTCCCCGGTGTTGAGCCTCGCGGCGGGGGCCGGCACCATTGGCGCGATGCAGACGCGGCCGTAGGCTCGCCCCATGCTCATCCGCCGCTCCATCGCTCTCCTGGCGCTCGCTGCTCGCGGGCTGCGGCGGCGCCGCCCGGGTGGGCGGCTCGTCGCGCGACGCGCACGTGCTCACGCTGATGAACCCGATCGGCGACCGCCAGGAGGCGACCGTCTTCACCGACGAGGTGGCGCGGCTGTCGAAGGGCAGCGCTGCGAATCCGCCTCGTGCCTTCGCCCCATCAGGCCAGACCGACTTCGAGGCCGCCGTGATCGGCGACGTCCGGCGCGGTCGGACCGACCTCGGCTTGGCCGGAAGCCGCGCTTGGAAGGGGAGCCTGCGAGCACTCAACGCGCCGCTGCTGATCGACAGCTACCTGCTGGAGGAGCGAGTCTGAAGGACGGCCTCACGGCGCGCATGCTCGATGAGCTGCGACCCTCGGCCTCGTCGGCCTCGGCATCGTGCCCGGCCCAATGCGCAGGCCGGTCGGGCTCGGGAAGCGCCTGGTCGCTCCGCGTGACTTCCGCGGGCTGGCGATGGGCGAGCAGCAGTCGAGCGTGGCCGCCGCGACCCTGCGCGCGCTCGGCGCACGACCGGTCGCGCTCTCGGTCACGAGGGACGTGCCGGGACTCGCCGGGCTGGAGACGAGCATCATGGCGCTCGAAGCCGGCCGCTACGACGTGACAGGCTCGCACCTGGCGGCCAACGTCAACCTGTGGCCACGCCCGTTCGTGGTGTTCGCGAATGCCCGTGCGTTCGCGAAGCTGACGGACGACGAGCGCCGCGTCCTGCGTGCGGCCGCCACGTCCGCGGTGCCGCGCCTGGCGGCGCTTCAGCAGTCGAACGAGGCCGAGATCGCCGGGAACATCTGCCGTCGCGGCCGCATGAGGTTGGACACCGCGAGCCCGAGCGCGCTCCGAGCACTGCGCGCCGCGGTCGAGCCCGTCTACCGCGACCTGGAGCGCAACCCGGCGACGCGCGCCGCGATCGAGACGATCACCGCGCTCAAGCAGGAGATGTCGCAGCCGCCCGCAGCGCTGCCCGCATGCAAGCGCGATGCCGCGCCCGCGGCCCAGGCCCGCACGCCGCTCGACGGGACCTGGAGGATGGACACCAAGCGCAGCGCGTCGGCGCCGGACTACCTCGACGAGAACTGGGGCCACTGGATCTTCGTGTTCGACCGCGGCCGCTTCGCGATCACGCAGGAGAACGCCACGTCGTGCACGTGGGGCTACGGGACCTACGGGGTCGACGGCGACGAGACGACCTGGCGGTTCACCGACGGCGGCGGCGAGGCGCCCAACGAAGCGCAGAACAAGCCGGGCGAGGAGTTCTCCTACCGCCTGAGCGTGTACCGCGACACCGTCACGCTCGGGCCGGTGAAGGGCGCGATCTCGGCGGCGAACTTCATCGCCAAGCCCTGGCGGAGGATCGGCTCACCGTCTCGAGACAGGCTGAGCCGGCGCTGCCCGCCGCCGGCCGCCGCGCTGGCACGATGAAGTACGTTGGGCCGGTCAGTGACTTCGTCGCCATCCCTCTGGCTGGGCGACCTCCTCGCCGAGCAGGCGCTGGGGCTCGAGCTGCTGACCGGTGGTCCTGACGCCGCGACGCGGCCCGTCCTGGGCGCGGCGGTGGTCGAGGTGCAGGGGGCGACGGAGTGGGTGGCGCAGCACTGGGTGGTGCTCACCGCCGGAGTCGGCCTGGGTGAGGATCCCGAGGCGGGCCGGGCGCTGGTGCGCGAGTGCGACGCTGCCGAGGTGTCCGCGCTCGGCTTCGGCGTCGAGCCGGTGTTCGACCACGTGCCCGAAGCGCTGATCGAGGAGGGCGAGGCGCGCGGGTTCCCGATCTTCGCCGTGCCGAAGGACACGCAGTTCCGCGAGATCGTGAGCTTCGTGGACACCGCGCTGGGCGGCGGGGAGGCGCCGCTGTTCCGCCGCCTGTCGTCGCTTCAACGCTACGTGGTGGACGCGCTGCGCGATCCGGAGCCCGAGTCCGCGGTCGTCGAGCGCCTGGCGCGGTTCCTCGACGCGAGCGTGGCCGTGCTCGCGTCGTCGGGCGAGCCGGAGCTGGCGATCGGCAGAGCCCCGATCGAAGCCGTGTGGGCGTTCATCAAGGATCGCGCGCCGAAGCTCGTGGAAGCAGAGGTCGACAGCTGGCACGTGGTCGCCGTGCCGCTGGCCTCGTCGGCCGCGGAACCCCCGCGGTGGCTCGTGCTCGCGAGCCGGAGCAGCGGGTTCGGCGGCACGCTGGCCCGGTCGGCCGCGGAGACGACGGCGCCGCTCCTGGCGGCGATGGAGCGCCTCCGAGAGGTCGTTCGCAACCAGGAGGACGCGGTCAAGGGCGCACTTCTGGACGAGTCGCTGGACGCGATCGACGCGCGGGAGCTGCCGGCGCTCGCGGCCCGTGGCGCCGCCTTCGGGGTCGACTTCTCCCAGCAGGCCCGGATCGTGGTCCTGCGCGAGTGCGCGCTCCTCGACCAGCGCGTCGACCTCTCGGTGCTGGGGCACGAGCTCGAAGAGGCGCTGAGACGGGCGAGCGCTCCCCATCTGCTCACCGAGCGCGACCGCGCGGTCGTGGCGCTCGTCCAGGGCGGGCAAGAGCTGCGCGCGCTGCTCGACGAGCTGCTTGCCACGCAGCCGGGCGCCGTGGCCGGGGTCGGGCGCCCGTTCACGGACCTCGCCGCGGCGCGCTACTCCCACCGCGACGCCGAGCTGGCGGCGCGGGGCGCGGCCCGCAACGCCGCGCCGCGGATCCTCGCCTTCGAGGACTTCGACCTCGGCACGCTGCTCGTGAGCGAGGCCCAGCCTGCCTGGCTCGGCCCGAAGGTCGAGGAGCTGATCGCGCCCGTGCGCGCGAACCCCTCCCTTTACGAAGGGCTGACGAGCTGGTTCGAGCACGATCTCGACATCGGGGCCGCCGCGGCGGCGATCCACCTGCATCCGAACTCGCTCCGCTACCGGCTCGCGAAGATCGAGGAGCTTCTCGGCCGCTCGCTGCGGGTGCCCTCGACGATCGCCGACCTGCACATCGCGCTGCTCGCCGAGCGCACCGGCGAAGGGGAGCAGGAGACGCCCGCTCTACGCGGGGACCTCGATGACCGTCGGTCCACTCCGCTCGAGCGCCGCGTCTAGCTCCCGCCTCAGCGCCGCCGGCTCCTCGACACGCACGCCGAAGCCGCCGAACGCCTCGCCCAATCGGGGCAGGTCGGGCACCTGGAGATCCACGCCGATCGGATCGATGCCGGCCTCCTCCATCTGGGCGCGGATCTCGCCGTAGCCGCGGTTGTTCGGGACGACGACCGGGAGCGGCAGGCCGAGCTCGGCCGCGGTGACCAGCTCGGCCACGGTGAACAGCAGGCCGCCGTCGCCGGCGAGCGCGATGACCGGTCGGTCCGGCGCGGCGAGCTTGGCGCCGATCGCCGCCGGCAGCCCGTAGCCGAGCGTGGCATAGCCGGTCGGGTAGATGAACCGCTGCGAGGCGTCCATCGGGAGGAAGTGCACCGCGCCGTAGTACGCCGCCATCGTGCTGTCGCCGCTGAGGATGCCGTCCGCGCCGAGCGCGCCCGCGAGCGCGTCGGTCAGGCCGAGCCACGGCGCGCCGTCGCGCAGCGCCTCCGCCCGGATGGCCGCCCTCGCGGGCTCGAGATCCTCGGCGCTGCGCGACGGCCGTGCCGGGACGGCCTCGGCCAGCAGCTCCAGCACGGCGGCGGCGTCGCCGGCGATCGCCACGTCCGCCGCCGCGTTCTTGTCCAGCTGCGCCGGGTCGATGTCGACGCGCACCAGCCGGCCGGCGAGCGCCGGCGACGGTCCCCAGAGGTCGGACTCGCCGAGCTCGGTGCCGACGGCGAGGACGACGTCGCGGTCCGCCAGCCACGCCTGCGCCGCGCGCAGCCGGATCGACGCTCCGAGCGAGAGCGGATGGCGCTCGGACACGACGCCCTTGCCGTTCACCGTGGTGACGACTCCCGCGCCGAGCCGCTCGGCGAGTCGAGTCGCGATCGCGGCCGCACCGCGCGCGCCGCCGCCGATCACGAGCGCGGGCCGCTCGGCGGCCGACAACGCCTCGGCCGCCCGCTCGACCGCATCCTCGTCGACGTCCACCGCGGCCGCCGCCGGCGTGCCGGCGCCGGCCTCCGCCTCGCCGACGCTGCTCAGCACGTCGACGGGGATCTCCACGTGCACGGGCCGCGGGCGGCCCGCAGAGAAGTACTCGAAGGCGTCGCGGATGGCGTGCGAAGCCTCCGCGGGCGAGCCCGCGCGCCGGCTCCACGCCACCAGCGCGTCCAGCGCCGCTCCCTGGCTCTTGCTCTCGTGCAGGAAGCCGGTGTCGCGCCCCTCCACGCCCGTCGGCATGGAGGGGGAGACCACCAGCATCGGGACCGAGTCGGCGTAGGCGGTGGCGGCGGGCGTGGCCGCGTTGATCAGCCCCGGCCCGCTCGTCGTGAGGACGACGCCCGCGCGGCCCGACACGCGCGCGTACCCGTCGGCCGCGTAGCCGCCGCCCTGCTCGTGGCGCGGGGTCACGTGACGGATGCCGCACCCGGTGAGGTGGCGGTGGATCGGCAGCGTGTGCGTGCCGGGGATGCCGAAGACCAGATCGACCCCGCACGCCCGCAGGGCGCGGGCGACGGCCTCGCCGCCGGTCATCGCCTCGCGCGCGACCTCGACCGTCATCTCAGGCTTCCCGCGCGCGCAGCGCCATCAGCGAGATCATCTCGTGGCACGCGCTGGCGGCGAGCCAGGCCGTGATGCCGCCGGCGTCGTAGGCCGGCGCGACCTCCACGCAGTCGAACGCGCGGAAGTCGATGCCCGTCAGTGCGCGCACGTACGCCAGCGCCTGCGCGCTCGTCGGCCCGCCGACCTCGGGCGTCCCCGTCCCGGGCGCGAACGCCGGGTCGACGAAGTCGATGTCGAACGACAGGAACGCCGGGGCGCCGCCCACGCGGGCGCGCACCCGATCGCCGTACTCCTGCGGCGACAGCCGCTCGAGCTCGGTCCAGGGGATCGAGTCGTAGCCGAGGTCGCGCGGCACCTGCTCGTCCTCGGCGCTGTAGAGCGTGCCGCGCATTCCGGCCTGCACGGAGCGGTGGGGATCGACGAGCCCCTCCTCCACCGCCCGCCGGAACACGGTGCCGTGGAAGTAGCGCGCGCCGTAGTAGCTGTCCCAGACGTCGGAGTGCGCGTCCAGGTGCACGAGCGCCAGCGGGCCGTGGACCTTCGCCGCCGCGCGCAGCTCGGCCAATACGATCGAGTGGTCTCCGCCGACGCACAGCGGTATGACGCGGGCCTCGTGCAGCGGCAGCAGGTGCTGCTCGATCCGCTTCAGGCTCTCCTCCTGGTAACCCGGCACCGTCGGGCAGTCGCCGTAGTCGACCATCGAGAGACGCTCGGCCACGTTCACCTTGAGGTGCGTGTTGTACGGCCGCAGCAGCACCGACGCGCTGCGGACGGCCTCGGGGCCGAAGCGCGCGCCCGAGCGGTAGGACACCGCGTCGTCGGTGGGCACGCCCACGATCGCGACGTCGACGTCCTGGGTCGTCTCGCGATGCGGCAGCCGCATGAACGTCCGCGGCCCCGTGAAGCGCGGGGTGGCCCACGAGTCGGCCGGGCCGTAGCGCGGCGTGCTGAGCTCCGGAGTGGTCATCAGCCCGTCTCGATCGCGCTGAGGAACCGGCGCGTGCGCTCGTGAGCCGGCGAGGTGAACAGCTGCTCCGGCGGCGCCTCCTCGATGACCTGGCCTTCGTCCATCATGATCATCGTGTCCGCGACGCGGCGGGCGAAGCGCAGCTCGTGGGTGACGACGATCATCGTCATGCCCTCCGCGGCGACCGACTCCATGACCTCCAGGACCTCGCCCACGAGCTCCGGGTCCAGCGCCGAGGTCGGCTCGTCGAAGAACATCAGCGTCGGCCGCATCGCAAGCGCGCGGGCGATCGCGACGCGCTGCTGCTGGCCGCCCGAGAGCTCGCTCGGATAGGCGTGCGACCGGTGGCCGAGGCCGACCCGGTCGAGCAGCTCGCTCGCCCGCTGCTGCGCCTCCTCGCGGGCCATGCCGCGCACCCGCATCGGCCCGAGCGCGACATTGCCGAGCGCGGTCAGGTGCGGGAAGAGGTTGAAGCGCTGGAAGACCATGCCCAGCTCGCAGCGATGGCGGGCCATCTCGCGCTCGGACTCGTGCACGCGCTTGTCGCCCCGCTCCTTGAAGCCGATCTCCTTGCCCTCCAGGCGGATCTCGCCCGAGTCGGCGCGCTCGAGCAGGGCCAGGCAGCGCAGGAGCGTGCTCTTCCCGGAGCCCGACGGGCCGATGATGACCTTCTTCTGCGCCCGCCCGATGTCGAACGAGACGCCGCGCAGGACCTCGGTGTGGTCGAAGCGCTTGGTCACCCCGCGAGCCGTCATCAGCGGCTCGGGGCTCGTGTGGGTTTCAGCGGGCATCGTGCGCGTACTC
Source organism: uncultured Solirubrobacteraceae bacterium (assembly GCA_963728465.1). Taxonomy (GTDB): domain Bacteria; phylum Actinomycetota; class Thermoleophilia; order Solirubrobacterales; family Solirubrobacteraceae; genus DATFQI01. The sequence goes on from CAVSJY010000013.1 coordinate 155,244, forward strand.
CAGTTCGAGGTTCGTCTGCTCCTGCGTGTCCGCCGGGCCACCACGCGAACGCCACTGGAACCGGCGCTCGAGGTGCGACTGGCCGAGCATCAGCACGCTCACCATCACGAGGTAGTAGACGGTGGCTGCGGCGTACAGCTCGGCGAAGCGGAAGTTCACGGCGATGTCCTGCTGGGTCACCGTCAACAGCTCCGCGAGCGAGATCACCGACGCGAGGCTCGTCAGCTTGAGCAGCGTGATGAACTCGTTCGCCGACGGCGGGATCATCACCCGCACGGCCTGCGGCACGATCACGTACCGGAAGCTCTGTCCCGTCGTCATGCCGAGCGCCCGCGAAGCCTCACGCTGGCCCGGGTCGACCGACATCAGGCCCGAGCGCGTGATCTCGGCCATGTAGGCGGCCTCGTGGAGCGCGAGCGCGACGAGCGCGGCGATGAACGGCGTGAACCATTCCGACTTCAGCTCGGGGATGAGCTGCGGGAGCGCGTTCCACACGAACAGCAGCTGGAGCAGCAGCGGCACCGCGCGGAAGAGCCACAGGTAGCCGACCACCGCTCCGCGCACCACGCGGAACCGGCTGGTGCGGCCCACGGCCAGGACGGCGCCGATCAACTGCGCGCCGAACCAGGCGGTGACGGCGAGCGCGATGGTGATCATGGCCCCGTCGATCAGGGCCGACGATCCCAGCGCGTCGATGAATATGTCCGTGTCCCACTGCATGGCTCTAGAGCTGGGCCCCGGACTCGGGCAGGCCCCACCGCTTCGCGATCTCGGCGAGCGAGCCGTCCTGCCGCATCTTCTCGACCGCGGTCTTGAGGCCGTCGCTGAGCTCGGCCTGGTCCTTGCGGACGTACATGCCGAAGGTCTCGGCCGACGGATCGGCGAAGGCGATCTCGAACTGGCCGGGCTGGGCCTTCGAGCGGAACGCGGCCTCGGTGTCCTGCGTGTAGACCGCCACCGCGCGTCCCACCACGAGCTGCTGCACGGCGTCGGAGGCCTTCGGGTACGTCTGGACGGTGATGCCGGGCTTGCCCTGCGACTTCAGGTCCTTGTCGAGCTTGCGCAGCGTCTTCTCGTACTCGGTCGACACCTGTGTCGCGGCCGTCTTACCGGACAGATCCTCGAGCGCCTTGATCCCCTCGGGGTTGCCCTCCTTGACCAGCAGCACGCGGCGCGACTTGTAGTAGGGCACGGCCGGGAAGGTCGCCGTGCGCTCCGGTGTGACGAAGATGCCGCTTGCGACAACGTCGCAGCGGCCGCCCGAGAGCGCCGGCAGCAGGCCGTCGAAGGCGGTCGGGCTGAACTGCGGGGTGACGCCCCACTGCTTGGCGATCGCCGACACGAGGTCGACGTCGAAGCCGACCGGGTCCCGGCTCCCCGCCTTCTCGAAGTACTCCATCGGCGGGAACGAGACGTCCATGCAGGCGGTGATCTTCCCCGCGTCGGCGATCGGGGCGGGTGCGGAGGCGCTGCCCCCGCTCGCGGACTGTGAGTCCGCCTCGTTGGAGTCGTCGCCACCACAACCGGTCGCCGCCAGCGCCAGCGCGAGCGCGACGGCGCCAGCCGAAATCCACCTTCCGGGCCGGACCATTCCTCTCCTCCTCCTCGATGCTGCCGGTTTGGCGGTCGTATGTTCCGACCGCTCCAGCCGTGCGGCAATCGGAGTGTCTTAAACGTCGGAGCGGGGTTTCGGAGATCTCACAGACGGCGAATCGAGCTCGGCGACAGAGGGCCTTCAGGCCGCGCCGTCGAGTCCGATCACGAAGCGCTCGGGGAACGGGCCGCCCTTGAAGTCGACGTCTCCGTCGGGGGATGGCAGGAGGTGGACGCCCGGGCGTTGGAGAACGCGCCGGATCACCTCGGGGATGAGCATCGCGCCGACGTAGCGGCCGAGGCACGTGTGGTGTCCGTAGCCGAAATGGAGCGCGAGGAACTCGGGGCGGTCGGTGCGGAAGCTGTCGGGCTCGGGAACGAGATCCTCGTCGGACATCGCCGACGCCGTGAGCGCGAAGACGATCGTTCCCCGAGGGATCTGCGTCTCCCGAGCTGTGCCCGCCGCGACGATGCTGTCGCGCGCGGTGAAGCGGAACAGCAGCGGGTTGATCGGCTCGAGTCGCAGCGCCTCCCAGACGTAGGCATCGAACTTCGCCGGGTCGGACTCGGCCGCCGCCGCCGTCGCCTGCGCGCGCACGTCGTCGCGCAGCAGGATCTGCCGCAGCGCCTGCACGATCGCCTGCGAGGTCGTCTCGCCGGCGCCGATCAGCAGGCCGGCCATGTTCGTGAGAAGCCGCTGGTCGTCGAAGCCGATCTCCCGCGGGAAGCGAGTTCGCACGAGCCGGCCGAAGGTGTCCTGCTCCTCGGGCCGCCGCTCGCCTTGGAGCAGCTTGCGCGATGCGCTCGAGCCAACGCGCGAGGCCCGCGCCGTGGCCGCCGCGAGCCGCCAGGCGGTCGCGCACGTCCAGCACGACGCGAGCGATCGCGTCGCCCCGGCCCCCACCGACCGCAGCGCGCTTCTCCTCCAGGAGCAGCGCGAGGTACGCGCGCATCTCCTCGCCGGCGCGCACCGCGGCCTGGTGGACCGCCGGATCGTTCGAGAGGTTCTTGAACATGTCGGACTGCGTGGCCCGTGACCAGCGGTACATCGACTCGAGGTCGGGCCCGGGAAAGCCGAAGTACGCGCCGCAGATGCGGATGGGCACGTAGCGGCCAAGGCGGCTGACGACGTCGATCCGCCCGTCGGGCGCCGCCGCGTCGAGCGCTTCGTCGGCGAACTCACGCGCCAGCGCGCGGACCTTGGGCAGGTCCTCAGGGCGCAGCACCGCCTGCATGATGCCCTTCTCGCGCCAGTTGATCGGGTCGTTGTCGCGCGCGAGCATGAACGGCCCGTTCACGACCGGGTCCATCTTGGACGCGTACAGCTGCACGGTGAAGTCCTGCTCGCGCGAGAGCACCTCCGTCACGTCGTCGAACCGGCTCAGGAGCGTGAACGCCGGCGTGCGCAGAACGGGCCGCCGCGCGCGCAACTCGGCGAAGAACGGTCGCGGCTCCGTCCGCAGCCATTTCGACGCCAGCGCCACCTGTGCCTGCGGCTGCCCCTCGGCGGCGTCGTACTGCTCGAGATACGTCATTGCCCTCCCGTCAGCGTTCGAACTGCCGCAACTCGGCGAGGGCGCGGCGGCGCACCACTCCGCGGCCCGGCGGCGACCAGCCGATGGCGAGCCCCGTCGGGCCGAGCGCCTGGCGCGCCCAGCCGAAGAACGAGAACCCGTCGACGTGCTCGGCGATCAGCCCGTCGCGAAACCGGAAGCTGGCCTGCACGTCGTTGATGACCGGGCGCCCGGTGGCGACGAACTCGTAGCGCGCCTGCCAGCGCGCCGTCCCGGACGTGTCGTCGGCGTCGTGCTCGAGCAGCTCGACCTTCAGCTCACGCGCGCGGCTCGTGAGCATCCGCCACATGCGTCCGGCGTCCTCGCCGGTGAGCGTCCCGAACACCGGATCGCGGAACGTCGCGTCCGGCAGATAGCAGGCTGCCATCGTGTCTCCGTCGCACCGGTCGAAGGCCTCGTAGAAGCGCTCGATCAGCTGGCGGTTCTCGGCGCTCGACATGCCGCGCTCACGCTACTCCTCCGGCATGCGCCAGCGGCCGTGTCACCCGGAGCCGGACACGCGGGCCGCGAGCATCCGGCTCACGGTGTCTACGGCCTCAGCGGGTCCGAGGCCCTGGTCGCGGAGCGCCTGCCAGGTGCCGAGGTCGGTCATCGCGCGGACGACCGCTCGATCGGCGGGCGCGATCCCGGCCGCCTCGACGAGCGCGCTGAGCGAGGCCTCGACCTCCTCGCCGGCCTCGGCGACGCTCGGGTGGACGTCGGGCTCGCTGCGGATCGCCCGCAGCTGCGGCGCTCCGCGCTCGTAGCTCGCGAACGCCTCCCGGACCAGGCGCTCGATGCGCTCCGCCGGCCCGTCGGCGCCGTCGAAGACGGAGGGCACATCCTCGGGCGCGGGCAGCGCGATGACCTGCATCGAGATCTCGCCGCAGGCGGGGACGAGCTCGTCGAGCGAGGGGAAGTGGCGGTAGACGGTTCCCACGCCGACGCCGGCGCGCGCCGCGATGTCGTCCCAGCTGGTCGCGGCGATCCCCTGCTCGCCGTGCAGCTCGCGCGTCGCGTCGATGATCCGGCGCCGCGTCTGCGCGGCGGCGGATGCCCTGCGGCTCATGTCGTATTTTCGCGGAGACATTTCCTTGACGAATTTGCTCCGCGTAATTATAGTCGCCTCCGTCGTCCTCCCCAAATCCCCCACTCGCCCCGCAAGGAGGCACCGCATGGCAGCTCAGCCGTCGATCGTCCCGCAGTCCCCCACCGCCCGCGGCCGGCAGCACTGGTTCTTCGGCATGCTCGCCGAGGTGAAGGCGTCTTCCGCCGAGACCGGCGGCCAGTACACGCTCGTCGAGATCACCGCGCCTGGAGGCCTCGAGACCCCGCTGCACGTGCACTACCGCGAGGACGAGGGCTTCTACGTGCTCGAGGGCTCCGTGACGATCCAGGTCGGCGAGGAGACCGTCGAGGTCGGCCCGGGCCAGCACGCGTACGGCCCGCGCGACGTCCCGCACCGGTTCACCGTCGGGCCCGACGGCGCCCACATGATCTGGGTCCTCACCCGGGCGGCTTCGACGACTTCATCGAGGACGTCAGCGTGCCGGCCGAGCGGCCGACCGTCCCGCCCCCGGGCGTCGTGCCGCCCGAGAACGCCGCGGAGATCGTCCTGCGCCACGGCATGGAGCTGCTTCCGGGCTGAGTCCCACCGGGCCGGCGGCCCTCCGCAACGGGGGGCCGCCGGTCGCGGGGTCAGCCGAGCTCCGAGACCGCCTCCTGGTACAGAGCGATCTGCGCTTGGAGGCCGTCACCGACCGCGGCGCGGACCACGCCGAGGCGTTCGACGACCAGGCCGGCCCGCGTCGTCAGACGCAGGAACTCGTCGTCGCCGCCGACCGCCTCCATCTGCTCTTGCGTTCCACGGAGAAGCGAGAAGCCGTAGAGGTCGCCGCCGTGCGGATAGAGGAGCACGACGTCGAAGCTCTCGACCCGGCCCTCCTGCTGGAGACGGCCCCAGTACCCGATGGCCTCGTTGAAGACCTCGAGCCCCTTCGCCTCGCGGCCTCGGACAGGCGCACCCCAACCGATGAACAGCCCAGCGTCCGCCATCGTGACCTCCTCAGAGCTTGACCAGCCGAACCTAACCGATGAGCGGCCTTCGCGGCTGCCAGTGGTCGTGCTCGAGCCGGACGGCTTCGGTCGTGTCGCAGAAGTGCTTGAGCGCTTCGCGAAGCGCACGGGATCGTCGTCGTGCGGCATGTGCCCGGCGCCCTCGAAGCGCTCGAACCGGCTGCCCGGCATCGCGGAGTGCGCGGCGGCGCCGTGCTCGACGGGGATGATCGAGTCGCGTTCGCCCCACACGATCAGCGTCGGCAGCAGCGCGGCGAGCGCGAGGCGGTCGTGGGCGCTGACGCGCTGGCCGCCGGGGTCGATGACGGCGCGCACGGTGTGCAGGAACGCCTGCCGCGAGCCCGCGTTGTCCAGCGACGCGAAGCCGCGGGCGAGCACGTCGACGTCGCCGCTCGGTCGCAGCCCCACGCGGCCGAGCACTGAGCCGATCTGGCGCCCGAGGTCCATCACCCGGCGCGACGTCAGGGCGGGGAGCACGAGGTCGGCGCCCGGGAGCGCGGCGGCGCGCAGCACCAGGTGCACCTCGCGCCCGAGGCCGCCGCTGGAGACCAGCACGAGGCGCTCTGTCCGCTCCGGGAACTGGTAGGCGAACTGCATGGCGATGCCGCCGCCGAGCGAGTGGCCGACCACGGTGACGCGCTCGTGGCCGAGCGCCGTGACGACGTCGCGCGCGCCGCTGGCGTGCGCGCCGAGCGAGTAGTCACCGCGCGGAGTGGCCGACTCGCCGTGGCCCAGCAGGTCCGGGGCGATCAGCGTGAAGTGCTCGCTCAGCAGCGGCGCGACGCGCTCCCACGTCGCGGAGGAGTTGGCGATGCCGTGGAGGAGCAGCAGCGGGGGGCCGCTGCCGGCGATCCGGTAGCTCACGCGGTGGCCGTGCAGGTCGAGCTCGTGAGCTTGGAGCGTCACTGCATGCGGACTACCACCGACCGCTGCCCGGATATGCCGGCGCACGAGGCGGACCCCGCCGTTTGTCGGGGTCGACGACCCCGACCGGGGGGCACGCCGAGGCCTCATCCTGTGCGCGTGGCCCGCCGACCGCATCCGTTCCTCGACGTCCCGCCACCGGTCGCGATCGCCCACCGGGGCGGGGCGGAGGAGGCGCCCGAGAACACGATGGAGGCGTTCGCCGCCGCGGTGGCGCTCGGATACCGGTACCTCGAGACGGACGCGCACGTCACGCGCGACGGCGTCGTCGTCGCCTTTCACGATCCCCGCCTGGACGGCGTGACCGACCGGAAGGGCGCGATCGCGACGCCTGCCGGTCGCCGAGGTCGAGGCCGCCGATGCGGGCTTCACGTTCTCGCCCGACCGCGGCCGCAGCTTCCCGTTCCGCGCTCGCGGGGTGCGCGTCCCACGCCTCGAGGCGCTGCTGCTGCGCTGGCCGCACGCGCGCGTGAACATCGATCCCAAGGACGATGCGTGCGTCGAGCCGCTGGCCGCGCTCCTGGACCGTCTCGACGCGTGGGATCGCGTGAACCTCGGGTCGTTCTCCGACGCGCGCCTGCGCCGCCTCCGGGAGCTCGGCCGCGGCCGCGCGTGCACGTCGATGGGACCGCGTGCCGTGGCCGTCGCGCGCGCCTCGGCGTTCTCCGGCCGGATGCGGCGGCAGGGCGCCGACTGCGTCCAGGTGCCGATCCGGGTCGGCCGCGTCCGCATCGTCACCGCCGGCTTCGTCCGCGCGGCCCATCGCGCCGGCCTGCACGTGCACGTCTGGACCGTGAACGACCCCGGGACGATGCACGAGCTGCTCGACATGGGAGTCGACGGCGTCATGACCGACCGGCCTCGCGTGCTGCGCGACGTCCTGGCCGAGCGGGGCGCATTCTTGTAGCTTCGTGATAAATAAAGGTGCCCGAATGTGCGAAATCCGAGGCTGAAAGCGGCATACATGCGTCGTAGCTTCTAACGCATGGCTGAATCGCATCCAGGAGCATCTAGGCTTGAACGCCGCATCACCGTCGTCGCCGTCGTGCTGCCCTTCGCCGGCTTCCTCGCCGCGCTGTGGCTGCTCTGGGGAGGCGCGGTCACCGCGCGTGATCTCGCGATCCTTGCCGTGATGTACGTCCTCGTCGGCCTCGGCGTGACGGTCGGCTTCCACCGGATGCTCACGCACCGGGCGTTCGAGGCGAAGCCGTGGCTGCGCGGCACGCTGGCGATCCTGGGCTCGATGTCCGTGCAGGGCGCGGTCATCCACTGGGTCGCCGACCACCGCCGCCACCACACGTTCACCGACGAGGAGGGCGACCCGCACAGCCCGCACACCCACGGTGGCGAGGGCTGGCGCGGCGTGCTCACCGGCCTCTGGCACTCGCACATGGGCTGGCTGTTCGAGGACGAGCACACGTCCGCGCGCCGCTTCGCGCCCGACCTGCGCAAGGACCCGACCATCCGCTGGGTCGACAAGCTCTTCCCCGTGTGGGCGCTGCTCGGCCTCGCGATCCCGTTCGCGGCCGGCCTGGTGCTGTCGGGCGGCTCGCTGTTCGCCGGCTTCACCGCGTTCGTGTGGGCCGGCCTGGTGCGCGTGTTCCTGCTCCACCACGCGACCTGGAGCGTGAACTCGATCTGCCACATGTACGGCAGCCGGCCGTTCGCGACCAAGGACGAGAGCCGCGACAACTGGCTCGTCGCGCTCGTCTCGCTCGGCGAGGGCTGGCACCACAGCCACCACGCCTTCCCGACCTCCGCCCGCCACGGGCTGCGCCGCTTCCAGCCGGATCCGTCCTACGCGGTCATCCGCGTGCTCGAGCGGCTCGGCCTCGTCTGGAACGTCAAGCGCCCGAAGCCGCAGCAGATCGAGGCCAAGCGCGCGGCCGCTCTGGCGCCCGCCGAGCAGCTGCGCCAGGCGGCGTGACCTAGATACGCATGAATGGGCTCGGCCGGCGGGATTAGACTCGCCGGTGAGCCCATGACTGCGTCCCGCGTCAGCGGAGTCGATCCCCGCCGCCGTGCGGTCGGGTCGAAGCTCGACGCGCTGCACCTCGACGCCCCGGTCGTCTACGCCGCTGCGATCGCTCTCGCGGCGGGCGCCTACTACCTCGCCGGCCGCATCGGCCTCGAGCTGGCGTACCTCGACGGCGCCGTGGCCGCGCTGTGGCCGCCGGCCGGTCTGGGCCTCGCGGTCCTGTTCCTCTTCGGGATCCGGCTGTGGCCCGCGATCGTGATCGGGGACCTCTTCCTCGGCGACTTCTCGACGCCGCTCGGGACGGTGCTCGCGCAGACGGCCGGGAACACCGTGGCGCTCGTCGTGGCCGCGCTGCTGCTGCGTCGCCTCACGGGCGGGCGCGGCTCGCTGGAGCGTGTCGGCGACGTCCTGGCGTTCGTCGGCTGCGCGCTGGTCGCCGCGCTGGTGAGCGCGGCAGTCGGCCCGCTCTCGCTGCGGCTCGGCGGCGTGATCGAGCCCGACGAGCTCGGGCGCGTGTTCCGCACCTGGACGCTCGGCGACGCCGCCGGCGTGCTCGTCCCGGCGCCGGTGATCCTGACGTGGGCGAGCAGCGGCCTCCGCGGCTTCGGGCGGCGCGAGCTGGTGGAGGGCGCGGCGGTGCTCGCCCTGCTCGTGGCGCTGGCGACGCTTCCGCCGCAGCGCGACGTGCCCTACATCGTCTTCCCCGTCCTGCTGTGGGCGGCGGTCCGCTTCGGGCCGCGCGGAGCCGCCTCCGCGATCCTGTTGGTGTGCTCGATCGCGGTCTGGAACACGGCCCAGGACGACGGGCCGTTCGTCCGTGAATCGATCACGGACAGCCTGCTCGCGACGCAGCTGTTCATCGCCATCTCGGCGCTCACCTCGCTCGTCCTCGCGGCGATGACGGCCGAGCGGCAGCGCGCGGCGCTGGCGCTGACGGCCAGCGAAGCCTCCCAGCGCGCGCTCGCGGCCGAGCAGGCGGCGCTGCGCAGGGTCGCGACGCTCGTGGCCGAGGCGGCGCCGCCCAGCCACGTGTTCGAGCAGGTGACCAAGGAGGTCGCGCAGCTGCTGGGTGTGTCCGGGGCGAGCGTCGTCCGCTACGACAGCCGCGGCACGGCGACCGTCGTGGGCGGGTGGAGCGACGACGGGAGGTTGAGCCTCCCGGTCTCGAGCACGATCGACCTCGACGGCGACACCGTCGTCGCCAAGGTGCTCCGCGACCGGCGACCCGCAACGCGCGGAGTACGAGGAAGCGGGCGGAGCGCTTGCCGAGAAGCTCAAGAGCGCCGGCTACCGTGCCGCGGTGGCGGCGCCGGTCAGCGTCGGCGGGCGGCTCTGGGGGGCGCTCGCCGCCGGGACCCGGTCGGCGGATCACTTCCCGGACGGCGACGAGCAGCGGCTGTGCGACTTCGCCGAGCTGGTCGCGCAGGCGCTCGCCAACGCCGACGCGCACGAGCAGCTCGCCGCCTCACGCGCGCGGATCGTCGAGGCGGGCGACGCCGAGCGCCGGCGCCTCGAGCGCAACCTGCACGACGGTGCGCAGCAACGGCTCGTAGCGGTCGCGCTCGACCTCCGCGTCATCGGCGCCAGCCTCGAGAAGAACCCGGCCAAGGCCCGCGAGCTCCTGTCCACGGCCCAGGAGCAGCTCGCCCTGGGGCTCGACGATCTGCGCGAGCTGGCCCGCGGCATCCATCCCGCGGTGTTGACCGAGCGCGGGCTCGGGCCGGCGATCGAGTCGCTCGCCCTGCGCGCGCCGGTGCCGGTCGAGATCACGGAGCTGCCGGACGAGCGCCTCGCGGGACCGGTCGAGGCTGCCGCGTACTACGTGGTCGCCGAGGCGATCACGAACGTGGCCAAGTACGCGCACGCGTCACACGCGACCGTCAGCGTCCGCCGTGCGAACGGGAACGCCCTGGTCACGGTGGCCGACGACGGCATCGGCGGCGCGGACCCCGGCCGCGGCACGGGCCTGCGCGGCCTCGCCGACCGCGTCGCGGCGCTCGACGGGCACCTGGACGTGCAGAGCACCGCCACACACGGGACTCGGATCAGCGCCGAGATCCCGTGTCCCTGAAGGGCGCTTGCCACGTCGCCAGCGTCGCGGCGATCTCGCCGACGTCGGCGATGTCTCCCACTGCGACGGCGACGACGAGGTCGTAGGCGGCGTCGTCGTCCGGGTCGAGCTCTACCTCGTTCTTGGCCAGGAACACGTATGTGGCGAGCCAGGCAAGGCGCTTGTTTCCGTCGACGAGCGGGTGGTTGCGTGCGAGGGAGTGGAGCAGCGCCGCGGCCTTCGTGAACAGGTCCGGGTAGGCGTCGTGCCCGAGCACGCTCGCGCGGGGACGGTGGACTGCCGACTCCAACAGGCCGATGTCACGGACCTCGATCGGACCGCCGACGGCGATCCGTGCGATCCGGAGCGCTTGCTCTACGGTGAGGTGTCGCGTCACTCGCCGAGCCGGCGCAGCAGATCGGCGAACCGCTCCGCGCCGCGTGCGGCCAGACGTTCGGTCCGCTCGTCGTCCCCGGCGCGCAGGAGGTAATCGTCGAGCGCGGAGACGGCGACCTGCTGCATGCTGCGCCCCTCGCGCTCGGCGCGGGCTCGCAGCGCGGCGGTCTGCTCGTCGGTGAGTCGGAGCGTCATCGCCATGAGTCCATGGTATCAAGGTGATACCAGGTCGCTGAGGGCCTGCACGAGGCGAACACGCCGCCCGCGGATCTCGGGCAGTCCTCCGCGCAAGCCTCACCTGTGGACGGTCGACCGGTCCGTCTCGACGAGCTCTCGGCTGGCGCGCCGGCCCTGGCGGGCACGAACTTCGGCTGGGTAAGGGTGGTGGCGAGGCCGGCCGCGGTGGTCAACGTCGTAACGGGTCGGTCGATCCGAGGGCGTTACGACGTTGAACACCGTATGGGTGGTCAACGTCGTAATCGGCCTCGGGTGGCCCGAGCGTTACGACGTTGAACACCCCTCCTCCCCCACACCCCCTACGAGAGCCGTTGAGGCCGCCGGTGGTCGAACGGGAGTCGTCTGGCCCGCCACGACGCCCTCGGGATCTGCGCAGGATGGGCCCGCGTGGCTACGCCCGCCAGTGGCTTGCGGTGAACAGCACGAGCACCGGGATGATCTCCAGCCGCCCGAGGTACATGAGCGCGGACAGCGCGAGCGTCGAGACGTCGCTGAACGGCTCGAACGACCCCATCGGCCCGGCGAACCCGAGGCCCGGCCCAGCGCCTCCCAGCGTCGTCGCCGCCGCCGCGATCGACTCGAACGCGTTCAGATCGACGCCTTGCAGAGCGGAGTCGAGCAGGACGACGACGGCGCCGGCGAGGCACACGCCGACGTAGAGGAACACGAACACGATGATCGCCCGCAGCGCACGGTCGTCGATGACCGTGCCGGACACCCGCAGCGGCGAGACGACCCGCGGGTGCAGCGTCTGATCGATCTCCTGCCGGAGCATCTTCGCGATCGCGATGTGCCGGATGAGCTTGATCGAGCCGCTCGTGGACCCCGCCGAGGCGCCGATCAGCAGCACCCCGATGAGCACGAGCGACGTCAGCGGGCTCCATTGCGTGAAGTCCGCGCTGCCGAAGCCGGTGGTGGTGATCATCGAGACGGTGTTGAAGACCCCGTGGCGCACCGCCTCCTCGCCGGCGAGCGTGTCCGACCGGAGCAGGCCGACGATCACGACCGCCGAGGCGGCGACGACCACGAGCAACCCCACGCGCGCCTCCTCGTCGCGCGCGAGCACGCGCGGCGCGCGTCCCACGGTGGCGGCGAACAGGAGGGCGAAGTTGGTCCCCGCGAGCAGCATGAAGACGGTGATCGCCCACTGGGTCGCGGGGGCGAACGGCTCGATCGAGCGCGGCTCGGGCGAGAACCCGGCGGTGGCGATCGTCGCGAAGGCGTGCGCCGTGGCGTTGAACAGGTCCATGCGGGGGTCCACGCCGGTCCAGCCGAACGTCGCCAGCACCAGGATCTCGAGCGCGGTGATGGCGACGTAGAGGGCGACGAACCGGCGGGCGCTCTCGCTGATGGTGGTCGCGAGCGGCAGCTCGGGGCCCGGGAACCTCGGTCTTGAACAGTGCCTGCCGGCCGCCGACGCGCAGCCGCGGGAGCACGGCGAGGAACATCACGATGATCCCCACGCCGCCGATCCAGGTCGTCAGCTGGCGCCACATGGCCATCGAGCGCGAGACCTCGGACAGGTCGGCGATGACGCTGGAGCCGGTCGTCGAGAAGCCCGACATCGACTCGAAGAACGCGTCGACCGGGCGGGAGAGCTGCGGCTCGGCGAGCAGGTAGGGGACCGCGCCGAACACGACGACGAGCAGCCACAGCAGCGAGACCACGAGGTAGCCCTCGCGCGCGCCCACGCGCTCCCGGCCCGACGTGGCCCGCCTCAGGCCTCGGCCGCACGCGGCGGTCAGCGCACCGGCGGCGAGGAACGGCCATACGGCCTCTCCGTAGCCCGCGGCGATCGCCGCCGGGAACAGGAACGCCGGGCTGAGGTACGTGATCAGCGTGCCGACCAGGTTCAGCGCGCCGGAGACGTCGACGGCGAGGGACGATGGTCGGGTCGCGACGTGCACGGCGCGCATCATCGCGCCTGTTCGACGGCCCTTGCACCGCGTACGCTCGCGGCATGCGGGTGCTCGTGCTCGGAGCCGGTCACGTCGGACAGGCGATCGTCCACGCGCTGCACCACGACCACGCGGCGACGGTCATCGACGTCGACCGCGCGCAGGCTCGCCACGCTCGCCGACCGCTACGACGTCCGCACCGTCGAGGGCGACGCCACGACGAAGCGCGTCGTGCGCAACGCCGGCGCGGACGGCGTCGATCTCTTCATGGGCTGCTCGCCCGCGCGAGGAGGCCAACTTCGTGGCCGCGATGCTCGTCAAGCAGCTCTTCGACGCGAAGGCCGTCATCCGCGCCTCGAGCACCGCCTATCTCGACGCCTGGCGCGAGCGCCACCTCGACGTGGACTTCATGGTCTCACCGGAGCTGGAGACCGCGAACGCCGTGTCCGCGAGCCTCGGCATCCCGGCGGCCCGCCAGACCGACGTGTTCGCCGACGGCGCGGTGCAGGTGGTGGAGTTCGACGTGCCGGCCGACGCCGAGCGCAACGACGTGATCGGCCGCTCGCTGCGCCAGGCGGTGATCCCGGCGGACTCGAAGGTGGCGGGGCTGATCCGGGGCGAGCGGATGGTCGTGCCGCGCGGCGAGGAGCGCATCCGCGGCGGCGACCGCGTGGTCGTCATCGGCTCGCCGGAGGCCGCGCGGGAGTGGAGCCGCGTGGTCGGTCGCGACGCCGAGCGCGCGGAGGACGCGGTGATCTTCGGCGCGGGGCAGATGGGGACGGCGATCGCCGGCGTGCTCGTCGAGCGGGGGATCCGGGTGCGCATCGTCGACGCCCAGCGCGAGCGGATCGCCGACGTCGCGAGCACGCTGCCCGGCGTGCGCGCGTTCCACGCGGGCGCCTTCGACGCGCGAGTTCCTCGAGCACGAGCGGATCGGCCGCGCCTCGGTGGCCGTGTACTGCCTCAACGACGACGCGAAGAACCTCTACGGCGCGGTGCTGGCGAAGGAGCACGGCGTGCGGCGGACGATCGCGCTGGTGCACGACCAGACGTCGGTCGCCGTCTACGCGCGCGGCGGCGTGGACGTCACGATCAACCCGCGGCAGGTGACGGCCGAGGAGATGGTCCGCTTCACGCACGACCCGCGGATCCGCCAGATCGCCATGCTCGAGGACGACCGCTTCGAGATCCTCGACCTCACCGTGCGGCCCGAGTCCGAGCTCGCCGGCCGCCCGTTCAACCAGCTGCCCGCCACCGGCTCCGTGATCGGCGCCGTGATCCGCAACGGCAGCGTCCACTACCCGCACAGCTCCGACATCCTGCACGCCGGCGACCGCGTGATCGTGTTCGTGGAGTCGCGGCGGGCCTCGATCGTCGAGGAGGCGCTCTAGCCGGGCCGCCACGGACGGGGCCGAGGCCACCACCCGCGGACGGCGCGGCGGTACTCGTCGTACTCCTGGCCGAACCGCGCGGCCAGCGTGGGCTCCTCGTACCAGCGCACGAAGGCGGCGACGACCGCGAGGAAGGCGGCGGCGTAGAGGAGGAGGCCGGGGCGGTCGAGGATCAGCGCCTGGCCGACGATCGTGGCGGCGACGGCCAGGTACATCGGGTTGCGCACGTAGCGGTAGAGGCCGCCGACGACGAGCCGCTCGGGCGCCGCCGGCGGCGCGGGGGTGCCGAGGCCCTCGACGACGAAGCGGGCGAAGGCGCCGACGAGCACCGCGACGCCGGAGATGACGAGGGCCGCGCCGGCGAGGCGCAGGAGAAGTGGGGCATCGTGGCTGTCCCAGCGGGTGACCCACCACGGGATCAGGCCGGCGGTGACGCCGGGTGCCACAGCAGGAACGCGAAGCTGCCGAGCGCTGCCTTGGCGCGGCTCATGCGTCGCCTAGGTTGTCACGAAGCCGCGTGCGGATCGGCGCAGTCCGCGCCCCACACGTAACACGAATCGCGGCACGCTTGCGGCATGGAACCGACGCCCCGCCATCGCGCCGCCGAAGCCGGCTTCCGCCGGCTGCTCGCGGCAGGCGGCCTCCCGCAGCCGGATGCCGTCGAGGTTCGGGCGGATGGCCTGGTGTTCCTCTGGCACGAGCCGAAGCTCGCAGTCGTCGTCGATCTGGATGCGGCGGACGGCGATTGCGTGGACGCGGCCTAGCCTGACCTCTCCTCTCAGCCAAAGGCAAGGCGCGGCGGGTGGCGGTCGAGAAGCCGGTCTGGGATGCTCGTCGCGCGATGAAGATCACGTACTTCGCGAGCGCGGGCACGAACGATCCGACGCGAGCCTCGATCCCGCTGCACCTCGCGGCGAACGGCTCGGTCGAAGTCGGCCACGAGACCGCGATCATCCTCGGCGGCGACGCGGCCGAGCTGCTGCTCGCCGACAACGCGCAGACGCTCGAGGGCGTCGGGGTGCCGCCGCTGCGCGACCTGCTCGCCAAGCTCCGCGACCACGCGGTTCCCGTCTTCGTCTGAAAGGGCTGCGCCGTCGCCCGTGGGGCGAACGACGAGGATCTCGAGAAGGTGGGCGGCAGCTGGGTCGCGCCGCCCGACGTCGCGCGGCTGTTCGCCGAAAGCGACAACGTCGTGACCTTCTAGCGCTACCGGCTACCCGGTAGGCCAAGAGTCCCGCTGCCCGTCTGGTGGCGGAGCCGCCCGCGCGGGAGCTTGTCGGCCATGTCCGGCAAGCGAACGACGGAGGAGACGATGGGTGTCACGGAGCGGCTCGCGAGGGCGAGCGCGCGGCGGCGGTGGACGGTGGTCGGCGTGTGGATGCTGGCGGTGCTGGCCTCGGCCGCCGCGATCGCAGGACTGCTCGGGTCGGCGCTGACCAGCGACGACGACTTCACGGGGCAGCCGGAGGCGCAGCGCGCCGAGCAGGCCCTGCACCGGGCGTTCCCGCCCGTAAAGCGGGACGAGGGCTTCCGCGTCGACGAGTCGGTGATCGTGTCGTCGGCGGCCATGACCGCGGACGACGAGCGGTTCGAGGCGCGCGTGAGCTCGCTCGCCGCGGATCTGCGCGGAGCGGGGGCCGGGGAGGTCCGGGCCGGGCCCGCGTCCGAGGACGGTCACAGCCGGCTTCTGCTGGTGGAGCTGCGGGGCGACGTGGAGCCGCTCGTGGAGCGGGTCGAAGCGGCGAACGGCGACAGCGGGTTCCGCACGATGATCGTCGGCGAGAGCTCGGTCGAGGCGGACTTCGACGCGGCGACGGACGAGGACCTCGCGCGCGGCGAGGTGTTCGGGCTCGCGCTCGCGCTGCTGGTCCTGATCGTCGTCTTCCGCGGCCTCGTCGCGGCGGTGGTGCCGATCGCGACGGCGATCGCGAGCATCGTCGTGGCGCTCGCGATCGTGGCCGGCATCGGGCAGGCGTTCGTCCTCAACTTCGTCGTCGTGAACGTCCTCGTGATGCTGGGGCTGGCCGTCGGGATCGACTACTCGCTGTTCGTCGTCTCCCGCTTCCGGGAGGAGCGCCGCGCGGGCCGCGCGATCGAGGAGGCCGTGGCCGTGTCGGGCGCAACGGCGAGCCGGGCGGTGCTGTTCTCGGGCGCGACGGTCGTCCTCGCGCTGCTCGGGATGTTCCTGGTCCCCCACACGATCTTCCGCTCGATCGCCGTGGGCGCGATCGCCGTCGTGCTCGTCTCGGTGCTGGCCGCGTTGACGCTGCTGCCCGCGGCGCTCGCGCTGCTCGGCGACCGGATCGTGCGGCGCGACGGGCCGTCGGGCGCGCTGTCGGCGCGTGTCGCCAGGGCCGCGCTCAGGCGGCCGGCGGTGAGCCTGCTCGCCGGCGTGGCCGTGCTGATCGCGCTGGCCGCTCCCTACGCGACGATCGAGACCGGCTCGGCCGGCGTCGGCACGCTGCCCGAGTCGTTCCAGACGCGCGCCGCGTACGACGCGATCGAGAAGGCCTTCGGCCCGCAGGGCACGGCGACCGCCGAGGTCGTGGTCGAGGGCGAGCGGACGCCGGAGCTCCAGGCGGCCGTGGCCGGCCTGCGCAACGCGGTCGAGGACGACCCGCAGTACGGCGAGACGAGCGTCGACGTCTCGCCGCGTGGCGACGTCACGCGAGTCACCGTCCCGGTCGACGCCGACTCCGCCGGCCCCGAGGCGATCGCCGCGGTCAAGGACCTCCGCGAGCGCCACGTGCCGGACGCGCTGGCCGGCGTGAAGGCGGAGACGCTGGTGGGCGGCCAGTCGGCCGACGAGCTGGACTTCGCCGAGATCGCGAAGGACCGCCAGCCGATCGTGTTCGCGTTCGTGCTCGGGCTCAGCTTCCTGGTGCTGGTCGTCGCCTTCCGCTCGATCGCGATCCCGCTCACCGCGATCGCGACGAACCTCCTGAGCGTTGGGGCCGCCTACGGGCTGCTGACGCTGGTCTTCCAGCACCACGTCGGAGCCGACCTGCTCGGCTTCCAGCACGCAGACACCGTCGAGTCGTGGCTGCCGCTGTTCCTGTTCACGATCCTGTTCGGGCTCTCGATGGACTACCACGTGTTCCTGCTGAGCCGGATCCGGGAGCGCTGGCTGGCCACGGACGACACCCGCGCGAGCATCGCCTTCGGGGTCAGCACGACCGCGCGGCTGATCACCGGCGCGGCCCTGATCATGGTCGCGGTGTTCGCCGGCTTCGCGAGCGGCCAGCTGGTGATGTTCCAGCAGATGGGGTTCGGCCTCGGCGCCGCCGTCCTGATCGACGCGACGCTGGTGCGCACGCTGGTCGTCCCGTCGGCGATGGCGCTGCTCGGCCGCTGGAACTGGTGGCTCCCGGGTCGTCCGGCCCACGGCGCGCGGCGGCTGGAGCCGGACGCGCATGGCGCCTAGGCTGCCACTCATCGCCCTCGCGCCCCATCGTCTCGCTCTGGTGCCCGCGGCCCTCGCCGCGGGCATCGGCGCGGCGGCGGTGATGGCGGGCGGGGACCGGCCGGCGGACGGCGCCGAGATCGCCGTGTCGCTGTTGGTCGGCTGGTCGTTCGTCGCCAGCGGCTTCGTCGCGTGGGAGCGCCGGCCGGAGAACGTCATCGGCAAGGTGATGGTCGCCACCGGCCTCGTCTGGTTCGCCCACGAGCTGGTGTGGACGACGGACGCGCTGCCGTGGACGCTCGGCCAGCTGCTCGAGTCGACGTACCTGCTCGGCGCCGGCTTCCTGCTCGTGACCTTCCCCGACGGCCGGCTGCGCACGACGGCCGACCGCGCGGTGATGGCCACCGCGATCACGATCCTCGGGCCGCTCCAGATCGCCTGGATGCTGCTGGGCTACGGCGACACGCCGGACTGCGACTGCCCGGCCAACGTGTTCCGGATCGCCGACGCGCCCGGCGCCTCGGAGGCGATCGTGCGCGTGCAGCAGGGGCTCGGATCGGCACTCGGCGTGGCGACCGTCGTGGTGCTCGTCACTCGCTGGCGCCGCGCATCGCCGAGCCGGCGCGTGGCGATCGCCCCGGTGCTGGTCACGGGCGCCCTCGTGTTCGCCTCGCTGGTTCCCTGGACGCTCAACGACGCGCTCGACGAGCCGCTGGACGACTGGCCCGACGTCGCGGTCGAGCTGGCGCTGGCCGCCGTGCCGGTCGCGTTCCTGGTCGGCCTGCTGCGCACGCGGCTCGCCCGGGGCGCGCTCGCGGACCTCATGGTCGAGCTCGGCAGGCCGCTCGCTCCAGGGAGCCTCCGCAATGCGCTCGCCCGTGCGCTGCGCGATCCGTCGCTGGCGATCGCGTACTGGCTGGGCGACCGGTACGTCGACGCCGACGGACGCCCGGTGACGCTGCCCGGCGACCGCGAGGTGACGCACATCGAGCGTGACGGCCGGCGAGTGGCGGCACTGGTGCACGATTCGTACGACGACCCCGATCTCGTCGCCTCCGCCGGCGCCGCCGCGGGCCTCGCGCTCGAGAACGAGCGCCTCCAGGCCCAGCTGCGCGCGCGCCTGGAGGATCTGCGGGCGTCGCGCGCCCGCATCGTCGAGGCGGCCGAGGGCGAGCGGCGGCGGATCGAGCGCGACCTGCACGACGGGACGCAGCAGCGGCTCGTGTCGATCGCGATGACGCTCGGGCTCGCGGAGTCCAAGCTGGACCGCGACCCCGCCGCGGTGCGGTCGCTGCTCGACCAGGCGCGCGCCGGCCTCAAGGACGCGCTCGCCGAGCTGCGCGAGCTGTCCCAGGGCATCCACCCAGGCATCCTCACCGAGCGGGGCCTGAACGCCGCGCTCGAGGAGCTCGCCTACCGGGCGCACGTGCCGCTGGAGCTCGAGGTCGCGCTCGGCGAGCGGCTGCCCGACCGCGTCGAGGCGGCGGCCTACTACGTGGTCTCCGAGGCGCTGACCAACGTCGCCAAGCACGCCGGAGCGAGCGCCGTGCGCATCCGCGTGCAGCAGACCGACGGCCGGGCGGTCGTCGAGGTCGCCGACGACGGCGTCGGCGGCGCCGACGGCACGCAGGGCACCGGGCTGCGCGGGCTCGCCGACCGCGTCGACGCGCTGGGCGGGCGGCTGCTCGTCGAGAGCCCGGCCGGGCGAGGCACGGTCGTCCACGCGGAGATCCCGTGCGGGTGATCCTGGCCGACGACTCGATGCTCCTGCGCGAGGGGCTCGCGCGGCTGCTCGCCGAGGCGGGGTTCGACGTCGTCGGGCTGGCCCGCGACGGCGACGAGCTGCTCGCGCTGATCGACGCGCACGAGCCCGACGTCGCGATCGTCGACATCCGCATGCCGCCGACGCACACCGACGAGGGGCTGCAAGCGGCGCGGCGGATCCGCGAGCGCCACCCCGACGTGGGCATCCTCGTGCTGTCCCAGTTCGTCCGCCCGAGCTACGCGTTCGAGCTGCTCGAGACGGGCACGGAGGGCGTCGGCTACATGCTCAAGGACCGCGTCTCGGACCTCGACACGCTGGCCGACGGCGTGCGCCGCGTCGCGGCGGGCGGCTCCGTGCTGGACCCGTCGGTGGTCGGCCAGCTCGTCGGCCGCCCGCGCCACGGCCGCGACCCGCTCGAGGATCTGACGGACCGCGAGCGCGAGGTCCTCGCGCTCATGGCCGAGGGCCGCACGAACCGCGCCATCGCCGAGCAGCTCGTGATCACCGAGCACACGGTCGAGAAGCACGTCACGAGCGTGATGGGCAAGCTCCGGATCCCCGCGAGCGCGGACGACCACCGCCGCGTGCTCGCGGTGCTGACGTTCCTCGATTCGGATTAGGGCGTGTCGACCCCCGGCTTCAGCACGGGGCACATGAAGCCGTACGTGGGGTGCGGCTCGAACGAGATCGAGTCGCGGGCCGGGCTCCCGAACCACTCGGAGCGCACCGGCGCCTTGACCTTCTTCCCGGTCAGCCCGCCGCGGTCGATCCGCAGCACGTCGACGCCGCGGTAGGCGTCGGCCGTGTAGACGATCTCGCCGCTGGGGTCGGTCGGCGACCAGTACGCCGCCCACGTCGAGCCGTTCGCGGGGATGTAGTAGCCGACCTGGACGATGTCGGTCGGCGTCCGGTAGTCGAGGAAGCGCACGCCCTGCTCGTACCAGCCCACCGCCGCGACGCCGCTCTTGGCGTCGAACCAGTGCGACGAGCAGTTGACGGTGACCGGCGCCTTCGAGTCGGCCGCCCCGCCGGTGAACATCCCGTTCAGCTCGGTCTCCCACGTGTCCTGCGGCGTGAAGGCGCCGCCCTTGCCCACGCCGGAGACGTCCCACGTCTCGAACTTGCCCTGGCCGCGGCAGCCGCCCGGCGGGACCTCGTCCGTGTCGATGTAGTCCTCCTCCGTCACGAGCAGCGTCTTCCCGCGCCGCTGCGAGTTGTGGAGGATGAAGTCGTTGTACGGGGAGGGGTTGCGGCCCGCCTCGCCGGTCGTGCCGAGCAGCTGGGGCGCGAGCGGGTTCGCGGTCGGCCGGTACGCGGCCGCGCCGCCGCCGCCGACGCTCCACAGCGTGCCGGTGCTGTCGAGCTCGGTGTCGTGCGTGACCCTGAACGCGTCGCTCTGCGACGCCGCCGACTCGAACTTGCCGAGCGACCGCGGGGCGCTCGGGACGCTGAGATCGACGACCTCGACGTGGTCGCCGCCGTCGACCCACGCCTGCGAGCAGTCGGCCTTGACGAAGTTGGAGATGTGGCCCGAGCCGCGGCCGCTGCCGGTCAGCCCGAGCGGGAGCACGCCGACGATCGTGGGGGAGGTCGGGTTCGCGACGCTCACCACGTACATCAGCGCGCCGAGGTCGCGGGTCGCTCGGTCGTTGACGACGGTCAGCGTGTTGCCGCAGAGGTCGACGTCCTCGTTCTCGAAGTGCGGCAGCGGGAGGGCGCCGGCGACCTGCGGGGCGGCGGGCTGCGCGATGTCGAGCACGGTGATGCCGCTCCAGCCGCTGACGAACGCGTAGTGGTCCTTGAACACCATGCCGGCGGCTGTGCCGGGGATGTGGCCGACGTGCTGGACGTTGCTCGAGGCCGCGAGCGGCGGCTCAACGGCCTGGCCCTGCGCCACGACCGGCACGACTGACAAGCCGGCGATGACGAGTGTCAGCGCCGTCAGACGACGAATCCTCATGAAGCCCCCGCTCCGAGTGTTGGGCGATCGAACCCCGCCCTTTCGGTAGCTCGTTCCCGCCCGCGCGGGCTTTCGAACGCGATCAGATCAGAGCGAGCGGGCGACGCCGAGCGAGTGGGCGCCGAGGAACTTCGGCGAGCCCTGCTCGTAATAGCGGTCCACCTCGCGGATCTCGAAGCCGGCGCCCTCGAGGAGCTCGACGGTCGGCCGGGTCAGGTGGCACCCGCCGAACACGCGCTTCTGGAGCGGCTCGAGCCGCTGCTGCCAGCGGCGCACGCTCGCGTCGGGCGCCAGACCGTGCTCGACGAAGTGCAGCGTGCCGCCGGGCTTGAGCACGCGCCGCAGCTCGGCCAGCGCCGCGCCGATGTCGGGGATCGAGCACATCGTCCATGTGGACAGCGCGGCGTCGAACGAGTCGTCCTCGAAGGGGAGCGACTGCCCGTCGAGCCCAGACCGCTCCACCGGGACCGGGCTCGCCGCGAGCCGCTCGCGCGCGAGCTTCCAGCCGGTGTCGGCGGGCTCCACCGCGGCGACGCGCCGCACCCCCGCGGGATAGAACGGCACGTTGAGACCGGATCCGAACCCGATCTCGACCACGTCACCGGCCAGCCCCTCGCACACCCGCGCGCGCTGCTTCCTCGCCTCCTTCATGTCGCACGCGACGTTGATGATCCGAGGAAGCACGTGATCGCCGTACAGGCCCATCACGTGATCCTCGCATGTCGGTTTCGTCTCGACGGGCTCCTAGAGCCCGGCGGCGGCCATCTCCTGCTGCACGAGCTGGGCCATCGCCTGCATGCCGCCGATGTTCGGGTGCAGCGGCGCGGCGGAGTTCGCCGGCACGTACGGCTCGACCCAGCGGATCACCGGCGGCGCGCACGCGTCGTGGCCGACGCTGGCCGCGTAGACGTCCACCAGCCGCGCGCCGTTCGCGCCGGCCTGCTCGGCCAGCATGGCGTTGAGCTCCTCCTGCTTCGCGCGCAGGTATGCGACGTCGCCGTCCGCCACCGGCATCAGCGGGTAGCAGCCCGGGCCCGTGTGCGGGAACAGCGCGGAGTAGTTGACGACGAAGACGGTGGCCCCGGGGGAGCGGGCGCGGATGCCGTCGAGCACCGCGTCGACCTTCGGCCCGGTCTCGGCGATGCGGCGGCTGATCTCGTCCTGCCCGCCGGCCGTGTACTGGTCCTTGCACGGCGAGCCGCTGTTCGGGGTCGGCGAGAAGCAGTCCTCGGCGATGCCCGAGAAGCCGATGTCGTTGCCGCCGATCGTCACCGTCACGGCGACCGTGTCGGCCGACAGCGAGTCGAACTGCGGCGGGTTGGGGCCGGGGGAGACGCCCTGCGGCTGCGTCATGTCCTCGGTCTCGGCGCCGGAGCAGCTCGCGTCGCGGAACTCCGCGAAGCTCTTGGCGCGCTGCACCATGTGGGCGAAGTTGTTGTTCGACTTCAGGCAGCCGAACGGCTGGATCTGGAGCGGGATCAGCGGCCCGGCGGCGAATGAGTCGCCGAGCCCGACGTAGCGCTCCGCGGCCGACGCCGGCGCGACCCCCGCGAGCATCGACGTGACGACGAGCGCGACGAGCGCGCAGAACCGCTTCCTCATGTCCCCTGTCTCCCTGTTGAACGACCCCGTTCGGTCATCCGTACCCGTGGCGAGGGCGAGTTACGCGGGCGAGCGGCGACGCGCCAGCCCCATGTGGCGAACTTGTCCGCGCAATGTGGTTCGTTTCCTGACCTCTCGCTTGACTGGCGTGCTCCAATGACGGGTCGTCCGGGAGTACCGTGCCTGGACTCCCCGCCCCGCGGCCGGGTGGCGCGCGCCCGATCGAAAGGAGGTTCGCCGTGAGCGGTTGGCGCTGTTGATCGGGTTTTCCTGCGCTCCGGGTAGCGCGAGGAACGGTTCTTGCAGTACTTTCGGCGACGTGTCGTTTGGACCGGCGTTTGCACGGACTGACGGGCGGGCGGGAGGCGGGTTCCTGCGCCGTCCTGCGCGTCGCTGGACAGGGGTGGCCATCCATGCAGTGCTGCTGGCCGCGCTGATCGCCGGCTACGCGGTGCTCGCGCCGCCCTCCCGCTGGGACGACCCGCTGCTGCTGGCGGTGCTGGTGACCCTCGGCATCATCGCCATCCAGACCGAGGTCCGGCTGCCCGCGGGGATCAGCTTCGAGGCCCTGTCCGCGCTGGGGCTGATCACGACCGCCCTGCTGGGCGCGCTGCCCGCGGTGGTGGTGACGCTCACGCCGATCGTCGTCAGCGCGCTGACCGGACGCGAACGACTGTTCCGAGCCGGCAACCTGGCCAACCTCGTGGCCTACGGCGGCTACGCGCTGGCCGGCGCCGTCGTGCTCGACGCCGCCGGCGTGACGGCCACGACGCCCGCCGCGTTCGGCTGGCTGCTGCTCGTCGGCATCGTCCAGATGCTGCTCAACTGGGCGCTCGGCCCGGCGATCTACGTCACCTTCTGGGTCGGCCATCCGTTCCGCACCGTGCTGGACGTCCTCCGCGACGGCAGCTCCACCGGCGCCGTGATGGTCCTGCTGGGCGCGTGCACGGTCGTCCTCTTCCCGGCGCTCGGGCTGCTCGCGCTGGCGCTGTTCGCCGCGATCGCGCTGCTGCCGCAGAGCTTCCTCACCTACGCCGCGCGCACGCGCCCCGTGGCGGCGCTCGACCGGGCGACCGCCACCCGCCGCTACGCCCACGCCCTCGCGGTGCACCTCGGGCTGTCGCGCGCGGAGCGCCGCCACCTGGCCGAGGTCGCCTCCGCGGCGGCCAGCCGGCCGCCGACCGGCGAGCCGATCGACTACGTGCGCGCGACGTTCCGCCGCCAGGACCGCGCGATGCACGACGCCCAGCTCATGTACGAGTGGTGGAACGGCGGCGGCGGGCCGATCGGGCTGCGCGGCGAGGGCATCCCGCAGGCCACGCGGGTGCTCACGGTCGCCGCCGCGTGGAGCTCGCTGACCGCGCGCGGCACGCCGCAGCTCTCGCACCAGGCCGCGCTCGCCGACCTCGACGCGGCCGCCGGCCTGCGCCTGGACCCGGTCGTCGTGCGCGCCGCGTGGGAGGTCGTCGCGCAGGAGCGCGTGACGCTCTCCGAGCCGGCTCCGGAGCCGCGCCTGCACCACCTGCGGCTCCCCGCCGCGCTGCGCCGCGCCATCGCCGCAAGCTGAGCGGCCCCGACCCCCTAACGTTCACGCGATGAAATGGTGGGGTTGGGGTGAGGAGGACGTCGCGTTCACGCACGAGGACAAGCCCGCGCTCGGGCCGTTCCTGCGAGCGCATGCTCGAGCTCGACGTCACGCGCGTGGAGTCGCGCGCGCCCCGCTTCGAGAGCCTGGACGTGCCCGGCGCCGCGGCTGCCCGACGGGCTGCGGTCGGCGCTCGGCGAGGACGTCTCGACCGACGCGCTCGACCGCCTGACGCACGCCCGCGGCAAGAGCCTGCGCGACCTGGTGCGGCACCGGCGCGGCGACCTCGGGCGGCTGCCGGACGTCGTCGCCCGCCCCGGCACGGAGGAGGACGTCGAGCGCATCGTCGCCGCGGCGATCGAGGCGGACGCCGTGGTCATCCCGTTCGGCGGCGGCACGAGCATCTCGGGCAGCCTCGAGGCCGCCGACGGCGAGGCCCGCACGGTGATCTCGCTCGACGTCTCCAAGCTGCGCAAGGTGCTCGCCGTCGACGCGCCGTCCGGCCTCGCGCGCATCCAGGCCGGCGCGTTCGGCCCCGACCTCGAGCGCCAGCTCAACGCCCAGGGCTGGACCTTCGGCCACTTCCCGGACTCGTTCACGCACTCCACGCTCGGCGGCTGGATCGCGACCCGCTCGTCGGGCATGCAGTCCGACCGCTACGGCGACATCGCCGACCTCACGCGGGCCGTGCGGGTGGTCACGCCCAACGGCGTCCTCGCCACCCGGCCGGTGCCGCACACCTCCACGGGCCCGAGCGTGCGCGAGATGGTGCTGGGCAGCGAGGGGCGGCTCGGCGTTATCACGGAGGCGACCGTCCACGTCCGCCGCGCTGCCCGAGAAGCGCGTGATCCTGGGCTACCTGTTCCCGACGTGGACCGACGGGCTCGCCGCCATGCAGGACATCGCGGCGAGCGAGGCGCGCCCGTCGGTCACGCGCGTGTCGGACTCGCTACGAGACGGCGTTCTCGTTCGCCACGCGCAAGCACCCGACGCCGCTCGACCGCGTCAAGTCGACGGCGCTCACGACGTTCCTGAAGCGGCGCAAGGGCTTCGACCTCGAGGCGATGTGCCTGTCGTTCATCGGCTACGAGGGCACGCGAGCAGCCACGTGAAGGCGCAGCGGAAGGCCGTGCGGCGCATCACCGGCAAGCACGGCGGCCTGTGCATCGGCGCCTCGCCCGGCGAGCTGTACGACCAGAAGAAGTTCGACACGCCCTACATCCGCGACTTCCTGCTCGACCGCGGCGCGCTCGCGGACGTGTCCGAGACCGCCGCGCCGTGGAGCCGGCTGCCGGCGGTCTACGACGGCGTGATGGCCGCCGCGCACGGCGCGTTCGACGAGGTCGGCACGCGCGGCTACGTCATGTGCCACCTCTCGCACTCGTACCACGCGGGCGCGTGCCTGTACTTCACGTTCGCGCTTCAAGCCGTCGCCGGGCGGCGACGCGCTCGCCGAGTACGACACGGTCAAGGGCGCGATCCAGCAGGCGTTCATCGACACGGGCGCGACGCTCTCCCACCACCATGCGGTCGGCACCGAGCACGCGCGCTGGCTGGAGGAGGACATCTCGGCGCCCGGCGTCGCGATGCTCCAGGCGCTGTTCTCCGGCGTGGACCCGGGCGGCAACATGAACCCGGGGAAGATCGCGTGATCGACACGTCGTGGGCCCGGAGCCGGCCCGCGGGAGCGGTTCGCGGCGCGCTGCTGCACGGCGTGCTCGGGCCGCTGATGGACCTCTACACGCGCCGCCGCGTGACCGGCCACGAGCACCTCGCGGCGCTGGAGGCGCCGGTGCTGTTCGTCTCCACGCACGCCAGCCACATGGACACGCCGGCGTTGCTGCGCGCGCTGCCGCGCGAGTGGCGGCGGCGGACGGCGGTCGCCGCCGCGGCGGACTACTTCTTCGAGAAGCGCTGGCTCGCGGCCGTCGTGTCGCTGGCGTTCAACACCGTGCCGGTGGCGCGCAAGGGCGAGGGCGCGGACGGGGCGTCCGAGCTCGTGAGCCTGCTCGAGGACCGCTGGAGCCTCGTGATCTTCGCGGAGGGGACGCGGTCGCGCGACGGGACGGTCGGCCGGCTGCGCTCGGGCGCCGCGCTGCTGGCGGCCGAGCGTGGCCTGGCGATCGTGCCGGTCTACGTGTCCGGCACGCACGAGGTGATGCCGCCGGGCCGGGCCTGGATGCGGCGCGACGGGCGCCGCCGCCGGCCGATCGGGATCCACTTCGGCGCGCCGATCCGGCCGCGCGAGGGCGAGCACCGGACGGAGGTCATGGACCGGGTCCGGCTCTTCCTCGAGTCCGCGGGGGCGCGGACGACGCCGGACAAGCGCGTCGCCGCGCGCCGCGAGTCGGCTCGTTCCTAGCCGTGGCGCGGGTCTTCGTCACCGGCGCCAGCGGGTTCATCGGCGGCGCCCTCGTCAGGCGGCTGGTGCAGCGGGGCGACGACGTGGTCGGGCTGGCCCGATCAGACGCCGCCGAGGCGATCGTGGCGAGCCGCGGCGCGTCGGTGGCGCGGGGCGACCTGCTCGACGAGAACAGCCTCGTGCGCGGCATGCGGGGCTGCGAGCTCGCGTACCACGTCGCCGGGGTCAACACCCACTGCCCGGCCGACCCGGAGATGCTGCTGCGGGTGAACGTCGGCGGGACCGAGGCGGCCGTGCGGGCGGCGGCGGCCGCCGGCGTCCCGCGGATGGTCCTCACCTCGTCGGCGGCGTCGGTCGGCGAGCCCGCCGGCACCGTCGGGGACGAGCGGACCGCCCACCGCGGCTCGTACCTCTCCGTCTACGACCGCTCGAAGCACGTCGGCGAGCTGGCCGCGTTCGACACGGCCCGCCGCCTGGGCGTCGAGGTCGTGGCCGTCAACCCGTCCTCCGTGCAGGGGCCGGGACGCGACTCGGGCAACGGCAAGATCATCATCGCCTACCTGAACGGGCGGCTGCGGGCGTTCGTCGACACCTACGTCAGCGTCGTGGACATCGCCGACACCGTCGAGGGCCACCTGCTGGCCGCCGAGCGCGGCGCCGCCGGCGAGCGGTACGTGCTCAACGGCGCGACGATCCCGTCGGAGGAGGCGCTCGCGATCGTCGCCGGCCTGTCGGGCGTCGAGGACTCCGTGCGCATCGTCCCGTTCGGCGTCGCGCGCGCGGCGGCGGCGCTGGCCGAGGGGGTCGCGCGCCTCCGTGGGCGCAGCACGTCGCTGTGCCGCGCGCGCATCGGCACGATCCTGCACGGGCACCGCTACGACGGCTCGCGCGCCACCCGGGAGCTGGGCCTCCAGTACACGCCGGTGGCCGAGACGTTCCGGCGCACGATCGACTGGGCGGTCTCCGAGGGGCTCGTCACGCGCCCGCTCCCGCGGCGTCCGGGCCGCGCTTGACGACTGGCGGCCGAGGGAGTAGGACGAGGGGTGTGTCCAGTGAGGAGTCGGACACGCGCGACGTCCTCGTCGTCGCGAACCGCACCGCCGCCACCCCGGCGCTGCTGGGGCAGGTCCGCGAGCGCGCGGCGCGCGGGCCGTGCCGGTTCACGCTGCTGGTGCCGCGCACGTACTGGGACGCCGACACCGAGCACGCGGCGGTGTCGCTCGAGCTGGCGATCCCGCTGCTCGAGGAGGCCGCCGGCGGCCATGTCGACGGCCTGATCGGCGGGGACGACCCGCTGCGCGCCGTCGAGGCGGCGCTCGAGAGCCGCGCGTACGACGAGATCATCATCTCGACGCTGCCGGCGCGGGTCTCGCACTGGCTCCACATCGACCTGCCGGCGCGCGTGCAGAAGCTCGGCCTCCCGGTGACGGTCGTCACCGCCCGCAAGGGCGCGCGGGACTTCGCCGGCACCGTGCCCCAACCCTGATCGCGAGGTGAACCGATGGCGACCGCGCAGCAACCCTCATCGAGCGAGCAGGGCTTCGCTCTCGTCGCGCGCTTCCTGAGCGAGGCCGGGGTGGAGCACGAGGTGATCGAGCACGAGCCGACCTACTCGACGCTGGACGAGGCGGAGGCCGTGCACGCCGACCCGCGCCACTCCGCGAAGACGCTCGCGCTTCACGACCGCGGGGGCTGGCGGATCGCCGTGCTCCCCGCCAACCACCGCCTCGACATGAACGCGGCCCGGCGGCTGCTCGGCGGCACGACCCACCTGCGCCTCGCCCGCGAGGACGAGATGGCGAGCGCGTTCCCGGGCTTCGACGTCGGCGCGCTCCCGCCGGTCGGCCCGATGCTGCCGATGCCGGAGGTGATCGACGTCCGGCTCCTCTACGCAGGCGAGATCGTGTGCGCCGGAGGCGACCACCGCCACGCCGTCCGGCTCGATCCGCGCGACCTCATCCGGCTCGCGGAGCCGCGCGTCGGCGACATCTGCGAGCACGACCCGCTCCAGCACCGCAAGGGGTTCGCGGACCTACCGAAGGTCTGAGGCGCGCGCCCGGCGCGCGGCGCGGCGCGCGCGGACGCGGTCACCGCGCGGGCCGGCCATGCGGATCGTGAGGTCGGTCGTGCGGACCTCCTCGGCGCCGAGCGCGATCGCACGCTCGCGCAGCCAGGGCGGCAGGTCGTAGTGGTCGCCCTGGAAGCGGCCGCGGGGGATGCCGAGCCGCGCCGCGAACGCGTGCAGCTCCTCGAACCCGCTGTCGCTGGCCATGTGGCACCACCGCTTCACGGGGAGCCGGCGCGTGCGGGTACTCGCGAAGGTCGTCGACCATCACCGCCATCGGGACATGGTGCCCGAGTCTCCTGGGGCGCGAGCCGGGGGAGTGGCCCGCGGCGAACGTCAACGGCGCTGGGTGGGGAAGCGGGTGTCCCCAACGTCACACGGCGACACATTGGCCGGGGCGAAAGTGACGTTGGGGGTCGTATAGACCCCCAACGTCACAAACGGCCCGCTCGGCCTGACGCCGAGTGACGTTGGGGACACCCCCTCGCTCCCCCACGAGAGCCGTTGACGTTCGCCGGGGCCACGCCCCCGGCCTACGGACGCGCAGAGGCGGCGAGCAGCTCGTCGAACGCCGTGCCGAGGTCCTCGCCGAGGGTGTCGGCGTCGGGGAGGACGCCGGCGTCGGCGTTGATGCCGAAGCACGCGTTGCCCGCGACCATGACGATGCCGATCGAGAGCGCGTGGCGCTCGGCGAGGGGGACGGCGGAGTGGACCTCGCGCAGGAGGCAGCCGCGCAGGTAGCGCGGCACGGCGGGCCCGGGCACGCTCGAGATCGTGAGGTTGGAGAGCCGCGGGTGGGCGAAGGCGTGGGCGAGCACCCGCTGCACGGTGCGCGGGGCGAGGGCGAGGAGGCTGAACGCGTCGTCGAGGCCCTCCGCGTCGCGGTCGCGGCCGCGGCGGGCCGTCGCGCGGTTGATCGCCTCGAGGCGCGCGACCGGGTCCGCCTCGTGGCACGGCAGCTCGACGAACACGAACGAGATCCGGTTGCCGGTGTCGGCGTCGCCGCTGCCGCGCACGTCGGCCGGGACCATCACCTTGAGCGGCTGCGGCACCTCCCCGCGGCGCTCGGCCAGCCGCCGCAGCGCGCCGGCGCAGGCGGCGAGCACGACGTCGTTGGGCGCCACGCCGAAGCGGCGCCGGACCGCGCGGACGTCGTCGAGCGACCGGGTCACGCGCACGTGGCGGCGCCGGGCCGAGCCCGGGCGGTTGAGCGACGAGCCCGGCGCGGGCGGGAGCAGCGTGTGCGACAGCGTCCGGATCCCGCGGCTCGCCGCGCCAGGGAGGCCGCGGACGCCCGAGGGCGAGCCGACGACCCGCGCCGGCGCGCGCGCGAGCTCCGCGCCGCGGTCGGCCACCGCGCGCGCGAAACGGCCGCGGCCCGACGACTCGCGGGCGGGCCGCGCGGCGCCGGTTTCCGGCGAGGAGCCGCCGTCCGGCACGGCGCCGGCTGCGCCGGCGACGGCGCCGCCGTCCGGCTCGGCGCCCGCGTCCGGCGCGGCGTCCAGCATCAGCTTGCCCAGCTCGGCCACCGCGACGCCGTCGACCATGCAGTGGTGGGCCTTGCCGATCAGCGCCCACCGGTCGCCGGGCAGCTCGTCCGCGATCCACATCTGCCACAGCGGGCGGTCGCGCGGGAGCGGCGTGGAGAAGATGTCGTCGACGAGCGCGTCGAGGTCGTCGCCCGGCGCGTGCAGAACGTGGGCGGAGGCGTCGAAGTCCGGGTCGTCCACCCACTCGGGCTCGTGCACCCCCAGCGGCACCGGCGCGAGCTTCTGCCGGTAGCGCCGGGCATGCGCCAGCCGCCCCGCGATGTGCGGGGCGAGCTCGTCGAACCCCGGCCGCGCGCCGCCCTCCGGGGCCTCGAAGCTCGCCACCCAGCCGACGTGCATCGGCGCGGCCGTGCTCTCCACGGCGAGGAACGAGGCGTCGAGGGGTGAGAGGCGTTCCGGCATCCGTCACCGACCTCAGCAGCTACGAGGCCCCCGCCCGACCCCGGGAGCGAACCAACCCGACAAATGGCGGGTTCACCCCCCTCACCGGGGGACGGGCGCGCCGGACCCTTGAAGGTGAGGCCTGACACCCGTCAGACCAAGGAGGAGTGACCTCGATCACACGACCGTTCGAGCGGCTCGCCATCGTCAACCGCGGCGAGGCGGCGATGCGCGCCATCCACGCCGTCCGCGAGCTCAACGAGGAGCGCGAGACCCCGATCACGGTCATCGCGCTGCACACCGAGGAGGAGCGCCACGCGCTGTTCGTCCGCCAGGCCGACGTGCGCTACGACCTCGGCCCGGCCACCGGCACCGGCCCGGACGGCAACCCGCTCTCCGCCTACCTCGACTACGGCAAGCTCAAGCGCGCGCTCGTCGACACGAAGGCCGACGCCGCCTGGGTCGGCTGGGGCTTCGTCGCCGAGCACCCCGCGTTCGCCGAGCTGTGCGCCGGCCTCGGCATCGTCTTCGTGGGCCCCGAGGCGGACGTGATGCGCGCGCTCGGCGACAAGATCGAGGGCAAGCGGCTCGCCGAGCAGGCGGGCGTGCCGGTCGCGGCCTGGAGCGGCGGCCCGGTCGAGACGGCCGAGGAGGCCGCGCGCCACGCCGAGGAACTCGGCTTCCCGCTGATGATCAAGGCGGCGGCGGGCGGCGGCGGCCGCGGCATGCGCCGCGTCGAGAAGGCCGAGGAGCTCGAGCAGGCGTTCGAGCGCGCCCGTGCCGAGGCGTCGCAGGCGTTCGGCGACCCGAGCGTGCTGATGGAGCGCCTCGTCGGCGCCGCGCGCCACGTCGAGGTGCAGCTGATCGCCGACGGCCACGGCGGCGTGTGGGCGCTCGGCGTGCGCGACTGCTCCTACCAGCGCCGCCACCAGAAGGTCGTCGAGGAGTCCGCCAGCCCCGTGCTCACCCCCGAGCAGGAGCGCGAGCTGGCCGAGTCCGCCGTGCGGCTCGCGCGCGAGACCGGCTACCGCGGCGCCGGCACCGTCGAGTTCCTCTACGAGCCCGAGACCGGGCGCTTCTCGTTCATGGAGGTCAACACGCGCCTCCAGGTCGAGCACCCCGTCACCGAGGCGGTCACCGGCGTGGACCTCGTCCGCCTCCAGCTGCACGTCGCGGCCGGCGGCCGGCTCGAGGGCGACCCGCCGCCGCCGCGCGGCCACGCGATCGAGGTCCGGCTCAACGCCGAGGACCCGGCGCGCGACTTCGCGCCCGCGCCCGGCCGGATCAGCCTGCTCAGGCTGCCGAGCGGCCCGGGCATGCGCGTGGACAGCGGTGTCGCCGAGGGCGACACGATCCCGTCGCAGTTCGACTCGATGATCGCCAAGATCATCGCCCACGGCGACACCCGCGCCCAGGCGATCGCCCGGCTGCGCCGCGCCGTCGCGGACACGATGGTGGCGATCGACGACGGCACCACCAACCAGGGCTTCCTGCTCGAGCTGCTCGGCCGTCCCGAGCTGCGCGAGGGCCGCGTCGACACCGGCTGGCTCGACCGGCTCCAGGCGGCGGGCGACGTGCAGCCCGTGCGCCACGCCGACGCCGCGCTCGTGCAGGCCGCGATCGCGCTGACCGACGAGGCGACGGCCGCCGCTCGCGCCCGCTTCTACGCGCTCGCCCGCCGCGGCCGCCCGCACGCCGACGCGGAGGCCGACCAGACCGTCGACGTGCTCCACCGCGGCTCGAGCTACCGCCTGACGGTCTCGCAGACCGGCCCGCGCCGCTACCTCGTCACGGTCGACGGCGCCCGCATCGAGGCGACCGTCGAGCAGCTCACGGAGCACGAGCGCCGGCTCACCTACGGCGGGCGCTCCTACCGGACGATGACCGCGGTCCAGGACGCCGACCTGCTCGTCGAGGTCAACGGCGTCCCGCACCGCATCTCGCGCGACGAGGGCGGGCTCGTGCGCGCCCACTCGCCGGGCGTCGTCGTGGCGATCCCGGTCTCCGAGGGGGACGAGGTGCAGGCCGGCGACGTCGTCGCGGTCACGGAGAGCATGAAGATGGAGAGCTCGCTGACCGCGACGGTCCACGGCCGCGTCCGCGAGGTCCTCGTCTCGGCCAACGCGCAGGTGCCCGCGGGCAAGCCGCTGCTCCAGATCGAGCCGCTGGAGGACGCGCAGGACGCTCCCGGACGCCGAGCGGGTGAGCTTCGACGGCGACGCCGGTGAGCCGCCGCCCGCGCTGGAGCAGCTCGAGTGGCTCGTGCTCGGCTACGACTTCACGGCCGCGGAGGCGCGCAAGCTGATCGCCGCCGCCCCCGAGGACCTCGCCGCCGAGCGACGGCTGCTCGAGCTCTACGCCGACGTCCGCAGCCTCAACCGGCCCCACGCCGAGGGCCTGGACCTCGACGAGGCGCTCGGCAGCCCGCAGGAGCACCTGCACGCGTTCCTCCACTCGCTCGACCCCGCCGGCGAGGGCCTGCCCGCCCGCTACGTCGCCGCGCTCGAGCGCGCGCTCGCGCACTACGGCATCGAGAGCCTGGAGCGCAGCGGCCCGCTCGAGGAGGCGTCCTACCGGCTGTTCCTCGCCCAGCAGCGCGCGCAGACCGCGCGCGACGCGGCGCGCTCGATCCTCGCGCGCCGGCTGGAGCGGGCCGAGGTGCTCGAGGGCGAGCAGGGCGAGGCCTTCCGCGCCGTGCTCGACCGCGTGGAGGCGACGCTCGCGCCGCGCGAGCCCGCCATCGCCGAGCTCGCCCGCGAGGTCCGCTGGCGCTGCTGCGACGCGCCCGCGCTCGACGCGGCGCGCGAGGGCGTCTACGACGAGATGGCCGAGCACCTCGAGGCGCTCGCCGACGGCGCGCCCGACCGCGACGGGCACCTGGACGCGCTCGTCGGCTGCCCGCAGCCGCTGGCCCCGCTGCTCGGCCGCCGGATCGGCTCCGGCGGCCCGCTCGTGGAGGCGATGACGCGGCGCTACTACCGCATCCGCCCGCTCGAGGGGATCGACCAGCGCCTGATCGAGGGCGTCCCGTTCGTGCTCACGACCTACGTGCACGACGGCGTGCGGCGCCACGTCGCCGCCACGCTCGGCGAGCCGGAGGACCTGCCCACGACCTTCCGCGCGCTGGCGGCGCACGCGGCCGGCCTGCCCGAGGGCGAGCCGCTGATCGCCGACGTCTACCTCCAGCGGCCCGACCCCGAGCGGCACGCCGAGCTGCTCGCCGCCGCCGACCTGCCCGCGAACGTCGCCCGCGTCGCGTTCGTGCTCGTCGGCGAGCCCGTCGACGTCCTCACGTTCTCGCGCGGCGACGACGGAGCGTTCACGGAAGCGAGCGACTTCCGCGGCATGCACCCGATGATGGCCGAGCGGATGGACGTCTGGCGCCTGTCGGAGTTCGCGCTCGAGCGGCTGCCGTCGGCAGAGGACGTCTACCTGTTCCGCGCCGCCGCGCACGAGAACCCGCGCGACGAGCGGCTCGTCGCGCTGGCGGAGGTCCGCGACCTCACCCCCGTCCGCGACGAGGACGGCCGGATCATCGCGCTGCCGGAGCTGGAGCGGATGGTGCGCGAGGCGTTCGAGGCCATGCTGTCGTTCCAGGCGCGGCGCTCGCCGCGCGAGCGGCTGCACTGGAACCGGCTGCTGCTCTACGCCTGGCCGCCGATGGAGTTCGCGCCGCACGAGGCGACCGAGATCATCGCCCGCTTCGCGCGCATGAGCGCCGGGCTCGGCCTCGAGATGGTGCAGCTCCACGCGAACATCGACGGCCGCGACCGCACGCTGCGGATCTTCAGCCCGACCGGCCGCGGCGTCAGCGTCGAGGTCGACGACCCGCCCACGCGCGCGCTCCAGCCGCTCGACGAGGGCGCCCAGCGGATCATCTCCGCGCGCCGGCGCGGCACGCTCCATCCCGCGGAGATCGTCAAGCTGCTCGCGCCGCGGCGCGCCGCGCGCGGCTCCGCGATCCCGGCGGGCGAGTTCGTCGAGCACGACCTCGACGACGAAGGACACCTCGTCCCGGTCGACCGCCCGCCCGCCACCAACCGCGCGAGCATCGTCGTCGGGCTCATCCGCAACCGCACCGAGCGCCACCCCGAGGGCATGCTCCGCGTCGCGCTGCTCGGCGACCCGACGCGCGGCCTCGGCTCGCTCGCAGAGCCGGAATGCGCGCGCGTCATCGCCGCGCTGGACATGGCCGAGAGCCTCGGCGTCCCCGTCGAGTGGTTCGCCGTCTCCTCGGGCGCCCGGATCGCGATGGACTCCGGCACGGAGAACATGGACTGGGTCGCCGCCGCGCTGCGCCGGATCGTGCAGTTCACGCAGGCGGGCGGCGAGATCAACGTCGTGGTCAGCGGCATCAACGTCGGCGCGCAGCCGTACTGGAACGCCGAGGCGACGATGCTCATGCACACGAAGGGCATCCTCGTGATGACGCCGGAGAGCACGATGGTGCTCACCGGCAAGCAGGCGCTCGACTACTCCGGCGGCGTCTCGGCCGAGGACAACCTGGGCATCGGCGGCTACGAGCGGGTGATGGGGCCCAACGGGCAGGCGCAGTACTGGGCGACGGACATCGCCGGGGCGTGCGAGACGCTGCTCGCGTACTACGAGCGCTCCTACGTCGCGCCGGGCGAGCGGTTCCCGCGCCGGGCGCCCACGGAGGACCCCGTCGATCGCGACGTCCGCCCGGCGCCGCACTGGACGCCGGAGTCCGACCTGAAGACCGTCGGCGAGATCTTCTCCGAGGACACGAACCCGGGCCGCAAGAAGCCGTTCGACGTCCGCGCGGTGATGCGGGCCGTGATGGACGCCGACCACGAGCCGCTCGAGCGCTGGGCCGGGCTGCGCGAGGGCGAGAACGCCGTGGTGTGGGACGCCTGCCTCGGCGGCTGGCCGGTCGCGATGCTGGGCATCGAGTCGCGGCCGCTGCCGCGGTTCGGGCCGGTGCCCGCCGACGGCCCGGAGCAGTGGAGCGCGGGCACGCTCTTCCCGCAGTCCTCGCGCAAGGTCGCGCGCGCCATCAACGCAGCGTCGGGGCGGCGCCCGCTCGTCGTCCTCGCCAACCTGGCGGGCTTCGACGGCTCGCCCGAGTCGATGCGGCGGCTCCAGCTCGAGTACGGCGCCGAGATCGGGCGCGCGATCGTCAACTTCGACGGGCCGATCGTCTTCTGCGTGATCTCCCGCTTCCACGGCGGCGCGTTCGTGGTCTTCTCGCGGCGGCTGAACGAGAACCTCGAGTCGATCGCCGTCGAGGGCGCGCACGCCTCGGTGATCGGCGGCGCGCCGGCCGCCGCGGTCGTGTTCGCCCGCGAGGTCGACGCGCGCACGCGCGACGACGAGCGGATCGCGGAGCTCGACGAGCGGATCGGCGCCGCGGAGGGCGCCGAGCGCGAGCGGCTGCGGGCCGAGCGCGAGACGCGCTGGGCCGAGGTCCGCTCGGAGAAGCTCGGCCAGCTCGCCGCGGAGTTCGACGGGATCCACAGCGTGCAGCGCGCGGTCGAGGTCGGCTCGGTGGACCGGATCGTCGCCGCCGCGGAGCTGCGGCCGGCGCTGGTCGAGGCGGTCGAGCGCGGCATGCGGCGCGTCGCGGACGCGCCCGCGATGACGGCATCGCCCGCATGAGCGACTACGCGGTCGTGAGCGCGGACGACGTCGACGACGTCTACGCGGGCACGGACGTCCCCGGCGAGTTCCGGCCGCTCGGCGCGGCGCTGGGCGCCGAGCAGCTGGCGGTGACGCTGATCCGCGTGCCGCCGCACTCCGACTTCGAGCAGGGCACGGGCCACTACCACCGCGAGCTGGAGGAGCTCTACGTCATCTGCCGCGGCACGCTGACGATGCGCTTCGGC
The DNA here is from genome assembly GCA_963728465.1 of uncultured Solirubrobacteraceae bacterium. GTDB lineage: Bacteria > Actinomycetota > Thermoleophilia > Solirubrobacterales > Solirubrobacteraceae > DATFQI01. The sequence goes on from CAVSJY010000013.1 coordinate 191,859, forward strand.
GACGAGGTCCGGAAGGTCGGCGCGGGCTCGGTCGCGCGCGTGGCGCCGGGGACGCCGAGATCGCACCGCAACGAGGGCGACGAGCCGGTCGAGATGTGGGCCGTCTCACGGAAGCTCGACCGCCAGGACGCCGTCAAGCTCGACGAGTTCTGGGAGGCGTCGCCCGACGCCGCCCAGACGCGGGCCTGACCTCGGGCGTACCCGCGCCGACCGCCGCGGGCTCCGGGGCGGCCGGGAGCTCCGCGCTGCGCTCGTCACCGCTGCGCTCGTCGCTCGGCTCCGCCTGCGATTCCGGCTTGGCGGTCTCCAGGAACGGCTTGATGAGGTCGAGCGGCAGCGGGAACACGATCGTCGAGTTCTGGCCGACGCCGACCTCCGTGAGCGTCTGGAGGTAGCGCAGCTGGAGAGCGGACGGCGCCTCGCTGATCACCTTCGCCGCGTCGCGCAGCCGCTGGCTGGCCTGGAACTCGCCCTCGGCGTGGATGACCTTCGCGCGGCGCTCGCGCTCGGCCTCCGCCTGGCGCGCCATCGCCCGCTGCATCGCGCCGGGGATCTCGACGTCCTTGATCTCCACCGTGGTGACCTTCACGCCCCACGGGTCGGTCTGCTCGTCGATGATCTGCTGGAGCGCCTCGTTCAGCCGCTCGCGCTCGGCCAGCAGCATGTCCAGCTCCGCCTTGCCGAGCACGGACCGCAGCGTCGTCTGGGAGATCTGCGAGGTGGCGGCGAGGTAGCGCTCGACCTCGACGATCGCGCTGCACGCGTCGACGACGCGGAAGTAGGCGACCGCGTTGACCTTCGCGGTCACGTTGTCGCGGGTGATGATGTCCTGCGGCGGGATGTCGAGCACGACCGTGCGCAGGTCGACGCGCACCATCCGGTCGACCGCCGGGATCAGGAAGATCAGGCCGGGGCCCTTCTGGCCGATCAGCCGGCCGAGCCGGAACACCACCGCGCGCTCGTACTCGCGCAGGATCCGGACCGAGGCCGCGGCGAGCGCCAGGCCCACCGACACCAGCACCGCGAGGAACACGAGCAGCACGGTCATCGCTCCACCTCCCAGAGCTCGGCCCGGCGCACCGTGAGCGTCAGGCCATGCACGTCGTCGACCACCACCGGTTCCCCCTCGGAGGGCGCCGGCTCGTCCTCCTCGGCCCATGACCGCCGGGCGCGCCACAGCTCCCCGTCGACCATGATCTGACCCTGCGGATCGAGCGGCCGCCGCACGACGCCGAGCCGGCCGACGAGCCCCTCCGCGCCGCAGCGGGCCTGCCGCCGCGCCGCCGCGCGCGCCTTGCGCACCGCGACGAAGCCGAGCGCGCCGCCCGCGACCGCCAGCGGGAGCGTGACCCCGAGCGCCAGCGCGAGGCTCCCGCCGGCGCCGACCAGCGCCAGCACGATCCCGGCGGCGAGCGCGGCCACGCCGGCCGCGCCGACGATCCCGAACGTGGGCAGATGCGCCTCGGCCACGAGCAGCGCGAGGCCCACGAGAAGCAGCGCCAGGATCAGGACGGCCATCGACCTCCTTCTGCCGCCGACTCTACTCCTGGCGGGCGCCCGCTACGAGTGCCCGGGCGCCTTGACGCTCTGATCGCGGCGGGGAATAGCGGCGCCCCGGACGGCGTCTTCGAAGTTCGTGGCTCTTCCGGACGTCCATCCCCTCAACGGAGAACAGATGAAATCGACAGCAGGAAACGACTGGCGACGCTCGGCGCGCCGGCTGCTCGCCGGCGCCGCGCTGACCGCCGGGGTCCTCGCCGCTACGGCGGTGCCCGCCAATGCCGCCGTCACCGCGAGCTTCAGCCCCAGCTCCGGCGTGCTGACCGTGTTCGGCGACGTCAACGACAACACGATCACCGTCAGCCGCAACGCGGCAGGACAGCTCCTCGTCAACGGCGGCGCCGTCGCCGTCGCCGGCGGGTACGCCGACGGTCGCCAACACCGCGCTGATCCAGGTCTTCGGCCAGGGCGGCAACGACGCGGTCACGCTCAACCAGGCCAACGGCGCGCTCCCGCGGGCCAACCTGTTCGGCGGTGCCGGCAACGACACGCTCGACGGCGGCGCCGGCAACGACCAGCTCTTCGGCCAGTCCGGCAACGACACGCTGCTCGGCAAGGGCGGCGCCGACCTGCTGTTCGGAGGGACCGAGAACGACAGGGTCACCGGCGGCGACGCCGACGACCAGGTCGTTCGGCGAGGGCGGCGACGACCGGATGATCTGGAATCCCGGCGACGACACCGACCTCAACGAGGGCGGCGCCGGCACCGATACGGTGGAGGTCAACGGCGGCGGCGGTACGGAGCAGTTCACGACCACGGCCAACGGGACGCGGGTGCGGTTCGACCGCCTGGATCCGGCGCCGTTCTCGATCGACATCGGCACGTCCGAGCAGCTCGTGCTCAACGCCAACGGCGGTGACGACCGGTTCTCCGCGACCGGCAACCTGGCCGCGCTGATCGCCATCACCGTCGACGGCGGGACCGGCAACGACACGCTGCTCGGCAGCAACGGCGATCGACACGCTGCGCGGCGGCGACGGCGCCGACTTCGTCGACGGCCAGCAGGGCAACGACGTCGCCTTCCTCGGCGCCGGGAACGACACGTTCCAGTGGGATCCCGGTGACGGCAGCGACACCGTCGAGGGTCAGGCGAACAGCGACACGATGCTGTTCAACGGCAGCGCGGGCAACGAGATGTTCGAGGCCTCGGCCAACGGCGGGCGCCTGCGCTTCACCCGCAACCTCGGCAACATCGTGATGGACATCGACGACGTCGAGATCGTCGACCTGAACGACGCTGGGCGGCACGGACGCGGTCACCGTCGAACGACCTGTCCGGGCACCGATGTGACGAAGGTCGCGCCCGACCTGGCCGGCACCATCGGCGGCAACGCCGGAGACGGCCTGGCGGACACCGTCATCGTCAACGGGACCAACGGCGCCGACCTCATCGACGTGGTCGGGGCCGGCACGCTCGGCCTCGGTGATCGGGCTGCGCGGCGCAGGTGAGCATCACCAACGCCGAGGGCGCCAACGACGCGCTGGTGGTCAACGCGCTCGGCGGCGACGACCGCGTGACGGCGACGACGCTGCCGGCCGGCGTGATCAAGCTGACCGTCGACGGCGGCGCCGGTGAGGACGACCTGCTCGGCTCCCAAGGCGCCGACGTCTTCCTCGGCGGCGCCGACGGCGACTTCGTGTTCGGCGACAACGGCAACGACGTCGCGTTCATGGGCGGCGGCGATGACGTGTTCCAGTGGAACCCGGGCGACGGCAACGACACGCTCGAGGGCCAGGACGGCAGCGACGAGATGCTGTTCTTCGGCGCCAACGTCAGCGAGAACGTCGACATCGCCGCCAACGGCGGGCGCGTCCTGTTCTTCCGCAACGTCGCCAACGTGACGATGGACCTCGACGACGTCGAGGACATCGACTTCCGCGCGCTGGGCGGCGCCGACAACATCACCGTCGGCGACCTGAGCGGCACCGACGTCACGCCGATCGGCCTCGACCTGCGCGGGCCCAACGGCGGCGGCGACGGCGCGGCCGACACGGTCACCGTCAACGGCACCCAGGGCGACGACACGTTCGGTGCCGCCGGCGACGCCGGCGGGGTCAACGTCTTCGGCCTCACGTCGACGGTCAACGTCTTCTTCCAGGAGCAGGCGAACGACCGGCTCACGCTCAACGGGCAGGGCGGCGCCGACCAGATCAACGCCACGTCGCTGGAAGCCGACGGCATCCAGCTCACGGAGAACGGCGGGCTCGGCGTCGACGCGCTGCTCGGTAGCGAAGGCGACGACCTCGTCAACGGCGGCGACGGCGACGACGTCGCGCTGCTCGGCGCCGGCGACGACACCTTCGTCTGGAACCCGGGCGACGACAACGACACGCTCGAGGGCCAGGCCGGCTTCGACGCGATGCGGTTCAACGGCGCCAACGTCGCCGAGAACATCGACATGTCGGCCAACGGCGGCCGGGTGCGGTTCTTCCGCGACATCGCCAACGTGACCATGGACCTCAACGACATCGAGGGCGTGGACTTCAACGCCCTCGGCGGCGCCGACACGGTCCGCGTCAACGACCTCAGCGGCACGGACATGACCGAGGTCAACACCAACCTGGCCGCCGCGGGCGGCGCGGGCGACGCCGCGGCCGACAACGTCATCGTCGCCGGCACGAACGGCGACGACGTGAGCATCGTCACCGGCGACGCCACGGGCGTGGCGGTGCTCGGGCTCGCCGCGCGGGTGAACATCACCGGCGCCGAGGTTGCCAACGACCGCCTGCGCGTGAACGCGCTGGCCGGCGACGACGTCGTGGAGGCCTCCGGCCTGGCCGCCGGGGCGATCCAGCCTCACCGCGGACGGCGGCGACGGCGACGACGTGCTGGTCGGCAGCGCCGGTGACGACGTGCTGCTCGGCGGCGCGGGCGACGACGTGATCCTCGGCGGGCCGGGCAACGACACCATCGACGGCGGCCCTGGTGGCAACGTCGTCATCCAGAGCCTCGTCGCGGACGACGTGACGTCGGCGACGGTCGTCGGGAAGGACTGGCTGACGGCTCACGCCCGCACGGTCGACGGCAAGACGGTGCTCGACGTCGGCGGCGAGGAGCGCACGCTCCCCCGCGCGAAGCTGTCCCGGCTCATCGGGAGCGCGGCCTCGCTCTAGGCGGGAGCCCCACGGTCCTCGCAACGAACGGCCCCGCCTGACCGGCGGGGCCGTTCGTTCGGGCGGGGCGCCGCGCGATCAGCCGTCGCTCTGGTCGTGCCCTAGCTCGCCACCCGGCCAGGTGCAGGAACTGCTCCGGTAGTCGTCGTCGAAGCCACGGCGGCCCGGCGGGCGTCGACGGCGACCGGCGAGCCGGCCGTGATCCACGTCCGTGCCCGTGCGGCCTCGAGACGTCTTGGCGGCGCGGCTGGCCGGCACCCGCCGGTGCCCCGGTGCGCTGAGATGTCTTGAACGGCGGTGGGTGGCGGGTGAATGCGGCGGCCGCCCGGGCGGCGTCGCCTTCCGGCTTCGCGACGTCGTCGAGCGGTCCGTGCCGTTCCGCGCGACGCGAGTTTGTCGGCTGAGCGGGACGAAGCCCGGCACCTCCGCGAGCGCGCGCCGCGAGATGCGGTGTAGCGGCCAGGTAAGAAACTCGCACCTCGTCGTGCCCGCGCGGCCTGAAGGCGACGCCGCGGGCGGCTCCCTCGCTCCCCCACCCAGCCGCCGTTCAAGGCGCCGGCGGCGGCGATCCGCCCGCGCCCGCTACGACCTGCCGACGCTGCTGGAACCGCGGCAGCCCGTCGGCCGGGATCGCGCTCCCAGTCCGGGGTGGACTCGAGCCACTGGTGCCCCTGGGGCCTGGATCCCCTGATCGCCAAGGCGAGAGCGCCGAGGCGGGCGATATGCGCTTCCCGCGCGCCGCCTAAGGTCATGCGCCGTGCTGCACGTCCACAGAGCCGAGCGCGCCGACGGCCTCGTCGAGGCGCTGCGTGCGCTGCTCGCCGAGCCGCCGGCGGATCCGTTCGCTCCCGAGGTGATCGCGGTGCCCACGCGCGGCATGGAGCGCTGGCTCACCCAGCGGCTCTCGACCGGGCTCGGCGCGTCGGCCGGTCGGGCGGACGGGATCTGCGCGAACGTGGACTTCCCGTCGCCGCGCCGGCTCGTCGAGGATGCCGTCGCTATGGCGTCCGGGATCGAGCCCGACGCCGACGCGTGGCGGCCCGAGCGGCTGGTGTGGCCGCTGCTGGAGGTCGTCGACGGCGCGCTGCACGAGCCGTGGCTGCGCAACCTCGCGACGCATCTCGGCGCCACGGTGGACACGGCAGACGCCGCCCGGCAGTCGCGCCGCTTCGCGAGCGTGCGCCACATCGCCGAGCTGTACGACCGCTACGCGCTCCAGCGGCCCGCGATGGTGCGCGCGTGGGCGCGCGGTCGCGACGTCGGCGCGACCGGTCAGAAGCTCCCGCACGACACGCGCTGGCAGGCGAACCTGTGGCGGCGGCTGCGCGAGCGCGTGGACCAGCCCGACCCGGCGGAGCGGATCGACGCCGCGAGCGCCGCGGCTCGCCGCCGAGCCGGGCCTGGTCGACCTTCCCGGCCGGCTGGCCGTGTTCGGGCTGACGCGGCTGCCGGCGGGCCGCCTCCAGGTGCTGCGCGCGCTCGCCGCGCACCGCGACATCCACCTGTTCCTGCTGCACCCCTCGCCGGCGCTGTGGGAGAAGGTCGCGCGCGCGCCGCGGCAGGTGCGCCGCAAGGAGGACGCCACGCGCGCGCTCCCCGTCAACCGCCTGCTCGCGTCCTGGGGCCAGGACGTCCGCGAGCTCCAGCTCGTCGCCGGCCCGGCCGCCGGCGCCGACCACCACCACCCGACGCCGCAGCGCCGCGACACGCTGCTCGCCCGCATCCAGGCCGACGTCCGCGCCGACGCGCCCGCCCCGGCCGCGCCCGACCAGGCGCCCGACCGCAGCATCGAGGTCCACGCGTGCCACGGCCGCGCGCGCCAGGTCGAGGTGCTGCGCGACGCGATCCTGCACCTGCTCGCGGAGGACCCGGCGCTCGAGCCGCGCGACGTGATCGTGATGTGCCCGGACATCGAGACGTTCGCGCCGCTGATCCAGGCCACGTTCGGAGCCGGCGAGGCGGGCCCCGACGACGACGAGCTCGCCGACCTGCCGGAGGACCTGCGGCCGCCCGACCTGCGCGTGCGGCTCGCCGACCGCTCCCTGCGCCAGACGAACCCGCTGCTCGGGTTCGTCGCGCGGCTGCTGGAGCTCGCCGACCAGCGGCTGACCGCCGCGCAGGTGCTGGACCTGGCCGACCGCGAGCCGGTCCGCCGCCGCTTCGGCCTCGACGACGGCGACCTCGCCCGCACGCAGGAGTGGGTGCGCGCAGAGCGGCATCCGCTGGGGGCTCGACGCGGCGCACCGCAGGCCGTTCAAGCTCGACAAGCTCGACGCCGGCACCTGGCGCGCCGGGCTGGACCGCCTGCTGCTGGGCGTCGCGATGACGGAGGACGGCCAGCGGCTGTTCGGCGGCGTGCTCCCGCTCGACGACGTGGGCAGCGGCGACATCGAGCTCGCCGGGCGGCTCGCGGAGCTGATCGACCGCCTGCGCGCCGCCGTCGACGTCATGGCCGAGCCGATGACGGTCGAGGCGTGGGCCGCGGCGCTGGCCACCGCCGCCGACTCGCTGACCGCCGCCGGCCCGCTCGACGCCTGGCAGCGCGCCGAGCTCCAGCGGCTGCTCGACGACATCGTCGCCGAGGCCGGCGTCTCCGGCGCCGCCGCCACGCCGCTCGCGCTGGCGGAGGTCCGCGCGCTGCTCGCCGACCGCCTCGGCGGCCGCCCCACGCGCACCAACTTCCGCACGGGCCACCTCACGATCTGCACGCTCGTCCCGATGCGGTCGGTCCCGCACCGCGTCGTCTGCCTGCTCGGGCTCGACGACGGCGAGTTCCCGCGCAAGGCCGTGCGCGACGGCGACGACCTCGTGCTCCGCGACCCGCACGTCGGCGACCGCGACTCCCGGATGGAGGACCGGCAGATGCTGCTCGACGCGCTGATGGCCGCGACGGACAGGCTGATCGTCACCTACACGGGCAAGGACGAGCGCACGAACACGCCGCGCCCGCCCGCCGTGCCGGTCGGCGAGCTGCTCGACGCGATCGAGGAGCGCTGCGGTGAGCGGCTCGTCGTCCAGCACCCGCTCCAGCCGTTCGACCCGCGCAACTTCACCGCCGGCGCGCTGGTGCCTGATCGCACGTGGGGCTTCGACCGCGTGACGCTCCAGGGCGCGCAGGCGATCGAGGCGCCGCGCGCCGCGCCCGCCAGCTTCCTGCCCGCGCCGCTGCCCGGCCGCGACGACGGGGTCGTCGAGCTCGACCAGCTCGTCGCGTTCGCGGAGCGGCCGGTGAGCGCGTTCGTGCGCCAGCGGCTGCGCATGTCGCTGTGGGAGGAGGACGACGAGCTGGCCGAGGCGCTGTCGGTGGAGCTGACCGCGCTCGAGCGCTCCGGCTTCGGCGCGCGCCTGCTCGCCGCGCGGCTGGGCGGCGCGGAGCTCGACGCCTGCCTCGCCGCCGAGCGCGCCCGCGGGCTGCTGCCGCCCGGGCACCTCGGCGAGGCGGTGCTGCGGCAGCTCGCGCCCGAGGTGGAGGCGATCGCCACGGCCGCGCTCGCCTGCGCGCGCGGCGACGGCGAGACCGTCGACGTCCGCGCGGCGCAGCTGCGCGGCACGGTCGCCGGCGTCCACGGCGACACGCTGCGCGAGGTCCGCTACGCGCGCATCAGCGCCCGCCACCGGATCGCGACCTGGGTGCGCTGGCTGGCGCTCACGGTCGCGTACCCCGAACGCGGCTTCCGCGCCGTCCTCATCGGCCGCGCGCCGGCGTCCGCCGACGAGCCCGTGCGGACGGTCCGCTACGCCGCGATCGACCCCGACGAGGCGCGCGAGCACCTCGAGGCGCTGCTCGACCTCCATCGCCGCGGCCTGCGCGAGCCGCTGCCGCTGGCCACCGGCCCGGCCGCCGCCTACGTCGAGCGCGGGGAGGAGGCGGCGCGCCGCGAGTGGGATTCGCGCTTCAACTTCGACGGCGAGGACAAGCGGCCCGAGCACCGGATGGCGTTCGACGGCGTCCGCTCGTTCGACGAGCTGCTGCGGTTCGCCGCCGCAGCCGGGCGAGGACTGGCACGCGGAGGAGCCGACGCGCTTCGGCCGGCTCGCGCGGCGGCTGTGGAGCGGCGTGGCGGGGTGCGAGTCGTGAGCGCATTCGAGGTCACGGGCCCGCTGCCGACCGGCGTCAACGTGCTCGAGGCCAGCGCCGGCACGGGCAAGACGTACACGATCGCCGCCCTCGCGGCCCGCTACGTCGCCGAGGGCACGCCGCTCGACCAGCTGCTGCTCGTCACCTTCACGCGCATGGCGACCGGCGAGCTGCGCGACCGCGTGCGCGAGCGGCTGGTCGGCACGGAGCGAGGCCTCGCCCGCGCGCTGGCCGGGGAGACGCCCGGCGACGCGGTGGTCGAGCTGCTCGCGCGCGGCGACGCGCGCCGAGGTGGAGGAGCGCCGCGCGCGCCTCGCCGCCGCGCTCGCCGACTTCGACAGCGCGACGATCGCGACGACCCACGGCTTCTGCCAGGAGGTGCTGGGCGGGCTCGGCGTGGCCGGCGACGTCGAGCCGGACGTCACCTTCGTCGAGGACATCTCCGACCTCGTCGAGGAGGTGGTCGACGACCTCTACGTGCGCCGCTTCCACTGGGAGGCGCGCGCGGACTTCGGGCGCGAGGAGGCGCAGCGGATCGGCCGCGTCGCGGTCGACAACCCGTCCGCGCCGATCGAGCCGCGCGACGCGCCCGACGGCACGGTGGAGGCGATGCGGCGCAATCTGGCCCAGGCCGTACGCGACGAGCTCGAGCGCCGCAAGCGGCGGCTGTCGGTCATGACCTACGACGACCTCCTCACCCGCCTGAAGGAGATCCTCGAGGGGCCGGGCGGCGACGTCGCGGTGAAGCGGCTGCGCGAGCGCTTCCGCGTCGTGCTCGTCGACGAGTTCCAGGACACCGACCCGGTGCAGTGGGACATCGTCGCGCGCGCGTTCGGCGACCGAGTCCACGCTCGTCCTCATCGGCGACCCGAAGCAGGCGATCTACGCCTTCCGCGGCGCCGACGTCTACGCGTACCTGAAGGCCGCCCGCGCGGCCGGCAGGATCGAGAGCCTCGACGAGAACTGGCGGAGCGACCGCGGGCTGCTCGAGGCCTACGACGCGCTGTTCGGCAACGCCCGCCTCGGCCACGAGGGGATCGAGTACCGCAGCGTGCGCGCGCGTCACGGCGTCCGCCTCGACGGCGCGCCGCGCCCCGCGCCGCTGCGCTTCCGCGTCGTGGACCGCGAGGACCCGTCGATCGACCGCACGCGCTACGGCTACGCGACGAACGAGTCCGCCCGCCGCCACATCGCCCAGGACCTCGCGGGCGACCTCGTGACGCTGCTGTCCTCGCGCGCGACCGTCGACGGCGAGCAGGTGATGCCCGGGCACGTCGCCGTGCTCGTGCGCACCCACCGCCAGGCGCGGCCTCGTGCGCGACGCGCTCGACGCCGTCGACATCCCCGCCGTCATCAACGGCGCCGGCAGCGTCTTCGGCTCCGACCCCGCGCGCCACTGGCTGCGGCTGCTGGAGGCGCTCGAGCGCCCGACCTCATCGGCGCGGGCGCGCGCGGTCGCGCTCACCCCGTTCCTCGGCTGGGACGCCGAGCGCGTGGCGCTCGCGCCCGACGCCGAGCTGGAGGACGTGCACCGCCGCCTGCACGAGTGGGCGCGGGTGCTGCGCGACAAGGGCGTCGCCGCGCTGGTGGAGACGATCACGCTGGTCGAGCGCCTGCCCGCGCCGCCTGCTCTCGCTCGAGGACGGCGAGCGGCGCATGACCGACCTGCGCCACGTCGGCCAGCTGCTGCACGGCGCGGCGGCGGCCGAGCGGCTCGGCCCGGCCGCGCTCACCTCGTGGCTGCGCCAGCGGATCGCCGCCGCCGAGCAGGAGACCGGCGACGAGGAGCGCAGCCGCCGCCTGGAGTCCGACCAGGAGGCGGTGCAGGTGCTGACCATCCACCGGAGCAAGGGGCTGGAGTTCCCGATCGTCTACCACCCGTACCTGTGGGAGCCGACGTGGATCGGCGACGACCGCCGGCCGGTGTTCTTCCACGACCCCGCGAACGACGACGCACGCACGATCGACGTCGCGCTCGGCGGGCCGGACTACCCGGCCCACGCGCAGCAGCACCTCGTCGAGCAGCGCGGCGAGGACCTGCGCCTGGCCTATGTCGCCCTGACCCGCGCCAGGCACCAGGCCGTGGTCTGGTGGGCGGGCACGGCGAACAGCCGCGACTCGGCGCTGTCGCGGCTGCTGTTCGCGCGCGCGGAGGACGGGACGGTCGCGCCGCGCGGCCCGTCCACGCCGAGCGACGTCAAGGCCACGACGCGGCTGCGCGAGCTGGCGTCGGAGCACGTCAGCGTGGAGCGCGCGACGCTGGAGATCCCGCGCGCGTGGTCGCCGCCGCCGGCCGACCCCGCCGTGCTCGCGGCCGCCGCGTTCGAGCGCGAGCTGGACTGGCGCTGGCGCCGGACCTCGTTCAGCGACATCACCGCCGCCACCTACGAGGCCCGCGTCGGCAGCGAGCCCGAGGAGGCGCTGATCGAGGACGAGCCGGACGTGCCCGCCGCGGCGGTGACGGGAGACGGCGACGGGACGCCCGCGGTGCTCGCGGAGATGCCCGTCGGCGCACGGGTCGGCACCTTCGTCCACCGCGTGCTGGAGGCGGCCGACTTCGCCGCGCCTGACCTCGAGGCGGAGCTCGCGATGCACGTCGAGGCGCAGCTCGCGCGCCGGAGCACGGACGTCGGCGACCCCGCGCACGTCGTCGCCGGGCTGAAGGCGGCGATCGAGACGCCGCTCGGCCCGGGCGCCGGCGAGCTGCGCCTGCGCGACGTCGCGCGCGCGGACAGGCTCGACGAGCTGGCCTTCGAGCTGCCGCTCGCCGGCGGTGACGAGCCGACGGGCCGCCTCACGCTCGCCGCCGTCGCCGCGCTGCTGGCCGAGCACCTCCCGGCCGGCGACCCGCTGGCGCCCTACGCCGCGCGCCTGGCCGACGCGAGCCTGCGCCACACCGTGCGCGGGTTCCTGACCGGCAGCCTCGACGTCGTGCTCCGGCTGCCGGACGGCCGCTTCGCGGTCGCGGACTACAAGACGAACTGGCTCGCCGCGCCCGGCGAGGCGCTGACGGCGTGGCACCACCGCCCGGCCGCGCTGGCGACCGAGATGGTCCACGCGCACTACGTGCTCCAGGCGCTGCTCTACCAGGCCGCCCTGCATCGCTACCTGCGCTGGCGGCTGCCCGGCTACGACCCCGAGCGCCACCTCGCCGGCGTCCTGTACCTGTTCCTGCGCGGGATGACCGGCCCCGAGGTCCCGCGCGCGGACGGCCTCCCGTGCGGCGTGCTCGCCTGGCGCCCGCCGGGGGCGATGATCGCGGCGCTCAGCGACCTGCTCGACACGGGGGCGGCGGCGTGATCGAGGACGCCTTCGACGCCCGCCTCGCGGCGGCCGCTCCCGGCGCGCTGCGCGCGTTCAACGAGGCGGGCGTGCTGGCGGCGGCCGACGTCCACGTCGCCGCGCGGCTCGCCGCGCTCGCCGGCGACGACGACCCGTGGGTGCTGCTCGCCGCCGCGCTCGCCGTCCGCGCGCCGCGGCTGCGGCACGTCTACGTCGACCTCGCGACGGCGAGCGAGACGACCGTGGTCGACGCGGGCGAGGAGGAGCCCGTGGACGTGAGCGCCCTGCCGTGGCCGCCGGCCGGCGAGTGGATCGAGCGGCTCGCGCGCAGCCCGCTCGCCGGCGGGCCGCTGCACCTCGACGGCAGCCGCGTCTACCTGGACCGCTACTGGCGCGAGGAGCGCCAGACCGCGGACGACCTGCGAGCGCTCGCGGGCGCGCGCGAGATCGACGAGGCGCGGCTCGAGGACGGGCTGGACCGGCTGTTCGGGCCGGGCGACGAGCTCCAGCGGCGCGCCGCGGCCGCCGCGCTGCGGCGCCGGCTGGCCGTGATCGCCGGCGGCCCCGGCACCGGCAAGACCACGACCGTCGCCCGCATCGTCGCACTGCTCGCCGAGCAGCCGGGCCCGCCGCCGCACGTGGCGCTGGCGGCGCCCACGGCGAAGGCCGCCAACCGGCTGCGCGAGGCCGTCCAGGAGGAGGCGCGCGTGCTCGACGTCGGATTCCGGCGTCCGCGCGCTGCTCGAAGGCCTGGACGCCACCACGCTGCACCGCCTGCTCGGCCGCCGCCCGGGCAGCGACAGCCGCTTCCGCCACCACCGCGGCAACCGGCTGCCGCACGACGCGATCGTCGTCGACGAGACCTCGATGGTCTCGCTGTCGCTGATGGCGCGGCTGCTCGAGGCCGTGCGGCCGGAGGCGCGGCTCGTGCTCGTCGGCGACCCGGCGCAGCTCAGCTCGATCGAGGCGGGCGCCGTCCTCGGCGACATCGTCGGCCCCGCCACGGGGGAGGGCATCGTCGTGCTCGAGCGCGTCCACCGCTACGGCCGCGGGATCGACGACCTGGCCACCGCCGTGCGGGCGGGCGACGCCGACGCCGTGCTGCACGCGCTGGCGAGCGCGCCGGAGGGCGTCACCTGGCTCGACGGCGAGGACCTCGGCCCGGTGCGCGACGCCGCCGTCGCCGCCGGCGGCGCGCTGTTCGAGGCCGGCCGCGCGGGCGACGACGAGGCGGCGCTGAAGGCGCTCGACGCCTTCCGGCTCCTGTGCGCGCACCGCCACGGGCCGTCGGGCGTCGCCACGTGGACCCGTGCCGTCGAGGGCTGGCTCGCCGACGCCGTCCCGGGCTATGGCGCGGAGGCGCGCTGGTACGCGGGCCGCCCGCTGCTCGTCACCAAGAACGACTACGGCCTCGGGCTCTTCAACGGCGACGCGGGCGTCGTGGTCGCCGGGGACGACGGGCCGGCCGGCGGCGGCGTTCCGGCGCGGCGGGGCGGTCGAGCGCTTCAGCCCGGGGCGCCTCGAGGCGGTGGAGACCGTCTACGCGATGACGGTCCACAAGGCGCAGGGCTCGCAGTTCGGCACCGCGGCGGTGCTGCTGCCGGACCCGGCCTCGCGCCTGCTCACGCGCGAGCTGCTCTACACGGCGATCACCCGCGCGCGCGAGGAGCTGATCCTGGTCGGCTCCGAGGAGGCGATCCGCGCGGCGGTGGCGCGGCCGATCGCCCGCGCGTCGGGCCTGCGAGAACGGCTGTGGGGGGCCGGCCTTGCGGCCGGCCCCCCACGAGATGCTGCTGGTTGACTCGCCCTAGGGCTGGGTCTGGTACGCCAGCGCCGAGTACGCCATCGCGAGGCAGTCCGTGCCCACGCTGAGGCGGTTGGTGCGGGTGGTGGTGCCGGCCGGGAGGCTGGCGGCCGGGACGATCATCCGGTCGTCGTCCCACATCGGGCCGCGGGTCCCGTTGTAGAAGTCGACGGGGGAGACGGCGCCGCCGTTGAACAGCATCGCGCCCTCCGTCGCCCGGACTGGCCGTCGCCCATGCCGACGTGCAGGCGCACGCGGAGCGGGTTCGGACGGCACGTTCAGCCCGCTGAACGTGTTGCTGATGACCTGGCCCGCGCCCGTGGCGCTCACCGCGCCGTGGCGGATGATCAGGCGGCCGGTGCGCACCGAGCCGGGCACGCGGTACAGGACCACCAGCGAGGCGCCCTGGCCGTCGGCCCCGGCGGGGGTGCCGCCGACGCCGCTGATCGAGAACGTGCCGTTGCCGGTCACGACGCCCAGGGGCAGCACGTGGCGGTAGACGCGGTTCGGACCGAGCTGGTTGATGTTCCAGCAGGTGTCACGCGAGGCGCCGACCAGCGTGCCGGCCCGGCTGCACGCCCTGGAACACGATCGAGCTGTCGGGGCCGCCGATCGTCATCCAGTACAGCGCGGCGTGCTGGACCACGGCGCCGGCCGGGAGGCCGGAGATCGTGATCGTGTTGGCCGCCGGAGCGCCGAGGCGGTGGGCCATGCCGACGCCGCCCGAGGCCATCTCGCCGCCCTGGAGGATGAAGCCGGCGCCGGGCTTCATGCCCGTGTCGGCCAGCCTCGTCGAGGCGGAGAGCACGCGGATGCGCGGCTTGGTCACGGCGTTGTCCGCGTCCGTGATCGGCTTGCCGGTGGACTGGAGCGCCGACAGGACCGTGCTGACCGACGCGCCCGGGGAGACCTCCTTGAGGTCCGCCCACGCGCCCGCGACGTGCGGGGTGGCCATCGAGGTGCCGTTGAAGACGCGCGAAGCCGTTGCCCGGGACGGACGAGTTGATGCTCGAGCCGGGCGCCAGGAGCTCGACCAGCGGGCTCGAGTTCGAGAACGACGACATCGCGTCGGTCTTGGTGGTGGAGCCGACGGTGATCGCCGACGAGATGCAGGCCGGGAAGCTCACGCCGTCGGCGAACCCGTTGTTGCCGGAGGCGATCGCCGTGGCGATGCCGACGGAGCGCAGGTTGTCGATGATCGGCTTGCGCGAGTCGGTGTCGCAGTTGACCGTCGACTTGCTGCCGCCGAGGCTCATGTTCACGGACGCGATGCGGAGCGTCGTTCCGCAGCGCGAACACGCGCTCGAGGCCCTTGATCTGGTCGCTGGTGAAGCTCAGCGTGCAGGGGTCCTCGCCCGCGCCGACGCAGTTGCGCGCCGGTGAAGCGCGAGAACACGTTGATCGAGATGAGCTTCGCGTCACGCGCGACGCCCGAGAACGTCGGCGCCGCGGCCCGCGGCGATGCCGGCGACGTGCGTGCCGTGACGGCAGCCGCTGGCGGCGTACGTGCAGTTGACGCCCGAGCCGACGGCGGTCGAGCTCGTGACGCCGCCGGGGCAGCTGGCGTTGCCGGAGAAGCAGGCCTCGGAGACGACCTTCGAGCCGCCCGCGGCCTGCTGGAGGAACGGGTGGGTCTTCTGGACGCCGGTGTCGAGGACCGCGACGTGCTGGCCGGTGCCGTCACGGCCGAGCGAGGCGGCCTCGGTGGCCTCGACGAGCGGGGTGCTGGCGGAGAGCAGCGGCTTGGCGAGCGTGTCCTCCTCGATGCTGGCGGCCGCGCCGGACTGGCGCAGCTTCTCGACCGCGTTCGCGGACAGCTCGAGCGCGACGTAGGGCACCGTGGAGTACTTGTGGACCAGCTTGTGCTTCGTGCCGGCCAGCGCGCTGGTGACGGCCTTGCCGGCTGAGGCGATCCGCGCGTGCTGCGCGCGGGCGGCGGCCGCGCCGAGGCCGCCCTCTGCGGTGAACTTGGTCTTCAGACCGACGATCACGCGCACGTTGCCCTTCGCTGCGGCCTTCGCCTTGAGGGCGGCGAAGTCCGAGGCCGGAGCCTGGCGTGCCGCGAGGTTGAGCGTCGCCGGTCGCTCCTGTTGGGGCGCCGGCGGCTGTGCACTGCCTGACTTCCCGTCTGCGGCTGACGCCGTGGCGGGCACGAGGAGCGTGGCGCTGAGCAACCCCATCGCCATGCCTTGCTTGAGCATCTGGGCTCTCCCGGTTGGGTCGGGTGGACGGCGGCACTGTCGCCGAGGCGCCTTGGGATGCTCTTGGCAGAACCTTGGCGCCATCCCTTGACCGTGGGCGCGGGGGGTGGTCGGATTGCCACAAAGCTCTGAGGGGAGGACGTATGCCAGGTCGTCGCGCCGCCGTCCGTACCGTGATCGCCGCCGGGGCGATCGTCGCCGCGCTCGCCGCTCCGGCCGCGGCGATCGACCGGCCGTTCGGGACCTCCCACCTCTACAGCCCGGCGTTCGACCGGGCGCCGTTCGACGCCCCGGAGGGGAGCGGCCAGACGTCGAACGGCGCGCCGTTCTCGAAGTCGCAGATCGAGAACTTCCGCTGTGCGAGCGCAGGCGCGCCGGCCGCGGCCGTCGACATGAGCTGCAACGTGTCCACGTACGGGCAGGACTTCGCGCCCGACAACGAGATCGCGGTCGCCGTCGACCCCACCAACCCCAACCACGTCGTCGCCGGCTCGAACGACTACTACTACCGGTTCAACAACTCGACCGGCGCGCGGCAGGCGATCATCGTCACCGGCTTCTTCACCTCGTTCGACGGCGGCGCGAGCTGGATCGACGGGCAGATCCCCGTCCACTCGGGCCGCAGCGCGGGCGACCCTTCGCCCGCGTTCGACCGCCGGCACGGCGTCGCGATGATGGCGCAGCTCGAGAACAACGCCGGCCTCGGTGGCGCCAACGTCTCGCAGGGCGACGTCTCCGTGAGCCGCTCGTCCGACGGCGGCCGGACCTGGTCGGAGCCGGTGACGGTGTTCAAGGGCAAGGGCACCGGCATCGGGCCGGCCAACAGCGCCGTCTTCTACGACAAGGAGTGGCTGACCGTCGACAACAACCCGTCGTCGCCGTTCTACGGCCGCGCGTACCTGACCGTGAGCCGGTTCCTCAACGGGCTGCACGGCTCCTATGCCGAGTCGCCGATCTACTTCGCGTTCTCGGACGACGGCGGCCTCACCTGGTCGCAGCCGAGGGAGATCTCCGGCTCCAGCCCGCTGTGCTCGTTCCAGAGCAGCGGCGCGGCGAACGAGTGCGACGAGGACTCCTTCTCGATCCCCGAGGTCGCGACGGACGGCACGCTCTACGTCCACTACGCGAACGCCCAGAACGAGGACGAGTGGGAGGTCCCGCAGGACTTCGACCAGCAGGTCATGGTCATCCGCTCGAGCAACGGCGGCCAGTCGTTCACCGCGCCGGTCGCGGCGGTCCAGCTGGAGGATGGGCTGAGCGACACGCCGTACTCCGTGATCGGGCGCCAGACGGTCTGGGGGCACCAGATCCGCTGGACGTCGATCGGCACGATCTCGGCCGATCCGACCAACCCGGCGCACATCGAGGTCGTCTTCGCCGACCGCGGGACGGCGAACCCGAACGCCACGCCCGCGTGCGTCGGCGAGGTGCCCGGCAGCGCACCGGACTACGACCCGTGCGACGCCGGCCCCGGCAGCGAGCTGAACGTCTACAAGGTGCAGTCGACCAACCGCGGCGCGACCTGGACGGGCCGGCAGGTCGTCGACGCCACGCCGGGACACGCCTGGTTCGCGTGGGCCGACCACGCGCCGGACGGGAGCCTGCGGGTCGCCTACGACCATGACGACGTCCCTGCCGGCGCTGGCGCGATCCCGGCCAACGACACGTTCCACCACGTGCTCATCGGTCCGAGCGGGCGGCAGGCGCTCGGGGCGACGGAGAACGTCGACGTGTCCGTCACGCACTGGTCCGGCCAGTACGTCGACGTGCCCAACTGGCCGCGCGTGTGCGGTCCCGCCGGCTACACCGACCCGCCGGTGACCGACGCCAGCGGCAAGGACTGCAACCAGTTCCACGGCGACTACACCGGGCTGGCGGTCGACACGACCGGCCGGACCCACGTGGTGTGGACGGGGTTGAACCGCCGCGCGGTCTCGCCGCAGATCGACCCGTACACCGGCGCCCCGCACGACGGCTTCGCCCAGGACGCCATGTACGCTCGCCGTTAGCGCATGACCGAGCCCGATCGCCCGCAACCGGAGAGCCACCTCGCCGAGTTGCGGGCGTCGGCGCGCGGCTGGCAGAGCCTCCAGCTGGCGGTCGTCGGCTTCATCGGGCTGTGCGGCGTGCTCCAGGGCGGCCGGCCCGACAACCCGATGTGGATCCAGGTCTGGGCCGGCCTGCTGGCGCTCGCCGCGCTGGTGCTCGCGCTGGCCGCGATGTTCGTCGTCGCGCGAGTGGCCTGGCCGCTCTACGGCGGGCGCGAGCCGGCCGTAGCGACCGAGCGGGAGCTGGTCGAGCTGGAAGGACGGCGGCTGCGGACCGGCCTCGTGCTGACGGTCGCCGCGCTCGCGGCGCTCGCCCTCGGCACGGCCTCGGGGTGGTGGCCGCAGGAGGAGGACGGCGGCGGCAACCTCGTCGCCGTCCAGGCCGCGGACGGCCAGAGCTGGTGCGGCGCGCTCGCCGAGGCGGCGCCGGGAGCGCTGCGGATCGAGGTCGATGGGGCGCCCGTCGTCGTCTCGCTCGACGACGTCGCCGCGGTCGGGCCTGTCGAGTCCTGCTGACCGGGTACGTACTAGGGTGGCCGATCCACCCATGAAGCTGATCTACACGTACACCGACGAGGCGCCGGCGCTGGCGACGCACTCGTTCCTACCGATCATCGAGGCGTTCGCGGGCCGGGCGGGCGTCGACGTCGAGCTGCGCGACATCTCGCTGGCCGGCCGGATCCTCGCCCACTTCCCCGATCGGCTCACGGACGAGCAGCGGGTACCCGACGCGCTGGCCGAGCTGGGCGAGCTGGCCAAGACGCCCGAGGCGAACATCATCAAGCTGCCGAACATCAGCGCCTCGATCCCGCAGCTGAAGGCGGCGATCAAGGAGCTCCAGGAGGCGGGCTACGACGTCCCCGACTACCCGGACGACCCGCGGACGGAGGACGAGCAGGCCGCGCGCCGCGCCTACGACGCCGTGAAGGGCAGCGCCGTCAACCCCGTCCTGCGCGAGGGCAACTCGGACCGCCGCGCGCCCGCGTCGGTGAAGGCGTTCGCGCGCAAGCACCCGCACTCGATGGGCGAGTGGTCCGAGGAGTCCAAGACGCACGTCTCGACGATGGGCGTCGGCGACTTCCGCACCACCGAGAAGTCGGTCACGATCGAGGGCGACGGCGAGATCCGCATCGAGTACGTCGCGCCCGGCGGCGCGGTGACCGTGCTCAAGGAGGCGTTCGGAGTGCTCGACGGCGAGGTGGTCGACGCCGCGGTGATGCGCCGCCGCGCGCTCGACGCGTTCCTGTCGCAGCAGATCGCCGACGCCAAGGAGCGCGGCGTCCTGTTCTCCGTGCACCTGAAGGCGACGATGATGAAGGTCTCCGACCCGATCATCTTCGGCCACGTCGTGCGCTCGTACTTCGCGGGCGTGTTCACGGAGCACGGCGACACGATCGCCGAGGCCGGCGCCAGCCCGAACGACGGGATGGCCAGCATCCTCAAGGCGATCGAGTCGCTGCCGGACGACCAGCGCGAGGCGATCGAGGCCGGCATCCGCAACGCCTACGAGACCGGCCCCGGCCTCGCGATGGTCGACTCGGACCGCGGCATCACCAACCTCCACGTGCCGAGCGACGTCATCGTCGACGCCTCGATGCCGGCGATGATCCGCACGTCCGGCCAGATGTGGAACGCGGACGGCGAGCAGCAGGACGCCAAGGCCGTCATCCCCGACTCCTCGTACGCGGCGCTTGTACGCCGAGACGATCGAGCACTGCCGCGAGCACGGCGCGTTCGACCCGGCGACGATGGGCACGACGCCGAACGTCGGCCTGATGGCGCAGAAGGCCGAGGAGTACGGCAGCCACGACAAGACGTTCGAGGTCGCGGCGGCGGGCACCGTGCGGGTCGTCGACTCGTCGGACGCCGTGCTGCTCGAGCACGAGGTCGAGGCGGGCGACATCTGGCGCGCGTGCCAGACCAAGGACGCGGCGATCTCCGACTGGGTGCGGCTGGCGGTCGAGCGCGCGCGGGCGATGGGCGCGCCGGCCGTGTTCTGGCTCGACGAGACGCGCGCGCACGACGCCGAGGTGCTGGCCAAGGTCAACCGCTACCTCGGCGACCACGACACGGACGGGCTGGAGATCCTCGTCAAGCCCGTCGCGGAGGCGACCCGGTACACGCTGGAGCGCGCCCGCGCGGGCGAGGACACGATCGCCGTCACCGGCAACGTCCTGCGCGACTACCTGACCGACCTGTTCCCGATCCTCGAGCTGGGGACGAGCGCCAAGATGCTCTCGATCGTGCCGCTGATGAACGGCGGCGGGCTGTTCGAGACCGGCGCCGGCGGCTCCGCGCCCAAGCACGTCCAGCAGCTGCTCAAGGAGAACCACCTGCGCTGGGACTCGCTCGGCGAGTTCCTCGCGCTCGCGGTCTCGCTCGAGCTGCTCGCCGACAAGGACGACAACGCGCGCGCCGGCGTGCTCGGCCGGACGCTCGACGAGGCGACCGGCGAGCTGCTGGAGAACGGCAGGTCGCCGTCGCGCAAGTGCGGCGAGCTGGACAACCGCGGCAGCCACTACTACCTCGCGCGCTACTGGGCGCAGGCGCTGGCGAGCCAGGACGAGGACACGGAGCTGGCGGAGGCGTTCGCCCCGCTGGCCGAGCGGCTGGCGAGCGAGGAGGACGCGATCGTGAGCGAGCTCGAGGAGGTCCAGGGCGAGGCCGTCGACCTCGGCGGCTACTACTTCCCCGACCGCGACAAGGCGACGGCCGTGATGCGGCCGAGCGAGACGCTCAACGACGCGATCGCGTCGCTCGAGTCGGCGCGGCTGTAGATCACGGCAGCGGCGCGCGTGCGATGGCGCTGCGCGTGCCGCGATCGGTGGACGTGCTGGCGCTCACCACGTACGGCCCGCGGGCGTGCGGGGGCAGCGCGAGCCATGCGAAGCCGGCGCGGCGTCTCACCCGGACGCGGCGAGCGATCGCGACGTCCGGCTCGCCGGCGCGCGCGACGCTCACCAGCAGCGTGGCCGGTCCGCCCGCCGCGACCCGGTAGCGGATCCGTGCTCGCGTCGCCGTGCGCGTCGCCTCGATGCCGGCGCGGCCTGCGCGGCGCGCCGTGCTCGCGCAGTGGCGGTGCGCTGGGTCGTGCCGACGCTGCACCCAGCCGCGCCGGCGTGGAAGCCGTTGGGATCGCCCCACTTCACTTGCCGGCGGGGAGCGATGGGGCTGGAGGACGACGCGCCCCACTTCCCGCGCCAGGCCATGAACGGCGTCGACTGGCTGACGATCTCCAGCGACGGCCGCACCTGATAGCCCGTGCCCCGGTGGTTGTCGTCCGGCAACAGCCCGCGCGGGTGGATGCCGGCCGAGAAGTACGACGCGTGCGAGGCGAGCGCGACGTACACGATGGGCGCCCCGGCCGCCGTGCGCTGGACCTGGCTCCACGCGCAGCGCTCGCCGCCGCCGTGCTGCGCGTAGGTCGCGACGTCCGGCGCTCCGTTCGCGTCGAGGCCGACTTGGACGAACTCCCAGTCGCCCTCGTGCACGCCGAAGCCGAGCACGTTCTGCGGGTTGTAGTAGGAGAACAGCCAGTACTGGAGCCATGTCTTGCCGGCGGCCGTGAACGCGCGCCCGTAGACGCGATCGCCGTAGCCGGCGGCGCGCATCCGCTGGGCGTCCTGCTGGTAGGACGCGTTCGCCGCGTCGAGGTAGTCCGAGGTCGCGGCGGTCCGGCCGTCCCCGTAGACGGGGTCGCCGAGGAAGGCGAGCGAGAGGTTCGGGAGCGGGTTGGCGGGGTCTGCGGCGGCGAGGCGCGTCCCGCTTCCGTTCACCAGGTAGTTCGTCCGCGACCCGCTGACGTAGCTGTCGGTCATCTCCGCCGCGGAGTCGGCGAAGTACGTCTCCTGGGTCTCGTAACGCAGATGCGGCGAGTAGGCGCGGAGCAGGTCCGCCGTGCTCGGCGGCGTCGCCGTCACCGGTGAGGAGTGCGCGCTGCGCCGGTTCGCGACGTCGCTCGCGGTGACGGCGTAGACGTATTGGGTCCCGCCGGTCACGGCGGTGTCGCTGTACTGGGAGGCGCTCAGGCGCGAGGCGTTCACGCGCGCGAACGGGCCGCTCGGGCTCGTCGCGCGGTAGACGTCGTAGCCGTCGAGGTCGCTCTCCGCGGAGTTGCTCCAGTCGAGCTCGACGCGGTTCAGCTTCGCGGTCGCCTGGAGTCCGGACGGCGCGGCGGGCGCCGTGGTGTCGCTCGTGTCGCGACCCGTCTCGAAGTGCTCCTTGATCGTCGCCGCCGGGAGCGCGGTCGCGTAGAGCGCGATCTCGTCGGCGCGCCCGCGGGTGTACTGGGCGTTGGTCGTGCCGTTGCGCATGACGTGCCACGGCATGACCGCGGCCGCCGGGCCGGCGGCCGCGCCGCTGTGGACCGGGACGCCGTCGACGTACAGCGACGTGCCGCCGCTCGCGACGGTCAGCGCAATGTGATGCCAGCCGTCGCGGAGATCGGCGGTCGCGAGCGCCGTGGTGGACATGGTGCCGCCCACGCGGTAGGCGACCCGCCCACCGCTGTCGAACGCGAGGATCCACCCCGCGGACGCCGTCGAGTCCCGCATGAGGGCGACGCCGGCCTCCCAGAAGAACCACCCCTCGATCGTGCCGGGCGCGGTGAGCGCTGAATCGCCAACCTGGAGATCGTCGTCGGCGCCGTCGAACCGCACGGAGCTGTCAGCGTCGAAACTCAGGCCGCCGCGCGCGCCGAGCGCGGGACCGCCGAGATAGCTCCCGGCGCTGCGGCCCGTCGCGTCCTGCGCGACGGCTCCGCCCGTCTCGCCCAGGCGCCAGTAGCCCGCCACGCCGGGCGTCGCCAGTACGCGGCCGGCGTAGGTCTGCTGCGCCAGCGCGCTCGACGGCAGCGCGAGGGCCGTCAGTACCACGATCGAGGCGATGCTCCGCACGGCGGCGCGACTCTACGGCGTGGCTGGCTCACTGTCTTCTCATCTTCGCTAGCCTGCGCCGCAATGGATGGGCGCCTTGGGTACGGGCGCCTGCATCGCGTCCCTCGGGAGGGGAAGCATGAGACGAACGTTGAAGGTCCTTGCGGCCGCGTGCGCGGCCGCGCTCGCCATGTCCAGCGGTACGGCGCTCGCGCATGATCCTGACCAGCTCAGCGCTTCGGCGGATCCGTTCAGCTGGAACTTCTCGTTCATCGCCAACTTCCAGACGGCGCAGAACCCGTTCAGCGCGTCGAACACGCACGTCACCAGCTCGGACATCGCGTTCTGGGGTGACTACGCGTATGTCGGCGACTATGGCGGGTTCCGCATCTTCGACATCTCCAAGCCGAAGCCGAAGCTCGTCTCCGACGCCCGCTGCTACGGGCCGCAGGGCGATCCGTCGGTCTTCGACCGCAACGGCGACGGCAAGGCCGACACGCTCGTCCTGTCGGTCGACAGCGTGCTCGCGGGCCCGAACTGCGGCGCGGCGCCGGTGTCGAAGAACGTCCCGGACGGCGAGGGCGGCTTCCGCTATCCCGACGGCGCGTGGGAGGGCGTGCGGATCTTCGACGTCTCGAACCCCGCTGCGCCGCGGCAGACGGGCACCGTCTACCAGGACTGCGGCTCGCACACCAACACGCTCCTGCCGGCTCCGGGCGGCGACTCCATGTACGTGCTGAACTCGAGCTACCCGCTCGGCGAGGGCCCGACATGCGGCCCGCTCGGCGCGAAGCAGGGGCGCAAGGTCAACCACGGCGTGGTGCAGGTCGTCGAGGTCCCGTTCGCCGATCCGGCGGCCGCCCGCGAGGTCGAGGAGCTGCCCGTGGTCTATCCGGGTGACGCCGACGGCACGTACAAGCCGGTCAGCGAGCACGGCATCGCCGCGCCGCTGGACGACTTCCTCGGCTGCCACGACCTCAGCTCGTTCCCGGGCAAGGGCATGGTCGGCGCGGCGTGCGGCGAGCAGGCGCAGGTCTGGGACATCGACGAGGCGACGGGCCTGCCGGACACCGCCAACCCGCGGTGGGTGCACGACCAGGTCAACGTCGACTTCTGGCACTCGGCGACGTTCAGCTGGGACGGCGAGGTCGCCAACTTCATCGACGAGTCGTTCGGCGACGGCTGCCCGACGACCACGACGAAGACCGGCGGCACCGACAAGCTCCAGACGTTCAAGACGGGGAACATGTTCTTCTTCGACGCGGGCAGCGGCGACCTGCTGTCGGAGTTCCGCAACCCGCGGCCGTCGAACGACAGGCTCGCCCCGGAGGGCGGCGACCGGCTCACGTACTGCTCCTCGCACCTCGGCATCCCCGTGCCGGCGAAGGACCGGTACCTGCTCGTGAACGCGTACTACCGCGGCGGCTCGTCGGTGATCGACTTCAGCGATCCGACGGCGCCGAAGGAGATCGCGTTCGCGGACCTGCGCGGCACGAACACCTGGTCGGCGTACACCTACCCGCGCAAGTCCGGGCGGACGGGGAACATCCCGGTGTACTCGAACGACGGCCTCAGCCGGAACTACGGCACGGCCAGCCAGCCGGACTTCCGGGAGGCCGCCTACGGCTTCATGCGGTTCCAGGCCGACATCGGGCGCACCGACCTCGTCGGCTTCGACCGGCTGAACCCGCAGCTCCAGGAGCGGGTCATCGCGAACGACGCCGCGCGCTCGAGGGCGCGGTCGGCGGCGCCGCAGACGTACACGCAGGGCACGCCCGCGCCGAAGGGCGCGCGCAATCGCTCGGCGCGGCCGTACACGAAGTAGGCGCTGGTGCGGAGGGCCCGGGTTCGCCCGGGCCCTCAATCGCCGCCGTCGAGGACCTCGCGAAGCTTGCGCGCGAACGGCTCGGGTTGGCCGGCGTACCCGAACTCGCCGCCGAGGAAGCCGCCGTGGTGGCTCGGGAACACGACCGCCTGCCGACCGAGGAGCTCGGCGGTGGCCACCGCGGTCCGTCCGGTGAACGTGCCCCGTGACTCCTCGCCTACGGCGATCACGATGCGGGTCGGCGCCGCGGCGAGCGCGTCGACGTCGGGGCGATAGCTGCTCACCGCCCAGGACCGGTCGGAGAGGAGCGGGTCGTCGCGGGAGCCGTCGTCCTCGGCCGGCAACCCGAACGCGACGGGATCCGGCACGGGCTGCGCGAAGTACTCGTCGGTGAACTCGCCCTGCCACGACGTCATCGCGATGAAGGCGGCCATGCCGGCGCCCGACCCCTTGGCCTCGTAGGCGTCGCGAAACCGGGCGCGGGCCTGCTCGGCCGCCGGCGCGTCGGGGAGCACCGGGATGAGCGGGGGCTCGTGTGCCACCAAGGTGACCAGGTCTTCGGGGTAGGCCGCCACGAGCGCGAGCGCGGCGACCGCGCCCCCGCTGCTCGCGAACATCTCGACCGGGCCGGCGCCGAGCTCCTCGATGACGGCGTGCACGTCGTTCGCCTGGACCGTGGGCGAATGGTCGACACCGCCGTCTCTGCGGACGCTGCGGCCGAGGCCGCGCGGGTCATAGGTGATCACGGTGCGGTCGGGGAAGTGCGACGCCAGCGTGCCGAAGCCGCTCGCGGCCATGGGCTGACCGATCATGAACAGCGGCAGGGGCCCGTCGCCGGTGGGCGGGGGGCCATGGACGTCGTACGCGATGTCGGCCTCGGCGGTGTTGAGGACGTGGCTCGTGGTCATGTCGATGTCGACCTCTCCCGCGGTGAGAATTCATCGGTCCCGACGCCCGGTGCGCCGGGGCCGCCGACTGGTCCCAGCATGCCACGGGCATAATCGGCGGATGCCGGCGTGGGGTCCACTGGCTCTGAAGGGGTTGGCCGCGGCGTCGAAGGTCGTGCCGGTCAAGCCGCTCGTCGACAACGTCGCGAAGTCGGCCGGAGAAGTACGCGCGCGTCGTCAGACGCAGCGGCGTGAGCGGGAGCACGCCGAGCGGCTCGCCCGCCAGGTGGGCGGCAAGCTCGCAGAGGTGAGCCTTCGCGGGTCGTCCGAGCTCCATCTCGTGGTCTGGAAGGACGGGGTGCCGTTCGCCGCATTCCCGCACGTGGAAGGCGATCTCGCCGATCGGCCGGAGCTGCAACACATCCCGCCGGAGCTTCTGTTCGACCCGCCGCCGAACAAGCTCCCACGTCACGCTCGCCGCGCGGCCAAGCGCAGCGTCTGACCATAGGGTCTCCGCCGTTCAGGCGGCCCGCTCGTAGATCAGCACGACGACGCCGTCGCCGACGAGCTTTGACTCCTTGAGCCGGAGCTTGCGTCGCTCGGGCGTGTCCTCGAACGCCTTCTTGCCGGTCCCGAGGATCACCGGGAAGATCATCAGGTTGACCTGGTCGACGAGGTCGCTGTCGATCAGCTCCTGGACGAGGCGGTGGCTGCCCGGCACCTGCAACTCGCCGTCGAACTCCTCCTTGAGCTTGCGCACGTCGGCCGTCGCGTCGCCGCTGTCGAGGACCGTCGTGTTGTTCCACTCGGGGTCCTCGAGCGTCGTCGAGACGACGAACTTCGGCATCGAGTTGAACTTGTCGGCGAACTCGCCCTCGCGGTTCGGCCAGGCGCCGGCGAAGCTCTCGTAGGTGCGCCGTCCGATCAGCAGGGCGTCAGCCCGCATCGTCTCGTCCAGCTTGAACTGGTTCCCGTCGTCACCGCGGTCGAACTCGAAGCTCCACCCCGGGTACTTGAAATCGGGTTCGCCTCCCGGCGCCTCCATCACGCCGTCGAGCGATACGAACTCCGTCACCACGATCCGTGCTGCCATCTGTAGGCCTCCTTCGCTGGGTCTGTCTCGATCACGACGCTCGCGAAAGCGATCACCGCTATGACTGCGTCGACCACTGGCGTCGTGCTGGGCCACGGGTGATACGTCCGCGCATGCTGCCAAGGGCGCGGCATCGAGCCCAAGCTACTCGCACCTAGACTGCGTGGCAACGCCCTCCACGCGGGTCCCAGGCGGAGCTACGGATCGTACTGGAGGCAGGCTCGTAAGATCGCCGGATGCACTTGGCCGGCGAAGCCGCACCCGCGCCGGCGTAATGGGCGACCACCTCATCGTCCTGCACTCCGCGGTGCGGACGTGCGCGGGCTACAGCCGGCACGAAGCTCCCTCGATCCTGATGGACGGCTCATCGATGGCGCGCGACACCGAGCACGGTCGCGCGGTGACCGCGCAGCTCACGCGCCGCCAGGGGACGCTGGAGGAAGCGATCGAGGCGGGGGTCTTCGCGCTCGGCGCCGCGGGGTTGTCCAAGGGCATCCGCCGCCAGGCGCGCGCGGCGTGCGAGGACTACTTCTACAACCGGCTGAGCCTGACGGCGGGCGACGAGCTGGGCGGACGGGAGGAGATCGCGGACGGTCTCGAGCTGATCCCCGACCCGATGTACCGGGCACTTGAGAACATCGTCGAGCTCGTCGTGGACGGCGACTACGAGGAGCTGCGCGTCCTGTCCCGCAATCGGCTCGCGAGTCGAGGACTTGCGCCGTCGCGTCGAGGACGACTGCCCCGAGTCGCTGGTGCTGCCGCCGCGCGAGATCTACCGGGTCGAGGCGATCGACAAGTCCGACGACCCGAACATGCCGGGCTGGGCCTACTTCCTGGAGCTGTGGACCGAGAGCGGCCCGGCGCGCCTGCACATCGAGGGCGAGCTCGAGGAGTCGGGCGAGCGCTTCACGGCGACGCTGAACGACATCGTGCCCTGATCCGGCGCCTGCGGCGCCCGTTAAACGCGGAAAGCCCACCCGTGGGTGGACTCTCGGCCATCAGAAGATCAGGCGGCTCTCGCGGGAAGGGGACGTTCAGTTGAAGGTCTCGCCCTCAGGTTGCCCTCGCTGTCTGACCCGACCAGCGTAGCGCGCCCGCCGGTGGCCCGACGGTCGCATCTGCCCCGGGCTAGGCGCCAGGCGCTCGGTACCGGACCTGCTCGACCTTGCGCAAGGCGTCCATCGTCTCGTCGACGGTCAGGAGGACCGTCGTCTCGAGCGAGCTCAGCGCGCCGCCGCCGCTGATCGCCAGCGCAACGGCGGCCATGGACACGTTGTCGGGGGCCTCCCACAGGGTGTAGCCGTCATACGTACCGAACGCGTACCAGAAGCCGTGCAGCTTCCCGTCAACGGACTCGATGTACTCCTGAGCTGCCGCTCGGCGGTCCTCCGGGTTGCCGATCAGCCTGGCCCAGGTCTCGGGCGTGTAGCTGAACCTCGATAGATAGAGCGGCATCGGGTCTCCCTCTCGTTCGCATAGCCTGCGCTCGATTTGCCGTCATTCGGAGTATGACCAGCGACAACGATCCAGACGGAGGACCCGTTGCGGACACTCGCGATCACGAACTCAGAACATCGACGGCATCGCCGACTACCACAACAGGTGCCTGCGTCGGGCCAGTGGTCGGCCTCGCCTCACGGCGACAGCGCGGCGCACAGCTCGTCGCCGGCAGGGATGTCGAGTCCGGAGAACGAGGTGATCTCGCCTGTGGAGGGATCGAGGACGTAGCGTCCGGCCTGCGCGTAGACCGGCCCGATGCCCGGGACGATGACGTGGCGCTGATTGCCGGTGCCGACGATTTCCCCGGTGATGAGGTCGATGTGGGCCGGGACCGGGCTGACCGTGCGCAGCGAGCGGCCGTTGGCCGAATAGGTCTCGGTGAAGTGGCTACCGCTGCGTAGCAGGCGGCGGATCGGCGTGCCGTCGCGGTCGAAGAACGTCGTCATGATGAAGCTGCCCTGGTGATGGATCGTGATCGCGAACGAGCACGGGCTTCCCTGACCGGGCTCGACGACTTCGATCTCGTCGAAGGGAACGACCTCGGTGCTCGGCGGAACGGCGCCGGCCGAAGCGACCGGCAGAGTGGCCATCGCACACACGGCGGCGAGGACGAAACAACGTACAGAGCGGCTCATCGCGCCCTCCTGGCGTTCGCGGACTCCGGCTCCGGTCTGCCCATCCTAGTCGCGTGCTGGACCGCTGCCGACGAAGGGGATCATCGGGAAAACGAGCCCGCAGGCCGCGAGCGTCACGAACATCCATCCGAACAGCCTGAGTCCGTACATTCCGGGTTCCTTCCCGACGTGACGGTTCACCACGCGTCCCTGGCCGTTGCTTGCCCGAGCCGCCCGAGTATCGACAGCGCCTACCGGCGCGTGGGAGACTGCTCTCGCACGTGGAGCGACGATTCGCGATCACCGTCGTTGTGACCGCTTGCGCGTTGGCCGCCGGGGCGTTCGCAGCGACTGCGGCCGAGAGCAGGGCGATTCATGGCGGGACCGTCGCCGTCGGGCGCGGGGCGGCCGGCGCGCGGCTGGACATGACTCGCGCACAGGTGGTAGCCAAGCTCGGTCGGCCGTTGGCCGCGAACGGCGAGAGCGTCATCTCGTACGAGCGCCCGGCGAGAGGCATCTTCGACATCTACCGCTACTCCGACACCAAGCGCGTGCGGATGATGATCATCAGCTCTCGGGGGCAGGCGTGGAAGCTCGGCGACGGCAATGCCATCTTCGCCGCCGGTGCGATCGGCCGGCTGTACCACCGCTACGGCCGTCGCCTTCACAGGTTCCGCGATCCCGTCACGGGCGACAAGTACTACGTCGTTCACTCCACCTATCACCACCGGCCGGTGGAAACCAGGTTCGAGGTCAATCGCTTCAACCACGGTCTCGTGCGCAACCTCTTCATCCTTTTCACCGACCGGACGCCGTAAGCGATCGCCGCGCGCGGCGCGCCCTTCAAGAGCGGCTCAGCCGCGCCAGCGGAGAAAGGCGACGGCGAGCACGTAGGCCAGGCCGCCGACGGCGCCGATCTGGGCGTACGGGCTGCCGTCGTCGCCGTGGGCGATCTCCCACAGCCACGCGCCGATCACGACGGTGACGACGACGGTGCCGGCGATCGCGGTGGCGCGGAGGTCGATCATCGCCCAGCGCTCGTCGCGCCCAGGGCCGCCGAGGCCGCGCACGGTCTCGCTGCGCCCGCCGAACGCGAACACGGCGGCCAGAGCGACGAAGACCAGGAACGAGAGCAGCCCGTCGTCGCGGTTGCCGCCGATCCACATCGCGGCGAGGACGAGCGCGCCGAGGAACAGCGAGAACGCGGGCATCCACCAGCGGCTGCGCCAGTAGGGGGTGGATCGGGAGTCAGGGGTCGGCATGGAAGATCTCCTCGACGGTTCGGCCGAAGTAGCGCGCGAGCGCGATCGCGAGGGGCAGCGACGGCGTGTAGCGCTCCTTCTCGATGGAGTTGATGGTCTGGCGCGAGACGTCCATGGCCTCGGCGAGCTGCTGCTGCGAGAGGCCGCCGGCGGTGCGGAGTGTTCGGACGTCATTGCGCATGATGTGAAGTGAACTTGACAAAATGGAAAGGTAGCTTGTCGTCACGAGGATGTCAAGCTGGCTTTCCATCGACGGGAGCTGAGATCGTGTATCCGGCACGTCCACCGTGCGATCGGAGCCGCAGAAGGTCCACTCGAAGGCAGGGAAGATCATGCATCTGCTCGCCCACATAGCTGCAGCTTGAGAACTACGCGATGTACACACGACGAGCACTCGTTGCTCGGTCTCCGCGAAGCTCCTTGAGCGCGAGCTGGGCGTGACGAGAAGACCGCGTGGCGAATGGCGAACAAGATCCGCAACGAGCTGATCGACCAGGACGTCGAGCCGACGAGGTACGGAGAGGTTGAGGCTGACGAGACGTACTTCGGGGTCAAGCCGAGCGCGGCTGAGCAACGGGCCGCGACGCGCGGAGTGCGCTACCCGCCATCAGGATCGGCAGGGTCCGCGGGACAAGACCTACGTGTTCGCCGCGGTCGAGCGCGGTGGCTGAGTTCGCGCGACAGTCGTACCGGATAGTTCGAGCTGCTTCGCTCGGGCCTGTGCTGCGCGAGTTCGTGCTGCCTCCGTCGCACGATCTCCACGGACGAGTGGCGCGGGTACGACCGCCTTGGGCTTGAGTACGAGGAGGGATCACCGCATCGTCGCCCGGATGTCAAGTCACCTTTCCATCACCGACCCGTGGAAGGCTCCGGAGTGGCGCGCGCGCTGGCGAGCGGCGCCCTAGCCGTCGCGTAGGTCCTCGAGCGTCCTCCCGGACTGCACGGACTCGGGCCGGCTCGCCACGACGTCGTCGGCGGAGGCCTCCTCGTCGCGCCGCTTGATCAAGCAGCCACTGGGGCTTCGCGCCGCCGGAGGTGCGGTGGAGCGTGTAGCCGCCCCGCAGCTTCGAGCCCTCCAGCCAGAACGAGAGATGGCCGGCGTCCAACGCGTCGCCCGCCGCCAGCGTCGCCGAGCGCGCGATAGGTGCCCGCGTCCCAGACGATCACCGCGCCCGAGCCATAGCCGCTGCCGATCTTCCCCTCGAAGTCGGCGTAGTCGAGCGAGTGGTCGTCGACCTCTACCGCCAGGCGCTTCTCGCGCGGATCCGTCGACGGCCCGCGCGGGACGGCCCACGAGCGGAGCACGCCGTCGACCTCGAGCCTGAAGTCGTAGTGCAGCGTCCTGGCGGCGTGCTGCTGGATCACGAAGCGGGGCATGCCTCGAGGAGGTCTACCCGGGCCGCCGATACGATCTGACCATGAGCGGAAGCCTGGCTCCGGAACGGTTGCGCGGCCACGAGCTGCTCGCGGCGGTCGCCGAGGGCACCGCCGGCGCGGTCGGCGACGAGTTCATGCGCTCGCTCGTGCGCAACGTCGCGGAGGCGCTCGCGGCCAAGATGGTGCTCGTCGCGGAGGCCGACGACCCGACCGGCATGCACGTCAGCGTGGTGGCTGCCTGGTACGACGGCAAGTTCATCGACGAGGCCTTCGAGTACTCCACCAACGGCCAGCCGTGCGCGCTCGTGCCGGGCGAGTTCGTCGTCTCCTTCCCCGAGGACCTCGTCACCCGCTTCCCCGACGACCAGGCGGCGATCGACCTCGGCCTGGAGAGCTACCTCGCGGTGTGCCTGCGCTCGTCCGACGACGTCCACATCGGCCATCTCGCGGTGCTCGACGACCGCCGGATGGAGGCCGAGGACGAGGACGTCGCAGCGCTGCGGATCTTCGCCGCCCGCGCCGCGGCCGAGCTGGAGCGGCGCAACAACGCGGCGGCGCTGAGCGCCTCTCGCGCACGCGTGATCGAGGCGGCGGACGCCGAGCGCCGGCGCGTCGGCCGCGACCTCCACGACGGCGCCCAGCAGCGCCTGCTCGCGGTCTCCAACCTGCTGCGGGTCGCGCGCAAGAAGGCGACGCCGGAGTCCGACCCGCTGCTCGCCCGCGCCGAGGAGGAGCTGACCGCCGCGCACGCCGAGCTGCGCGAGCTCGCCCGCGGCCTGCATCCGGTCGCGCTGGCCGAGCGCGGCCTGCGCGCGGCGCTGGAGTCGCTGTGTGCCACGTCGACCGTGCGCGTCGATCTCGACGTCTGCTCGGAGCCGCTGCCCGACGACGTGATGGCGGCGGCGTACTACATCGTCGCCGAGTCGCTGACCAACGCCGGCCGCTACGGCTGCGCGGAGTCGATCCGCGTCGCCGTGACGATCGAGCCCGGCGAGGTCCGCATCGAGGTCGCCGACGACGGCGTCGGCGGCGCCGATCCCGGGAACGGCACGGGGCTGCGAGGGCTCGCCGATCGCGTCGACGTGCTGGGCGGCCGCCTGGAGGTCGACAGCCCGCCGTCCGAGGGCACGCGGGTCCGCGCGATCATCCCGCTGCAAGCGTGATCCGCCTCTACCGCGCGCGGTTCTCGACCAACGTCGAGCGGGTCGCGCTGGCGCTCGCCCACAAGGGGCTGGAGGCGGAGTCGGTGTGGATCGACTACGCCGATCGCAGCGAGGTCGAGCGCGTGAGCGGGCAGGGCCTCGTGCCGGTCATCGTCGACGACGGCGAGGTCGTGGCCGACTCGATGGAGATCGTCCGCCATCTCGAGCAGCGCCATCCGGAGCCGCCGCTGTACCCGGCCGACCCGGCGCGGCGGGCGGAGCTCGACGTCTTCGTCGACTGGTTCAACCGCGTCTGGAAGCTGCCGCCGAACGCGATCGAGGCGGAGCTGGCCTCGCCGGAGCCCGACCGCGAGCGGATCGCCGCGCTGGCCGCGGAGATGGCGGGCGCGCTGGACCGGTTCGAGGCGATGCTCGCCGGCCGCGACCACCTGCTGGGCGACGAGCTCTCCGCCGCCGACTGCTGCGCGTTCCCGTTCCTCAAGTACGCGCTCGCGCGCGATCCCGCCGACGACGAGCTGTTCCACCGCGTGCTCGACGACTACCAGCAGCTCGGCGACGAGCACCCGCGGCTGGCGGACTGGATCCGCCGCGTGGACCGGCGCCCGCGCGCCTAGCGCCGCGCGACGACGACCAGCCGCGTGCCGAGCCCGAACGCGCCGCCGTCGAGGTCGCCGTAGCACCTGGACTCCTCGAACCCGGCGCGCGCGAGCATGCCGGAGAGCTCGGTCGCGGAGTACACGCGCAGCGACAGCGTCCGGCTCTCGCGCGGGCCGTCGGCGGGGACGAGCGTCTGCGTCATCTGCACGACGCCCGCGACCGGGTCGAAGGTGTGCTGCTCGAGCAGCAGGCGGCCGCCGCCGAGCAGCCGCCAGTCGCTCTCGCGGAAGCCGCGGACGAGGTGGTCGCGGTGGGCGATGTCGATGACGAGCCGGCCCCCGGGGCGCAGCACGCGGCGGATGTCGGCCAGCGCGCGGGTGTCCTCCTCGTCGCCGAGGTAGCCGAGCGAGCTGAACAGGTTCAGCGCGACGTCGAAGCTCTCGTCGGGCAGGGGAAGCTCGCGGTAGTCGGCCTGGACGTAGCGCGGCGACCGCGCGTTCCCGGCGCGGCGGACCGCCTCGTCGAGCAGCACCTGCGAGCGGTCCACGCCCACGACGCGGTAGCCCGCTCCGGCCAGCGGCAGGGAGTGGCGGCCGAAGCCGCACGGCGCATCGAGCACGTCGCCGCCGTCGGGCGCGCCGGCCAGCCGCACGGCGGCGAGCGCCTGCTCCTCGGCGGCGGGGTCGTCCTCGTTCGCGAACGCGCGCAGGTAGAAGTCGCTGAAGAACGCGTCGCGGGTCTCGGCGGGGCTGACCTTCACCGTGCATCGTTGTAGCGGGCGCGCCAGGCAGACTCCTCGTCATGCGACAGAGAGTCAGCCTCATCACCCTCGGCGTGCGCGACCTTCCCCGCTCGCGGCGCTTCTACGAGCAGCTCGGCTGGACCACCGGGGCGGCGCCCGAGGACGACGTCGTCTTCTTCCAGGCCGGCGACATGGTGCTCGCGCTGTGGGACCGGGCGCGGCTGGCCGAGGACAGCTGCGTCGAGGACTCCGGCGGCTGGGGCGGCGCGACGCTGGCGCTCAACCTCGGCTCGCCGGAGGAGGTGGACGCCGTCATAGAGGAGGCGCGCGCGGCCGGCGCCACGATCGGCCGCGACCCCGCCGAGACGTTCTGGGGCGGCTACAGCGCCCTCTTCCTCGATCCCGACGGCCATCCGTGGGAGATCGCCCACAACCCGCACTGGACGCTCACCGAGGACGGCGCCGTCCGGCTCAACTGAGCTTCCGTATGCTCGGCTCGGTGAGCGCTGCCCCGCCGATCTGCCCGACCTGCGGCCAGCCGGCCAGCGAGGCGCTGGGCGGGCCGGAGCACGACTGGGAGTGCCGCAACGAGGCGTGCCCGGAGTTCGGGCAGCCGGTCGAGGCGCGCGCGCCCGAGCCGCCCGGCGACGCGCCGCCCCCGCCGGCCGCGGCCTGACCCCTGGCACCGCCCGCCCCGCGGGAGTAGCCTCGGTCCGGAAAGGAGTGGTGATGGCCACCGACGACCCCGCCCTGATCGGCCCGGACGAGATCGCTTACCGGCTCGAGCTGACCCCGCCCGAGCTCAAGGTCACGTACAACGCGCTCAAGACACTGCTCAACGACTTCGGGCACGACGAGTACGACGTGCAGCGCATCATCCGCGGCGTGATCGACAAGCTGCCGCCGGGCCCGAGCATCGAGGCGATCGACCTCAACCTCCCGCGCTCGCGCCCGCGGCTCTGAGCTCGGGAGCGCGGCTGTCGTTCGAAACTGCGGCTGGGTGGGGTGTCGGTGCGGCCGGCCGCGGTGTTCAACGTCGTAACGCCTCTCGCCGAGCCCGGCCATTACGACGTTGACCACCCATACGGTGTTCAACGTCGTAACCGTCCCCCCGGCCGCGCGCCGTTACGACGTTGACCACCGCCGCACGCATCCAGCCCTCGCGACCCCACCCAGCCGAAGTTCGTCCTGGCACTCGCCCGCGCGCATCACCCTTGGAGGCCACCCGAGCCCGGTCGGTACGATCGGCCCATGCCCGACCGCCTGCACTTCACCGACTCAGACGAGGCCAACCAGCTGATCGCCGAGGACCCGCTGGCGCTGTTGATCGGCTTCGCGCTCGACCAGCAGGTCACGGTGCAGAAGGCGTTCTCCGGCCCGCTGGTGATCCGGGAGCGGCTGGGCACGCTCGACGCCGGCCGGCTCGGGGCGACCGACCTCGAGCCGACGTTCCGCGAGCGGCCCGCGGTCCACCGCTTCCCGGGCGCGATGGCCAAGCGCGTGCAGGATCTGATCGCGCACGTCAACGAGCGCTACGGCGGCGAGGCCGGGCGCGTGTGGACCGACGCCGGCTCGCCCGCGGAGCTGAAGGCCAACCTCGAGGCGCTGCCCGGCTTCGGCGAGATGAAGGTCAAGGCGCTGGCCGCCGTGCTCGCGAAGCGCTTCGGCGTCGCCGCCGCCGAGCCGCTCGTGCCGCCGCATCCCACGCTCGGCGACGTCGACTCGCCCGAGGCGCTGGCCGAGTACCAGGCCGGCAAGCGCGCGCACAAGGCGAGGATGCGCGCCGAGCGCGAAGCGGCCGCCGTCCGCTAGCGCGGCAGCACGCGGTCGACCGCCCGCCGCAGGTACGGCCCGAGCGTCGTCGCGAAGACGGCGGTCAGGTGGTGCTGGTCCTTGTAGACCAGCGCGCCGCCGACCACCGGGAAGCAGCGGCGGGCGCCGCAGATGAAGCGGTTGAAGTCGAGCAGCCGCACGCGTGACCGCGAGCCCATGCGCGCCGCCGCCACGGCGGCCGGATCCGGATCCTCGCTGTCGCGGCGGAGCAGCGCGCAGGCCTCGCCGGCCGGCCGCCTGCGCGCCATCGCGCGCTCGACGCACGGGTGCGTCGCCGACGACGACTTCGGCGTGTCCCGGATCACCACCACGCGCTTCACCGACGGCGGGAGCGCCCGCCAGGCGCGCGCATAGCCGGCGGCCGCGGTGCCGAACTCGCTGCGCCCGCCCGACGCGAACCACTCGCTGCCGGTGATCGAGGAGACGAACACCGTGTGGACGTCGGGATGCTCCGCGAACCACGCCTGCACCTGGCGGTTCCACACGACGCAGTCGGCCTCCTCCTGCGGCGAGCGGAGGTCCTTGCGCGCCTTCGTGAGCGGGCAGCCGGCGCGGGCCATCGAGATGCCGTGCCAGCGCTTCTCGCGCGCGACGACCGCGAGCGCCGCCCGCCAGTGCGCCGCGTGGCTGTCGCCGACCAGCGCGATGACGGCGCTCGCCTGCCGCCGCGGCACGCCGAACTCGCACTCGGACACCAGCCCGCGCGGCGGCCGCAGGGTGCACGGCGCGTTCGGGCGGTCGCTCGCGTCGAGCGGCGTCGGAACGACCTGCAGCCGCAACCGCGGGTTCACGCAGCGCCGGCCCGGCTCGCGGGCGGCGGCGCCGAAGCAGTGCGGGCGCGCCGCGATCGCCGCGTCCGTGTCCTCCTTCTCCTGGCGCAACTGCGCCTTCAGCGTGGACGAGGCGTTGCCGGCCAGGCCGAGCACGACCGCGGTGGCGGCGCCGACGGCCGCGAACGTCCAGCGGGGATCCCGGCGGGCGAGCAGCCGGCCGTGGCGCAGCGGGTCCTCGACGAGCAGCTTGGTCAGGAAGGCGGCGAGGAGGATGAGCATGAGGATCACGATCCTGTCCGGGGCTTCGCCGCCGATCGCGAACGGCGCGAGGACGAGCAGCGGCAGGTGCCAGAGGTAGATGGCGTACGACATGTCGCCGACGAGCTGGAGCGGCGGCGCCGCCATCAGCGAGGTCGGCGCCCAGCGCAGGCGCGGCGCGCCCGCCCAGATGACGGCGGCCGTGCCGAGCGCCGGCAGCAGCGCGGCCACGCCCGGGAACGGCGTGGCGTCGGAGTACGACAGCGCGGTCACGGCGATCGCGGCGATCCCCGCCCAGCCCGTCAGCGCCCGGACCGGCGCCGGGACGCCGTCGGACGGCCGCGCCAGCGCGAGCAGCCCGCCCGCGCCGAACTCCCACGCCCGCGTCGGCGTCACGAAGTACGCGGCGGCCGGGTTGGCGGCGGTGTGGCAGATCGAGTAGGCGAGGCTGGCGGCGGTCACGGCGCCCATCGCCATGGCCAGCGCGGCGCGCCGCCCGCGGGCGAGCGCCGCGCACAGCAGCAGCACGACCGGCCACAGGAGGTAGAACTGCTCCTCCGCCGACAGCGACCAGAAGTGCTGCACGGGCGAGGTCGCGTTCGAGGCGCCGAGGTAGTCGACCGCGTCCGACGCGAGCTTCCAGTTCTGCACGTAGGCCGTGCTCGCCCGCACCTCGGCGAGGAACTGCGCCCAGCGGCTGTGCGGGACGAGCACGACCGTCGCCACCACGCACGCCAGCAGGACCGTGAGGGCGGCCGGGAGGATGCGCCGCGCCCGCCGCGCCCAGAACGCCGCGAGCGACACCGTCCCGGTGCGGTCGATCTCGCGCACCAGGTGCGAGGTGATGAGGAAGCCGGAGATCACGAAGAAGACGTCCACGCCGGCGAAGCCGCCCGGCAGCACGCCATCCCACAGGTGGTAGACGACGACCAGCAGGACCGCGAGAGCGCGGAGGGCCTGGATGTCCTTGCGCGGCACGGCCCGACGCTTCCAAGGCGCACGCCGCGGCACATCGGGCGTTCGCCTGATCTCGACGCCTCCCGGCGACCGATATTGCGATCAATCCCCCAAGCGGTCAGGACCGTGGTCTACTGCGCGGGTGGAAGAGGGTCGCCGGGTCTCGAGCCGGACGATCGTCGGGCGCGACGATCAGCTGCGCGCGTTCGACGCCCTGCTCGCCGAGGCGGCGGACGGCGCCCCGCGCATGCTGGTGCTCGCCGGGGAGGCGGGCGTCGGCAAGACGCGGCTGACCACGGAGCTGGAGGCGCGCGCGGGCGAACGCGGCATGCTCGTGCTGCACGGCGAGGCGATCGAGCTCGGCGGCGAGGAGTTCGCCTACGCGCCAGTGATCGCCGCGCTGCGGGCCATCCCGCACGACTGGCTCGCGGACGCGCTCGACGACGACGCCGGCGCCGAGCTCGCCGCGCTGCTGCCGCGCTTCCGGCTCGACACGGCCCGCGCCGGCCCGCCGCGGTTCGCCGACCGCTACGGCCAGGGCCGGCTGTGCGAGCTGCTGCTCGACCTGCTCGGCCGGCTCGCGCGCGACCGCCGGCCGCTCCTGGTCGTTCTCGAGGACCTCCACTGGGCGGATCGCTCAACGCGCGACCTGGTCGCGTTCCTGGCCCGCAACCTGCGTGACGAGCGGATCGCCGTGGCGCTGACGTTCCGCACGGGCGAGCTGCCGCCCGGCCATCCGCTGCGGCTGCTGCTCACGGAGCTCGCGCGGCGTCCGGTGGTGCTGCGGATCGACCTCGAGCCGCTCGACCGCGACGGCGTCGCGCGCCAGCTGGAGGCGATCGCCGGCCGCCCGGTGCCGACGACGCTCGCCGAGGAGCTGCACGCCCGCTCCGGCGGCAATCCGTTCTTCGTCGAGGAGCTGTTCGCCGCCGGCGGCGCCGGGGACGTGCCGGCCACCGTGGCTGAGGCGGTGGCCGCGCGCGCCGACCGGCTGGCGCCGGCGGCGCGGCGGCTGCTCGCGATCGTGGCGGCGGCGGGCGGGCGCGGCTGCGCCACGACGCGCTCGAGCGCGTGGTCGAGCGCCCGGCGAGCTGGGGCCGGCGCTGCGCGAGGCGCTCGACGGCGGGCTGCTCGTGCGCGACCGCGACGACGCCGGCGTCGCGCTCCGCCACGGGCTGATCGGGGAGGTCGTCTACGGCGCGCTCGTGCCGTCGGAGCGGGCCGCGCTGCACCGCGAGCTCGGCGCCGCGCTGGAGGCGACGGGCGCGCCCGTCGCCGAGCTGGCGCACCAGTGGCACCGGGCCGGCGAGCAGGCGGCGGCGCTCGCCGCGTCTGTCGAGGCGGGCAGGGCCGCGGCCCGCGTCTACGCGTTCGCCGAGGCGCTCGGCCACCTCGAGCGCGCGCTCGCCCTGTGGCCGCAGGTGCGGCCGGACCGCGCCGACCGGGTCGAGCTGCTGTCGCTCGCCGCGCAGGCCGCGCGCTTCGCCGGCGACCGCGAGCGCGCGGTCGCCCTCGGCCGCGAGGCGCTCGAGCAGCAGACGTCGTGGCCGACCCGCTGCGCGCCGCGCGGCTGTACGAGCGGCTCGGCGAGTACCAGTCGTGGGACGACGCGGCGGCGCTCGAGTGCTACGAGACCGCGCTGGCGCACCTGCCGGACGCGCCGTCGGCGGAGCGCGCCCGGCTGCTCGCCGCCGAGGGCCACGCGCTGATGGGGCTGCGCCGCTGGGACGAGGCGCGCGACCGCTGCGAGGCGGCGCTGGCGGAGGCCGCCGAGGCGGGCGACGAGGCGCCGACCGTCGCGGCGCGGATGACGCTCGGCCTCGTCCTCGGCTTCCTCGGTGACTCCGGCGGCGGCGAGCGGCAGCTTCGCGAGGCGCTCGACACGGGCGAGCGGATCGGCGCCTGGGAGGAGACCGCGCGCGCCTACGTGCACCTCGGCGAGCTGCTGCGGCTGCGCGGCGACCACGCCGGCGCGCTCGACGCCATGTCGCGGGCGAGCGGTTCGCCACGCGGCGCGGCATGGGCGGCAGCTTCGGGCGGTTCATGTTCGTCAACGCGGCCGACGACCTGCTGCGCCTCGGGCGCTGGGAGGAGGCGGCTCGCCGGCTGGAGGCGGCCGAGCGGATGGACCTCGGCGTCACGGCCGCCGCGATGCAGGCGACGAGCGCGGGCCACCTCCACGCCTTGCGCGGCGAGCACGACCCCGCTCGCGAGCACCTCGGCCGCGCGCTGGCGCTCATCGGCGAGGAGCTGCCGGCCGAGTTCTTCATCCCGGCGCGCAGCGCCTGGGCGGCGCTGGCGCTCGCCGAGAGCGATCCCGGCGCGGCCCGTGCGCACGTCGAGGCGGCGCTGGCGGCCGGCGGCACGCACGACCCGCTGTACGCGCCCGCGCTGCTGGCGATCGGCGTGCGCGCGGAGGCCGACGTGGCCGAGCGCGCCCGCGCGCTCCGCCGGCCGGAGGAGGTGGAGGAGGCCGCGGCGCGCGCGGACGCGCTGCTCGCCGACATGGAGCGCGTGATGGAGGCGCCCGACGCGATCGCGCACCTTCGCCTCGCGCGAGCGGAGCGGGCACGCCTGGCCGGCGACGGCGAGCCCGCCGCCGAAGGCCCGGATCTGGATCGCGCGGCGGCGTGGGCGGCGGCCGTCGCGGCCTGGGACGATCTCGGCGAGCCCTACCCCGCCGCCTATGCGCGGCTGCGCCAGGCGGAGGCGCTGCTGATCGCCGCGAACGACCGCCGCGGCGCCGCGGCGCTGCTCGGCGTCGGCGCACGCAACGGCCGCCGCCCTCGGCGCGGCGCCGCTGCGCGAGGCGATCGAGGCCTCGCGCGCCGCGCGCGCCTGGACCTCGGCGAGGGCGCGGCCGAGGCGCCCGGGCGCGCGACGACGACGACATGCCGCTGACCGAGCGCGAGACGGACGTCCTGCGGCTGCTCGCCGAGGGCCTCACCAATCGCGAGATCGCCGGGCAGCTCTTCATCAGCGAGAAGACCGTCGGCACGCACGTCGGCGCACATCTTCGAGAAGCTCGGGGTGCACGGCCGCGTCGAGGCGGCGGGCCGCGCGCAGGTGCTCGGGGTCATCGAGCGCCCGCGCTGATACGACGAAAGGGGGGTCTTGGACCTCCACCTCGGTGGCCGCTCCCGGTCACCTTTGGACGATGTCCGGCGGCACGCCCGTCGCCGAGGGTGGAGGTCGACCCCGCCGGCGTCATCGGGACGCCGGCCAGACTCCACCGGAGGTCGTCATGACCCTGCCGAAGGCGGGCTCGTCCCCGCGCGCCCTGTTCGCCGTCGCCGCCGTCGTCGTCGCCCTGATCGCCGGCGTCGCCGCCCCGGCCGCGCCGCTCGTCGCGCCCGCGCACGCCCAGACGCACGTGTGACCCACTTCCGGCCGCGCCGAACGCGCGCGGCGCGGCCGGAAGATCGGGCGGCGCGGGCGCCCAGGATCGGGCGTTCGCCCGATGTGCCCCGGCCCGCCCGGACCTAGCGTCGGCGGCGCCTCCTCCCCGACCGAAACGGAGGGCCGCCATGGTCAGCACCAGATTCCTCCTCGGCGCCGCGACCACCGTCGCCTGCGCGCTCGTCACCACCCCGCCGGCCTTCGCCGCCAACGGCGTGTTCGGCGGCAGCACGGCCGACGGCCAGCCGATCGTCCTCCGGACGCGACAAGAAGGCGAAGCGCCTGAAGTCGTTGGTCGTCGCCTGGGTCGCCGCGTGCGACAGCGGCCAGTCGATGCCGATGTCGATCGAGCTGACCGCGGTCAAGCGCCAGCCCGGCTTCGACCCCGGTGCCGACGACCTCGTCGTCTCCCGCAACGCGAAGGGCCGCTTCGCCGGTGAGCAGGTCGCCGGCGGCGAGCTCGGCGAGGTGGCCGCCGTCATCTCGGCGGAGTACGCCGGCAGGTTCCGCGGGCGCCGGGCGTCCGGCACGCTGGCGGCCGACGTGACGATCGTCGACGCTGCCACCGGCGACGCAGGTCGACGCGTGCGCGCACGGGCACCCGCCGCTGGTCGGCCTCGCGCGCGTCCGGCCGTGTGTACGGGGGCATCACCTCGGAGGACGAGCCGATCGTGCTGCGCCTCGACCCGGGCGCGCCGGAACGTGTCCGACGTCTATCTTCGCGTGGTCGTCGGAGGGCTGCGAGCCGCCGAGCGCCGTGCGCGTCTGGCAGCGGTTCAGCAGACTTCAGCCTTCGCGGCGGGTCGTTCGGTGACTCGTTCGCGTCCGACTTGGACGGCGACGGAGGTGCTCTACGAGTTGGGTGGCCGCATCGGGCGCCGGGTAGCGAGCGGAAAGCTGCGGGCGCGGATGACCGAGCGCGACGACTCCGGCGCCACGGTGATGACCTGCGACTCGGGGTCGATCTCCTGGACGGCGGCGAGCGGCTAGGGCGGCGCGTCGACGACGACCTCGACGTCGTCGCGGACCTTCAGCGCACCCATCAGCCCCCGGTAGGGCTTGATGCCCCATTCGCTCTGGGTGAGCGGGATCGTCCCGCTCACCCGGCCGCCCTCGGCCGACAGGCGCGCCCGCAGCGGCCGTGTCGAGCCGCCCATGGTCAGCTCGCCGTCGAGCTCGATCGCGCCCTCGGCCTCGGTGGCCCGGCCGCGGAAGGCGATCGGCTGCCCGTGCAGGACCTTCTCGTCGATGTTCTTGCGGATCTCCGCGCGGTCGCGATCCGTGAGCGGCTTCACGCCGCGGACGCCCTCGCGCACCTCGAGCGAGCGCGGGTCGGCCTCAGCGGTGACCTGGCCGTCCTCGACGGTGGCCGACCAGCGCGTGACCTCGATGACCAGGTCGTGCCCGACCTTGGCCGCCACGCCCTCGCGGTAGGTCTTGACCACCAGCTTCGCGTTGTCCGGCCCGTACGGGCCGCGCTCGGGCATGGCGCGACTGTACCGTGTCGCGCGTGGACCTCGACGC
This sequence comes from uncultured Solirubrobacteraceae bacterium, assembly GCA_963728465.1. Lineage (GTDB taxonomy): Bacteria > Actinomycetota > Thermoleophilia > Solirubrobacterales > Solirubrobacteraceae > DATFQI01. The sequence continues at coordinate 234,625 of CAVSJY010000013.1, forward strand.
CACGGAGATCCGCGTCCTGGGCTGCCTGATCGAGAAGCAGCGCACGACGCCCGACGCCTACCCGCTCAGCCTCAACGCGCTGCGCGCCGCCTGCAACCAGTCCACCAACCGCGACCCGGTCGTGGCCTACGACGAGGACACGATCCGCGAGGCGCTGCGCCGCCTCGGCCGCCGCGGCTGGACGCGGCTGGCCAGCGGCGCGGGCAGCCGCGCCGCCAAGTACCGCCACCTGCTCGACGAGAACCCCGGGCTGGCGCGCGACGAGCAGGCGCTGCTCGCCGTGCTCGCGCTGCGCGGCGCGCAGACGCCCGGCGAGCTGCGCGCGCGGACGGACCGCATGCAGCACTTCGCCGACTTCGCCGAGCTCCAGCAGGTGCTCGACCGGCTGATCGAGCGCGGCTTCGCCGTCCGGCACCCGCGCCGGCCCGGGCAGAAGGAGGAGCGCTACTCGCACCTGCTCGGCGAGGACGCCGAGGAGCCGCAGGCGCCCGCCGCCCCGGCCGCGCCGGCGCAGCCGGCGGCATCGCGCGACGACCGGCTGGACCGGCTGGAACGCCAGGTCGCCGCGCTCGCCGCGGAGGTGGCGGAGCTGCGGGACGGCTTACGCGGCGCGCGGAGGCACGTAGGGGCGGGAGTCCACGGTCCCGTGGGCGCGCAGCCGGTCGAACAGGCTCTCGTCCGGCAGCACCCGGCGGTTGCGCCGGTACGCCGTGCGGGCGAGCGCCTGCATCGCCTCATGCACGTCGGGATCGTCGACGAGCCACTCGTACGGGCCCTGGAGCTCAGGGTCGTCGAACACGAGGAGTCTCACGGAGGGAGTCTTCTCCCTCAGTCGCCGGGAACCTCCCGGACCATGATCAGGTTCGTGCCGCCGGCCATCCCGGCGCGGCCGGCGGTGATGACCACGAGCGCGCCCGGCTCGAGCCCGGCGAAGTCGCGCGTGTTGACGAGCGCGGTGTCGATCAGGTCGTCGACGCTCTCTACGTGGCCCATCCGCGTCGCGTACGTGCCCCATTCCAGCGCCAGTTGCTCGGCCACGCCGTCGTCGTTGGCGAGCGCGACCAGCGGCCGGCCCGGCCGGTACTTCGCGCACGCCCGCGCCGCGCCCCCGGTCTTCGTCGGGATCACGATCGCCGCGGCGTCGACCTCGTCGGCGAGCTGCACGGCGGCGTGCATGATCGCCGCGGCCGGCGTGTCGTGCACGATCCCGCGCGCGCGGCCGTGGATCTCGGGCGCCTCCTCCGCCGCCTCGGCGATCTCGGCCATCGCCCGCACCGCCTCCACCGGATAGCGGCCGACGCTCGTCTCCGCCGACAGCATCACCGCCGACGTGCCGTCGATCACCGCGTTGGCGACGTCGGCCACCTCGGCGCGCGTCGGCTCGGGCGACTGGATCATCGACTCGAGCATCTGCGTGGCGGTGATCACGAGCTTGCCGCGGTGGGTGGCGCGCTTGATCGTGTCCTTCTGCATCAGCGGCACGCGCGCGACGCCGGCCTCGATCCCGTAGTCCCCGCGCGCGACCATCACGCCGTCGGCCACGCCGAGGATCTGGTCGAGGTCCTCGTAGGCCTCCACCTTCTCGACCTTCGCGATCGTGCGGGCGCGCGAGCCGCGCTCGCGCAGCAGCTCGCTCAGCTGCTCGAGGTCGGCGGCCGAGCGCACGAAGCTGAGCGCGACGAAGTCGGCGCCGGCCTCGACCGCGACGTCGAGGTCGGCGAGGTCCTTCTCCGTGATCGCCGGCAGCTCCGGCCGCGCGTAGGTCACGTTGACGCCCTTGCGCGGCGCCAGCGGCCCCGGCGAGCGCACGTGCGCGCGGACCTCGCCGGCGCTGACGCCCGCGACCGTCAGCCGCGGCACGCCGTCCCCGATCACGATCTCGGACTGCTCCGTGCAGAGGTTCGCGAAGCCCGGGAAGTCGACGGTGACGTGGTCGGCGCCGTCGCTGTCGCCGCCGGTGAACGTGACCGTGTCGCCCGCCTCGACCGCGCGCGGCACGGTGGAGCCGGCGAGCCGCAGCTTCGGCCCCTGGAGGTCGAACAGCAGGCCGAGGTGGCGGCCGGCGCGCTCCGACGCGGCGCGGAGGGCGGCCGCGCGGCGGCGCAGGTCGTCGGCGTCGCCGTGCGAGCAGTTGATCCGCGCGCAGTCCATCCCGGCGGCGACGAGCCGGTCGAGCACCTCCGGGTCGTCGGTCGCCGGTCCGAGCGTCGCGACGATCTTCGTTCGCCGTGCGGGGATCATCGCGAGCCGGCCAGCCGCCGCCGTTCGAGCGCCCACCACAGCTCGACCAGGTGGCGGGGGTCGCGCAGCGTGGCCCCGGTCGCCTCCTCGAAGCGGCGCAGGCGGTGGCGCAGGGTGTTCGGGTGCACGTGCAGCGCGCGTGCGGTGTCTTCGATCCGCATCTCGCGATCGAACCACACGCGCAGCGTGCTCTCCAGCTCGGCACCGATCCGCCCGAGGCCGGCCAGCGGCTCGAGGTAGCGCGCGGCGAACGCGTCGCCGAGCGCCTCGTCGGCGAGGATCGCCGGGCGGATCGAGAGGTCGGCGAGCGAGAACGTCCCCTCCTGCCCGAACGCGACCGCGGTCTGGAGCGCCCGGCTGGCCATCGCGAACGCCGCCGGCAGCGCCTCCAGCCGCGAGGCGGGGCCCGTGCCGGCGACGACCCCGGGCGCGGCCTCGGGCGGCCGGGCGGCGATCCCGGCGACGTCGCGGTCGAGCGCGATCGCCAGTCCCTCGGGGCCGGCCAGCGCGGCGACCGCCCGGTGGTTGAGCGGGGCGTCCATGGCGCGGGCGCGGAACGGGGTGTAGAGGGTGTCCGCGTCAAGACCCAGCGTCGCGCTGTCGCGGCGCAGCTCGGCGGCGCCGAGCGTGCCGGTGAGCAGGGCGAGCACGAACGCGTCGCGGCGCTGCTGCTCCTCGCGCGCCTGCTCCAGCTCCACCTCGCGGTGGGCGGAGGCGACGATGTCCATCACCGCGTCGGCCCACAGCCACAGCGTCTCCGAGAACGCCAGGACGCTCGCCACGTCCGCGCCGCGCTCGCGCGCGACCTCGCCGAAGCGCGCCCACAGCGCGCTGATCGAGATCCGGTAGGCGTGCAGGACGGCGTCGACGGCGAGGCCCTGCTCCGCCCGCTCGCGGCCGATCGCGGCGGCCTGCTCCAGCTCGGCGTCCGTCGGCGGGCGCAGGTCGTGGAGCGCGGTCAGCGCGCGCGTGACGTTGCCGCGGATCGCGCGCGCCAGCGCGTCGGCCGGCACGCGCCGGAAGTCCGGGATCTCCTCGCGGATGCGAGTGCCCGCCCGCTCCACGAGGGGATCGAGCTCCTGCCGTATCTCGGCCACGAGGCTCCCGACGACCTGGGCGGCCGCCGACCCCGGCGCGGTGGGGACGGCCATGCGGCGAATCTACCGCCGGCCGTCCCCACGCGCCAGAAGCCCCAGCGCGCCAGGAGGGGCGGCGCGCTGTTGCCCCGCGGACGCCGCTCCCCAGCAGCGCCCGCTTCCCCATGCGCAACCGCTCCCCAGCGGCGCGCGTTCCCAAGTGGTTACGCGGTCACGGTGCGCTCGGCGCCGGTCGGGGTGACCAGCGCGGCGGCGGCGACCAGCGCGAAGGCGGCGAGCTGCACGGCGAGCAGCAGGCCGGCGGCGAGCGCGTCGCCGAAGACCAGGATCCCTCCGATGATGCAGGTGAGGTTCGCGGCGGTCGAGGTCGAGGCGATCACCGGCACGGCGTCACCCTGCTGGAAGCCGCGGGCGGAGGCGAGGAAGGCGAGCGCGGCGGCGGCGCCGGCGATCGGCAGCCAGGGCGAGAGGAAGAGCGCCGCGACGCCGTCGCCCATCGCGCCGGTCAGCGCCTTGATCGCGACGTCCGAGACGCCGAACAGCACGCCCGCCGAGGCGCCGAGGAGCGCGCCATGGTGGTGCGCCGGCGCGCCCATCCGCGGGGCGGCGATCAGCAGCGTGCCGACGGCCAGCGTGACCGCCTCGAACAGGAGCAGGCCGGGCACGGCGAAGGCGGAGTGCCCGCCGCCGGACGCCGGCATCGTCAGGACGAGCAGCGCGAGGCCGGTGGCGGTCATCGCGACGCCGACCCACTGGCGCGACCCGACGGACTGGCCGAACAGCCGGTCGCCGAGCACCGCGAGCATCACGACGCCGGTCGAGAGGACCACCTGCACCATGGACAGCGGCGCCAGGGCGAGCGCGCCGACGTGCAGGATCCAGGCGCCGGCGGCGACGGCCATGCCGATCGCGAACCAGCGGGAGGCGAACAGCGCGCGGGCGCTGGCCAGCGGGACGGCGGATCTCGACGGGGGGCGCCACCGACGCGCCGCGGTGCTTGAACAGGAAGCCCAGCTGCGTTGCGGCGGCGCATGCGAACGCCAGCACGATCCCCAGTGTCAAATCCCCTCGTTCCCCTCTCGAACCCCGGTTGCCTTGCATCGAGCAGATTGCCACCGGGGCGGCGGCAGGTCATCGGGCCGGCTGCCAACGCTCGAGGTTTGCCGTTGTCGGTTTTGACAACGCTGTCAGATGCGGTAGACCCGCAGCAGCCGCTTCTCGTGCTCGGCCTCGATCCGGGCCACCACCTCGACGTGCTCCTCGAGCCCCGAGCCGCGGAGCTTGTTGGCGAGCAGCTCGTCGAGCTGGAAGACGCCGGCCGAGTTGTTCATCTCCACCTCGACGCGGATGGTGCGCGCCTCGCCGGGCACGATGCGGACCTCGTCGATCGCCGCCGCCGACAGCGAGTGGATGTTCGGCAGGTGGGTCTCGAGCGAGACGCGCGAGCGGCCGTGCTCCATGTCGAGCGCGTCGGCCACCCGCACGATCCCGGCCTCCAGCGTGAGCGGCCGCCCGGCGCTGCGGTGCCCGATGATCGCGTGCAGCACGTCGGAGGCGACCACCGTGCGCTCCGGCTCCTCGTAGATGCCGTCGAGCAGGCGGTCGAGCACGTCGGCGGCCAGGAACAGGCTGTAGGCCTCGTGGTCGACGCGATGGATCGACATCCCGAGGTCGTGCAGGAGGCAGGCGGCGGCGATCACGACCTCGGCGTCGTCGGCGGTCAGCGCGTGGTCGCGCTCGAGCGCGGACTGCACGCCCGCGCGGCGCAGCATCCGGAACAGCCGCAGCGCCATGTTCAGCACGATCTGGAGGTGCACCCACGAGTGGTCGCTCATCCCGAGCCGCTCCGCGGTGGTCTGCGCGGCGTGCCAGCGGGCCTTCAGCTGGGTGTCGGCGTTCGCCGCCTTCAGGAACGCCGCGAGCTTGCGGTTGCGCTCGCTCGGCGCGTGCACGCGCACTGGCGCGATCGCCTCGGACGGCGTCCGCGGGCCGCTCGGCGCGCTCTCCTCCATGTCGCGGAAACCTACCTGTGGAGGGCGGCGAGCCGCTCTGCCTCGTCGCGCAGCTCCCGCTCGGCCGCGGGGTCGAGCGGCGCGAACGCGTCGAGCCGGATCGCGCCGTCCTCGTAGCGCCACGTGCCGGCCACGCGGCCGTCGACGAGGAACGTCGGGAACGACTGGGGGATCCTCGTGCCGAAGATCCTCGGGCGGTGCTCCTCCGGCAGCACGCCGGTGCGGCGGGCGTGGACGAGCAGCACGGCGTCCCAGGTGGGGAGGAAGCGCGGCGGCGCGGGCGTGTCCGGGTCGGGAAGCGCGCCGTCGGGGACGTCGAGCAGCGCCTCGCCGTCCTCGGAGCGGAACTCGCGCAGGTCCAGCCTGGCGAGCACGGTCCGCAGGGTGGCGGGCGAGAGCCCGGTGAAGCTCGCGACGTCCTTGCGCGAGGCCGGGCCGAAGCCCGCGAGGTAGCGCCGCACGACGTGGTCGATCGCGTCGGCCTCGCGGATCCGCGGCTCGCCGATCCAGTCGGCGGCCGCCGCGTAGGCGTCCGCGCGGCGCCGCTCCCACGTGCCCGACGGCGGCGCCCGCACGATGTCGAGCCACTGGTGGATGCCGCGCGCGTGGTCCCTGCCGAGCAGCGCCTCGACCTCCGCGCGCCGCAGCGTCCCGCCGTCGAGCGCCCGCCGGAGCCGGCGGGCCGCGGCGGCCATCGCGCGCGTGTCCGGCTCGGGGTAAGAGCGCAGCCACAGCGCCTGCCGGGCCGCGCGCGTCCCGGCGGCCAGCGGCCAGTAGTCGGCTCGCGAGACGAGGTGGATCGTCGCGCGCATGAGCGTTCCCTGGACGACCTCGCGGCGCTCGAGCGCGGCGGTCAGTGCGGCGCGCTCGAAGCCCTCGACGCGCGACCACAGGCCGACGTACATCGACGGCGCGTACTGCGCCTGGATGCCGGAGACGCGCTCCAGCGCGGTCGGGCAGCGGCAGCGCGGCCCGCTCGAGCAGCAGCTGCCGCGCGAGCAGCGCGCGGTTGAGCTCCTGCCGCGTGAGCGTCCGCACGCGGCGGACTCTAGGGACGGGCGTCGGCGCGTGCAGGCGGCGAGCGGCGCGGCGCTGCGGCCGTCGGTCTGGTGCCACGCGGCGAACGCGTAGGGGTGCCGGAAGACCTCGAGCGCCTTGTCGCGCTCGCGGACCTCGACGGTGAAGGACTCGCCCGTCTTGGCGTCGTCGACGGCGACGACGACCCGGCCGTCCTCGGCGCTCCAGAGGAGGCGGACGTCGATCCCGTCGTTGATCCGGCGGTCCAGCTCGGTCATCGTCTCGGTGGTCGTCATCGCTGTCTCTCTGGTGAGTAGGGTCGAGGGTGGCTCGGTTACAGGGGGAATCGTCTCCGACGGCGCGCGACTTGAGGATCGGGCCTGCATGTGAGTCGGCCGGTGCCTGCCCGCGGCCGCGGGTACGGCCGACCCCACTCAAGTCCGGGGGCTCTCCGGCCGTTGAGTCGGGTATGGACCTGCCGAGCCGGGACGTCGCGCGCTACCTGCTGGAGCGCCTCATCGGCGAATGGCGCCGCTACGGGCGGCCGTTCGCGATCGTCCACCTCCAGCTGCCCGCGGAGCAGCTCGACGAGGCGATCGCCCGCCTGCGCACCGGCCTGCGCGGCCCCGACGTGCTCGCCCGCTGGGCGGCCGAGGAGCTGATCGTCTTCCTGCCCGAGACCGACCAGGAGGGGGCCGAGACGGCCGCCGAGCGGCTGCGCGACGCGGTGCGGGAGATCCCGATGCTGGCGGGCGCGCTCCAGTGGTCGGGCGGCTCCGCCGAGGGGCTCGTCAGCCGCGCCGCGTGGCTGGCCGCACGGCCCGTCTGAACGCGGGCCTCCACTTTTGGCCGATGGGCCATTTACAAGCGCGCACGTTGCGGCCATATTTCGCGCGCCATGTCACCGAGGCTCGCCATCGCCGCCGTCGCCGCGCCGTTCGGGCGCGACGTCGAGGCCGCGCTGAAGCGGATCGAGCGGATCCTCGGCGAGGCGCGGCTGCGCGGCGCCGGCCTGGTGGTGCTGCCGGAGAGCGCGCTCGGCGGCTACATCCGCGAGGCGGATGCCGGCCCGGACCTCCCGCCGGCGCTCGATCCGGACGGGCCCGAGATCGCGCGGCTCGCCGCGCTCGCCGGCGACCTGGTGGTCTGCGCCGGCTACACCGAGGCGGGCCCCGGCGGGCAGCTGTACGGCGCGGCCGTGTGCGTGAGCGGTGACGGGGTCCTGGGCCGCCAGCGCAAGGTCCACCTCCCGCCGGCGGAGCGCTTCGCCTACACGCCCGGCGACGGGTTCGCGGCCTTCGACACGCCGGCCGGCCGGCTCGGGATGCTGGTCTGTTACGACAAGCTGTTCCCGGAGGCTGCCCGGGCGCTCGCGCTCGACGGCGCCGAGGTCCTGTGCTGCCTGGCCGCCTGGCCCGCCGACCGCCACAACCCGGCGCCGCGGCTGCGCGACGACCGCCAGACGCGGCACTTCGACGTGGTCGACCAGGCGCGGGCGATCGAGAACCAGGTGTACTTCGTCTCCTCCAACCAGACCGGCCCGTGGGGCCGGCTCCGGTTCTTCGGCGGCGCGAAGGTCGTCGATCCCGACGGCGTCGTGCTGGCCCGCACCGGCGCGCGGCCCGGCGTCGCGGTGGCGCCCGCCGACCTCGCCGCGGTCGGCGAGTCGCGGCTGGTGATCGACCACCTCGCCGACCGCCGCCCCGACGCCTACGGTCATCCCGCGGCGTCGCCTGCGACGGCGCTGGACCTGGCCCGCTAGCGTCAAGCCGCATGTGCGGCATCGTCGCGGAGCACGGCGGCTCCGACCCGGCCGAGCTCGAGCGGATGCTGGAGCGCATCGCCCATCGCGGGCCGGACGACCGCGGCTCGATCCAGGTGAACGGGAGCTGGCTCGGGCACCGGCGGCTGTCGATCGTCGACGTCGAGGGCGGCGCGCAGCCGCTGGAGACGCCCGACGCCGAGGCGTTCCTGGTCGGCAACGGCGAGGTCTACAACCACGAGCACGTCCGCTCGCGGCTCGAGGGGCGCGAGATCCTCACCAGCTCGGACAACGAGGTCGCGCTGCACCTGATCGACCTCTGGGGGCCGGAGGCGCTGCGGCGGCTCAACGGCATGTTCGCGTTCGTGATGGCGGCGCGCGACGGGCGCTTCGTCGCCGCCCGCGACCCGGTCGGGATCAAGCCCTTGTATTGGGCCCGCCCACCCCGCCGTGACGGAGCGGTCCGCTTCGCCTCGGAGATGCACGCGTTCGACCCCGACTGGCAGCCGTACGTGGAGCCGTTCCCGCCCGGCCACGCGTGGACGCCGGAGGACGGGCTCGTGCGCTTCGCCTCGGCCGTGCCCGAGCCGATCGAGCCGCTGCCCGAGGGCACCGACCTGCGCGCCGGCACGCGCGAGACGCTGGTGCGCGCGGTCGAGCGCCAGATGATGGGCGACGTTCCCGTCGGCGTGTTCCTGTCCGGCGGGCTGGACTCCTCGCTGGTGGCCGCGATCGCGGCGCGCTGGGCGCGCGAGCGCGGGCTGCGGCTGCACACGTTCGCGGTCGGCACGCCGGACTCGCCCGACCTCGCCGCCGCCCGCCGCGTGGCCGAGCACCTGGACACGGACCACCACGAGACCGACTACACGGCGGCCGAAGCGCTCGAGGCGCTGCCGAACGTCGTCCGCGCGATCGAGTCGTTCGACCCCGGCCTCGTGCGCAGCGCCGTGCCGAACTACATGCTCGCGCGGATGACGCGCCAGCACGTGCGCGTGGTGCTGACGGGCGAGGGCGCGGACGAGCTGTTCGCGGGCTACGACTACCTGCGCGAGTTCGACTCGCCGGAGCGCCTGCACGAGGAGCTCGTGCGCACGGTGCGCTCGCTGCACAACCTCAACCTCCAGCGCTGCGACCGCGTGACGATGGCGCACGCCGTCGAGGCGCGCGTCCCGTTCCTGGACCGCGAGGTGATCGAGTGGGCGCTGCGCGTCCCGGCCGCCGCCAAGCTCGCGCCGCCCGGCGAGCCGGAGAAGCGCCTGCTGCGCGAGGCGTTCGACGGCTGGCTGCCGGACGACTTCCTGTGGCGCGAGAAGGCGGAGTTCGGAGACGGCAGCGGCGCCCGCGACGTGCTCGCGCGCGCGGTCGAGGACACGGTCACCGACGAGGCGTTCGCGGCCGAGCGCGGCGCCGTCGACCCGCCGCTGCGCACCAAGGAGGAGGTCGCGTACTACCGCGTCTGGCGCGAGCACCTCCAGGGCATCAGCGCCGAGCGCACGCTCAGCCGCTTCGCGCGGGCCTAGCTCAGCCGCTCACGCACTCCAGGCCGGCGGGCTCGACGAGCCAGCGTCCGCCGCTGCGCACCGTGCGCAGCGTGCCCGAGCAGCTGTCGACGCGGTCCGTGTGGGTCGCGGTCGACCGGACCTCCAGCGTGGCCGAGCCGCTGGAGCGCTCGATGACGGCGAGCCGCTCGAACTCGATGCGCTCCAGCGAGGACAGCTGGCGCTCGAACTCCGCCCGGCTGTTCGCGAACACGGCTCGCATCCCCGGCCCGGCCAGGCGCCACGCGCCGGCGAAGTCGCCATTCGCCGCGCGGGTGTAGAAGGCCCGCACCGTCGCCGCCGAGGAAAGCGCCCGCGGCGTCGGCTCGGGCGTGGGCTCCTCGGCGTTCGCGGTCGGCTCGGCCGTGTGCGTCGCCTCGGCGGCCGGCTCCCGGCCACCGCTGTCGCGGGCCGAGACGATGACCGCGGCGACCACGGCGATCGCGGCCGCCAGGGCGAGCAGCGCCAGGGCTCGGGCCGTGCGGTTGGGACGAGACGCGGCGGGCCGCGGCCCGGCGATGGTGCGCCGCCCGCGTGAGGGCGTCTCGGGACGCGCGCCCGGCCGGGTGGAAGGCCGGCGCTCGACGGCCGGTCGCAGCGGCAGCACCGGTGCGACCTCCGTCGCAGGCTCGCTCTCCGAGTCAGCGCGGAGGCCGTCGGCGAGCTCGCGCAGGAGGGCCGAAGCCGAGGGCTGGCGATCGCCCGGATCCCGCGCCATCCCGCGGCGCAGCGCGGCGGCCGCCGCCGGCGGCGTGCCGGGCCGGCGGTCCCGCAGGTCCGGCACGGGCTCCTCCGTGGCCTGGCGCAGCACCGCGAGGGTGGTCGCGCCCCTGCGCGGGAGCGTGCCGCTCAGCGCCTGGAACGCGATCGTGGCCAGCGCATAGACGTCGACCGCCGGCGTGCACGGCTCCGGCCGCGCCTGCTCCGGCGCCATGTACGCCGGCGTGCCGAGGATCGCCCCCGGCGGCGTGATCCGGGTGATCTCCGCGGCCGTGGCGAGACCCATGTCAGCGAGCTTCACGGCGCGCGAGCCGACGAGCACGTTCGAGGGCTTCACGTCGCGGTGCACGACCCCCTGCTCATGCGCGTGGTCGAGCGCCTCGGCGACGGGGCGCAGGAGCTCGAGCACGCGCTCTGGCGGCAGCGGGGCGTCCGCGACGACCTCCGCGAGCGTCTGTCCCTCGACGTACTCCATGACGAGGAAGAGGTCGTCGTCCTCCGTGAGCATGTCGTAGACGCCGACGAGGTTCGGATGCCGCAGGCCCGCCATGATGCGCGCCTCGCGCCGCAGCCGCTCCGCCGTCGCGTCGGTCACCTCGGCGCCGTGCAGCCGCTTCACCGCCACGGGCCGGCCGAGCCGCTCGTCCTCCGCGAGGAACACCGTGGCCGTCGCGCCGGAGCCCAGCCGCCGCACGACGCGGTAGCGCCCGCAGAACAGTGTCGTATGCACCCTCAGTCCTCGCCGTCTTCGCCGAGGGCCTCCGGGTCGGCGATAGCGAACACGCCGGAGACGATGAAGCCGAACAGCAGGGCCATGCCGAGGATGCGCGTGATCGTCGTCTCGAAGCCGATCATCAGCGTCACGCCGACGAGGAAGCACCCGAGCGGGAGCGCGGCGCGCCGGCGGCTCATCGGCCGGGCTCGTCGTCGATCGGCCGGAAGCGCTGGTCGAGCGGCTCGTAGCTCTGGTCGAGCGTGCCGCGCAGCACGAGGCGGTAGAGCAGCGCGAGCGACGGGATGAGCACGACCATCCCGATGCCGACGCCGACCAGCAGCGCGGTGAGCGTCGTGTCCGGCGCCGCCGCCTCCTCCAGCGTGAGGTCCGGCGGCAGCAGGTACGGGTCCTGCGCGAGCGCCCAGCCGACGAGGATCGCCGCGACGGAGGCGGCCGCCGACAGGCGCGCGAGGCCGTAGCGCCCGGCGCGCGACGAGCGCGAGCGTCGGCGACGCCCGTCGCGCCCGACACGAGGACGCACGCCAGCGCCCCGCCGGAGGTCAGCCCGTCGAACAGGTCGCGCGCGTCGCTGCGGACGACGAGCAGCCCGGCGAGCGCGATCGCGCCCGCGAGCACGCCGGTGGCGAGCGCCCGCTTCCGGAACGCGCGCACGAGGTCGTCGAGCCCGGCCCGCTGCGAGTCGCCGGTGAGGTAGACCGCCGCGAGGTGGGCGCCGGTCACGATCCCGAGCACGCCCGCGAGCATCGAGGTCGGGTTCAGCCACGAGGACCACGCGTCGCCCGCCGCGTTGCCGACCGGCACGCGCCCGGACGCGACGCCGCCGAGCGCCGCGCCGAGGCAGAACGGGATCAGGACGGAGGAGGACGCGAACAGCGCCCCGAGCACGCGCGCCTCGCGGATCGTCGCCGCCTGCCCGCGCATGGCGAACGCGGCGCCGCGGAAGATGATCCCGATGGCGGCGAGGGCGAGCGGCACGAAGAGCGTCGAGAACACGGAGCCGAACGCCACGGGGAACGCCGTCCAGACCATCACGAGCACGAAGATCAGCCAGACGTGGTTGGCCTCCCAGACGGGGCTCATCGAGCGCTGGACCATGCCGCGGATCCGCCCGCCGCGGCGGTCGCCGCCGGCCGTCAGGTCCCAGAAGCCGGCGCCGAAGTCGGCGCTCCCGAGCACCGCGTAGGCGGCGATGCCGAGCATCACGAGCCCGAGGCAGAGCTCCGGCAGCATCAGCCGGCGACCTCGGTCTCCGGCGGGCGGCGGGCGAGCCGCCGCAGCAGCCACACGACGCCGACCGCAAGGCTGATGTAGACCGCGACGAGCACGGCGAACGCCAGCTCGAGCCCGTCCGCGGACGTGACGGCCTGCTCGGTGCGCATGACCTTGTAGACGATCCACGGCTGGCGCCCGACCTCCGTCGTGATCCAGCCGGCGATCAGCGCGACGAGCGCGGCCGGCCCGGCGACCATCACCGCGCGGTAGAACCACGGCGAGCGGGGGAGCCGCCGCTTGCGCAGCCAGGTGAGCAGGAACACCGCGCCGAGCAGCGCGAGCCCCGTGCCGATGCCGACCATCGTCTGGAACGAGAAGCGCACGACGTTGATCGGCGGCCGGTCGGCCTCCGGCACGGTCTCGAGGCCCTCGACGCGCGCGTTCGGGTCGTGGAAGGCGAGCAGCGACAGGCCCTTGGGGATCGACAGCCCCCAGCGGACCTCGCCGTCGTCGCTCGTCGTAGATGCCGCCGATGGTGATCGCCGCGCCCTCCTCGGTGCGCGAGAGGCCCTCGAACGCGGCGAGCTTCGTCGGCTGCGTCTCCGCCACCTGCCGCGCCGCCCAGTCGCCGACGATGATCTGCACGGGCGCGGCGCAGCAGGCGAACGAGAGGGCGACGACGAGCGCCGTGCGGTGGTAGCGGTCGCGCCGCCCGCGCAGCCACGCGGCCGCGTAGATCCCGGCGGTGATGAAGCCGGCGACGAGGTAGCCGGCGAGGTACATGTGCGTCACCTCGTGCCACAGGTGCGTGTTGATGAGCGCGTCCCACGGCTGCGGGTCGACGACCCGCCCGTCGACCACGCCGAAGCCCTCGGGCGCGTTCATCCAGCCGTTGACGGCGATCACGTTGAACGAGCCCGCGAACCCGGAGATGACGATCGGGACGCCAGTGAGGAAGTGCGCCCGGCGGGGGAGGCGGTCCCAGCCGTAGACGTAGATCGCCATGAAGATCGCCTCGACGAAGAACGAGATGCCCTCGAGGCCGAACGCGATCCCGAACACGCTGCCGAACGTCGCCATGAACTCGGGCCACAGCAGCCCGAACTCGAACGACAGGATCGTGCCGGTGACGACGCCGACCGCGAACAGGATGAGCGCCACCTTCGACCAGCGCTTGGCGAGCGCCTTGTACGTGGCGTCGCCCGTGCGCAGGTAGAGGCCGTGGACGAACATGAACATCGCGGGGAACGCGATGCCGAAGCACACGAGCGGGATGTGGACCGCGAGCGACAGCGCCTGCATCCGGCGCGCCTCGAGCAGGTCGGGCTGCGGCCCGCCGCCGAGCGTCTCGACGACGCGCTGCGCGACGATCAGCAGGGCGTCATCCACGGTGGGCGGCCCTTACCGGGCGGTCCCCGAGTTGTCTGGAAGGGCGGAAAGGTGACACGATCGCGGGCGGATGCCGACCGACCTTACGCTGATCCTCCACGACCAGCCGGGCGAGCTCGCCCGCGTGGGCGAGGTGGCCGGCAGCGCCGGCATCCACATTCGCGGGATGGCGGCGTTCACCGGCGAGGGCCGCGGCGTCGTCCACGTGCTGATCGACGACGGCGAGGTGGAGCGCGCGGTGGCGGCGTTCAAGGGGGAGCGGCTCAAGCTCGCCGACCAGCGCGAGGTGCTGGTGGTCGACCTCAACGACCGGCCCGGCTCGCTCGGCGAGCTGGCGCGGGAGCTCGCCGAGGCCAACGTGAACGTGGAGCTGGCCTACCCGACGTTCACGGAGGCGCAGCTCGTGATCGCCACGGACGACATGCAGAGCGCGCGCGACGCGCTCGGCTGACGTCGCTCAGCCGGCGTGCATCTGGATGCGCACGACGCTGCCCGTCGGCGACGAGCGCAGCTGCACCAGGTCGCACAGCTGGTTGACGAGCCAGAGGCCGCGGCCGCTGAGCTCGTTCGGCCCCGGGAGGCTGCGGCCGGCCAGCGGGTCGGCGATGTGGCCGCCGTCGGCGACCTCGCACAGCAGCGTGCCGTTCTCCTGCCACGTGCGCAGGGTGTGCTCGCCGGCCGCGTAGCGGAGGCTGTTCGTGGCCAGCTCGTCGACGGCGAGGACGAGATCGCTGACGCGGTCGCGCGCGAGGCCCGCGCGGCGGGCCCGCTCCGCGAGCAGCTCGCGGATGGTGTAGAGGTCGTCGGTGCCGAAGGAGACCTCGAACGGCTGCGCGGCCGGCGGCGGGAGCGGCGTCTCGCCGGGGAGGGACAGCGCGTAGGCGTCGCTGCGGCGGTGCTCGCCGTGCTCGATCAGGCGCGGGTGGTTGCGGCGGGCGTTCTCGAGCACGTCACCGGGCAGGTCGGCGGCGTCGTACGGGCACAGGAGCCGGAAGTCGCGCGCGCCGGCGAACGCGACGTTGAGCAGCGCCTCGTGGCGGTCGCACTCGACGAACTCGGGGTCGCTGCGGCCCGGCCACGCCGGCTCGCCGATGCCGAGCAGCGGCTGCCCGTCGCCGTCGCCGCCGTTCACGAAGTCGCGCCAGGCCGAGATGATCCGGCCGGGGTTGCGCCCGAGCTCCTCCATGTCGGCGAAGGTCACCGCGTCGGCGTCGGGCCCGAGCGCCTCCCGCAGCATGCGGACGTGCGGCTCCGGTAGCGCTACCAGTATCGGGCCTCCTGCTGCGACGGCGTCGCGTATCGGCGGCACCGTGCCCTCGAGGAGTTCTTCCGTCCCGTCGTAGAAGAGCGCCTCGTGCCGGAATCCCGGCGGTTCGAGACCGGGGTGACGCATGTGCGCTCCCCAGCGTATGCCGGAACACGTCGATGGACAAGACGTGATCCGGCACGGCGGCGGCTGCGCATGAGTGGTTCGGGAGGCGCCCGAACCTCGAACCGCCGGAGGGCGAGCATGAAGATCGAGCCGGGAGCCGTGTTGGACGTCGGAGCGCTGGGCGTCACCTTGGAGATCCGCGAGACCGCCGCCTCCACGGGCGGGGCGCTCGTGGAGTTCGACGTCGTGGGCCGAGCGCGCGGGTTCTTGTCGCAGGCGCACGTCCACGAGTCGCAGTCGGAGCGCCACGAGGTGATCTCCGGCTCGATGCGGCTGGTGGTCGGCGGGCGCACGCACGTGCTGGGCCCGGGCGAGGCGATGGAGGTGCCGGCCGGCGCCTCGCACCGACAGCTGCCGGGCGACGGCGACGGCATCGGACGGGTGCGCGTGCAGCTGCGCCCGGCCGGGCGGACGGAGGCGTTCCTGGAGCGGCTCGCCACGCTGTCGGCCGCGGGCGCGTTCAACCGCTGGGGCTTCCCGGGGCCGATGACGGCGGCGCGGCTGATCGCCGACTTCGGCGACGAGGGCCACGCCTCGTGGCCGCCGGTGCGCGTGCAGCGCGCGTTCGCGCGGCTGCTGCTGCGCCCGGCGCAGGAGTACCGGTTCGTCGACGAGTGGGTCGTCGCGGCGCCGCGCGAGGCGGTGTTCGCCGCGCTGTCGGACGCCGCGAGCTACCCGGAGTGGTGGAAGCCGGTGTACCTCGACGTGTCCACCGGCGGCGTGCCGCCGGCCGTCGGCACGCGCTCGCGGCAGCACTTCAAGGGCCGGCTGCCGTACCACCTGCGGACGGAGTCCACGATCACGCGGTTCGAGCCGCCTCACGTGCTGGCCGCCGACGTCGAGGGCGACCTGCGCGGCCGCGGCGTGTGGACGCTGACCCGCGCGCCGGGCGGCGGGACGCACGTGCGCTTCGAGTGGAGCGTGTTCGCCGACCGCCCGCTCCTGCGGCTCCTGTCGCCGCTGCTCCGCCCGGCGTTCCGTGCCAACCACGCGTGGGCCATCGCCCGCGCGCAGGACGGCCTCGAGCCCTACGCCCGCGCGCTCGCGGCCGACCTCACCGCGCCGGCCGACCGGCGCGCGGCGTGAGCGCGCTCGTTCGCCGGGCCCGGCGGCGGCGCGCGCATCGGCGCGGCCGGCCGACCGGGCGTGGCTGGCGTGGGTGGGGTGGTGGAGGGTGCATTTCGTCACGCTCGCCGGCGACGCGTGCGCGAGCGTGACGTTTTGCACCCTCGCTTCCCCACCCAGCGCCGTTGACGTTCGTCAGCGCAACTCGCGGTCGCCGATGCCCACGGCCACCACTCCGCGCGGCCCTTCGACGACTCGCACCGGCACCTCGGCGCCCACGCCGAGCCACTCGGTGAGCGCGCGCTCGTCGCCCGCGACCTCGACCCAGGTGATGCCGCCGGCGTCTCCGTCCGCGCCCGGGTCGGCGATGCCGGCGTCGCGCTCGATGAAGAACGGCAGCGACGGGTCGGACATCGCCTCGAGCGTGCCGGTGAGCCGGGCGGTGAGGCCGTCGCGGGCGATCGTGCCGATCGCGGTGCCGAGCCGGGCGGCGACGACCTCGACGTCGTCGACCGCCACCGCCCACCCCATCAGCCCCTCGCCGCGGGCGGCGATCCGCGCCGCCAGCGCGCGGCCGAGCTCGGTCGACGCCGCCTCGCCGGGGTCGGCGACGCGCGATCAGCTCGAGATAGCCGCCGCCGAGCGGGACGATGCGGTTGTGGGTCCCGAGCCCGTCGTGCCGGCCCCCGCCCGTCGCCACCAGCCCGTGCGACGCCTCCAGCCGCGCGGCGGCGGCGTCGGGGTCGGCGGTCGCGATGAGGACGTGGTCGATTCGCATGGAGCCGGGATTGTCCTCCCTGCGCTCTAGGATCGCGCGCCGATGCCTGCTCCCGCGAAGCGCCACCGCCGTCCCCGCCTCGTCGAGACGCCCGTCGAGGCGCGGCCGGGCGAGGCGCTGGTGTGGACGGACGGCGCGTGCCGCGGCAACCCCGGGCCGGGTGGCTGGGCGGCGATCGTGGTGCGGGAGGGGAGCGAGCAGCTCGAGCTCTCCGGCGGCGCGCCGCAGACGACGAACAACCGCATGGAGTACACCGCCGCGCTGGAGGGCCTGCGCGCGCTGCCGGGCGGGAGCCGCGTCTGCATCGTCACCGACTCGACGCTGATGCTGGACTCGATGACCAAGTGGATCCACGGTTGGCGCCGCAAGGGCTGGGTGACCGCCGCCGGACAGCCGGTGAAGAACCAGGACCTCGTGCAGGCGCTCGACGCCGAGATCGCCCGCCACGCCGAGGTCCGCTGGCACTGGGTGCGCGGCCACGAGACGGGCGCCGAGCACGCGCACAAGGCGCTGAACGACCGCGCCGACCAGCTCGCGGTGGCAGCGTCACGCGCCGCTGCCTGAGGCCTGTCTCGCGGCCTCGTCGGCGAACGCGCACAGCGCGTTCACCAGCCGCATCTGCTCGACCGTGTTGCAGCGGGCCCACAGCAGCCGCGGCGAGCAGACGACTACGGCCAGGGCCTGCGCTCGCGACACCGCCACGTTCAGCCGGTTGCGGCTGAACAGGAAGTCCATCCCGCGCGGGACGTCCTCGCCGCTCGAGCTGGTCATCGAGAAGAAGACGACCGGCGCCTGCTGGCCCTGGAACTTGTCGACGGTCCCGACCCGCGCGCCCGCGGGCAGCCGGTCGCGCAGGTAGCGCACCTGCGCGTTGAACGGCGCCACCACGAGGATGTCGTCGAGCGTCAGCGCGTGCTTCAGCCCGCGGGCGTCGGTGAACCGCCCGCCGTCGAGCAGCAGCTCGACCTGCTCCGCGATCACCACGGCCTCCTCGGGCGCGCACTGGCGGTTCTCGGCGTGCTCGACCTCGAGCATCCGCACGCCCGCCCCCGACAACCCGGCCGAAGCCACCGCCTGCCGCTCGCAGCCGCGCACCGGCGACAGCCGCCCGTCGTACATCGCGTCCGACACGAAGCGGCAGACGTCCGGGTGCATCCGGAACGTCTCCGCGAGGAACACGCCCTCGCCCGCCGCGACCGTCTCGCGCTCGCCGAGCAGGTGCTCGAGCACCGACGCCCCCGAGCCGCGCGGGTGCGTGCCCTGGGATACGTGCGCGAGCTGCTGCGGGTCGCCGAGCAGCACCATCGAGCGCGCGGCGCCCGCGATCGCCACGGCGTCTGCCAGCGCCACCTGGCCGGCCTCGTCGACGAACAGCACGTCGACCGAGCCGCGCATCTCCTCGCGCGCCCACAGCCACGGCGTCCCCGCGATCAGCCCGACGCCCTCGCCGGACGGCGGGAACGCCGCGTTGTCCGTCGAGGACGCGATGTGCATGCTCGCGTACACCGACTCCGGGTTGCCGGCGCTCGCCTTCTTCAGGCCCACGAACGCGAGCCCCTGCTCGTCGGCCGCGGCCTCGATCTCGTCGAGCAGCTTCCCGATCGCCTTGTGCGAGGTCGCCGCCACCCCGACCCGGCGGCCCTCGCGCAGCAGCCCGCAGACCAGGCGCGCGCCCGTGTACGTCTTGCCCGACCCCGGCGGGCCCTGGATGAACAGGGCGCCCGAGCCGAGCGCGCCCACCTGCTCCGCGAGCGAGCCCGCGCCCAGCGCCGGTGGCCGGCGCCGCAGCAGGTCGCACGCGACGTCGTCGCCGAGCCCCTCCTCGATCACGCGCGCCGCCAGCGCCCGCAGCGCGGCGATCTGCGCGTTCTGGGGGATCGGCTTGGGCGGCACGAGCGCCTCCGGGAGCGGCTTGTGGAGCGACTTCTTGCCGCGCTTGAGCCACACGAGCCCGGCCTCGTCGTCGATCCGCGGGACCTCGTAGCCCTTCCCGGAGGCCGGGTCCACGAGGATCCCCGGCCCGAGCTTGTGCTGCTGCGGCGGGAAGCGCAGCGGGTGCAGGTAGGACTGCGCGACCTCCTCCAGCGGGACGTCGTCGGCCGGCGCGAGGTCGCCGATCGCCTCCGGGTCCTCGTCGCGCAGCTCGTCCGGCGTCCGGCCCAGCCGCTCGAAGTACGCCCACCACTCCGGCCGCGCCTCGCGCCGGTGGTACAGGAGGAGGTCGGCGAGCAGCACTTGAGGGGTCTGACCCCTGTCGACGTCCGGAGTGTCGCGAGGGGTCTGACCCCTGTCGACGTCCGGAGTGTCGCGAGGGGTCTGACCCCTTTCGACGCTGGAATGAAGTGCTGCCTCGAGGCGCTCGCCCTCGGCCAGGCGCTCGCGCTGCGCGTCGCTCATCGCCGACGGCGCGTCCGTCTCCGCGAAGCTCACGCCGCCGCGCTCGTCGAGCAGCCAGTCGCGAAGCCCCAGCGTCGAGCGGCAGTCGTCCGCGTTGTACTCCTCGATCGCCTCGAGCCGCTGGTCCTCGCGCGTGACCAGCCAGCCCTGGTAGGCGAGGATCGAGCCGCCCGCGTCGGTCACCTCGGCGTCGCGCTCGAGCGGGTACAGCGCCTCGACCTCCTTGAGCGAGTAGCTCGCCGTGCCGATCCGCATCGCCTGCCGGACGACCGTGTAGAGGTCCACGAACACCTTGCGGCGCAGCAGCTCGTCGACCTCGGCCTCGCGCGTCCCGTGGCGCGCCATCAGCTTCTTGATCGCCGTCGGCTCGTAGTGGTTGTAGTGGTAGACGTGCAGGTCCGGCTCGCGCGCGAGCCGCGCGGTGATCCAGTCCACCCACTGCTCGAACGCGACGCGCTCCTGCGCCCGGTCGTGCGCCCACAGCGCCTTGTAGGCGGGCGCGCCGCCCTCGCCGTCGAGCGTCATCGAGCCGAGCAGGTACTCGAGCCCCTCCTCGCCCCAGTACGGGTCGCCCTCGATGTCGAAGAACACGTCGCCGGCCGACGGCGCGGGCATTCGCGAGAAGCCGCGCCCGGGCTCGGGCGGCAGCAGCTCGTGCAGCGGCGGCTCCTGCCCGCGGCTGTGGAGCTGGAGCCACGCCTGCTGGCGCAGCCCGGCGAGCGTGGGCCGCGAGATGCCCGGCACCGCGCGCTCCCCCGGCAGCCCCGCGAGCTGCGCGACCGTCCGCACGCCGGCCGCCTCCAGCTTCATCGCCTGCGCGCGGGTGAGGAACGCGACCAGGCACAGGTGGTCGTCCGCCCGCCGCCGGTCGCGGCAGCGCGCCCACCAGTCGCAGTAGTCGCAGTGCTCGACGGGATAGGGATACGGCGGGTCCGCGCCGTCGTGGTAGGCCTTCAGCGTCTTCAGGAACCGCGCCTGCACGCGGTCGGCGTAGGCGGCGAAGTCGCGCGGCTTCAGCGACCGCCGCTCCTTCGTCCCGAGCACGACGTGGATCCGGGCCGGATATCGCCGCTGGATCTGCGCGACCTGGTCCGCGTAGAACAGCAGCTGGAAGACGAAGTACGGCTTCGGGTGCGTGGCGAGCTTGGCGTCGGCCGGCTCGTAGGAGAACGGCCCCAGCTCCGACGGCTCGTCCACCCGCAGCAGGAAGTCCGCCCGCCCCCGCCAGTTGGCGACCGCGAACGAGGCCTGGTGGATCACCTGGCGGCCGGCCCGCATCGCCGCCTCGGTGGCGGCCACCGCGTCCTCCCCGCGCTCGATCCGCACGACGTCGAGCCCGTCGGCCTCCAGCCCGGCGAGGTAGTCCTCCTCGTGGCGGCGGCCGCGCTCGGCGATCAGCTCGGCGTCCGGCCGCAGCGTCTTGACCAGCGTGATCTCGCCGCGCGCCCGGCCGAGGTCGAGCGCCGTCCGGTGCTCGCAGGCGAGGAAGTTGTTGAGGTCGCTCGGGGAGAGGTGAAGCCGGCCGTCGCGCTGCTGCATCGGGCGCATAGCTTGGCGTAAGTGGTCCGTTTCCCCGGGTAAGGGGTTGCACCCGCGGACCCGCTCCATACGCCCGATGTGGGAGCGCCCTCTCAGGCCGAGAATGAAGATCGTCAAAGAACTTCTCGGAGGGACAAGCCATGCGAGTCACCAGCACGCTCAAGAACATCCTCGGCCCGACCCAGTCCGCCGGCCTCGACGACGGCGCGTCGGTGACGATCCGCTACGCCCGCACCGACGACGCGCTGGCGCTCTTGGAGCTCGCGTACCTGGACTCCAGCCACGCGCCGGAGGGCGTCGTGATCGTCGCCGAGGTCGGCGGCCGCCTGTGGGCGGCCCGCTCGCTCGACGACGGCCACGCGATCGCCGACCCGTTCCGGCCCTCCGGCGAGCTGGCGTTCCTGCTCGCCGAGCGCGCCCGCCAGGTCCGCGAGGCGCTGCCCCAGCGCCGCGAGCGCCGCGTCCACCGGCCGCTCGCCGCGTGACCGGCTTCAGCTGTCGAGGACCTCGCGGACCTTGCGCGCGAGGCTGCGCTCGTTGAACGGCTTCTCGATGAACGCGGTGTTCGGGCGGATCAACCCGTTGCCGAACACCGCCTCGTCGGAGTAGCCGGACATGAACAGCACGCGCAGGGCCGGGAACAGCGCCTCCAGGCGGTCCGCCAGGACACGGCCGCTGACCTCGGGCATCACCACGTCGGTGAGCAGCAGCTCCACGCCGCCCGGGTGCTCCGCGCACAGCCGTGCGGCGTGCTCGCCGCTCTCGGCGGTCAGCACGCTGTAGCCGCAGCCCTCGAGCATGAGGCGGACGAGGTCGCGCAGGCCGGCGTCGTCCTCGACCACCACGATCGTCTCGTCGCCCCGCGCGCCGCGCCGCGGCTCCGCCGGCGCGGTCGCCGGCGCGTCCTGCTCCACCACCGCCGCGGCCGGCAGGTAGATCTTGAACGTCGTCCCGCGCCCGGGCTCCGAGTAGACGTAGATCGAGCCGCCGCTCTGCTTGACGACGCCGAACACCGTCGCCAGCCCGAGCCCGGTGCCGGCGGCCGCTCCCTTGGTCGTGAAGAACGGCTCGAACAGGTGGCGGCGCACGTCGTCGTCCATGCCGGCGCCGGTGTCGCTGACCGCGAGCACCACGTGCGGCCCGGGGCTGCCCTCGCCGTGCGCCTCGACCGCGTCCTCGTCGAGGTCGACGCGGGCCGTCTCGATCATCAGCCGCCCGCCCTGCGGCATCGCGTCACGCGCGTTGGCGGCGAGGTTGAGCACGACGCGCTCGATCTGCGCGTGGTCGGCCTCCACCCGGGCGCCGCCTTCGCACAGCCGCACCGCGAGCTGCACGTCGTCGCCGATGATCCGCCCCAGCATCGACTCCATGCCGCCCACGATCTCGTTCAGGTCGAGCACGCGCGGGTGGAGCACCTGCCGGCGGCTGAACGCCAGCAGCTGGCGGGTGAGCGACGTCGCCTGCTCGGCGGCGTGCGTGATCTGGACGAGCTCCTCGCGCTCCCCGACCTCGTCGCCCAGGATCGAGGCGTAGCCCGAGATGACCGTCAGCAGGTTGTTGAAGTCGTGCGCCACGCCGCCCGCCAGGCGGCCGATCGCCTCCATCTTCTCCGCCTGCGCGAGCCGCTGCTCGAGCCGCAGCCGCTCCGTGACGTCGTGCGCGAGGACGAGCGCCGCCCCGCGCCCGTCGAAGTCCATGCGCCCGGCGGTGATCTCGACGTCGATGATCGACCCGTCCTTGCGCTGGTGGCGCCAGACGCCCGGGACCGTCGAGCCGGTCTCCCGTCTGACGTGGTCGAGCAGCCGCTCCACGTCCTCGCGCGGGCGGATCTCGAGGATCGTCATCGCGAGGAACTCCTCGCGCGACCACCCGTAGTGGCGGACGGCCGCGTCGTTGACGGCGAGGAAGCGCAGCGACTCCGCGTCATAGACCCACATCGGGAGCGGGTTCGCCGCGAAGAAGAAATCGGACCCCTGCGGTGCCACAGCCTCCTGCCCGTTCGACCGCAAGCCAGCGTACACCTGCCTGGCTGGGGTATTGATGCCGGATGGACGATGCTCTGACCCTGCCGCGGGAGGAGATGCGACGGCTCGGCTACGCCGTCGTAGACCGGATCGTGGAGCACATGGCCGGGCTGGACGAGACGCCGCCGGTGCGCGTCGGCGACGCCGGCGAGCTGATGGCCGCGCTCGGCGGCCCGCCGCCGGAGCAGCCCGGCGACCCCGCGGCGATGCTGGACAGCCTGTTCGACGAGGTGCTGCCGTGGATCCAGCACGGCGACCACCCGCGCTTCTTCGCCCGCATCGGCAGTCCCAGCAACTACGTCAGCGTGCTGGCGGACGCCGCGGCGGCGGGCTTCAACGTGTTCGCGGGCTCGTGGGTCGGCGGCTCGGGGCCCGCGACCGTCGAGCTCGTCGTGCTCGACTGGCTGCGCGGGCTCTGCGGCCTGCCGGAGGGAACGGAGGGCGCGCTGACGTCCGGCGGCTCCGTCGCGAACCTGTCCGGCCTCGCCGCCGCGCGCGTGGCGCGGCTCGGCGAGCACCACCAGCCGGGCGCCGTCGCGTACGTCTCCGACCAGACGCACGCCAGCGTTCCGCGCGGGCTGCGCACGCTCGGCTTCGCGCCCGAGCAGGTTCGCGTGGTGACATCGGACTCCGGCTACCGGCTCACCGGCGCCGCGCTGCGCGGCGCCGTCGAGGCGGACCTCGCCGCGGGCCGGCGCCCGTTCTGCGCGATCGCGACCGCCGGCACGACGAGCAGCGGCGCGGTCGACGAGCTGCCCGAGATCGCCGCGATCTGCCGCGAGCACGGCCTGTGGTTCCACGTCGACGGCGCCTACGGCGCGCCCGCGGTGCTCACGGAGCGCGGGCGCGAGCGGCTCGCCGGCCTGGAGCTCGCCGACTCGCTCGTGCTCGACCCGCACAAGTGGCTGTTCCAGCCCTACGAGGTCGGCTGCCTGCTGGTGCGCGAGCCGGGCGCCCTGGAGCGCGCGTTCTCGCTGTCCGGGCCCTACCTGCGCGACACGCTCGGCGGCGCCGTCGACTTCCGCGAGCGCGGCGTGCAGCTGACCCGCGGGCCTCGCGCGCTGAAGCTCTGGCTCTCCATCCGGACGTTCGGGCTGGCCGCGTTCCGGGACGCGATCGGGCGCGGGATCGAGCTCGCGGAGCACGCCGAGGCGCTGCTGCGCGAGCGGCCGGGCTGGGAGATCGTCACCCCGGCGCAGCTGGCCGTCGTCACGTTCCGGCGCGAGGGTCCCGACGAGCGGCAGACCGAGATCTCCGAGGCGATGGTCCGCGAGGGGTTCGCCGCGCCGAGCACGACCGTGCTCGGCGGCCGCGTGGTGCTGCGGCTGTGCACGATCAACCCGCGCACGACGCACGCCGACATCGAGCGGACGATCGAGCGCATGGAGCGCCTCTAGCCCAGCTCGGCCTGGAGGCGCTCGACCGCGCGCTGCGCGCGTGCCGCCGCCTCGTCCGGCGTGATGTCTCCCCGGATCGCCGCCGCCAGCGCCTTCACCACCGGCTGCGGGCCGCCCAGCGCGCCGAGCAGCGCCGCCTCGTCGTCCTCGAACGCCCACCGCTGGAAGCTGCGCACGCCCTCGCCGAGCGAGTCGATCGCGGCCTGCGAGTAGAACTGCCGCAGGGGCGCGCGCCGCTCGACGCCGCTCTCGAGCTCCGCCCACCCGTCCACGTAGCGCTCGGGATCGCCGGTCTCGCCCGCGCGCACGGGGTACTTGCCCTGCGGCGACAGCGCGAGCCAGCGCAGGTAGCCGTCCGTGAGCAGGTACCGCACGAGCCGCGCCGCGCCGGTCGTGTCCGCGCCGCTCGCGATGCCCCAGCCCGAGATGTTCCCGAACTGCGCCGGCTCTCCGCCGCCCGCGAGCGGTCCGACGAGCCCGCTGTGCTTCGCCAGGTAGGCCGGGTCCTTCCGGCACTGCGGGCAGGTCGGGATCGCCTCGTCGCGCAGGCCGGCCATCGCGTCGAGCAGGAACGGCGACCACAGGATCATCGCGGCGCGGCCCGCGAAGTAGGCGTCGCGGGTCGTGTCGACGTCCTGGGTGCCGCCCGGCGAGAACTCGCGCGCCAGCTCCGCGTAGTACGCGAACGCGCTGCGGCAGGCGGCCGAGTCGAGCGCGACCTCGCCCGACGGCTCGACCAGCCCGCAGCCCGCCGCGAGCGCGATGTGCTCGAACGTCTCGGCCATGAACCCGTCGGCGCTGGTGGCCAGCGTGATGCCGGCCATGCCCGTGCGGTCCAGGCGCTCGGCGGCCCGGCGGACATCGGCGAGGGTGCGCGGCGCCCGCAGGCCCGCAGCGTCGAACAGGTCGCGGCGGTAGATCAGCAGCTGGCCCCAGCCGTCGCTCGGCACGGCCGCCACGCTGCCGCCCGTCGTCAGCAGGCTCAGCGCGCGGGCGGAGAACGTGTCCTCGCCGAGCTCGTCGACGACCTCCTGCGCGGCCTGGGCGTCGAGGATGCGCTGCTGCACGAACGCGTGCGCGTCCGCCATCCCGACCTGCATGACGTCGGGCAGCGCCGCCCGCCTTCGCGGCCGCCGTCGCCTTCGGCACGAGCTCCTGGTCGCCGAGCACGACGAGCTCGACCGGGATGCCGGTGCGGCGCGTGAAGTCGTCGAGGTTGGCCTGGGTGGCGCGGACGCGGTCGGGCTGGTTCTCGCCCATCCACAACGTCAGCTCCCGCGCGGGCGCGCCGTCCCCGCCGCCGGGGTCGTCGCCGCCGCCGCACCCGCCGGCGAGGAGGGCGAGGACCAGCAGGGCCGGGGCGAGCCGCCGCATGTCAGCGGATGCCGAGCCGGCTCAGCCGCGAGGCCTGCGCGGCGTTCTCGCGCGTCACGAAGTTCGGCCCCGTCGGGACGACCTCGCCCTGCGCCGGGAACAGCCCGTAGCGCGCCCGCTCGGCCAGGAACACGACCGGCAGGTAGCCCTGGAGGTACGGCTGCTGGTCGACCGCGAACTCGATCCGGCCGTCGCCGATCGCCTTCAGGACCTCCGGCGAGAAGTCGAACGTGCCGATCACGATGTCCCGCGGCAGCGACTCGGCGGCGACCTGGGCGACGCTGTTGTTGAGCGTCAGGACGGCGTCGACGCCGGGCTGCGCGGCGGCGTCCACGAGCTGCGTGCGGGTCGCCGCGAGGCTGCGGTCGTCCACGGTCACCACCCGCGACCGCCCGCCGGACTGCCGCATCGCCCGCTCGAAGCCCGCGCAGCGGCGATCGAGGCCCACGTTGCCGCGCTCCTGGTTGACGCACAGCGCGTTCGTCGCGCCCGCCGCCGCGAGCCGGAGCCCGGCGCGGTAGCCGGCCTTGCCCTCCGGCTGGCCGACGTGCGCCAGCGTCCCGAGCCGGCGCGAGAGCTCGCCGCCCGAGTTGATCGACACCACGGGGATGCCGGTGGCGACCGCGCGGCGGACGGCGGGCACGAGCGCCGCCGACGGGATCGACACGACCAGGCCGTCCGGCTCGCGGGCGACCGCGGCGTCGATCAGCGCGGCCATCGCGCGCGGGTTGTAGACGTCGGCGGCGCGGTGGTCGACGTCGACGTCCATCTGGCGCTCCGCTGCGTCGAGCCCGTTGCGCACGATCGTCCAGAACGTGCTCGCGGCCTCGCCGTGGGTGACGACCTCGATCGTGATCTTGTCGTCGCCGTCCGCGCGCTCGATGTCCGCGGGCCGGGGCGTCGAGCTGCGGATGACGAGGTCCGGCTCGCGCACCTGCTGCGCGCCGCCGCAGCCGGCGAGGGCGAGCGCAACCGGCATCACAGGACGGCGGCCGGCCGGCACGCCGCCCTGCGGGTCACCGTCGCGGCTCCAGCTCGGAAGCGGGAGACGGCGGCGCCTCGCCCTCGTGCGCCTCGGGGACGCGCGCGGTGGCGCCGGCGGGGATGATCGCGCGCAGCCGGGTGCCGCCGCCGCGCGGGCTCTCGATCTCGAGTCGGCCGTCGAGCGCGTTGAGCCGGTCCTGGAGACCGCGCAGGCCCGTGCCGCCCTCGATGTCGGCGCCGCCGATCCCGTCGTCGGTGACGATCACCCTGACGTCGTCGCGGCTGCGGGTGATCTCCACCCGCGCCTCGTGCGCCTTGGCGTAGCGGGCGACGTTCGTGAGCGCCTCGGCGACGACGAAGTACGCGGCGGCCTCGGCGGGCGGCGACGGCCGCTCGGCCAGCTCGACCTCGACCTCGACGGGCAGCGGCACGCGGTCGGCGAGCCCCTGCACGGCCGGGCCGAGCCCGCGGTCGGTGAGGATCGCCGGGTGGATGCCGCGGGCCAGCTCGCGCAGCTCCGCCAGCGCGACGGCCAGCTTGTCGCTGATCTCCTCGACCATCGGGACGGCGTCCGAGCCCTTCAGCCGGGCGCGCAGCAGCCGCAGGTCGAGCGCCAGCGACACGAGCTGCTGCTGGGCGCCGTCGTGGAGGTCGCGCTCGAGCCGGCGGCGGGCGGCGTCGGCCGCCTCGACGATGCGGGCGCGCGAGATCCGCAGATCCTCCACGCGCGCGCGCAGGTCGGCCTTCAGGCGCTCGTTGTCGAGCGCCAGCGCCGCGGCGGCCGCGGCGGCGTTGACCAGCTCGGGCGTCGTGTCCAGCTCCGCGTCGTGGATGATCGCGGCCACACGGCGGCCGTCGTGCTCGACGGCCGTCCACGCGCGCCCGGAGCCAGGCGCCGGCAGCGCGACCTGGCGGCCGAACTCGTCGACGAACGCCTCGCGGTCGGCCAGCCAGTAAGCGATCGACAGCGTGCGGTCGCCGACCCGCTCGGCCAGCAGCTCGCGGATCGGCCCCTCCTGCGCGCCGCGGCTGCCCAGCACCGCGCGCGTGTACGCGCGCACCGCGAGGCGGAGCGCGCCGAGGATCGCGATCGTCAGGACGATCGAGGCCACCGCGAGAACGAGCAGCAGCACGCCGGCCGGCGGGGACAGCGCCATCGGCCCGACCGACTCGGCCTCGCCCAGCCCGGCGATCGCGCTCACGCCGAGGACCAGCAGGAAGGCGCTGAACGCGATCGGCGCGAGTGCCGCGGCCATCAGCGCGGCGCCGACCGGGAGGTCGAGCGCGACCAGCCCGACGATGCGCCAGCGGCGGCGGTCGGAGAGCGCGTGCAGCGAGCGCCGCCAGAGCGTCTCGCCGCGGCGTTCGAGCTGCGGGAGCGGCGCCAGGTGGGCGTCCAGGAGCCGGTTGGCCTGGCGGCGGTGGGCCTCGGCGAGCGCATGGCAGGCGGCGAGTGCGCCGATCACCAGCGGCAGCCCGATCCAGATCAGCGACAGCAGCACGCCGAGCGCGAGGGCGCCGAGCACCAGCGCGCCGACCGCCCCGATGAGCAGCGTGACGGCGATCGCCGCCACCCCGCTCGCCGCGACCTCTAGCCGGCGCCCCAGGCGCAACGCGGTCATCCGCCGGCCTCCACGGAGACGTCCCCGGCGCTCGACAGCGCCTGGATCAGGAACGGCGCGTCCTCGGCCGCCGTGACGCCCTGGACGGTGCGCTCGCCGATGTCGGAGTCGGCGTCGACCTGGTAGCGGCCGGGCGGCACGACGGCGCGGACGTCGCCGGTGCGCGAGCGCAGCTCGAGCCGCTCGAGCGCGCACGACGCGTCCGCGCTGACGTCGCCGGCCTGCGCGCGGGCGCGCAGCGCGAAGCCGCAGAAGCCAGTGACCGCGATGTCGCCGGTGCCGGTGTCCACCTGCGCCGACCCGCGGTAGTCCGAGAAGCGCACGTCGCCGGAGGTGGTGCGGATGGTCACGCGGACGTTGTCGGGCACGATGAGGCGGTAGCGGGCCGAGCAGACGTCCATCACCGTGCGCGGGCAGCGCGAGCGGATCGCCAGCACGCCGCCGTCCGCTCGCCGGTGGGCGACGGCGTGGTCGCCGAACGCGAACTCGTCGGTGCGGCGGACCTCGACGGCGGCACGGTCGCCGCCGCCCACGATCAGCGCGTCGGCGCCCGCCAGGTCGAGGTCGATGCCGCTCACCGAGCCGCGCACGGAGTAGCTGGCGACGGTCGTCTCGGACGACAGCAGCCACCAGACGCCCAGCGTCAGCAGGCTTCCGACGACGAGGCAGGCGGAGACGGCCACCATCCACCCCCAGGCGGAGGGACGTCGGCGCGAGCTCTGGGGCGCGTGCGTGGTCGCCACGGGACCTACCTAACCGTCACATCGCTGCTCGCGCAACTTCGCGCCAAGCCGCACGAGGCGTTGCAGGCCCGGCGCCACGCCGTTCACGGGCGCCGACTCGTAGCCGGGGGCGTTGCGCCGCCGGACGTCAACGGCTCGCTTTTAGGGGTGGGTTCGGGCGTGAGGGGAAGTGGAGTCGATTTGCGGGCTATAGGCCGGTCAATCGACTCCACTTGCGCCGCTGCGGCCGATCCACCGCCACCCCACCCAGCCGCCGTTGACGTCCGCCGGGGCCACGCCCCCGGCCGAGATCAACGCGGCCGCCGTTGACGTCCGCCCCGCTCCATGCCCCCGGCCCGAGATCATTGCGGCCGGTGGTGTCACGCTCAGGCGGACGAGGTGTTAGCTCAATCGTGGCTCCCCTGCTGATCCGCTCACCGCGCGGCGCGCTCCAGCTCGCCCGGCGCCGCCTGCGCGGGCACATGTGGCCGATCCTCCAGACGGCCGCCGCCGCGGTGGCCGCCTGGTACCTCGCGGTGCTGCTGCTGGACCGCGACCAGCCGCTGTTCGCGCCGATCGCGGCCGTCATCGCGCTCGGCGCCACGCACGGGCAGCGCGGGCAGCGGGTGTTCGAGCTCGTAGGCGGCGTGATCCTCGGCATCGCGGTCGCGGACCTGATCGTGCACGCGATCGGGACCGGGCCGTGGCAGGCCGGCGTGATGGTGGTGCTGGCCATGACCGCCGCCGTGGCGATGGGCGGCCGCGAGCTGCTCGTCTCCGAGGCCGCCGTGTCCGCGATCATCATCGCGACGCTCGATCCGGGCGCGGGGTTCTCGCCGGACCGCTTCTTCGAGGCGCTGATCGGCGGCGGCGTGGCGCTCGTGGGCGCGGTCCTGCTGTTCCCGCCGGACCCCGCGCTCCAGGTCGGCCGGGCGCTCAACGCCGTCTTCGCCGAGCTGGGCCGCACGCTGGGCGACGTCGCCCGCGCGCTCGACGACGGCGACGCCGAGGCGGCCGAGCGGGCGCTCGCCGACGCGCGCAGGCTCGACGACCACATCACCGCCGCCCGCCACGAGCTGCTCGAGGTGAGCGAGGCGACCCGCTTCGCCCCGCCTCGCCGCTCGGCCCGCGGCCAGGTCGCCCGCTACGAGCGCAGCCTCCCGCAGCTGGACTTCGCCGTCCGCGACACGCGCGTGCTCGCGCGCAACGCCCTGCGGTTCCTGCGCGGCGGCCGCCAGGCGCCGCCCGAGCTGGTCGCCGCGGTCGGCGGGCTGGCCGACGCGGTGTGGGAGGTCGCCGGCACCTACGACGACGACGGGCGCGAGCAGGAGGTGCGCCGCAAGGCGCTCGACGCCGCCGGCCGCGTCAGCGACCTGGCGGCCGACGGCGGCGACCTGCGGCTCGCGGAGATCGTCGTGCAGGTGCGCTCGCTCGCCGTCGATCTGGTGCGCGCCGCGGACCTCGCCGCGGGCTCCCTGGACGAGCAGCCCGAGCGGCCGACGGACGAGCTTTTGTCTGCCTGAGTTGCATCTGCGGGTATCGTCGCGATCATGGGCGAGGACGTCGCAGTAACGGTCTTCAGCCGCGAGGACCGGCAGCGATACCGCGAGAAGGTCAAGCGCTGCCTCGACGTGTTCGCGCGCATGCTCACGGAGGCGCGCTTCGAGGCGGCGCCCGGCTCGATGGGGCTGGAGATCGAGCTGAACCTCACCGACGAGGCCGGCGACCCGGCGCTGGTCAACGCGCGCGTGCTGGAGGCGATCGCCGACGCCGACTTCCAGACGGAGCTGGCGCAGTTCAACGTCGAGATCAACGTCGCGCCGCGCTCGCTGTCCGGCGAGGTCTTCTCCGACCTCGAGCGCGACGTCCGGACGAGCCTCAACAACGCCGAGGAGAAGGCGCGCAGCGTCGGCGCCCACATGGTCATGGTCGGGATCCTGCCGACGGTCATGGACCGGCACCTGAACTCGGACGCCTTCAGCGCCAACCCGCGCTACCAGCTGCTCAACGAGCAGATCTTCGCGGCCCGCGGCGAGGACCTCGACATCTCGATCACCGGCGTCGAGCGCCTGTCGACGTTCGCCGACACGATCGCGCCCGAGGCCGCGTGCACGAGCGTCCAGCTCCACCTCCAGGTCGACCCCGCCGCGTTCGGCACGGTCTGGAACGCGGCGCAGGCGATCGCCGGCGTGCAGGTCGCGCTGGCCGCCAACTCGCCGTGGTTCTTCAGCAAGGAGCTGTGGCGGGAGACGCGGATCGCGCTGTTCGAGCAGGCGACGGACACGCGCTCGGAGGAGCTGCGCGCCCAGGGCGTCCGCCCGCGCGTGTGGTTCGGCGAGCGCTGGGTCACGTCGATCTTCGACCTGTTCGAGGAGAACGTCCGCTACTTCCCCGCGCTCCTGCCCGTCACCGAGGAGGAGGACCCGGTGGAGGTGCTCGCCCGCGGCGACATCCCGCGGCTCGGCGAGCTGCGCCTGCACAACGGGACGATCTACCGCTGGAACCGGCCGGTGTACGACGTCGTCCGCGGCCTGCCGCACCTGCGGGTCGAGAACCGCGTCCTGCCGGCGGGCCCGACGGTCGCCGACGTCATCGCCAACGCCGCCTTCTACTACGGCCTGATCCGCGCGCTCGTGGACCAGGACCGGCCGATCTGGTCGCAGATGTCGTTCCAGGCCGCGACGGACAACTTCCACGCGGGCGCGCGCGACGGGATCGAGGCGAGCGTGTACTGGCCCGGTGTGGGGGAGGTCCCCGTCGCCGAGCTCGTGCTGCGGCGGCTGCTGCCGCTCGCCCACGAGGGGCTCGAGCGCTGGGGCGTCGCGGCCGCCGACCGCGACCGGCTGCTGGGGATCATCGAGCAGCGCTGCCTGAGCCTGCGCAACGGCGCCGCCTGGCAGGCGGAGACGTTCCACCGGCTGTACGAGGGCAAGCGGCTCGACCGCGGCGACGCGCTGCGCGAGATGATCGTCCGCTACCGCGAGCTGATGCACTCCAACGACCCGGTCCACGCCTGGCCGGTGGAGTGACCCGCCGCCTAGCGGTAGACCGTCCCGCGCTTGGCGAGCCGCAGCCGCGTGGGAAGGCCCGCCACGACGGGCTCGAGCGCGTCGACGACCTCGGTCGCCGCCGGCCGCAGCTCGGGCTCGTGCGACAGCATCGCGTCGACGGTCCGCGTCACGGGCGCGGGCAGCCAGTCCGGCAGCGGCTCGCGCCGGCCGAGCAGCTGCGGGAAGCGGGTCTCGCCGTCGGTCGCGTGCCGGGCGCCCTTCGGCCGCGGGAACGGCCGCGTGCCGGCCAGCGCGTGGTACAGCGTCGCGCCGAGGCCCCAGACGTCGGCGGGCGGCCCGATGCGGCCCGGCATCAGCTCGGGGTCGCACTGCTCCGGCGCCATGTAGGCGTCGGTGCCCACGATGCCGCGCAGGCGCTCCGCGCGCTCGAAGGTGCGCGCGACCGACAGGTCGATCAGGCGCGGCGGGACGCCCATGATGATGTTGTCCGGCTTGACGTCGAGGTGGACGTAGCCGCGGCCCGCCATGAAGTGCAGCGCGCCGGCGACGTGGATGGCCAGCGGCAGCACCTGCTCGAGCGCCAGCGGCCCGTGGCGGCGGAGGAGGTCGTGCAGGCTCGGGCCCTCGAGGATGCTCGATCAGCAGGTGCGGGCGCGGGCCGTCGAGCACGGCGTCGTAGCCGCGCACGATCATCGGGTGGCCGAGCGCGTCGAGCGCCTCGGCCTCGAGCCTCAGGTCGCGCAGGGTGCCCCGTTCCTCGACCCGGTCGGGCCGCAGCACCTTGGCGACCATCAGCGCGTGATAGCGCTCGTCCCAGACGAGGAAGACCTCGTAGGAGCTGCCGCCGCCCAGCGCGCGGACGACCGTGCGCCCGGGGACGAGGAGGTCACCCTCCTCGAGGCCCCAGCTCGCGTGTCCCGGCTCCCCGGACGCTCGTGCCGCCATCGCCGCTAGTGCCCGGTCGTCGTGCCGGTGCGGGTCGTGCCGCGGTTGTCGACGTGGTCGTGTTCGTGTCGTCGTTGCCGGCGCCCTTGGTGGTCTTGTTCTTGCCGGTCGTCGAGCGCGTGTTGGTGGTGCCGCGGTTGTTGGACGTGGTCGTGTTGGTTGTCGTTGCCGGCGCCCTTGGTGGTCTTGTTCTTGCCGGTCGTCGAGCGCGTGTTGGTGGTGCCGCGGTTGTTGGACGTCGTCGTGTTGGTGTCGTCGGTGCCGTCGGTGCTGTCGTCGTCGTCATCGTCGTCGCCGTCCCCGCCGGAGCCGGGGCCGCTCTTCGACACGACGGCGAGCGGCGAGCCGTTGTCGGCGCCGAGCGCCGAGGTGGCCCACGCCAGCGGGAGCGCGAACAGGATCAGGAACGCGCACAGCGCGGCGAACAGGACGCGGGGGAGCGAGCGCTGCGACTCGGACACGGCGGCGCCCTGCGCACCGAGATGCAGGTGCGCCCGGGCTCCGCTCGGGAGCTGGGACATGCTGGACCTCCTGTGGAGATGGGCTCTTCGCTCGTGAGACACGCGTGAGCCGCCGATTGTCACGAATCGGCTGTTCCGCGGGCGCCGGTCAGCGCCCGGAGCGGTGCTCGGCGATCGCGCTCAGCGCTTCCTCGCGCGTCATGTAGCCGGTCGCGCGCACCATCCGGCCGTCGCGGAAGAAGAACACCCAGCTCGGCTGGAGGTCGACCAGGCCGTGGTCCCGGTAGATGCGCAGGCTGCCGTGCGCGATCACGCAGTCGCCGTACGTCTCGTAGCGGTGGACGCTCGCGGCGACCTCGCGCGTGGGCGGCCGGCCGAACGCCAGCGGCTCGCAGGCGACGTCCGGGCCGAGCTCGTCGAGAACGGCCTCGGGGCCTTCGCTCGCGAACTTGGACCAGAGGTCGCGGACGTACCCGAGCGGGTCGGTGGTCACGGGAGCGGCCACGGCGCGATGGTCTCAGACCGCGCACCGTCCGGGGAGATTTCTCGGCACGCGTAAGCGCTCCGGTTGCGCGGTGTACCAAGATGTGCGCCGAGGGATGGAACCGAGCAAGACACCCGCGATGGACTCGTCCGCGCCTGCGGTGCGTATCGACGCGCTCGACGTGTTCGTCGAGCTGCTGGGTCAGGTCGAGGACGACCCGTCGTCGGACGCCTTCTACGGCCGGCTCTGCGAGGCGACGTGCGCGCTGACGTCGATGGAGCGCGCGGTGATCTTCCGCTACGACGAGGTCCGCCGGCGGGTCCGCGCGGCCGGCGCGTACGGCATCCCGCTCGACGTGTTCACCGAGACGCACGTGACGGTCGAGTCGGCGCCGGTGGCGCGCCAGGCGCTCGAGGAGGACCGGGTCATCGAGGTGACCCACGACATCTCGGACGAGGTCCCGGCGGAGTTCCGCGAGCTGGTGAAGCAGTCCAACCTCGTCTGCACGCCGATGGGCGCCGCGGGCCGCTGGTTCGGCGTGATCCTCTCCGACCGCAGCGAGCGCGGCCCGCTCTCGGACGAGGAGCGCTACCTCCTGTGGACGCTCGGCAAGACCGCCGCGCTGGCGACGCTGGCGCGCGTCGCGACCGTGCAGGGCGCGCGGGCGCGCCAGCTCCAGGAGCGCATCAACCTCGCGCGCGAGGTGCACGAGAGCGTGATCCAGCGGCTGTTCGGCGTGCAGCTCGTGTTCTCCAGCTCCGCCGAGCTGGCGCCGGGCGCGCGCGAGCGGATCGCCGCCGAGCTCCAGGCGGCGCTCGTGGACCTGCGGCGCGCGCTCCAGCGGCCGCTCGGGCGATCGGCGCCCGAGACCCAGACGACGTTGCTCGAGGAGGTGGAGCGGCTGCGCCGCGAGCACCCCGATCTTCACCTCAGGCTCAGGCGCGGGTCGGAACGTGTGTCCGTGCCCCGCTCGCTCGAGCCGCTCGCCCAGTCCGTGCTGGCGGAGGCAGTCCGCAACGCGCACAAGCACGCGCGCCCGAGCGAGGTGGAGGTCGGATTGGAGCGACGTGACGACACCCTGTTCCTGGACGTCTGCAACGACGGCGTGAGCGGCCGGCCCAAGCAGACCGGCATGGGTCTGAAGCTCGCCGCGCTCGAGGCGCTCCAGGCGGGCGGGATCGTGGAGTTCGGCCTGCGGGAAGCAGGGACCTGGAGGGTGCGGATGGCGGTGCCGGTGTGAGCGCCCCCGGGGTGAACCCCGTCCGGCTCGGAGCGGCCGCCGGCGGCCAGACGGAGCGCAAGCTGCGCGTGCTGGTGGTCGACGACCACGAGGTCGTGCACTGGGGCCTGCGGCTGATGCTCGGCGAGCAGCCGTGGGTGGAGCGCTGCCTGAGCGCGCGCAACACGGAGGAGGCGCTCGCGATGACGCGGCGCTACGAGCCGCACGTCGCGCTCGTGGACCTGTTCGTCGGCCAGGAGTCGGGCGCCGAGATCTGCGAGCGGATGCGCGAGGTCGTCCCGCCCCCGAACGTGCTCATGATCTCCGGCGCCGGCCGGATCTCCCCCAACGCCGCGCGCGCCGCCGGCGCCTCCGGGTTCATCTCCAAGGACTGGCCGGCGGCCGACATCGCCGGCGCCGTCCGGATGGTCGGGCTCGGCATGACGGTCTTCAAGCCGCACGAGGCGCCCGCCGGGCCGCCCCTGTCCGACCGCGAGCGCGAGGTGCTCGAGGCCGTCGCCTCCGGCGCCACCAACCGCGAGATCGCAGAGAAGCTCTTCCTCTCGCCGCACACGATCAAGGAGCACACCTCGTCGCTGTACAAGAAGCTCGGGGCTCGCAACCGCGCCGAGGCCGTGCAGAAGGCCCAGCGGATCGGCCTGATCTCGTAGCGCGTGGCCGTCGGCTCCGGCCGGGGGCGTTGCGCCGGCGGACGTCAACGGCTCGCTCTGAGGGGGTGGGTTCGGGCGTGGAAGGAGAGGGTGGAGTCGATTTGCGGGCTATAGGCCGGTCAATCGACTCCACCCGGCCGATTCCACCGCCACCCACCCCACCCAGCCGCCGTTGACTTACGCTGGCGCCACGCCCCCGGTCGCAGCGCGGCGCGGCGAATGTCAGTCTGGGGACGGTGGCCATGCGCCCCGTTACTCAACATTTTCGTGCGTGCGAAGGCGTTTCGCGCTCGATGAAGCCAACGGGCGCTTGACACGGTCGTGACGGCCGGTTCGACTCCCGGAGCGGATCGCCGGTCTGGCCGGCGGGGTGAAGGGGAGATCGAGGAGGCTTGTGGTGCGTCAGCGCGCGCGCGGTTCCGTATTGGTCTCGGTGGCAGCGGCGTTCGGCGTCCTGCTCACGGCCGGCAGCGGCGTCGCCGCCGCCGGCACCTTCGAGGTGGTGGCGTGCGGCAGCGCGCCGGGCTTCGCCAACAACGCGTGGGTCTCGTCGGTGGGCGGCTCCGGCACGACGAGCTACTCGTGCCCTCCAGGGAACGGGATGCAGGTCCTCGTCGGAGCGGTGAGCACGTTCCGCGCCGCGAAGTCGGCGTCGGCGGCCGGGGCCGGGCCCGGCGGGACGGCGCGGTGGATCTTCACGGCCGCGGCAGGATCCACGGTCGCGTCGTTCGCCGGTACGTGGAAGTGCTCGAAGGGCGGCTTCGGGAGCTACTCGTTCGCCTCCCCGAGCGGCGGTACGGGAACGGGCACCTGCACTTCGGCCGCGTTCACGCCCGTGACGCGGGCGCTCCCGGCCGGCGCGACCGTGCTCGAGCTCAGCGCCGGCGTCGGCTGCAACGGCTCGACGCCGGGATGCAGCAGCTCGTACGCGCGGGCGGCGCTGGGCGAGGCACGCGTCACCGTCAACGACGTGGTCCTCCCGACGGCGAGCGTGATCGGCGGGTCGCTCACGGCTCCCGGCACGATCTCCGGCACGGCGAGCCTGAACTTCAGCGTCGGCGACGGCACGGGCGTGAGCGAGGCTCGGCTGGTCATCGACGGCGAGACGGACAGCGAGGTCGAGGCGACCGTGCCGTTCGCGTGCAACTTCACCCGTCCCGCTCCGTGCGCGACGTCGGCGGGGAGCGCCTTCAGCGTCGACACGCGCAAGCTCGCCGACGGGGCGCACACGTACGCGGTCGAGGTGGTGGACGCGGCGGACAACGTGGCTCGCAGCGCCACGGGCAGCTTCACGACCGCGAACGTCGCCCACAGCAGCTGGGCGACGGTGAGCGCGAACGACACCGTGCTCTTCGGCGACGCGACGGGCGACGGGTTCGACGACCTCATCACGCACGACGGGTACGGCAACGTCTCCGTCCGCGCGTCGAACGGGAGCAGCGCGTTCGGCGGCCCCATCGTCTGCCTGAGCTGGCCGGGCGCGCGGGACCTGGCCGCGGGCGACGTCGACGGCGACGGCGACGACGACCTCGTCGGGCGGAGCTCCGGCAGCGATGCGGTCAGGGTCGCGCTGTCGTCGGGGTCGTCGTACTCGGCGCCCGCGATCTGGCTCGCCGCTACGCCGGGGGCGATCACCGTCGAGGACGTGGACGGCGATGAGGTGGACGACCTCGTGCTGCTGGCGAGCGACGGCACGGTGCGCGCCGCGTACGCCGAGGGCCCGGGCTTCCAGGAGGTCGACGTCTGGGGCACGGTCCCGGCGGGCGCGACGGCGCTCTTCGGCGACGCGACCGGCGACGGGCTCGCCGACCTCGTGCAGGTTCGCGGCGGTCAGCTCGAGGTCCGCGAGTCCGACGCCGTGGTCTTCGGCACGGCGCAGGCGTGGGGCACGGTCGGCGCGGGCACCGTGCGGCTGGCGGACGCGGACGGCGACGAGCAGGCGGACATCATGCTCCGGACGAGCGACGGCAAGGTCGGCTACATGCCGTCGACGGGCTCCGCGTTCGCCGCGTCACGAAACACGAGCACGCTGCCGTCGGCCTACAGCTTCGCGACGCCGGACGTGAACGGCGACCTCCGGGCCGATCCCGCCGGCCGCTCGGGCGGCGACGTGACGGTCGGGCTCGGCCGCGCGGCCTATCCGGTCGACGACGGCCCGGGCTGGCAGCCCGGGCCGGACACGCCCGAGGACCCGGATCCGGAAGGCTCGGGCTTCGGAATCCAGTCCGTGCCGGGTACCTCGATGGTGCTCGCCTGGGCCGATGACGACCAGACCACGCAACGCCTCCAGGGACAGCCGGAGACCGAGCCGGATCCGGCCGTTCGCTGCGCTGCGGCGCAGGTGGCGTTGGACCGCATGCGGCAGTCGGGGGCGAGCTTCCTGCGCCTCAACGTGATGTGGTCGCACTACCTCGACGCGGCTGACAGGCTCGACTACCGGCGCGGCCTGCGCAACGCCGTCTTCTGCGCGCAGCGCGCGGGCCTCACCGTGTACATGACGATCACCAGCGCCTGGTTCGACGAACCGCAGCCGCACCACGTGAGCCCGAGCCCGGCCGTGTTCGGCGACCTCGTGCGCCAGGTCGTCGCCGAGTTCTACCCGCTGGGCGTGCGGCGGTACGCGATGTGGAACGAGCCGAACCTGGCCGGGTTCCTGAAGGTGAGCTGCAGTCAGAAGGTCCGGACGACGGCCCTGTATCGGAACCTCTACGACGCCGGCTACGCCGCGGCGCGCAGCGCGTCGGGGAATGGCGCCATCGTCTACATCGGCGAGTTGTCCGAGCTGAACCACGCCGGCAAGTCCTCCTGCGGCGCGCCCAGGAACACCCGCAGCAAGACGCTGTCGACCATCGCCTACCTGGAGCGCCTGACAAGCACGACTTCCACCCTCTACGCCCACGGGGTCGCGTGGCACGCGTACCAGCACCGCCGCGGCCCGCGGACGAAGTCCGCGAAGGTCACCGGAATCTACAAGGTCGGGACGTTCCAGAACCAGCTGTCCGACCTGTACCGGCGCAACAGCAACGGCATCCGGCAGCTCCAGACACCGAGCGGCAACAAGCCAGGCCTGTACATCACGGAGTTCGGCTACTTCAACGTGCCGTTCGGCGGGCGCTTTCGGGCGTACTGGACCGAGGCCACGCGCGCGAAATGGCTCAAGAGAGCGCTCGACCGGGCCGCGCGGCACCGCGTTCGCATGTTCCTCTTCTGGCAGCTGAACGAGGAGTACACGGACGCGAGCGCGGTCCCCACTCCGAAGGACATCAAGTTCGACACGGGCATGCTGGACATCGACGATCTCGCGGCCGGCGGAGACCGGCCCTACGGCAAGGGGCCGAACCCCGGGTTCAACAACCCGCAGCCACGCCGGGCCTTCTGCGCGGTTCGCGACTGGGCGCGCGACAGCGGGCTCACGGTCGCACCCGGCACGGGGCTGCCCACGGGGTGCTGATCGAGCTCAGCCGGCCGCAACTCGCATCCGCTTCTCGCGTTGGGCGAGGTATGCGCAGTCTGATGGCGGCTGCCGTGGCGCTGCTGCTGTGGGCCGGTACCGCAGCCGCGGCGGACGTCGACGCTGACGAGCGGCACCCCGTCGAAGCCGGGCCGGCGCTGGCCGGCGAGGGCGTGGCCTTCGTTCCGGCGCACGCCGGCACCAGCGTGCCGGTCCGGCTCGCGTCCGGTGGGGTGGAGCGCGAGGTGGCACGACTCGGTGCTGCCGCGCCGTTCCCGGACGATCCCGGGCCGACGCGCCGGTCGGCTCGCGCGAGCGTCGACGGCGGGTCCGGGGCGCTCGGCGTGCGCGTGCGGACGGACTTCGCGCATCCCGACGGCAGCCCGACGCGCTTCGCGATCCAGACGTTCGCCGGGCCGCCCGGCGGGCCGCTGGCGCCGCAGTCGGCCGCCTGCGAGACGACCTCGTTCCAGGCCGCACTCGACCTCCGCGCCGATGGGACGCTGGTGCCGGCGACGGGGCCCGAGTGCGGTGAGGAATCCGTGCTCGACGTCGCACGGGGCACGCGGCGCCTGCTGCCGCCCGCGGTGCGCGGCGACATCCAGGTCGCCGGCGATCTGACCGCTTGGCTCGAGCCCGCCGGCCCGGAGCCACCGCCTCCCGGCGCGCCGTCGGCCGAGGGCGTCGTGGCCGTGGTCATCGACGCAGCCGGCCGCGAGATCCTGCGGACGTCGGCGCCCGGCGCGCTCCTGCCGGACACGGATCTCGCGCTCGACGCGGGAGGCACGATCGCGCTGTTCGGGCGCCTCGACGAGAACCAGCTCCGGCCGCCGATCGTCGCGACGGCCACGCCGGCGGACCCGGTCCTGCGACGCGTGCCGATGCCGGCGCGCACGGACGCCGTGCGAGGGGCTCGCATGGCGGCGGGCGACCTCGCGGTGCTGCGCTCGGTCGAGGGCCGCAGTCCGCTGACCGGCGGCGAGGTCCTCCTGATGTCGCCGCGCGGCGTGGGCGCGCGCACGGTGTTGCGCGGGATCGATGCCTATGCGGCCGGCTTCGACTACGACGGCCGCCACGTCGCAGCCGTCGGGCGGGACTGCGCCCGCGTACGGCTCCTGCGCCAGGCGGTCAGCGCCGGCGGACCCGCGTCCGCGCCGGTCCGGCACAAGTGCCGGCTTGCGCTGGCCAAGCCACCGCGGCTGACGCGCAGGGGCTTGCGAATCGTGTTGTCGTGTCGCGGGTTCGAGCAGTTCTGCGCGCCTCGCCGCGTGGTGGTCCGGCTGCGTGGTCCGGCCGGGCACGTGCTGGGCAGGCGCTCGGGAACGGTCGGCGGCAGGACATTCACCGTCCCGCTGTCGCGAGCGGCCCGCCGGCACCTGCGCACGCGCCGGGGCGTCGCGCTGTTCATCTCCGCGCGCGTGAGCGATCGGCCCGGCGAGGCCACGACCCCGCGCCGAGGCGTGCGGACGCGGCTCGCCCGGCCGCGTGGCGGCTGACGGGCGCCGACTCGTGGCCGGGGGCGTTGCGCCGCCGGCCCACAACGTCGACTCGTAGCCGGGGGCGTTGCGCTGGCGGACGTCAACGGCTCGCTTTTAGGGGGTGGGTTCGGGAGGGTGGAGTCGATTTGCGGGCTATAGGGGGGTCAATCGACTCCACCCGGCCGATTCCACCGCCACCCACCCCACCCAGCCGCCGTTGACGTACGCCGGCGCCACGCCCCCGGCTTCGCAGCCCGCGGCCGCCCAGCCGCCGTTGACGTACGCCGGCGCCACGCCCCCGGCTTCGCAGCCCGTGGCCGCAGCCCACGGCCGCACACCCCCCACCGCGTCGCCGCTGACCCCCCACTCGGGGGGTAACGGGGGCGCAGACCCTGAAGGACGCGCGCGGGGCCACCAGGGTGGTGCAGCGTGAGCTTCGTCACCGAACCCAACGCCCCTGCCGCGCTGTTCCCCGGGCAGGGCAGCCAGACACCCGACATGCGCGACCTCGTCGCGCGGCGGGCCCCCGACCTGCTCGAGCGCGTCACCGAGCTGGTCGGCGAGGACCCCTTCGCGCGCGTCGAGGAGAGCACGCGCTTCGCACAGCCCGCGATCTTCTGCGCCAGCCTCGCCGGCTGGGACGCGCTCCAGCTCGACGGCGTGTCCGCCGCCGCCGGCCACTCGCTCGGCGAGCTGGCCGCGCTGGCCGCCGCCGGCGTCCTGGACCGCGAGGACGCGCTGCGCCTCGTCGTCCTCCGCGGCAAGCTGATGGCCGAGGCCGACGACTCGGGCAGCATGCTCGCGCTCGTCGGCGCCACGCCGGAGGAGGCGGACGAGATCGCCGCGCACTCGGGCGTGACCGTCGCCAACGACAACGCGCCCGGCCAGGTCGTCCTCTCCGGCGGCCGCGACGCGCTGCGCCAGGCGGAGGAGGACGCCCGCGACCACGGCCGCCGCGCGCTGCCGCTGAACGTCGCCGGCGCCTTCCACTCGCCGCGCATGGAGCCGGCCGTCGCGCCGTTCCGCAAGGCGCTCGACGACACCGAGATCCACGAGCCGCGCTTCCCGGTCGTGTCCTGCTCGACCACCGAGCCGTTCACCGACGTCCGCGCCGAGCTCGCCGCCGCGCTGACGAGCCCCGTCCGCTGGCGCGAGACGATGCTCGCGCTGCACGAGGCCGGCGTGACCCGCTACGTCGAGATCGGCCCCGGGAAGGTGCTGGCCCGCCTCGGCAAGCGCATCCTGCCCGCGGACGCCGGCAAGGTCGAGACCCCCGCGGAGGAGCTCGCCCATGCGTAGCGCCACGCTTCCGCCCGACCTCGCCACGATCGCCCGCGAGGCGACGCGCGCCGGCGCGCCCGTCGCCCCGCCGCGGGCCGCGACCGTCAACGGCCTGGGCCACTGGGTCCCCGCCGAGGTCGTGCCGAACTCGGAGCTGACCGAGCGGCTCGGCGTCGACGACGCCTGGATCGTCAAGCGCACCGGCGTCCACACCCGCCGCCGCGTCGCGCCGACCGACCGCCTGAGCGACATCGCCACGTGGGCCGGCCGCCGCGCGCTCAACGACGCCGGGCTCGAGCCCGACGACCTCGACCTCGTGATCGTCGCGACGATGACCGCCGACGAGATCACGCCGAACGCCGCGCCGCTGGTGGCCCACGAGCTGGGCGCCGAGCGCGCCGGCGCGTTCGACGTCGGCGCCGCCTGCTCCGGCTTCCTCGCCGCGCTGCGCATGGCCGCCGGCCAGATCGAGACCGGCCGCGCGGACAACGTCCTCGTGATCGGCGCCGAGGCGCTGACCCGCCTGGCGAACTACGACGACCCGAAGACCGCCCACCTGTGGGGCGACGGCGCGGGCGCCGTGGTGCTGGGCGCGAGCGGCGAGGGCGGAATCGGCCCGATCCTGCTCGCCGCCGACGGCAGCCTCGGCGGCGCGATCACCTGCGACTTCGACGAGCGCCTCATCAGGATGGACGGCCACTCGACCTACCAGACGGCCGTCAAGCGCCTCAGCGAGGCCACGGTCGCCGCGATCGCGCGCGCCGACCTCGAGCTCGAGGACATCGACCTGTTCGTCTACCACCAGGCGAACGGCCGCATCATCCGCGCGGTCGGCGAGCGGCTCGACCTCGAGCCCGCCAAGGTCGCGGACTACGTCGCGCACATGGCCAACACGAGCGCGGCCTCGATCCCGCTCACGCTGAGCCTGCTGCGCGAGGACAACCGCCTGCGGGCGGGCCACAAGGTGCTCGTCGCCGCCATCGGCGCCGGCTTCACCTGGGGCGCGGGCGTCATCGAATGGGGGAAGGCATGACGAACACGCGTCCCGACAACGCCACGGCGCTGGTCACCGGCGCCTCCAAGGGCATCGGCGCCGCCATCGCTCGCGAGCTGGCCGCCGACGGCTGGGCCGTCGCGGTCAACTACCGCTCCGACGAGGCGGGCGCCAACGCCACGGTCAAGGCGATCGAGGACGCCGGCGGCAAGGCCGCCGCCTTCCACGGCGACGTCGCCAACGGCGCGCCCGAGGAGCTGTTCGAGCGCGTGGAGGAGGCGCTCGGCCCGGTGCTCGCGCTGGTCAACAACGCCGGCGTCACCGCCGACGGGCTGGCGATCCAGCTCGACGACGACGCCTGGGACCGCGTGATCGACACCAACCTCACCGCGGCGTTCCGCATGACCCGCCGCGCGATCCGACCGATGATCCGCGCGCGCTACGGCCGCGTGATCAACGTCGCCAGCGTCGTCGGCCCGCGCGCCAACGCCGGGCAGTCGAACTACGCGGCGGCGAAGGCCGGGCTGATCGGCATGACCAAGACGGTCGCCGCCGAGGTCGCCCGCCGCGGCGTGACCGTCAACGCCGTCGCGCCCGGGTTCATCGACACCGACATGACGAAGGACCTGCCGGAGAAGGCGCTCGAGCTGATCCCGGCGCGCCGCACCGGAAAGCCCGAGGAGGTCGCCGCCGCCGTGCGGTTCCTGGCCTCCGAGGACGCCGGCTACGTGACCGGCACGACCTTGTTCGTCGACGGCGGCATGTCCGCCTGACCTGAAAAGCAAACGAAAGGGAGCAGAGAACACCATGGCCACCACCGTCACCCCCGAGGCCGTCGAGAAGACCGTCTACGAGGCGCTGCCGCAGTTCGGCGTCGAGGAGTCCGACATCACGCGCGACGCGACGTTCGAGGACCTCGACGTCGACTCGCTCGACCTCGCCGAGCTCTCGCAGATCATCGAGGACGAGTACGGCGTCCAGCTCAAGGGCGACGACGTCGGCAAGATCAAGACCGTCGGCGACGCGATCGACCTGGTGGTGAACCGGGCGGGATGACTCGCGAGGTCGTCGTCACCGGCATCGGTGCCGTCACCCCGCTGGGCGTCGGCGCGCGAACCCTCTTCGAGCGGTGGCGCGCCGGTGCCTCCGGGATCCAGGACGGCGTCGGCGCCTGCACCGAGTTCGATCCCACGGAGTACCTGACCAAGAAGGAGGTCCGCCGGGCGGACCGCTTCACGCAGTTCGCGCTGGTGTCCTCCGACGAGGCGCTCGCGGAGGCCGGCTGGGCCGACGAGCTGCCGTACGAGTCGGGCCGGATCGGCTGCCTGATCGGCACCGGCATCGGCGGCATCGGCACGCTCGAGCACGGCAAGCAGATGCTGCTCGAGAAGGGCCCGAAGGCCGTCTCGCCGCTGGCCGTCCCGCTGATGATGGGCAACGCGGCCGCCGGCGCGGTCTCGATGCGCCACGGGCTCCGCGGCCACTCCTACTCCATCCTGTCCGCCTGCGCCGCGAGCGCGCACTCGATCGGCGCGGCCGCGCGGATGATCCAGACCGGCGACGCCGACGCCGTCGTCACCGGCGGCTCGGAGGCGGCGCTCACGCCGCTCGCCACGGCCGCCTTCGCGGCGCTCGACGCGCTGTCGGACAAGGGCATCTCGCGCCCGTTCGACGCCCAGCGCGACGGCTTCGTGATGGGCGAGGGCGCCGCGGTGCTGATCCTCGAGGACGGCGAGAAGGCGCGCGAGCGCGGCGCTCCGATCCTCGGCCGCATCGCCGGCTACGGCGCGAGCTCCGACGCCAACCACCTGACCGCCCCGGAGAAGAACGGCGCGGGCGCGGTGCAGGCGATGGAGCAGGCGCTCGCGGA
The DNA here is from genome assembly GCA_963728465.1 of uncultured Solirubrobacteraceae bacterium. Lineage (GTDB taxonomy): Bacteria > Actinomycetota > Thermoleophilia > Solirubrobacterales > Solirubrobacteraceae > DATFQI01. Next base: position 279,548 of record CAVSJY010000013.1, read on the forward strand.
CGCGGGCTACGGCCCGCAGGACGTCGTCTACGTCAACGCGCACGGCACGTCGACCCCGCTCAACGACCGCGCGGAGACGATCGCGATCAAGAAGGTGCTCGGCGACGGCGTGCCCGTCTCCTCGCTGAAGTCGTCGATCGGTCACCTGCTCGGCGCGGCCGGCGCGGTGGAGGCCGTCGCGACGCTGCTCGCGATGCGCGACCGCGTGGCGCCGCCCACGCTCAACTACGAGCACCCCGAAGAGGGGCTGGACCTCGACTACGTGCCGAACGAGGCGCGGACGCTGGACCTCAACGGCCACAAGCCGGTTGCGCTGTCCAACGCGTTCGGCTTCGGCGGCCACAACGCCGTCCTCTGCCTGGAGGCCGAATGACGATCCAGATGGATCGGGGCGCCGCCACCGAGCAGCGCCTCACGCCGATCGAGCGCCTCGAGGCGCTGTGCGACGGCGGCTCGCTGACGCTGCTGCGCTCGGACGTCCGCTCGCGCCGCATGGGGGAGAAGTCCCGCCCCGGCGACGGCGTGATCGCGGGCGCCGGGCGCGTCGACGGCCGGCCCGTGTTCTGCTACGCGCAGGACCCGTCGTACCTCGGCGGCTCGCTCGGCGAGCAGCACGCGGACTCGATCGTGCGCGTGCTGCGGCTCGCGGGCCGCGCGGGCGCGCCGTGCGTCGGCTTCATCGAGTCCGGCGGCGCGCGCATGCAGGAGGGCCTGGCGGCCCTCGCCGGCTACGCGCGGATCTTCCAGGAGCACGTGCGGCTGAGCGGCAAGATCCCGCAGATCTCCGTGATCTGCGGGGCGTCCGCGGGCGGCGGGTCCTACTCGCCGGCGCTGACCGACTTCGTCGTGATGACCGAGCGCGCGAACATGTTCCTGACCGGCCCGGCCGTCGTGCGCGACGTGATGGGCGAGGACGTGACCGCCGCCGACCTCGGCGGCCACAAGGTGCACGAGCGCAACGGCGTCGCGCACTTCGTCACGCGCGACGACGCCGACGCCGCGCTGCTCGTGCGCGACCTGATCGACCACCTGCCGTCCAACGACGGCGAGCGGGCGCCCCGCTGGCGCTCGTCCGACCCGCCCGGCTACGGCGCCGGCGAGCCGGTGCCCGACGACGAGCGCAAGGTCTACGACGTGCGCGACGTCATCCGCGGGATCGTCGACGGCGGCCGCCTGCTCGAGTGGAGCCCGCGCTGGGCGCGCAACGTCGTCTGCGGCTTCGCCCGCCTCGACGGCCGCCCGGTCGGCGTGGTCGCCAACCAGCCGAGGTACCTCGGCGGCGTGCTCGACGCCGACGCCGGCACGAAGGCCGCGCGCTTCGTGCGCACCTGCAACGCGTTCGGGCTGCCGCTGCTCGTCTTCGTCGACACGCCCGGCTTCATGCCCGGCACCAAGCAGGAGCAGGGCGGCGTGATCCGGCACGGCGCCAAGCTCGTGCACGCGTTCGCCGAGGCGACCGTCCCGAAGGTGACCGTCGTGCTGCGCAAGGCGTTCGGCGGCGCGTTCATCGCCATGAACTCGCGCGACCTCGGCGCGGACTACGTGTTCGCCTGGCCGCGCGCGACGCTCGGCGTGATGGGCGCCAAGCAGGCCGTCGGGATCGTCAACCGGCGCGACATCGCCGCCGCCGACGACCCGGATGCCATGCGCAACGAGTTCGCCGAGCGCTACACGACCGAGCACCTGACCTCCGGCATCGCCGCGGCCGAGGGATACGTCGACGAGGTGATCCCGCCTCTCGACACCCGCCGCCGGCTCGCCGAGGCCCTGTCCACCCTCGATGCCATCGCGCACCCCGCGCGTGGAGTGAGGAACATCCCCCTATGAACTGGTCCGCGCCATTCGAAGAACTGGAGGCCGGCGCCGCTTTCACGACCCGCGGGCGCACGGTCACCGAGGCCGACGTCGTCGGCTTCGCCGCGCTCACCGGCGACTGGCACCCGCAGCACACCGACGCCGTGTGGGCGGCCGAGTCGCCGTTCGGCGAGCGCATCGCCCACGGGCTGGCCGTCGTGTCGTTCGCGGCCGGGCTCGTCCCGTTCGACCCCGAGCGCGTGATGGCGCTGCGGCGCGTGGCCGACGCCACCTTCAAGCGGCCCGTGAAGCTGGGCGACACCCTGCGCGTCAGCGGCAAGATCGCCGAGCTGGCGGACCGCAGCGACGAGGCCGGCCTGGTCGCCTTCGCGTGGTCGGTGCTCAACCAGGACGAGCGCGTGGTCTGCCGCGCGCGCATCGAGGTCCTGTGGCGCAGGGACGGCGTCTCCCGGGACGCCGAGGACGCCGACGAGTACGCCGCGACCGGGTTCGTCCCGATCCCTCTGTGATGGGCATGCTCGACGGCAAGAAGCTCCTCATCACCGGCGTCATCAACCGCGAGTCGATCGCCTTCGAGGTCGCGCGCCAGGCCCAGGAGGCCGGCGCGGAGGTCGTCCTCACGGGCTTCGGCCGCGCCAAGCGGATGACCGAGCGCTCCGCCGCGCGGCTCCCCGAGCCGCCCGACGTGCTCGAGCTCGACGTCAACGAGCCCGCGAACCTGGAGGCGGTCGCCGCCGACCTGCGCGAGCGCTGGGGCCGCGTCGACGGCGTGCTGCACGCGATCGCCTTCGCACCGGAGGACGCGCTCGGCGGCCGCTTCCTGACCACGCCGCCCGAGAGCGCGGTGACCGCGTTCCAGACCAGCGCGTACTCGTTCAAGGCGCTGGCCGCCGCGCTCGCCGACCTCTATCCCGAGGAGGGCGCCTCGCTGGTCGGGATGGACTTCGACGCCCAGGTCGCGTGGCCGGTCTACGACTGGATGGGCGTGGCCAAGGCGGCGCTGGAGGCGGTCAACCGCTATCTGGCGCGCGACCTCGGCCCGCACGGCGTGCGCGTGAACCTGGTCTCGGCCGGCCCGCTCGGCACGCTCGCCGCCCGCGGCATCCCCGGCTTCAGCGACCTCGCCGAGGCGTGGCAGCGCCAGGCGCCGCTGGGCTGGGACGTCGAGGACCCCGCGCCCGTCGCGAGCGCGGTGCTGTTCCTGCTCAGCGACCTGGCGCGCGCGATCACCGGCGAGGTGCTGCACGTCGACGGCGGCTTCCACGCGATGGGCACCGCGCTCGTGCCGGCCGGCGAGGCCGCGGCCGAGCGCGCCCGTGCGCCGTCGGGGGTGGACGGATGAAGGCCGCCCGTCTTCCTGACCGGCGCGACCGGCTTCCTCGGCATGGAGGTGCTCGCGCGGCTGCTCGAGGCCGGCGAGCGCGAGGTCTACGCGCTCGTGCGCGCCGCCGACGGCCGGCCGCCGAGCAGCGGCTCGACGGCGTGCTGCGCCAAGCTCTGGCGCGACCCGGCGCCCTACCAGCGGTCGCGTGCACGCCGTCGCCGGCGACCTGACCGAGCCCGGCCTCGGGATCGCCCAGGCCGAGCGGACCGCACCTCGCCGAGGAGATCGGCGCGGTGCTGCACTGCGCCGCCTCGATCGCGTTCGACCTGCCGCTCGACGAGGCGCGCGAAGATCAACGTCGAGGGCACCCGCGAGGTCATCGGCCTCGCGCGCGAGGCGAAGGCGCTCGGACGGCTGGAGCGCTTCGTGCACGTCTCGACCGCTTACGTGTCCGGCGCCTACGAGGGCACGTTCCGCGAGCGCCAGCTCGAGGCCGGCCAGCGCTTCCGCAACACCTACGAGCAGACGAAGCTCGAGGCGGAGCAGATCGTCGCCGCCGCGAGCGACCTGTCGCCCGCGGTCGCGCGGCCGAGCATCGTCATGGGGGAGTCGGACACGGGCTGGACGCCGGCGTTCAACGTCCTCTACTGGCCGCTGCGCGCGTTCTCGCGCGGGCTGTTCGACACGGTGCCGGCCGATCCGGCGGGCCGCGTCGACGTCGTGCCGGTCGACTACGTGGCCGACGCGATCGTCCACCTGCTCGACCGCGGCGAGGCCGGCGTGTTCAACCTCATGGCCGGGCGCGAGGCGCCGACGGTCGAGGAGCTGATCGAGCTGGGCAGCGTGCGCTTCGGGCGCCCGCGGCCGAAGCTGGTGGCGCCGGGCGGGCCGACCGGGCTCCAGGACGGCGAGGTCTACGTGCCGTACTTCGACATGCGGGTCGTGTTCGACGACTCGCGCGCCCGCGCGCTGCTCGCCCCGGCCGGCATCCGCGCCGCCGCGGCTGGCCGAGTGCTTCGACAAGCTGATCGACTACGCGGAGGCGACGCGCTGGGGCAAGCGGCAGATGACCCGCGAGGAGGCGCGCGAGCGCTACGCGGCCGTCGCCGCGGCCTGACCGAGCTTCACGCGCGCGCGAACAGCGCGCGCGCCCGGTCGGCGACCGCGTCCGGGCGCTCCTCGGGCACGAAGTGGCCGCAGCCCTCGAGGACCTCCGGCGCGCGCGTCGTCGCCGTGCGCCTCGAAGCCGTCGGCGAGGTGCGCGCCGAGCGGGTCGCGGCGGCCGATCACGAGCCGCGCGGGCACGCCGAGCCGCTGCCCGCGAGGCCGCCGGGCGGCGAGCGGCCCGAGCTCACGCGTCAGGAACGTGCGGTACATCCGCGCCGCCGCGCGCGCGTTCTGCGGCTGTGACTGGACGGCGGCGTACGAGCCGGCGGCCTCCTCGTCCCACGTGTCGCGGTCGCCCCAGCCGCTGCGGATCACGCGGCGGACGAACTCCTCGCGGCGCAGCAGCCGCTCGCCCGACCTGGGGCGTCGCGATCGGCACCTGGTAGCCGAGCCGCCACGCGTTGCGCGCCATCCGCGGGCGCGGCTGCCAGGGATGCAGGACGCCGAGCGCGAGCAGCGCCCGCAGCCGGTCGGGCGCGCGGACGGCGAGCAGCAGCCCGGTCCACGCGCCCCAGTCGTGCCCGACGACGTGCGCGCGCTCGATGTCGAGGCGGTCGAGCAGGGCGAGCGCGTCGTCGGCGAGCCGGTCCTTGCGGAAGTCGCCGTCGGCGGGCCAGCCGCTCCAGCCGGCGCCGCGCAGGTCGGGGCACAGCAGCCGGTACTGGTCGCTCAGGCAGCGGGATCACGCGGCGCCAGATCAACCAGTGCTGCGGCCAGCCGTGCAGGCACAGGACGGGCGGCGCGTCCTCGGGGCCCGCCTCGGCGAGGTGCACGCGCACGCCGCGTGGACAGCGGCAGGAAGCGATGGCGGACGCCGGGCAGCTCGGGAAGCGGCGGTCGGGCAATCGGTGTGCCATCCTGTGCCCCGCCCATTGCCGACAAAGCGCGCGCTGATCACCGGGATCACCGGCCAGGACGGCTCCTACCTGGCGGAGCTGCTGCTCGAGAAGGGCTACGAGGTCCACGGGATGGTCCGCCGCGCTTCGACGGAGAAGTTCGACCGCATCGAGCACCTGCGCGACCGGCTCACGCTCCACCAGGGCGACCTGCTGGACCAGCGCTCGCTGGTCGACACGCTGCGCGCCGCGCGGCCCGGACGAGGTCTACAACCTCGCCGCGATGTCGTTCGTGGCGGTGAGCTGGATCCAGCCGACGCTGACCGCCGAGTTCACCGGCGTCGGCGTGACGCGCATGCTCGAGGCCGATGCGCGAGGTCGTGCCCGGAGGCGCGCTTCTACCAGGCCTCCTCGAGCGAGATGTTCGGCAAGGTGCGCGAGACGCCGCAGACCGAGGCGACGCCGTTCTACCCGCGCTCGCCCTACGGCGTCGCCAAGGCCTACGGGCACCACATCACGGTCAACTACCGCGAGTCCTACGACCTGTTCGCCTGCTCGGGGATCCTCTTCAACCACGAGTCGCCGCGCCGCGGGCTCGAGTTCGTGACGCGCAAGATCACGTGGCACGCGGCGGCGATCGAGCTCGGGCAGCGGCGCGAGCTGCGGCTCGGCAACCTCGACGCGCAAGCGCGACTGGGGCTACGCGAAGGACTACGTCGACGCGATGTGGCGGATGCTCCAGCAGGACCGGCCGGACGACTTCGTGATCGCGACGGGCGAGACGCACACCGTGCGCGCTGCGTGGAGATCGCGTTCGACCAGGCCGGGCTCGACTGGGAGCGCGCACGTCGTCATCGACGACGCGTTCCTGCGCCCGGCCGAGGTCGACCTCCTGGTCGGCGACTCGCGAAGGCCGAGCGGGAGCTCGGGCTGGACGCCGACGACCGAGTTCGAGGAGCTGATCCGCCTGATGGTCGACGCCGACCGCGAGCTGCTCGCGCGCTGAGCCGGCGGGCAGCGGCGCTGCTCGCGCGCTGACCTCGGGTCAGCTCGCGCGCTCGGGCCAGCGCTGCGCGACTCGCGGCGGCGGTACGCCCAGAGGTGCTCGCCGCGATCGCGCCGAGATGACGAGCAGGAGCGGCAGCGTGAGTCGGTGGGTCCGGGCGGCGCGGGATGATGCCGGCGATCGGCCCGCGCTCCTCGCTCTCGGCCTTGACGCCGCCGCGGTCGCCGTCCGTGCCGGAGCCGCCGCTGCGGCCGTCGCCGCCCTGGTCGCCGCGTCGCCGCCGCTGCCCTGCCGGCGGTGGCATCGTGCGCGCCCGCGTCGCCGGCTCGCCGGCCGCGGCTGCGCCGCGCCCTCCACGAGCCCGCGCCGTCCGGCTCCGGGCAGCACGGCGGCGGCGGGCGCACTGCGCCCGCTCGCCGGTGCGTGCCGCGCAGCCGGCGGATGCCGCGCGCGCTCGACGCGCCGGACCGTCCAGGCTCCGGCATCGAGCCGCGGGCGACCTGCCGCCGCGACAGCGGGTCCGCGCTGCCGATCCCGGCGCGCAGGACGAGGACGCGGGTGAGGACTGCGGCAGCTCCGCAGGCAGGGCGCAGCCGCGCGACGGTCGCTCCAGCCGGCGCTGCTTCGCCGCGATCCGCGTACGCCGCGTCGGCGCCGCGCTCGTCGTCGCCGCGGCCGCCCGTGCCGCGCGAGCCTGCGCCGGCCGATCGCTGAGCCGCCGCCGCTCCCGCCGGTCTGCGCCGCCGCCGCGCTGCCGCTGTCGTGCCTGCGCCGGAGCCGCCGCTCGCGCCGAGCGCGTCGCCGCCGCCGGTGGCGCTCCCGATCCGCCGCTCGAGCGCTGCCGGATCCGCTCGACGGCGCCGGCGAGAGCCCGACCGCCCCGGACGGGACGGGGCCGGGGCCGGCGCGCGCGGCGGACCGGTGGCGGCGGTGGCGGCGGGACGCGAGGCACCGGCACGCTCGGCGCGGGCGGCACGGACGGCAGCGACGGCGGCGGAGGAGGCGGCGGCACCGGCAGCGACGGCACGGTGGGCACCGGGACGGGCAGCGAGGGCGTCGGAACGGGCGGCAGCGGCGGCGGCGGCACGGGCAGCTGCGCGAGGGCGACCTGCGTCGTGCCGGCGAGCCGACGGTGACCATCAACAGCCAGAGAACGAGGCGCGTTTGTTCATCCAGTTCCATTGATCCCGCAACCCTGTACCACCCTAGACGCACCTCCAAACTGAGTCACGCAGATTCGCGCCGCTGCGTCTGGCAAGCTGTGCCGATCCGTACGCCGGCCGCGCGCTCACGGTCCTGCCGGCGCTGCTCCCGGGCGCCTGCGTGGCGTTGCTCGCGTTCCAGGCCGGGGGCTTCTACCCGGACTCGTGGGCGCGTGCTCGCGCTCGGGCTCGCGGTCGCGCTCGCGATGCGCGTGACCGCGGTCGAATGCGCCGTTCGCGGGCGATGAGCGTGTGGTCGGCGTGGCGGCCGGCGCGCTCGCGCTGCTGGGCGTGTGGATCGCTGCCTCGGCGCGCGTGGTCGGACGCGCCCGGGCGGGCGCTACGTCGAGTTCGTCCGCCTGCTCGCCTACCTGCTGGTGTTCGTGCTCTGCGCCTCGCTCGCTCCGCGCGAGCGGCGGCTGAGCTGGGCGATCCGCGGCGTCGTCGGTGGCGATCGCGCGCGGTCTGCGTGGCGGCGCTCGTCACGCGCCTGCGGCCGGATCTCGTACGGAGCGACGGGCCTCATCCCGAGCCGGCTCGACTACCCGATCACCTACTGGAACGGGCTCGGGCTGCTGGCCGGCATCGGGCGTCGTGCTCGCCCTGCACCTGTCGGCGTCCGAGCGGGAGCCGTGGCCGTGCGCGTGCTGGCGGCGGCGTCGTGCCGGTCGTCGCCTGCACGCTGTACTTCACGCTCTCGCGCGGCGCGATCGGCGCCACCGGGATCGCGCTCGCCGTCGTACCTCGTGCTCGGGTTCTCGCGCGCGACGCCCGGCGCGCTGCTGGCGATCGTGCCGCCGTCGCGCGTTCGCGCTGCTGCACGCCTACGACGCCGACCTGCTGGTGACGGACGACTTCGACACCGTCGGCGGGCAGGGAGCAGGGCCGCGACGTGCAGCGGGCGGTGCTGATCGCCGTCGGCGCCGCCTTGGTGCTGCGGGCGGCGGCGGTCTGCGCTCGACCGGCTGCTCGCCGGGGTGCCGGGGCCGGAGCGGCTGCCGCGCGCCGTGCGGATCGCGCGTGCCGGCGGTCGCGGCTGCGCCGTGGCGGTGGCCGTCGCGCTGGCCGCCGGCGCGGTCGGCTACGTGGACCGGCAGGTCGACGCGTTCCTCGACGCCACGCCGGTGTCGACCGGCCCGGACGTCCGCGACCGGCTGACGAGCTTCAACAACAACGGCCGCGTCGAGCACTGGAAGGTCGCGCTCGACGCGTGGCGCGCGGCCCGGTGGCGCGGCACCGGCGCGGGCACCTACCAGAACCTCTGGAACCGGGACCGCGACATCGCGTTCCAGGTGCTCGACGCCCACTCGCTGTACCTCGAGATGCTCGCGGAGATGGGCGTCGTCGGGCTCGCGCTGCTGCTGGTCGCGCTGCTCGCGATCGTCGGCCGGGCTCGTCGCGCGCCTGCGCGGCCCGGACCGCCCCGCCGCCGCCGCCGTGCTGGCCGCGACGCTCGGCTGGATGGTGCACGCCGGCATCGACTGGGACTGGGAGCTCTTCGCGGTGACCGCGTGGATGTTCGGCCTCGGCGCGATCGCGCTCGCCCGGCGCCCGCCGGAGGCGGCCGATCCGCCGGTGGCGGCCGATCCGCCTGAGGTGGCGGCCGTCGCCGGTGGCGGCCGATCCGCCCGCGGCGGCCGGGCCGCGCCCGCTGCCGCGGCTGGCGCGGCTCGTCGCCGGCCTGGGCTGCCTCGTCCTCGCGCTCGCGCCGTTCGCCCTCTGGCGCTCGCAGGTGGACCTCGCGGACGCGACGGCGGCGTTCCGCGCCGGCGACTGCCCGCGCGCGGTCGACGCCGCGCTCGACTCGCTCGGCGCGCTCGGGCGTCCGCGCCGAGCCGTGGGAGCTGATCGCCTACTGCAACGTCGAGGCCGGGCGGGACGCCCTCGCGATCGAAGCCGCCCGCGCCGCCGTGGCCCGCGACCCCGGCGACTGGGAGTACCACTACGCGCTCGCGCTGGTCAGCGCGAGCACCGGCCAGGACCCGCGCCCCGCGGCCGCCGAGGCGCTGCGGCTCAACCCGCTCCAGGGCGAGGCGCCGCGCGGCCGCGGACGCGTTCGCGACGGGCGGCCGCCGGGCGTGGGAGCGGCGGGCGCGGCGGCTCCCGCTCTACGTCAGGTGACGGTGTTGGGCTGCGATCGGCAAGTCCTCGCTGCTCGACGACGCGATCGCGCAGGCCGGCGACATCCTCGTGCTCCCCCGTGCTCGCCCACTGAGCGACTCCCGCCGATCCCCCGTCCGGGCGCGAACACGCCCGGACGGGTGGGAGCCGCCGGGGCGAGCGCGAGCGCTATCCTGTGACGTCGACCTCGCGCCGGTGCGGGGTTTTCCTTTGCCCGGCGCTCAACACGACTCTCGGAGCACGCCGTCAGATGGCCCGCGGAGACGTCCGGATCGCCGTGACCCTCGCCTGCGAGGAGTGCAAGCGCCGGAACTACCAGACCAATAAGTCCAAGCGCAACAACCCGGATCGCATCTCGCTGCGCAAGTACTGCAAGTGGTGCCGCAGGCACACCGGGCACCGCGAGACCCGCTAGGAGCCGATCGCCGTGGCTCGTGATCGTCAGCGCGCGAAGCAGCGCCGCGCCAAGCGCCAGCCCGGGGCCGGACGGCCCCGCGGCCGGGCTCGGCGAGCTCACGCGCGCGTGACATCGGGCTCGACCAGGCCGACGCGGACGACGCCGGGCTGGGCAACACCACGCCGCCCGAGCCGACCAAGCACGCGCTGCCCGACGTCGAGGAGGCGCGGCTCGCCGAGGCCGGGCCCGGTCGGGCTCGACGACGACGAGGAGACGTCGACGAGCACGCCCGACGAGGTCGAGGGCGACCTCGTCCCGGCCGGCCGCGTGGACCCCGGCCGTCGCCGAGGAGCGCGCGCGGCCGGGCCGCGCCGCCGCAAGGCCGCGGCCGCGTCCTCACCTTCCTCGGGCACTGCGTCGACGAGCTGCGCCGCGTGCAGTGGCCGGACCGCCGCCAGTCCCAGGGCACGGCGGTCGTGCTCGGGTTCGTGGTCCTCGCCGGGGGCTACCTCGGCCTGCTGGACGCGATCTGGAAGCCCCTGATCGAAGCCATTCTTGTAACGAAAGCGATCCTTCCAACGAATGTTCCGCTGGTACGTCATCAACACCTACTCCGGGCACGAGAACAAGGTCAAGCAGAACCTCGAGCACCGCGTCGTGTCGCTGAACCAGCAGCGCGCCGTGCGCCAGGTCGTCGTGCCGACCGAGACCGTCCAGGAGATGAAGGACAACCAGAAGATCTCCGTCGAGAAGCGCACGATGCCCGGCTACGTGCTCGTCAACATGGACCTCAACGAGGACTCGTGGTCGCTCGTCAAGGGCACGCCCGGGCGTGACCGGCTTCGTCGGCGCGTCCAACGAGCCGATCCCGCTCACCCAGGCCGAGGTCGACCGGCTGCTGCACCGCGAGGTCGCGGTGCGCGCGCCGAGCCGCGCCCAGTTCTCGATCGGCGAGTCCGTCAAGGTCATCTCCGGCCCGCTGTCGGACTTCTCCGGTGAGATCTCCGAGATCAACGAGGACGCGTCCAAGCTCAAGGTGCTGGTATCCATCTTCGGTCGCGAGACCCCGGTGGAGGTCGGCTACGACCAGGTGAAGAAGATCTAGACATGGCCAAGAAAGTCCTCACCACCATCAAGCTGCAGGCCCCGGGCGGCCAGGCTTCCCCGGCTCCGCCGGTGGGCCCGGCGCTGGGCCAGCACGGCATCAACATCATGGAGTTCGTCAAGGCGTTCAACGCCCAGACCTCCAACGACATGGGGACCACCATCCCCGTCGTCATCACCGTGTTCGAGGACCGCTCGTTCACGTTCGTGACCAAGACGCCGCCCGCCGCGGTGCTGATCCGCCAGGCGATCGGCATCGAGAAGGGCTCCGGCGAGCCGAACCGCACCAAGGTCGGCACGATCTCCAAGGACCAGGTCCGCCAGATCGCCGAGAAGAAGCTCGCCGACCTCAACGCGCACGACGTCGACCAGGCGGCGAAGATCATCGAGGGCACCGCGCGCTCGATGGGCGTGGAGGTCGTCGCCTAAGATGGCCAAGCACGGCAAGGTCATACCTCGAGGTGCGCGGCAAGGTCGACCGCGAGCGCGAGTACTCGCCCGCCGAGGCGGTCCGCCTCGTCAAGGAGACCAAGCGCGCGAAGTTCGACGAGTCCGTCGAGGTGCACATCCGCACCGGGCTCAACGTCCGCCACGCGGACGAGCAGCTGCGCGGGACGATCGCGCTGCCGCACGGGCTCGGCAAGGAGGTCAAGATCGCCGTCTTCGCCAAGGGCGACAAGGCGCGCGAGGCCGAGGAGGCGGGCGCGGACTTCGTCGGCGCCGAGGACCTCGCCAAGCGCGTCCAGGACGAGGGCTTCACCGACTTCGACGTCGCGATCGCGACGCCGGACATGATGCCGGTGGTCGGCCGCCTCGGCCGCATCCTCGGCCCGCAGGGCAAGATGCCGAACCCGAAGGTCGGCACGGTCACGATGGACGTCCGCAAGGCCGTCGAGGAGTCCAAGGCCGGCAAGGTCGAGTACCGCACCGACCGCACCGCGATCGTCCACATGACGCTCGGCAAGACCTCGTTCGAGGAGCAGGCCAGCTGCTCGAGAACTACCAGGCCATCGTCGAGGAGCTGATCCGCGCGAAGCCGTCCGCGGCCAAGGGCAAGTACCTGCGCACGATCGTGATGGCCTCCACGATGGGCCCCGGCATCAAGGTGGACCCGTCCAAGACCCGCGATCTGATCGAGGAGGCGGCCGAGCGTAACGTCGCCGAAGGCGCCGCCACGTAAGCTCCGCCTCATGGGCGGCGCCCTCGCGGGCGGCGCCTGGCAGGCGAAATCCGAATTCAATCCCCCAAAGACCCCCGGCGATCGGTAAGTCCGGGATAGGAGGAAGCGCTTGAACCGAGACCAGAAGGCCGCGGTCATCGAAGAGGTGGCCCGGGCAGATATCAGAAGCGGACGCGATCTTCGCGGTCGACTACCGCGGGATCTCCGTCCCGCAGGCCGCGGAGCTGCGCACCCGCCTGCGCGAGGCGGACGCCCGCTTCCGGATCGTCAAGAACACGCTGACCGAGCGCGCCGCCGACCAGGCGGGCGCCGAGGGCCTGAAGGAGTACCTCGAGGGCCCGACGGCGATGACGTTCGTGCGCGGCGACGCGGCGGCGGCCGCCAAGGCGCTGCGCGACTTCCGCCGCGCGACCCAGCTGCTCGAGTTCAAGGGCGGCTGGATGAACGGCGCGGCGCTCTCGGCCGGCGAGATCGACGCGATCGCCCAGCTCCCGTCCCGCGACGTCCTCTACGGGCGCCTCGTGGGCATGGTCGCCTCGCCGCTCACCGGCCTGGCGGCGCGCTGGGCGGCCTGATCGGCGGCCTCGCCCGCCAGCTGCAGGCGATCGCCGACCAGGGCCTCGTCGGCGGCGACCGCCGACCGACACCACCACTTCCGAAGACACCGAGAACGAGGAGTAACCAAGATGGCCACCAGCACCCAGGAGTGGATCGACGAGCTGAAGTCGATCTCCGTGCTCGAGCTCTCCGAGCGCATCAAGGCGCTCGAGGAGGAGTTCGGCGTGTCCGCCGCGGCGGTCGCGGCGGCGGCCCCGGCCGCGGCGGCCGGCGGCGGCGGCGACGGCGCCGCGGAGGAGGAGCAGACCGCGTTCGACGTCGTCCTCACCGGCGCCGGCGACAAGAAGATCCAGGTCATCAAGGTCGTCCGCGCGGCGACCGGCCTCGGCCTCAAGGAGGCCAAGGCGCTCGTCGACGAGGCGCCCAAGCCCGTCAAGGAGGGCGTCGAGCGGGAGGAGGCCGACAAGCTCAAGACCGAGCTCGAGGAGGCCGGCGCCTCCGTCGAGGTCAAGTAGCGCGGCGGCGGGCATCGAGCGGGTGGGTCCTGGGGGTGCCACGCGTCGTTGTCGACTTCGGGCGGCTCAGTGGCCCTAAGTCGACAACCTCGCCGATTCCGCTCGTCTCCGCGCCTCCCCACCCAGCCGGCGGAGGCCACACACGCAAAGAGGGGCGGCCGCACGGCCGCCCCTCTTCGCTTCCCCCCTACTGACCGCAAGCCTCTGCCTCGTTGCCGGTCTGCACCGGTCGCAAAGCGCGGGAGGCGTATGACGGGCGTACGGGACCGCCTCCGCGCTGGGGCTGCGTCGTTCGGGCAATGCGCAAGGTACAGGGCCCGCGGCGCCCGCACCATCCCCATTCCGGGGTAATCGCATCCGGCCGGGCGGTCCCCGGTTTGGGGTACGTGCGGGTTGACCTCCGCGCTATCCTCCCTGCACTCGGCCGATAGTCGCAGCCGTCCACCGCGCCCTTCCCGCCACATACGGGACACCGGGCCGGACGGGGTCCGTGAGCGCCGAGCGCCCCGCACCGGGGTCCGCCTACCCCTGTGCTATCTTGGACGGTCGCGCTTGAGTCCGTCCAAGCTCAGCTCCCCGGCGTCGCTGCCCTGCCGCGACCCACATCCCTCGCAAGTCTCCACCCTGAGGAGTCGCCGTCTTGGCTTCCGTTGACGCTCCCCGCACGCGCAAGAACTTCGCGCGCCTCGAGAAGGTGCTCGATGTCCCCAACCTGATCGACATCCAGAAGAAGTCGTTCGACTGGCTCGTCGACACCGAGTCCGGAGGGCTGCGCGAGACGATCGACGACATCTCGCCGATCGAGGACTACACCGGCAACCTCGCGGTCCAGTTCGGGGAGTTCACCTTCGACGCGCCCGTCGCCTCGCTCGACGAGTGCCGCGAGAAGGACCTCAGCTACGCCCGCCCGCTGACCGTCACGGTCGGCTTCATCAACCGCGAGACCGGAGAGATCCGCGAGCAGTCCGTCTTCATGGGCGACTTCCCGTGGATGACCGACCGCGGCACGTTCATCATCAACGGCACGGAGCGCGTCGTCGTCACGCAGCTCGTCCGCTCCCCCGGCGCCTACCTGATGGAGGCGAAGGACGCCGAGAAGCAGGTCTTCGTCGCCAACCTGATGCCGGCCCGCGGCTCGTGGCTGGAGCTCGAGATCGACAAGAAGGGCAAGGTCTTCGTCCGGATCGACCGCAAGCGCAAGCTGCCGGTCACCGTGCTCCTGCGCGCCATGGGCTACGCGTCCGACGAGGAGATCCTCAGCCTCTTCGACAACTCGATCTACGTCCGCAACACGATCGAGGCCGACACCGAGGTCACCAAGTCCGAGGAAGGCGCCCTCATCGAGCTGTTCAAGAAGCAGCGCCCGGGTGAGCCGCCGAGCGTCGACAACGCGCGCAACCTGCTCAACCAGCTCTTCTTCGACCCCAAGCGCTACGACCTCACGCGCGTCGGGCGCTACAAGCTCAACTCCCGCCTCGGGCTCGACATCGACCTCGAGACGCGGGTCCTGACCCACGACGACATCATCGCGCTGGTCAAGGAGCTCGTCACCCTCCCGAAGCTGCTCGGCATGCCCGAGGAGCCGGACGAGGAGATCAAGGACTACGCCGCCGAGGCCCTCGCCCGCCCGCGTGAGCCCGTGGCCGACCGCCTCGACGAGTACGAGCACTTCGGCAACCGCCGTCTGCGCACCGTCGGCGAGCTGATCCAGGAGGCCTTCCGGATCGGCCTGTACCGCATGGAGCGCGTCGTCCGCGAGCGCCTCACCACCGAGGACGCGGACACGATCACGCCGCAGACGATCATCAACATCCGCCCGGTCGTGGCCGCGCTGAAGGAGTTCTTCGGCTCCTCGCAGCTCAGCCAGTTCATGGACCAGACCAACTCGCTCTCGGGCCTGACGCACCGTCGCCGCCTCAACTCCCTCGGCGCCGGCGGCCTCACGCGCGAGCGCGCGCCGATCGAGGTCCGCGACGTCCACCCGACCCATTACGGCCGGATGTGCCCGATCGAGACGCCGGAGGGCCCGAACATCGGCCTGATCGGCTCGCTCTCGAGCTACGCGCAGGTCTCCGAGTACGGCTTCGTCACGACGCCGTACCGCGTCGTGAACAAGGGCAAGGTCACCGACGAGATCGTCCACCTCGACGCCACGGCCGAGCAGGAGCGCCTGATCGCGCAGGCCAACGAGCCGATCAAGGACGGCAAGCTCACCAACGAGTCGATCCTCTGCCGCACCCTCGCGGGCGCGTACGTGTACGTGGAGCCCGCGGACGTCGACCTGATGGACGTCTCGCCCGAGCAGGTCTGGTCCGTCGCCACGGCGATGATCCCGTTCCTCGAGCACGACGACGCCAACCGCGCGCTGATGGGCTCGAACATGCAGCGCCAGGCGGTGCCGCTCCTGAAGACGGACGCGCCGCTCATCGGCACGGGCATGGAGCGCCGCGCCGCCATCGACACGGGCGACGTGGTGCTGGCCGGCATCGACGGCACGATCGACTACGTCGACGCGGAGCGGCTCGTGGTCGTCGGCTCCGACGGCACGCGCGAGGAGCACGACCTCCAGAAGTTCATGCGCTCCAACCAGGGCACGCTGATCCACCAGAAGCCGCTGGTCAAGGCCGGCCGGGAGGTCAAGGCCGGCGAGGTGCTGGCCGACGGCTCGGCCACGGACCTCGGCGAGATGGCGCTGGGCAAGAACCTGCTCGTCGCCTTCATGTCCTGGGAGGGCTACAACTTCGAGGACGCGATCATCCTCTCCGAGCGCCTGGTCAAGGACGACGAGCTCACCTCGATCCACATCGAGGAGTACGAGGTCGACGCCCGCACGACCAAGCTGGGCGACGAGGAGATCACCCGCGACATCCCGAACCGCTCCGAGGAGTCGCTGCGCAACCTCGACGACCGCGGCATCGTCCGCATCGGCGCCGAGGTGCAGTCCGGCGACCTGCTGGTCGGCAAGGTCACGCCGAAGGGCGAGACCGAGCTGACCGCGGAGGAGAAGCTGATCCGCGCGATCTTCAAGGAGAAGGCGCGCGAGGTCCGCGACACCTCGCTGAAGGTCCCGCACGGCGAGGGCGGCGTCGTCATCGACGTCAAGACCTTCTCGCGCGCGGCCGGCGACGACCTGTCGCCGGGCGTCAACGACCTCGTGCGCGTGTTCGTCGCCAAGAAGCGCAAGATCGCCGAGGGCGACAAGCTCGCCGGCCGGCACGGCAACAAGGGCGTGATCTCGAAGATCGTGCCCGAGGCCGACATGCCGTTCCTCGAGGACGGCACGCCCGTCGACGTGATCCTCAACCCGCTCGGCGTCCCGAGCCGCATGAACATCGGCCAGATCCTCGAGACCCACCTCGGGTGGGTCGCGGCCCAGGGCTGGTACGACGACGGCTCGGACGCGTTCAAGTCGTCCAAGCACGACTCCGGCCGCGTGTACGTCGCCACCCCGGTGTTCGACGGCGCCTCGCTCGAGGACGTCGACACCGCGCTCGTGCAGTGGCAGAAGGAGCACAAGGGCGCGATCCGGATGGACGTCGACGAGAAGCGCCGCCCGGGCGAGCGCGCCTCGGGCAAGCTGACGCTGTTCAACGGGCGCTCCGGCGAGCCGTTCGGCCAGCAGGTGACGGTCGGCTACATGTACATCCTGAAGCTGCTGCACCTGGTGGACGACAAGATCCACGCGCGCTCCACCGGCCCGTACTCGCTCGTCACCCAGCAGCCGCTGGGCGGCAAGGCGCAGTTCGGCGGCCAGCGCTTCGGCGAGATGGAGGTGTGGGCGCTCGAGGCCTACGGCGCCGCGTACACGCTCCAGGAGATGCTCACCATCAAGTCCGACGACACCGTCGGGCGCGTGAAGGCCTACGAGGCGATCGTCAAGGGCGAGAACATCGCCGAGCCGTCGATCCCCGAGTCCTTCAAGGTCCTCCTGAAGGAGATGCAGTCGCTGGCGCTCGACGTCAACGTCGTCTCCGAGGAGGGCACCCGCGCCGAGATGGGCGACGAGGACGACGACCTGCTGCGCGCGGCCGAGGAGCTCGGCATCGACCTCTCCGGCGTGCGCGCGACCGACGGCCAGGCCGCCGACGAGACCGAGGAGGCCGAGGTCGAGGAGGGCGAGGGCGGCACCACGGGCGACGACACCGACGAGTACATCGAGGAGCCCGTCGACCCCGAGGCACTGGCCGGCAACGAAGAGATCCTCGCCGAGGCCGGCGAGCCCGACGAGGAGTAAGGAAGAACATTGATCGACATCAACAACTTCGACGCGATCGAGATCGGCCTCGCGTCCTCGAAGCAGATCCGCTCGTGGTCGAGCGGCGAGGTCACGAAGCCGGAGACCATCAACTACCGAACCCTCAAGCCCGAGAAGGACGGCCTGTTCTGCGAGCGCATCTTCGGTCCCACCAAGGACTGGGAGTGCTACTGCGGCAAGTACAAGCGCGTCCGCTACAAGGGCATCGTCTGCGAGCGCTGCGGCGTCGAGGTCACGCGGTCCAAGGTGCGCCGTGAGCGCATGGGCCACATCGACCTCGCCGCCCCGGTGAGCCACATCTGGTTCTTCAAGGGCGTGCCCGAGCCGCATCGGCTACCTGCTCGACATGGCTCCGAAGGAGCTCGAGAAGGTCCTGTACTTCGCGGCCTCGATGATCACGTGGGTCGACGACGAGGCGCGCGGCGCCGACCTCGAGAACCTGCGCGGCCAGGTCGACGAGGTGCTCGACGGCTACGCCTCCGAGAAGGAGCTGCGGCTCCAGGAGCTGCGCGAGTCGATCGAGCGGCGCGAGGAGTACCTGCGCACGGGCTCCGAGGCGGGCTTCTCCGACGAGGACCACCTGTGGGCCGAGCACCTCGACGTCAACGTCAAGAAGCTCGACGACGACGAGCGCAACAAGCTGCTCAAGGACACGCGCAAGATGCTCGAGTCCGACATCGCGGACACCGAGGCCTACATCGAGGACGCGGCCGAGCGCATGCGCCAGGTCTGGGACCTGTTCCAGACGATGGAGCCCAAGCAGGTCATCAACGACGAGACGCTGTTCCGCGAGCTCAAGGAGCGCTTCGGCTCCCCGTACGGCTTCGGCGAGTACTTCCGCGGCGGCATGGGCGCCGAGGCGGTCCGCGACCTGCTCGAGCAGGTCGACCTGGACGCCGAGCGCGCCGAGCTGGAGGACCAGGTCAAGACCGCCAAGGGCCAGAAGCAGCAGCGCGCCGTCAAGCGCCTGAAGGTCGTCTCGGCGTTCATCAACTCCGGCAACCGCCCGGAGATGATGATCCTCGAGGCCGTGCCGGTGATCCCGCCGGAGCTGCGCCCGATGGTGCAGCTGGACGGCGGCCGCTTCGCGACCTCGGACCTCAACGACCTCTACCGCCGCGTGATCAACCGGAACAACCGGCTCAAGCGGCTGCTCGACCTCGGCGCGCCCGAGATCATCGTCAACAACGAGAAGCGCATGCTCCAGGAGGCCGTCGACGCGCTGTTCGACAACGGCCGCCGCGGCCGGCCCGTCACGGGCCCGGGCAACCGCGCCCTGAAGTCGCTGAGCGACATGCTCAAGGGCAAGCAGGGCCGGTTCCGCCAGAACCTGCTCGGCAAGCGCGTGGACTACTCGGGCCGCTCGGTCATCGTGGCCGGCCCGTCGCTGCGGCTGCACCAGTGCGGGCTGCCGAAGCTGATGGCGCTCGAGCTGTTCAAGCCGTTCATCATGGCCCGGCTCGTCGAGCGCAAGGCCGTCCAGAACATCAAGGCGGCCAAGAAGATGGTCGACTCGATGATCCCGGAGGTCTGGGACGTGCTCGAGGAGGTCATCCACGAGCACCCGGTGCTCCTCAACCGCGCGCCGACGCTGCACCGCCTGGGCATCCAGGCGTTCGAGCCGGTGCTGGTCGAGGGCAAGGCGATCCAGGTCCACCCGCTCGTCTGCCACGCGTTCAACGCCGACTTCGACGGCGACCAGATGGCGGTCCACCTCCCGCTCAGCGCCGAGGCGCAGGCGGAGGCCCGCGTGCTGATGCTGTCGAGCAACAACATCCTGTCCCCGGCCCACGGCGCTCCGCTGGCCACGCCGACGCAGGACATGATCCTCGGCACCTACTTCCTCACCTACGGCGAGGACGAGGAGCGGCTGGCGGTCGTCGACCCGGAGAAGCACGAGCCGAAGATCCACGTGTTCCGGACCGCCCAGGAGGCGGAGCTGGCCTACGAGCACCACATCGTCGGCCTGCACGACGTCGCGCACTACCGCGCCCACTGGATGGAGGGCGGCCACGTGGCCACCACCGTCGGGCGGATCATCTTCAACGACCGCATCGAGCGGGCGCTGGAGGAGACGCTGGGCGAGGAGTTCGACCGCTCGCAGTACCAGTTCATCAACAAGGCGCTGAAGAAGCGCGACACGACGCAGTTCGTCGATCAGCTGGTGCAGACGTTCGGCGCCTCGGCGATCGCCCAGGTCCTCGACGCGTTCAAGGACCTCGGCTTCCGCTTCGCGACGCAGGCCGGCATCACGATCTCCAAGAACGACGTCATCGTGCCGCCCACCAAGGAGAAGATCCTCGGGCGCTACGAGGCGGAGGTGCAGGCCATCCAGGATCAGTACGAGGAGGGCCTGATCACCCAGGAGGAGCGCCACCTGGCGGTCACGGACAAGTGGAACGCCGCGACCGAGGAGGTCGCGGAGGCGATGATCCAGAACATCGAGACCAACGACCAGCTGAACTCCATCTACATGATGGCCAGCTCGGGCGCCCGCGGCTCGTTCAAGCAGATCCGCCAGCTGGCCGGCATGCGCGGCCTGATGGCCAACCCGAAGGGCGAGATCATCGAGCGCCCCGTGAAGGCGAACTTCATGGAGGGGCTCGACGTCATCGAGTACTTCACCTCGACGCACGGCGCCCGCAAGGGCCTGGCCGACACCGCGCTGCGCACCGCCGACTCCGGCTACCTCACGCGCCGCCTGGTCGACGTCGCGCAGGACGTGATCATCCGCCAGGAGGACTGCGGCACCGAGGAGTACCTCGAGTCGCCGCTGTTCAAGCCCAGCGGTGAGCCCAACGAGATGCTCGTCGGGCGCTTCGCGGCCAAGGAGGTCAAGACCAAGCGCGGGCGCGCGCTCGTCGAGGCCCACCAGGAGATCGGCCTGCAGCAGCTGGCGGACCTCGTCGAGGCCTTCGCCGGCGAGCAGAGCGTCACCATCCCGGTGCGCTCCGTGCTCAAGTGCGAGGCGCCCACGGGCGTCTGCCAGCAGTGCTACGGCCGCTCGATGGCGTCGGGCAAGCCCGCCCAGATCGGCGACGCGGTCGGCATCATCGCCGCGCAGTCGATCGGCGAGCCCGGCACGCAGCTGACCATGCGGACGTTCCACACCGGCGGCGTCGCCGGCGCGGACATCACGCACGGCCTCCCGCGCATCGTCGAGCTGTTCGAGGCCCGCAAGCCGAAGGGCCTGGCCAAGATCGCCGAGGTGGCGGGTGTCGTCTCGATCGAGGACACCGACCGCGCCCGCACCGTCGTCATCACCGACGACGCGGGCGAGGAGCACCGCGAGACGTTCCCGCGCCGCACCCGGATCCTCGTCGAGGAGGGCAGCCGGGTCGAGGTCGGCCAGCAGCTCAACGAGGGCAACCTCTACCCGCACGAGCTCCTGGCCCACGGTGGCCATACCGCGCTCGAGCGGCGGACGCGCGTCGAGGTCTACCTCGTCGAGCAGGTCCAGGAGGTCTACAAGTCCCAGGGCGTGGACATCAACGACAAGCACATCGAGCTGATCTGCCGCCAGATGCTCAAGAAGGTGCGGGTCGACCAGAAGGGCGACACCGACCTGCTGCCGGGCCAGTTCGTGGACCGGCACGAGTTCCGGAAGATCAACCAGGCCGTGATCGACGCCGGCGGCGAGGGCGCGCAGGCCGAGGAGATCATCCTCGGCATCACGAAGGCGTCGCTGGCCACGGACTCGTTCCTGTCGGCGGCCTCCTTCCAGGAGACCACCAAGGTGCTCACGGACGCGGCGCTCGAGGGCAAGATCGACCGCCTCGCCGGCCTGAAGGAGAACGTGATCATCGGCAAGCTGATCCCGGCCGCCACCGGGCTCAAGCGCTACCGCACGATCGAGATCGAGCCGGCGGAGCCGCTCCCCCGCGGGATCGACGACGTCGGCCTGCTCGAGGGCGACGACCTCGCCGCGGAGCTCGGCCTCGACGACGGCGAGGGCCTCCAGGGCTTCGGCCCGGCCTTCGACACGGCGGAGCTGGACGAGATCAACGCCGGCTTCGGCTCGACCGGCGGCGGGTTCGACGACATCGGCGCGGACCTGGGCGAAGGCTCGGGCTCCGACGACGACCGCTAGGTGGTCGCGCGGCCCAGGGGTCCCACGTCCGCGTGGGACCCCTGGCCTCCGCGCAAGTTGAGCCCCGCGTCTCTTGTGGCGCCCACGGCGCTCCGGGAGCCTCGCGGGCATGCTTCGAGCGGGCCGTCAGGACGGGCAGGCGGGCGTCGGCTACGCCGGCGTGCTCGCGATCGTCGGGCTCGTCTTCGTCGGCCTCTACTCGCTCGGCATCGACCAGCGGCTCGGCCGCACGGTCGACGGCGCCGTCTGCACGATCCTCGGCGGCTCGGAGTGCGTCCGGCCCGACGGGACCACGACGGACCTCGGCGAGCACGCCGACAGCGGCCGCGCGGAGCGGGAGGTGTACGACGCCGAGTGCTCGGACGACCTGCCGGGGGAGATCCGGCGACGGGGAGACGAGGGGCCCACGGGCGACCCGGAGGCCGACGCCGCGTGGGACAACCTCGGCCGCACCTACGACTACTACGCGGACACGTTCGGCCGCGACTCCTATGACGACTCCGGCGCCGAGCTGATCGCCACGATCAACTTCTGCCAGGACGGGGAAGCCCTGCACAACGCCTACTGGAACGGCGAGCAGATGGTCTTCGGGGAGGGCTACGCCAACCCGCTCGACGTGACCGCCCACGAGCTCACGCACGCGATCACCGACCGCACGGCGGACCTGGTCTACGAGTGCCAGTCCGGTGCGCTCAACGAGTCGTTCTCCGACATCTTCGCCTCCAACGTCGACACGGAGGACTGGGAGATCGGCGAGGACCTGCCGGACGGCGCGATCCGCGACATGGCCGACCCCGGGCGCTTCGGCGACCCGGCGCACGTGGACGACTACGACACCCGGCCCAACGACGGCGACCCGTTCAACGACCACGGCGCGGTGCACTCCAACAGCGGCATTCCCAACCACGCCTACTACCTCATGGTCCAGCGCATCGGCCGCGACGACGCGGAGCAGGTCATGTACCGGGTGCTCACGGAGGAGCTGGAGCCCAGCTCGGGGTTCGAGGACTTCCGCACCGCGTCGCTGAAGGTCGCCCGCGAGCTGTTCGGCGACGACAGCTCGGAGTACGCGGGGATCGACGACGCGTTCGCCGCCGTCGGCCTCGACGGCACGTGGGTGGCGCCCGAGGTGGAGGGATGCTGAAGTGATGCGGGTGATGCGGAACGGCGTTGTGGTCATCGGGCTCGTGGCGCTGGTCGCCGTGGGCGGCTGCGGCGACGAAGAGAGCGAGCCGGGGTCGGGCGGCGGCGAGGGCGCGCGGCTCGACGCGCAGGTCACGTACACGCGCGGCGGCGGCATCGCCGGCCGCGCCGACAGGCTCGTCGTGCAGCCCGACGGCTCGGCGACACTCGAGACCCGGCAGGGCGGCGTACGAAGGCTGACAGCTGAACGGCGACGAGGTGGGAGAGATCGCATCCGAGTTGCGTCGCGCCAACCTCCCGTCGCTGCCGCCGACGTCGCAGGCCGATCCGCCGGCGCCCGACGCGTTCGCTCACCGGGTCGTGTATCGCGGTAGGACCGTGACCGCCGACGACCCCTCGATGCCCGCGCAGCTGCGCGGATTGGTGGGCGCGCTCGCGCGTGTGGTCGACGCCCATGACAAGGGATGAGACCGGCCGTCGTCGAAGGGGCGTAGACCGCACCCGATCCGGGAACCCCTACCGGAAGGCGGGCAGCGCGCCCTCTAACGAGCAAGGAGTGGACGCTAGTCTGATCGACCGGGCTCAAGGTGGGGTGCCTAGAGCCCGATCAAGAGTGGGACCGGGCGGGATGTCCGGGCTCGCTCTTCTTCTTTGTCACTGGGGAACTTCTAGATCTTGTCCATAAACCTGGGAATCCTGCTGGCGTTCGCGTGCGCCGTCGTCACGCAGCTCGGCTTCCTCTACAAGCACCGGGGCGCCAACGCCGCTCCCAAGGTCGACATCCGCCATCCGCTGCGGACCGTCAAGCAGCTGTTCGCCTCCAAGTGGTTCGCCATCGGCATGGCGGTCGCGCTCGGCGCCTGGCTGTTCCACGTCGCCGCGATGGCGCTGGCCCCGATCTCCGTGGTCCAGGCCGTGCTCTCGACGGGCGTCGTGATCCTCGCGGTCCTGGCCGAGCGGCTGTTCGGCTTCCAGGTCGGCCGCCGCCAGTGGATCGGCGTCGGCATGACCGCCGCCGGCCTGATGCTGCTGGTCATAACGCTGCCCGCGCACTCCGGCGCGCACTCGAGCTTCTCGCTCGCCGGCATGGTCTCGTTCGAGGCCGGCATGCTGGCGATCGGCTTCCTGCTGATCACCGGCCCGCGGATCGGCGCTCCCGACCATCACCACGGCGTGATGCTCGGCGCGGCGGCCGGCGTGCTGTTCGGGGTCTCCGACGTCGCCATCAAGGCCCTCACCGGCCTCGACGGCGTCCTCGCCGTCGTGCTCTCCCCGTGGCTGGCCGTGACCATCGTCGCCTCGGTCGTCGCCTTCTACGCCTCCGCCCGCGGCCTCCAGGACGGCGAGGCCGTCCCGGTCATCGCCTCGACCTCCACGGCGGCGAACGTCTCCACGATCATGGGCGGGATCGTCGTGTTCGGCGATCCGATGCCGGGCGACACGGTCGGGATCGCGCTCCAGATGTTCGCGTTCGTGCTGGTCATCGCCGCCGCGCTGATCGTGCCTCCGCCGCTGCGCGCGGCCGAGGCGAACGCGCTGTAGGGGTCTGACCCCTTCATCGCCCGGCCGGGGCGTCAGCTGACGGTAAAGGGGTCGTAGGGTCTGACCCCTATCGCCGCTCGAGCTGACGGGCGAGGGGCTCAGCCCCTGGCGCGCTACGAAGGGGCAGACCCCTAGCGAAAACGGCCCTCGGCAGCAGCCGGAGGGCCAGCATCACCCAGCGCAGCAGGCCGGGCACGTAGACCACGGCGCGGCGCGCCCGCAGGCCCTCGACGACGGCCTTCGTGACCGCGGGGGCGTCGACGGCGCCGGGCGCGGCGTCGCGGCCCTCGGTCATCTTCGTGCGCACGAAGCCCGGGCGCACGATCATCACGTCGACGCCGCTGCCGTGGAGGTCGTCCTGGAGCCCGCGGGCGAACGCGTCCGCGGCGGCCTTCGAGGAGCCGTAGGCGAAGTTGGAGCGCCGCGGCCGGTCGGCGGCGACCGAGGACAGCAGCACGATCGTGCCGCGGCCCTGCCGGCGCATCGCCCGCGCGGTGTGCGCCATCAGCGAGACGGGGCCCGCCCCGTTGACGATCTGGAGGCCGGCGGCGTCGAGCAGCTGCTCCTCGCCCGCGCGACCCAGCGCGCCGGCGGCGACGACGGCCACGTCGAGCCCATCCGGGCGGTCGAAGAGCCGGGTGACGAGCGCCTCGTGGGTCTCCGGGCGCGGCGACGTCGAGCTCCGCCACCTCGACCTCGGCGCCCTGGTCGCGGAGCGGCGCGGCCGCCTGCTCGGCGCGGGCGGTGTCGCGCGCGGCCAGCACGACGGTGCGCGCCCGGTCGGCGACCAGCGCGCGCACGACGTCGAGGCCGATGTCCGACGTCCCGCCGAACAGCACCACGGACTGGACGGAGCCGACGGCGTCCCTCATGCGCAGGCCGAGCCGGGCGGCGAGGTCGGAGCGCATCACGCCCTCGGGGTCGAGCTCGTCGCGGATCTCGCGCCAGCGCGGCAGCTCGGGGTACATCGCCTCGAGCAGCTCCGGGCGCACGCGCGCGTCCTTGGCCAGGTACACGCGGCCGCCGGCGGCGACGACCAGCTCGTCGAGCGCGTCGAGCGTGCGCGCCAGTTCGTGCGTGCCGGCGGGGATGTCGAGCGCGAGCGTCCAGCCCGGCGCCGGGAACGACAGCAGTCCCTGCCGGGCCCGTCCGCTCGCCGCCGGCCCGAAGCGCTTCAGCACGGCCAGGAACGAGCTCGTGCCGCTCGCGCTCACCCGCTCCAGCAGCGCGCGGACGGCCTCTTCGGCGCCGGGCGGGACGACCGCCTGGTACTGGACGAACCCGCGCCGCCCGTAGAGGCGGTTCCAGTCCGCCACCGCGTCGAGCGGGTGGAAGTACGGCGCCACGCCCTCGTAGGTCACGCGCTCGCGCGCGGGCGCCCTCCGGTACCAGAGCTCGTTGAACGCGCGGGCGGTGAGGGTGTTCAGCAGCCCGCTGGGCACCACGTCCGGCACGCCCAGGCGCACCGGCGAGCGGTAGCCGAACGGCGCCTCGCGCAGCTTCGGCGGCAGCTCGTCCGGCCGGGCGTGGTCGCCGCGCAGGAGGATGCCGCGGCCCATGCCCGCGCCGCGCTTGAGGCAGTCGATCCAGGCGACGGAGTAGCGGAACTCGTCGTCGTGCTCGCGCATCGCGGTCATCAGCGCGCCGAGGTCCGGCGCGCGGCTGGTGGTCACGCGCAGGTACGCGCTCGGCACCCGCAGGAGCCTCAGCCGCACGCTCGTCACGACGCCGGTCAGGCCCATGCCGCCGGCGGTGGCGCGGAACGCCTCATCCCCGGGGGTCAGGTCTTGCATCCGGTCACGAGGCGTCACCAGCTCGATCCGCTCGACGTGGCGGGCGAACGAGCCGTCGACGTGGTGGTTCTTGCCGTGGACGTCGGCGGCGATCGCGCCGCCCAGCGTCACGTGCCGGGTGCCGGGCGTGACGGGGACGAACCAGCCGTGGGGCAGGACGAGGCGGATCAGCTCGTCGAGGTCCAGGCCGGCCCCGGCGGTCACGACGCCGTTCTCCAGGTCGAGCTCGTGCACCGCGCGCAGGCCGGTGGTGTCGATCACGAGGCCGCCGGCGTTCTGGGCGGCGTCGCCGTACGCGCGGCCGAGGCCGCGGGCGATCACGGGCCGCCCGCTCGCCAGCGCCTCCTCGACCTCGCCGACGGTGCCCGCGCGCACGACGTCGGCGCGCGTCGGCGACGTCCGGCCCCAGCCGGTCAGCAGCTCGGCGTTCGTCACCACGCCGCCCCGGCGGCCAGCAGCGCGAGGCAGCACACGGCCAGCCCCAGCAGCGTGCGGTCGCCGAGCACGAGCTGCTCGGGCTCCTCCCCGTGGCCCTGGTCGACGAGCAGGCCGTAGCGCATGATCCCGAGCACGAACGGGACCGCGGAGGCGGAGGTCAGCGCGGACTGCGCGTGCCCGCCGCGCGCCTCGAAGCACCAGATGCAGTAGGCGACGACGATCACGCCGGCCGTGGTCGCCAGCATCGCGCGCAGGTAGTCCTCGGAGTACTCGGCGAGGACGGGCCGGCGGCGGGCGGGGTCGCCTCCGGCGCGCAGCTCGGCGTAGCGCTTGGCGGTGACGAGGAACAGCGAGCCGCCGCCGGCGAGGATCAGGAACCACTTCGAGATGAAGATCTCGGCGGCCACGCCGCCGGCCACCGCGCGCAGGAAGAACCCCGCGGCGACGACGGCGATGTCGAAGACGGCGACGTGCTTGAGCACGCGCGAGTAGGCCGTGGTGAGGACGACGTAGGCGCCGACCACCAGCGCGAGCGCCGGCTCGGCCACGGCCGCGACGGCGATGCCGGCGAGCAGCGCGGCCACGCCCGCGAAGGTGGCCGCGGCCGCGGAGACCTCGCCGGCGGCGACCGGGCGCAGGCGCTTGACCGGGTGCTCGCGGTCCGCCTCGCGGTCGGCGACGTCGTTGAGCAGGTACGTGCCGGCCGAGGCGAGGCAGAACGCCAGCAGCGCCAGCGCCGTGTCGCGGACGACCGGCAGGCTGCGTGAGCGCTCCAGCCGCGGCGGGCACGGCGAGCACGAGCAGGTTCTTGATCCACTGCCGCGGCCGGGCCGTGACGAGCAGCGCCAGCCAGGCGGGACGGCGCGGTGGCGCGGGCTCCGGGGCGCCGCCGCGGCGGAACCGCCGCGCCGGGAGGTCGGGGAGCGCCTCGGGCGACGTCGCGCCCATCTCGTCGTGCGCCCGCCGCCGCGGGATCTTCGTCCGCGCTTCCACGCCCGGCAGCGTAGATCAGCCCCGGCGCGGCGGCGCCGTTCCGTAACGACCCTTGACACGACGAGCCGTAAGTCGTAACTTACGGTTAGTGGCAACTTACGGAACAGCCAACGGGTTCTCGGCTCTCGGCGATCCGACGCGGCGCGCGATCTTCGAGCGCCTCGCGTCCGGGCCGCAGTCCGTCGGGGACCTGGCGGCCGGGCTGCCGGTCAGCCGCCCGGCGGTGTCGCAGCACCTCAAGGTGCTCAAGCAGGCCGGCCTCGTGACCGACCGCGCCGACGGCACGCGCCGGCTGTACCGCGTCGAGCCGCGCGGCGTGGCCGCCATGCGCGACTACTTCGACCAGCTGTGGACCCAGGCCCTCGACGCGTTCAAGGCCGCCGTCGAGGCCCCCGACCCGAAGGAGCTCACATGAGCCAGCACGCCACCGTCGCGCCCGTGCAGCGCGCGGTCACCGTCGCCGCGCCGCCCGAGCGCGCGTTCGACGTCTTCACCACCGGCTTCGCGTCCTGGTGGCCGTCGAGCCACTCGCTCGTCGAGGGCGGCTACGGCGCCGCCTACATCGAGCCGCGCGAGGGCGGCCGCTGGTACGAGCGCGGCGCGACCGGCGTCGAATGCGTCTGGGGCCACGTGCTCGCCTACGAGCCGCCGCGCCGCATCCTGCTCAGCTGGATGCTCGACGGGGAGTTCGAGGTCGACGCCGAGCCCTCGCGGGCCACCGAGGTCGAGGTCCGCTTCGTCCCGAGGGCGACGGCACGCGCGTCGAGCTCGAGCACCGCGGCTTCGAGCGCCGCGCCGACGGCGCCGCGGTCGCCGAGGGCGTGAGCGGCGAGGGCGGCTGGAGCTCGCTGCTCGAGGCCTACGCGGGCGTCGCGGGGGCCTGAGCCGGCCGGCTCGACTCCAGCAGCACCCGCGCGACCTGCTCGGGATCGTCGTACGGCGGCACGTGCCCGCAGCCGTGGAGGATCACGTGCCGCGCGCCGGGCAGCACGCGGCGGGCGCGCAGGGCCTGGCGGGAGGTGAGCAGCCGTTTGAACTGCGGCTGGGAGGGGAGGCGGTGACGCCGATGCACCGGTTTCGCGTGGAAACGATTTGCCGGCTATAGCGGGGTCAATCGACTCCACCCGCCGCGCCCGCTCCCTCGCCACCCCACCCAGCCGCCGTTCAAGACGTCACGCGCTGCCAAGATCGGCGAGCGCGCCGATCGCCGGCTCGCACGCGAGCGGCGGCCCGGCGCCGCTGCGATCGTGGGCGAGCACGGCGGGGAGGCTGGACCGGCCCGTGGCGACCCGGTACGTTGTGCAAATCGGCGCATCGGACTCGCCGATATGGACGAATGCTCAGCCTGCGCTACCTCCTCGGCGATCTCGACGTCCGGCTCGCGGCCGGCGCCGAGGGCCTGGACTCCGCCGTCCGCTGGGTCCACATCTCCGAGCTGGAGGATCCGACGCCGTGGCTGTCGGGCGGCGAGCTGCTGCTCACCACCGGCATGCAGCTCACGGACGCGGAGCGCCAGCGCGAGTACGTCGCGCGGCTCGCGGGCCACGGGCTCGCGGGGCTCGGCCTCGGCACCGGCTTCGCGCACGAGACGGTGCCCGAGCCGCTCGTCGAGGCGGCCGAGGAGCACGGCTTCCCGCTGTTCGAGGTCCCGTACGAGCTGCCGTTCATCGCGCTCACCGAGAAGGCGTTCACGCACCTGGTCAACGAGCAGTACGCGGTCCTGCGCCGTGCGCTGGCCGCCCACGAGCGGCTCGAGCGGATCGTGCTGTCCGAGCAGGGGCTGGACGGCGTCGCCGCCGCGCTGGCGACGCTGATCGGCGGGCCCGCGATGGTGTTCGACGGCCGCGGCGAGCTGCTCGCCTCGCACGCCGGCCGCGCGCCGGTCGACCCCGACGCTCGCCGACCTCGGCGTGGAGCTGCGCGAGCGCGCCCGCGCCGGCGCGCGGCGCGGCTTCGCCCCCGGCGGCGGCTGGAGGGCCGCACGCTGGCGCTGCCGGTCATGCGCATGGCCGGCGCCGACGGCCGCGGCGGCGAGGGCGCGCCGCAGGCCTGGCTGGTCGCCGCCAAGGCGGACGGCTCGCTGACCGAGTTCGACCGCCTGACGCTGCACCAGGCGGTGACGATCGTCGCGCTCGAGCTGCTGCGCCGCCGGATGGCCGACGACACGGAGCGGCGGCTGGCCGGCGACGTCCTGACCGCGCTGGTCTCGGGCGAGCTGGGCGGCGCGGACCTGGCTCGCCGGCTCGAGCCGTTCGGCCTGCAGGACCGCGCGGGCATGCTCGTGCTCGCGCCGCCGCGCCCGGTCAAGGCGGCGGTCGAGGACGCGCTCGCGCGCGCGGTGCGCGACGAGGCGCCGGCCGGGCTGGTCGCCGGCACGGGCCGCTTCTCGTGCGCGCTGCTGGCGCCGCCGCGGGGCGACGACGAGGAGCTGTTCGCGCTCGCCGAGCGGCTGCGCGCGCGGGTCGCGCGCGAGATCGGCGCGGACCTGCCGGCCGGCGCGGGCCGCGCCGCGCCGGCGGGCGACGCGCGGCGCACGTTCCACGAGGCGCGCTGCGCGCTCGAGGCCCGCGCGCTGGCGGGGCACGGCAACGGCAGCGTGGCGGGCGGCGTCGCCACCTACCGCGACCTCGGCTCCTTCCAGCTGCTGCTCTCGCTCCAGGACGACGAGGCGCTGCGGCTGTTCTGCGACTCGATCCTCGCGCCGATCGAGGAGGGCGAGGGCGCCTACGGCGGCGAGCTGATGCGCTCCCTGGAGGCGTTCATCGAGTGCAACGGCCAGTGGGAGCGGGCCGCGCGGCAGCTCTACTGCCATCGCCATACGCTGCGCTACCGCATCCGCCGCGTGGAGGAGCTGACCGGCCGGTCGCTGGACTCCGCGCGCGATCGCATCGACTTCTGGCTCGCCCTGCGCGGCCGCGAGCTGATCGCATGAACCCGAACGAGAGGATCAGATGAAGGTCGGCGTCCCCACCGAGATCAAGACGGACGAGTACCGCGTCGCGCTCACGCCATCGGGCGTGCGCGAGCTGGTCGAGCACGGCCACGAGTGCGTGGTCCAGGCGGGCGCGGGCGAGGGCTCGGCGATCTCCGACGCCGACTACACGGAGCAGGGCGCGCGCATCCTGCCGGACGCCGAGGCGGTGTTCGGCGAGGCCGACATGATCGTCAAGGTCAAGGAGCCGCAGCCGACCGAGGTCGCGCTGCTGGAGCCGCGGCACACGCTGTTCACCTACCTGCACCTCGCGCCGGACGCCGAGCTGACGCGCGGGCCTGGTCGAGTCGGGCGCCACCTGCGTCGCCTACGAGACCGTCGAGGACACGCGCGGGCGGCTGCCGCTGCTGGCGCCGATGAGCGAGGTCGCGGGCAAGATCGCCACGCAGGCGGGCGCGTTCATGCTCGAGAAGCCGCTCGGCGGCCGCGGGATCCTGCTCGGCGGCGTGCCGGGCGTCGCCGCGGCCAAGGTGATGGTCATCGGCGGCGGCGTGGTCGGGATGAACGCGGCCTTCATCGCGATCGGCATGGAGGCGACGGTCTACGTCTTCGACCGCAGCATCGACCGCCTGCGCGAGCTCGACATCGCCTTCGGCGGCCGCGCCGACACGTGCTACGCGTCGACGCTGGACATCGAGAAGCGCCTGCCGGACGTCGACCTCGTGATCGGCGCCGTGCTCGTGCACGGGGCGAAGGCGCCGTACGTGATCCGGCGCGAGCAGCTGAAGCTGATGAAGAAGGGCGCCGTGCTGGTCGACGTCTCGATCGACCAGGGCGGCTGCTTCGAGACCTCGCGCCCGACCACGCACTCCGACCCGACCTACGAGGTCGACGGCGTGACCCACTACTGCGTGGCGAACATGCCGGGCGCGGTGCCGATCACGTCGACCTACGCGCTGACCAACGCGACGCTGCCCTACGTGCTGCACGTGGCCGACGCGGGGGTCGAGCGAGCCTCGCGCGAGAACCCGGGGCTGGCCAAGGGCGTCAACGTCGTCGGCGGGAAGGTCTGCTACGCGCCGGTGGCCGAGGCGACGGGCCAGCCGTACACCGAGCTGTTCGAGGCGCTGGGCGCGCGAGCCGCGGCCGCCTGAGCGATCGTCGCGATCACCCGTACCGGCTCGCGCGTGAGGCGGCGTTCGGTGATCCGCAGGACGGTGATGCCCGCCGCGGCGAGGTGGGCGTCACGCGCGCGGTCTCGCTCGAACGCGGCGCGGTAGCCGTGGGTGGCCCAGCCGTCGGTCTCGACGACGAGGTTGAAGGCCGGCCAGAAGAAGTCGACGGTGTACGGGCCGATCCGGTGGTTGACGAGCGGCTCGGGGAGGCCGGCCCGGCGGACCAGGGCGAGCAGGCGGCGCTCGAGGCGGCTGCGGGTGTCGTCGATGCCCGCCGGCACGTCGCTGGGCGTGATCAACCGTCGGGCGAGCGCCTCGCGGGTGAGGGCGCTCGGGCCAGCCGAGGTCGGCCAGGGTCTGTCGCGGGCTGGTGACGGGGATGCCGTGGAGGTGGCGGATCTCGAGGGTTCTCGCGTGGTGGACGTTGAGATCGGGTCTGCTGCGGCGATCGCCTCGGAGCAGCGAGACGTCGAGAACGGCGGGCATTGAAGGGGTGAGGGTCCAGAGGCAGCGTGGCGGCATGGCGGCTGATGGCGGAGTGCGGGCCGGCGGCGAGGAACGCGGCTCTCGCGCGGCCGCGGTCGGTGAGCAGCCACGTGCCCGACCGCGTAGATGCCGCGGTAGAGCGGGATGAGCCGGCCGCGCGCGGAGGCGCACCTGGATCTCGTCGCGCGTCATCCCCAGCCGGAGGAGCTGCGCGCGGCTCACGACCCCGTCCTGGCGGGTCGCGATGTCCCCAACGTCACACGGCGTCACGCCGGAACCCTCCCGAGTGACGTTGGGGGCCTATACGACCCCCAACGTCACTTTCGGCCCGATCGGCCTGTCGGCGTGTGACGTTGGGGACACCTCGCGGCATGGCGACCACGATGACGCGCCGCGAGGGCGGATCGGGCCGACCGGCCACAATCGCTGGCTCCCTACAAGCGAAGTTGTTGCGATTCCGCGCACCGCCGACGCAGATCTCCCGCCGGGTGCGCGCATTACGCCCTCCCACGCGGTGCTAATCTGCGCCGCCGTATGCCGACGACCTCCCAGCTTGTCCGCAAGGGCCGCCAGGCGCCCAAGAAGAAGCTCGCGACCCCCGGCCTGAAGTCCGGCAAGGGGCGCAAGAAGCGCGTGGCCGCTCCGCAGCGCCGCGGCGTGTGCACCCGTGTGTACACGACGACGCCGAAGAAGCCGAACTCGGCGCTGCGCAAGGTCGCCCGTGTCCGGCTGACCAACGGCGATGGAGGTCACGGTCTACATCCCGGGCGAGGGCCACAACCTGCAGGAGCACTCCGTGGTGCTCGTGCGCGGTGGCCGCGTCAAGGACCTGCCGGGCGTCCGCTACAAGGTCGTCCGCGGGACGCTCGACGCCGCCGGTGTGTCGGACCGCAAGAAGGCCCGCTCGCAGTACGGCGTGAAGGCGAAGTAGTGCCCCGCCGCGCAGCAGCACAGCAGCCGGCCGGTCGAGGCCGACCCCGTCCATCGCTCCAAGCTCGTCCAGCAGGTCATCAACCGCGTGATGCTGGACGGCAAGAAGTCGACCGCCGAGCGCATCGTCTACGACGCGCTGGCGATCCTCTCCGAGCGCACGGGCAAGGACCCGGTCGAGGCGCTGGAGACGTCGATCAAGGCGCTCACGCCGGTGCTCGAGGTCCGCTCCCGCCGCGTCGGCGGCGCGACCTACCAGGTGCCCGTCGAGGTGCCCGCCCGCCGCGCCCGCACGCTCGCCGTGCGCTGGCTCGTCGAGTTCGCGCGCAACCGCCGCGAGAAGTCGATGGCGCAGCGGCTCGCCAACGAGCTGCTGGACGCGCAGTCCCAGCAGGGCGGCGCGTACAAGCGGAAGGACGACATCTTCCGCATGGCGCAGGCCAACAAGGCCTTCGCCCACTACCGCTGGTAGCCGGCCGCGCCGAGGGCGCGCGCCGCGTCGCGGCGTCGCCGCACGGCCTCGGCCGTTTCACGGCGCCGGGATAGGTTTCCGGCGATGCGTGCTATCGCCGTGAGGGAGTGGGGCGGCCGCGACCGGATGGAGCTGCTCGACCTCGAGCCGCCGCCCGTCGCGCCCGACGGCGTGCTCGTCCGCGTGCGCGCGGCGGGTTGAACCCGGTCGACACGAAGGTCCGCGAGGGCCGGCTGGCCGGCGTGTTCCCGTCGCCACTTCCCGGTCGTCCTCGGCTGGGACGCCGCCGGCGACGGTGGAGAAGGTCGGCCCCGCGGTGACCTGGTTCAAGCCCGGCGACGCCGTCTACGGCTACTGCCGCCGCCACGACCTCCAGTACGGCACCTACGCGCGAGTACACGACGGTGCCCGAGGGCTACCTCGCCCACATGCCGCGCGAGCTGTCGCTTCGAGGAGGCGGGGGCGATGCCGCTGGCCGCGCTGACCGCCCACCAGGCGATCGAGCGCGCCGGCCTGCGCCGCGGCGAGACGTTCTTCGTGCCGGCCGGCGCCGGCGGCGTCGGCCACTTCGCGATCCAGCTCGCCGTCGAGCGCGGCGCGCGCGTGATCGCCACGCGCCTCGCCGCGCAACCACGACTTCCTGCGCGAGCTGGGCGCCGAGCCCGTCGACTACACGCGACGGCGACGTCGCCGCCCGCGTCCGCGAGCTCTCGACCGGCGACGGGCGCCGACGCCGCGCTGGACATCTTCGGCGGCGACGGGCGCGAGCACGCGTTCGCGAGCCTGCGCCGCGGCGGGCGGCTCGTCTCGCTCGCCTCGCCCGCCCCGGAGCCGCGCGAGGGCTACGAGATCCACTACATCTTCGTGCGCCCGAGCGGCTACGACCTCGGCGAGCACATCACGCCGCTCGTGCAGGAGGGCCGGCTGCGGCCCGCACGTCGAGGAGGTCTTCCCGCTCGAGCGCGCCGCCGAGGCGCACGAGCGCCTCGAGCAGGGCCACGTGCGCGGCAAGCTCGTGCTCACGATTCCGTAGGGCGCTCCGCGTCGGGGGTGTCGCGGGGCGACGATTCCGTAGGGCGCTCCACGTCGGGGCTGTCGCGGCCCGAGCGGCGCGCTCCCGCTCCTCCGCCCGCTCGCGCGCCAGCACCACGCGGCTGCGCAGCAGCAGGAGCCCGCTGGCCAGCAGCGCGATCGCCCCGCCCAGCTCGAGCCAGAAGCCGGTCGACGGGTGCGCCTCGGCGAGGTCGTAGGTGCGGCCGATCAGGCCCGTGTCGTCGAGCGACGGCAGGTCGATCGCCAGGACGATGAGCAGCGCGACGAGCCCCGAGCGCGGCGACCGCCAGCGCCGCCGGGCGCGAGCCCCCGCGCAGGCGCTCCGAAGCCCATCGACCGCGCCGCCACCGCGATCACCGCCAGCGCGTAGCCGTGGTGGGAGCCGCCGGACGTCGTCCCGCCCTCCGGCACCACGGTGACCGCCTTGATCTCGCGCAGCGTCGAGAACTCGGCGGCCACGAGGACCACGAGCGCCGCGACGAGCAGCACGACCGGGGCCGCGCGGACGACCGCCGCGGTGACGGCCTCCGGCGGGCGCTTGATCGCGATGGACGGAGCCACGAGCCGGGAGCCTACGACGACTCCTCGCGGGGCGCCGCGCTCGAATCGGCGCCCCTCGGGGTGACGGTCACGCAGGGCGCCGCGTTACGGCCGGCGCCCCGCGGAGCTTTCAGATCCGCACCACGTTCGGTGCGGCCGGCACGACGTTGCGCGTGTCCACGACCACGGTCGCGCGGTCCCACAGGGCTGCTCGAGGAACTCGCGGTGCTGCGGTGAGCATCACGACGCAGTCGCGCCTCGTCGACCTCCTCCGGCGTCCACTGCACGCTGGTGTGGGGCTCGCCGTCGAGGTCCAGGGCGGGGATGTGGGGGTCGCAGTAGCGCACGTCGCCGCCGCGGGCGAGGAGCTGCTTGAAGACCTCGAGCACGGCGACTCGCGCGTGTCGGCGACGTCGGCCTTGTAGGCGACGCCGAGCAGCAGGATCCGCGAGCCCTTGATCGGCCGGCCGATGTCGTTGAGCGCGTCGCCGACCTTCTGGAGCACGAAGTTGGGCATGTGCGCGTTGACCTCGTGCGCGGCGTCGATCAGCTGCGCGCTGTAGCCGTACTCGCGCAGCCGCCACGCCAGGAAGTGCGGCACGACCGGGATGCAGTCGCCGCCGAGGCCGGGGCCGGGATAGTGCGGCGAGGAACCCGAACGGCTTGCTCGAGGCGGCGTCGATGACCTCCCAGGAGGAGATCCCGAGCCGGTCGCACATGACGCAGAGCTCGTTGGCCAGCGCGATGTTGACCGCCCGGAACGTGTTCTCGTGCAGCTTCGCGGTCTCGGCGACCATCGGGCGCGGACACCGGCTCGACCGTGTTGACGATCGTCTCGTAGAGCAGCTTGGTGCGCCGCAGGCACTCGTCGGTGACGCCGGCGACCAGCTTCGGGGTGGTGTGGACGTCCCAGTTCTTGTTGCCGGGATCGACCCGCTCGGGCGCGTAGCCGAGGAAGAAGTCCTGCGCCGACGACCGCCCGGCGCTGCTCGAGGATCGGGCGGATCACCTGCTCGGTCGTGCCCGGGTAGGTCGTCGACTGCAGGATCACCAGCTGGCCCGGCGTGAGCTGCTCGGCGACCGACTCGGCCGCCGACACGACGTAGGACAGGTCGGGCGTGCGGGTCTTCGACAGCGGGGTCGGGACGCAGATCGTCAGCGCGTCGAGGCGACGGGACCACGGAGTAGTCGGTCGTGGCCTCGAGCTTGCCGTCGACGCCGTCGTAGCGCTCGGCGGGCACGTCGACGAGGTAGGAGCGCTTGGCGCCGATGTTCTCGACGCGCTCGCGGTTGAGATCGATGCCGACGACCTCGAAGCCGGCTTCGGCGAAGGCCATGGCCAGCGGCAGGCCGGCATAGCCGAGGCCCACGATGCCCACGCGCGCGGAGCGCGACGCGATGCGCTCATCGAAGACTTCGGCAGAGAGGATCGTCGGTTCGGACAGGATCTGAGCCATGCGGCGAAGCTAGCCCAGCCCGGTCCCGGGCACCCCGGAAGAAAGTTCAGGGTGCTAGACGAAGCCGCGCCTGCGCGGTGCTAGACGAAGACGCGCTGCGCGGTGCTATCGTGGACTGCCGTCGTGGAGCGGCGTTTTACCGCTGCGCGGCGGCGCCCGCACGCCGGGCCAGGACCTTCACATGGAGACCCGCGAGACATAGCCCTCGGACCACGGGCCTCTCCACGTGCACGACCTGGGCCCGGAAGGGCCCGTTTTTTTGCCCGCACACGGGCACACGCACGAGAAGCTGACGAGAGAAAGACCCACATGCCGCGCAAGTTCACCCTCGAGAAGACCCGCAACATCGGGATCATGGCCCACATCGACGCGGGCAAGACGACGACGACCGAGCGGATCCTCTACTACACCGGCCGCTCCCACAAGATGGGCGAGGTCCACGAGGGCGCGGCCACGATGGACTGGATGGAGCAGGAGCAGGAGCGGGGGATCACCATCACCTCCGCCGCGACCACCTGCGAGTGGGCCGACCACCGCATCAACATCATCGACACGCCGGGCCACGTCGACTTCACCGTCGAGGTCGAGCGCTCGCTGCGCGTGCTCGACGGCGCGGTCGCGCTGTTCGACTCCGTCGCCGGCGTCGAGCCGCAGTCGGAGACCGTCTGGCGCCAGGCCGACAAGTACAAGGTCCCGCGCATCGCCTACATCAACAAGATGGACCGCATCGGCGCGGACTTCGACCGCGGCGTGCAGACGATGATCGACCGCCTCGGCGCGCATCCCGTGCCGATCCAGCTGCCGATCGGCGCCGAGGGCGACTTCCGCGGGCATCGTCGACCTGATCAACATGAAGGCGATCGTCTACAAGGACGAGCTCGGCAAGGACGTCGTCGATCGAGGACATCCCCGGCGAGCTGGCCGACGAGGCCGCCGCCGCGCGCGAGCACCTGCTCGACGAGGTCTCCCACTACGACGACGAGCTCGTCGAGATGATCCTCGAGGAGCAGGAGATCCCGAAGGAGCGCCTCGTCGCCGCGATCCGCGCCGCCACGCTGTCGAGCCAGATCACGCCGGTCCTGTGCGGCTCGTCGTTCAAGAACAAGGGCGTGCAGCCGCTGCTGGACGCCGTCATCGACTTCCTGCCGAGCCCGCTCGACGTCCCGCCCGTGCACGGCCTCGAGCCCGTCAAGGGCGACGAGGACGGCCGCGAGGCCGTCCGCAACGCGTCCGACGACGAGCCGTTCTCGCGCGCTCGCGTTCAAGATCATGGCCGACCCCTACGTCGGCAAGCTCACCTACTTCCGCGTCTACTCGGGCAAGCTCGAGGCCGGCTCGCGCGTGCTCAACGTCACCACGGGCCGCACCGAGCGCATCGGGCGGATCCTGATGATGCACGCCAACGACCGCGAGGACGTCCAGCGAGGTCTACGCGGGCGACATCGCCGCCGCCGTCGGCATCAAGCAGGTCGTCACCGGCGACACGCTGGCGGCGCCCGACAAGCCGATCAAGCTCGAGGCGATCACGTTCGACGACCCGGTCATCTCCGTGGCGATCGAGCCGAAGACGAAGTCCGACCAGGAGAAGATGTCGGTCGCGCTCGGCCGCCTGGCCGAGGAGGACCCGACCTTCCAGGTGCGCACCAACGAGGAGACCGGCCAGACCGAGATCTCCGGCATGGGCGAGCTGCACCTCGAGGTGCTGGTCGACCGCATGCTGCGCGAGTACAAGGTCGACGCCAACGTCGGCCGCCCGCAGGTCTCCTACCGCGAGACCGTGCGCGGCACCGCGCAAGAAGATCGAGGGCCGCTTCGTCCGCCAGACCGGCGGCTCGGGCCAGTACGGCATCGTCTACATCGACATCGAGCCGGCGCCCGGCGAGGGCTTCGACTTCGTGAACAAGATCAGCGGCGGGTCGATCCCGACCGAGTTCATCCCGGCCGTCGAGAAGGGCGTCGAAGAGGCGCTGGAGACCGGCGTGCGCGCCGGCTTCCCGATGGTCGACGTCCGCGTGACGCTCGACCGACGGCAAGTACCACGACACGGACTCCTCGGAGATCGCCTTCAAGGTGGCCGGCTCGCTGGCGCTCCAGGAGGCGGCCAAGCGCGCGAAGCCGACGCTGCTGGAGCCCGTGTTCGCGGTCGAGGTCGTCACGCCCGAGGAGTACATGGGCGACGTGATCGGCGACCTCAACCGCCGGCGCGGCCGCGTGCACAGCATGGAGCCGCGCGGCAACGCCCAGGTGATCACCGCCCACGTCCCGCTGAGCGAGATGTTCGGCTACGCGACCGACGTGCGCTCGATGTCCCAGGGACGGGCCACCTACACGATGCAGTTCGACAGCTACGAAGAGGTGCCCGCCGAACATCGCGGAGAAGGTCGTGGAGGCCCGGACCGGCGAGCCGGTCCCGGCCTGATCGCGCTAGTCTGCACGGGTTCGCCCGGCACTGAACAAGAGACTTAGAAGAGGAGCGAATACACAGTGGCGAAGGAGAAGTTCGAGCGGGACAAGCCGCACGTCAACGTCGGCACCATCGGTCACATCGACCATGGCAAGACGACCCTGACGGCGGCCATCACCAAGGTCCTGTCCGAGAAGTACGGCGGTCAGGCCCGGTCCTTCGACGAGATCGACAACGCGCCCGAGGAGAAGGCCCGCGGCATCACGATCGCGACCTCCCACGTCGAGTACGAGACCGACAACCGCCACTACGCGCACGTCGACTGCCCGGGCCACGCCGACTACGTGAAGAACATGATCACGGGCGCGGCCCAGATGGACGGCGCGATCCTCGTCGTCTCGGCGGCCGACGGCCCGATGCCGCAGACGCGCGAGCACATCCTGCTCGCCCGCCAGGTCGGCGTGCCGTACATCGTCGTGTTCCTCAACAAGGCCGACATGGTCGACGACGAGGAGCTCCTCGAGCTCGTCGAGGTCGAGGTCCGCGACCTGCTCAACGAGTACGACTTCCCGGGCGACGACATCCCGTTCGTCATCGGCTCGGCGCTGAAGGCGCTGGACGGCGACGAGGAGTACGTCCAGAAGATCGTCGACCTCGCCGAGCAGCTGGACACCTACATCCCGGAGCCCGAGCGCGACCTGGACAAGCCGTTCCTGATGCCGGTCGAGGACGTCTTCTCGATCACCGGCCGCGGCACGGTGGCCACGGGCCGCATCGAGCAGGGCATCGTCAACACGGGCGACACCGTGGAGATCGTCGGCATCCACACCGGAGACCTCCAACACGGTCGTCACCGGCGTCGAGATGTTCCGCAAGATCCTCGACCAGGGCCAGGCGGGCGACAACGTCGGCTGCCTGCTGCGCGGCATCAAGCGCGAGGAGATCGAGCGCGGGCAGGTGCTCTGCAAGCCGGGCTCGATCACCCCGCACACCCAGTTCAAGGCCGAGGTGTACGTCCTCAAGAAGGAAGAGGGCGGCCGCCACACCCCGTTCTTCAACGGGTACCGGCCGCAGTTCTACTTCCGCACGACCGACGTCACCGGCGTCGCGAAGCTGCCCGAGGGGACCGAGATGGTCATGCCGGGCGACAACGTGCAGATGGAGATCGAGCTGATCCAGCCCATCGCCATGGACGCCGGCCTGCGCTTCGCGATCCGCGAGGGCGGCCGCACCGTCGGCTCGGGCGTGGTCACCGAGATCATCAAGTAGTACCCGCGCAGTATCGTCAGATACGACCAAGGGGCGGGCTCCGATGCCCGGAGTCCGCCCTTAGTGCGCAACCAGCCAGTCAGAGACTTCACCGAAAGCACCGGACAGAAGAGACACACAGTGGCCGCAGTAGCCCAGAACAAGATCCGCATCCGCCTCAAGGCCTACGACTCGTCGGCCATCGAGACGGCTGCCAAGGAGATCGTCGAGACGGCGACGCGAACCGGCGCGACCGTGTCGGGGCCCGTGCCGCTGCCCACGGAGAAGAACGTCTACGCGGTGATCAAGTCGCCGTTCAAGGACAAGGACTCCCAGGAGCACTTCGAGATCCGGACGCACAAGCGCCTGATCGACATCCACCAGCCCACGCCGAAGACGGTCGACTCGCTCCAGCGGCTCGACCATCTGCCCGCCGGCGTGGACATCGAGATCCGACTCGCCTTCGGCTAGCCCTCATGACCGCCATCCTCGCCAAGAAGCTGGGCATGACCCAGCGCTTCGCCGAAGACGGCCACGTCGAGCGCGTCACCGTGCTCGAGGCCGGGCCCCTGTCCCGTGCTCGCGATCCGCACCCACGACGCCGACGGCTACGAGGCCGTCCAGCTCGGGTTCGACTCCGTGCGCGAGAAGGCGCTCTCCAAGGGCGAGCTCGGCCACCTCAAGAAGGCCGACGCCCCGCCGCTGCGCACGATCAAGGAGTTCCGCGACCACGCCGGCGAGCTCACGATGGGCGACACGGTGACCGTCGAGGACTTCGAGGTCGGCCAGGAGGTCAAGATCTCCGGCAAGTCCAAGGGCAAGGGCTTCCAGGGCACGATCAAGCGCCACAACTTCGCCGCCGGTCCCGAAGTCCCACGGCTCGCACAACGTGCGCGCCCCGGGCTCGATCGGCGCCTCGGCGACCCCGTCGCGCGTGTTCAAGGGCATCCGCGGGCCCGGCCGCATGGGCGGCGGGCGCGTCACCCAGCGCGGCCTGACGATCGTCGAGCTGATCCCCGACCAGAACCTGATGCTCGTCCGCGGCTCCGTGCCCGGGGCCCAAGGGCGGCACCGTGGAGGTGCGCACCGATGGCTGACGCACCGATCCTCGGCGGCACCAAGAAGCACAAGCTCGACGACGAGGTGTTCGGCGTCGCCGTTCAACGGCCCGCTCGTGCACGAGGTCGTGGTGGCCGAGCTGGCCGCGCGCCGCCGCGGCACGCACGCGACCAAGACGCGCGGCATGGTCCGCGGCGGCGGCGCCAAGCCGTGGCGCCAGAAGGGCACCGGCCGCGCCCGCGCCGGCTCGACGCGCTCGCCGATCTGGACCGGCGGCGGCACCGTCTTCGGCCCGCAGCCGCGCCACTACACCGTCAAGGTCAACCGCAAGGCGCGCCGCGCCGCGCTGCGCTGCGCGCTGTCGGTGCACGCCGACGCGCAGCTCGATCTTCGCCTTCGACCTCGGCCGACTTCGAGGCGCCGTCGACCAAGAAGGCCGCCGACGCTGATCGCCGACCGCCGCGGCGGCTCGGTGCTGGTCGTGCTCGGCGCGGAGGAGTCCGACGCCGCCAAGTCCTTCCGCAACCTCGCCGGGCGTCAGCGTGATCCCGACCGAGGCCTGCGGCGTCGCCGACATCGTCGGCCACGCGACGCTGGTGCTCTCCGAGGTCGCGCTCGACGCGCTCACCGAGCGCGCGAAGAAGCCCGTCGTCCGCACCGGCTCGAGACCTCGAGGAGGCTGAGCGCCTGATGGACGCCTCCCAGGTGATCATCCGGCCCGTCGTCTCCGAGAAGTCCTACGTGCTGGCGACGGCCGACAAGTACACGTTCCGCGTCCACCCGGACGCCCACAAGACGCAGATCAAGCAGGCCGTCGAGCAGCTGTTCGGCGTGACCGTGCTCGAGGTGCGCACCTCCAAGGTCCCCTCCAAGCCCAAGCGCCGCGGCTACACCAGCGGCCGCACGCGGGCCTGGAAGAAGGCGATCGTGCAGGTGCGCGAGGGCGACTCCATCCCGATCTTCCAGGGCCTCGAGGCCGATCTCTAGATGCCGATTCGCAAGCCAAAGCCCACCTCTCCCGGCCGCCGCTTCGTCTCCTACGCGGACTACGCGGAGATCACGAAGACCGAGCCGGAGAAGTCCCTCGTCGAGGGCCTCACGAAGTCCGGCGGGCGCAACGCCAACGGGCGCAAGACCGCGCGCCACCGCGGCGGCGGCGCCAAGCGCCTGTACCGCCGGATCGACTTCAAGCGCACCAAGGACGGCGTCCCCGCCCGCGTGGCCGCGATCGAGTACGACCCGAACCGGTCGGCGTACATCGCGCTGCTGCACTACGTGGACGGCGAGAAGGCGCTACATCCTCGCCCCGAACCGCCTGCGCGTCGGCATGACCGTCGATGTCGGGCGTCGGCTCGGACATCACCGTCGGCAACGCGATGCCGCTGGCCGCGATGCCGGTCGGCACGCTCGTGCACAACGTCGAGCTGCAGCCCGGCCGCGGCGGCCAGCTCGCCCGCTCCGCCGGCTCGAGCGTGCAGCTGATGGCGAAGGAGGGCGACGATGGCGACGCTGCGCCTGCCCTCCGGCGAGATGCGCATGGTGCGCGCCGAGTGCCGCGCCACCGTCGGCGTGGTCGGCAACGCCGACCACCAGAACGTCACGGTGGGCAAGGCCGGCCGCAAGCGCCACATGGGCGTGCGCCCGCAGACGCGCGGCACCGCCATGAACCCGGTGGACCACCCGCACGGCGGCGGCGAGGGCGCCACGCCGCTCGGCAACCACCCGCAGACGCCCTGGGGCGTGCCGACGATCGGCTACCGCACCCGCAAGAAGGGCAAGCAGTCCGACCGCTACATCGTCCGCGGCCGCCGCCGCGGCAAGAAGGGCAGCCGCTGATGTCTCGTTCATCCAAGAAGGGGCCGTGGGTCGAGGACCGTCTGATGGACCGCATCGAGTCCATGAACGCCTCCAACTCGCAAGACGATGATCCGCACCTGGTCGCGCGCGTCGACGATCTTCCCCGAGATGGTCGGCCACACGATCGCCGTCCACGACGGGCGCAAGCACGTGCCCGTGTTCGTCGACGAGGCGATGGTCGGCCACAAGCTCGGCGAGTTCGCCCCCACGCGCACCTACCGCGGGCACGACTCGAAGGGCCGCGTGCGATGAGCCCCGACAAGCCCGAAGAACCCGCAGCAGGGCAAGCCCGACGAGGCGCAAGGTCGCCGAGGAGGCGCAGGAGGCCAAGGCAGGCCGCCGAGGCCGAAGGCCGAGGCCGCAGCCCGAGGCGAAGCCGAAGCGCACCCGCGCGAAGAAGGCCGCGCCCGAGGCCGAGGGCCAGGCCGCCGAGGAGACCGGCGTCGACAAGGCCGCCGCCGAGGCGACCGAGGCGAAGCCCAAGCGCGCGCGCGTGCCGAAGGCCGAGCGCAACCCGGAGGGCACCGAGCCCGAGGGCGCCGACGAAGCCGGCCGCCGCCGGCGCCGAGAAGCGACGTCAAGGAGGCCGCCGAGAAGGCGGCCGGCCGCAAGCGCGACCGCCGCCGCACGCCCGAGCCGGGCGTGCTGGTGCAGGCGCGCAGGCGCGCTACGTGCGCACCTCCGCCCGCAAGGCGCGGCTGGTGTGCGACCACATCCGCGGCAAGGACGTCGCCGAGGCGCGGGCCATCCTGGCCTTCACGCCGCGCGCGGCCGCCAAGCCGTGGCTCAAGCTGCTCGAGTCCGCGGTCGCCAACGCGGAGCACAACCACGAGCTGGTCGGCGAGGAGCTGCGGATCGCCGCCGGTGCACGCCGACGAGGGGCCGACGCTCAAGCGCTTCCGCCCGCGCGCCATGGGCCGCGCGACGCGGATCCGCAAGCGCACCTCGCACCTCACCGATCACGCTCACGCCGAAGGAGTCCTAGTGGGTCAGAAAGTCCATCCAGAGGCGATGCGCGTCGGGCTACATCCACGACTGGAAGTCGAACTGGTTCTCCGAGAAGAACTTCTCCGACTTCCTGATCGAGGACGTCCGCATCCGCGACCACATCACGGGCAAGCTCGCCCACGCCGGCCTGTCGGACATCACGATCCGCAAGGACGCCGCC
This sequence comes from uncultured Solirubrobacteraceae bacterium, assembly GCA_963728465.1. Classification (GTDB taxonomy): domain Bacteria; phylum Actinomycetota; class Thermoleophilia; order Solirubrobacterales; family Solirubrobacteraceae; genus DATFQI01. The sequence continues at coordinate 323,808 of CAVSJY010000013.1, forward strand.
GAGGTGGAGGTCAACATCCACACGGCGCGCCCGGGCATCGTGATCGGCAAGTCCGGCTCGGAGGTCGACGCCCTGCGGCGCGACCTGCACCGGATGACCGGCAAGGCGATCAAGGTCAACATCCTCGAGATCAAGCGCCCCGAGCTCGACGCGAAGCTCGTCGCGCAGTCGATCGCCGAGCAGCTCGTCAACCGCGTGGCGTTCCGCCGCGCGATGAAGCGCGCGCTCACGAGCGCCATGCGCTCGGGCGCCAAGGGCTGCAAGATCCAGGTCGGCGGCCGCCTCGGCGGCGCCGAGATGGCGCGCACGGAGAGCTACTCCGACGGCCGCGTCCCGCTGCACACGCTGCGCGCCGACATCGACTACGGCTTCTACGAGGCCCGCACGACGTTCGGCCGCATCGGCGTCAAGTGCTGGATCAACAAGGGCGAGATCATGCCCGCCGGCTTCTCCGGCCAGGACCTCACGTCGCTCGACGAGCCGCAGGGCGGCCCGGCGGCCCGGGCGGCCGGACGACGACCGCGGTCGCGGCCGCGGCCGTGACGGCCGCGGGCGCGGCGACGGCCGCGGCGGTGGCCGCGGTGGGCGCGGCGGCGGTCCCGGCGGTCCCGGCGGTCCCGGCGGCCGCGGTGGCGGTCCCGGCGGTCCCGGCGGCCGTGGCGGCGGCGGTGGCTTCGGCGGCGGCGGCGGTGGCCGTGGCGGCGGAGGCGGCGGCGGCGGCGGCGGCGGTCGTGGCGGCGGTGGCCGCGGCGGCCAGCGTCCCGACCTGAGCGGAGGGATCAGCCGGTAATGCTCTCCCCGAAGCGAGTCAAGTTCCGCCGCCAGCACCGCGGGCGTCGCGCGGGCCTCTCCCGCGGCCAGCAGCGCGTCGAGTTCGGCGAGTACGGCCTCAAGGCCCTCGAGCAGGGCTGGCTGACCAACCGCCAGATCGAGGCCGCTCGTATCGCGATGACGCGCAAGATCAAGCGTGGCGGCAAGGTCTGGATCAACGTCTTCCCGGACAAGTCCTTCACCAAGAAGCCGGCCGAGACCCGCATGGGCTCCGGCAAGGGCTCCCCGGAGGGCTGGGTCGCCGTCGTCAAGCCCGGCCGCGTGATGTTCGAGCTCTCCGGCGTGCCGGAGCCGCTCGCCCGCGAGGCGATGCGCCTGGCCGGCCACAAGCTGCCCGTGAAGACCAAGTTCGTGATGCGAGAGGACGGCCAGTGATGAAGGCCTCCGAGCTCCGAGACATCGCCGACGACAAGCTGCGCGAGCACATCGCGACCGCGCGGCGCGACGTGTTCGGCCTGCGCCTCCAGCACGCCACCGGCGAGCTGGAGAACACGGCCGGCCTGCGGCAGCGCCAAGCGCGACCTCGCGCGCGCGCTGACCGTGGCCCGCCAGCGCGGCGATCGACCCGACCGTGACAACGACCGCTGAGAATCGCTGATGGCTGAGACACCCGAGACTCCCGAAGAGACCCCCGAGAACCTCCCCGAGGAGGTCGAGACCGCCGCGACGACGGCGACGGCGACCGCGACCGAGCAGGCTCCGGCGACGAGGCTGCCGAGGGCCACGCCGCGCCGGCTCCCGGCCGCGACGACGCGCCGCGAGCGGCTCGAGCGAGCGCCGCTCCGCGCGCCGCCCGAAGCGCGGGCAGCTGACGCCCGAGGAGCGCCAGGCCGAGCGCGAGGAGCGCCGCGCGCCACAACGCCGACGAGCGGCGCCGCTACCGCGCGCGCCTGAAGACCAAGAAGGCCGAGCTGCGCAAGGCGCAGCCCGGCGCAGGAGCCCGACCACGCGCCCGAGCACGGCCCGGGCCGCGCGAAGGTCCGCCAGGGCATCGTCGTCTCCGACAAGGCCGACAAGACGATCACCGTGCGCATCGACGTCGTGCGGCGCCACAAGCGCTACCACAAGATCATGCGCACCTCGATCAAGCTGCACGCGCACGACGAGCCAACGACGCGAACGCGGGCGACACCGTGCGCATCCAGGAGTGCCGGCCGATGTCGCGCAGCAAGCGCTGGCGGCTGGTCGAAGTCGTGGAGCGCGCCCGGTGATCCAGAACGAGACCCGGCTGCGGGTCGCCGACAACACCGGCGCCCGCGAGATCCTCTGCATCCGCGTGCAGGGCGGCTCGCGCCGCCGCTACGCGGGCGTGGGGGACGTCATCACCGCCACCGTCAAGCAGGCCAACCCGCAGGGGTCGGTCAAGAAGGGCGAGGTCGTCAAGGCGGTCGTCGTGCGCACGAAGAAGGAGTTCGGGCGCGACGACGGCACCTACATCGCGTTCGACGAGAACGCCGCCGTGATCATCGACGCCCAGAACAACCCGCGCGGGACGCGCATCTTCGGGCCGGTGGCCCGCGAGCTGCGCGACGGCGGCTTCATGAAGATCGTCTCGCTGGCGCCGGAGGTGCTCTGATGAAGATCCGCCGAGACGACACCGTCGATCGTGATCTCCGGCAAGGACAAGGGCCGCACGGGCAAGGTCATCCGCACCGAGCCCAAGCGGGACCGCGTCTACGTCGAGGGTGTCAACATGGTCAAGCGCCACCAGCGCCCGATGCCGGGCCGGCCCAACGCCCCGGTGGGCGTGATCGAGAAGGAGGGTCCGGTCCACGTCTCCAACGTGGCCGTGGTGGATCCGAAGGACAACAAGCCGACGCGCGTCGGCGTGCGCCGTGACGAGAACGGCAACCGCATGCGCATCACGAAGCGCTCCGGAACGGAGCTGGACTAGAACGACATGGCACGACTGAAGGACCGCTACAACGACGAGATCCGCGCCGCGCTGGTGCGCAAGTTCGGCTACTCGTCTCAGATGCAGGCGCCGCGCCTGGCCAAGATCACGCTCAACATGGGCGTCGGCGAGGCCAAGCAGGACTCGAAGATGCTCGAGGCCGCGCAGGCGCAGCTCGCCGACATCGCCGGCCAGAAGCCCAACATCCGCCGCGCGCGCAAGTCCGTCGCCGCCTTCAAGCTGCGCGAGGGCATGCCCGTGGGCCTCACCGTCACGCTGCGCGACGAGCGCGCGTACGAGTTCATGGACCGCCTCGTGTCCGTCGCGATCCCGCGGATCCGCGACTTCCGCGGCCTCAGCCCGCGCTCGTTCGACGGCCGCGGCAACTACTCCATGGGCGTCCGGGAGCAGATCATCTTCCCGGAGATCGACTACGACAACATCGACCAGGTGCGCGGGCTCGACGTGACGTTCACGACGACCGCGCAGACAGACGCGGAGGCGTTCGCCCTCCTCGAAGCGCTCGGCATGCCGTTCGCCCGCGACGGGCGCCCGGCAGGCTTCGAGACGCTCGCGGGCGAGCCGGTCGCCGCGTAAGGAGCTCCGGAGAACCGATGGCCAAGACATCCCAGATCGTGCGGGCGAACCGCACGCCCAAGTACCCGACGCGGGCCCACAGCCGCTGCCGGCGCTGCGGGCGCCCGCGCGCGGTGTACCGCAAGTTCGGCCTGTGCCGGATCTGCCTGCGCGAGCTCGCCCACCAGGGCTTCATCCCCGGCATGACGAAGTCGAGCTGGTAGGCGCATGGCGACGACCGATCCCATCGCAGACTTCCTGACCCGGATCCGCAACGGCATCATGGCCGCGCACGAGGACGTGGTGATCCCCGCCTCGGGCCTGAAGGCCGAGATGGCGCGGATCCTGACCGAGCAGGGCTACATCGAGGGCTACGAGGTCCGGCCCGCCGTCGGCGGCGCGGGCGACCGGATCCACGTGAGGCTCAAGTACACCGAGAACCGCACGTCCGTGATCTCCGGCCTCAAGCGGGTCTCCCGCCCGGGGCGCCGGACGTACGTCGACGCCAAGCACGTCCCGAAGGTCCTGGGCGGCATGGGCACGACGATCATGTCGACCTCTCAGGGCGTCATGACCGGCCACGATGCGCGCAAGGCGGGCGTCGGCGGCGAGGTCGTGGCGCAGGTCTGGTAACGCGAAGCATGTCCCGAATCGGCAAGAAGCCCATCCCGATCCCCACCGGCGTCAACGTGACGATCGAGCCCGAGGTCGTCCGCGTGGCCGGCCCGCGCGGCGATCTCTCCGAGCGCAAGTCGCGCCAGATCGAGGTGCGCGAGGAGGACGGGACGCTGCTCGTCACGCGGCCGACCAACCGCGCGGAGCACCGTGCCCTGCACGGCCTGACGCGCTCGCTCGTGGCCAACATGGTCGAGGGCGTCACCAGCGGCTTCACGAAGACGCTGGAGATCCAGGGCGTCGGCTACCGGGCGCAGCTCAAGGGCCGCGACCTCGAGCTCGCGCTGGGCTACTCGCACCCCGTGCCGATCAAGGCGCCGGAGGGCATCGAGTTCGAGGTGCCCCAGCCCACGCGCGTGATCGTCAAGGGCAACTCGAAGCAGCAGGTCGGCGAGATCGCCGCGATCATCCGCAAGCAGCGGCCGCCGGAGCCCTACAAGGGCAAGGGCATCCGCTACCAGGGCGAGTACGTCGCCCGAAAGGTCGGCAAGCGAGCATGACCGTCACCTACGCCCCCGCCCGGCGCCTCAAGCGCCGCCGCCGCGTCCGCGCGAAGGTGCACGGCACCGCCGAGCGCCCGCGGATCAGCGTCTTCCGCTCCAACCGGGGCATCTTCGCCCAGCTCATCGACGACGACTCCGGCCGCACGCTGGCCGCCGTCAACTGGATCGAGGCCGACCTGCGGTCGCTCAAGCCGATGGAGCAGGCCAAGCGGGCCGGCGAGCTGCTCGCCGAGCGCGCGAAGGCCGCCGGGATCGACACCGCCGTGTTCGACCGCGGCGGCTACCAGTACCACGGCCGCGTTCAAGCCCTTGCCGACGGCGCCCGCGAGGGCGGCCTGACCTTCTAGACCGCTACCCTCGAAAGACCTGATGCCAGCTCCCGACCGATCCGTCTCGTCGTCCAGCCTGGACCTCCAGGAGCGCGTGGTTGAGATCAACCGCGTCGCCAAGGTGGTCAAGGGCGGCCGGCGCTTCTCGTTCACCGCGCTCGTCGTGGTCGGTGACGAGAACGGCATCGTCGGCTACGGCTACGGCAAGGCCAACGAGGTCCCGCTGGCGATCCAGAAGGGCGTCGAGCGGGCCAAGAAGAACCTCTTCCGGGTGCCGCGCCACGGCGCGACGATCACCCACCAGACGACCGGGATCTACGGCTCCGGCCGCGTGTTCCTGAAGCCGGCCTCGCCCGGTACCGGCGTGATCGCCGGCGGCGGCGTCCGCGCGGTGCTCGAGCTGGCGGGGATCCACGACATCCTGTCCAAGTCGCTCGGGTCGCAGAACCCGATCAACCTCGTCAAGGCGACGATCGCGGGCCTCCAGGACCTGCGCCGCCCCGAGGAGATCGCGGCGCTGCGCGGGCTGTCGGTGAACGCCGTGCTGGGGCTCGGCGGCAACGGCGAGGCCGCTCCGGCCGAGGAGCCCGTGGCTGAGGAGCCCGTGGCTGAGGAGCCCGTGGCCGAGGAGCCCGTGGCCGAGGAGCCCGTGGCCGAGGAGCCCGCGGAGACCGAGGCATGAGTCTCGTCATCACGCAGGTGAAGTCCGCCAACGGCGCCAACGGGAAGCAGCGCGACACCCTGCGCTCGCTCGGCCTTCGCGGCATCAACAAGTCGGTCGAACGGCCGGACTCCCCGCAGCTGCGCGGGATGGTCCATGCAGTGAGGCACCTCGTCACCGTGGAGGAGAAGTGATGGCGGACGACGACCTGAAGCCCGAGGACATCGGCCTCCACAACCTCCAGCCGGCCGACGGCTCGCGGCGCGACCGCAAGCGCATCGGGCGCGGCCACGGCTCCGGCCACGGCAAGACGTCCGGCCGCGGCCACAAGGGCTACGGCTCCCGCTCCGGCGCGAAGAAGCGCGCGCGCTTCGAGGGCGGCCAGAACCCGATCCACATGCGGATGCGCAAGCTGCGCGGCCCGAACAAGAAGATGTCGATGCCGTTCGAGCCGTTCCGGACGCACACGCAGCACGTGAACCTCGACGACCTGGCCCGCCGCTTCGACGACGGCGCGAGCGTGGACCTGGCCGCGCTGCGCCGCACCGGCCTCGCCACGAAGCGCGACGTCCCGGTGAAGATCCTCGGCCGCGGCGAGCTGGACAAGAAGTTCACCGTGCACGCGCACAAGTTCTCGAAGACGGCCCGCGAGCGGATCGAGTCCGCCGGCGGGACCTGCCAGCTCATCGAGCCCTGAGTGGGTACCCGCCCGCCCACCTCCCAGCCACCTAGGCCTCCACGATGGTCTCCACCATCCTCAACGCCTTCAGGGTCGCGGAGATCCGCAAGAAGCTGGCGTTCACGGCCGTGATCCTCGCGCTGTACCGCCTCGGCTCGTTCATCCCCGTGCCGGGCGTCAACATCGACGCGCTGGACGCGATCGAGGAGAACTACGCCGGCTCGAACATCCTCGGCTTCCTCAACCTCTTCACGGGCGGCGGCCTGTCGCGGATCGCGATCTTCGCGCTGGGCATCATGCCCTACATCACGGCCTCGATCATCCTCCAGCTGCTGACGGTCGTGTCGCCGTCGCTGGAGAAGCTCCAGAAGGAGGGCGAGGTCGGCCAGGCGCGGATCACGCAGTACACGCGCTACCTCACCGTCGGCCTGTCGGCCGCGCAGGCCGTCGGCTACGTCTTCCTCTTCCGCTCGCAGGGCAACAGCGCGGGCACCAACGTCATCGACAACTTCAGCCCTGGCGGCGTGATCCTGATCGTCATCTGCCTCACCGCGGGCTGCGTCCTGCTGATGTGGATGGGCGAGCTGATCACCCAGCGCGGCATCGGCAACGGCATCTCGCTGATGATCTTCGCGTCGATCGTCGCCGGACTGCCGCAGGGCGTCCAGGCGTGGTGGACGAACCCGGACCAGGTCTTCAAGGTGATGATGCCGTTCGTCGCGCTCGGGGCGATCGCGGCGATCGTCTTCGTGCAGGAGGGCCAGCGGCGCATCCCGATCCAGTACGCCAAGCGCGTGATCGGCCGCCGGATGAGCTCCGGCGGGCAGACCTACCTGCCGCTGCGCGTGAACATGGCCGGCGTCATCCCGGTCATCTTCGCCGCCTCGATCATGGCGTTCCCGCCCACGATCGGCCAGCTGCTGCCGGGCGCGGAGGGCCTGGCCACCTTCTTCAGTCCCAACGGCTGGGCCTACATCGTCGGCGAGACGGTCTTCATCATCCTGTTCACGTACTTCTACACCGCGGTCACGTTCAACCCGGTCGACCAGGCGGACAACCTGAAGAAGTACGGCGGCTTCATCCCGGGGGTGCGACCAGGGCGGCCCACGGCCGAGTTCCTCGACCGCATCCTCGCGCGCCTCACGTTCCCGGGGGCGCTCTACCTGGCCGCGGTCGCCGCGCTCCCGACGATCCTGATCAACCAGACGTCGGCCAACTTCTACTTCGGCGGCACCTCGATCCTGATCGTGATCGGCGTCGCGCTGGACACCATGAAGCAGCTCGAGGCGCAGCTCATGATGCGCAACTACGAAGGCTTCCTCCGGTAGCCTTCCGCGGCCTGTGTCGGAGCTGAACCTCATCCTGCTCGGCCCGCCTGGGGCCGGCAAGGGCACCCAGGCCGGGCGCCTGACCGAAGACTTCGGGCTGCCGTACATCGGCACCGGCGACCTCCTGCGCGAGCACAAGGCCAACGGCTCGGAGCTCGGCGTGAAGGCGAAGGAGTACATGGACGCCGGCAAGCTCGTCCCCGACGACCTCGTGATCGAGATGATCCTCGACAAGATCGAGGACGAGGGCGACGACGGCTTCCTGCTCGACGGCTTCCCGCGCTCCAGCGGCCAGGCCGACGCGCTGAGCGAGGAGATGGAGCGCCGCGGCAGGCGGCTGACCGCCGCGCTGCTGATCGAGGCGCCCGACTCCGTCGTGATCGAGCGGCTGTCCGGCCGCCGCCAGTGCTCCAACGGCCACCTGTACCACGTCAAGTACGACCCGCCGAAGCACGACGAGAAGTGCGACCAGTGCGGGCGGCCGCTGTCGCAGCGCGCGGACGACAGGCCCGAGGCGATCGAGCAGCGGCTGGCGACGTACCACGAGCAGACCGAGCCGCTGAAGGACTACTACGACGAGCGCGGCCTGCTGCGCCGCTTCGACGGCACGCAGGACAAGGTGAAGGTGCACGACCACATTCGCGCTACGCTCGCCACTCTGCGCCTCGAGGAACGTTTGTAGGGTCGCCATGATCGTCAAGAAGTCGCCCGCCGAGATCGACAAGATGGCCGCGGCGGGCGCGATTCTCGTCAAGACGATGGACCTGCTGGCCGCGAAGATCCGGCCCGGCATCACGACCGCGGAGCTGGACCAGGCGGCGGAGAAGTTCATCCGCTCGCAGGGCGCCACGCCGGCCTTCAAGGGCTATCGCGGCTTCCCCGGCTCGATCTGCGCCTCGCCGAACCACATGGTGGTGCACGGCATTCCGGGCAAGTTCAAGCTGCGGCGCGGGGACATCCTGTCCGTCGACATCGGGGTGGTGCTCGACGGCTGGGTGGCGGACGCGGCGCGGACGTTCCCGGTCGGCGACGTCGCGCCGGTGGCGTCCAAGCTGCTCGAGGTCACCGAGGGCTCGCTGTTCGCGGCCGTGGAGCAGTGCCGGGTGGGGAACCGGCTCGGCGACGTCTCGCACGCGGTCCAGGAGCACGTGGAGGCCGGCGGGTTCTCGATCGTGCGGTCGCTCGTCGGCCACGGGATCGGGCGCTCGATGCACGAGGAGCCCCAGATCCCCAACTACGGCCCGCCCGGCAAGGGCGTGCCTCTGGAGGAGGGGATGGTCCTCGCCGTCGAGCCGATGGTCACCGCCGGGCGCCACATGGTCCGGATGGGCGACGACGGCTGGGCGATCTACTCCCAGGACGGCTCGCTCGCGGCCCATTTCGAGTTCACGATCGCGATCACGGCGGACGGGCCCCGGATCCTCACGCCTTGGCATGAGTCCAAGGCTCGCGTAGCCGCGGCCTGAGCGCTCCGGCGCCGGCCGGGGCGCGGCCCCGCAAAGTCAACGGCTCAGGGTGAGGTGGGTGGCGGTTTCGTTGCGTTTCGGGCTTGTTCCGTGACGCCGCACGCGCCAATCTCGCGGGGTGGAGTCGATTGACCGCCCTATAGCGTGCAAAGTGACTCCACTTGTGGTTGCGGCGGAGATCGCGGCGCCGCAGCACGGGGTGGTGGCACGGTCGCAGCTGCTGCGCGCGGGGCTCTCCCGTCGTGCGATCGACCACATGCTGGAGGCCGGCAGGCTCGTCCCGCTCCACCGCGGGGTCTACGCGGTTGGTCACCGGCCGGTCGGTCCGCGCAGTCGTGAGATGGCGGTGGTGCTGCTGGCCGGGCGGCGTGGCGCGCTGAGCTTGTACAGCTCCGCCGGACTGTGGGCGATGACGCGGCCCTGGCACGGCCCGGTGCACGCGGTCGGGCCGAAGTCGCGCCGCGGCAACGGGTGGGTGATCCACCGCACGCGGCAGCTGCCGCGCTCGGACGTGACTCGCCAGTTCGGCATCCCGGTCACGACGCCCCTGCGCACGCTGCTCGACCTCTCGCCGGTCCTCTCCCTCGATGCGCTCGACGCCGCGCTGGCAGAGGCTCTCGTGCGCAGGCTCGTCACGCTCGACGACCTCCGGCCTCGCGCGACCGGCCGGCTGAGGGTCCTGCTGGGCACGGCGGCGCCGACGCGGTCGAAGCTGGAGCGCGAGCTGCGCCGGCTGCTTCGCGAGCACGGCCTGCCGCAACCGGTCTCGAACGGCATCGTCGAGGGCTACGAGGTCGACCTGCACTGGCCCGACCTGCGGCTCGTCGCCGAACTGGACGGCTACCAGTTCCACTCCCACCGGCGCGCGTTCGAGACCGACCGCGAGCGCGACTTCGTCCTCCAGGCCGCCGGCTGGCGCACCGTCCGCGTCACCAACCGCCAGCTCACCGAGACCCGAGAGAAGACGGCCGAGCGGTTCACCGCCCTCCTGGCCGCGCCGCGGCCTGAGCAGCTCTCTGGCGCCGGTCAGGCCGCGGCGGCCTGAGCGGCTCTTCGGCGCCGGTCGACCCCTCGCCTCCCTACCCAGCGCCGTTGACGTTCGGCGGCGGCTGGTGCAGCCCGAACGCCGAGCCCTGGTCGTCGCGGCAGAGCCTGAAGCGCCCGAACCGCTCCTGTGAGGAGTCGTCGCCCTCGACCTCAGTGTCGTCGACGCTGCCGCCGAGCTCCCGGACCCGCTCGATCGCGGCGTCGATGTCGTCGACGGCGAAGAAGACGTACGGCGAGGCGCCGGGGTCGCCGGGGTGCATGCCGCCGCGCACGTTCGGGGCCGCGATCACCCAGCCCTGGCCGCTCGGGCCTCGCTCGAAGCCCCAGCCGAACAGGCCCTCGTAGAAGGCCCGGCCCTTGTCGGCGTCCTCGACGCCGAGCTCGAAGAACGCCAGCTCGCCTGCCATGTCTCGAAGCTCCTTCCGGGTGACCGCCCCCGCACGCTACGCCGCGCCGCCACCGCTCGTCTTGGACGATCGCGACCGGCGCCGCCGCCACAGCGCCACCGCCAAGAGCAGCGCCAGGGGCGCGGCGATCGCGCCCGCCAAGGCGGTCTCGGCGCCGTCGCACGCGCCGGCCCGCACGCAGCGGCGCCCCGTGCAGCCCCGGGCGGCCGCGGCCCAGGCCGCCGGGTCGCTCCAGCGGCCCGCGGCTGGAACGCCGGGCCGCGCGGGGAGGACTGCTCGGGCGGGAACCAGCCCGCGCGGGCGGCGCCCCAGCGGCCGCGGAACCGCATCCACGCCGGCGCGCGCTCGCTGACCTCCACCACGCGCGGGCGCTGCACCACGCCGCGGCCGTCGGCCTCGTCGTTGGGGTCGGGCCACGTGCGGTCGCGCACGCCCGCGTGGAAGTAGGCGGCGTGCGAGCCGTTCGCGACGTAGACCACGGGGCGGCCGCCGCGCCACTCCACCGACGCCCTGCCGCACCGCTCGGCTCCGGAATGCTGCGCGTAGACGGCCTCGCCGCCGTCCACCCGGTACTGCACGAGCTCCCAGTCGCCCGCGTGGCGGCCGCTGCGCAGGATCCCGCGGTCCTGCGGGTTGTCCGCGAACCAGATCCAGTACTGGAGCCAGTCGCCCGGCGCGACCCGCCCGTAGACCACCGGCCCGGCCGCCTCGCCGGCCGTCCCCGGCACGCCGGAGCCCCGCACCGAGGTCGCCGGGAAGCGCTCGCTAGCATCGTGGACGAGGACGGGCGCAAGCCGCTCGAGCCGGGCGTCCGCCGCCCGGCCAGGAGCCGCGGCCGCAAGCAGGCCGAGCGCCGCGAGCAGTGCCGTGGAGGCCGTTTTTCCCTGCAAGAGCCGGCGTCAGGATACGGCCCGGCGCCATGGAGACTGTTTGGTATCCTGCTTCGTCGCGCTCAGGCCCGCGAGGGCTCCGTGTGCGAACGTGCGCTCCGGGGGCTGGTAGCGGTGGCCGACCCGGCCACCAGAGCCACCCCGTCTGGATCAACTCCGAAAGGGATCATGAAGGTACGACCGTCGGTGAAGCCGATGTGCGAGAAGTGCAAGATCATCCGGCGACACGGCCGGGTGCTCGTGATCTGCCAGAACCCACGACACAAGCAGCGGCAGGGGTAGAGGAACCTTGGCTCGAATCGCCGGCGTCAACATCCCGCTCAACAAGCGGATAGAGATCGGACTCACGTACATCTACGGGGTCGGCCGCCCGACCTCGCTCAAGGTGCTGGCCGAGCTCCAGATCGATCCCAACACCTACGTGCGCGACCTCACGGACGACGAGGTCGCCAAGCTGCGCGACATGATCGACGGCGAGCTGATCGTCGAGGGTGACCTGCGGCGCGAGCGCTCGCAGGCCATCAAGCGCCTGATGGAGATCGGCTGCTACCGCGGCATGCGCCACCGGCGCGGCCTGCCGGTGCGCGGCCAGAACACCAAGACCAACGCGCGCACCCGCAAGGGCCCGAAGCGGATGTCGATCGCCGGCAAGAAGAAGGCGACGAAGAAGTAGATGCCCGCTCCCAGAAGGCCCCAGCGCGGCCGCCGCAAGGTCAAGAAGAACATCCCGATCGGCCAGGCGCACATCAAGACGTCGTTCAACAACACGATCGTCGCCCTCACCGACCGCGAGGGCAACGTCATCGCTTGGGAGTCCGCCGGCGGCGCCGGCTTCAAGGGCTCGCGCAAGTCGACGCCGTTCGCCGCCCAGGTGACCGCCGACGCCGCCGCCCGCAAGGGCATCGAGCAGGGCATGCAGAAGGTCGAGGTCTTCGTGAAGGGCCCGGGCTCGGGCCGCGAGACGGCGATCCGCTCCCTTCAGGCGGCAGGCCTCGAGGTCACGGGCGTGCGCGACGTCACCCCGCAGGCACACAACGGCTGCCGCCCCCGCAAGCGGCGAAGGGTCTGAGAACTACCGAAATGGCACGCGATACCTCCCCCCAGTGCAAGCAGTGCCGCCGCGAGGGCCAGAAGCTGTTCCTCAAGGGCGAGCGCTGCCTGACCGACAAGTGCGGCGTCGAGCGGCGCTCGTACCCGCCCGGCGAGCACGGCCGCGGGCGCCAGAAGCAGTCCGAGTACCGGGTCCAGCTGCGCGAGAAGCAGAAGGCCCGCCGCTACTACGGCGTGCTCGAGCGTCAGTTCCGCACGTACTACGAGAAGGCCTCCCGCCAGCCGGGCATCACCGGTGAGAACCTGCTGCGGATCCTCGAGTGCCGCTTCGACAACGTGCTCGTGCGGCTCGGGTTCGCCGCGTCGCGCCGCCAGGCGCGCCAGCTGATCCGGCACGGGCACTGGACGATCAACGGCCGCCGCGTCGACATCCCGAGCTACCAGGTCCGGGAGAGCGACGTCATCGCCATCAAGATGGACACCGGCGCCAACCAGGTGATCCGCGACGCCACGGAGCTCGTGGCGCAGGTCCCGGCCTGGCTCCAGGCCGACCACGACCAGCTCACGGCGAAGGTGCTCCGCAAGCCCGAGCGCGCGGAGATCGCCGCGCCGGTGCAGGAGCAGCTCATCGTCGAGCTGTACTCCAAGTAACCAGCTTCCGCAGCCCGGACCCACCCGCTCGCGAGTGGGGGCCGGGCCCAGAGCGGCCGCGGGCGGGCGGGATCCGCTCAGCCGCGCGCACCACCCCCAAGACGACCGTTAGGACCCTGATGCTCGACTTCCAGATCCCCCGAATCACGGCCGAGTCCGTCGAGGACAACCGCGGGCAGTTCGTTGTGGAGCCCCTCGACCGTGGCTTCGGCTACACGTTCGGGAACTCGCTGCGCCGCGTGCTGCTCGCCTCGCTCGCCGGCGCCGCGGTCACCTCCGTCCGGATCGAGGGCGTCGCGCACGAGTTCTCGACCATCAAGGGCGTCACCGAGGACGTGACGGACATCGTCCTGAACCTCAAGGGCATCGTCTGCCGCATGCACTCGGACGCGACCGAGATCGAGGCGCCGCTCGTGGTCACCGGCCCGGGCGAGATCACCGCGCGTGACATCGACCTCCCCTCCGGCGTCGAGATCCTCAACCCCGACGCCCACATCGCCACGCTCGAGAAGAAGACCAAGCTCGAGCTGTACCTCACGATCGGCCGCGGCCGCGGCTACCGGCCGGCGGAGGAGAACAAGTCGCCCGACCAGCCGATCGGCGTCATCCCGATCGACTCGATCTTCTCGCCGGTGCGCCGCGTCGCGTACTCGGTCGAGCAGGCCCGCGTCGGCCAGCGGACCGACTTCGACAAGCTGACGCTCGACATCGAGACGGACGGCTCGATCGACCCGCAGGCCGCGCTGCGCGAGGCCGCGGAGATCCTGATCTCCTCGCTGTCGATCTTCACCGACGAGGACCGCATCGAGGAGCTGCGCGCCGGCCCGGGCGGCATGACGTCGCTCGACAACGGCGCGGGCGCCGGCGCGGCCGCGCTGGGCGCCGCCGGCGGGCGGCCGGGCGGCGGCCCGATGGACGACATCCTCATCGAGGAGCTGGAGCTCGGCGTCCGCTCGTACAACTGCCTCAAGCGCGCGGGCATCCAGACGGTCGGCGACCTCGTCTCGAAGTCCGAGGGCGAGCTGGCCGCGATCCCGAACTTCGGCAAGAAGTCGATCGACGAGGTCATCGAGACCCTGTCGCAGCGCGGTCTGAACCTCCGGACCGACTAAGATCGCTCGCCGCCATGCGCCATCAGAAGACCCGCCACAAGCTCTCGCGTGACTCCGCGCACCGGAAGGCGCTGCTCGCCAACCTGTGCGTGGAGGTCATCGACCACGAGCGGATCAAGACCACCGAGGCGAAGGCGAAGGCGGTCAAGCCCGAGCTGGAGAAGCTGATCACGCTGGCCAAGAAGGGCGACCTCCACGCCCGCCGGCAGGCGATCTCGACCCTCCAGCACCCCGACAAGGGCGTGATCTACAAGCTGTTCGAGGAGATCGCGCCCCGCTACACGGAGCGCCCGGGTGGCTACACCCGGATCCTCAAGCTCGGCCCGCGTTCGTCTGACGCGACCGAGATGGTCTATCTCGAGCTTGTGTAATCAAGGTCCGCTCACCCGAGCTTGCGAGGGTGAGTAAGCCGCACTCGATTACCAAGCTCACTCTGGCGTATGACGGCGGCCCGTTTGCGGGGTGGGCCATCCAGCCGGGTGAGCGGACGATCGAGGGGGAGCTGAGCGCCGCGCTGGCCGTGGTGCTGCGCGCGCCGGTCAAGCTCATCGTCGCCGGCCGGACCGACCGCGGCGTGCACGCGCTCGGGCAGGTCGCCTCCTACGACGGCGTGCCGGCCCCGCCGCGCTCGGTCAACGCGCTGCTGCCGCCGGAGATCGCCGTCCTCGCCGCCGAGGAGGCGCCGGAGGGCTTCTCCGCCCGCCACGACGCCCGCAGCCGCGCCTACCGCTACCGCGTGCTCGCACGCCGCGAGCGCTCGCCGTTCGAGCACGGGCGGGCCCTGTGGTGGCCGTACGCGGTCGACGAGCAGGCCCTGCACGCGTGCGCCGCGGCGCTGCCCGGGACGCACGACTTCACCGCGTTCACGCCCAGCGGCGGCTACCACCGGCGCTTCGAGCGCACCGTCCTGCACGCGGGCTGGGAGCGCCACGGCGACGTGCTCGAGTTCGCCATCGAGGCGGACGCGTTCATGCGCCAGATGAACCGCGTCCTCGTCGGCACGATGCTCGAGATCGCCGGCGGCCGCGGCGGGGCGGGCGGGCCTGATTCCTTCGCCCGGCTGCTGGAGGGCCGTCCGCGCTCGGAGGCCGGCCGCACCGCGCCCGCCCACGGGCTCTACCTCGAGGCCGTCCGGTACTGAGACCTCCGGCCTTCGGCCTAGCGCGTCGGCGGCTCTCGACGGGAGGGGAGGGCCCGGCTGACCGCCAACTATCCTCGGACGCCGGATGTTGCGCGTCCTGCTCACCAACGACGACGGGATCGGCGCCACCGGCCTCCAGACGCTGCGGCGGGCGCTGCTCGCCGTCGACGACGTCGAGCTGGCGGTCATCGCGCCGGACTCCAACCGCTCGGCCACGGCCCGCTCGATCACGTTCGCCAGGCCGCTGTGGGTCACGGAGGTGGAGTTCGAGGACGGCACGATCGGCTACGCGTGCGACGGCACGCCGGTCGACTGCGTCCGGCTCGCCTCGCTGGGGCTGATCGACGGCTTCGAGCCCGACGTGATCGTCTCCGGCATCAACCACGGCTCCAACCTGGGCGACGACATCACGTACTCCGGCACCGTCGCCGCCGCGCTGGAGGGCGTCGTGCTGGGCATCCCGGGGATCGCCGTGTCGCAGCAGTCGCTCGCGCGCGAGATGGACTTCCGGCTCGGCGAGCGCTTCGACTTCAGCGGCGCGGCCACCTTCGTGGCGCGGCTCGTCGAGCAGCTCGACGACGTCCCGCTGCCCGCCGGCACGCTGCTCAACGTCAACGTGCCCGGCACGGAGCCGAGCGGGGTCGAGGTCGCGCGGCTCGGCAAGCGGATCTACCGCGACGAGCTGACGGTGGTCGACGAGGAGGAGGGCGGCCGCCGGCGCATCCGCATGTACGGCGACTCCCCGGTGCACGACGACGAGGAGGGGACCGACCTCGCGGCCGTGTCCGCGGGCCGCGTCGCCGTCACGCCGCTGCACTTCGACCTCACCGCCGAGCACGGCCTCGAGGCCCTCCGGGGCTACGACCTCGGCGCCCTGCTCGAACCGGCCGCGGAGGAGCTCGCGGAGTGACGGTGGAGGAGCGGGCGGCGGAGCTCCGCCGGCAGCTCGAGCACCACGCCCACCGCTACTACGTCCTCGACGACCCCGAGATCGGCGACGACGCGTACGACGCGCTGCTCGACGAGCTGCGCGCGATCGAGCGCGACCATCCCGAGCTGCTCACGCCCGACTCGCCGACCCAGCGGGTCGGAGCCGAGCCGGTCAGCCGGCTCCAGAAGGTGCGCCACCTCCAGCCGATGTTCTCGCTCGCCAACGCGCGCTCGGAGGAGGAGCTGCGGGCCTGGGTGCAGCGGATGCGCTCCCACCTGGCGCGCGAGGGGATCGAGGACCCCGAGTTCCGCTACGTCGCCGAGCCGAAGATCGACGGGCTGGCGATCTCGCTGGTGTACCGCGACGGCGTCCTGGAGCGCGGCGCCACCCGCGGCAACGGCGAGGTCGGCGAGGACGTCACGCACAACCTGCGCACGATCCCCACGATCCCGCTGCGGATCGAGGACGCGCCGCCGCTCGTGGAGGTCCGCGGCGAGGTCTACATGTCGCTGCCCGACTTCGCCGCGCTCAACGAGCGGCGCGCCGAGGCCGGCCTGTCGACGTTCATGAACCCGCGCAACTCCGCGGCCGGCACCATCCGCCAGCTCGACCCGGCGCTCGCGGCCGAGCGGCCGCTGAGCATGTGGTGCTACGGCATCGGCGCCACGGAGGGCCTCGGCCTCGAGACCCACTGGGAGGCGCTGGAGTGGCTGCGCGACCACGGCTTCCGCGTCAACGACGACGTCAAGCGGCTCGACACCGAGGACGAGGTCGTCGCCCAGTGCCTCGCCTGGCAGGAGCGGCGCGGCGGGCTGGACTTCGAGATCGACGGCGTGGTGGTCAAGCTCGACGACGCGGAGCTCCAGCGCCGGCTCGGCGTCGTCGGCCGCGATCCGCGCTGGGCGATCGCCTGGAAGTTCCCGCCCACGACCGCGGTCACCACGCTGCACGACATCCACTGGAACGTCGGCAAGTTCGGCGACCTGTACCCGTTCGCCCAGCTCGAGCCGGTCCACGTCGGCGGCGTCACCGTCAAGGTGGCGACGCTCCACAACGAGGAGGACCTCGCGCGCAAGGACGTCCGTCCCGGCGACGAGGTGATCGTCCTGCGCGCCGGCGACGTGATCCCGCAGGTGCTCTCCCCGGCGCCGCACGCGGTCGAGCGGCCGGACCGCTCGCCGCCCCCGCGCCCGCCGGCCGAGTGCCCGTCCTGCGGCACGCCGACCGTGAAGGCCGAGGGGGCCGTGTTCACGCGCTGCCCGAACCGCGAGTGCCCGGACCGGCGCTGGCAGCTGCTCAAGAGCTTCGCCGCGATCATGGACGTCGACGGGCTGGGGGAGAAGCAGGTGGCCACGCTCCAGCGCGAGCGGCTGGTCACGACGCCCGGCGACTTCTACCGGCTCACCGCCGAGCAGCTGATGGAGCTGGAGGGCTACGGCCGGGTGAGCGCCGAGAACCTCGTCCGCTCGATCGAGGAGTCCAAGGCGCGGCCGTTCGGCATCGTCCTGTTCGCGGTCGGGATCGAGGGCGTCGGCTTCATCACGGGCCGCAGCCTCGCCGCCCAGTTCCGCTCGATCGACGCGCTGCTGGACGCAACGCCCGAGCAGATCGCCGAGACGCCGGGCGTCGGCCCGAAGGTCGCCGCGCTGATCCACTCGCAGCTCGAGGACCCGCAGATGCGCGCGGTGTTCGAGGACCTGCGCGGCCTCGGCCTGCGGCTCGAGCAGGAGGGCCCGCCGCCCGGGGAGGGCCCGCTGCGCGACCTCACGTTCGTCCTCACCGGCACGCTGCCGGACCTCACGCGCGAGGAGGCGACGGAGCGCATCCTCGCCCAGGGCGGCAAGGTCACCGGCTCCGTGTCGAAGAAGACGAGCTACGTGGTGGCGGGCGCCTCGCCCGGCTCCAAGCTCGAGAAGGCCGAGAAGCTCGGCGTGCCGGTGCTCGACGAGGCGGGCCTGCTCGAGTTGCTGGAGCGCGGCGTCAGCCGGTAGACGGTCACGTCGCCGTCGTGCGCATGGCGCTGGACGTGGAAGGACGCCCGCGCGGCGGCCAGGAAGTCGCGCCCGCCGGCCCGGCCGGGGTCGGCGAGCAGCAGCTCGCCCCAGGCCGCCACCAGCCGCGGCAGCAGCGCCAGCGCGGCTCGGACGTTCGCCTGCGTGTAGAGCACGTCGGCGGCGAGCACGAGGTCGAACGGGCCGCGGGCGGCCAGCGCCTCGCCGTGCTCGCCCCAGTCGGCGTGGGCCACGGTCGCGACCGTCTCGTTGAGCGCCAGCGTGTGCGCGGCGAACGCGACCGCGTCCGAGGCGCCGTCGGTGGCCAGCACGACCGCGCCCGCGCGGGCGGCGACGACCGTGGGGACGGCGAGCCCGCAGCCCAGCTCGATCACGCGCGCGCCGGGCCGCGGCGGGGCGGCGCGCAGGGCGTCGGCGAGCGCGAGCCCGGACGGCCACGTCCGCGCCCAGTACGGCACCGGCCGCCCGGCGCCGCCCTCCTCGTGGCGCAGCTGCTCCCAGTCCGCCGGGCGCAGGACACGGACGTCGCCGTGGCGCCGCACGGTCACGTCGAGCAGCGCCGGCGGCAGCTCTTCCGCCGGCACGCCGCGCAGCGCGGCGAGCTGCTCCGCAAGCGAGGCCCGGAGCGCCGCGAGCGACATGGCCGGAGTGTGGCACCGCCGCGCGACGGGTACGCTCCGGCGCCATGCCCGAGCAGGACGACTCCCTCATCGCGATCGTCGAGATCCCGAAGGGGTCCTCGAACAAGTACGAGTGGGACGAGGAGCTGGGGGCGATCAAGCTCGACCGGCTGCTGTTCGCCTCGCTCGGCTACCCGACCGACTACGGGTTCTTCAAGAACACGCTCGCCGCCGACGGCGACCCGCTCGACGTGATGATCGTCGTCTCCGAGCCGACGTTCCCCGGCTGCCACATCGAGGTCAAGCCGGTGGCGCTGTTCCGGATGCGCGACGAGAACGCGGAGGACAACAAGATCCTCTGCGTGCCGTTCACGGACCCGAACTGGAGTCACATCGAGCGGCTCGAGGACCTCCCGATGACGCTCCGGGACGAGATCTCGCACTTCTTCTCGATCTACAAGACGCCCGACTGGAAGGTCGTCAAGGTCGACGGCTGGTACCCGCGCGAGGAGGCGCTCGAGTCGATCGAGCGCGCCCAGAAGCGCTGGAACGACAAGAACCGCTAGCGCCGCTCCACGCTGGGAGGTCCGCATCAACCATCTAGCCGTCGTAGCGCGCGAGCGCGGCGGCCATGCGGTCCTGGAGGGCGCGCGCGCCGGTCGGCCAGACGCCGTTCATCAGGAACGCGAACGCCACGCGGCCGCCGTCGCGGGTGTCGCAGTAGCCGGCCAGCGCGGACACGTTGGACAGCGTGCCGGTCTTGGCGCGGCAGGCGTCGCGCGCGGCGGTGCGGCGCATCCGGTCGATCAGCGTGCCGGTCCGGCCCGCGATCGGGAGCGAGGAGGCAAACGCGTCGTAGAGCTCGCTCTCCGACATCGCCAGGAGCAGGGAGACGACGGCGCGCGGGGACGTGCGGTTGGAGCGCGAGAGGCCCGAGCCGTCGACGGCGTACGTGCGGGCGCCGAGCATGGCGGCGGTCTCGCGCACGACGGCGGCGCCCGCCGCGGTGGTCCCGCTCCCGCCGAAGCTCATCCCGAGCGCCTTGATCAGCGTCTCGGCCATGAAGTTGTCCGACGGCGGGTTCATGCGGCCGACGAGCGTCGCCATGTCCGGCGAGCTCCAGCCCGCCAGCAGCGGCGCGGCGGGCGGCGAGACGCCGGCCCGGGCGCCGCCGCGCACGTACACGCCGCGGCGGCGCAGCGCCTTGGTGAACGCCTTGGCCGCGAACAGCGGCGGCCGTGGCTGGAACAGCGGCCTGCGGCGGCCGGTGAAGCCGCGGTTGAAGGTCAGCGCGCTCAGCGGGCCGACCCAGACCGACGTCCGGAAGCCCTCCGACGGCGGCCCGCGCAGGCCGTCGAACGCCGACTCGTCGCCGATCACGCGGCCGGTGACCTCGGTGAGGCCCGTGCGGGCGATCAGGTCGCGCGCCAGCCGCCGGGCGGACGTCGCGTCGAACGCCGGGTCGCCGCCGCCGCGCAGGTACAGGTTGCCGCCCACGACGCCGAGCGCGTCGGGCGCGGCGTCGCCGAGCACCGAGGTCGTCAGCGTGCCGTCGGCCCCGTAGCGGACGAGCGCGGTCGCGGACGTGTAGAGCTTCTCGACCGAGGCGGGCACGCGGGCGAAGTCCTCGTCGTCGGCGAACAGCGCCCGGCCCGTGTCCATGTCGACGACGTAGGCGCCCGAGCCGGAGCCGGCCCGCGCCATCTGCTGCGCGAGGATCCGCTTGGTCTTGGCCGGTCCGGCGGCGGGAGCCGCGGGGGCCAGCAGCGCGCACAGCGCCGCGGCGAGCAGGGCGATCCGAGCCGTCATCCGAACCGTCGGAACCCGCCGCCGGACCCGAAGTCGCGCTGAGGCCCGGATCCGGGCTACGTCGTGATGTCGCGGCGCCGGAACGCGATCGCGCCCGCGATCACGAACGCGGCCGCGTACCCCAGCAGCAGCAGCCCGGCCGGGACCTGGCCCAGCACGTCGCCCGTGTTCTCGCTCTCGATGTTGCCGAGCCCGTTGGAGGCGCCGTTGATGCCGTACTTCTGCACCCAGTCGCCGAAGCGTGGGGATCAGCGTGAGCAGGTTCTCGACCAGGAACGTCCAGACCAGCGCGCCGACGATCGCCCCCACCTGGTTGAACACCAGCGCGCCGAAGCCGACGCCGAGCGCCGCCCACAGCCCGCCCGCGAGGATCTGCCCGATCACGATCCGGACGACGTCGCTGGACTCCAGGCCGGTGTCGATACCGCGCGCCGACAGCCCCAGCAGCACGATCGCCGTGCACGCGGCGACCGCGATGACGGCCAGCACGAGGCCCGCGAGCACGTGCGAGACGAGCTTGGCGCCCATCACCAGCATCCGGTCGGGCTGGGCGACGAGCGTCGGCGTGACCGTGCCGTGCCGGACCTCGGTCGTGACCGCCAGCAGGCCGAGGACGAGCGCGATCAGCTGCGAGAAGCCCGAGATGCCCAGCAGGTCCACCACGTTGAAGTCCTGCGCGTCCTCCTCGACCGTGAAGGTGGCGATCGCGCTGATCAGCACCGTCAGCCCGAGCACGGAGCCGATCAGCGCCAGCGCGGTCTTGGTCGTGCGGAGCTTCAGCAGCTCGGCGGAGGTCTGTCGCATCATGGCGCGCTCTCCTCGCCCGTGAGCTCGAAGAAGATCTCCTCGAGCGACGTGGAGACGGGCGTCAGCTCGGCGATGACGATCCGGTGCTCCGCGATCGTGCGGCCGACCTCCTCGCCCGAGCGGTCGTGGACGATGATCGCGCCGTCGCCCGCCGCCTCGACCTCGGCGCCGTCGGCGGTCAGCAGCTCGCCGAGGCGGCCGGTGTCCGGGCCGGCGATCCGCATGCCGCCGCGGCCCGTGGCGAGCAGCTCGGCGAGCGGCGCCTGGGCGACCGAGCGGCCGCGGGCGATCACGACGACCTCGTCGGCGGTCTGCGCGACCTCGGCGAGCACGTGGCTGGAGACCAGCACCGCCCGGCCCTCGCCGGCCAGCGAGCGCAGGAAGTCGCGCAGCCAGCGGATCCCCTGCGGGTCCAGCCCGTTCGCGGGCTCGTCGAGCACGAGCACCTGCGGGTCGCCCAGCAGGGCGGTGGCGAGCCCCAGCCGCTGGCGCATCCCGAGCGAGTAGCCGCCCGCGCGCCGGTCGGCGGCGCTGCTGAGGCCCACCAGCTCGAGCAGCTCGTCGACGCGGCGCGCGCCCGATGCCGCCGCTGCGGGCGATCATCCGGAGGTGGTTGCGGCCCGTGCGGCCGGGGTGCAGCATGCCGCCGTCCAGCACCGCGCCGACCGTCCGGATGGGGTCCTCGAGCTCCACGAACCGCTTGCCGTGGACCCTCGCGTCGCCGCCGGTCGGCCGGAGCAGCCCCAGCAGCGCGCGCAGCGTGGTGGTCTTCCCGGCGCCGTTGGGGCCGAGGAAGGCGACGATCCGGCCCTGGTCGACCTTGAAGCTCAGGCGGTCGACGGCCAGCGTCTGCCCGTAGCGCTTCGTCAGCTCGCTGATCTCGATCGCCGCCATCCCGTCTAGTCATAGCGGCTGGTCCGGCGGCTCCGCCGGGTAGCCTTCGGGCGCGATGGGGAACGTCGTCAAGCTCGAGAGCCCGGGCAACCGCCGCCGGCGGCGCCCGCGGTCCAAGACAGCGCTCGTCCTCGGCGGGGGCGGGTTCACCGGCGCGGTCTACGAGATCGGCGCCCTGCGGGCGCTCGACCTGCTGTCGGTCAACCGCACGGTGAACGACTTCGACGTCATCGTCGGGACCAGCGCGGGCTCGCTCGTGGGCGCGCTGGTGGCCAACGGCGTCACGCCGGAGCAGATGATGCGGGTCGTCAACGGCCAGGCCGTCCCGAGCTTCCCGCCGATCAAGCGCGAGATGCTGCTGCGCCCGAACTACCGCGACTTCGTGGTCAAGGGCCTGATGTTCCCGCTCCACCTGGCGGGCGTGGTGCGGACGCTGGGCCGCAACCTGGGCGCGTTCTCCGCCGTGGACCTGGCGATCGCGCTCGCCGACGCCCTGCCCACGGGCGCCTACACGGGCGCGGGCGTGGAGGAGTACGTGCGGACGGTGCTGGCCGGCGACGGGCGCACCGACGACTTCCGCGAGCTGCCCCGCGAGCTGTACCTGTCCGCGACCGACCTCGACACCTGCGAGCGGATCGTGCTCGGCGCCGAGGGCTGGGACGACGTCCCGATCTCCTCCGCCGTGCGCGCCTCGACCGCGCTGCCGATGGTCTACGAGCCGCACCGGGTCAAGGACCGCGAGCTGGTCGACGGCGGGATCGTCTCCACGACGAACCTCGACATCGCGGTCGAGGCGGGCGCGAAGTTCATCGTCGTCGTCAACCCGCTGGTGCCCTACGTCAACGACTTCACGAAGGAGATCCCGACGCTGTTCGGGACCCGGACGCGCCGGATCTCGGACATGGGCTTCCCCAAGATCGGCTACCAGACGTTCAAGCTGCTCGCCTACCAGCGGCTGCACGAGATGGCGGCGAGCTGGCAGGAGCGCTACCCCGGCGTGGACATCGTCCTGATCGAGCCCGAGCCCGACGACGAGCTGATGTTCCAGACGAACATCCTCAACTACGCGTCGCGGATCGCCGTCGCCCGGCACGGCTTCCACTCCGTCACCGAGAAGCTCGCAGCCAGCTACGAGCAATGGCGCGAGGTGGCCAAGCGCCACGGCATCCAGATCTCCGCCACGCGGGTCCGCAAGGTCGTCGAGCACTACTCCGCGGAGAAGGAGCGCACCCGCGCCTGGCGCCGGATCCTCGAGCAGACGACCGGCACGCTGCTGCGCCAGAGCGCTTCGGACTGACCTGCGGGCCGGGGCCGGATCGGCGTCGTTGTCGACTTAGGGCCACTGAGCCGCCCCGAGTCGACAACGACGCGGGAAGTCCCGCCACCCACCCCCACCCAGCGCAGTTGACGTTGGCCGGCGCCCGTGACCCGTCTCACAGCGCGCTCCGCCCCGACCCGGGAAGATCCGGTGGCGTGCTGATCAACGGGCGAAGCCACACGCTGCCGGGCCCACGCCTTCCGCGCGCGGTCCAGGGCGTCCGGTTCCTGGCCACGGAGCACCGCATGCTCGCGCGCTACCGGCGGCGCTACGGCGACGTCTTCGCGGTCGCGGTGTGGCCGTTCGACCCGCTGGTCGTGGTGAGCGACCCGGCGGAGGTCAAGAAGATCTTCACCGGCGACCCGGCGCAGCTGCACGCCGGGGAGGGGAACCAGGTGCTCGGCCCGGTCGTCGGGCCGCGCTCCGTGCTCGTGCTCGACGAGAAGGCGCATCTGCGCACCCGCAAGCTGCTGCTGCCGCCGTTTCACGGCGCCCGGATGCGCGTCTACGGCGACATCATGCGCGAGCTGGCGGAGGCCGAGGTCGCCACGTGGCCGCTCAACACCGAGTTCCCGCTCCTTCCCGCCATGCAGCGGCTCACCCTGCGGATCATCCTGCGCACGGTCTTCGGGCTGGAGGAGGGCTCGCGCATGCAGGAGCTGGAGCGGGCGCTGATCCGCCTGATGGCCCGCGGCTCCCGGATCATGCTCGTCCCGCTGCTCCAACACGACTTCGGGCCGGGCAGCCCGCAGCGGCAGTTCGAGGCCGCCCGCGAGGAGGTCGACGGCATGCTGCTGGCCGAGATCGCGCGCAAGCGCGACGCGGGCGCCGGCGGCGAGGACGTCCTCTCGATGCTGCTCCAGGCGCGCGGCGAGGACGGCGAGCCGCCGGCCGACGCCGAGCTGCGCGACCACCTGATCACCCTGCTCCTCGCCGGCCACGAGACGACCGCGACCACGCTCGCGTGGACCTTCGAGCGCCTGACCCGCCATCCGGAGGCGCTCGAACGCGCTTCCGCGGAAGCGGTCGCCGGCGAGACCGCCTACATCGACGCCGTCGTGCAGGAGTCGCAGCGCATCCGGCCCGTCATCACATACGTGATGCGCACGCTCCAGGCGCCGATGGAGGTCGGCGGCCACCATGTGCCGGCCGGCGCGACCCTGGGGACGTCGATCACGCTGATGCACCGCCGCCCGGATCTCTACCCGGACCCGCTCGCGTTCCGCCCCGAGCGCTTCCTCGACGCCAAGCCGGAGACCTACACCTGGGTGCCGTTCGGCGGCGGCGTCCGGCGCTGCCTGGGCGCGCCGTTCGCCTCCTTCGAGCTGCGCCAGGTGCTGAGCGTGGTGCTCGCCCGCCGCGCGCTCCGGCCCGCCGACCCGCGCCCCGAGCGCTACCGCCGTCGCGGCATCACGTTCGTCCCGGGGCGCGGAGCGCGAGTCGTCGATGCTCAGCCGCTGTAGAGCCGCTCGAACAGGCCGGCGTACTTCTCGTTGACCACGTTGCGCTTGACCTTCAGGGTCGGCGTCAGCTCGCCCGTCTCCTGCGACAGGTCGTGGTCGAGGATCACGAACTTCTTGATCTGCTCGACCTGCGCGTAGTTGGCGTTGACGTCGTCCAGCACGCCCTGGATGACCGCGTGGATCTTGGGGTCCTCGGCCAGCGCGGCGGGGTCGGCGTCCTCGGCCCCGACCTGCTGCGCCAGCGTCGGCGCCTCCTCCGGGTCGAGCGTGATCAGCGCCACCGGGTACGGCCGCCGGTCGCCGTGCATGATGGCCTGGGAGATCCAGCGCGACTGCTTGAGGTCGTTCTCGAGGTTGGCCGGCGTGAGGTTCTTGCCGCCCGCGGTGATGATGATGTCCTTCTTGCGGCCGGTGATCGTGAGGAAGCCGTCGTCGTCCAGCGAGCCGAGGTCGCCCGTGTGCAGCCAGCCGTCCTCGATCGTGCCCCAGGACTCGTCCTGCATCTTGTAGTAGCCCTGGAAGATGTGCGGGCCCTTGAGCAGGACCTCGCCGTCCTCGGCGATGCGGATCTGCGAGCCCGGGATCGCGAACCCGACCGTGCCGAGCTTGAAGCGGTCGACGGTCTGCGTGGTCGAGACCGTCGAGGTCTCCGTCATCCCGTAGCCCTCGAGCACCGGGACGCCGCAGGCGTAGAAGAACTCCAGGATCTCCTTCGCGATCGGCGCCGCGCCGGTGTTCGCCTGCTTGAGCCTGCCGCCGAACGCCTGGCGGACGTTCTTGAACAGCTGCTCCTCCGCGGCGTCGAAGTGCTGCTGGAGCTCCGGCGGCACGGGCTGGCCCGCCGCCTGGAGTTGGCGCACCTTCAGGCCGACCTGCGTCGCCGCCTTGATCTGCGCCGGGTCGCCGTTGGACGTGACGAGCGTGTAGATCTTCTCGAAGATCCGCGGGACGGACGGCAGGTAGCTCGGCTGCACCTCGTTGAGCTCGGCCACGATCTGCTTCACGTCGCCGCCGAAGTACGCGATCGTCGAACCCAGGTCGATCGCCAGCAGCTGGATCAGCAGCGCGTAGGAGTGCGCCAGCGGGAGGTAGAGGTAGACCGTCTCCTCGGACTCCAGCGCGTCGATCTCCTCGCACATGTCCAGGACGCCGCGGTAGTTGCCGTGCGTGAGGACGCAGCCCTTCGGCGGGCCGGTCGTGCCCGACGTGTAGATGAACGTGTACGGGTCCTCGGCCTTGACCGCGCTCGAGCGCGCGGCCACCTCGGCGGCGTCACGCCCGCGGCCGCGCTCGCGCAGGTCGTCGAGCGAGAGGGCGTCACGTATGTCCCCCGAGGGGTCGACGACGATGACCTGCTCGAGCGCCGGCAGGTCGCCGCGCACCTGCGCGATCTTGGCCACCTGGGCCTCGTTCTCGCAGACGATGAAGCGGGACTCCGAGTTGCCCGCGACCCACGCGCACTCCGACGGCGAGTTCGTGGGATAGATGGGGACGACCACGCCGCCGGCGCTGGTGATCGCGAAGTCCGCGTACGTCCACTCGGGACGGGTCGTGCACAGCAGCGACACGCGATCGCCCGGCTCCAGGCCGAGATCGATCAGCCCGCGCGCGATCTCGGAGACGATCTCGCCGACCTCCGCGAACGACACGTCGTGCCAGGCGCCTTCGCGCTTGAACCGCACCGCGGGGCGGTCGGCGTAGCGCTCGGCGGCCAGCGCCATCATGTCGGCGATCGTCGACGAGCCCGTCGTGGTGCGCGACGGCGCTGCCGTGCTTGATTCCATACCGCTCCTCCTCAGGACCGAGACCGGGAGGGCGATTGTATGTGGGCGGCGCGTGAGACGAGCGCCGCGGCCTTATGTCAGGCGGTTGCTACCTGGGATGTAGCTCTGGGGGCTGCGCTCTGCTCGCTCACGTTGGCGAGGAAGAGGGTCTTGTCGATGCGCCCCTGGAAGATGGGCACGCCCAGCTCCATGCACTTCTCGATGACCTCGCGACGCTCCATGCCGGCTTCGCGGGCGAGCTCGGTGGGCGTGAGGTGGATTGCCATCGGCCTATAAGCCTCCTGTGAGGTTTGCCACGTGCAGGCAAGGTACCGCCTCATCCGGACGGCCTCAAGCTCATCTGCTCAATCTGAGCTAAACATTTGTCTGGCGCGTCGCCGCTCTGACCGGAGAGGTCCGATCAGACGGGATTCGGCACATCGACGAACACGTGCTCGACGCCGAAGCGCTCCGCCAGCCGGTCGCCGAGGGCGCGCACGCCGAACGTCTCCGTCGCGTAGTGGCCGGCCGCGATGAAGTGGATCCCCGCCTCGCGCGCGTCCGCCATCACGTGCTCGCGAGGCTCGCCCGTCAAGAATGCGTCAAGCCCGAGCGCCACCGCCTCGTCGAGCGTCTCGGCCGCCGAGCCGGACACGATGCCGATCCGGCGCACCCGCTCCGGACCGCCGTCGAACACCGTCGGCTCGCGGCCCGTGACCTCGCGCACGCGCGCGAACAGGTCCGCCGCCGCGACGCCGTCGCCGCCGAAGCGGCCCGCGCGCCCGACCGGCGGTGCCGCGGTAGCTGCCGAACGGCTCGTGGGCTTCGCAGCCCAGCGCATTGGCCAGGATCGCGTTGTTCCCCACCTCGGGGTGCGCGTCGAGCGGGAGGTGGTAGGCGGCGAGCGCGATGCCGTGCTCGAACAGCGGCCGCAGCCGCTCGGCCAGCACGGCGCTGAGCCCCGGCGGCTTGAAGCGCCAGAACAGGCCGTGGTGGACCAGGACCAGCTGCGCGCCCAGCTCCACCGCCCGGTCGATCAGCTCGCGCTGCGCCGTAACGCCGGTCACGACGCGCGTGACGTCCTCCCGCCCGGGCGGCGGCGGCACCTGGAGGCCGTTGGGGCCGAGGTCCTCGAACGCCGCCGGCTCGAGCAGCTCGTCGAGGTCGGCGACGAGCGCGGTGATCCGCGCCGTGGGGCTAGTGCGCATCGTCATATGTTTGGGAATGCCGCCAATCGGCCAATTGAACGCTAGAGTTTCCTATCTCGCTTTCAGGGAGCGAGACCGGGAAGCCATCCTTCTCTTGTACTGGAAGCACAGGGGGACTCCGAACGTGCGTAGGGGCACATGAGCGCGCTGCTTCAGGCGCCTGAGATCGGCCGGGCGCCGGCCGGCGAAGCGACGAGCGACCACAAGCTGGTCGCTGCCGTCCGCCGCGGCGACGACCGCGCGTTCGAGGCGCTCTACGAGCGCTTCCACCGCCGGATCCACGCGTACGTGCTCGGCATGGTGAAGGACCACCAGCGCGCCGAGGACGTCACCCAGGAGGTCTTCGTCTCCGCGCTGCGGCGCATGCGCGCGACGGAGCGGCCGATCGCGTTCAAGCCCTGGATCTACGAGATCGCCAAGAACGCGTGCATCGACCAGTTCCGGCGCTCCAAGCGGACCGAAGAGGTCTCCTACGACGCCGACGAGGGCCTCGCCCCGTCCGACTACGGCCGCCTCGTCAGCCACGAGCCCGTGCCCGACGCGGCGCTCGTCGCCAAGCAGCAGCTCGAGCAGCTGTGCGGCGCGTTCGGCGGCCTGTCCGACGCCCACCACGAGATCCTCGTCCTGCGCGAGCTCGAGGGCCTGTCCTACCGCGAGATCGGCGAGCGCATGGGCATGAGCCGCCCCGCGGTCGAGAGCACGCTGTTCCGCGCCCGCAGGCGACTCACCGAGGAGTACGACGAGCTCGCCTCCGGCCAGCGCTGCGTGCGGGTCCAGGCGATCATCGCGAGCGTCGGCAACGGCCGCATCGGGGCGCGCGACACGCGCCGCCTCGCGCGCCACGTCGCGCACTGCCAGCCGTGCCGCCGCGAGGCCGTGGCCGCGGGCGTCGACGCCGCGCTCGTCGCGCAGCGCCCCGTGCGCCGGCGGATCGCCGAGAAGGTCGCGGCGCTGTTCCCGTTCCCGCTCCTGCTGCGCTTCCGCAAGGGCGGCGGCTCGGGCGACGGATGGCTGGGTCAGCTGCCCGTCGTCTCCGACCAGGCCGCCGGCGGGACCGCCAAGCTGGCCGCAGCCGCGGCCGTGCTCGTCGCCGGGCTCGGCGCGGGCATGGAGACGCACGTCGGCGCCGGCGACCGCGGCGCCCGTCCCGCGGACCTCTCGGCCAAGCCCGCTTCGGTGCGGGACACGTCGGCGGACCGGTCCGGGCCGAGCATCTCGAAGCCGGCCGGCGCGCCGGGCTCCGCGAACCGCCGCGAGGCGGACCGCCGGCCGCAGCCGCGCACGACGCGCGGCGGCCAGGCGCAGGGCGGCGCCAATGGCGGCGCGCCCGCGGGATCGCGCGACGAGACGCCCGCCGGCGGGACCACGGGCGACGCGCCCGCGCGCGCCGGCGGCGGCGCCACCGGCGCGGTCACCCCGGCAGTCCGCGACAAGGCGCCCGACACCCGCGCGCCCAGCACGGGCGGCGGCGGTGGCGGCGGGCCGGACGTCCCGCTCAACCTGCCGGCGGTGGAGCTTCCGTCGCACACGGCGCCGCAGGGCGGGCAGCCCGGCCCGGGGGCGGCGGTCGGCGGTGCGGTCGGGACGGTTCAGGAGACGGCCGGCACGGTCCAGGAGGCCGCGGGTGGCGTGGTCCAGGACGCGGGCGATGCCCTGGACGACGCCACGGGCGACCTGCCGCTCCAGCCCTGAGCAGCGCGGTACGCTCGGAGCGTGCCCGCTCCCGGCGACGACGCGTTCGTCGCGTCACTGATGGAGACCAGCCTGTACTCGATCGGGGCGTTCTTCCACGACTCCAGCCCCGAGCTGGTCGACGAGGTCGTGAGCGAGGCGGAGGCGATCGAGCGCACGGGCCTCGAGCGCTACGCCGGCCGCGAGGGAATCGAGCCCGAGGCCGCGTTCCAGACGCTCGTGACCGGCCTCGCGGTCCGCTACTACCGGGCCGTGAACGGCAGCCCGTCCTGACCCCGGACTCGAACCCCACGGCCGCCCGGGCCAGACTCGAGCGGCTAGACTTGCGAACGCATTCGGGGCGTGGCGCAGCCTGGTAGCGCGCGCCGTTCGGGTCGGCGAGGTCCCCGGTTCAAATCCGGGCGCCCCGATGCTCCTCGTCGCCGGGCTCGAACCCGGATAGCTCGTCGCGCGGCTCGAACCCGGGGAGTCGCAGCGTGAAGGTGCTTCCGGCGGGCCCGGACTCCACGGAGCAGCGGCCGCCGTGGGCCTTGGCCACCGCGTCGACCATCGCCAGGCCCAGGCCGACGCCGGCCACGCGCGCGTTGCGCGCCGAGTCCGCCCGCGCGAAGCGGTCGAAGATCCGGTGCAGCGCATCCTCCGGGATGCCGCTGCCGCCGTCCGCGACCTCGATCACGAGCTGACCGCCCTCCGCGCGTGAGCTGAGCCCGATCAGCTGCGAGCGGCCCGTGTGCTTGACCGCGTTCTCGAGCAGCGCGTCGAGCGTCGCGTCGAGCGCGTCGGGATCCGCGAACAGGGTGCCCGTGGCGAGGTCGCCGAGCTGCCACGGCCGCGGCACGGTGTCCGACCAGCGCACGAAGCGGTCCTCGAGGAACGTCTCCGCGTCCAGGCACTGCGGCTGGAACGCCGCGGGCTCGCCCGCCCGCGCCAGCACGAGCAGGCGCTCGATGATGCGGTCGATCCGCTCGAGCTCCGTGAGCGACACCATCAGCGCCGGGCTCGCGCGCTCCTGCCGCACGACGTTGTCGATGTGCCCGCGGGCGATCGTGACCGGCGTCCGCAGCTCGTGCGAGACGTCCTGGAGGAACTCGATCTGGCGGTTGAGCAGCCCGACCACCGCCTGCCGCCGCCCGCGCTCCGCGTCGAGCGCCATGCGCCGCTCGTCGGCGGCGCCGATCTTGCGCACGCGGTCGGCGGCCAGCGCCGCCAGGACCAGCACGAGCGGCAGCGGCGCGAGCACGGCCCACGGCGTCTGGACCGCGACGGCCGCCGCGAGCAGGCCGACCGCGCCCAGCGCCGCGTCGACGCTCCAGATCTCCGCCATCACCCGCAGATGCAGCTGCGGCGGCGCCCGGAACGTGAGGAGCTCGTGCAGGCTCGACGTCGCCAGGTCCGCGACGATCTGCGCCGCGAAGGCGGCGAGGATCAGCAGCGCGCCGGCGTCCGTCGCGTCGCCGCCCGCGAACAGCACGAGCACCAGGGCGGGGCCCAGGGAGTGGATGGCGTCACCGCCGCAGAAAGCGAGGCGGTCCAGCCCGGCGGCACCCTGGGCGGCCGCGACGAGGGCCGCGATCACGAGCGCCGTGAACACGAGCAGCGGAACGTGCTGTGCCGGAGCGACGACGAACATCCCGACGAGGAAGACCTGCGTCGGGACGAACGACCCGTTGCCGATCGGGAACTCCACCCGGGCGGCGAACGCGTACGCGAGCACGACCGCGGCGAAGGGGACGCGCAGCCCGCCTGCCGCCGGCGCGGCGACCGCGAGCGTCGCGGCCAGCGCGAGGAAGCCCGCCGTCACGGCGAGCTCACGCGCGCGCTCGCTGCCGCCGACCGACCGGTCGCGGCCTGGCCACGACGCTTCCAGGAGCTGCTCGTGTGGCGGGCGCCCCCGGCCGATCGCGATGGCCGGCTCGAGCCCTGCGGGGCTGACGACCTCCGCGATCACCCGCGCTTGTAGGGGTCGATGAACACGTCATCCACCAGCCACGCGCCGTCCGCCTTCTCGTCGAGGAAGAAGCGCACGTGTACGTCGCGGATCTCCTCGCGGCGCGGCAGGGCGTTCCTCAGCTTGACCATCCGCGACGCACCCCATGACGGCGTACTGCTTGCTGTCGTGGTCGTCGAGCAGCGTCTCCTTGTCGTTGCCCTTCTCGTCCACCCACGTCACGACCGTCTTGAGCTTCGCCTTCCCATGCGCCGCCCGTGCGAGGAACCGCAGGTGCGGATACCTCCGATCGATGCAGATGCTCGGGGACGTGATCGAGTCGCCGCCGTTGAGCAGGGCCGCGCCGGTGCCGGTGCCCCCGATCTGGAACGGGTTGTCGGCCTCCACGACGCCCGCGGTGCCGGACGCCGACCAGAGGGTCTCGTCGTCGAACGAGCCGCCCGGGATCTCGACGTAGTCGCTCTCGTCACCCCACTGACTGAACGGCCGGAACGTCTCGACGTCCGGGCAGGCGTCGGACTTCTCGTACGCCTGCGCAGCCGGCGCCAGCGTCGCGGCGAGGACCAACGCGAGGAACCCGCAGAAACCCGTTCGACCCGACCGCATAACGCAAACTTGACACAGCGGTCCAACGCTCAGCGAACCTAACTGAACGAAGGTCGAGGCTTCTGGCTCAGTCGACCAGCAGGCTGTAACCGACCTTGCGGGCGGTCACGATCGGCGCGGCCGCGCCCAGCTTCTTGCGCAGCCGGCGGACGCAGACGTCGACGACGTTGGTCCCCGGGTCGAAGTCCATCCCCCACACATCGGCAAGCAGCTTCTCGCGCGTCACGACCTCGCCACCGTGGTCGGCGAGGCAGCGCAGCAGCGTGAACTCGCGCTCGGACAGGTGCGCCTCGACGTCGGCGACGCGCACCCGGCGGCGCACCAGGTCGAGCTCGAGGCGCCCGATCCGGGTCGTCGCCCGGCTCATCGTCTCCGAGCGCTGGAGCTGGACCCGCACGCGCGCCATGAACTCGGCGAGCGCGAACGGCTTCGTCAGGTAGTCCGTCGCGCCCAGCTCGAAGCCGCGCAGCTTGATCGGCAGCTCCGACCGGGCGGTGAGGATGAGCACCGGCGTGTCGGGGAGCGTGACGCGGATCGCGCGCAGCACGGACAGGCCGTCGGCGCCGGGGAGCATCAGGTCGAGCACGATCAGGTCGTGCCAGCCGCGCAGCGCGAGCCGCAGGCCGTCGCGGCCGTCCGTCGCGCTCTCCAGCGCAACCCCCTCCGCCTCCAGCGCGTCGCGCACGAAGTCGTGGATCCGAGGCTCGTCTTCAACCATGAGAACGCGCATCCCCGTACAGCCGATCATAAGCGCGCCCCCGCGCCCAGACCAGATGACGGTTTCGTCATGTAGCGCCACACGCGGCGGCTGCCGGAATA
The DNA here is from genome assembly GCA_963728465.1 of uncultured Solirubrobacteraceae bacterium. Taxonomy (GTDB): domain Bacteria; phylum Actinomycetota; class Thermoleophilia; order Solirubrobacterales; family Solirubrobacteraceae; genus DATFQI01. The sequence goes on from CAVSJY010000013.1 coordinate 356,938, forward strand.
GCGTCGCAACAAGCGAGAAACCGGCACGCGTAAGAGGAGAGGGCAATGCGCGAGCCTTTACGGGCGAACGAACATGACGAATCTGCGTCGCGCGCATCGACGCGCGCGCAGCGGCGGCGGACACACGCCGCGGGACCCACGGTCAGCGTGGTCGTCCCGGCGATGAACGAGGCGGCGCAACCTGCCGTTCGTGCTGCCGCGTATCCCGAGCTGGGTGCACGAGGTGATCCTCGTGGACGGCGCGTCGACGGACGGCACCGTGGACATCGCACGCGCGCTGTGGCCGGGCGTCCGCGTCGTCGAGCAGCCGCGGCGCGGGAAGGGCGCCGCGTTGCAGTGCGGCTTCAAGCACGCCACGGGCGACATCATCGTCACGCTCGACGCCGACGGCTCGGCCGACCCCGCGGAGATCCCGCTGTTCGTCTCCTGCCTCGTCGGCGGCGCCGACTTCGTCAAGGGCTCGCGCTTCCTCCAGGGCGGGGGCACGGACGACATGGGCCCGCTGCGGCGCGCGGGCAACGCGGCGCTGCGGGCGTCGGTGCGGCTGGCCTTCGGCGGCCGCTACTCGGACCTCTGCTACGGCTACAACGCGTTCTGGCGCCGCATCCTGCCGGCGATCGAGGGCGACGCCGACGGCTTCGAGATCGAGACGATGATGAACGTCCGGGTGCTCGCGGCCGGCCTGCGCGTCGCCGAGGTGCCCAGCCACGAGGCCGCCCGCATCCACGGCACCAGCAACCTGCGCACGTTCCGCGACGGAGCGCGCGTGCTCGGCGTGATCCTGCGCGAGCGGGTGCTGCTCGGCGCGCCCGCGGCGGCCGCGAGGCAGCGCCCGGCGCTCGGCGTCCTCGGCGGCGGCGCGCCTGGAGAGGTGGGCGTCGATGCTGGTTGAGCGCAACTCGGGGGCGGGGGGCACGCGGGTCCGGCCCCCCGAGGTCGTCTCCCCGGCGCCGCGCGGCGCATGGAGCGAGCTCGCGGACGCCGACCCTGCCGCGCTCGTGAGCCAGACGCCCGAGTGGATCGACGTGGTGTGCCGCGCGGGGTACGAGGACGCGAGCCGGCTGTACCGCGCGGCGGACGGCCGGCGCATGCTGCTGCCGCTCGTCCGCCGTCGCGGCGGCCTGCCCCGCCCGCTGGCGCCGCTGGCGTCGCTGCCGGCCGCCTGGGGGATGGGCGGCCTGCTGTCCGACACGACGCCGACCGCCGCCGACGTCGCGCACGTGGTCGGCGACCTGCGCCGCCTCGGCTCGGTCCAGGTGATGGTCCGCGCGAACCCGCTGCACGCGGCGCAGTGGGCGGAGGCGACCCGGCACACGACGGCGATCGCCGTGCCCCGCCGCGCGCACGTGCTGGACCTCGCCGGCGGCGCCGACGCGGTCTGGGAGGGCCGGTTCGCGTCGTCGGCGCGGCGTGCGGTGCGCAAGGCCGAGGCGCTCGGCGTCGAGGTCCGCCGCGGCGGCCTCGACCTGCTGTCCGACTTCCGGTCGCTGTTCGAGCTGTCGATCGTGCGCTGGGCGGAGATGCAGCACGAGCCCGTCGCGCTGGCCAAGCTGCGGGCGTTCCGGCGCGACCCGCCGGCGAAGTTCCTCCACGTCGCCGAGGCGCTGCCGCACCGGCTGCGCGTGTGGGTCGCGTACGACGAGGGCGAGCCCGTGGCCGGGCTGATCGTCCTGCTCGGCGCCAACGCGAGCTACACGCGCGGCGCGATGGACAAGGAGAAGGCCGGCTCGCTGCGCGCCAACGAGTTGCTGCACTGGTCGGCGATCCGCGAGGCGTGCGAGGCCGGCTGTCGCCACTACCACATGGGCGAGACGGGCGAGTCCGTCCCGCTGGCGCGCTTCAAGGAGAAGCTCGGCGCGGAGCCGGTGCGCTACGCCGAGTACCACTTCGAGCGCCTGCCGATCGTCAAGTCGCAGGAGGCCGCGCGCACCGTCGTCAAGCACGCGGTCGGCTTCCGCGATGTCTGACGGCGCCGGACCGCCGGCCGTGTCCGTGGTCGTATGCGCGTTCTCGCCCGATCGCGCCGACCTGCTCGCGGCCGCGGTCGGCTCGCTGCTGCGCCAGAGTCGCCGCCCGGACGAGGTGCTCGTCGTGATCGACCACGCGCCCGGCCTGCTGCGCCGCGCCAGGGCGACGCTGCCCGAGGGCGTCACGGTCCTCGCCAGCCCCCATCCGCCCGGGCTGTCGGGCGCCCGCAACGCGGGCGTCGAGGCGGCGCGGGGCGACGTCGTGGCGTTCCTGGACGACGACGCCGTCGCCGACCCGGACTGGGTCGAGCGGCTCCAGGAGGCGTACGCGGACCCGGCCGTGGTCGCGGCCGGCGGCGCCGTGGTCCCCGCCTGGGAGGGGGCGCGCCCGCGCTGGATGCCGGAGGAGTTCGACTGGGTGGTCGGGTGCAGCTACCGCGGGCTGCCGGAGCGGCCGGCCGCGGTGCGCAACCTGATCGGCTGCAACATGTCGTTCCGGCGCGACGCGCTGGAGCGCACGGGCGGGTTCGCGACCGCGCTCGGGCGCGTCGGCAGCCGCCCGCTCGGCTGCGAGGAGACGGACCTCTGCATCCGCCTCGCGCGCGCGGAGCGGGGCGGCGTGATCCTCTACGACCCCGCCGTGCGCGTCGGGCACCACGTGCCGCGCGCGCGGGCCCGGCTGCGCTACTTCGTGGCGCGCTGCCACGCCGAGGGGATCTCGAAGGCCGGCGTGGCACGCCGCTGCGGCCGCGCGCCGGCGCTGGCCAGCGAGCGCGCGTACGTGCGCCGGGCGCTGCCGGCGGGGATCGCGCGGGCCGTCGCCGACGGCCTCCGCGGGGACGTCGCCGCGCTGGGCCGCGGCGCGGCGATCGTCCTCGGCCTGGCGGCGACGGGCGCCGGCTTCGCGGCCGGCTCGTGGACGTCCCCCGCCGCGCGATGACGCCGATCGACGTCGTCGTCGCGACGCGCGAGCGCCCGCGCGAGCTGGACGAGTGCCTGCGCTCGCTGCTCGCGCAGACGCATCCGGCCGAGCCGCATCGTCGTCGTCGACGACGCGCCCGGCGGCGACGCGACCCCGGCGGTGGTGGCGCGCTGGGCGGGCGTCCGCTACGCGGAGGGCGCCGCACGCGGGCTGGCCGCCGCCCACAACGCCGGGCTGCGCCACGTCGCCGCGCCGCTGGTCGCGTTCACGGACGACGACGTCGTCGCGGACGAGCGCTGGCTGGAGCGGATCGTCGCCGCCTTCGAGGAGACGCCGGGGGCGGCGTGCGTGACCGGCCGCATCGTCCCGTTCGAGCTGGTCACGCGAGCGCAGGAGCTGCTCGAGGGCTACGCCGGCTACGACAAGGGCGAGGCGCGGCGCGTCTACGACCTCGGCCCGGGGCGCCCGCGCGACCCGCTGTTCCCCTTCGCCGCGGGCAAGCTCGGCTCGGGGGCGAACATGTCGTTCACGCGCGCGGCGCTCGACGAGGCGGGCGGCTTCGACCCCGCGCTCGGCGCCGGCACGCGCGCCAGGGGCGGCGACGACCTGGCGGCGTTCTTCGAGGTGCTCCAGCGCGGGCACCGGCTGGTCTACGAGCCCGGCGCCGTGGTCGCGCATCGCCACGCGCGCGACGCGAGCGTGCTGCGGCGCCAGATGTACGGCTACGGCGTCGGCCTGACCGCGTACCTCACGAAGTGCGTGCTCGACCGGCCCGGGCTGCTGCCCGCGGCGCTGCGCGGGCTGCCCGCCGCGGCCGCCCACGTGCTCCGGCCCGGCTCGGACAAGAACGCCCGGCTGCCGGCCGGCTTCCCGCCCGAGCTGATCCGCGCCGAGCGGCTCGGGATGCTCGCCGGGCCGTTCGCGTACCTCGCGAGCCGGCGCAGCTGCGCGAGGACGGCCTGACGATGCTCCGCTGTCCCGTCCTGCTCTACCACAGCGTCGCGCGCGAGGTGGATCCCCGGTTCGCCACGTGGGCCGTGACGCCCGAGCGGTTCGCGGAGCACCTCGAGGCGCTGGCGAGCGAGGGCTACGAGGCGCTGACGATGCGCGACCTGCGGCGCCGCTGGTTCGACGGCGCCGGCGCGCTGCCGGAGCGGTTCGTCGCGATCACCTTCGACGACGGCTTCCGCGACTTCCACGCGGCGGCGTGGCCGGCGCTCGCCCGCGCGGGCATGACCGCGACGGTGTTCGTCACGACGGGCCGCGTCGGCGCGACGAGCGCGTGGCTCGGGCGCCAGGGGGAGGGAGGCCGCCCGCTCATGAGCTGGGACGAGGTCGCGGAGGTCGCCGCGGCGGGGATCGAGTGCGGCGCGCACGGCCACACGCACGTGCAGCTCGACACCGTCCCGCGCGCGCGGGCTCGCGCGGAGATCCGTGACAGCGTGCGGGCGCTCGAGGACGTCGTCGGGCCGGTCGAGTCGTTCGCGTATCCGCACGGCTACCACTCGCGCGCCGTGCGGTGGGAGGTGGCGCGGGCCGGGTGCGCATCCGCCTGCGCGGTGGTCGACGCGCTGGCGTCCGCCGGCGCCGACCGCTTCGCGATCCCGCGCGTCGTCGTCCGCGCGGACACCACGGCCGAGGCGCTGCTGCGGCGGCTCGCGCCCGGGGCGCCCGAGCCGCGCCGGCGGCCGCTGCGGCGGGCGGCGTGGCGGGCGGTGAGGCGCGCCGGCGCCGAGCCGCTCGTGGAGCGCGCGCTCGCGGGGAGCGGGCGATGACCGCGGCGCCCCGCATCTCGCGCGTGATGGTGCTCGCGATCCTGCTCGGCGCGCTCGCGCTCATGACGCTCGCGCTCGGGCACGGGTCGCAGGCCTCCGGGCCGAAGCTCCTCCTGAACGAGGAGTTCGACGGCTCAGCGCTCGACACCGACCGCTGGCGCACCTGCCACTGGTGGGCCGACCGCGGCTGCACGATCACCTCCAACCACGAGCTGGAGTCGTACTGGCCCGAGCAGGCGCGCGTGCGCAACGGCGCGCTGCACCTCGTGGCCGACCGCCGCCCGACGGTCGACTCCGAGGGCGTGCCGCGCCCGTACGCGTCGGGGATGATCAGCTCCGGCCCGGGCCCGGACGACGAGCCGGCGAAGTTCTCGTTCAAGTACGGCCGGGCCGAGATCCGCGCGCGGGTGCCCCGCGGCAGGGGCCTGTGGTCGGCGTTCTGGCTGCTGCCCGTCGATCGCGAGTCCAAGCCGGAGATCGACGTGCTCGAGAGCCTCGGTCACGACCCGGAGATGCTCGAGTTCCACTCGCACTGGCGCGACGACGACGGCGAGACGCAGCAGGTCGGGCACGAGTGGCGCCAGCGCGGCCTGACGGCCGGCTGGCACACCTTCGCCATCGACTGGCGGCACGATCAGCTGACGTGGGTGATCGACGGGCTGGTCCGCTGGCGCGTCCGCGGCGACGCGGTCCCGCAGGAGCCGATGTACCTGCTCGTCAACCTCGCGGTCGGCGGCGACTGGCCGGGCAGGCCGGGCCCGTCGACGAGGTTCCCGAGCGCGCTGGTCGTCGACAGCATCAAGGTATGGCGCTGACGGCGCCACCCGTGGCGCGGGGCCGGCTGGCGCCGCTGCGGCGGCGGGCCGCCCTCCCGCTGTACCGCAACGGGTACGCGCTGATCGCGGGGTCGGCGGTCACCTCCGTCCTCGGCCTCGCGTTCTGGGTCATCGCGGCGCGCGCGTACACGCGCGAGGCGGTCGGCGTCGGCGCCGCGCTGATCGCGGCGATGACGCTGCTCGCCAACCTCTCGCAGCTGAACCTCAAGAGCGCGCTGAACCGCTTCCTCCCGCGGGCGGGCGACCGCGCGCCGCGGCTCGTGGTGCGCGCCTACGCGTTCGCCGCGGGCCTGGCCGCGGTCGCCGCGGGGCTGTTCGTCGCCGGCCTGGACCTGTGGGCGCCGGACCTCGCGTTCATGCAGGGCGACCCGCTGCTCGCGGTCTGGTTCGTCGTCTGCACGGCGTCGTGGACGATCTTCGTGCTCCAGGACAGCATCCTCGCCGGCATCCGCCAGGCGGGGTGGGTCCCGGCCGAGAACGGGGCGTACGCCGCGGCGAAGATCGGCGTGCTGCTGGCGGTCGCGGCCGCGGCGCCCGCGCTCGGCGTGTTCGTCGCCTGGAGCGTCCCGGTGCTGGTGCTCGTGGTGGCGGTCAACGTCCTGCTGTTCGCGCGGCTGCTGCCGCGGCACGCCCGCGACGGCGTCGGCGCCGAGCCGCTGTCTCGCGACGCCGTGCGCGCGTACTGGGCGGCCGACGCCACCGCCTACCTGGTCTGGGCGGGGACGATCGGCGTGCTGCCGCTGGTGGTGCTGGGCGTCGCCGGCGCCGAGGCCACGGCCGACTTCTCGATCGCGTGGTCGATCGCCTACTCGCTGTACCTCGTCAGCAGCGCGCTCGGGATGTCGCTGCTCGACGGAGGGCGCGCGCGACCCCGCCCGCCTCGCCCGCGACGCGCGGCGCACGACGCGCGAGGCGCTCGCCCTGGTGGCGCCGGCCGTGGCGGTGCTGCTGATCGGCGCGCCGCTGCTGCTGTCGCTGCTCGGCGACGAGTACGAGCACGGCGCGTGGCTCCTGCGGCTGCTCGCGCTCTCGGCGGTGCCCTACGTGGTGGTCGCCATGGCGGTGACGCGGGCGCGGGTGGAGCGGCGGATGCGGACGGTCCTCGCGACGTACGTGACGCTGTGCGCGGTGGTGCTGGTCACGGGCGTGCCGCTGCTCGCCGCGATCGGCGTCGAGGGGCTCGGGATCGCCTGGCTGCTCGGGCAGACGGTCGTGGCCGCGGGGCTGCTCGTGCGCGAGCGGCGCCCGCCGCGCCTCGTCGCCGTGCCGGCGCTCTCGGAGCGCGTCGTCGCGGCGCTCGGGCGGCTGCGGCTCGCGGCGCGCGCCCGCCTGGGCTGGTGGTCGGCGCAGGCGGCGACGTCGGTGCTGCTGCGGCGGCTCGCGGGCGACGGCGAGCCGTGGCGGCTGCTGCGCGCCTTCGCGACCGACGGGGACGTCGCGGTGGCGGCGGTGGGGCCGCGCGGCGGCTGGCCGTCCGCGATCGTCAAGCGCGCGCGGGCGCCCGCGGGGGACCATGCGGTCGAGCGCCAGGGTGAGATCCTGGCGAGCCTCCACGCCGACCCGCGGCTCGACGGCCGGCGCGGCGCGCTCCCGCGCGTGCTCGCCGACGGCACGCTCGACGGGCGGCGCTTCGTCGCCGAGAGCGCGCTGCCGGGCCGGCGCCCGGCGCCGCGTGACCGTGCGGAAGCGGACCGGCTGGTCGCCGCCGCGACGGCCGCGCTCGCGCCGCTCCAGCGCGCGACCGCGCGCACCGAGCGCGCCGACGAGGAGGTCGTCGGCGCGTGTGTCCTCGCGCCGATCGCGCAGGTCGCGCGTGTGGCCGACCCCCGGCACGCGGAGACGCTGGGGCGGTTGCGCGCGGAGCTCTCCGACGAGCTCACCCGCCGGCGCGTGCGGACATGCCTGACCCACGGCGACCTGTGCCCGGTGAACCTGCTCGCCGGGCCGGGCGGCGAGATCACGGGCGTCGTCGACTGGGAGCGCGCGTCGTGGCGCGGATCGCCCGACGTGGACCGCATGCACCTGCGCGCCACCGCCATCGCCGGCGCGGAACGGCGGGAGCTCGGCAACGTCGTCCTGGAGCTGCTCGCGGCCGGCTCCCGGAAGCCGCCCGGCCGCGGGCGGCTCTCCGATCGGGTGGCGCTGCTGCTCGCGTGGCTGGAGCACGTCGCCGGGCACGCCGGCCGGTCGGGACGGCCCGGCGCGCTGTGGCGGCGGCGGAACGTCGACGCGGTGCTCGACGGGCTGGCCCTCGAGTACCTCGGCACGACGTCGTCGCGGCCGCTCGCGGCCGGGCGGATCGCCGCCCGCGTGGCGCGGCGGGCCGCCGCCCCGGCGGTCCTGGCGGCGGCGGTCGCGACCGGGCTGCTGGCCGCGGTCGCCGCCGACCCGGGCGCGATGACCGACGGCGGCCTGCTGACCGTGCTGCCGCCGGCGTTCTTCGCGGCGCTCGCGGTGCTCACCGGCAGCTTCGCGGTCCACGTGTTCTCCACGCCGCTCCGCGGCCGGCTGCTCGGGGCGCACGTCGTCGCGCTCGTGGCCCTGCTCCACGCCACCCCGGTCCTCGCCTACGGCACGCTGCGGTACTCGTGGGCGTGGAAGCACGTCGGCGTCGTGGACTTCATCACGCGCCACGACGCGGTGGACCGCAGCAGCGCCTACCTGTCCGTCTACCACAACTGGCCCGGCTTCTTCGGGCTCGACGCGCTCGCCACGCACCTGGCCGGCGCGCCGGACGCGATCGGCCAGGCGATCTGGGGGCCGCCGGTGTTCCAGCTGCTCAACGTCGGAGCGCTCGCGTTCGTGCTCGGCGGCCTCACGCGCGACCGGCGCGTCGTGTGGGGCGCGAGCTGGCTCATGCTCGTCGTGAACTGGGTCGGCCAGGACTACTTCTCGCCGCAGGCGTTCGCGCTGTTCCTCTACCTCGTGCTGCTCGGGGTCGTCGTGCGCTGGCTCGACCGGCCGCGGCGCTGGGCGCTGCTGCTCGCGCTGGCGCTCGTCGCCGCGATCGCCGTCAGCCACCCGCTGACCGGGCTCATGACGGTGGTGTCGCTCGGCGCCGCCGCCGTGTGCGGCTACGGCGGCTTCCGCCTGGTCTTCCTCGCCGCGGCGATCGTCGCGGCCTGGGACCTCACGTTCGCGTCGGCGTACGTGCTGCCCAACGTCGCCTCGACGATCGACACGATCAACCTGCCATGGGCCACGACGCAGTCGAGCCTCGCGCACACGGGGAGCCTCAGCTCCACCCAGGCGCTCGTCGCCGCGTGCGGCCGGGCAGTCGCCGTCGCCATCGGGGCGCTCGCCGTGGTCGGCGGCATCCGCATGCTGCGCCGCCGCGTGCGGATGCGCGCGGCGGCGGCGTTCGCGGCCGCGCCGCTGACGCTGTTCGCGTTCGGCAACTACGAGGGCGAGCTGCTGTTCCGCATCTACCTGTTCGCGCTGCCCGTTCCTCGTCTTCCTCGCCGCCCACGCGTTCATGGGCCCGCTCGCGGCCGGGCGCCGCGCGCTCGCGGGCGCGGCGTACGGCGCCGCCTCGCTCGCGCTGCTGTCCGGCTTCCTCGTGGCCTACTACGGCAAGGAGAACCAGTACTACTTCTCGCCCGGCGAGGTGGCCGCGAGCCGCTACGTCTACGAGCACGCGCCGCGCGGCGCGCTGCTGGTGGAGGGGACGCGGAGCTACCCGGGCCAGTTCCTCGGCTACGAGCGGCTCGGCTACGTGACGCTGTCGCGCGAGCCGCCGGCCTCGCAGGCGCGCGTGCTGGCCGCGCCGGCGCGCGTCCTGTCGGACTGGATGACCGAGCCCGAGTGGCGCGGCGCCTACCTGATCATCACCAGCAGCCATGAAGGCGGAGGTCGCGGAGCAGGGCGTGATGCCGCCCGGCAGCCTGGACCGCATCGAGCGCGCGCTGTCGCGCTCGCGCCGGTTCCGCACGGTCGTCCGCAACCGCGACGCCGTCGTCTTCGTACCCGCTGCCCGGCGGTCGGCTCGATGAGGGCCCGGCTCGTCCTCGCGTCGATCGCCGCGGTGCTGGCGCTCCAGCTCGTCGACGCCGGGCTGCTGCGGATGGCGGCGACGCTGTGGTTCCTCGCGGTGACGCCGGGGCTCGCGCTCGCGCCCGCGCTGCCGCGGGGGGAGCCCGTGGCGCGCGCCGCGCTGCTCGTCGCCGTGAGCCTCAGCGTCGACACGGCGGTCACCACCGGGCTGCTCGTGGCGGGCGCCTACGACCCGGCCACGGCACTGGTCGCGATCGCCGCGGTCAGCGCGCTCGCGGTCGGCGCGCGAGGCGCGCGCGAGGGCGGCGCGGTCATTCGTGTACACGGCTGAACGCGTGGCTTGCGTCCGCCCGTACACTCCGCCGATGCTCGGCCTCCCGGACGGTGTCAAAGCGCTGCTGTTCGATCTCGACGGGGTGCTGACGCAGACCGCCAAGGTCCACCAGGCGGCGTGGAAGGAGATGTTCGACTCGTTCCTGCGCGAGTCGCAGGGCGACGGCTTCGAGGAGTTCTCCAAGCGCGACTACGAGCGCTACGTGGACGGCAAGCCGCGCTACGACGGCGTCCGGTCGTTCCTGGAGTCGCGCGGGATCGAGCACGACGACGCGCTGGTCCGGCGGCTCGGCGACACGAAGAACAACGCCGTACAGCGCAAGATCCGCGAGGAGGGCGTCGACGTCTACGAGGGCTCGCGGCGCTACCTGGAGGCGGCGCGCGAGGCGGGCCTGAAGTCGGCCGTCGTGTCCTCGAGCGCGAACGCCCGCGAGGTGCTCGACGTCACCGGCCTGGCGCCGCTGATCGACGCGCGCGTGGACGGCGTGACCGCCACGGAGCAGAAGCTGCCGGGCAAGCCGAAGCCGGACACGTTCGTGGAGGGCGCGCGGCTGCTGGGCGCGACCGCGGCCGAGGCGGCGGTGTTCGAGGACGCCCTGGCGGGGGTCGAGGCCGGCAGGGCGGGTGACTTCGGGATCGTGATCGGCGTGGACCGGGTCGGCCAGGCCGACGCGCTGCGCGAGCACGGCGCCGACGTCGTCGTGCAGGACCTCGACGAGCTGCTCGGCGACCAGTGAGCGAGCGCGCGGCCTTCGACATCGAGCCGTGGTCGCTGTTCGAGCCGGAGCTCGACCTCGACGGCCTGGCGCACACCGAGTCGGTCTTCGCGCTCTCCAACGGCCACATCGGGCTGCGCGGCAACCTCGACGAGGGCGAGCCGTTCTTCCTGCCCGGCACCTACCTCAACGGCTACTACGAGACGCGCCCGCTCCCGTACGCCGAGGCGGCCTACGGCAACCCGGAGGACGGCCAGACGGTCGTCGACGTCACCAACGGGAAGATCATCCGGCTGCTCGTCGACGACGAGCCGTTCGACATCCGCTACGGCGAGCTGCTGCGCCACGAGCGGCGGCTGGACCTGCGCGACGGGATGCTGCGGCGCGAGGTCGAGTGGCGCTCGCCGACCGGCGGCGCCGTGCGGCTGCGCACGCAGCGGCTGGTGTCGTTCACGCAGCGCTCGGTCGCCGCCGTGCGGTTCGAGGTCGAGCCGCTGGAGGGGCCGCTGCGGGTGGTCGTGCAGAGCGAGCTGGTCGCCAACGAGCCCGTCCCCGCCCAGACGAAGGACCCGCGCGCGGCGGCGGCGCTGGCCGCGCCGCTCGTGGCCGAGGAGCACTCCACCCACGAGCTGCGCGCGGTGCTCGTCCACATCACGCGCCGCAGCCGCCTGCGGATGGCGGCCGGGATGGACCACGACGTCGAAGGACCGGACGGGACGGTCACCGCGGCGGAGAGCCGCGACGACCTCGGCCGCGTCACGATCACCGCCGACATCGAGCCCGGCAGCCCGCTGCGGGTCGACAAGATCCTCGCCTACGGCTGGTCCAGCGTCCGCTCGCTGCCGTCCGTCCGCGACCAGGTCGACGCCGCGCTCGCCGCCGCCCGCAAGTCCGGCTGGGACGGCCTCGCGCGCGAGCAGCGCAACTACCTCGACGACTTCTGGGACCGCGCGGACGTCGAGCTGGAAGGCGACCTCGAGCTCCAGCAGGCGGTGCGCTTCAGCATCTTCCACACGCTCCAGGCGGGCGCCCGCGCCGAGCAGCGGGCGATCCCGGCGAAGGGCCTCACCGGCCCCGGCTACGACGGCCACGCGTTCTGGGACGGCGAGGTGTTCGTCCTGCCGATGCTCACCTACACGGTGCCGGACGCCGCGGCCGACGCGCTGCGCTGGCGCTGGTCGACGCTCGACCTGGCGCGTCGAGCGCGCGCACACGCTGCACCTGGAGGGCGCCGCGTTCCCGTGGCGGACCATCCGCGGCCAGGAGTGCTCCGGCTACTGGCCGGCCGGCACCGCCGCGTTCCACATCAACGCGGGCATCGCCGCGGCGGTCATCCGCTACTACCAGGCGACGGGCGACGAGGAGTTCGCGCGCACCGTCGGGCTCGAGCTGCTCGTGCCGACCGCCCGGCTGTGGCGCTCGATCGGCCACCACGACCTGGAGGGGAACTTCCACATCGACGGCATCACGGGGCCGGACGAGTACACCGCGATCGTCGACGACAACGTCTACACCAACCTGATGGCGCAGTGGAACCTGCGCGCGGCCGCCGACTGGTGCGCCCGCTATCGCGACGAGGCCGAGGGGCTCGGCGTCGACATCGAGGAGGAGGCGTCGTGGCGCGACGCCGCGGCGAAGATGGCGATCCCCTACGACGACGCGCTCGAGGTCCACCCGCAGAACGAGGACTTCACCCGCAAGGCGCTGTGGGACTTCAAGGCCACCGACGCGTCGCAGTACCCGCTCCTGCTCCACTTCCCGTACTTCGACCTCTACCGGCGCCAGGTCGTCAAGCAGCCGGACCTCGTGCTCGCGATGCACACCCGCGGGGACGCCTTCAGCCCCAACCAGAAGGCGCGCAACTTCGCCTACTACGAGGCGATCACGGTCCGCGACTCGTCGCTGTCGGCCTGCACGCAGGCGGTGATGGCGGCCGAGGTGGGTCACCTCGAGCTGGCCTACGACTACTTCGCCGAGGCGGCGATGATGGACATCGCCGACCTCAACCAGAACACGAAGGACGGCCTCCACATCGCCTGCCTGGCCGGCGCCTGGAGCGCGGCGGTCAACGGCTTCGGCGGGATGCGCGACTACGACGGCCAGCTCTCGTTCGCGCCCAAGCTGCCGCCGCCGCTGACGCGGCTCGCCTTCCGGCTCGGCTGGCGCGGCCGGATGCTCAGCGTCGAGGTGTGCGACTCCAAGGCCTCGTACACGCTGGTCGAGGGCGCCGCGCTCGACATCGTCCACTACGGGGATCGCATGACCGTCGAGCCGGGAACGCCGCTGAAGGTCTCCGTGCCGCCGCTCGAGCCGCGCGCCGAGCCGCACCAGCCGCCGGGCCGCGCGCCGCAGCGCCGCCGCTTCCGTCCCGTCTAGCGCGCGGCCCCTAAGATCGGCGCCATGCCGCGGCCCGTCACCCTCTTCACCGGCCAGTGGGCCGACCTGCCGATCGCCGACCTCGCCGAGCGCTGCGGGGCCTGGGGCTTCGACGGGCTGGAGCTCGCCTCGTGGGGCGACCACTTCGAGGTCCCGCGGGCGCTCGCCGAGCCGGACTACTGCGCCGGCGTGCGCCGGCTGCTGGAGGGCCACGGCCTCGGCTGCTGGGCGATCGGCAGCCACCTGGTCGGCCAGGCCGTCTGCGACCCGATCGACGACCGCCACCGGGACATCCTGCCGCCCGAGGTGTGGGGCGACGGCGAGCCCGAGGGCGTCCGCCGGCGGGCCGCCGAGCGGATGCAGGACACGGCGCGAGCGGCCGCGCGGCTCGGCGTGGACGTCGTCACCGGCTTCACCGGCTCGCCGATCTGGCACATGCTCTACTCGTTCCCGCCCAACGACTTCGAGGCCGTCGAGCGCGGCTACGACGAGTTCGCCGAGCGCTGGGGCCCGATCCTCGACGTGTTCGAGGCGGAGGGCGTGCGCTTCGCGCTCGAGGTCCACCCGACGGAGATCGCGTACGACTTCGTCACCACCCGCAAGGCGCTCGCCGCGGTCGACCACCGCCCGAGCTTCGGGATCAACTTCGACCCCAGCCACCTCGTGCCGCAGTTCCTCGACCCGGCCGCGTTCGTCGACGAGTTCGCCGGCCAGATCCACCACGTGCACGTCAAGGACTCGCGCCGGCTGCTGGACGGGCGCAGCTCGATCCTCGGCGGGCACCTGAACTTCGGCGAGCAGGGGCGCGGCTGGGACTTCGTCTCGCCCGGCCACGGCGACGTCGACTTCGAGTCGGTCCTGCGGGCGCTCAACCGCGCCGGCTACGAGGGCCCGCTGTCGATCGAGTGGGAGGACTCGGGGATGGATCGCGAGTACGGCGCCCGCGACGCCCTGGCGTTCGTCCGCAGAACGGACTTCCCGCCGTCGGGCGTCGCGTTCGACGCCGCATTCGCTCGCGAGGACTAGTAGGTCACGCAGGTCAGGTGGGCAAGCAAAAGTCTGTCGACCACTGATCGCAAGATCAGCGAAGGCACGCCAACGAGGCCGGGCTTCGGCTTGACAGAGGAGTGAAAGGCGCGGTCCGCTAGGCCGCGGCGGCGGCCTGGAGCGCGCGGTCGACCACGTCCGGGGCGAGGACGTGCTCGATCACCAGGATCGCGGCGCCGACCACGCCGGCCCGGTCGCCGAGGCGGCTCGGAGCGGTGCGCAGGTCGCGCGTGGCGAGCGGCAGGGAGCGCTCGAAGATGACCTCGCGCACGCCGGCGAGCAGCTGCTCGTGCGCCTCGCCGAGGTCGCCGCCGATCACGATCGCGGCGGGGTTGAAGAAGTTCACGGAACCCGCGAGCACCTGGCCGAGCGCGCGGCCGGCGTCGCGCACCATGCGCACCGCGAGCGGCTCGCCGGCGCGGGTGAGCGCGGCGACGTCCCGGCTGTTGGCCACCGAGAAGCCCGCGTCTCTGAGACGCCGGGCGAGCGCGCGGCCGCCGGCGATCGCCTCGAGGCAGCCGACGTTGCCGCAGCGGCAGAGGACCTCCTCGTTGCCCGGCACACGGATGTGGCCGATGTCCCCCGCCGCGCCCTGGGCGCCGCGGTGGATGAGGCGCCCGGCCACGATGCCGCAGCCGATGCCCGTGCCGACCTTGATGAACAGCAGGTGGTCCGTGTCGCGCCAGTGCGAGAAGTGCTCGCCGAGGGCCATGATGTTGACGTCGTTGTCGACCAGCACGGGCGCCTCGTAGCTGCCGGTGAACCATTGCGGGATGGAGAAACCGTCCCAGCCCGGCATGATCGGCGGGTTGACCGGCCGGCCGCTCGCGAACGCCACGGGGCCGGGGACCCCGATGCCGATGCCGCGCACGTCGCCCGGGGACTTGCCCGCCTTCGCGAGCAGCTCGGCGAAGCGCTCGTCGACCCAGCCCAGCACCTTCTCGGGGCCGTCGGCGATGTCCATGTCGAGCGCCACCTCGGTGAGCGGCGCACCGAAGAGATCGCTCACCGCGAGTCGCGAGTGCGTGGCCCCGAGATCGGCCACGAGGACGACGCCGGCGAGGTGGTTGAAGGCGAGCACGGTGGGCGGGCGGCCGCCGGTGGAGGCGCTGCCGCCGGCCTCGTAGACGAGCTCGTGAGCGAGCAGCGCGTCCACGCGCTGGGCCACGGTCGAACGGGCGAGCCCCGTGCGGCGGGCGAGATCCGCCCGAGTGACCGCCTCGCCGTCGCGGATCATCCGCAATACGGAGCCGGCGCCCAGGATCGGCATCGAGCGCTCAGGAGTGGCGGCCATAATGCAACTGTAGACCATGAAGCGGCGGGTCTTGGTCCGGTTAGTCAGGAACTTCTGCTTGACAACCGAACAAAGTCTGCATAGGTTGTGCGGCCTGATGACCTCCGCCTCTGCACTCAGAGTCGGGATCGCCGGCGCCGGCTTCATCGGCACCGTCCATGCCCGCTCCGCCCGGCTCGCCGGCGGCCGCCTGGTCGGCGTCGCCGCCTCGACGCCCGAGCGCGTCCGAGCAGGCGGCTCGCGCGCTCGGCGCCGAGCGCGCGTTCGCGACCTCCGAGGAGCTCGTCACGGCGCCCGACGTCGACGTCGTCCACATCTGCACGCCGAACCACCTGCACCTGCCGCTCGCCGAGGCGGCGCTCGCGGCGGGCAAGCACGTGATCTGCGAGAAGCCGCTGGCGCTCGACGTCGCGGGCGCCGCCCGGCTCGTCGAGGCCGCGGCGTCGGCAGGCACGCAGGCGGCCGTGCCGTTCGTCTACCGCTACTACCCGACGGTGCGCGAGGCCCGCGAGCGGGTGCAGAGCGGCCGCTGCGGCCCCGTCCGGCTCGTCCACGGCACCTACCTCCAGGACTGGCTGACCGATCCCGACGACGACAACTGGCGGGTGGACGCCTCGCTCGGCGGCGCGTCGCGCGCGTTCGCCGACATCGGCTCGCACTGGTGCGACCTCGCCGAGTTCGTGACCGGACACCGGATCGCCCGGCTCGTCGCCCGCACGGTGACCGCCGTGCCCGAGCGCCGTCGCGGCGACGCGACCGCCGCGTTCGCCCGCGGCAACGGCGACGGCGAGCTGCGGCCCGTCGACACCGAGGACGCCGCGGTCGTCCAGTTCGAGACCGACGGCGGCGCGGTCGGGACGACCGTCATCAGCCAGATCTCGCCCGGCCGCAAGAACCGCCTGTGGCTCGAGGTCGACGGCGCCCGCGAGGCGGTCACCTTCTCCCAGGAGGAGCCCGAGACGCTGTGGACCGGCAGCCGGGCGGGCGTGACGCTCGTCCCGCGCGACCTCGCGGGCCTCGGCCGCGACGCCACGCGCCTGTCGTTCCTGCCCGCCGGCCACCCGCAGGGCTACGCCGACTGCTTCGACGGCTTCGTCGCCGACGTCTACGCCGCGGTCCGCGGCGAGGCGCCCGCCGACGGGCTGCCCGTGTTCGCCGACGGCCTGCGCTCCGCGCACGTCGTCGAGGCCGTCCTGCTCTCCGCGCGCGAGGAGCGCTGGGTCGAGGTCGGCGCGCCCGCCCCGCTGGAGGTGACCCGATGAGCGACACGACCCCCGTCCTCGAGGTCCGCGGCATCGCCAAGGAGTACCCGGGCGTCCGCGCGCTCGACGGCGTCGACTTCGACGTCCGCGCCGGCGAGGTCCACTGCCTGCTCGGCCCCAACGGCGCCGGCAAGTCGACGCTGATCAAGTGCGTCTCCGGCGCGGTCGAGCCGACCCGCGGCGAGATCCTGGTCGGCGGCGAGCCGCTCCCGGTCGGCGCGCCCGCCGAGTCGCTCAAGCGCGGCGTCGCGACGATCTACCAGGAGCTCGACCTCGTCGAGGACCTGACCGTCACGCAGAGCATCTTCCTCGGGCACGAGAAGCGCCGCGGCCCGCTCCTGGATCGCGAGGCGATGCGCCGCGAGGCCGTGGCGCTGCTCGAGCGCCTGGACCACCCGAAGATCCCCGCGAACGCCCGCGTGCGCGCGCTCCGGCCCGCCGCCCAGCAGGTCGTCTCGATCGCCCGCGCGCTGTCGCACGACGTGCGGCTGCTGATCATGGACGAGCCGTCGGCGATCCTCGACGACCACGAGGTCGACACGCTGTTCGAGGTCGTGCGCCGGCTGGCCGCGGAGGGCGTCGGCGTCGTCTACATCTCGCACCGGCTCGACGAGGTCCGCCGCATCGGCGACCGGGTCACCGTGCTGTCGGACGGGCGGACGGTCGCCACCGGACTCCCGCCCGACACGCCGCCAGTCGACGCTCGTCGAGCACATGGTCGGCCGCAAGGTCGACCAGCTCTACCCGGAGCGGGCGAAGGCCCAGGGCGGCGACCCGGTGCTCGAGGTCCGCGGCGTGTCGCGCCGCCCCGACGTCCACGATGCGTCGTTCGAGGTCCGCGCGGGCGAGGTCGTCGGGATCGGCGGCCTGGTCGGCGCCGGCCGCACCGAGCTGCTGCGCCTGATCTACGGCCTCGACCGTCCCGACGCCGGCGAGGTGCGGGTCGCGGGGAAGCGGCTCCCGCCCGGCCGCCCCGCAGCCGCGATCGTCGCCGGCCTCGGGCTGGCGCCCGAGGACCGCAAGTCGCAGGGCCTGCTGCTCGACTGGAGCCTGACCAAGAACGTCACGCTCTCCGATCTCGGCCGCTTCAGCCGCGGGCCGCTGATCAACGGGCCGGGCGAGCGCCGGGCGGCGCTCGAGCAGCTGCGCGCGCTCAAGACCGTGCCCGACGACGGCAACCGGATCGCCCGCGAGCTCTCCGGCGGCAACCAGCAGAAGGTCGTGCTGGCGCGCTGGCTGCTCCGGGAGTGCAAGGTGCTGCTGCTCGACGAGCCGACGCGCGGCGTCGACGTCGGCGCCAAGGCGGAGATCTACAGGGTGATCGCCGATCTCGCCGCCAAGGGCCTCGGCGTCGTGGTGGTGTCCTCGGAGCTGTCCGAGCTGGCCGGGTTCTGCACCCGCGTCCTGATCATGCGCGAGGGCCGGCTGGTCGCCGAGGTCCCGGGCGAGGAGGCCACCGAGCTGGAGCTGCTGCGTCACGCCGTGGCGCCGACCGACACAGAGCCCGTCATCGCGGGGGAGGAGAACCGATGAGCACCGCCCAAGACGCCGCCGGGGGCCGGCGTGGCCTGCCCCTGCCCGCGCCGAGCGGCCGGATCCAGGTCCAGGAGTACGCCCTCGTCGGCGTCGTCGCCGCGATCCTGATCGTCGGCGCGATCCTCGAGCCGGACACGTTCCTGACCTCGGACAACATGCTCAACGTCCTGCGCCAGGCGAGCGTCGTCGGCGTGCTGGCGATCGGCATGACGTTCGTGATCGCCACGGGCGGCATCGACCTGTCCGTCGGCTCGATGGTCGCCGCGGCGGCCGTGGCCGGCGGCCAGTTCACCGACTCGGGCAGCTTCGCCTTCATCCTCGGCGCGATCGGCATGGGCGTGCTGCTCGGCGGGATCAACGCCGGCGCGATCGCCTACGGCAGGGTCGTGCCGTTCATCGCCACGCTGGCCATGTTCACGATGGCGCGCGGGCTCGCGCTGTGGCTGAGCGACAAGACGCCGGTCTCGCTGTTCCAGCTCGACGGCGTCCGCTGGTTCGGCAACGGCGAGGTGATCGGCATCCCGTCGGCGGTGATCGTGTTCCTCGCGGTGACGGCCCTCGCCTGGGTGCTGCTCAACCGCACCCGCTACGGGCGCTACGTCGTGGCCGTCGGCGGCAACCGCGAGGCCGCCCGGATCGCGGGCGTGAACGTGCAGCGGATCGTCTTCAGCGTCTACGTCATCAGCGGCATCTGCGTGGCGATCGCGGCGATCCTCGTCAGCGGCCGCCTGGCCAGCGCGTCGCCCATCATCGGCAACCTCTACGAGCTCGACGCGATCGCGGCCGTCGTGATCGGCGGCTCCGCCCTCGCCGGCGGCCGCGCGACGATCGTCGGGACGTTCCTCGGCGTCGTCACGTTCGCGCTCATCTTCAACCTGCTGACCCTGATGGATCTCGCCGTGGAGATCCAGCAGATCACCAAGGGTCTGATCATCCTCGCCGCCGTCCTTATCCAGCGGCGAGACAAGTAGCCATGCGTTCCAGCAGAGGAGGGAATTCCATGTCCATCAAGCACCTCGTCGGGGCGATGCTCCTGGCGCTCGTGCTCGGCGTCGCCGCGTGCGGCGGCGACGACAACGACGACTCGAGCTCGAACACGAGCCAGACCACCGAGGAGTCCGGCGGCACCAAGGCCGGCTCGGACGGCCCCGTCAAGATCGCCTTCAGCGCTCCCGGCGCCGATCACGGCTGGATGGCCGCGATCACCGAGAACGCCCGCGACGAGGCCGAGAAGCTCGGCGACGTCGAGCTCAAGGTCGCCGAGGGCGTCACCGACTCGGCCGCGCAGGCCGACCAGGTCGAGACGCTGATCGGCTCCAAGCCCGACGCGCTCGTCATCCTGCCCAACGAGCCCGACGCGCTGACGCCCGTCGCCCAGAAGGCGATGGCCGCCGGGATCCCCGTGATCGACGTCGACCGCGAGTTCGTCGAGCAGGGCGCCTACCGCGCCCTGATCACGGGCGACAACTACGGCATCGGCTACCAGGCCGGCAACTACTTCGCCGACGAGCTGAAGTGCCAGGGCAACGTCGTCGAGATCCAGGGCATCGCCGGCATCCCGGTGACCGAGCAGCGCTCGCAGGGCTTCGCCGACGCGCTCAAGCGCCGCTGCCAGGACGGCGTCAAGATCGTCGCCAGCCAGCCGGCCGACTTCGTCCCGGACAAGGGGCTCTCCGTGATGGAGAACATCCTCCAGGCGCAGAAGGACATCGACGCCGTCTACACGCACGACGACGACATGGCCGAGGGCGTCGTCTCGGCGATCCAGAACGCCGGCCGCGAGGACGAGATGTTCCTCACCGGCGCGGGTGGCTCGAAGGCCGCGATGGAGCAGATCAAGGAGGGCGGCCTGTACCGCGCCACCTTCCTCTACAACCCGTCGATGTCGGCCTCGGCGATCCGCATGGCGCGCCTGATCGTGCGCGGCGAGGGCTTCGACGAGCTCACCGAGCCCGAGGTCCCGAGCAAGATCACCGTCCCCGCCACGACGGTGACCAAGGACAACGTCGACTCCGTGATGGAGCTCGGCTTCTAGGCTCCAGGGGTCAGGCGCAACGGCCACCGCGCGGCACTGGCACGGGGCCGCGTGACCTTCCGGCGGGCCCCGTCGTTAGGGTCCCGCCCGTGCGGGCGGACGTTCTCGAAGATCTACTCCGGCCTGGGCTGGCTCGTGCTGGCGCTCGGCGTCCTCCAGTTCTTCCTCGCCGGCCTCGGCATCTTCGGCGCCGAGAGCTTCGACGCCCACGAGTCAGTGGGCTACGCGCTGCACGGGATCACGCTGCTGGTGTTCCTCGCCGCGCTCGCCGGTCCCCGCACCGGCCGCGACATGGGCTTGGGCCTGGCGCTGCTGGCGATCGCCACGCTCCAGGTCTACTTACCGGAGCTGCGCGACGACGCGCCCGGCATCGCGGCGCTCCATCCGGTCGTGGCGTTGCTGATCCTGGGACTCGCGTCCCACATCGGCAACCGCTATCTCGGGCGCGGCTCGACGCCGCCGGCCGCCGCCTGAGCGGTCGGGCCGAACGCTCGCCACAGCATGGCGACGAGCACGAAGGAGATCCCCAGCAGCGGCCAGATCGGCCAGAAGTAGCCTGCGCCCGTCGCCGCCCAGACGACGAGGAGCATGGCTGTCACGACGGGTCCCGTCAGCAAGGAGGGACAGCGCGTCGCGGCGGGCCTGCGCGCGGTCGAGCGCGGGCTCGCGGTCGGTGATGTTGTTCATTGTTCCCTGGTTCGTTAGCGAATCCCTGACACCAATCAGGATCGCCTTCAGGGGGTTTCGGCAACATGCGGTTGGCATGCCTCTGGATCGGGAGCCCTGTACTACGGCGCCGGTGCGGCGAACCGCACCGTCGCGCAGCCCTCGGGCGTCGCGCCGGCGGCGAGCGCCAGCTTCTCCCGGCGCGGGAGGCGCTTGATCCGGGCCTCGAGGCGGCGGGCGTCCGTGCGGCTGGGCACCTCCCACGCGGCCGCGAGCGAGACGGGCGCGCGGCTGGCCGTGTAGCGGCTCGCGCGGCCGGCCTCGTGGGCGGCGAGGCGCTTCGCGACGTCGATCGTCCAGCCGCAGTAGAGCGACCCGTCCTCGCAGCGCAGCAGGTAGACGAACGCGGAGCTCATCGCAGCGGTCTTCGGCGAGGAGTACAACACCCCTCGTGTCGCGGGTCTACGTCACCGGTCACCGCAACCCGGACCTGGACTCCATCGGCTCGGCGATCGGCTACGCCGAGCTGAAGAACGCGGTCGATCCCGATGACGAGTACGTGGCCGCGCGGCTGGGCGACGTGAACCCCCAGACCCGGTGGGCGCTGGAGCGCAGCGGCGCGGACGAGCCGGAGTTCCTTCCGCACATCAAGCTGCGGGTGCGCGACGTCATGGGCGCCTGCGACGTGACGGCCTCGCCGGAGGATCCCGTGCGCGGCGCGGGGCTGGCGATGGCCGAGGAGGGGATCGACCTCGTGCCCGTGGTCGGGGAGGACGGGACGGTGGCGGGCGTGGTCACCGAGAACGTGCTCGCGCGGCTGTACGTGCGCGACTCGCGCGGGCCGTCGGACTTCGGCGAGCGCCCGGTGCCGCTGGAGTCGATCCGCGAGATGCTCGACGGCGAGGTGCTGGTGCCGGCCGACCACCAGGTCAGCGGGCGGCTCTACGTGCTGTCGATGGACGAGGACGCGATGGCGGAGATCGTCGGCTCCGGGGACATCGCGGTCGTCGGCAACCTGCCGGACCTCCAGCGGCGCGCCGTGGCGCTCGGCATCGACCTGCTGGTGCTGAGCAACGGGACGCGGCCGCCGGACGACGTGCTGGATGCGGCGCGCTCCGCCGGCACGAGCGTGGTGGTCTCCCCGCTGGACTCCTACGTCAGCGCCCGCATGGTCTCGCTGGCGGTGCCGTGCGAGCGGATCATGGACCCCGAGCCGCTGACCGTCGGGCCCGACGACGTGCTCGAGGACGTCGTACGCGAGATCCTCGACGTGGAGTACCGGGCGGCGGTCGTGGTCGACCGGGGACGGCGGCCGATCGGGATCGTGAGCCGCTCCAACCTCGTCGATCCCGCGCAGCGCAAGGTCCTGCTCGTCGATCACGCCGAGCAGGGCCAGAGCGTGCCGGGGATCGACCGCGCCGACATCGTCGAGATCCTCGACCATCACCACGTCGGATCGATCGAGACGCGCCATCCGGTGCGGGCCACGTTCGATCCCGTGGGCTCGACGGCGACGCTGGTGAGCGAGCGCTTCCGGGCGGCGGGGCGGGAGCCGAGCGCGCCGGCCGCGAAGATGCTGCTCGCGGCCGTGCTGTCCGACACGGTCGTGCTCAGCTCCCCGACCACCACCGACCGCGACCGCGAGGTGGCCTCGTGGCTCGGCGGGCTGGTGGGCGAGGACGCCGAGGCGTTCGGGCTGGCGATGTTCCAGGAGTCCTCCGACGTGTCGTCGCTGTCGGCGGCGGAGATCGTCGGGCGGGACGCGAAGGAGTACGAGCTGGACTCCGGCGCCACCGCGCTGGTGGCGCAGGTCGAGGTGGTGGGCGGCGACCTGCTGGAGCGGCAGGACGAGTTGCGCGAGGCGCTCGAGGCCGCGCGGGCCGACGGGCGCCACGCCGTGGCCGCGCTCATGGTCACCGACATCGTCCGCTGCGCGACGACCCTGCTCGTGGCCGGCGACTCGGCGCCCGTGGCGCGGGCGTTCGGCGGCGCCGCCGACGGCGCGATCGACCTCCCGGGCGTGATGAGCCGGAAGAAGCAGGTCGTGCCGAAGCTGCTGGGCGCGCTCTAGCGGTGGATTTCCGGCTCCTCGGCCCGCTGGAGGTGACCGACGGCGAGCGCACGATCGCCCTCGGCGGGCCGAAGCAGCGCGCGCTGCTCGCGGTCCTGCTCCTGCACGCCAACGAGCTGGTCTCGGCGGAGCGGCTGATCGACGAGCTGTGGGGCGCCTCGCCTCCGGCCACCGCGGCCAAGAGCGTCCAGGTCTACGTCTCCCGGCTGCGGCGCGCGATCGGCCCGGACCGGCTCCTCACGCGCGCGCCCGGCTACGTGTTGCGCGCGGATCCGCTCGGAGCTCGACGTCGCGCGCTTCGAGCGGCTCGTCGCCGGGGCGGAGGGCGCGGACGACGGCGCGGCCGCGGCGGCGCTGCGCGACGCGCTCGCCCTGTGGCGCGGGCCGCCGCTCGCCGACCTCGCCTACGAGCCGTTCGCGCAGGCGGAGATCGCGCGGCTCGACGATCTGCGGCTGGTCGCGCTGGAGCGCCGCTTCGACGCCGACCTCGCCGGCGGCCGGCATGCGTCGCTCGCCGGGGAGCTGCAGGCCCTGGCGGCGCAGCACCCGCTCCGCGAGCGCCTCCAGGGGCAGCTGATGCTGTGCCTCTACCGCTGCGGCCGCCAGGGCGACGCGCTCGACGCCTACCAGGCGGCGCGCCGCGCGCTGGTGGAGGAGCTCGGCATCGAGCCGGGCCGGTCGCTGCGCGACCTCCAGCGGGCGATCCTCGAGCAGGACCCGGCGCTCGACCACGTCCCCGCCCACGCGCCCCGCCCGGATGCGGCGCCGGCCGCGTTCGTCGGCCGCGCGCGGGAGCTCGCCGACCTGCTCGCCGGCCTCGACGACGCGCTCCATCGCCGCGGGCGGGCGTTCCTGCTCGTCGGCGAGCCGGGGATCGGCAAGAGCCGGCTCGCCGAGGAGCTGATCGCGCGCGCGGCCGCCCGGCGCGCACGCGTCCTGGTGGGCCGCTGCTGGGAGGCCGGCGGAGCGCCCGCCTACTGGCCGTGGGTGCAGTCGCTCCGTGCGTACGTGCGCGAGGCCGACGCGGACGCGCTGCGCGCGCATCTGGGGCCTGGCGGAGCGTACGTCGCGCAGATCCTGCCGGAGCTGGGCGAGCGGCTCCCCGAGCTCGGCGCGCCGCCGGCGCTCGATCCCGAGGCGGCGCGCTTCCGGCTGTTCGACGCGATCTCCGAGTTCCTTCGCGCCGCCTCGGCGGAGCGGCCGATCGTGCTCGTGCTCGACGATCTGCACGCGGCGGACGCGCCCTCGCTCCTGCTGCTCCGGTTCGTCGTCCGCCAGCTTGCCGCGACGAGGGTGCTGATCGTCGGCGCGTGCCGTGACGTCGACCCGCTGCCGACGGAGCCGCTCGTCGAGATGCTCACCGAGGTCGCGCGTGAGCCGCTCACGCGCGTGCTCGCGCTCGGCGGCCTCAGCGAGGGCGATCTGACCGAGTACCTCCGCTTGACGGCGGCTCCCGGCGCATCGCCCGCGCTCGCTGCCTCGCTGCACGCGGACACGGACGGCAACCCGCTGTTCGTCGGCGAGATCGTGCGCCTCATGGCCGTCGAGGGCGCCGCCCGGACGGCGATGCCGCAGAGCGTCCGCGACGTGGTCGCCCGCCGGGTCGCCCACCTCTCCGTTCCCTGCCGCGACGCGCTGGTGCTCGCATCGGTCGTCGGCCGCGAGTTCGGGCCGGACGTCCTCGCTCAGCTCACCGGCGTACCGGAGGACGCGGTGCTCGAGACGCTCGACGAGGCGCTCGCGGCGCGCGTCGTCGCCGAGGTCCCCGGCGGCGCGGGAGGGCTGCGCTTCGCGCACGTGGTCATCCGGGACGCGCTCTACGAGGGCCTGTCGAGCGCGCGGCGCGTGCGGCTGCACCGTCGTGTCGTGGACGCGCTCGAGGCGCTCCGCGGCGCCGATCCGGGGCCGCACCTGGCCGAGCTCGCGCACCACGCGGTCGCCGGCCGGGACGCCGGCCGGGCGCTCGCGTATGCCCGGCGCGCGGGCGACCGCGCGCTCGCCCTGCTCGCGTACGAGGAGGCGGTGCGGCTCTATCGCTCGGCGCTGGCGTCGCTCGAGCTCGACGCCGGCTCCGACGAGCGCACGCGGTGCGAGCTCCTGCTCTCGATCGCCGATGCGCAGTCGCGTGCCGGGGACACCGCGGGATCGCGGGAGACGCTGCTCGGCGGCGGCCGACATCGCGCGGCGGCTCGGCCTTGGCCCCGCCCTGGCGCGCGCGGCGGCGCAGTACAGCGGGCGGATCGTCTTCGCGCGCGCCGGCGACGACGACCGGATCATGCCGCTGCTGGAGGAGGCGCTCGCGATGCTGCCGCCGGAGGAAGTCGAGCTGCGCGCCGGCCTGCTCGCTCGTCTGGCCGGTGCGCTGCGCGACGAGCCATCGCGTGCCCGGCGGGATGCGCTCAGCCGCGAGGCGGTCGAGCTCGCCCGCCGCAGCGGCGACCTCACCGCGCTCGCGGACGCCCTCGACGGGCGCGCGATCGCGATCCTCGGCCCGGACACCATCGCCGAGGTGCTCGCCATCGGCGACGAGCTGCTCGACCTGGCGGAGCGGATCGGGGACGCCGAGCAGATCGTGCACGGCCACATGCATCGCCTCGGGCCACTGCTGACGATGGGCGAGTCGGCGCAGGCGTGGGCGGGCGTCGAGGCGGCGAGCCGCGTCGCGGACCGGCTCGGGCAGCCCGCGCATCTATGGGACGTCGGCGGCGGGCTGGCGATGCTCGCGCTGGCGACCGGGCCGGTCGGCGAGGCCGAGGCGCTCGTCGAGCGGGCGTTCGAGCTCGGCGGGAACGTCCAGCCGGCGATGGTCGTGCCCGTGTATCGGCTCCAGCGCTACGCCCTGTGCGACTTCCGCGGGGCGCTCGCGGAGATCGAGCCGGCGATCCGGGAGCTCGTGGCGACGCATCCGGCGCGGCCGGTCTTCCGCTGCGCGCTCATCCACCTCCACGCGCGGCTGGGGCGGCGATCCGAGGCGGAGCATGCGCTTGCCGAGATGGCTGCCGAGCGACTTCGCGACGCTGCCGTTCGACCAGGAATGGCTGTACGGGATCAGCATGCTCGCGGAGGCCTCCGTGCTCCTCGGCGACGCGGCGGCCGCGAGCACGCTCTACGACCTCCTCCTGCCCTGGGCGGCTCTGAACGTCGTCGACCAGTGCGAGGGCATCAGGGGCTCCGCCGCCCGCTACCTCGGGCTCCTCGCGGCGGCGACGGAACGGCCGGAAGCGGCGGAGCGGCACTTCGAGGAGGCGCTCGTCATGAACGCCCGCTCGGGCTTCAGGCCGTGGCTCGCGCTGACGCAGGAGGACTTCGCGCAGCTGCTTGCGCACCGCGGCGTCGCACGCTCCCGCGAGCTCGCGGAGGCGGCGCGCGCGACGTTCGCGGAGCTCGGGATGACCGGCTACGGAACGAGCGCCTCGTCGCCCCTGGCCCGCGGCTGAGGGGGGCGAGTTCGCCGCCGAGGCGCCTATGGTCAATGGGATGTCCACCGCCGCCGCACTCGAGACCCGCGCCGACGAGCTCCTGCGGGCGCTCGCGGGGCCGGATGCGGTGTTCCGCGAGCACCAGCTGGAGGCCGTGCGCGACCTCGTGGCCGACCGCGCGCGGGTGCTGTGCGTCCAGCGCACCGGCTGGGGCAAGTCGGCGGTGTACTTCATCGCCACGGCGCTGCTGCGCGAGGCCGGGGCCGGGCCGGCGCTGATCGTCTCGCCGCTGCTGGCGCTGATGCGCAATCAGATCGCGGCGGCGGAGCGGCTCGGGATCCGGGCGCACACCATCAACTCGACGAACCGCGACGAGTGGGAGACGGTGCGCGGGCTGCTCGCCGACGATGCGGTCGATCTGCTCCTGATCAGCCCCGAGCGGCTCAACAACCCGAAGTTCCGCGACGAGATGCTGCCGCTGTTCGCGGAGCGGGTCGGGCTCGTGGTGGTCGACGAGGCGCACTGCATCAGCGACTGGGGGCACGACTTCCGGCCGGACTACCGGCGCCTGCGGGACATGCTGGCCCGGCTGCCCGAAGGCGTGCCGGTGCTGGGCACGACGGCCACGGCGAACGACCGCGTGGTGGCCGACGTCGCGGAGCAGCTCGGCGAGGGCGGGGGGTCGGTGAAGACCTATCGCGGTGAGCTGGGCCGCTCCAGCCTGCGGTTCGAGGTCGTCGAGCTGCCCGGCCAGCCGGACCGGCTGGCGTGGCTGGCGACGTGGCTGCCGCAGCTGCCCGGCTCCGGGATCGTCTACACGCTCACGAAGCGCGACGCCGACGTCGTCGCCGAGTGGCTGACGGCGCGCGGCATCGCCGCCGAGAGCTACAGCGGCGAGGTGGAGACCGAGCGCCGCGTGGAGGTCGAGGACCGGCTGCTGCGCAACGACCTCAAGGCGGTCGTGGCCACGAGCGCGCTGGGGATGGGCTACGACAAGCCCGATCTCGGCTTCGTCGTCCACTACCAGGCGCCGGGCTCCGTGATCGCCTACTACCAGCAGGTCGGCCGCGCCGGGCGCGCGGTCGGGCACGCCGACGTCGTGCTCCTGCGCGGCGCCGAGGACCGCCGGATCCAGGACTTCTTCATCGAGCAGGCGTTCCCGCGCCGCGAGCTGGTCGAGCGCGTGCTCGAGCGGATCGGCGCCGGCGGGGAGGACGGCGCGAGCACACCGGAGCTGACCGCCGAGGTCAACCTCGGCCGCAACCGGATCGAGGCGATGCTGAAGGTGCTCGACGTCGAGGGCGCCGTCGAGCGCCGGGGGAGCCGGTGGGTGCTGCGCGAAGGCGCCGGCTGGGCGTACGACGCCGAGCGCTACGCGCGCATCACCGCGCTGCGCCGCCGCGAGCAGGCGGCGATGGCCGCGTTCGGCGCCGACGGCCGCTGCCTGATGCGGGCGCTGCGCGAGGAGCTCGACGACCCGGCGGCCGAGGACTGCGGGCGCTGCGCGGCGTGCACCGGCCCGCGCTTCGCCGGCGCGCTCGAACCCCGGCTGGTGCGCGAGGCCGCCGTGCTGCTGCGCTCGCGGCCGCTCGTGCTCGAGGTCAAGAAGATGGCGCCGGATCCGGAGGGCGTGATGCGCAAGCTCGCCGAGGACGTCCGCGCGGAGGAGGGCCGCGCGCTCGCGCGGCTGGGCGACGGCGGCTGGGACCCGCTCGTCCAGGCCGGCCTGCGCGAGGGCCGCCTCGCCGACGAGCTCGTGCAGGCGGCGGCCGACCTCGTCCGCGCGTGGGCGGTCCCCGCGGGCTGGATCGCCGCGGTGCCCTCGCGCCGGCCCGGCGATCCGGTGAGCGACTTCGCGCGCCGGCTCGCGAGCACGCTCGAGATCCCGTTCGCGCCCGCCGTCGAGCGGGCCGAGGACCGGCCCCCGCAGCGCGAGATGGCCAACTCCGCGCAGCAGGTCGCCAACGTCCGCGGGGCGTTCGCGGTCGCCGGCGACGTCCCCGCGGGCCCGTGCCTGCTCGTCGACGACGTCCGCTTCAGCGGCTGGACGCTCGCGATGGTCGCCGGCCAGCTCCGCCGCCGCGGCGCCGCCGCCGTCCACCCGCTCGCGCTGACGACGGCGTTCTAGCGGCGGGTCGGCAGCACGACCTCGGCCAGCACGGCGCGGTGGTCGCTGTGCGGCACGGGGTACACGCGGACCTCGCGCCAGCCGGCCCGCGTGTCGGCCAGCACGTGGTCGATGGTCACGGGCGGCGGGAACCGGCGGCCCGACGGCCAGGTCGCGCGCAGGCCGGTGCCGGTCTCCGCGGCGGCGTCCTCGTAGCCGTGGTCGACCACGCGCCGCAGCTCGGCGTTGTCGAGCGTGGCGTTGAAGTCGCCGGCGAGGATGCGCACCGCGCCCGCGCGCGTGGCGGGCGGCAGGCGCGCGTAGCCCGTCCCGCCACGCGGCCATGCTCGCGCGCCCCCGCGGCGCCGTCGGGTGCACGGCGTACAGCTCGAATGGAGCCGCATCGCCCACACGGACGCGAGCGGCCGCGGGCGCGCTCGGGCCGGCCCCCGGCAGGCGCCGCAGCGGCACGCGCGCGTAGAGGCCCGCGCCGATCGAGCCCTCGCGCGGCTCCACGACCCGCTCGGGCAGCACCTCGGCCAGCCCGGCCGCGGCCAGCGCGCGCTCCACCTCCGGCGTCAGCTCCTGCACGCTCAGCACGTCGGCCCGGGTCGAGCGCGCGAGCGCCACCAGGCCCTCGGCGGTCGCCGGCTCCTGGTGCAGGTTGGCGGTCAGGACGCGCAGCGCCGGCCCCGAGCCGCCCTCCGCGCCCGAGTCCCCGCCCAGCGCGCGCGGCGCCACGAAGCCGGCCAGCACGAGCCCGAGCACCAGCGCGGCCGCGGCCGCCGCCCGCTCGCGCAGGAGCGCCGCAGCGAGCGCCAGCGCGAGCGCCGCCACGGCCGCCAGCGGGGTGTAGGCGAGCAGCGGGACCATCGGGTAGCCGCGCTCGAGCCCGAACGTCCGCACGACGACCCACGCGGCCGCGATCAGCGACGCAAGACCAGACGAGGAGGGCGCGGACCGGCACGCGCGACAGGGTGGCAGCACGCCGGGCCGGCGTCTGCGCTTTGCCAGACTCGGCGGTCCATGTCGGCGCGCGCCTGGGTCCTGTTCTCCGCCATGTCGCTGATCTGGGGCGTGCCGTACCTGTTCATCAAGATCGCCGTGGACGACGGGCTGTCCCCGGCCTTCGTCTCGTGGACGCGCGTCGTGCTCGCCGCGGTCGTCCTGTGCGCGCTGGCCTACAAGGCGAACCTGCTCCACCACCTGCGCGGCCGCTACCGCTGGCTGGCCCTCTACGCGCTCGTCGAGATCACGATCCCGTTCCCGCTGATCGCCTGGGGCGAGCAGCACATCGACTCCTCGCTGGCCGCGATCATCATCGCCGCCGCACCGCTGCTCGTCGCCGTGCTCGCCGTGCGCTTCGACCACTCCGAGCGCGTCACCGGGATCAGGCTCGTCGGCCTGCTGATCGGCTTCGCCGGGGTGATCGCGCTCGTGGGGATCGACGTCGCCGGCCGCACCGAGGAGCTGCTCGGCGCGCTCGCGGTGCTGGGCGCCGCGCTCGGCTACGCGATCGGCCCGATGACGCTGCGGGCCAAGCTCGCCGACCTCGACCCCCGCGCCACGATGGGCGTCAGCCTCGCGATCGCCGCGGTGCTCCTCACGCCGCTGACCGCCGCCGGCCTGCCCACGGAGACCCCCAACACCGACGCCGTTGATCGCCGTCGTCGTCCTCGGGCCTCGTCTGCACGGCCGCCGCGTTCGTGATCTTCGGCAGCCTGATCGCGGAGGTCGGCGCCGGGAAGGCGCTCGTGATCACCTACGTCAACCCGGTCGTCGCGCTCGCGCTCGGGATCATCGTCCTCGACGAGCGCCCGGGCATCGGCGCCATCGTCGGCCTGCTGCTGATCCTCGCGGGCTCGTGGCTGTCGACCGACGGCAGGCTGCCGCGCGGCGCCGCCGCCCGCCGCCGTCAGCGCTCGGCCGCGTAGTCCACGAAGAAGTCGAGCGCCGCCGGGTTGGCGAGCGAGTCGCGGCTTGCGGCCTTCTCCGGGTCGGTGCCCTGGAGGATCCGCTTGACCGGCAGCTCGAGCACCTTGCCCGACAGCGTCCGCGGCACCTCCGACACCCGCACGATCTCGTTGGGCACGTGCCGTGGCGAGCAGTCCTCGCGGATGCGCGCTCTGATCGCCTTCGACGAGCTCCTCCGACAGGTCCGCGTCGTCGCGCAGCACGACGAACAGCGGCATGAAGTTCTCCTCGCCGTCGCGCGGGATGTCGACCACGAGCGCGTCGGTGACGTCGTCCAGCGCGAGCACGGCGCGGTAGATCTCCGCGGTCCCCATGCGGATCCCGCCGCGGTTGATCGTCGAGTCCGAGCGCCCGGTGATGATCGCGGTGCCGCGCTCGGTGATCTCGATCCAGTCGCCGTGGCGCCAGACGCCCGGGAACATGTCGAAGTAGCTCTCGCGGTAGCGCTCGCCGTCGGGGTCGCCCCAGAAGAACAGCGGCATCGACGGCATCGGCTCCGTCACGACGAGCTCGCCGACCTCGCCGATCAGCGGCTCGCCCTCCGGGCTCCAGGACTCCACCGCCGCGCCGAGCGCGCGCGCCTGGAGCTCGCCCTCGTAGACCGGCAGCAGCGGGCAGCCGCCGACGAACGCGGTGCACAGGTCGGTGCCGCCGCTGGTGGAGAACAGCCACGTGTCCGAGCCGACGTGCTCGTAGATCCAGCGGAACCCCTCGGGCGACAGCGGCGAGCCGGTCGAGCCGACCGCCTTCAGCCGCGACAGGTCGCGGTCCTCGCCCGGCTCCACGCCCGCCTTCATGCAGGACGCGATGTAGCTGGCGCTCGTCCCGAACGTCGTGACGCCGGCGGACTCGGCGAAGTCCCACAGCCGGCCCATGTCGGGGTGCCCCGGGCTGCCGTCGTAGAGCACGACCGTCGCCTCCGTCAGCAGCACGGAGACGAGGAAGTTCCACATCATCCAGCCCGTCGTGGTGAACCAGAAGACGCGGTCGCCCTCCTGCGCGTTCAGGTGCAGGTGGAGCTTCTTGAGGTGCTCGATCAGGATCCCGCCCTGGCCCTGCACGATCGCCTTGGGCAGCCCCGTGGTGCCGGAGGAGTAGAGGACCCAGAGCGGGTGGTCGAACGGGACGCGCTCGAACTCGATGGGGCCGTCGCCGAGGAAGCCGTCCTCCCAGCCCGAGCCGTCGAGGTACCCGAGCCGCACGAGCCGCCCGCCGACCTCCTCGTGGATCGCCGCGACCACGTCGCCGCGGTCGAAGTCGCGGCCGTTGTAGCGGTAGCCGTCGACCGCCAGCAGCACCTTCGGCTCGATCTGCGCGAAGCGGTCGATCACGCTGCGCGCGCCGAAGTCCGGCGAGCAGCTCGACCAGACCGCGCCGATGCTCGCGGTCGCGAAGAACGCGGCGACGGCCTCGGGGATGTTCGGCATGTACGCCGCGACGCGGTCGCCCGGCCCGACGCCCAGCGCCCTCAGGCCGGCGGCGATCCGGGCGGTCTGCTCGCGCAGCTCGCGCCACGTGATCTCGCCCTGCTCGCGCAGCTCGGACGCGTGCACGATCGCGACGGCGTCGTCGGGCTTGCCGCGGAACGCGTGCTCGGCGTAGTTGATCTCGGCGCCCGGGAACCACTCCGCGCCGGGCATCTCGCGCGAGCCGAGGACGCGCTCGTACTCCGAGCCGACGCCGAAGTGCTCCCAGATCGAGGCCCAGAACCCGTCGAGGTCCTCGACCGACCAGCGCCACAGGTCGTCGTAGGTCTCGAACCCTCGGTCGAGCCATTCCATGTAGCGCTTCATCAGCGAGCCCTCGACCAGCTCGCGCGGCGGCTCCCACAGCTTCGTCGCACCACGGCCGCCACGCCGCCATGATGGCACCCGTGCCGCGGACGGTGACCGCCACCCGCTACGTCACCCCGCTGCGGGAGGGCGGCTCGATGCCCGGGCTGGTGGAGGCGGACGACGACGGCCTGTACGTGCTCAAGTTCCGCGGCGCGGGGCAGGGGCCGAAGGCGCTGGCCGCGGAGCTGGTGGCCGGGGAGGTGGCCCGCGCGCTCGGCCTGCCGGTGCCGGAGCTGGTCTTCGTGGAGCTGGACCCGGCGCTGGGCGCGGCGGAGCCCGACCCCGAGATCCAGGAGCTGATCGCCGCCAGCGGCGGCCGCAACCTCGGCATGGACTTCCTGCCGGGCGCGCTGCCGTTCACGCCGAAGCGACCACCGGACCCCGAGCAGGCCGCCGACGTGGTGTGGTTCGACTCCCTGGTGCTGAACGTGGACCGCACCCCGCGCAACCCGAACCTGCTCCGCTGGCACGGCGCCATGTGGCTGATCGACCACGGGGCGGCGCTCTACGTCCACCATGGCGCCGGCGAGCCGTGGCCCGCGCGGGCGAGCGCTTCCCGGCCGCGCGCGACCACGTCCTGCTGCCGTTCGCCGGCCCGATCACGGAGGCGGACGCGCGGCTGGCGCCACGGCTCGACGCCGAGCGCATCCGCGCGATCGCGGCGGAGCTGCCGGAGGACTGGGGGTCGGCCGAGCGGTACGGCGGCCACCTGGCCGCGCGGCTGGAGGACCGGGCGGGATTCGTCGATGAGGCGGAGGACGCGAGACGTGGCTGAGCCGTTCCAGTACGCGATCGTGCGGATCGTCCCGCGCGTCGAGCGCGGTGAGGCGGTCAACGCCGGCGTCGTGCTGTTCTGCCGCCCGATGCGCTTCCTCGGCGCGCGCACGGAGCTCGACGAGCAGCTCCTCGCCGCGCTGTCGCCGGGCTGCGACCCGGCCGAGGTCCGCGCGCAGCTGGAGACGCTCGTCGCGGTCGCCGACGGCCGTCCCGAGGGCGGGCGCGATAGCGGGGCTGGACCAGTCCGAGCGCTTCCACTGGCTCACCGCGCCGTCGAGCACGATCGTCCAGCCCTCGCCGGTGCACACGGGCCTGACCACGGACCCCGAGCGCGAGCTCGAGCACCTGTTCGCGGAGCTCGTGTCGCGCCGCCGCGCCTGATTCGGGCCGATTCGCGGTGGCGCGCGTGTCATGCTCGTGCGCAATGGCGCGGATACGAGTGCTCGGCACGGCCGCCGCCGCGGCGGGAGCGCTCGTGCTCGGCTGCGGCGGATCCGGCGACGACAGCGGCGCGGCGGCCAGCGCCAGCACCGCGCGCGACCGCGACGCCTGAGGCGACCGCCGCCGCGACGCCCGAGGCCACGCCGGCCCAGCGGCGGCGCCGCGGCGTGCGCCTGGCGCTCGTCGGCAGGTTCGACGAGCCGCTGTACGTGACGGCCCCGCGGGGTGACCGGCGGCGCATCTTCGTGGTCGAGCAGGGCGGGCGGATCATGGTCGTCCGCGGTGGGCGCAAGCTCGCGGAGCCGTTCCTCGACATCTCCTCCCTGGTGCAGTCCGGCGGCGAGCAGGGCCTGCTTTCCATGGCGTTCGCTCCGGACTACAAGACCAGCGGCCTGTTCTACGTCTACTTCACCGACAACGACGGCGAGCAGCGCATCGTCGAGTACCGGCGCTGCGAGCGCCGATCGCGCCGACGCCGGCTCGGCGCGCGTGGTGCTCGTCATGCAGGACCCGGAGGGCAACCACAACGGCGGCCTGCTCCTGTACGGCCCCGACGACCTCATGTACGTCGGCACGGGCGACGGCGGCGGCGCCGGCGACCAGCACGGCCGGCGCGGCAACGCCCAGAACCTGGGCAGCCTGCTCGGCAAGATCCTGCGCATCGACCCGCGCCGGGACGGCGGCCGCCCGTACCGCGTGCCCGGCCGGAACCCGTTCGTGGGCCGGTCCGGCGCGCGCCCGGAGATCTGGAGCTACGGGCTGCGCAACCCGTGGCGCTTCTCCTTCGACCGCCGGACGGGCGACCTGACGATCGGCGACGTCGGCCAGGGCGACGTGGAGGAGATCGACTTCGTCCGCAACGGCCGCGGCAGGAACTTCGGCTGGCGCCCGTTCGAGGGCCGCCGGCGCTACACGCCCGGCGAGTCGGCGCCCGGGCACGTCCGGCCGATCATCCAGCGCTTCCACGACGACGGCAACTGCTCGATCACCGGCGGCGTCGTCGTGCGCGATCGCGGCCTGCCGGCGCTGCGCGGGCGCTACGTGTTCGGCGACTTCTGCGTCGGCCGCATCGAGACGGCGCGCGTCGGCCCGCGCCGCGCGCGCCAGCAGCGGCGGACCCGCCTGCGCGTGGACTCGCTGTCCTCGTTCGGCGAGGACGCCCGCGGCCGCGTGCTACGTGACGTCGCTCAGCGGGCCCGTGTACCGCCTGGCGCCGCGCCGATGAGCCTGGACGCGCTCGGGATCGCCCGCCTGCGTGCGGACAACCCCGGGCCGTACACGCTCGACGGCACGAACACCTGGGTGCTCGGGCGCGACCCGGCGTGGGTCGTCGACCCCGGCCCCGCGCTCGGCGAGCACCTCGACGCGGTCGCGGCGGAGGTCGCTGCGCGGGGCGGCGCCGGCGGCATCGCGCTCACGCACGACCACGCCGACCATGCGGAGGGCACCGGCGCGCTGCGCGAGCGCCTCGGCGGCGTGCCGGTCGCCGCCGCTCGCGGCGAGGTCGACGTGACCCTCGCCGACGGCGACAGCTTCGGCCCGCTGACCGCCGTCGCGGTGCCCGGCCATGCCGACGACCACCTCGCGTTCGTGGCGGACCGCGCGTGCTTCACCGGCGACGCGGTCCTCGGCGCGGGCAGCGTGTTCGTCGCCGCGCGGCTGCGCGAGTACCTGGCGGCGCTCGAGCGCCTGCGCGCGCTCGACCTCGCCGTGCTGTGCCCCGGCCACGGCCCGCCCGTGTGGGAGCCGGCGGCCAAGCTCGACGGAGTACCTCGAGCACCGCGCGGCGCGCGAGGCGAAGCTCGTCGCCGCGCTCGACGCGGGCCTGCGCACCCGCGACGAGCTGCTCGACGCCGCCTGGGACGACGCCCCGCCCGCCCTCCGCGAGGCGGCCGCGCTGACGCTCGACGCGCACCTCGGCAAGCTGCGGGAGGAGGGCCGGCTGCCGTGAGGACGGCGACCTACGACGAGCACCCGCTCGGCCTGACGTGGACCGTCGAGGAGCCGATGGAGCGCAGCTCGCACGCGCTCGCCGCCGACGGGCGCGTCTGGCTCGTCGATCCCGTCGAGGTGAGCGAGGCGCTCGAGCGCGTGGCCGGGCTCGGCGAGCCCGCGGGCGTGATCCAGCTGCTCGACCGCCACGGCCGCAGCTGCGCGCGGCTCGCCGAGCGGCTCGGCGTGCCGCACCACGTCGTCCCCGACTCCGTGCCCGGCTCGCCGTTCGAGGCGATCCCGCTGGTGCGGTTCCCGGGCTGGCGCGAGACCGCGCTGTGGTGGCCCGAGCGCGAGGCGCTGGTCGTCGCCGAGGTGCTGGGCGCGAACAGCTACTACACGGCCGGCGACGAGCCCGTGGCCGTCCACTTCCTCGTGCGCGCGCTGCCGCCAGGGCGGCTGCGCGGCTACCGCCCGCAGCACCTGCTGATGGGCCACGGGCCGCCCGTGCACGGCGACGCGGCCGCCGAGGGCGTCGGCCGCGCGTACGCACGCTCGCGGCGCGACCTCCCGCGCGTGCTCGCGAGGCTGCCGCGCGAGCTGTGGTCTGCTCGTTGATTTCGGCCGGGGGAGTTCTGGAGACGTACGTCAACACCGGCTGGGTGGCGAGGTGGTGATGGGCGTGTTTCGTCGACCGATCGGCCGCGGCGCAGGATCCTTCCGCGAAATCCGGCTACGTCACGGGTTTCGCAGATCGATCTCGCGGCCTCGCGGATCGGTCGACGAAACACGTCCTCACCCGACCCTACCCAGCCGCAGTTGACGTCCGCCGGCGCAACGCCCCCGCACGCAAGGCTCAGCCCGGCCGGTCTCGCCGCCGTAGGTGGCTACGATCCGCGAGCTGTGGGCGGCCCGCTAGGCGCGCACCCTGCGTCGTCTTCGACGACCTCCTACGCGGCGGCGCTGTGCGCGCCCGAGCCGGCCTCGGCGAGGCGGCGGCGGGCGATCTCCATCGCGGCGGCGAGCGGCGTGGCGCCCGTGGCGTCGGCGTGCTCGAAGATCGTGCGCGTCGTGTCGCCGACGCCGCGTACGCGCAGCTCCGCGCGCTCGGCGTCGTAGCCCGTCGGGCTCCAGCTCGACCGAGATGTTGATGATGCCGCCGGCGTTGGCGACGAAGTCCGGCGCCCACACGATCTCGCGCTCGGCAAGCTGGACGGCGATGCCGTCGGCGGCGAGCTGGTTGTTGGCCGCGCCGGCGATCACGCGGCAGCGCAGCGCGGGCACCGACTCGTCGTCGAGGAAGCCGCCGAGCGCGCACGGCGCGACGACGTCGACCTCGGCGCGCAGCGCGGAGTCCGGGTCGGTCCAGGTCGCGCCGAGCTCGTCGGCGAGCGCGCGCTTGCCGTCGTCGACGTCGGCGACCGTGAGCGTGGCGCCCGCCTCGGCCAGCATGCGGGCGAGCTTGCCGCCGACCCGCCCGAGGCCGACGACCGACACGCTGCGGCCGGCGAGCGAGGCGGCGCCGAACGCGCGCTCGCACGCGACCTCCATCGCGCACTGGACGCCGAGCGCGGTCCACGGGCTCGGGTCGCCCGAGCCGCCGCTCTCGACCGCGAGCCCGGCGACGCTCGAGGTCGTCTCGGCGATCACCGCCATGTCGCGGTCCGACGTCCCCACGTCCTCGGCGGTGATGTAGGCGCCGCCGAGCGTGTCGACGGTCTCGCCGAAGTCGAGCAGCACCGCGCGGCGCTCGTCGCCGGTCGGCGGCGCGTGCCCGGCCGGCAGCATGATCACGCCCTTGCCGCCGCCGAGCGGCAGGCCGGCGACCGCCGCCTTGAACGTCATCGCGCGCGACAGGCGCAGGACGTCGCGCAGCGCGGCGCGCGAGTCCGCGTACGTCCACATCCGGCAGCCGCCGAGCGACGGCCCGCGCGCGGTGGAGTGCACGGCGACCATCGTGAACAGGCCCGAGCGCCGGCCGCGGCGGACCAGCAGCGACTCGTGGTCGAGGCTCTCGAGATAGCGGTCGATGGCCGCGAGGTTAGCGCCCGCGACCCTCGATCCAGCCCGCTAGTGCTCCGACGGCGGCGGCGCGTCGTCGCTCGGCGCCTCGCTGCCGGCCGGCGGGTTCGCCGGCTGCTCCTGCGGCGGCGCCGCCGGCGCCTCCGCCGGATCGCCGGTGGCGGGCGCGCCGTCCTGCGGTGTCGCGCCGGGCGCCGGCGCGGTCTCGGTCTCGTCCGGCGCGGCCACGCCGCCCGACGGGCTCGGCGCGGGGGCCGTCTCCGGGACCGCGGTGACCGGGGCCGTGCCCGCCGCGGGCTCCGGCGGGGCGACCGGCGCGGTGCGGGTCACGGGGTCCTTCTCGGCCTTCTTCTTGCGCGCGGGCGGCGCCTTCACGACCACCGGGCTCCCCTGGCTCATCGTGCGCCGCAGGATCGGCTGCACCGCAAGCGGCGGCGTCGCGACGTCCTCGGCGGCGATGGCGGCTGCCGGGGCGGCCTCGGCGGCGGGCGCCGGGCGGTCCGCCTTGCCGCGCAGCTTGCTCACCTCGACCGCGCCGCCGGCCGTGATCGCGGCCGTGCAGACGACGGCGGCGACCTTGCAGGCCGTGGCGGTCGCCAGCGTGCCGCCGACCGCGGCCGTGCCCGCTCCCGCGCCGCCCGCCGCGGCCGAGCCGCCCACCGCGGCGCCGCCGCCGCCGAAGCCGAGGAGGTTGGCGCCCAGCGCGCCGATCCCGGCCGACACCGGCGAGAGCGCCGCGAACGAGCGCCGCATGCCGCGCAGGGCGGTGCGGTACTCCGCGCAGCCCTTGCAGGAGCGCATGTGCTTGCGCGCGCGGCCGGAGGCCTTGACGCCGCGGTCGTAGGAGGCGAGCAGGTCGTCGCGGATCTCCGCGCAGTCGGCGTCGCGCGCCTCGGCGGCCTCGACCAGGCCGACGCGGGCGCGCACGAGCAGCGACTTGATCGCCGGCACGGTGACGTCCAGCGCGTCGGCGAGGTCGGCGTAGGACATCCCGTCGATCTCGCGCATGAGCAGCGCCGAGCGCTGCTGCTCGGGCAGCCGGCCGACGTCCTCGACGAGCCGCGTGAGGTCCTCGCGCCGCTGCGCCTCCTCGATCGGGTCGTGCAGCGGCTTGCGCGAGACCTCGAAGATCTCGGCCGGCGCCGGGGTCGGCCGGCGCAGGTGGTCGATGCAGCGGTTGTGGGCGACGCGGTACAGCCACGCGCGCAGGTTCACCTGGCGGTCGTCGGCGCGCAGCGCGCCGTACGCGCGCACGAACACGTCCTGCATGACGTCCTCGGCGTCCTGGCGCGGGCCGGGCGACAGCATCTGCCGCACGTAGGCGAACAGCCGCTGGCGATAGCGGTCGTGGATGACGCCGAACGCGTCCTCGCTCCCAGCCCGGAACAGCGCCAGCAACTGCTCGTCGGAGCGCAGGCGCAGCAGCGGCGAGCGATGCGGGACCCCGGCGAGAGTCGGTGCGCGTAGGGCTGAAGCTTCCACGTAGCTCGCTCCGATCGGAAGGAGTGTCCCGGCGACTCTAACCGCCCCGGCAGGCGGAAGTTACGACATAGCCCATGGGAAGCTGCTGAGCGTGGCCGACATGCTGGAGATCAGACCGGGGGTCGCGATCCCGCTGTCCGAGGTGGAGCTGCGCACGAGCCGCTCGTCCGGGCCGGGCGGGCAGCACGCGAACGTCACCGCGTCGCGCGTGGAGGCGAGCTTCGACGTCGGCGCCAGCCGCTCGCTGACGGAGGAGCAGCGCGCCCGCATCGCCTCGCGCCTCGGCCCGCGGGTGACCGCGGCGGCGCAGGACACGCGCTCCCAGCACCGCAACCGGGAGCTGGCGCTCGAGCGCCTCGCCTCGAGGCTCGCCCACGCGCTCGAGGTGCGCCGGCCGCGCACGCGGACGCGGCCGACGCGGTCGAGCCAGAAGAAGCGCGTGGAGGGCAAGAAGCGCCGCGGCGAGGTGAAGCGGGCGCGGCGCCGTCCGGACCTCGACTAGCTCAGGCTCGCCATGACGTGCTTGACCTGCGTGTAGTCCTCGAGCGCGTACATCGACAGGTCCTTGCCGTAGCCGGACTGGCCGTAGCCGCCGTGCGGCATCTCCGACGCGAGCGGGATGTGGTCGTTGATCCACACGCAGCCGAACCGCAGCGCCTTCGACACGCGCAGCGCGCGGCCGACGTCGCGCGTCCACACGGAGGAGGCGAGGCCGTAGGGCGTGCCGTTGGCCCACTTGATCGCCTCGGCCTCGTCCGTGAACGGCTGGACGGTGATGACCGGGCCGAAGATCTCGCGCTGGATCATCTCGTCGTCCTGCCGGAGGCCGCC
This sequence comes from uncultured Solirubrobacteraceae bacterium, assembly GCA_963728465.1. Classification (GTDB taxonomy): domain Bacteria; phylum Actinomycetota; class Thermoleophilia; order Solirubrobacterales; family Solirubrobacteraceae; genus DATFQI01. Next base: position 396,587 of record CAVSJY010000013.1, read on the forward strand.
GACCACGGTCGGCTCGAGGAAGAAGCCGGGCAGGTCGGGCTCGTCGCCGCCGGTGACGATGTCCGCGTGGCCGGGCCGCCGCTCGAGGAAGCCCTCGACCCGCTCGCGCTGGCGCTGGGAGTTCATCGGCCCGAGCGTGGTGTCCGGGTCCATCGTGTCGCCGACCTTGTAGCCCTTGGCCTCGTTCGCGAGGCCCTGGAGGACGTCGTCGTGGACCTTGGAGGCGGCGAGCACGCGGGTCGCGGCCGTGCAGTCCTGGCCGGCGTTGTAGTAGCCGGTGCCGGCGATCGTCTCCAGCGCGGCCTCCATGTCGGCGTCGTCGAAGATCACGACCGGGGCCTTGCCGCCGAGCTCGAGGTGGACGCGCTTGAGCGTGTCGGCCGCCGCGCGGGCGATCCACTTGCCGGTCTCCACCGAGCCGGTGAGCGAGACCATGTCGACGTCGGCGTGCGTGACGAGCGCCTGGCCGGCGGGGTCGCCGTGGCCGCCGATCACGTTCAGGACGCCCTTGGGGAAGAACTCCGCGGCGATCTCGCCGAGCAGGAGCGTGGTGAGCGGCGTCGTCTCGGCGGGCTTGAGGACGATCGTGTTGCCGGTGGCGAGCGCCGGGCCGATCTTCCAGACGGCCATCATCAGCGGGTAGTTCCACGGCGCGATCTGGCCGACGACGCCGACCGGCTCGCGGCGGAGCCACGACGTGTAGCCCTCGAGGTACTCGCCGGCCGCCTTGCCCTCCATGTTGCGCGCGGCGCCGGCGAAGTAGCGCAGGTTGTCGACCATCGCCGGGACCTCGTCGTCCATGAACGCCTGGAGCGGCTTGCCGGCGTTGGTGGCCTCGAGCCGGCCGATCTCGTCCGCGCGCTCCTCGAGCGCGTCCGCGAGCTTGAGCAGGGCGTTCGAGCGCTCCATCGGCGTGGTCTGCGACCACGTCTCGAACGCCGTGCGCGCCGCGGCGACGGCGCGGTTCACGTCCTCCTCGGTGGACAGCGGCGCCTGCGCGATCGTCTCGCCGTTCGCCGGGTTCAGCACCGCCTCCGTGCGGCCTTCGGCGGGGGCGCTCCACTCCCCGTCGATGAAGTTCTCGTAGGTCTTGACCTCGGTGTCGGTTGCGGCCACGCTGCTTCTCCTCCGGTCCTCAGGGGCTTTCGGCGGAAGCTAGCACCGGGCCATGGCGATCGAGGCGCCCTGAGCGGTGGCCTCCATCCCGAAGGCGCGCAGCGACTCGAGGTCGGCCGGGTCGACCGGCGCGCGCGGTGAAGCGGCGAGCTGCTCGGCGAACAGCGCCGCCGCGTCCGCGCTCGCGCCGGGGCCGGTGAGCCGGTAGCGCGGCGGCAGCATCGGGCCGAACACCAGCGGCTCGCACAGCTCCGGCCAGTCGATCGGCTCGGGGGCGACGCCGAGCTCCTCGGAGAGCGTGAGCGCGAGGGCGTTGTGCGCGTCCGCGGCGGGCGGAGGTGTGACGGCGCCGCGCATGTCGGGGACGGCGACCTCGCCGCTCCAGACGGCGACGACCCAGCGCGCCTGGAGCTCGAGCAGCGGGAAGTACGGGCCCAGCGCGAAGAACTGGCCGACGAAGCCGAGGCCCGGCAGGTCGGGGTGGAACGTCCGCCGATAGAGGGCGAGGTCGCGGCCCGTGACGTCCCACACGGACTCGTCGAGGTACGGGATGTCGAGGTCGTAGCCCGTCGCGCAGACGATCGCCTCGACGCGCTCGGTCGGAGCCGTCGGTGAAGACGACGTCGCGTGCCCTCGACCGCGGCGATGCGCGGGCCGGCAGACGATGCTGCCCGTCGCGCGACCTGGGTGAGCCAGTCCTGGCACAGCGACAGGCCCGCGCGACGAGCAGGTCCTCGCTCGGCTCGGGCGCGCCGAACGCGGCCGGGTTGCCGGCCACCCGCAGGATCCGCTCGCGCTGCCGGCGCGCCCACTCCGGCGCGGGCAGCATGCGGCGCTCGAGCGCGCCGAACAGCGTGTACCACTGCCAGTCGGAGGAGACGCCGCCGACCACCTTCTGGATCACGTAGCGCGGCTTGCGGAAGGCGGAGACCACCGGGGCGTGCGGCGCCAGGTCGGCCGCGATCTCCAGCCCGCTGATGCCGTTGCCGTAGACGAGCGTGGCGCGGTCGCGGAACGGCTCGGCGCCCGGGTAGTCGTAGGCGTGCAGCAGCTCTCCCCGGAAGCCGTCGAGCCCCGGAGGCAGCCGCGGCCGGCGGAAGCGGCCCGACGCGACGACCACGGCGTCGAACGGCTCGCCGTCGACCGTCCATCCCGGGCGCACGTCCTTCACGCGCGTGTGCAGGCGGATCCGCTCGGCGACGCCGAACGCGCGCGCGTACGCCTCGAGGTACTCGCGGATCTGCTCCGCCGCCGGGTGCAGCGGGTGCTCCGGGGGCGCCGGGAAGTCGGAGAACGCGGTCATCGCGCGGCTGGTGTTGGTCCGCATCCCGGGCCACACGCCGCTGTGCGCCGCCGTGGTGTGCCACTGCCCGCCGGGCGCGTCGCTCGCCTCGAACACGGTCACGTCGAAGCCGGCCTCGAGCGCGTGCTTCGCGGCGAGGAGGCCGGACGGGCCCGCGCCGATCACCGCGATCCGAGCGCCTTCTCGCAGCCGCACGGCGTGACACTAACCGACCGTGCCGAACCCGCCCGCGAAGAACACGAGCGGGTCGGCCGCGGCGGCGACGCGGCGCATCGTCGACGCGCCCGACGACGATCCAGTGATCGCCCGCCGGGTGCTCGGCGACGATCTCGCACTCGAGCGTGGCGAGCGCGTCGGCGAGCAGCGGCGCGCCGTGCGCGCCGGGGCGCCACGCGACGCCGGCGAAGCGGTCCGCGCCGGGCGGGATCGCCGCGCGCGCGAACGACTCGTGGCGCCCGGCCGAGCACGTTCACGCCGAACCGCCTCGCGCGCCGCATCCGGCTCCACGTGATCGAGCTTCGCGCGGGGCAGAACGACACGAGCGGCGGCTCGAGCGAGACGGACGCGAGCGAGTTGACGATCAGCCCGGCGGGCTCGCCGCCCGGCGCCGCGGTGACGAACGCGACGCCGGTGGCGAAGCGCCCGAGCGCGGAGCGGAACGCGCCCGGGTCGGCGCCGGTGACGGCGAGCGCCGCCACGTCAGTGCAGGGACGCCGGCTCGCCGAGCGCGACGTCCGCGAGGTAGTCGTATGCGCGGTTGGCGCCGAGCGGGTGCATGAACGAGCCGGCCCGCACGTCGCGGTACGCGCGCGCGAGCGGGCTCCCGTTCACGTAGCCGGCGCCGCCCGACAGCGCGAGCGCGCGCTCGACGATCCGGGCGGCCGCCTCGTTGACGAACGCCTTGGCCGCCTGCGCCTCGGCGAACAGCGCGTGGAGGTCCTCCGCGCTGCCGTCGGACGCCGGATGTGCGGCGCGGTGGTCGTCGATCAGCCGCGCCGCGCGCGACAGCACGCCCCGCGCCGCGGCGAGGTCGACGACGTTGTCGGCCACCTGGGCGCGCGGCCGCGCGTCGCCGTTGATCCGGCCGGCGAGGCTGCGGCGCGCGGCCGTGTCGGCCGACTCCGCGATCCCCAGCGAGGCGGCCGCGTGGAACAGCCCGGCGACGAGGTTGCGCTCCATGTAGGGCAGCGGGTCGCCGGCGCGGAAGCCGCCGCGGACGCCAGCCTCCGGCAGCTCGACGCCGTCCAGCGAGATCGAGTGGCTGCCCGAGGCGCGCATGCCCAGGCCGTCCCAGTCGTCGTGCACCGTCACGCCCGGCGCGCCGGTGGGCACCATCGCGTAGGCGTAGCGGTCGACGCCCTCGCTCGTCCGGATACGTCACCGCGACGTAGAGGTGCGTCGCCGCCGGCGACATCGTGCAGAACATCTTGCGGCCGTCGATCCGCCAGCCGGTCGCGGTGCGCTCGGCGCGCGTGCCGGGGTGGGTGAGGTCCTGGCCGCGCTCGCTGATGGCGGCGGCGAGCACGGCGCCGTCGCGCGCGATCTGCTCCAGCGACGCGGCGAACGCGGCCGCGCGGCGCTCCGCGCCGGCGGCCACCGCCACGCTGCCGGCGGCGCTCCATGTTCAGCACCGCGACGAGGTGCATGTTCACGCCGATCGCCACGGAGGCGTCGCCGCGCGCCAGCCGGCTCGACGCCACGACGAGGTCGTGCGCCGAGTCGGCGCCGAGGCCGCCGAGCTCGACGGGCACCGGCGCGGCGAAGTAGCCGGCGGCCTTGAGCGCGTCGATCGCCTCGAACGGGTACGTGCCGTCGCGGTCGTGGCTCGCCGCGTTGGCGGCGAGCCCCTCCGCCAGCTCCGTCGGCGAGCGCCACGAGCCGGGCGCCCGCCTCCGTGTGAGCCTGAAGCTCCATCAGCCCGCGCTGACCTCGAGCGCGACGGGCACGCCGTTGGTGACCATGTCGTAGACGGCCGAGCGCTGCCGCGCGCGCTCGACGACCTCGCGGAGCTTCTCCGCCGGCGCGTTGCCGGCGACGCGGAACTCGACGGCGATGCGCTCGAAGCCGTTGCGCGGCTCGTCGTCGACGCCGAGCGCGCCGCGGACGTCCATGTCGCCCGTGAGCGCCGACTCGACGGAGGTCAGCTCGACCTTGCGCGCCGCGGCGACGTAGACGATCGAGGTGGTCAGGCAGGCGGCGAGCGCGTGCAGCAGGTACTCGGCCGGGTTCGGGCCCTCGTCGGCGCCGAGCAGGATCGCCGGCTCGCCGGCGTCGAGCTGGAACTCGGCGGCACGGGTCGTGTCCTCGCCGCCCGCGGCGTAGAAGCCCTTGATCGTCGAGCGGTTGTGCGCGCCGCGCGACCCAGCGGTTGGCGACGCGGAAGCGGAACTTCGCCAGCTCCGGCTGGTCCTTGATCAGGTCCAGCGTGGCGAACATCCGGCCGGTGTCGACGCCGTTGCGGATGGGACTCTGGATTGCGGTCACTGCGGCCTCCTGGGTGGGACGGTTGGGGTCGCTCAGAAGCGTCCTGCGAAGCCGCGCGCGCGACATCGGCGCCACCACCCATTCCTGTGTCGCCCGCGTGGCGGGATGCACGTACGATCGGTCTCGCCTTGAGGCACGAGACCCGCTTCTGCACCGCGCCCGACGGGGTCGGGCTCGCCTACGCGATCGACGGCGAGGGGCCGCCGCTCGTGAAGGCGAGCAACTGGATGACGCACCTCGACTACGAGCGGCAGAGCCCGGTCTGGCGGCACTGGGTGCGGGAGCTCAGCCGCGGGCAGACGCTCGTCCGCTACGACGAGCGCGGGTGCGGGCTGTCGGATCGCGAGTTCGAAGGCACGCCGACGCTCGACACCTACGTCGGCGACCTGGAGGCCATCGTCGACGCCGCCGGTCTGGAGCGGTTCGCCCTGCTGGGGCTGTCCGGCGGCGGGCCGACGGCGATCGAGTACGCCGCGCGGCACCCCGACCGGGTGTCGCGGCTCGTCCTGTACGGCACCTGGTCGCGCGGGCGGGATCTCCGCGGCGGCGCCGACGCCGAGCAGGCCCGCCTGCTGGGCGAGCTCGTACGGGTGGGCTGGGGCGGCACCGTCCCCGCGTTCCGCCAGGTCTTCAGCTCGATCTACATCCCGAGCGCGGGGGAGGAGCAGAAGCGCTGGTACGACGAGCTTCAGCAGGCGTCCAGCAGCGGGGAGGTCGCGGCGCGGCTGTGGCGGTCACGCAACCGCACGGACGTCACCGGCACCGCCCGGCGCGTCACCCAGCCCGCGCTCGTCATCCACGCGCGCGACGACGGAGCGGTGCCCCACGAGGAAGGCCGCCGCCTCGCGTCGCTGCTGCCGGACGCGCGGTTCGTGACCTTGGAGGGGGACAACCACGTGCTCCAGGAGGAGGAGCCGGCCTGGGAGGTGTTCCTGTCCGAGGTGCGGGCGTTCCTGGGATCCGGCGAGCCGACCGCCGACCTCGCCGATCTCAGCGACCGCGAGCGCGAGGTGCTCGAGCTGGTGGCGGCCGGGCTGAGCAACGAGGAGATCGCCGAGCGGCTGTTCCTCAGCACCCGCACCGTCGAGCGCCACCTCTCGAACGTCTACGCGAAGCTGCGGCTGTCGGGGAAGTCCGCGCGCGCCGCCGCGGCCGCGCGCTTCTCACGGGCTTGACGCGCGATGTTCGTGATGCCTGGCCGTCTTGCCGAGCTGACCGGCGCGCGCTTAGAGTCGCGCCTGTGAGGGTGACCCGCGCGCTGTGGGCAGCAGCGGTTGCCGCGGCGGCAGCGATCGCTGTGTTCCTCGTCGCCGCTCTTCGCGAGGAGGACGGCGCCTCGGGGAGGCTGATCGTCACCTCCTCACCGGACTCGCTGGCGCCGAAGAACGCTCCCGCGCACTGGCTGCCGCCCGAGGCGTGGGTCTACAACCACTGGGTCCCGTTCGACGAGACGCGCCTCTACACGCTGCTGGGGATCACGCGGCACGACCTGTGGCAGCAGCTGCGCGACGACCGCCGGACGCTGGCGCAGCTCGCCGCCGAGCGGGGCTGGCCGGACGTCGAGCGCCTGGCGGCGGCGCTCGTCGCGCCCGAGCGATCGCGGGTCAGCGCCTCGCGAGCGAGGATCCTCGAGGAACGCGCGTCGCGGGTCATCACGCAGGGCCACCTGGCGCAGCACGTGTTCTTCCACTCGCTGCACCAGTTCGCGGTCCCCAGCGCGGCGCCGGAGCTGTTCGGGGTCACGGACGCGCAGTTCCGGACGCTGCGCCGGGCGGAGCTGTCGCCGCTGTCGATCGCCAGGCTCCACGGGCGCTCGCCGGCCCACGTCGAGGCGCTGGCCATCGACGTGCTCGCGGAGCGCGTGGCCGCGGGCGTGCGCGCGGGCTGGATGCCCGAGGCGCAGGGCAGCCTCCTCCTGCGCCGCCAGCTCACGCAGCTGCCGCGCTGGCTGGACCAGGCGCGCTACAACGGGCCGCCGCCGACCACGCGCGGCGCGCTCGTCGCCCTGCCCCGGGACTACGCGTCCAACCCCGCGATCTCGGGCGACGGCCGTCACGTCACCTACGAGAGCTACCGCCAGAAGCTGCCGCTGGCGGTGAAGTTCGGTGAGATCGCCGTGATGCGGGCGGATCTGCGGAGCGGCCGCAGCCGGCTCGTCAGCCCGTTGGGCGACGGGAAGCCGGTGTCCAACTACAACCCCTCGATCTCGGGCGACGGCCGCCGGGTCGTCTACGAGACGTCGGCCGGGAACCAGAACTTCGCCAAGCGGTACGGGCGCATCAGCGTGCTGCTCACGGACATGCGCGGGATGCGGACGCTCCCCGCGAGCAGTGACGCGCCGGCCGGCGCCGACTCGTACTCCGACTACAACCCGGTGCTGGCCGCGAACGGCCGCCGCGACGCGTTCCAGGCGATACGCGGCGGCCGGACCGCCATCGTCGTCCGCGACCTGCCGTCGGGGCGCGAGCGCGTCGCGGCCCGGGGCGCCCGCGTCGGGGGCGGGTCCTTCGCCGACGTCTATGAGCCCGGGCTCTCGGCGGACGGCACGAGGCTCGTCTTCACGCTCGCCTCGGGGCGGGTCGGCGACGTGCGCACGGCGAGGAGCGAGGTGCGGGTCCGTGACCTGCGCAGGCGCTCGACCACGGTCGTGTCGCCGGGCACGCCGGGCACGTTCTCGGCCGACGGGGCGATCTCGCCCGATGGCCGCTGGGTCGCGTTCACGACCGAGGAGGCCGGTCGCATGCGGCTCAGGCTGCACGATCTGGCGACCCGGAAGACGATCACCGTGCCGACCGGCGGGGATCGCGTCCTGGACCCCGTCGTCTCGCGCGGCGGTCGGGCGATCGCCTACACGTCGCTGCACGGGGACGCCGCGCAGGTACGGGCCTGGACGCGCGCCTCGGGCGCCACGACGCTCGTGAGCCGCGCGACCGGCCGGGCGGGCGCCGCCGCCGACGGCGACGCCGCCGACCCGAGCATCTCGGACGACGGTCGGCTCGTCGCGTTCGCCTCGGCGGCGACGAACCTCCCGGCCGCCGGCCGCGACGACACCCGGGCGGTCTTCGTGCGCGACCTGCGCCGCGCGACCACACGCCTGGTCAGCGACCCGGCCGCCGCCTACCCGCGGGCGGCGCTCGCGCGCGCGGCGTCGGCGGCGAAGGCCACGGGACCGCCCGCGCCGGCGGTCATCCCCGCCGATCCGCCGCCTGCGCTGGAACCAGGCCAGGTCGCGATCGTCGACAACGCCTTCTTCGCGGGCATCGACAGGCCGACCGTGCGCGTCGGCGTCGGCGACGAGCTGACGTGGGTGTGGCAGTCACGGCAGTCGCACGCCGTCACCGTCGAGGTCCGGACCGCAGCGCTTCGGGACCCGCGCGCGCAACCGCAGCCGGTTCACGCATCGCTTCGAGCGCGCGGGCACCTACGACCTCGTCTGCTCCCTGCACGCGCCCGGGATGCGCATGACCGTGGTCGTCGAGTGACGTAGCGCCCTACCGCGCAACCGTGCGCGCGCGGCGCCCCCTTCGAGGCCCCAGACGACGATCCGCTCGGGATGGATCCGGATCAGCGGCGTCGGGAGCGCGATCGCCTCGCCGCGCCCGCGGATCTCGATGCCGCGCGGATGCCACGGGTCCGTGCTCGCGAGGTCGTCGATCACGATCGCGACGCGGCCGGTCCTGGCGACGTCGCGGAACTTCTTCGTCCGCTCGAGCTCGTGGCCCCCGATGTCGATCGTGTCGCGCGCCGCGTTGTAGAAGAACGCGACCGGGACCACGTGCGGCGTGCCGTCCGCGCCGACCGTCGCGATCCGCCCGAGCTGCCGCCCGCCGGCCAGGTAGCGGAGCTCGGCCTCCCGGAACACGCTCACCGAGACGCCTCCGCACCGTTCATGGGCTGTCCACCCTACGGCTCCTCGCGCGTGACCTCGCGCGCGGACTTGTCGAAGCGCACGCCCAGGAAGGAGGGGTGCCGCAGGCGGCCGTCGGGGGTCCATTCCATGAACGCGATCTGCGCGACGAGCTCGGGCTCGACCCAGGTCGCGGCGCGCGGGATGCCCTTCTCGGGCTCGAACGGGGACGTGTCGCGGACGAGCGGGGCGAGCCGCTCGGACAGCTCGCGCAGCGTCGCGTGGCTGAAGCCCGTGCCGACCTTGCCGGCGTAGCGGAGGCGGTCGCCGTCGTAGTGGCCCACGAGCAGCGCGCCGAGGTCGGTGCGCGCGCCGCGCGGGGCGGTGAAGCCGCCGATCACGAGCTCCTGCGCGCGCGTGCACTTGAGCTTGAGCCAGTCGCGCGAGCGGGCGGACACGTACGGCGTGCCGAGGCGCTTGGCGATCAGGCCCTCCCAGCCGTCGGCGCATGCGCCGGCGAGCAGCGCCGCGCCGTCGCCGGTCATCTGCTCGGTCATGCGCAGCGGGTCGCTCCAGCCCAGCACGCCCTCGAGCACCCGCCGCCGCTCCTCGAGCGGGAGCGAGCGGACGTCGCGGCCGTCCGCGAACAGCACGTCGAAGACGTAGTAGAAGAGCTCGCCGCCCTCGCCGCCGCCGAACCGGTCGCGCCCGCCGACGAAGGCGACCGCCTCGCCGTCGATCACGAAGCCGTCGGCGGGATCGGCGTGAAGCGCGGCGGCCAGCGGCGCGTAGCGGTCGTCGAGCGACAGCTCGTTGCGCGAGTACAGCCGCGTGCGCCCGCACTCCTTGACCGCCAGGCAGCGGATGCCGTCGAGCTTGCGCTCGAACACCCACTCCGGGCCGGCCGGCCGCTCAGCGGTCAGCACAGCCTTCATCGGCGTCACGAAAGTCGGGCGGTCCACGGCGATCGTCAATTCAACTGCGGGGCCACAGTCTCCGCGACCAGCTCGAGCTGCCGCGCCTCATCGCCCAGCGGCCACAGGTAGACGCGCTGGCACCCGGCTTCGGCGTAGCGCGACAGGAGCTCGGCGCAGTGCTCCGCAGGACCGACGCAGACCTGCGCCCGGAGCTCGCCGGGATCTCGGTTGAGGACCGGAGCCAGCACGTCGGCGAGCACGCGATCGGCCTCCGCCCGATCGCGCGATATCCACGTCCACATCGTCGCGAGCGCGTTGGGGAAGCCGCCCGGCTCCCGCCCGCGGTCCTCGAGCGCACGGCCGAGCGCGATCCGGGCGTCGCCGAAGCGCTCAGGTGTCGTGTTGTAGGCCGAGGCGATCCACCCGTCGCCGAGCCTGGCGACGCGAGCAAGCCCCGCGCGGGAGCCCCAGCTCCCGATCCACAGCGGGATGCCCTCGCGCCGATGTGGACCGGGCGCCAGCGCGAGGTCGGGCGGGACGGGGTAGTAGCGCAGCCGCTCGGGCATCTCCTCTCCCCTCAGCAGCGCTCGCAGCACGGCGACGGCCTCGTCGAAGCGCTGCCAGCGCTCCTCGAAGGGGATGCCCAGCACCCGGTAGTCGCGTGCGGACGAACCCGGGCCGACGCCCGCGACCAGTCGCCCTTCGGAGAGGAGGTCGACCGCGGCGAGCGCCTTGGCCACGGGCACGGGCCCGCGGAGCGCCGCCAGCGAGATCGTCGTCGCCAGCGTCATCGCGCCCGAGCGTTCGATCATGCTCGCGAGCGCCGTCGGCCCGTCGAGCCACGGTGTCTGGAAGACGAGGTGATCGTTGGCCGAGACCGCCGCGAATCCGCAGTCCCTCGCGGCATCGACGGTCGCCTCCAGCCGCCGCAGCGACAGCGCCTCCTCGCCGAACTGCATCAACGGCAGATGGACGCCGAGATCCACCCGCCAATGCTTCCAGCTTCCCGGACCGCTCGGGACGCTCACGAGGCGCGGTCACCGGGTAGCCCGGCCACCATGCCCTCCACTCGATACTTCTACGGCGCCTCGCAGGAGGAGTTCCCTCCCGAGGAGCTGCTCCAGCAGGCCGTCGCCGCCGAGAAGGCCGGCTTCGACGGCATCTCGGCGTCCGACCACCTCCAGCCCTGGTGGGAGCCCGGCGAGTCCGGCCACACGTGGATCTGGCTCGGCGCCGCCGGCCAGGTCACGACGCTCCCGATCGGCACCGGCGTGACGTCCACCGGCGCCCGCTACCACCCCGCGCTGATCGCGCAGGCCTGGGCGACGCTGGACCGGCTGTTCCCCGGCCGCCCGTTCCTCGGGATCGGCTCCGGCGAGGCGCTGAACGAGGTGCCGGTCGGCGACGAGTGGCCGAGCCCGAAGGACCAGATCGCCCGCATGGACGAGGCGCTGAGCATGATCGACCGGCTGTGGAAGGGCGAGACGATCACCGAGGGCGGGCGCTTCTACAAGGCCACGGACCTCAAGCTCCACACGCTCCCCGAGCAGCGGCCGCCGATCTGGGTGTCGGCGTTCGGGCCGCAGGCCGCCGAGGTCGCCGGCAGGTGGGGCGACGGGCTGTGGACGCTGCCCGACCCCGAGTCCACGCCCGAGGTCGTCGACGCCTACCGCGAGGCGCGCCGCAAGGCCGGCAAGGAGGGCGACGGCGAGATCGTCTTCCAGGCGCTGTGGTCGTGGGCGGAGACCGACGAGGCCGCGTTCGAGGCCGCCCGCAAGTGGAAGGGCGCCCAGCCGCCGGACCACTTCACGCGCGACTGGCACAAGCCGCAGGAGATGTACGAGCACGGCGAGCAGGAGATCTCCGACGAGGAGTTCGCGCAGAACGCGATCATCGGCTCGGACCCCGAGACGCACGTCAAGCGCCTGCGCGAGCTCGAAGAGCTGGGCGCGACCGTGATCGTGCTCCAGAACAACTCCGGCGCGGCGCCGATGAAGTCGATCGAGGTGTACGGCGAGCAGGTCCTGCCCGCCCTGCGCGGCGCCCGGGTGTAGCCCCGGCCCCGGCCGCGTAGGCTGAGGGCGTGGCCGTCACCGCGGAGCCGGAGCTCGACCTCCAGACGCTGGACCGCGTCCAGCGGCGCGTGCTGTGGCTCGCGACGGCGATCGTCCACCACGCCAACCGGGTCAGGCCGAACCGGTCCGGCGTGAAGGTCGGCGGCCACCAGGCGTCCAGCGCTTCGATGGTGAGCCTGATGACCGCGCTGTGGTTCGCGCACCTGGAGGGCCCGGACCGGGTGTCGGTGAAGCCGCACGCGTCGCCGGTGCTGCACGCGATCAACTACCTGCTCGGCCGGCTCGACCGCCGCTACCTCACCACGCCTGCGCCAGTACGGCGGCCTCCAGTCGTATCCCAGCCGCACGAAGGACCCGGACCCGGTCGACTACTCGACCGGCTCCGTCGGCCTCGGCGCGACCGCGCCGATCTGGGGCGCGCTCGCGCACCGCTACGTCGCCGGCCAGTTCGAGGTCCCGCGCGGCGGGCCGCCAGATCGCGCTGATCGGCGACGCCGAGCTGGACGAGGGCGCGTGCTGGGAGGCGATCGCGGACCCGATGGTCTCCAAGCTCGGCGAGGTCATGTGGGTGATCGACCTCAACCGCCAGTCGCTCGACCGCGTCGTGCCGGACATCGCGGCCGGCCGTCTCGCGGCGATGTTCGAGGCCGCCGGCTGGCACTGCGTGATGGTCAAGTACGGCCCGAGGCTCGCCGCGCCACCAGCCGCTGCGCGAGCGCGTCGACGCGATGCCCAACGAGGAGTACCAGCGGCTGCTGCGCGCGGACGCGCCCGAGCTGCGCGAGCGCCTCGAGGTCGACACGCACGAGCTCGAGGACCAGGACCTGCTCGCCACCTTCCGCGACCTCGGCGGCCACGACCTCGGCGCGCTGATCGACGCGTACCGCCAGGCGGACGCCGAGCGCAGCCGCCCCACCGTGGTCTTCGCCTACACGATCAAGGGCTGGTCGCTGCCGACCGAGGGCCACCCGGCCAACCACTCCGCGCTGCTCAACCCGGAGCAGTTCGCCGACCTCGCCGCCCAGCTCGGCACCGACCCGGACGACCCGTGGGCCGGCTTCGACCACACGAGCCCCGAGGCCGAGCTGTGCGCGGCCGCCGCGCAGCGGCTGCGAGCGGCCGCCGCGCGGGCAGGCGGCGCGCCGCCCGCGGGTCCCGGACGACCTCGGCCGCGAGCACAAGGGCGCAGGAGTCCACCCAGCAGGCGTTCGGGCGCTTCTTCGTCGACCTCGTCGCGCGAGGCGCCCGACGTCGCCGAGCGCGTCGTGACCGTCTCGCCGGACGTCGGCACCTCCACCAACCTCGGCGGCTGGATCAACAAGGTCGGGCATCTGGGCGCTCGGCGACCGGATCGACTGGTTCGCCGACGACACCGACACGCTCGTCCGCTGGCGGGAGACCGACCACGGCCGCCACATCGAGCTCGGGATCGCCGAGGTGAACCTCGTCGGGCTGCTCGGCGAGCTCGGGCGCCACGTGGTCGCGCGACGGCCAGCCGCTGCTGCCGGTGGGCACGATCTACGACCCGTTCGTGTCGCGCGCGCTCGAGCCGTGGTCGTTCGGCATCTACGCGGGCGGCCAGTCGATCCTCGTCGGCACGCCGAGCGGCGTCACGCTCGGCCCCGAGGGCGGCGCCCACCAGTCGGTGATCACGCCCTCGATCGGGATCGAGCAGCCCGGCTGCGTCGCCTGGGAGCCCGCGTTCGGCCAGGACCTCGAGTGGACGCTGCTGCACGCGCTGTCGCAGCTCGGCCGCGAGGACGGCACGTCCGCCTACTTCCGCCTCTCGACGCGGCCGATCGACCAGTCGCTCCACACGGGCACGCGCGAGCAGGTGCTCAAGGGCGGCTATCCGCTGCGCAAGGCCGAGAAGCCCGCCGTCGTCATCGCGGTCATGGGCGCGCTCGTCCCCGAGGCGATCGAGGCGGCGGACGTGCTCGCGAAGGAGGCCGGCATCGAGGCCGAGGTCGTGTGCGTCACCAGCGCCGACCTGCTGTTCCGCTCCTTCCAGGCCCGCGCCGGCCTCGGCGAGGGCGACCCGGCGCGCGATCGACGAGCTGTTCCCCCACCGCGTCCCCGTCGTCACGCTGCTCGACGGCCACCCGCACACGCTCGCGTTCCTCGGCCGCGACGGGATCGCGTGCCTCGGCGTGCAGCGCTTCGGCCAGTCGGGCGACATCGGCGAGCTGTACGAGCACCACCAGATCGACGCGGAGTCGGTGGTCGGCGCCGCGCTCGACCTGCTCGACGCGTGAACACCGACGTCGCGGTCGTCGGCGGCGGCATCGTCGGCCTGGCGACGGCCCGCGCGCTGGCGCTCCGCGGCCGCCGCGTGACCGTCCTCGAGCGGGAGCCGCGGATCGGCGCGCACCAGACGTCGCACAACAGCGGCGTCATCCACCAGGGCATCTACTACCGGCCCGGGCTCGCTGAAGGCGCGGCTGTGCCGCGCAGGGCGCCGACGCGCTGTACGAGTACTGCGCCGAGCACGCGATCCCGGCCGACCCGTGCGGGAAGCTCGTCGTCGCGGTCCGCGAGGAGGACCTGCCGCGGCTCGACGAGCTCGAGCGCCGCTCGCGCGAGAACGGCGTGCCGGGCCTGCGCCGCCTCGACGCCGGCGGACATCCGCGAGGTCGAGCCGGCCGCGACCGGGCCTCGCCGCGCTGCACTCGCCGCAGACGGGGATCGTCGACTTCGCCGCCGTCGCCGCCGCCTACGCGCGCGACCTCGAGCGGCACGGCGGCGAGGTGCGCACCGGCGTCGGCGTGCAGGCCGTGGTCGACCGCCCCGACGGCGTCGAGATCGTCCTCCGGGAGGGGTCGAGGTCTTGCATTCGGTCACGCCGTGACCTGCGCGGGCGCCTGGTCCGACGTGCTCGCCGCGCGCCTCGGGCGCCCGCAGCGACCTCCGGATCGTCCCCTTCCGCGGCGCCTACCTGCGGCTGAAGCCGGACCGCACGCACCTCGTCCGCGGCCAGATCTACCCCGTGCCGGACCCGGACCTGCCGTTCCTCGGCGTCCACCTGTCGCGCACGATCCACGGCGAGGTGCTGCTCGGCCCGACCGCCCTGCTGGCCGGCGCGCGCGACGCGTACCGGCTCGCCCGCGTCCGCCGCGCCGACCTCGGCGCGACGCTGCGCTGGCCCGGCACGGCCCGCCTCGTGCGCCGCTGGTGGCGCACGGGCCTACGCGAGATCGCGGGCGCGGCGAGCCGCCGCATCACGGTCGGCGACCTCCCCGCTACGTCCCGGAGCTGACGCCTGGACGACGTGGAGCCCGGACCCGCGGGGGTCCGGGCTCAGGCTGTGGGTCGGGACGGGTCCCTGCTCGACGACTTCGCGTTCGCCGAGACCGCCCACGCGCTGCACG
This sequence comes from uncultured Solirubrobacteraceae bacterium, assembly GCA_963728465.1. Taxonomy (GTDB): domain Bacteria; phylum Actinomycetota; class Thermoleophilia; order Solirubrobacterales; family Solirubrobacteraceae; genus DATFQI01. Next base: position 411,697 of record CAVSJY010000013.1, read on the forward strand.
TCCTCAACGCGCCGTCGCCGGCCGCCACCGCTTCGCTGGCGATCGCGGAGCTGGTGGCGGACCGGCTTGACGGGCGGAGTGCTTAGGCCGCCTCGTACGCGGGGCGGGGCTGGATGGCGCGGCGCCTCGGAGGTCTCCTCGGCGGGCGTCTCGGCCGCCGCGCCGTACTTGTCGGAGATGAGGATCCAGCCGGCGAGCGCGCCGACCGCGGCGAAGATGCCGCCGACGAGCAGCGCGTCGTGCATGCCGCTCACGTACGTGCCGGCGTCGCCGCCGAACGCGTGGTCGGCCGGGATCAGCGCGCCGAGGGCGGCGACGCCGACCGCGATGCCGGCCTGGCGGAACGTGTCGTTCACGCCCGCGGCCACGCCGCTCTGCTCCGGCGGCACCGACGACAGCGCCACGTTGGTGAGCGCCGGGTTGAAGAGGCCGGTGCCGATCGAGGCGGTCATGAAGCCCGGCATCAGCATCAGCCACGACGAGTTCTCGCCGGCCAGCATGGTCAGGCCCATGCCGACGGCGACCAGCGCGAGGCCGACGGAGATCATCGTCCGCGCCGGGATCTTCGCCCCGAGCTGCGCGGTCGCGCCCGACACCACGAGCATCACGAGCGTGCCCGGCACGTAGACCAGACCCGCCTCGATCGCCGACAGCCCGAGGATCTGCTGAAGGTAGATCGTGATGTACAGGAAGATCGCGAAGAACGACGAGGAGATCGCGAACGCCGTGATCTGCGCGCCCGAGAACGAGCCGTTGCGGAAGAAGCGCATCGGCAGCATCGGGGCCTTGGAGCGCAGCTCGATCGCCACGAACGAGGCGAGCGCGGCGACGGCGCCGACCAGCTCGGCGACGATCAGCGTGCTGCCCCAGCCGTCCTCGTTGCCGCGCAGCAGCGCGAGCACGAGCAGGAACAGGCCGGCGGTCAGCGTGACCTGGCCCGCGTAGTCCACGCCGTGCGCGTTCGGGTCACGCGACTCGGCGACGTAGCGGCGCGTGACGTAGAGGCACGCGATGCCGATCGGGATGTTGACGAGGAAGATCCACTGCCAGTCGAGCCCGCTGGTGAGCAGGCCGCCGGCGAGCGGGCCGATGGCGAACGAGGCGCCGATCGTGGCGCCGTAGGCGGCGAGCGCGCCGGCGCGCTCCTTGGCGCCGGGGAACGCGTTGGCGAGCAGCGCGAGCGAGACGGCGAACATGATCGCGGCGCCGATGCCCTGGACCGCGCGAGCGGAGTTCAGGAACACGATGTCCTGCGCCATCGCGCAGAGCCCTGAAGCGACGGTGAAGACCGAGAGGCCGATCGTGAACAGGCGGCGGCGACCGAGACGGTCGGCGAGCGCGCCGGCGGTCAGCACGACGCTCGCGAGCGCGAGCGTGTAGGCGTCGACGACCCACTGGAGGCCGCTGAGGCCCGTGTCGAGGTCTTCGGCGATGCGCGAGAGCGCCGTGTTCACCACGGCGATGTCGAGCATCAGCATCATCGTGGCCGCGCAGACCACCACGAGCGTCCAGCGTTGGATGGTTGCCATGTAGGTGTGAGGCTCCGGAATCAGAGAGGGGAGGGGTCTGCACCACTCTCGCCTCTGGCCAACCGCAAAGCAGCGCGGGGAGCACGTGTCCGCCGGTACGGGAACCTGGGTTCCGCTTGGTGCGGCTACCCGGTGCGCGACAGCAGCCCGAGCTCGCCGGCGCGCGCCGTCGCCTCGGTGCGCGAGCGGCAGCGCAGCTTCGCGAGGATGTTGCGCACGTGCATGTCGACCGTCCGCGAGCTGAGGAACAGCTCGCCGCGCGATCTCGCGGTTCGTGCGCCCGGCGGCGACCAGCCGCAGGACCTCGAGCTCGCGCCGCGACAGGCCGGCCGTCTCGTGCTCGGCCGCCGCGCGCGGGCCCGAGCGTCTGCTCGAGCGAGGCGCCGAGCCGCCCCAGCTCGGCCGCCGCCTCCGCCGCCATCCCGCGCACCCCGAGCCGGCGGGCGCGGCGGTGGGCGTCGGCCAGGTGGTCGGTCGCCTGCTCGCGGCGGCCGGCCGCGGCGAGCGCGAAACCGGCGCGCAGCGTCAGGTGGGCGCGCTCGAACGGGATGTCGAGCGTCGTCGTGCAGCTCGAGGGCGCGCCCGAGCTGGTCCGCCGCCGCGTCGGCGTCGCCCTCGGCGAGCGCCGTCTCGGCCAGCGCGTGGGCGAGCGCGGCGAGCGCGTCGGCGTGCCCGGCGGCCGCGGCGATCGAGGACAGGGCCTCGGCGCAGCCGCGGGCACGGCCGAGGTCGCCGTGCCGGGCGAAGTGACACGCCGCGAGGCGCAGCGGCGCGACGGCGTAGTGGTGGTCCTCGCTGCGCTGCCAGCGCTCCAGCACGAGGCGGTAGTGGCCCGCGGCGGACTCCTGCTCGCCGGCGTCCGCGTCCAGCCAGCCCAGCGCGGCGGCGCTGTCGACCGTCATCGAGACCACGTCGAGCCGCGTCCCGGTGGTGAGGCAGCGGAGCAGCAGCGGGCGCGCACGGCGGGCGTCGCCGCGGAAGCCGTGGATCGAGCCGAGGATGCCGTCGACCACCAGCGTGCGGTCCGGCGCGCCGGAGCCCGCCTCGAGCTCACGGCACAGCTCGGCCGAGCGATCCCATTCGCCCAGCTCCCGCAGGACGTACGCCATGCAGCTGAGGCAGACGTGCGTCTGCTCCTCGGTTCCGCCGGCCTCGCACAGGTCGAGCGCGCTGGCCAGCGCCTGCTGCGCGCCGCCGTAGTCGGCGCCGGTCTCGAGCACGGTGCCGAGGCGCTGATACAGCTCGGCGGCCTCCGCGGTCAGCTCGTGCTCCAGAGCGAGCGACAGGCCGGCGCGCACGGTCTCGGCGCCGTCGGCGAACTCGCCGCGCTTGGCCCGCGCGACGCCCTGGAGCCCGAGCGCGCGGGCGCGCAGGTCGACCCGCTCGGCGCGGACCGCCTCCTCGCCCGCGAGCGTCGCGAGCTCGACCGCCTCGCTGTGGCGGCCGGAGCTCTGGAGGTAGGCCGCGGCGGCGAGCCGCTCGCGGGCCGCCTCGCCGGGCGGCCGGCGGCGGCGAACGCCTCGGCGGCCACCCGTCGCGCCGCCAGCGCGCGCTCGCGGTCGCCCTGGAGCTCGTAGAGGCCGCCGAGCCGCCGCTGGAGCTCGGCCGCGTCCTCGCCCGCGCGGGCGGCCGCCGCCTCGCGCAGCGCGCGCGTCGCCTCCGACAGCTCGCCGGCGAGCTCGGCCCACTGCGCGTAGCGCTCGAGCGCCCGCAAGCCGCTCGTCCTCGTGCTCGGCGGCCTCCCACAGCTCCAGCGCGCGGCGGCCGGTGCGGGCGGCGTCGCGGTAGGCGTGGACGGAGGCCAGCTCGGCCGCCGCGGCCAGCAGCGCGTTGACCGCGTGCTCGCGCTCGCCGGCGGCGAGCAGGTGGGCGGCGATCTCGGTGATCGTGCCGTCCGCCGGCCTCGAGCTCCGCGGCCAGGCGGCGGTGCAGCGCGCGCCGCCGCAGCCACGGCACGCTCTCGTAGATCGGCGCCGCGCGCGAGCGCGTGGCGGAAGCGCCGCGCGGCCCGCCTCGCGCTCCTCGACGAGGCCGGTGCGCAGCAGCTCGCCGAGCCCCGCCTCGCAGTCGAGCGCCGGCGACGAGCGCGAGGTCGAACTCCGCGCCGGCCACGGACGCCGCCTCGGCGGCGTTGCGGGCCTCGTCGGAGAGCCCGGCCGTGCGCAGCAGGACGGCGTCGCGGATGGTGTCGGGCACGGGCAGCTCCGCGTCACCGTCGAGCGCGAGCCCGCGCGCGTCCGACAGAGCCGGCCGCCCGCGCGCAGCGCCTGGGCGAGCTCCTCGAGGAAGAACGGGATCCCCTGCGTGCGGTCGTGCAGCACCGCGGCGAGCGCGGGGGAGACGGGCTCGCCGAGCACCCGCTCCGCCAGCGCGGCGGTCGCGTCCTCGCCGAGCGGGGCGACGTGCAGCTCGCGCAGCGCGCGGGCGCGCCGCAGGTCGGCGCGCAGGCGGCGGAGCGGATGGTCGCGCGGCAGCTCGTCCGAGCGGTAGGCCGCGACGACGAGCAGGCGCAGCTCGCGCAGCGGCGAGGCGAGCGCGCTCAGCAGCTCGAGCGTCGCGGCGTCGGACCACTGGAGGTCGTCGAGCAGGACGACGGCCGGGCGGCGGGGGGCGATCGTGGCGAGCGCGCAGCGGACGGCCTCGAAGAGCGTCGCGCGGTCGGCCGGCGACGGGCTCGCCCAGCTCGGGCAGCAGCAGCGCCAGCTGCCCGCGCAGCGGGCCGCACGCCCGCAACGCCTCGGGCGCGGCGCGCAGGTGGCTGCGCAGGGCGCCCACGACGGGGCCGTAGGGCGGTGTCGCGGTGGCCGTCGCGGCGCCGCGCAGGACGTCCACGTCGGCGCCGCGCACGGCCTCCTCGGCGAGGCGGGTCTTGCCGACTCCCGCCTCGCCGGCGAGCAGGACGAGCCCGCCGCTGCCGTCGATCGCCGCGGCGATCGCGTCGGCGAGCCACGCCCGGTCGGACGCTCTGCCGATCACGCCGTCCTCCATCGCGCGAGTCTACGCCCGTGGCTAGGGCGCGACCGGCTGCGGGTCCGGGCGGACGATGACCGTGTCGGCCACGAGCGTGACCTCGTCGGCGGGCATGCCCGTGCGCTCGGCCTGCTCGCGCACCTTCTCGGCGCTGGTGCCCTCGTAGAGGCAGACGGTGCCCAGCTTGCCGGACTCCTCGCGCACGACGTACGTGCGGATCCAGCGGACGTCGTCGCTCATCTCCTCGCCGACCTCGGCGGAGCGCTCGGCGGTCTGCTGGAGCTCCTCGGGCGTGCCCCAGAAGTCGCGGCGGCGGATGGCATAGAGGTTCATCGGGTCTCCTGTGGTGGAAGGGGTGACCCGGCGGAAGCTACGGACGGCACGGCCCCGCGCCATCGGCAGGATTGCCGTAGTTCACCGCCGTGTTGCCGTATTCATGAAGCGGCGGTGCCGCGCCTGTAGCGTTCCGGGTCAGGCCCGTTCCCCTCAGCCGGAGGCCCCCATGGCGACCGCACCGTCCCAGATGTCGCTGTCCATCAGCGCCCGCGAGCAGGAGCAGATCGCGCGGGCGAACGCCGCGGACGCGATGCCGGTCATGTTCGTGCACGGGCTGTGGCTGCTGCCGAGCAGCTGGGAGCCGTGGGCCGCGGTGTTCGAGGAGGCCGGGTTCCCGGGGCTCACGCCCGGCTGGCCGGACGACCCGGACACGGTCGAGGAGGCCAAGGCGCATCCGGAGGTGTTCGCCCGCAAGCGCGTCGGCCAGGTCGCCGACCACATGGAGGACGTCGCAGGCGCGCTGGAGCGCAAGCCGGCGATCGTCGGGCACTCGTTCGGCGGGCTGTTGACCCAGATCCTCGCCGGTCGCGGGATCGCCGCCGTGTCGGTGGCGATCGACCCCGCGCCGTTCCGCGGCGTGCTGCCGCTGCCGCTGTCGTCGCTGCGGTCGGCCTCCCCGGTGCTCAGCAACCCCGCCAACCGCAACCGCGCGGTCGGGCTGACCTTCGACCAGTTCCGCTACGGCTGGGCGAACACGCTGAGCGAGGACGAGGCGCACCGGCTGTACGACACGTACTCGGTGCCGGCGCCGGGCGCGCCGCTGTTCCAGGCGGCGACGGCGAACCTCAACCCGTGGACCGAGCTCAAGGTCGACACCTCCAACCCGGACCGCGGGCCGATGCTGATCGTCTCGGGCGAGAAGGACCACACCGTCCCGCACTCGATCGCCCACGCCTCTTACAAGAAGCAGATGCGCAACCAGGGCGTGACCGAGTTCGTCGAGATGCCGAACCGCGGCCACGCCCTGACGATCGACAGCGGCTGGCGCGAGGTCGCCGACACCGCTCTCGCGTTCGTGAAGCGCTTCGTCTAGCCGTCAGATCAGGCCGCGCTCGCGCGCCTGGGCCGCCGTGTCCTCCAGCGTCGCGCGCGTGTCGAACACGGGCTCCCACCCGAGCTCGGTGCGGGCGCGCGAGGTGTCCATCACCACCGGCACGCGCATGGCGTTGATCCACGACGCCTGCGCGGGCATGAACGGGAGCCGCCCGACGGCCTCGGCGGCGACGTCGACGCCCGACCTTCGGCATCGGCACCGACAGCCAGCCGAACGCCTTCGCGAGGTCGCCGGCGGTCATCGTGCCGTCGGCGGCGAGGTTGTAGACGCCGGGCGGGCCGTCGCCGCGCACGGCGGCCGCGAGCGCGCTGGCGACGTCCTCCGTGTGCACGAGCTGGAACGGCGTCCCGGGGTTCGGGCAGGATCGGCTTGGCGAGCGGGAGCGGGGACTTGCGCAGCGAGCTTCGGGAACGCCTCGACGAGCGCCATCGCGTCGCCGCCCGCGACGATGCAGGGCCGGAACACGTAGGCGGGGACGTCCGTGCCGTCGAGCGCTTCGCGCAGCGTGTCCTCGAGCTCGGCCTTCTGCGCCGAGTAGTAGTGCGCGTCGGTGCCGCGCGCGGGCACGTCCTCGGTGAGCGGCTGCGGGTTCTCCTTGTGGAAGCCGTAGGCGGCGACCGAGGAGGTGTAGACGAGCCGGTCGACGCCGCGCTCGGCGGCGGCCTCGAACACGTTGCGCGAGCCCTCGAGGTTGACCGAGCGCGTCTCCTCGCGGCCGCCGAGGATGATGAACGCGAGGTGGACGAGCACGTCGGCCTCGGCGGCGAAGCGTCCGCACGGCCTCGCGGTCGAGCACGTCGCCCTGGCGGTACTCCGTCTTGGCCAGGCCCATCGACGCCGGGTCGAACGGCCGCCGCGCCATGCCCAGGACCTGGTCGACGGCCGGGTCGGCGTCGAGCGTGCGCAGCAGCGCGCGGCCGATGTCCCCGGTGGGCCCGGTGACGGCGACGATCACGATCGGTACCCCGGCTCGCCCGGCAGGACGATGCGCGCGCTCCCGCCGCTCTCGATCACCTGCGGCTCGACGGGCTCGATCTCGCGCCCGCTCGCCCACTCCAGCAGCGCGTCGGCGGAGTCGAACGCGCCGAGCTGCTCGAGCGTCTTGATCGTCGGGAACACGAGCAGGATCTCGCCGCGCTCGTGCGCCTCGATCGCGCCGTGCGGCGTGAACCAGCCCAGGTCGACGGTCTCCGCGCCGTCCGGCCGCGGCTCCGCATCGTCGGGCGCGGTGGCGAGGAAGAAGTGCGTGTCGAAGCGGATCTTCACCACCGCGGGGGTGATCCAGCGCGAGAAGCGCACCAGCGCGTCCGGATCGGCCAGCGCGATCCCGGCCTCCTCCGCCACCTCGCGGATGCCGGCGGCGCGGTGCGCGGCGTCGCCCTCGCCCTCGCCGGCGTCGACCGCGCCGCCGGGGAACACCCAGGCGCCGCCCATGAAGCGCTGCTCCGGGTTGCGCTTGACGAGCAGCACCTCGAGCCGCTCGCGGCCGCCGCGGAGCAGGATCACCGTCGCCGCCTGGCGCGGCGTGGTCGGCGGGCCGTCCGTGTTGAGCTCTTCCCCGGGCCCGGGGCGCGCGGTCAACTCAATCCTCGTAGGGCGAGAAGTCGGCCTTGCGGGCGCCGCAGACCGGGCAGAACCAGTCGCCCGGGATGTCGTCGAACGCCGTGCCGGCCGGGATCCCGCCGTCCGGGTCGCCCTCCGCGGGGTCGTAGATGAACCCGCACGACTCGCAGATCCACTTCTGAATAGTGCTCGTGGTCATGCGCCCACAGGGTACCCGCGCCGGACCCGCCGGGATCACGCGGGCGGCTCGCCATACTCAGGGCCGGATGGCTCCCCGCCGCTTCCCGTTCCTCGAGCTGCTCGTGTTCACGGTCGGCACCTCGACCCTGGGCGCGGAGATCGCCGCGGCGCGCCTGATGGCGCCGTTCTTCGGCGACTCCACGATCGTGTGGGCGAACACGATCGCGATCGTGCTCGTGGCGCTGTCCGTCGGCTACTGGTTCGGCGGGCGGATGGCCGACCGGCACCCGCACCTGCGCGGGCTGTGCGTGCTCGTGGTGATCGCGTCGGTGCTGCTCGCGCTCGTCCCGTTCGTCGCCGACCCGTTCCTCTCGCTGAGCGTCGACGCGTTCGACACGCTGTCGGTCGGCGTGTTCGCGGGCTCGCTGATCGGCGTCCTCGCGCTCGTCGCGATCCCGGTGCTGATGCTCGGCGCGGTGTCGCCGTGGGCGATCCGCCTGAAGCTGCACTCGATCGAGGACTCGGGCGAGACCGCCGGGCGGATGTACGCGATCTCGACGGTCGGCTCGCTGCTCGGCACGTTCCTCTCGGCGCTGCTGCTGATCCCGCTGGTGGGCACGCAGCGGACGTTCCTGACGTTCGCGATCGCGCTCGCGGCGGTGTCCTCTCTGGGCCTGGGGTGGCGCTGGATCGCCGCGCCGGCGGCCGTCGCCGCGCTGCTCGCCGTGCCGGTCGGGACGGTCAAGGCGGCCGGCGAGGGCGAGGTGATCCACGAGGCGGACACGGAGTACCAGTACGCGCGCGTGGTCGAGTACCCCGACGGCGAGCGCCACCTGGAGCTCAACGAGGGCCAGGCCGTCCACTCCGTCTACCACCCGGACACGGTCCTGACCCACAACGTGTGGGACGGCTACCTGATCGACCCGTTCGCGGTGCTCTCGGAGCCGCCGCGGCGGATGGCGATCCTCGGCAACGGCGCCGGCACCACCGCTGCGCGCGTACGCGAAGTACTTCCCGCGGACCCGGATCGACGCGGTCGAGATCGACGGCGAGCTGTTCGACATCGGCGAGAAGTACTTCGGGATGGAGGACCGGCCGGAGGTCAAGCTCCACACGGAGGACGCGCGGCCGTTCCTGCGCCGTGCCGACCCGGGCTACGACGCGATCTTCGTCGACGCCTACCGGCAGCCCTACATCCCGTTCTACCTCGCCACCGTCGAGTTCTTCGACCTGGCCCGCGAGAAGCTCGGGCCCGGCGGCGTGCTCGTGCTCAACGTCGGCCACCCCGAGGGGTCCGACCGGCTCGAGAAGGTGCTGGCCGCGACCCTGCGCCGGGCGATCCCGAACGTCGCCCGCGACCCGATCACGGACACCAACACGCTCCTGATCGCCTCGGTGGATCCCGCCCCCAGCCAGGACGCGCTGCGCCGCGCGGCCCAGACGCTGCCCGGCGACCTCCGCCCGCTCGCCCTCCGGACCGCCTCCCGGCTCGCGCCGGCGCTGCGCGGCGGCGCCGTCTACACCGACGACCGCGCCCCGGTGGAGTGGCTGATCGACAAGTCGCTGCTGGACTACGCGGGCGACAACTGACTTCGTGCCGGGGGCGTGGCCCCGGCGAACGTCAACGGCGGCTGGGTGGGGCGGCGAGTGCGGCCGTGACTGCGCCGAGGGTGGAGTCGATTGACCGCCCTATAGCCCGCAAAGTGACTCCACTTGTGCACCGCGGCCGGTCCACCGCCACCCCACCCAGCCGCAGTTGACGTCCGTTGGCGCAACTCCCCCGGGCTATACGCCAATCGCCTACGCCGCGCGCGGAAGCTCCTGCGCCGCGACCACCGGCGCGCCGAACCCGGGCCGGAACCCGCACCGCACCGCCGCGCGGGCGAGCGAGGCGGCGGCGTCGCGCAGCTCGCTCCGCGTGTGCGAGGCCATCACCGCGAGCCGGAGCCGGGCCGTGCCCTCGGGGACGGCGGGCACGCCGATCGCCTCGGCGAAGACGCCCTGCTCCACCGCCTCGTCGACGATCCGCTGCGCGAGGTGGTCGTCGCCGACCACCAGCGGGACGATGTGGGCCTGCGAGCCCGAGACGTCGAACCCCTCGCGCGCGAGCCCGTCGCGCAGGGAGGCGGCGTTGGCCTGGAGCTTCTCCACCCGCCGCGGCTGCTCCTCGAGCAGGTCCAGCGCGGCCATCGCGGCGGCGATCGCGACCGGCGGCGGCGCGGTCGAGTGCAGGAGCGTCCGGGCGGAGTTGACGAGGTAGCGCGCGGTCACGTGGTCGCAGCAGGCGAAGCCGCCGTAGGCGCCGAGCGCCTTGCCGAGCGAGCCGGTCACGATGTCGACCTCGTCCTCGAGCCCGGCGTCGGCCACCGCGCCCCGCCCGCCGGGCCCGACCGCGCCGATCGCGTGCGACTCGTCGACGAGCACGCGCACGTCGTAGCGGTGCGCCAGCTCGACGATCTCCTCCAGCGGCGCGATGTCGCCGTCGAGCCCGAACAGGCCGTCGGTGGCGATCAGCGCCGCGCGGCCGTCGGCCTGCCGCAGCCCCCAGGCGAGGTGCTCGGCGTCCCCGTGGTCGTACGCGAACGCGTCCGCGCCCGCGAGCCGGCAGCCGTCGACCACGGAGCAGTGCGCGAGCGCGTCGTGCAGCACGACCTCGCCGCGCCGGGCAAGCGCCGGGATCACGCCGAGGTTCGCCAGCGAGCCGGAGCCGAACAGCAGGCCGGCGCGCGTCCCGGTGAACCCCGCCAGCCGCTCCTCCAGCCGCCGGTGCAGCGTCATCGTGCCGGACGCGACCCGCGCCGCGCCGGCGCCGACGCCCCAGCGCATCGCGGCGTCCGCCGCCGCCTCGCGCACGCGCGGGTGATCGGCCAGGCCGAGCGCGTTGCCCGAGCACAGCAGCAGCACGGGCCGCCCGTCGAGCACCACGCGCGGCCCCTGGGGACCCGAGACCATGCGCAGGCGCCGGTAGCGGCCGAGCTCCCGTAGCTCGTCCAGTCGCTCGTCGAGATCCAGCATCGGCTCTCCTTCCGGACCGCGCCGCGGCCCGGCGGTCGTGGAACGCTCGGCGAACCGTACGGCCGGCCCCGGACGGGTCCGGTGGTTACGCTGCGGGCGCGATGACCGTCGCCCATCCCACCGTGCAGCTCCCGTCGGCGACGCGGGTCCGATCAAGCGGCTCCTCATCCGCATGGCGGCCGCGTTCGCGCTGCTGATGTTCGTCACGCTCGTCGCGTACCTGGGCCGCGACGGCTACCAGGACAACTGCCAACGACAAGGCGCCGGTCGGCTTCCTCGACGCGCTGTACTACTCCACGGTCAGCATCACCACGACCGGCTACGGCGACATCACGCCGGTCACCGACGAGGCGCGGCTGGTCACCACGGTGCTCGTGACCCCCGCCCGGATCGTCTTCCTCATCATCCTGATCGGCACCACCATCGAGGTGCTGACCGAGCGCACGCGCGCGGCGGTGCGCGAGCGAGTCTGGAGGAGCGGCTTGAAGGACCACACGATCGTCATCGGGTTCGGCACCAAGGGCCGCGCGGCCGTCCAGACCCTGCTCGCCCGCGGCACGCCCAAGGAGCGCATCGTCGTGATCGACGCGAACGCCGACGCCATCGAGGAGGCCACCCGCGCCGGGCTCGCCGCCATCCACGGCACCGCCAGCCGCACCACCGTGCTGGAGACGGCCGGCGTGCGCGACGCCGCCTCCGTGATCGTCGCCACCGACCGCGACGACAGCGCCGTGCTCGTCACCCTGACCGCCCGCGAGCTGGACCCGTCGGCGACGATCGTCGCCGCCGCGCGCGAGGAGGAGAACGTCCACCTGCTCAAGCAGAGCGGCGCGGACTCGGTGATCCTTTCCTCAGGCGCCGCCGGGCGGCTGCTCGGCCAGGCCGTCCACAGCCCGCAGACGGTCGAGGTGCTCGAGGACCTGCTGAGCGTCGGCACGGGGCTCGATCTCCTGGAGCTCGAGGTCCCACCGGAGGCCGACGGCCGCACGCTCGAGGAGGCCTACCCGGGCAAGCGCGTGATCGCGGTCGTCCGCGACGGCCACGTGCTGCGGTTCGACGACGAGCGCATCGCGACCGTCCGCCGCGGCGACCGCCTGATCTGCCTGCACATCAGCGCGTAGGGCCCGGATACGCCGAATCCCGCGGCGCCTCGCCACCGTGGCCGTTCGCCAGAGCCGATTGACCGCGATCCAAGTGGGCCCACCACGAGGAAACGCGGTCAATCGACTCTGACTCGGCCCACGGCGCCGAGTCATCCACGGATGTTCGGCCTATCCAGGCCCAGCCTCACGTGGAGATGGTCGTCGTGGTGGACGAGGTCCACGACGACCTTCCGCGGGCCGCGCAGGCCGAGGCTCGGGCCGGTGTAGATCGTGCGCGCGCCGGCGGCCACGAAGCGGTCGACGAGCTGCTGGGCGAGATCGTGGTCGACCAGCGAGGGCTTGAACGCGCGCCGCTCGAGGCCGTCGACGCGCGGGTAGTAGACGTCGGCGTCGAGCCCGTTCTGGTGCGACGCGTGGCCGAGCCCGCCGAAGCGCGGGCCGAAGTCGCCGCCGTGGCGGCGTGAGAGGTCGCCGATGCCGACGCGCGGGGCGAACGGGTTGGCGACGCGGTACTCCCAGAGCACCTGCACGAGCGTGCGGACCAGGCGGTCGGTGCCCCAGCGCCGCCAGCCGCGGTTGGGCGCGCGCTTGCGCACCGGATCCCACGTGAACCAGTCCGGCCCCTCGGGCGGCAGCTGCGTGCCGCGCCGCAGCTGCCCGGCCCACCAGAGGCCGACCGCCGTCGACTCGCGGTACGCGATCGCCGGCGGCGTCGCGGGCGGCGCCTGCGGCGGGCCGTCGGTCCGGGCGCCGGCCACCGGGACGGCGGTCAGGAACAGCGCGGCGACGACGGCGGCGCGGACCACACGTTCAAGCTAGCGCCCCTTCCACTCCGGGTCGCGCTTCTCGGCGAACGCGCGCACGCCCTCGTAGAAGTCGTCGGAGCGGAAGCACGCCTCGCGCAGCTCCACCAGCTCGCGCTCGGTCTCCGGGTCCAGCGCGCCCTCGGCGGCCAGCAGCTCGCCCAGCACGCGCTTGTTCCCGCGCTGCGACAGCGGCGCGAGCGCCGCGATCCGCGCCGCGTACTCGACGCCCCGGCGCTCCAGCTCGTCGGCGCGGCACGACCTCGTTGACCAGCCCCCAGCGCTCGGCCGTCGCGGCGTCGACGGTGCGCGCGGTGAAGAACAGCTCGCGCGTGCGCGGCACGCCGATCGCGTCGACGAACTTCCGCAGCCCCGTGTGCGAGTACACGAGCCCGAGCCGGGCCGGCGGCATGCCGAGCTTCGCGTCCTCGGACGCCAGCCGCAGGTCGCACGACAGCGCCAGCTCCAGCCCGCCGCCGATCGCGTGGCCGTTCAGCGCGGCGACGGACGGGAACGGGAGCGCGTCGAGCGCCGCGATCGCGTCGTGGAACGGGTGGGCGACGAGCGCCTCCGCCTTGTGGGCGAACTCGTCGGTCGGCAGCCCGCCGATGTCGTAGCCGGCCGAGAACACCGGCCCGGCGGCGGTCACCAGCAGGCAGCGGCACTCCAGCTCGGGCACCGACGGTCGCGAACGCGTCGAGGATCGCGTGGTCGAGCGCGTTGCGCTTCGCCGGGTGGTCGATCGTCAGGCGGGCGACGTGCTCCGCCGGGAAGTCGAGGCGCAGCTTGCCGTCGGCGAGGTCCCGCGGCGCCGTCACTCGAGGACGATCAGCGTGTCGCCCTCGGAGACGGCCTGGCCCTCGGCGACCACGATCTCCTTGACCGTCCCCTCGTCCTCGGCCTCCACGGGCATCTCCATCTTCATCGACTCGAGGATCGCGACGGTGTCGCCCTCGGTGATCTCGTCACCCGACCGCCACCTCGATCTTCCACACGGTGCCCGTGATGTGGGCCTCGATGTCCGCCACGCAACGCTCCTCGGTCGATGTCCTACTGCCGCCGCCGCTCGAAGATGTCGGCCTCGGGCGACTCTACGCGGTCGAGGAACAGGAGGCCGTCCAGATGGTCGATCTCGTGCTGGAGCGCGCGGGCCTCGAAGCCGGCCGCCTCCACGCGCACGCCCTCGGCCTCGACGGTGACCGACGTGGCGCGCCGGACGTTGGCGGTCAGCGCCGGGATGCTCAGGCAGCCCTCGCGGCCGACCTCGGACCCGGAGGCCGCGACGATCACCGGGTTGACGAGGACGAGCAGGCCGTGGGCGTCGGGCGCCTTCCGGTGGCCGGTGCAGTCGACCACCGCGACGCGCACCAGCTCGCCGATCTGCGGCGCCGCCACGCCGACGCAGTGCCCGAACGCGCGCATCGTGTCGATCAGGTCCTCGACGACGTTCCCGACCGCGGCGGGATCGGCCGGCGGCGCCTTGCGCGTGAGCAGCGGGTGCGGGTGGAGGAGGACCTCGCGGACGCTCACAGCACGTCGGGCTCGAACGGCCGCAGCGTGATCGTCACGTCCTGCTCGGTCGCGACCGCCTGGAGGCGCTCGTCCAGGTCGTCCACGCCGGGCGGGACGGCGACGTCCATGAACATCACGTACAGCGCGCCGGCGAGCCGGGTCTGGAGGTCGCACACGTTCACGCCCGCGTCGGCCAGCACGCGCGTGACGGCGGCGACGATGCCCGTGTGGTCGGCGCCGTGCACGGACACCACCGCGTTGGGCTCCGAGCGCGGGCGCGTCGCCGGCCTCGGCCACCTCGGCGATGGCCCACGTCTCCAGCGTGTCCAGCGCCTCGAGGTCGGCGGCGAGCGCGTCGCGCTCCGCCCCCTCCACGATCAGCGTGATCGCGAAGTGCCCGCGCAGGATGGCCATCCGCGAGTCGGTCAGGTTGGCGCCGTGCGCGGCCAGCCGCTCGGCCACGCCGGCGATGATGCCCGGGCGGTCGAGCCCGACGGCGGAGACGGCGAGCGTCGGCATGCCCGCACGGTAGCTTTCCCGCGGCCATGCTGCTGGCGATCGACCAGGGGACGACCGGCACGACGTGCCTCGTGTTCGACCTGGAGGGCGAGCCGATCGGCCGCGCGTACCGCGAGTTCACCCAGCACTTCCCGCGGCCGGGCTGGGTCGAGCACGACGCCGAGCGAGATCTGGGAGGTCTCGCAGGCGGTGGCCGGCGAGGCGCTGGAGGACGCGGGCCTCGAGCCCGGCGAGCTGGAGGCGGTCGGGATCACGAACCAGCGCGAGACCGTCGTGTGCTGGGACCCGTCGACCGGCGAGCCGCTGCACCACGCGCTCGTGTGGCAGGACCGGCGCACGGCGGCGCGCTGCGACGAGCTGCGCGAGGCGGGCGAGGAGGACCGGGTCCGCGAGAAGACCGGGCTGATGCTCGACCCCTACTTCTCCGGCACGAAGATCGAGTGGCTGCTGCGCGAGGTCGACGGGCTGGCGGAGAAGGCCCGTGACGGGAAGGCCGTGTTCGGCACCGTCGACGCGTGGATGCTGTTCAAGCTCACGGGCGAGTTCGCGACGGAGCCGGGCAACGCGTCGCGCACGCTGCTGTTCGACATCTCGCGAGGGTGCTGGGACGGCGAGCTGCTGGAGCTGTTCGGCGGCATCCCCGAGCGGGCGCTGCCGGAGGTGCGGCCGAGCTGCGGCGAGCTGGGGCGCACGCGCGCCGACGTCTTCCACGGCCACGAGGTGCCGGTGTCCGGCGTGGCGGGAGACCAGCAGGCGGCGCTGTTCGGGCAGCGCTGCCTGGAGCCGGGCCTGGGCAAGAACACGTACGGCACCGGGTCGTTCGTGCTGTCGAACGCGGGGACGTCGGTGCCGCCGGCCTCGGAGGGGCTGCTGGCCACGGTGGCGTGGCAGATCGGGCGCAGCACGACGTACGCGCTCGAGGCGGCGATCTTCGTGACCGGCGCGGCGGTGCAGTGGCTGCGCGACGGGCTGGGGATCATCGAGGCAGGCGGCCGAGACGGAGGAGCTGGCCGCCTCGCTGGAGTCCAACGACGGCGTCTACTTCGTGCCGGCCTTGACGGGCCTCGGCTCGCCGCACTGGGACCCGTACGCGCGCGGGACGATCGTCGGGCTCACGCGCGGCGCCGGCCGGGCGCATCTCGCGCGGGCGGCGCTGGAGGCGATGGCCTACCAGACCGTCGACGCCGTGCGGGCGATGGACCGGACCGGCCGCGAGCCGCTGTCGGAGCTGCGCGCGGACGGCGCCGCGACGGTGAACCGCTGGCTGATGCAGTTCCAGGCCGACATGCTCGGCGTGCCGGTGTCCGTGGCCGAGGTGGCGGAGACGACGGCGCTCGGCGCGGCGCTGATGGCGGGCGTGGGCGCCGACCTGCTCACGCTCGACCGGGTCCGGCAGATCGGCGACGAGCGGGCGCGCTACGAGCCCGAGATGTCCGAGGACGAGCGCGAGACGCTGCTCGACGGCTGGCACCGCGCGCTCGAGCGCTCGCGGGGATGGGCGAAGGGTGAGCCCGGGTAGGATCGATCCGCAAATGGCCGAGCAGCAGTCGCCCGAACCGCAGGAGGACCTCGCCCGGATGAAGGCGCAGGTCTACAAGGACCCGCGCCCGAAGGAGTACTTCGACCGCTTCCACGAGCGCTCGCGGACGCGCGAGCCGGACTGGGTCTACGAGGCCGTCCGCATCCTCACGACGCTGTACGCGTGGGTGTTCTTCCGCACGCGCGGCCTGGCGGCGGACAAGGTGCCCGGCTCGGGGCCGGTCATCCTGGCGCCGAACCACTTCTCGTTCATGGACCACTTCTTCCTCGGCGTCTCGATCCGGCGCAAGGTGCGGTTCATGGCCAAGTCGCAGCTGTTCACGCGCCCGCTCCAGTGGGTCTACACGCACGGCGGCGTGTTCCCGGTGCGGCGCGGCTACAAGGACGAGGACGCGTTCATCACGGCGTCCGGGATCCTCGAGCGTGGCGGCACGGTGGCGATGTACTGCGAGGGCGGGCGCTCGCGCACCGGCAAGCTGTCCGAGCAGCCCAAGCGCGGGATCGGGCGGCTGGCGCTGATGACCGGCGCGCCGATCGTGCCGGTGGCGATCCACGGCTCCTCCAAGGTGCGCAACTGGAAGCGGCTCCAGTTCCCGAAGGTGACCGTCCGCTACGGCGATCCGATCGTCTTCGACCGGATCGAGGACCCGACGCCGCGAGCAGCAGCAGCAGGTCGCCAACGAGATCTTCGCCCAGATCCGCGGCCTGTACGCGGAGCTCGACAGCGTCGGGCGGCGCGGGGTGGTCCGGCGGCTGCGCGAGATGCGCCGCGCCGAGCGGTCGCGGCGCAAGGGCACCGCGCCCGCGTAGGTGCTGCGCGACGGCCTGCTCGCCGGGGCGGCCGTCGTGGTCGCGGGGGCGGGAGAGCTCGGCGAGGCCGTGGCGGCGCGGGCCGGTGCGCTCGGTGCTTCCGTGCGGCGGCTCGAGGTGGACCCGGCGGGCGACGAGCCGGCGTTCGAGGGCGAGGCCGACGCGCTCGTGTGGGACGGCGCGGCGGCGCCCGACATGTCGGCGGCGCTCGACGGGGCGTGGCTGGCGATCCGGCCGGTGGCGCGGGCGGCGATGATCGAGCGGGGCGGGGGCCTGATCGTGCTGCTGGCGCCGCCGCCGGGCGCGTCCGACGGCGATGGCCGCGCGCGCCGGGCTGGAGAACCTGGCGCGGACGCTCTCGGTCGAGTGGGCGCGGTTCGCGGTGCGGCCGGTCGCGATCCTGCCCGGGGCGGCGACCAGCTCCGCCGAGGTGGCGGAGCTGGTGGCGTTCCTGGTGTCGCCCGCTGGCGCGTACTACTCGGGCTGCGCGTTCGAGCTCGGCGCCGTCTAGGCGGCGACCGGCTCCGGCAGGGCGCGCGGGGCCGGCTCGACGGCGACCTGGCCGCGGCCCGCGCGCCCGGGGATCAGCAGCGCGACCAGCGCGCCGACGGCCAGGACGGCGGCGCCGACCCACACCGCGCTGACCATCCCGTCCGTGTAGGCCTGCGGCGAGGCGTAGGAGCCGTTGCTGGTGAACACGCTCGCCAGCACCGCGATGCCCATCACGCCGCCGAGCTCGCGGATCGCGTTGGTGGCGCCCGACGCCTGGCCGGTCTCCTCCTGGCGGACGGAGCTGAGCACGGCGTTCGCCGACGGCGCGAAGACGAGCGCCATCCCGGCGCCGGCCATGATGAACGGCACGCACGAGCTGGGCGTACGGGACCGTGGGCGTGGAGACCGCGGCCAGCCACGCGACGGCGCCGGCCTGGAGCGCGAGGCCGGTCGCCATCAGCGGCCGCGAGCCGATCGCGGTCGGACAGCAGGCCGGCGATCGGGGCGACCAGCATCGGCATCGCGGTCCACGGGAGCGTCCGGATCCCGGCCTCCAGCGGCGACAGCCCCTGGGTGACCTGGAGGAACGGCGCCAGCAGGAAGATCGAGCCGAAGACGCCGAACGACATCACGAAGCCGACGCCGTTGGCGGCCGCGAACGCGCGGCGGCGGAAGAAGCGCATCGGCAGCATCGGGTGCGGCGCGCGCAGCTCCCAGGCGGCGAACGCGGCCAGCAGGGCGGAGCCGGCGGCGATCGTGGCGACGATCGTCGTGCTCGTCCAGCCCAGCTCGTTCCCGCGCACGATCCCGTAGACGACGCCCAGCAGGCCGAAGCCGGCCGAGCGCGAGGCCCGGGAGGTCGAGGTGGCGCGCCGGCCCGCGGCTCTCGGTCAGGTAGCGGGCGGCGAGCGGGATCAGCGCGATCCCGATCGGGACGTTGATCCAGAAGATCCAGTGCCACGAGATGCCGTCGACGACCGCGCCGCCGACCAGCGGCCCGATCGCGATGCCGAGCCCGGAGATGCCCGACCACAGGCCGAGCACCAGCCCGCGGCGGCCGGCGGGGAACGCCTCGGACAGCAGCGTCAGCGTGAGCGGGAGCACGGCGGCGGCGCCCGCGCCCTGGACGGCGCGCGCCGCGATCAGCGCGGCGGTGGTCGGCGCGAGGGCAGCAGCCGCGGAGGCGAGCGTGAAGATGCCGAGGCCGATGCCGAACATGCGCTTGCGGCCGAAGCGGTCGCCCAGCGCGGCGCCGGTCAGGAGCAGCACGGCGAACGAGAGCGTGTACGCGTTGACCGTCCACTCGAGCGACTGGATCGTCGCGCCGAGGTCCTCGCGGATGCTCGGGAGCGCGGTCGTGACCACGAGGTTGTCGAGGACGACCATGAAGAGCGCGATCGAGACGATCGCGAAGGTCCAGCGGGGGCGCGGGCGTGACATCGGCTGAAGCTCCAGTTGTGATTGATCACTCACTCTAGGTGGTGAGTATTCACTAACTTCGGCGGGATGTCAAGGGTGCTCGAGCCGCGCGCCCGCTCGCGGCCCGCCGGCGTCGAGCGGGGCGCCGCGCCGGCCGGGGGCGTGGCCCCGGCGAACGTCAACGGCGGCTGGGTAGGGCGGCGTCAGGCGCGCCGGACGCGCCGGTCGCGTGGAGTCGATTGACCCCGCTATAGCGCGCAAATCGTTTCCACGCGAAACCGGTGCATCGGCGCAGCCGGAAACGCCGCCCCACCCAGCGCAGTTGACGTTCGGTGGCGCCGCCGAAAGCGGCGGCCCGAATCAGCCCGCCCAGGGCACCTCTACGGAGTCCTCGGTCGGCGAGTCTCGCGCGACGACGTACTCCGCGGGCTCGGAGTCCGAGAGGTTCTGGAGGATGTGGGTCTCGCGCGGGGGGACGTAGACCATGTCGCCCACGCCGATCTCGACGGTCTCCTCGAGGTGGTCGCCCCAGCGGACCTCGAGCCGCCCGGAGAGCATGTAGACGGCGCTCTCGCAGTGCTCGTGGTAGTGCGGGCGCGATCGCGCGCCGGCCGGGACGCGGAAGACGCCCATGTAGATGTTCGTGGCTCCCGTGGTCGCCTGGGAGATCTCGGCTCCGCCGACGACCCCGCGGGGAACGTCGCGCTCCTCGTCACTTGGTTTGACAACTCGCATGGGCCGCAGCCTACGCGTCCAGCCAGTAGTCCACCCACTCCTCGCGGGTGGCGCCGACGCGGTCGTAGACCGCCTGGGCGCGGAGGTTGTCCTTGGCGGTCTGCCAGGTGAGCCGCGTCGCGCCGCGCTCCCGGCACGCCGCGCGGCACGCCTCGATCAGGGCGTCGGCGGCGCCGGTCCCGCGCCCGTCGGGCGCCACGAACAGGTCGTTCATCAGCCCGACGCGGCCGGCGCTGAGCGTCGTCCACAGCCAGAACACGGTGGCGAAGCCGATCGCGACCCCGTCCGCGCGCCGCGCCACGAACTGCACGCCCTCCAGCGAGGGGTCGGCGATCAGCGCGCGCGACATCGCCAGCAGCGCGTCGTCGGACGGGCCGACCTCGTAGAAGTCGCAGTAGCCCCGCATCAGCGGCAGCAGGTCGGCGAGGTCCGCCTCGCCGGCCGGCGCCACCTCGACGCTCACGTCGTCATCCCCGTGAACTGCCCGCCGGTGATGTTCAGCACCTGGCCGTGGACGAAGTTCGACCACGGCGAGCAGAGGAAGAACACGCCGCCGGCCGCCTCCTCCGGCGTGCCCGTGCGGCCCAGCGGGATCAGCATCGGCGCCATGCCGCGCATCTGGTCCGGGATGCCGAGCTGGACCTTCTCGCCGTCGATCTCCATCGTGTTGTCCTCGACCTTCGACGCCGTCAGCCGCGTCTCGATCCAGCCGAACGCGACCGCGTTGACGTTGATCTTGAACTGGCCCCACTCCTTGGCGAGCGTCTTGGTCAAGCCGACGACGCCGGCCTTCCCGCTCGAGTAGTTGGCCTGCCCGGCGTTGCCCATCGTCCCCGAGATCGAGGAGACGTTGACGATCTTGCGGAACACCTCCTCGCCGCGCTCGCGCTCGGCCTTGGCCGGCTCGCGCAGGTGCGGGGCGGCGGCGCGGATGACGCGGAACGGGACGATCGTGTGGATGTCGAGCATCCGCTGGAACGCCTCGTCGCTCATCTTGTGGACCGGCGCGTCGACCGTGTAGCCGGCGTTGTTGACGATGATGTCGATCTTCCCCCAGGCGTCGATCGCCGTCTTCACGAGCTCGTCGGGCGCGCCCGGCTTCGTGAGGTCGCCGGCGTAGACGGCCGTCTCGCCCGCGATCTCGCCCGCCGTCTGCTCCGCGACGTCGCCGTCGAGGTCGTTGATCACCACGCTGGCGCCCTGCTCGCAGAGCAGCTCCGCGGTCGCGCGCCCGATGCCGCGCGCCGAGCCGGTGACGATCGCCACCTTGCCGTCGAGGACTCCCATGTCGTCTCCTGGTTTCGTGATCCGGAAGGGCGCCATTCTGCATAGACTCGCCCGCACCGTGCGCCGTGCCCTGCTCTCGCTCCTCCTCCTGCTCGGGGCGACCGGAACCGCCCAGGCGCACGTCCCCGCCACCGCGGCCACCGCCGTGACGGCGAGCGTCGCCGCCCCGTGCCCCGGCGACCCGCTGCGGCTCGACCAGCTGGTCACGGGCGAGTTCGAGGCGAGCCTCCAGGGCGGCTACGTGCTCGTGCCGTTCGACGTCCCCGCCGGCACCACCGCGGTCCGCGTGAAGTACTGCTTCGACCAGCCGGAGGCGCCGGCGCCGAACGTCCGCCACACGCTCGACCTCGGGATCCGCGACCCGCGCGGCTTCCGCGGCTGGGGCGGGTCCAGTCATCCCGACGTCACGCTGTCCGCCGAGGGCTTCTCCAGCGAGGCGGAGTACCTCGCGAGCCCGAAGGGCCACGTCCCCGGGCGCACGACCCGCGGCTTCCGGCCCGGCCGATCCGGGCCGGGCGCTGGTTCGCCGAGCTCGGCCTCGCCGCGATAGCGCGTCCGGAGCAGGGCGACACGGACGGCAAGGTCGCCTGGCGCGTCGAGGTCGAGTTGTCAAGCGACCCGGCGTTCGCGGACGACCCCTACCGGCGCGCCCGGTTCCCGCGCAGGCCCGCGCGCAAGCGGGCCGGCTGGTACACGGGTGACCTCCACGTGCACGCGGAGCATTCCGCGCTCGGCGACGCCACGATGACGGAGACGTTCGACTACGCGTTCGGCGAGGCCGGACTCGACTTCGTCACGCTGACCGACTACGTCACCGACTCGGCGTGGGGCGAGGTCGGCCGCCACCGCGTTCGGGGAAAGCTCGTCGGCCGGTCATCCGAGGTCATCACCTACCGCGGGCACACGAACAACCAGCTCAGCGGCCGCTTCGTCGACTACCGGACCGGCCCGGTCTACGACCTCCGCCCCGACGGCGGGGTGGCGCTGCGCCGCGCCGCCCGGCCGGCGAGCCGCATCCTGCGCGCCGTTCGCCGTGCCGGCGGCTTCACGCAGATCAACCACCCGACGATCTTCCCGTCGTCCAACCCGCTGTTCGCGATGCTCTGCCGCGGCTGCCCGTGGGACTACTCGGCGCGCGAGACGCGGTACCGCTCGTCGACGCGATCGAGGTCAACACGGGCCCGCAGCGGATCGGCGAGGCGCCGAACCCGTTCACCACGACGGCGATCTCGTTCTACGAGCGCCGCATTGGCCCGCGGCGCGCACGCCGCCGCGCTCGGCGTGAGCGACTCGCACAACGCCGGCCGCACGCCCGGCGGCGTGACCCAGTCGCCCGTGGGCGTCGGCGCGACCGCCGTGTACGCGTCGGAGCTGTCCGAGCGCGGGATCCGCTGCGCCGTGAAGGCCGGCCACACCTACGCGAAGATCGGCGGCGCCGGCGGCCCGGAGCTGCGCTTCACCGGCCGCACCCCCGGTGCCCGCCGGAAGGCGATGTTCGGCGACACCGTCCGGGGCCGCAGGCTGAAGCTGACCGCCCGCGCCACGCGGCGACGGCACGCTGCTGCTCGTCCGCAACGGCACGGTCGTCGCCACGGGCGAGCGCCGGCTGCGCGAGACCGTCACGGAGCCGGGCCGCTACGGCATCCGGCTGCTGCGCGGCCAGTTCACCGAGGCCGTCGGCACCCCGATCTGGTTCCGGAAGGGCCGCCGCGGGCGCGTGACCGTCCGCGGCTGCTGACGCGCACTTGCGCGACGCACGCTGAAGGCGTGAGTTCGCTGACTCAGCGGGCACTCGCGCGGGCATGGCCGCCCGCGACGACTCGGTCCGAGCTGCGCCGCTTCGTCCGCGACCTGCGCTTCATCGTGCGTCTCTGCGGTCGCCGTGCTCGCGTCGATCGTGGACTAGCGCGGAAGGCCGTAGAACATCCACGCGCCGCCGATCGCACGATCGACGTGTCAGTCGAGCTGAGCGAAGAAGATCGTCACGCCGCCGGTGGCGAAGTTCGGGATGTCGTTGACGGCTGCCTGTCCCTCCTCGGATCCAAGGCCCGCCTGGAGCGCCTCTGTGTCCTCGAACGAGAGCTCGGCGATGCGCTGGTAGGGGAGCTCGCTGCCGTCGGGCGTAGCGACAGCTCGCGCTGCTTCGAATCGCTGCAACCCCGGGATCGCCGTCGCGAGCGCCGTGTGCGTGTCCGCGTAGTAGCGCTCGAAGGCGTCCGGATCCTCCGGGACGCCGTAGAGCACGACTGCCTTGACCATGCTGGGTCCTTTCGTGGCGTGAATCAACCCTACGCCTCGACGTGCCGACGTCACGGCACCGACCACATCCAGGCCGCGTCCAACAGCTCGCCTCGCAGCCCGCCGTCCCAGCGAACGCCGCCGAAGACGATCATGTCCCGGCCGGCCGCGGTGACGCTACGGCTCGTGACCGTCTGCTCGCCGCCGTCGAGCGGTGGCACCGGCATCCAGCCTTCCGCTACGGCGTCGAGGATCCATCCACTGTCACCGAAGAAGTCGGCCTGCCGGCCCGCGACGACGCCGGCGGCGAACTGCTCCTCTTCGTCGGGCGTGTCGGGGAGTGGGAGCCAGCGGCCCAGCTCGACATCGAGGATTCCGCCGTTCGGATACGGCCGACCCCAGTTGCCGTCGTCGCCGCCGTCGGCGCTGCCGAGCGCAGGGAAGATCAGCCGGCCGTCGTGCGCGAACCAGCGGGCGCCGCCGCCGAGCATCTCGGAGTCCGGCAGTCGCCGCCACGTCCCGCGGTCGGGATCGAACGCCGCGGCGATCACCACCGAGGGCTCGCGCGAGCCCGGCTGCGGCACCAGCTTCTGCGCGAACAGCACGAGCTCTCGCCCGCTCCACGCCATCGACCGCCCGAACGACGGCGGAAGCGGGTCGTCGGGCAGCTCCGTCCATTCGCCGCTCGACGAATCGAAGACCACGTCCCGGACCTGGCTGCCTTCGTCGGACTCCGCGTACGCGATGACCTGCTCGTCGGTCGCGACAAGGGACCGACGTCGCGCATCGGGCGGGAGGGCGAGCCGCGTCCAGCGGTCCTCGGCTCTCCGGTAGCGCAGGAACGCCGCCGGCGCGTCGGGCCGCCCTGGCTCACCGGGCACGAGGAGGTACTCGGCGCCGCCCATGGCGGCGCTTTGCGCGAACGAGAATCCCACCGGCGCATCCGCGATCCGCTCCCAGCGCCGCAGGCCCGGATCGAAGGCCGCGCCGTCGCGCAACGGCGGAACCGCCGGAGCGACACAACCGGCGCTCGGAGGGCAGGGATCGGCATCGCTTCCGCCGATGAACAACGCCTCACCATCGATCGACAGCGCCACTCGCCGACTCCCGAGGACTCAGCGGCGCTTCTGGCAGGCGTTGCCAGGAACCACTCGATCGTTCAGCAGTCCCCGGATCGGCGCTGCCACACGCGGCCAGCGTCGCCACGAGAAGGACGAGCAGCAGGACGCGCACGATCACGGTCACATGAGCACTACGTCGTAGGTGACCGGTCCATCACACCCGCTCTGACCTAGCCGGCCAGGCGCTCGTCGAGCCGCGCGAAGAAGGTGCCCCAGCCGTCCTTCGCGCGGTCGTACTCGTCGGGGCGCATGTGGCCGCGCTGCTCGAAGCGCATCTCGGTGCGCCCGTCGCCGAGGTCGGTGAGGACGACGGTCACGAGCTCGTGGCGGTCGCCGCCCGGCCGGGCGGCGGCCGTGAAGACGAGGCGCTCGGGCGCGGCCACCTCGTGGTACTCGCCCGTCCAGCGGATCTCGCGGCGGCCAGGGCCGCAGAACATCGTCGCCCGCCAGGCGCCGCCGGGGCGCACGTCCATCGAGACCGTGGAGAGCGGCACCTCGCACTCCACGCCGCCGAACCAATCGGCGAACCGCTCGGGCTCGGTCCACTCCCGCCACACGCGCTCGCGTGGGGCGGCGAAGACGCGCCTGGTCGTGAAGCCGCCGGTGCCGGACGGCGCCGGCTCAGTCATCTGCTCGCAGCCGCTGGTCCATGCGATCGAAGCCAGCGTCCCAGAACTCGCGGTAGGTATCGAGCCACTCGGCCGCGTCCTTCAGCGCCACCGCGCGCAGCCGCGAGGGGCGCAGCTGCGCGGTGCGGCGCCGTTCGATGAGGCCGGCGCGCTCGAGCACGCGCAGGTGCTTGCCGACCGCCTGGGCGCTCATCGGAAACGGCGCCGCGAGCTCGTTGACCGTCGCCTCGCCCTCCACGAGGCGCGCGAGGATCGCCCGCCGGGTGGGATCGGCGAGCGCGGCGAAGGTCGCGCTGAGCTGGTCGACGGGCACGGTGCCAAACCAATAGGTTTGATAACAATACGCCACCAGCACAGGAGGTCGAAGTGTCTTCATCAGTGCTCTACATGTCGATGTCCCTCGACGGGTACATCGCGGGCCCGAACGACGAGCCGGACAACCCCGGCGGTGACGGCTTCGACCGGCTGCACGAGTGGATCGCCACGCCGGACGGGGACTACGGCCGGCCGTCCGGACCGGCCGGGGAGCTGTTCGACGAATGGAACGCGACCGGCGCGGTGCTGGCGGGTCGGCGTACCGTGGAGCAGGTCGATCACTGGGGCGGCGACAACCATGATGGCGTCCCGATCTTCGTGCCCAGCCACCGGCCGCCCGGCCCGTCCGTCGCGAACTACCCGTTGGTGACGTACGTGCCCGACGGGATCGCCAGCGCGATGGCACAGGCGAAGGCCGCGGCCGGGGACCGGAACGTGGTGGTGCATGGCGCGTACACGGCGCAACGGGCGCTCGAGGCCGGGGTGCTGGACGAGGTGCAGGTCCACCAGATCCCGGTGCTGTTCGGTGGTGGCCGTCGGCTGTTCGAGGTGTTGCCGTCGCGCGTCGAGCTGGAGATCGTTCGGGTGATCGACACGCCGGAGGCCACACACATCCGCTACCGCGTCCGTCGCTGAGCCGGTCGAGCGCGCCCGGGCGGCGTGGGCCACCAAGCGTCAGAGCCGCTTCCGGAGCATCCCGAACACGCCTCGCATGACCTGGCGCTGGAGCGCCTTCCCCTGGCGCGAGCCGAGGAAGTCGCCGAGCGTGTCGGCGCCCCCGGCGGGCGGGACGCGCTCCCGGCGCGGCTCGCGCCGCGCCCGCGGCGGCGGCTCGGGCTCGGCGGCGTCCGCCATCCGCCCGGCGAGCAGCTCCCGGGCGCTCTGCGGGTCGGTCCGCGTGCCGTACTTCGCGAACAGCGGCGACGCCTTCGCCGCGCCCTCGACGTCCGCCGCGGGCGCCATCTTCGACGCCGGCGCGAGCATCCGCGTGTGCACCACCGGCGTCGGCACGCCGGCCTCGGACAGCAGCGTCACCGCCGCCTCGCCGGTGCCCATCGACGTCAGCAGCTCGCCGACGTCGTAGAAGTCCGAGGTCGGGTAGGTCGAGACGACCGCCTTCAGCGCCTTCGCGTCCTTCGGCGTGAACGCGCGCAGCGCGTGCTGGACGCGGCTGCCGAGCTGCGCCAGCACGCCGTCGGGCAGGTCGGTCGGCTGCTGGGTGACGAAGAACACGCCGACGCCCTTCGAGCGGATCAGCCGGACCGTGCGGGTCACGGACTCGACGAACGCGTCGGTGGCGTCGGCGAACAGCAGGTGCGCCTCGTCGAGGAAGAAGACGAGCTTCGGCTTCGGCGAGGTCGCCCGCCTCCGGGAGCTGCTCGAACAGCTCGGCGACGAGCCACATCATCACCGTCGAGAACAGCCCCGGCCGGTCCTGCACGGCGGGCAGCTCGAGGCAGGAGATCACGCCACGCCCGTCCGGCGCCACCCGCATCAGGTCCGCGATGTCCAGCTGCGGCTCGCCGAAGAACTCCGTCCCGCCGCCGGTCTCCAGCCCCACGAGCGAGCGCAGCAGCACGCCGACGGTCGCCTTCGACAGCCCGCCGATGCCCTCCAGCTCCGCCTTGCCGTCGTCGGAGGCCAGGAAGGTCAGCAGCGCCCGCAGATCCGAGAGGTCCACGAGCGGCAGGGCCTTCGCGTCGGCGTAGTGGAAGACCAGGCCGAGGCTGGACTCCTGCGTCTCGTTGGCGCCCAGCACCTTGGCGAGGAGCTGCGGACCGAAGTCGGACACGGCCGCCCGCACCGGCACGCCCGGCCCGATCCCGCCGAGCGAGAGGAACTCGACGGGGAAGGCGCCCGGCGTGAACGGCAGGCCCAGCTCCTGCATGCGCTTCTCCGCCGGGCCGCCCGCCTCCGCCGGCTCGGCCAGCCCCGAGAGGTCGCCCTTGACGTCGGCGACGAACACCGGCACGCCCTGCGCGGACAGCTGCTCGGCGATCACCTGGAGCGTCTTCGTCTTGCCGGTGCCGGTCGCGCCGGCGACCAGCCCGTGGCGGTTCATCGTCGCCAGGGGGACGCGCACCGCCGCGCCGGGCGCCAGCGCGCCCTCGTGCACGCCGCGGCCGAGCTCCACGGCAGCCCCCTCCGTCGCGTAGGCCTGCGAGATTCGCTCCGAGAAGTCGGTCACGGCGCGGCAGCCTACGTCCTTGACCGCGCCGCCGCCGCGCGCGAGGCTAGACCCGTGGCGCTCGACCGATACGGCGTCCTGGTGGGCCGGGCGATCCGCCGCCGGCGCGAGGGCGGCACGGATTCGCCGCACTACCAGGTGCAGGTCGCCGCGGGCGGGGACTTCCGGATCGCGGTCAACGTCCTCTCGCAGGAGCAGCCGTCGGAGCTGCTCTACCTCGTCGCCGACGACCTGCGCCATCCCGTCACCGCCGCGATCGGACCGCTGTCGACCGGCTGGCACGACCTGCCGTCCAAGCCCGGCGGCGCGGCGCTCGACTACATCCGCGCGAACCTGTTCGCCCGCGCCGCGATGCGGACGCTGCCGCCCGACGTCAGCGGTCCGGACAACGACCTCGCCGACCTGCTCGACCACTACGTCGAGCGGGCGATCGCCACGCCCGCCGCGCGGCTGTTCGCGATCGGCCAGCGCTGGGGGCCGGAGGCGGGCCGGAGCGACAAGGTGTTCGGCTTCAGGCCGGGCAACGGCGTCCACGACATCCACATGAACCAGGGCAACGTCGAGCGCTTCCAGCACGACGACGGCGTCTGGCAGGACGGCGGGCTGCTCCTGCACTTCCCCGCCGACGATCGCTGGGTCGGGGTCTTCCTGGCGTTCCAGAGCCAGTCGTTCCACACGCACGACGTGACGGGACACACGATCCCCGTGCCCGTGGGCCCCGAGCCCACCGAGCCCACCGAGCCCGGCGTGCCCGCCGAGCAGGCGCCGGTCGTCATCGTCGCCGCGATGGTCAACCCGAGCGGAGGGGCCCCGGAGCGCGAGTCGGTGCTGCTGCTCAACGCCTCGCCGCAGCAGATCGACCTGAGCGGCTGGCGGATCGCCGACCGGATCAAGCGCGCGTGCGCGGTGCCGGGTGGCCCGCTCGCCGCCGGCGCGACGCGCTCCGTCGCGCTGACCGACGGCGTGACGCTGGGCAACAAGGGCGGCGCGATCACGCTGCTCGACCCGAACGGCCTGAAGGTGGACGGCGTCGCCTACACGGAGGAGCAGGCCGCCCGCGAGGGCTGGACCGTGGTCTTCTAGAGCCCCATCGAGCGGCCGAGGATCTCCTTCATGATCTCGTCGCTGCCGCCGCCGATCGGGCCGAGGCGGGCGTCGCGCGCCGCCCGCTCCAGCTCCGGATCCGGCCCGAGCAGGCCGAGCAGCGTGTCGTGGCACTCGAAGCTCGCGCGCTGGGTGGCGAGCTTGGCCATCGTCACCTCGCGCACGGCGTCGCCGCCGTCGAGGAAGCGGCGCAGCGCGTGGTGGGTGAGCGCCGCGCCCGCCTCCGCCCGCGTGGCGAGCGCGGCGAACGCGTGCCGCGCCGCCTGGCCCCGCCCCGCCAGCAGCGGCGCCGTGTGCTCGAGCGCCGCGCGCATCGAGCCGACCGCGCCGAGCGCCATCAGCAGCCGCTCCCACTGGAAGTTGGCCATGATCAGGTAGAAGCCGCGGCCCTCCTCGCCGAGCAGGTGCTCGTCGGGGACGAACACGTCCTCGAACGCCAGCTCGGCGGTGTCCGACGCGTGCCAGCCGAGCTTCTCGAGCTTGCTCGCGCTCACCCCCTCGCCGCGCTCGATCACGAGGAACGACAGCCCGCCGTGGCCGCCCTCCGCGCGCGTCTTGACCGCGGTCACGTAGAAGTCGGCGCGGACGCCGTTGGTGATGTAGGTCTTCGCGCCGTTGACGAGCCAGCCGCCGTCGACCCGCTCGGCGCGCGTGCGGACCGCGGCCACGTCCGAGCCCGCGTCCGGCTCCGTGATCGCCAGCGCCGCGATCTTCTCGCCGCGGATCGCGGGCTCCAGCCAGCGGGCGCGCTGTCCGGGCGTGCCGAACTTCGCGACCGGCGGCGTCGCGATGCTCGTGTGCGCGCCGATCCCGGCCGCCAGGCCGCCGGAGCCGCAGCGCGCGAGCTCCTCGGCGAACACCGCGTCGGCCACCCAGTCCGGCGTCGGGCTCGTACTTCAGCCCCAGCCAGCCGCGCGCGGCCAGCCACCCGAACACCTCGTCCGGGAACCAGCGTGCCGCCTCCCATTCCGCCGCCCGCGGCCGCAGCTCGCCCTCCACGAACGCGCGGATCTCGGCGCGCAGCGCCTCGTGGCGCTCGCCGAACGGTGGAACCGGCGCGCTCATCGGCGGCACATCGCACGCCGCGCGACCGGGCTGGGCTCAGCCCGTCGCGAGCCCGCGGCGCCGCTCGAGCTCCGCTTGCGTCGGCTCGTCGAACTCGAACGACCCGGTGCCGATCGCGCCGGCGCGAGCGTAGGTGTTGACGGTAACGCCGGTCTTGGTGACCCGGCTGTCGACGTGCCGGAGCGCGAGCGGGATGGCGCCGTCGCCGAAGAACCGCTTCCCGCGCCCGAGCACGACCGGGAAGATCCACAACCGGTACTCGTCGACGAGGTCGTGCTCGAGCAGCGTCTGGATCAGGCCCGGGCTGCCGTGCACCTGGATCTCGGGGCCGTCCTGCGCCTTGAGGGTCGCGACGTACTCCGCGACGTCGCCCCCGATCACCGTGGAGTTGCTCCACTCGGCCCGCTCGAGCGTCCGCGAGGCGACGTGCTTGCGCGTGCCGTTGAGGCGGTCGGCGATCGGACCCTCGGAGTACGGCCAGTGCGCGGCGAAGATCTCGTACGTGCCACGGCCGAGCAGCAGCTCGTATGGCGCCGACGCACCGATCGTCTCCATCATCTCCTCGTCGAAGTAGGGGACGCCCCAGCCGCCGAGCGTGAAGCCGCCGGTCGGATCCTCGTCTGGCCCGCCGGGCGCCTGCATGACCCCGTCGAGCGACATGAACGTGTTGACAGCGAGTGTTCTCATACCTCCTACAACGAGACGGCGGCGATCGCTCATCGCTGCTCAGAGCGCCGCGGGAAGTCCGAAGGCCGGCGAAGAGCTCCGGGGACACGAACGAGACGATCTGGACGATGCGCTCGCCGTCGAGGCGGAGCACGTCGAGCGCGAGCGGCTCGTAGCGCGACGCTCCGGGACGCTGCAGGTAGTGCGCCGCGGCAGGCTGGAGGTTGGCGCCGGCGACCACTGTGCGCAGCCGCCCGAAGCTCGGGTCGAACGCCCTGCTGCATGGCGACGAGGATCGCGTCGCGCCCGTCGTACCACGTCGGGTGCGGTGGCATGGTCAGTCGCGCGTCCTCGCGCAGCAGCGCCGCCAGCCCGTCGAGGTCGGCGCGCTCGTGCGCCTCGACGTAGCGGCGCAGCAACTCGCGTTCGACGTCGTCGATCGCCTGGGTGCGGTCCCACTCGCCCCGCCGCTCGGGCAGCTGCCGGCGCAGCGTCGCCCGCGCCCGCTGCAGCGCGCTGTTGACCGCGACCACGCTCGTCTCGAGGGCCGAGGCGGTGTCGTGCGCCGACGAGCCGACGACGTCGCGGAGGATGAGCACGGCCCGCTGTCTGGGCGGCAAGTGCTGGATCGCCGCCAGGAACGCGAGCTCGATCGTCTCGCGCTCGACGACGACGGCAGCGGGCTCGTCGGCCGCCGGCGCGAGCAGCCGGTCGGGGTATGGCTGGAGCCACGGCAGGTCGGCGGGAGGCGGCGGCGGCGCGGTCGGGTCGCCGGCGGGCGCGACCTGCTCCGGCATCACCCGCCGCGGCCGCGCGCGCAGCACGTCGAGGCACGCGTTCGTCGCGATCCGGTACAGCCACGCCCGGACCGAGAAGCGCCCGCCGGCGCCGAACGTCGCGCGGTTGCGCCACGCCCGCAGGAAGGTCTCCTGCACGAGGTCCTCGGAATCCTCGTACGAGCCGAGCATGCGGTAGCAGTGGACCTGCAGCTCGCGGCGAGTGGGGCTTGGTCAGCTCGGAGAACGCCGCCTCCGTCAGCGGCTCAGATCCACATATGCTCCGCGTGCCCCCTCCGAGCCCGGCGCTCACGGTCGAGCCGGGACCGACTCAGATGCCATAGCTCTTCCCAATGACCTCGAGCATGACCTCGTCGGTGCCGGCGCCGATCCGGTTCAGGCGCAGGTCGCGCCAGACCTTCTCGACGTTGTACTCCTTCATGTAGCCGGCGCCGCCGTGGATCTGGATGCACTCGTCGGCGACCTCGACGGCGATCCGCGAGGCGTAGAGCTTGGCCATCGAGATCTCGCGCACGGGGTACTCGCCGTTGGCGAACCGCCAGGCGGTCGTGTAGACGAGCTGCCGGGCGGTCTCGATCTTGGTCGCCATCTCGGCGAACTTGTGGCGGGTGACCTGGAACTTCGCGATCGGGCGCCCGAACGCGTGCCGCTCCTTGGCGTACTGGAGCGTGCGGTCGAAGACCTTCTGGGCGGCCGCGACGCAGCCCGCCGCGCCGATCATCCGCTCCCCCTGGAGCTCCCACATGATGTGGTAGAAGCCCTTGCCGACCTGGCCCAGCACCGCGTCCGCCGGCACGCGCACGTCCTGGAAGGCGAGCAGCGCGGTGTCCGAGGCGTGCATGCCGAGCTTCTGGAGCTTCTTCTCGCGGATCACGCCCGGCGTGTCCATGTCGACGATGAACAGCGTGAAGCCGTCGTAGCCGGCCTCCGGGTCCGTCTTCGTCACCAGCACGATGAAGTCGGAGCGGTGGCCGTTGGTGATGTACGTCTTGGAGCCGTTGATCACGTACTCGTCGCCGTCGCGCACCGCGCGCGTCTTGATGCCGGCGACGTCCGAGCCGGCGTCCGGCTCCGTGATCCCGAGGCAGGAGATCTTCTCGCCCTTGATCGAGGGCACGAGGTAGCGCTGCTTCTGCTCCTCGGTGCCGAACAGGTGGATCGGCGGCGTCGCCATGTCCGTGTGGACGGCGATCCCCATGTTCAGCCCGCCGCAGTTGGAGTTGGTCATCTCCTCCGCGAGGACCAGCGCGCAGTAGTAGTCGCCGCCCTGGCCGCCGTACTCCTCCGGGTAGGTGAGCCCGAGGAAGCCCAGCTCGCCCATGCGCGGGAAGACCCAGTTCGGGAACGTGGACTCCTCCCACTCCTCAGCATGGGGCGCGAACTCCTTGACCACGAACGAGCGGATCGACTCGCGGAGCTGCTCGTGCTCGTCCGTGAAGATGAAGTGCCGGCGGGAGCCGGCGTGGTCGGGCTTGATGACGTCGGTTGCGGCCATGGCCGAACCGTACCCGGACGCACGAGCGCCCGCCGCAGGGGCGGGCGCTCGCGTGCCGGAACGTCCTAGCCGGGGCAGCTCGGGATCAGGTGGAACCCGCCCCGCTTCACGAACCGCGTCGCTCTTGCGCTCGACGACGATGCGGCGGGTGTCGACCCGCTCGCGCGCGTCGCTGATCCGGAAGCGCACGTAGTAGACGCCGCGCTTCGCGCCGCGCGCCTTCCACGTGACGCCCTTCGTGCGGTTGCGGTAGCGCTTGACCCGCTTGAGCTTGTTGATCTTGCGCCCCGCGGAGGCGCGGAAGATCGTGATCTCGACCGGGTTGGAGACCTTGCGGCGGAACGACAGCCGCAGGCCGCGGCCGCGCCGCTTCACGCTGACCCTGCGGAAGCCGTCGGCCTCGGTGCAGACCTCCGTCGTCTCGCCGGCCGGCGGCGGTGGCGCCGCGCCGGCGCCGCCGCAGGTGAGCCCGACCTGGACCGCCTGGTCACGGGCGACGTGGACCTGCTTGGTCTCCAGCACGTTGCCGGAGCCGTCCTCGCACGTGAGCGTCCACGGCGTCACCTCGCTGCGGCGAGGCTGGTTGGACGGGTTCACGTGCCAGGTCGAACTGCCCGTTGGCTCCGACCACGAGCGTCGACTGGCGCGGCTCGCTGATCGGTCTGCGGGTTGTCGTCCGGGAACTCGCCGTCGTCGTTCGGGCGGGCGCTCGTGTCGTAGGAGATCGTCTTGGAGATCCGCAGCGTCCGGCCGGCCGGCGCGGTGCCCGAGATGACCGAGTGGGAGTCCGGGTCGATCGCCGCCAGCCCGGCCAGCGTGTACGCCTCGCGCAGGCCGCCGAGCTTCTCGCCGGTCGGCTCGCCGTTCGCGTC
Source organism: uncultured Solirubrobacteraceae bacterium (assembly GCA_963728465.1). GTDB lineage: Bacteria > Actinomycetota > Thermoleophilia > Solirubrobacterales > Solirubrobacteraceae > DATFQI01. Next base: position 445,053 of record CAVSJY010000013.1, read on the forward strand.
CGTGCCGGGCCGCCCGTCGTACTCCGGCACGAAGCCGGCCGTTGAACTCGGGGTGGAACTCCTCCTTGCCGATCTCCGGCGTGTACGAGAACGCGCCGAGGCCGTCGTAGAGGTAGTCGTCGGTGGTCCCGGTCGTGTCGTACAGCTGGTACGAGTACTGCGAGATGTACTCCACCTCGGCGGCCATCGCGTCGCCGAGGATGCGCATGCGGGTCTCGTCCGGCGTCGGGCCGAAGTCGCTCGTGCCGGGCGGCCGCAGCATCAGGCCGGTGAACGTGTGGTTGGTGATGAGCACCGTCGGCTGCCGGTCGCGGATGAAGCGCCGCACCGACTCGGTCTCGGCCTCGGACCACGCGTACGGGCCGTGGTAGGTGAGGTCCTCAGGGTCGCTCGAGGTGCCCGGGCCGCCCCACTCGACGCCGTAGTTGCGGTTCGGGTCGACGCCGCGGTCCGGCCGGGTCGTCCGGCCCGTCGGTCGGATCCGGCGTGGCGAGGTAGCTGGTCCGCGCGATGCACGGGATCGCCTCGTTCGCCGGCTCGTCGTGGTCGGTGCAGGTCTTGCGCTTGTAGGCGCCCGAGCCGTTGCCCTGGTCGCCGCTGGAGCCGCCCGAGTCGACCGGGTCCTCGTAGGAGCCGTCCGGGTTCAGGCCCTCCGACTCGATCGTGACGTCGAAGCCGTCGACGTTCATCACCGGGACGACGACCGTGCGCGCGTTCTCGACGATCGAGTCCAGGCGGGCGTCGAAGCCGCGGTTGTACGTGGCGTCGCGCGTGTAGTTCTTGATCAGCTCGATGCCGAACTCGAGCGCGGCCTCGTTCGCTGGCCACTCGCGCGCGTGGTGCGTGCCGATCTGGACGTAGCTGGGCCGCCCGTCGGTCGTGTCGGTGACGTTGCGCGCGATCTCCATGCCCATGATCGGGCGGTTCTCGAAGGTGCGCAGCGGGAGCTCGAAGACGCGGACGAGCTGCGGGTAGCGCTGCGCGTAGTCCTTCATCTCGTCCTGGATCTCCGGCAGCGTGCGGTACTGGGTCCGGCCGCTGGGCAGCGCCGAAGTCGGCCTGCGCGATGCGGGCGCGCCGCTCGCGCAGCCGGTTCGCGCGGTCGTGGCGCGCCAGGTCGGCGATCCGGACGGTGAACTTGAAGCCCGCCCGGCGGAGCCGCCGCGCGTCGCGGCGGGAGTGCAGCAGCACGTCCCAGTGCTTGGGCGCGGCGTGGTCGGCGGTGTCGAGCCCGAGCGCGTCGAGCCGCGCCCGCGCGGCGGCGGACGCGACCTTCACGCGCACGAGCCGCACGCGGTAGGAGCTCTCGGTCAGGTCGACCTTCGTGAACTGCACGCGCACGCGGATCGACGCGGCCGTGCCGGAGCGCCGGCAGAGCTGGACGCTGAGCCGCTGGCCCTTGCGGACCTGCGTCGAGGCGACCTCGGTCGAGCCCAGGCCGGCGGCGCCGTTCAGCGTCCGCCGGGTCTTGCGGTCGACGATGCCGACGTCCCAGTCGCTGGAATCCGGTCCGAAGGTCTTAACCGTGACGTAGCCGTCAGTCGGAACCCTTACCGCTCGAGTCGCAACACCGCGTCCGGAAACCGACCGCGTGGCGCACGACTTGCCCTTCGCGGCCTGCGAGCTCGAAGCCCGGAAGGTGTCGGCGGGGAGAAGCCTCGGCGCGGCTGCGAGCGCGGAAGGCGCGGCCACGGCGCTCAGGATCGCCGCCGCTGCGAGGGTTACGACACGTGAAGACAGCTGCATGGACGCCCCTGCTCGAGAACGACTCGGGAGACGACGTTGACGCCACTCCCCTCCAATGCGGTGCATAATGCCACGCGATTTACGTCGGCGTTAGGGAGGGATTCGTGGCACGAGGGTTGAGGGCGCCGCTGGTGACGGTGGCAACGGCAGCGGGGCTCGCACTCGCCCTGGCCCCGGCTGCAATGGCCCAGGGGACGACGGACACGTTCTACTTCGCGCACGACGACACGCTCCAGGACACCGAGTCCGGGCTGTTCAGCCTCGGCCCGTTCGACGCGACGGCCCAGCCCGACGAGCAGCGCCTGGGCCTGCCGGAGTTCCTCGACGCCTTCGACGACAACGACAACTTCGAGGTGCCGCCCGCCGAGAACCTGCGCGAGGTGTTCGAGTTCGAGGTCCCCGACGAGGACGTCAACGGCTCGTTCACGGCGCAGCTGAACTGGGCCAACCCGACGATCGACCTCGACATGTACATCTACCGGCGGCGGCCGAACGGCACGATCGATCCGACGCCGGTGGCGCAGTCGGCCACGGCCAACGACGAGGAGATCGCGACGTACATCTCGCCGACGCTCGACGCGCCGGTCGAGTCGGACGACGACGGCACGCCGTCCTACGTCATCTACGTCGACAACTGGTGCTCGAGCGAGGACGACCCGATCGTCAACGAGCTGCGCGAGTTCTTCGGCGACCCGCCGGGCACGCCGGAGTGCGGGGTCGACGACCCGGGCATCGACGAGGACGACTTCAGCGGCAAGGTCGAGTTCGCCCCGCTGGTCCTGACCAACAAGCTGCCGAGCGCCGGCATCAGCGGCCCGACGACGGGGCGGGCGGGCGACCGCCTGACCTTCACGGGCTCGGGCAGCGACCCGGACGGCCAGATCGTCCGCTACACGTTCGACCTCGACGGCGACGGCAACTTCGAGTACGACAACGCGATCGAACCCGTCGGTCACGAAGCTCTACGACCAGCCCGGCAGCTACAACGTCGGCGTGCGGGTCTTCGACGACCGCGGCGGCGTCGCCTACGCCAGCCTGCTGCTCCAGGTCAGCGGCCCGCCGGTCCAGGCGGCGCCCGGGCGCGACCAAGCCCGTCGAGGCCGACCCGCTGCTGTACAGCTTCAAGCTCAACCGGCCGGTGTTCGGCGGCGACAGGAACCGCCCGCTCGTGATCCGCTACCGACTGCGCAAGCGCTCGCGGGTCACCGTGGGCCTGTACCGCGGCAGCGGCAAGAGCATCCGGCGCGTCAAGCGGCTCCAGCGCGGCATCCGCAGCGCCGGCAAGCCGTACAAGCTGAAGCTCCGCTCGCGCGGCCGCCGGCGCGGCACGTACACGATCCGGCTGCTGGTCCGGCCGGTCGACGGCAGCCGGCGCAAGGTCTACAAGCTCGTCGCCAAGAAGCTCTAGGCCCCGGCCTGCCCGCCCCGCGGCCGCCGTGCGCGGCCGCGGGCGTTACCGTGCGGGCCCATGGCCTTCGAGACGCTGCGCTACGAGGTCGCTCCGAGCGGGGTGGCGACCGTCACGCTTGACCAGCCCGAGACCCGCAACGCGCTGTCGGACCAGGTCCTCGACGAGCTGATCGCGGCGTTCGAGTCCGCGCGCGGGGACGAGGCGGTCCGGTGCGTCGTGCTGACGTCCTCGCACGAGAAGGTGTTCTCGTCGGGCGCCAACCTCGGCGGGCTTCGCCGAGGAGCAGCCGCTCGTGCACAAGCACCTCGGCACGGAGCGCTTCCCGCGCCTGTTCCGGCTGATCGGCGAGCTCGGCAAGCCGACGATCTGCGCGGCCAACGGCCACGTCCTCGCCGGCGCGCTCGGCCTCGCGCTGGCGTGCGACCTGATCGTCGCCCGCGAGGGCGCGCGGTTCGGGACGCCCGAGATCAACGTCGGCGCCTTCCCGTTCATGATCATGGCGCTGATCTACCGCAACGTGCCGCGCAAGAAGACGACGGAGCTGCTGCTGCTCGGCGAGCAGATCTCCGCGCGAGGAGGCGGAGCGGATCGGGATCGTGAACCGCGTCGTGCCCGCGGAGGAGTTCGACGCGGCCGTCGGCGCCTGGGCGGAGAAGCTCGCCTCCAAGTCGCCCGTGATCATGCGGCTCGGCAAGGACGCGATGTTCCGCCAGCAGGACATGGCGTTCCTCGACGCGCTCGACTTCCTGCGCGCGCAGCTGTCGCTGGCCTTCTCCACGGACGACATCCACGAGGGCGTGAAGGCCTTCTTCGAGAAGCGGGACCCGGCGTGGACCGGCCGCTGAGCGTCGCCTGCCTGCGCGGCCGGACGTCGGACCGCACGCCCGGCGCCGGCGAGGGCGCGGAGGCGCTGGCACGGCTGCTCGGCGGGCGCGTGGTCGGCTCGCCCGGCGAGCCGGAGGTGCGCGACTGGAGCGTGGACCTGCCGGACGCCGGGCCCGTGCTGGAGGCGGCCGTGGCCGAGGTCGAGGCGGCGTTCGCGCAGGGCTCGCTGCCGGTGCTGACCGCCTCGGACTGCTCGATCTGCATCGCCACGCTGCCGGCGGTCGTCGCGCACGAGCCGGCGGCGCACGTCGCATGGATCGACGCCCATGGGGACTTCAACACGCCGGACACCACGCCGAGCGGCTTCCTCGGCGGCATGTGCCTGGCCGCGGCGTGCGGGCGCTGGGACGCCGGCTGGCCGGGGACGCGTCGACCCGGCGCGGGTGCACCTGCTCGGCGTGCGCGACCTCGATCCCGGCGAGGAGCGTGAGGTCGAGGCCGCCGGGCTGAGCGCGGAGGTCCCCGACGGCGTGCCGCTCTACGTCCACCTCGACACGGACGTGCTCGACCCGTCGGTGATGGCGAGCCAGTTCCCCGTGCCGGGAGGGTGGGACGCGCGGCGCCTGCGCGCCCAGCTCGCCGAGCTGGCCGCGGGGTGCACGATCCTGGGCGTGGAGATCACCGCGCTCGAGGACGTCGCCGCGGTGGAGCTGGTCGCCGAGGCGATCCGGCCGCTGCTTTAAACGCGGCGCGCCCGCCGAGTGGCGGGCGCGCGAAGAGCGGTGCGGCTCAGCGGCTCAGCTTCGGGCCTTCAGCCACGAGCCGTCGTCATAAGCGGGGGCGGAGGAGGCGTCGACGCGCTTGAAGCCGTCGCGGTCCTCGGCGACGAGGTCGGAAAGGGTACGGCCGAGACGGCGGAGGCGGCTGGTCATTCTGGGGCTCCTGTGGGCCAGGGGGAAGGGACGACTGCATATTCGCGCTTGCGTGCCGTCCGTCACATGTGGCCACCATGCGAGCCGCCGGGTGGCTCCCGCGAGCCACGTGGGGGGCTCCCGCGAGGCCGCCGGGCGGCACCCTCCCGGCGCGGTGGTGCTGTCCGCACCGACACCGTTGTCAGGCGTCGAGCGCGGCGAAGAACCGCGCCGCGATCGGCGCCGCGACGCTGCCGCCCGCCTCGCCGCCCTCCACCAGCACGGCCAGCGCGAGGTCCTCGCGCGCGGCGATGAACCAGGCGTGCGTGGGGGGCGGGTCGCCGCCGCCGTACTCCGCCGTGCCGCTCTTGCCGAGCACCTCGCCGGGCACGCCGGCCAGCGCCGTGCCGGTGCCGGAGGTCACGACGTCGCGCATCAGCGAGCGCAGCGTGTCGCGTACGCCCGCGGGAAGCTCGGGCCCGGCGTCCTTCGGCGCGTCCTCGCACGAGCCGCGGGGCGTGCCAGCGCCCGGCCGCCACCGTCGCGGCCACGCCGGCCATCGCCAGCGGCGACGCGACGATCCGGTCCTGGCCGATCATCATCGCCGCCTTGCCGACCGGGCTCTCCGGCTCGGGAACGTCGGCCTCGGCCGCGGGCAGCCCGGCGCGGATCCGGCGGCCGAGCCCGAAGTCGCGGGCGGTCTCGGTCAGCGCACGGTCGCCGAGCTCGGCCGGCCAGCGACACGAAGGCGGTGTTGCACGACTCGGCGAAGTCCTGCCGGAACGGGACCGCGCCGGCGGCATCGCCCTCGAAGTTCCGGAACGGCTTGCCCTCGACGGCCAGCGTGCGCGGGCAGTCGACCGTCCGGCCGGGGTCGAGCCCGGCCCGCAGCAGCGCGGCGGTCGAGACCACCTTGAACGTCGAGCCGGGCGGGTAGAGGCCGGCCAGCGCGCGGTCGTACGCGCTGTCGGCCGGCCGGTTGGCGACGGCCAGCACGTCGCCCGTCGAGGGCTGCACGACCGCCAGCGCCGCGTTGCCGTCGCGCTCGCCGAGCGCCGTCTCGGCCGCGCGCCTGGACCTCGAGGTCGAGCGTCGTGCGCAGCGCGCGGCCGCGCCGCCCCGGCCGCTTCAGCAGCGTCGTCTCCTCGGCGCTGGTGGCGAGGTCGCGGATCACGACGCGGCTGCTCGGTGTGCTCGCCAGCCGGCGCTCGTAGGCGGCCTGGAGGCCGGACTGGCCGATCTCGTCGCCCGGCGCAGAGCGTCCCGGGTCCTCGCAGCTGCTCGGCGGTGACGGGACCGACGGAGCCGAGCAGCGCGCGCGGCGAACGTCTTGGTCGGCGCGAGCGGCGCAGTCCGCGGGTTGACCGAGGCGCCCGGGACCTCGCGCAGCGCGTCCGCGATCCGCTCGTAGTCCGCCTTGCGCAGCGTGATCAGCGGGCAGGAAGCGCCCGCGGCGGCGCGTCGCGGATCCGGCGCGCGAGATCCGCCGCGTCGACGTCGAGCCCGTCGAGCGCCGCCAGCCCCTGGGCGGTGGCGCCGGGGTCGCTCGACGCGGCTCGACCTGCACCGCGACGTCGACGACGTGGCGCGGCCTCACGATCGCCCGCCCGTCGCGGGCGAGGATGCGCCCGCGCGGGCGCGCGTCGACCGCGGTGCCGAGCCGCGTCTCGCCGTTCAGCCGCGGATGCACGGCCGCCGGGCTCCAGCGCACGACCCAGCGCTCTCCGGCGCGAGCGAGGCGCAGCCGCGTCCCGTACGCGAACCGGCCGACCCGCGGGACCTCCCAGCTGACGTCGACCCGCGCCGTCGCCGTGTCCCCGTCCTCCTCGGCGGCGCCGGCGGTGGCGGTCACCTTCGCGCCGTCGAGCCCGCGGCGGGAGGCGGCGAGCGCCTCCGCGGCCGCGCGCGGCCTGTCGGTCAGCCGGGCGGCCTCGGCGTCGCGGCCCGCGGACCACGCGGCCGCATAGGCCTTCGCCGCGTCGCCCGCCGACGGCCCGTCGTCGCCCGCGAGCAGCAGCCAGGCGGCGGTCGCGAACAGCGCGACGACCACCGCCAGCGCGGCCACCGCGGCGATGCGCGCGGCGGTCGAGCGGGAGCGGTGGCGGCGGAACGTCGGCTGGGGAGGCACTTCTGGCTACATGGAGCCAGGCCCCCCGGACGTGTCAGGCCGCGCCCGCGAACAGCGCCTCCGGCAGCAGCGCGCTGACCACGTACTGGCCGGCGTCCACGATCTCGGAGATCCGCAGGTCGACGGCGAGGCTGGCCAGCAGGTACGCGTCCTCGGGCGACATCCCGTAGGTGCGGCTCACGTGGTCGATCATCGCCCGCGTGGCCTCCTGCGCCGCCGCGTAGAGGTCGCCGCCGACGCCGGTGGTGCCGTAGCGCGGGCCGGCGAGCGGGTCCGGGCGGCCGTCGGTGCGGTACTGCGGGAACGGGAGCGAGCGCCCCTTCTCGAGCGTGAGCCGCAGCGATGGCGTACATCGGCGCCTCCAGCCCGGTCACGCAGACCTCGCCGTCGCCCTGCACGCCGTGCGCGTCGCCCGTGCTGAAAAGCGCGCCCTCGACCTCGACCGGGCAGGTACAGCGTCGTGCCGCGGTGCAGCTGGCGGGTGTCCATGTTCCCGCCGAAGCGGCCGGGCGGCATCACCGGCTGCGCGCTGGCGCCGGCCGGGCACACGCCCATCGTGCCCGAGGAACGGGTCGAGCGGGATCGTCGCCGACGCGAGCTGCGCCGTGTCGCCGGGCGAGATGTCGAAGATGCGCAGGTAGGCGTCCGGGAACTCCTCGGGCAGCAGCCCGAGGCCCGGCAGGATCGCCGTCCAGCCCCACCCCTGCGTCCGCAGGTCGAGCACCTCGACCGCGAGGGTGTCGCCGGGCGCCGCGCCGGCGACGGCGATCGGCCCGGCGAGCGGGTAGACCCGGTCCCAGTCGAGGCTCGCGATCGCGCTCGAGTCCGACTCCGGCGTGATCTGGTTGTCGCTGACGTCGCGGGTGTGGACGACGACGGTGTCGCCCGACTCGACGGTGATCACCGGCTCGTTGCCGGCGTCCCACGTGTAGTGCACGGGGTCGCTCGGGAAGTAGTGGGTGCGCGCCATGGCCGGAGCCTATGGCGACCAGATACGTTCCCGCCAGTGATCGACGTGTTCACCGACCCCGACCGGCTGGCGGTGCTCGAGGAGCTCGCGCTGCTCACCGACACCCAGCAGGAGGGGCTGGACCGCTACACCCGGCTCGCGGCGGCGATCCTCGCGGCGCCCGTGACGCTGTTCACCGTCGTGGTCGGCGACACGCAGTACTTCCGCAGCCAGGTCGGCCTGGAGGAGCCGCTGGCCACCGAGCGCCAGACCCCGCGCTCGCACTCGTTCTGCCAGTACGTGGTGCTGACCGGCAAGCCGCTGGAGGTCGTGGACGCGCGCGAGCACCCCGTGGTGCGCGACAACCCGGCGATCGACGACCTCGGCGTGATCGCCTACCTCGGGATGCCGATCGTGACTCGCAAGGGCGAGTGCGTCGGCTCGCTGTGCGCGCTGGAGCACGCGCCGCGCGAGTGGAAGCCGCGGCGACCGCGCGGCGCTGAAGGACCTGGCCGGCGCCTGCACGACGGAGCTGGAGCTGCGGCGCACGACGCACGAGGCGCTCGAGCTCGCCCGGCAGCTCGACGACGCGCTGCGGGAGCGCCGTTGAGCGAGGCCAAGCCGACGTCGATCCTCCGCCCGCTGGTGGAGGAGCTCCACGAGCGGCGGGCGCGCGCGCGGCTCGGCGGCGGCGAGGAGCGGATCGCGCGCCAGCACGAGCAGGGCAAGCTCACGGCGCGCGAGCGGCTCGAGCTGCTGATCGACCCGGGCACGTTCACCGAGCTGGGCATCCACGCCGGCATCCACCACTCCGTGCGCGGGCTGGAGGGCAAGGAGGCGCCCGCCGACGGCGTGATCACCGGCTACGGGCGGGTCGACGGGCGGATGGTGGCGGTCGCGGCCTACGACTTCACGGTCATGGCCGGCTCGATGGGCATGACGGGGGAGATGAAGGTCGCCCGCCTGCGCGAGCTGGCGCTGACCAAGCGGATGCCGTTCGTGTGGCTGCTCGACAGCGCGGGCGCGCGGATCCAGGAGGCGGTCGGCTCGCTGTTCGCCGGCTCGGGGCACCTGTTCCGCGAGGAGGTCGTGGCTTCCGGCGTGATCCCGCAGGTCGCGGCGCTGATGGGCCCGTGCGCGGCGGGCACCGCCTACATCCCGGGGCTGGCGGACTTCGTGCCGATGGTCCGCGGGCGCGGCTCGATGGCGCTGGCCGGCCCGCACCTGGTGCGCGCGGCCGTGGGCGAGGACGTCACGCAGGAGGAGCTCGGCGGCTCGCGCGTGCACTGCCGCAAGTCCGGCGTCGGCGACCTCGAGGTGGCCGACGACGAGGAGTGCATCGCCCGCATCCGCCAGTACCTCTCGTTCTTCCCGTCGCACTGCGAGGAGGCGCCGCCGCGGCGCGACGTGCGCCGACCCGGTCGACCGCATGGACGAGGAGCTGCTCGACGTCCTGCCGGAGTCCAACCGCAAGCCCTACGACATGTACGACGTCATCCGCCGCGTGGTCGACGACGGCGAGTGGCTCGACCTCAAGCCGCAGTGGGCGAAGACGATCATCACCTGCCTGGCGCGGATGGGCGGGCGGCCCGTGGGGATCGTGGCCAACCAGCCGCGCCAGCTGGGCGGCATCCTCGACAACGACTCCGCCGACAAGGCCGCGCGGTTCGTGAACCTCTGCAACGCGTTCGGGATCCCGCTCGTGTTCCTGATGGACGTGCCGGGCTTCATGGTCGGCACGAAGGTCGAGGCGGCGGGGATCATCCGCCACGGCGCGAAGATGCTCTACGCGGTCGCCAACGCCACGGTGCCGAAGGTCACCGTCGTGCTGCGCAAGGCCTACGGCGCGGGCTACTACGTCATGAACGGCCGCGCCTACGAGCCCGACCTCATCGTCGCCTGGCCGACCGCCGAGATCTCGGTGATGGGCGCCGAGGGCGCGGTCGAGATCGTGTTCCGCAAGCAGGTCGAGGAGGCCGAGGACCCCGCCGCCAAGAAGGCCGAGCTGATCGAGGCCTACCGGAAGATCATCGACGTCTACATCGCCGCCCGGAACGACATGATCGACGACGTCATCGACCCGCGCGAGACGCGCCCGACGATCATCCGCGCGCTCGAGATGGCCGAGCGCAAGCGCATCGAGCGCCCGTGGAAGCGCCACGGCGTCGTGCCGGTGTGAGCTCGGCCGGGGGAGTGGCCCCGGCGTACGTCAACGGCGGCATTGAGGGGGTGGGTTCGGGCGTTCCCGCGCGTCGTTGTCGACTTCGGGCGGCTCAGTGGCCCTAACTCGACAACGTCGCAGATGCGGCCGGTCCCCTCGCCACCCCACCCAGCCGCCGTTGACGTCCGCCCCGCGCAACGCCCCCGGCCCGAATCAGAACCCCGTCGGCCGGTACACCGACATCACCTCGCGCATCATGCGCTCGGTGTCGCCGTCGAAGCGCGTGACGTCGTAGCAGCCGAGCGGGTTCTCGATCACGTTGACGAGGCACTTGTTGCAGTAGGTGCACGGCCGCTCCGGGCGGTCGTGGCCGGCGGCGAAGAGCTTCACGAGGTCGTTGTTGGCGATCAGCGGGCGGGCGATGGTGACCGCGTCGCAGGAGCCGCCGGAGATCGCGTCGCGGATCACGGAGGCGGTCTGGAACCCGCCCGTGCACAGGACCGGGATCCCCACGGCGGCCTTGATCGCCCGCGCGTCGGCCAGCGAGATGCCCTCGACCTGGACGTTGCGCACCGTGCGGTTCCACAGGAGCCGGAAGATCGGCCGCAGCACCGGCCAGCGCGCCAGCAGGTAGTTGCGGAACGTGTAGAGACCGCTCGACAGCATCGTGTCGTAGGTGTCCGACGCGACGTCGACGGGCAGCCCGCCGGCGGGGTTGCGCGGGTGCGGGAACATGCTGCCCGTCGAGACGTGGATCGCGTCCGCGCCCGCCTCCTCCACCCAGCGGCAGACCTGGACCGACTCCTTCAAGGAGTTCCCGCGCTTCTCCCACGGGATCACCGCGTTGTTGTGGTCGACCGCGCTGATCTTGACCTGGAGGTGGAAGTCGTCGCCGACCTCGCGCCGGATCGCGCGCACGATCTCGAGCAGGAACCGCGCGCGGTTCTCCAGCGGGCCGCCGAACTCGTCGCGCGCGGTCGTTGATCCCCGACGAGAGGAACTGCGTGATCAGGTAGCCGTTGGCCCCGTGCAGCTCGACGCCGTCGAGCCCGGCCTCGCGCGCCCGCCGCGCCCCCGCCGCGAAGCAGCTCGATCGTCTGCCGCGATCTCCGCGCGCGTCATCGCCTGGCACTCGAAGCCGTGGAACGACTCGGTCTTCGAGGTCGAGCTGAGCGCCTTCAGGCCGCGGTTCTCGACCCCGCCCACGTCCTGCTGGCGGCCCGAGTGCGCAGAGCTGGAGGATGAACTTGCAGTCGTGCCGGTGGACGGCCTCGCCGACCGCCCGCCAGAACGGGATCCGGTCGTCGTCGCTCGATCATCGCGTAGTTGGGGAGGATCCGCCCGCGGATGTGCACGGGCACGTAGGACGAGATGATCGGCGCCCGACGCCGCCGCGCGCGAACTTCTCCTCCCAGTTGATCCGGGCCTGCGTGCCCGAGCCGTCGTAGTTGTCGAAGCGGCCCGAGATGTTCGAGCGCAGGATGCGGTTCTTGACCTCGAGGTTGCGGAACCGCAGCGGCTCGAAGAGGACGTCGGCGCTCACCAGGGCTCGAACTCGATCTTCTGGCGGTGGCCGAGCAGGAAGTAGCAGTAGAAGATCCGCAGCCAGGGCGGCCCGAGCGTGAAGTAGGCCTTGCAGAGGATCAGCTCGTGGTCGCCCGCGTTGGGGAGCACCGCGAAGTCGCGGATCACGCGGAACGGGATGTTCAGCCCCGTGTTGACCGGCACGTGGTAGTTGAGGTGGCCCGTGTGCCGGTAGGGGCGGTTGAGCGAGTCCTCCGGCTCGTCGGCGGTCAGCCCGACGCGGAAGTAGCCGAGCTGGCGCGGGCGGCCGTCCTTCATCTTCACCTGCCACTCGCCGCCGTGGCCCTTGTTGTCCTGCCGGACGAGCTCGTTGTAGCCGAACGGCTTCCCGTCCCGCATGCGGAAGCCCTTCTTGAACTTCTCGCCGGACAGCCGGCCGACCCACTCGTGGTTCCAGCCGCAGTAGATCCAGCCCTCGAGCTGCTCGGGGTCGGGCGCGCGGCCGATCATCAGCACGCGCTCGAGCTCCTCCTTGCTCGCGTCGGCGAGGCTGTCGAAGGTCCAGCGCGTGGCGGTCTCGATCATGGATGGGCTCCGTTGGCGATTCGCGGCGCCGCGTATCGGCGAGCGCCATGACGGTCAGCTGGGGGTTCACGGTGAGGCTGGACGGGAAGACGCTCGCGTCGCAGACGTAGAGGTTCGAGTAGCCGTTGACGCGGAAGCCGGGGTCGAGGACCGCGCCGAGCGCGTTGCCGCCCTGCGGATGGCCGGTGCCGAGCGCGATCATCGACGGGTCGCGGACGATCGACGGCAGCTCCCGCAGCTGCTCGGGCGCCGTGAAGCGGTGGAGCTCCCAGCCGTTGAGCATCACGGCCTTGGCGCCGCCGGCGAACAGGATCTGCCCGAGCTCGCCGAGGCCGTCGGCGAGCTTCGCCAGGTCGCCCTGGGTGGGCACGTAGCGGACGTCCGGCCCGCCGAGCAGGGCCTTGCGGATCTGCGCATTGCGCTCCGTGCCGACGAGCACGCCGACCGCCATCAGCTTGCGGTAACGCCGCATGTTCTCGTAGTGCGTCGTCGAACCAGCCGGGCATGTTCAGGGCCTGGGACACCGGCGGGTTCCACCAGGTCTCCATCACCCAGCCGCGGTCGGCGGGGGGCAGGGCGACGTGCGAGATCTGGAGCCCGTCGTAGGCCTCGAGGTCCTCGTCGAACTCGGCCGTCAGCGGGGCGCCCATGTTGAACGAGACATGGCGGCCGACCGGGAGCGAGTTCCCGATGCCGCTGCGCTGGAGCAGGAAGCTCGACGCGACGGTGCCGGCGGCGACGATGACCTTGCGGGCCCGCACGGTGACCTTCCCGCCGCCCTCGAGCTTCGCCTCCACCGCCGTCGCGCGCCGCTCGCGCGTGACGATGCGGGTCACCGGGCACTCCGAGATGATCCGGACGGGTCCCTTCTGCGCCTCCGGGAGGACCGTCTCCAGCATCGACAGCTTCTTGCCGTAGGGGCAGCCGATGTTGCAGTAGCCGCAGCCGACGCAGCCGTCGATGTTGGCCTTCACGACGCCGACGTCGAGGCGGAAGTCCGGGTCGCGCCGGCGCGCGGCGACCCCGTCGAGGAACTTCGGCGCGGACGGGTTGAGCCGGATGAGCGGGTTGTCGTCGCCCGCGTCCTGCCCGCGGATGCTCATCAGCGCTTCGACGGACCGGCGGCACCGCTCGAGCTCCGCCAGGTCCAGCCGCGCGCCGAACTCCCCGTTCCAGCGCTCCAGCACGTGCTCGGGCGGCGGGATCGAGACGGCGTTGTTGACCACGGTCGAGCCGCCGACGCAGCTGCCCTGGAGCACGGTGAAGCGGAAGTCGTGGGTCTGCTGGAAGACCCCGTCGCCGTAGAGGCGGCCGATCATCTCGACCTCGTCCGGCTCGAACTCCTTCGCCGGGACGTACTCGCCGCGCTCCAGCACGACCACCGTGCCGTGCTTGGAGAGGCGGAGCGCCAGCACCGCCCCCGCGGCGCCGCTGCCGACGATGCAGAAGTCGGCCTCCAGCTCGCGTTGCTCGAGATCGCGCGCGCGGGTGACCTTCAGCTCGCGCTCGCTCCGCTTGGGTCTCTCGGCGAGGCCGCGGAAGCGGGCACGGTCCTCGAACCGCTCGTAGCCGGTGGTCGCGTTGCTCGCCGGGTCGTTGTAGTAGCCGACGTACACGAGCTGGTTGGCGACGCGGATCATCGCCTGCACGTACCGGCGCAGCGAGTCCGGCAGCCGGCGCTTCAGCACGTCGCGGCGGAAGTGCGTCTCGAGGTGCTCGAGCCGTGCCTCCTCGTCGAGCTCCGAGAACGGCGCCTTGAACGTCAGCAGCGGGTGCAGCTGCATCGCGATCAGGCCCGCGCGCTGCACCCACTTGCGCCTGGAGGCGATCCCGCCGAAGTAGCGATCGACGTTCCCGGCGATCGTGGGCGGGTCGACCGCTCGGTCGGGCGCCCGGATGATCACGTCGGCGAGCGCCATCAGCGTCCGGTACTCGGTGGCGCCGAGGAAGCCGGTGCGCAGGCGGGCGCGCATCGCGGCGCGGCGCAGCAGGAGCAGGAGCGCGGCGAGGGCGGCGGCGAGCCCGATGGCGATGAGCAGCCAGGCCAGCGTGGTGATGTCGATGCCCGCGAACTCGCGCGAGTCGCCGAGGTCTGCGTGCCGGAGGTCGAGCGCCGCGGCGGCCACCGCGGTCGCGATCAGCGCGACGGCCGGCAGCCCGGCCAGCGGCAGCCGCTCGCGGATGTCGGCCGCCGTGTAGAAGGCGAGCGCGGCGGCCCCGGCGGCGCCCGCGGCCGCGTGCGCGGCGAGCAGCGGCTCGCCGCCGAGCGCGTCGACGAGCGGCCCGACCGCGGCGGCCACCGCCGCGAGCGCCGCGAGCACCCCGAGCACGAGCAGCACGGGGCGCAGGCCGGCGTCGGCCGCCGACGGCCAGTGCCCGTTCGGCGGCAGTGGCTCCGACCCGCGCGCCGCGACCGCCACCGCGGCGGCGAGGCCCAGCTCGAAGGCGGCGAGCACGAGCATCGCGACCGCGTCGCCCTCGCCCGCGACGGCGGCGGCGACCTGCGCGAGCGCGGCGACGGCGAGCATCAGCACGAGCACGCCGATCAGCCCCGCGCGCCGGCGCGGCTCCCCGGCGGCGTAGAGGGCGACGAGGACGGCCAGCACGCCGGCGCCCACGCTGGTGGCGATCCACGGCGGCTGCTGGAGCCGGTCGCTGAACTCGGCGGCGACGATGCCGGCGACCGTGAGCGCGAGCAGCGCGCCCGCCACGACCCGGAGCACGGCTGCGAGTCTCTTCGGGTTCGTCGGCATCTGTCAAGGCGGGACCCTCGGCGCATGCCTCCTGATACGCGGGCCGCCCATCCACCGCAGCCCGGGATTCTGGCCGGCCTCGAGCGCGAGGCCGGCCCTGCCGCGAACCTGAAGCTGATCGTCTCCCGTTAGACGCGGGTCGAGGACGGGGTGCGTGCCTCCGGCCCCGGTCGCACGGCTCGGACGATCAGCAGCACGATCATGGTGCCGATGATGGCGCCGATGATGCCGCCGAGGTCGAACTTGTCCTTGTCCCCGATGCCGAGGGCGTAGGTGAACAGGACCCAGCCGACGAGCGCGCCCGCGATGCCCACGGCGACCGTGCCGAGGAACCCCATGGGGTCCTTGCCCGGGAGCAGGGGCGGCCGAGGTAGCCCGCGATGATGCCGATGATGATCGCGCCGATGATTTCTCCGATCATGGCGCTCGGGTCTACCCACGTAGGCGTGCGGCCATGAGCCTCGACGATCCCGTGATCCTGACCTGCTCGATCTCCGGCGCGGTCGCCAACCGGGAGCAGTGCCCGGCGATCCCCTACACGCCGGAGGAGTACGCGGCCGAGGCGCGGCGGATCGTCGACGAGGGCGGCTCGATGATCCACATCCACGCGCGCGCGCCGGACGGCACGCCGTCGTACGAGATCGAGGACTTCCGCGCGATCACCGAGGCGATCCTGGCCGAGGTCGGCGACGTCGTCATCAACTACTCGACGGGCGCGATCGGCGTGCCGGTGGACAAGCGGATCGCCTACCTGCGGGAGCTGCGGCCCGACGTCGGCGCGCTGAACATGGGCTCGATGAACTACGCGAAGTACTCGCGCCGCCGCAAGGACTTCGTGTTCTCGATGGTGTTCGAGAACTCGTTCGAGACGATCCGCGCGCTGCTCGACGCGATGAACGAGTGCGGGATCCGGCCGGAGCACGAGTGCTTCGACTCCGGGCACCTGGCGAACCTCGACCCGCTGCTCGACATGGGCGCGCTCGCAGCCGCCGCTCCAGGTGTCGTGCGTGATGGGCGTGACGGGCGGGATCCGCCCGACGGCGCGCAACCTCGCGCACATGGCCGAGCAGGTCCCGGACGTGCCGCACGAGTGGGGCGTGATCGGCGTCTCGCGCGAGCAGTGGTCGCTGGTCGCGGCGGCGCTCGCGCTCGGCGGCAACGCGCGCGTCGGCCTGGAGGACAACTTCTACCTGCCGGACGGGGAGATGGCCCGCTCCAACGGCGACCTCGTGGCGCGGGCGCGGCGGATGGCCGAGGACTGCGGCCGGCGGGTGGCGACGGTGGCCGAGACGCGCGCGCGGCTCGGGCTGCGGGAGCGCGCGCGCGCTGTGAGCCTGCCGCTCGAGGGCGTGCGCGTCCTCGACCTCTCGCGGCTGCTGCCCGGCGGCTTCTGCTCGCTGCTGCTGAGCGACTTCGGGGCCGACGTGCTCAAGGTCGAGGACACGGGGATGGGCGACTACGTCCGCTGGGCGCCGCCGTTCTACGAGGGCGCGGACCGCTCGGCCGCCTCGGCGCTGTTCCTCGCGCTCAACCGCGGGAAGCGCTCGGTCCGGATCGACCTCAAGACGCCGGAGGGGCGCGAGGTGCTGCTGCGGCTCGGCGCGCGAGTCCGACGTGCTGCTCGAGTCGTTCCGGCCCGGCGTCCTCGACCGGCTCGGCGTCGGCTACGACGTGCTGCGCGAGGCGAACCCCGGCCTCGTCTACTGCGCGATCACGGGCTACGGGCAGGACGGGCCGTTCCGCGACCGCGCGGGGCACGACCTCAACTACCTCGCGCGCGTGGGGCTGCTGGGCCTCACCGGCGACGCCGAGGGCCCGCCCGTGCAGGCGGCGGGGCAGATCGCCGACCTGGGCGGGGGCGCGCTGATGGCGGCGTTCGGCATCCTCGCCGCGCTGCGCGAGCGCGACCGCACGGGCGAGGGGCAGGTGGTCGACGTCTCGATGGCCGACGGCGCGCTGTCGTGGCTCGCGATGGTCGCGGCGCGCTACTTCGCCGACGGCGCGCCGCCGCGGCGCGGCGGCCTGGAGCTGGGCGGCGGCGCTGCTCTGCTACCGCCCGTACCGCTGCGCGGACGGCTGGGTGGCGCTCGGCGCGCTGGAGCCCAAGTTCTGGCAGGCGTGGTGCCGCGGCGTGGGCCGCGAGGACCTGGTCGAGCGCCAGTTCGACCCGCCGGGCTCGGACGCGCACGCCGACGTCGAGGCCGAGTTCGCCCGCCGCACGCGCGCCGAGTGGGAGGCCTTCAACGCCGAGCACGACTGCTGCCTGGAGCCCGTGCTGGGCCTCGACGAGGCGCTCGACTCGGAGCTGGTCCGCTCGCGCGGCATGGTCGCGGAGCTCGAGCAGCCGGGCGCCGAGGCGGTCGTGCGGCTGCTCGGCGTGCCCGTGAAGCTGTCGCGCACGCCCGGCGACCCGGCGCGCGGCCCGGGGCCGGCGCTCGGCGAGCACACGGACGCCGTGCTGGCCGAGCTCGGCTACTCGGCCGACGACATCGACCGGCTCAAGGCCGCCGGGGCGGTGGCGGGCGCCGAGTCGCAGGCGCGCGGGAGCTTCCTGGCGTGAGCGAGGCGTTCTACGAGCCGCTCGGCGGCGGGCGCTTCCGCTCGACCGAGCACACGGCCGGGCCGTGGGACCCGCGCAGCCAGCACGCCGGCCCGCCCGCGGCGCTGCTCGGCCGGGCGATGGAGCAGCTCGAGCCGCGCGAGGGGACGCTGCTCGTCGCGGGTGACGTTCGAGATCCTCGGGCCGGTCCCGGTGGCCGAGGTGGAGGTCTCGTGCCGGGTGCTGCGGCCCGGGAAGACCGTCGAGCTGCTGGAGGCCGAGCTGCGGGCCGGCGGGCGGCCGGCGATGACCGCGCGCGCGTGGCGGCATGCCCGGCACCGACGCGCCGGCGGCGGGCGACGGCGCCGCGCCGCCGCCGCGGCCGGACGAGGCCGTCCCGCCGCCGCACGACTTCGGCTACGGCCACGCCGTCGAGCTCCGCTTCGCCCGCGGCGGCTGGCACGAGCTCGGCCCGGCGACGGCGTGGACGCGGCTGAAGGTCGGCGATCGTCCCGGACGAGCCGCCGTCGCCGCTCCAGCGCGTGCTCGCGGTCGCGGACTCCGGCAACGGCATCTCGGCGGTGATGAGCTGGGACGAGTGGCTGTTCATCAACCTCGAGCTCACCGTCCACGTGCAGCGGCTCGCCGAGGGCGAGTGGATCGTGCTCGACGCGGCGACGACGATCGCCACCGGCGGCGCGGGACTGGCGCGCAGCGTGCTGTCCGACGAGCGAGGCCCCGTCGCCTACGGCGCGCAGTCGCTGCTCGTGGCGCCGCGGACCTAGGAGACCAGCACGCGCCCGTCGTGCTCGGGCACGAGCGTGATCGAGCGGCGGGCGATCCGCTCCGGCGCCGGCTCGGCGGGCGCGAGGTGGGCGCGGCGCGCGGCGAGCACGCGCAGCACCGTCGCCATCTCGAACTGCGCGAAGCTCGCGCCGAGGCAGCGGCGCACGCCGCCGCCGAACGGGATCCACGTGTACGTGCCCGCCGGCCGCTCGAGGAAGCGCTCGGGGCGGAACGCCTCCGGGTCGGGGTAGATCTCGGGACGGCGGTGCATCAGGTAGATGCACGGCGCGACCCCGACGCCGGCGGGCAGCTCGTAGCCGCCGATCTCCATCGGCGCCTTCAGCCGGCGGACGACGAGTGGGAGCACGGGCCGCAGCCGCAGCGTCTCCTTGATCACGGCGTCGACGTACGCGTCGTCGCCGCTGCGCAGCCGCTCCCAGGCGGAGGGGTGCCGGGCCAGCCGCTCGAGCGCCCAGCTCAGCGCCGTGGCCGTCGTCTCGTGGCCCGCGACGAGCAGCGTCATCAGCTCGTCGCGCAGCTCGCGCTCGGTCATCTCCGTGGCGAGCAGCATCGAGAGGATGTCGGCGCGCTCGATCGAGGTCCGGTGCACGCGGCGGCGGCTTGGCGATCTCGTCGTAGATCACGTCGTCGACGCGCCCCATCACGCGCCGGTACGCGGGCAGCTTCCCGAGCCGCTTCGGCCCGGCGAGCACGAACACGAGCAGGCGTGACGGGTCCATCGTCCAGTCGAGCATCGCGTTCAGCGCGCTGCGCAGCCGCTCCAGCGAAGCGGTGTCCGCTGACGCCGAAGATCGCGCGCATCACGATCTCGAGCGTGAGCCGCTGCATGCGCGGGCGGGTCGCCACCGGCTCGCCCGCCGGCCAGGTCGCGACCTCCGCCTCGGCGACCTCGGTCATGAGCTCGCCGTAGGCCTTCATCCGCTCGCCGTGGAACGGCGGCAGCAGGAGCTTGCGCTGGCTCATGTGCTCGGCGTCGTCGAGCACCAGCACCGAGCGGCGGCCCACCATCGGCGTGAGGATCTCGGCGGCCTCACCCGCGTGGAGGAGGCGCGGGTCGCCGGTGAAGACCTGCTTCACCGCCGCCGGATCGCTCATCAGCACCCACGTGCCCTCGTTCTGGATGTGGAGCGTGAACGCGTCGCCGTAGCGGTCGCGCATGCGCTTCATGAACGGACCCGGCCGAGTCATCCAGCCGAGCGTCTGCACGGGACGGGGCATCTTCGGGCCGGGCGGGAGCATGGGCTGACGCTACCTGGCCCGTGTGGTATTGCCCGTGCGATCGATCAACCCGCCCAACCTAGGTCACGCGTGTCGCAGCATCCCGCGGGCATCGCCGGCAGCCAGCGCCCGCACGTGGTCCTCGCGGCGTTCGACGTGGTGGGCGATCTGGGCGCGCTGCTGGCCGAGTGGGCGGCCGCGGCCGAGCAGCCGCGCGCCTGGGTGGCGACGCTCGGCGCCGGCCCGTCGCTGTTCGACGATCGCTTCGGGCTCGCCGACCTGCGGCCCGGCCCGGCTGCACCGGCTCCCGCGCTTCCCGGGCGACGCGCTCGACCCGGCGCGGTCCGACGGCGACCTGCTGGTGATGGTCGCCGCCGACGCGCCCGACACCGCCGCGGCCGCCGCCGACGCCTACGAGGCGCTGGGGGAGGGGAGTGTGGTGGCGCGCTGGCGGCAGGCCGGCTACATCCGCCCGGGCCGCGGGACCCGGCGCAACCTGCTCGGCTTCAAGGACGGCTCGATGAACCCGCGCCGCCCGTGGGACCTCGACCGCCACGTGTGGGTCACGACCGGCGAGCGCACCTGGATGGTCGGCGGCACCTACCTCGTCTACCGGCGCGTCCGCTTCGACCTCGGCGGCTGGAGCGCCGTGCCCGTCGAGGAGCAGGAGCGGATCGTCGGGCGGCACAAGATCAGCGGCGCCCCGCTCGGCCACGCCCACGAGTTCGACCCGCGCGTGCTCGAGGAGCTGCCGGCCGACAGCCACGTCCGCGTCAGCGCCGCCCGCACGAACAACGGCGCCGCCATGCTGCGCCGCGGCTACAGCTACGCCGACGCGGACGACGACGTCGGCCTCGTCTTCCTGGCGTTCCAGAAGGACCCGCGCCGCCAGTTCGCGCCGGTCATGGCCCGGATCGCCGAGCAGGACGCGCTGCGCCACTACGTGACGCACACGGGGAGCGCGGTGTTCGCCCTGCCGCCGCCGCGCGGGTTGTTGGCGCTGTTGTGAGCCGGGGAGTGCTGCGTGGCGGACGTCAACGGCGGCTGGGTAGGGCGGCGGGCGCGTGTTTCGTCGACCGATCGGGCGCGGGCGCCGCCGATCCGTCCGCGAAACCCGGCACATGGCCGAGGTTCGCGGAACGATCGCGGCGCTCGGCCCGATCGGTCGACGAAAGTCGCGCACTCGCCCGCCGCCGCCCCACCCAGCCGCCGTTGACGTCCGTCACGAAGCACTCCCCCGGCTGAGGGACCGCCGCCCCGTTCACGTGAGCGGCGCGTGCCGCCGCACCCACTCGTGCATCGCCACGGCCGAGGCCGCCGCGGCGTTGATCGACCGCGTCGAGCCGAACTGGCGGATCGCGAGCACGGCCTCGCAGGCGGCGCGGGCCTCGGCGGACAGGCCCGGGGCCCTCCTGGCCGAACAGGAGCGCGCAGCGGCGCGGGAGCGGGTAGGCGTCGATCGCCACGGAGCCCGGGAGGTTGTCGACGCCGAGCACCGGCAGGCCCTCGCCGGCCGCCCAGGCGACGAAGGCCTCGACGGAGTCGTGGTGCAGCACGTGCTGGTAGCGGTCCGTGACCATCGCCCCGCGGCGGTTCCAGCGCCGCCGCCCGACGATGTGCACCGCCTCCGCGAGGAACGCGTTCGCGTTGCGCACGACCGCCCCGATGTTCAGGTCGTGCTGCCAGTTCTCGACGGCGACGTGGAACGGGTGCCGGCGCGCGTCGAGGTCCTCGACGATCGCGGCCGTGCGCCAGTAGCGGTAGCGGTCGGCGACGTTGCGCGAGTCGCCGCCGGCCAGCAGCTCCGGATCCAGCCGCGGATCGTCCGGCCACGGCTCGGGCGCCGGCCCCACGCCCGGCGCCTCGCGGCCGGGAGTCGGCTCGCCATCCACGCCCCGAACCTACCGCCGACACCGTGTCCGTACGCGAACATCGGCGGGCGCGCCACCACTCAGTGCCGGCTCGCGCGTTTGACCCGCCACCGCGGGTCTGCTCGCATCACCGCCGACCGCGTTTCCAGACCCAAGGAGGGCACGCATGGCCCAGTTCAAGGTCGTACTGGACGGGTTCAAGCTCGACGAGAAGCGAAGCGCGCGTTTGAGCAACGCGATCCAGAAGGCGGTGCTCGCCGAGCTCGCGGACGTCGACACCAGGGGAGACGACGCGTCGCTGATCCTCGAGAAGCTCGGCCCCGAGACGCTCGGCATCATCGCGATGCGGCTGAACGCCCAGCGGCCGGACGTCGACCTCGATCGGCTCAAGCAGCTCAATGAGCAGTTCGGCGGCTGAGCCGGCGCAGGACGCGGCCGGCCTCGCCTGTCCGAGCTCCCGGTGCGAGCCGGGAGCCACCCTGCTCGGGGTGATCGAGGTCGACGGGACCGTCGGCTACATCACCCCGCGGCTCACGATCGACGAGGACTTCGTCGAGCGTGCGCGCCGCGGGCGCAAGCCCGAGAGCCGCTTCCGGTTCTCGGGCCCGTGTGTCGAGGCGGGCTGCAGGCAGTGGACGGGCTCGCGCTGCGGGCTGATCGACCGCGTGCTCGACGCCGGCCTGGAGCATCCGCACCCGGAAGCCGAGCGCGGCGGCCTGCCGCAGTGCAGCATCCGCTCGAGCTGCCGCTGGTTCGACCAGGCGGGTGCGGAGGCGTGCCGCGTGTGCCCGCTCGTGATCACGGACACCGCCTAGGCGCGCTCACCAGCGCGCCTCGTGGCGCTCCATCACGCCCCAGCCGTCGCGCAGCGGGCCGGCGCCGGGCAGCTCCCCGGCGAACGTGCCGAACGGCTGCTCGTAGTCGGACGAGACGAGCAGCACGCTCTCGTGCCGCGCCCGGGCCGGCCCGGCGCTGAACCGCATCCCCTCCACGCCCCCGAGGTCGTCGTCGAAGCGCACCGGCGGCACCTCGAGCGGCTCGCCCGCCACCCAGACCGTCCGCTCGGAGGCGCCCGGCGCGTCGTGCAGCCCGTCGACCAGGTTCCACGCCACGCGCAGGCCCGACTCCAGGACGCCGACGCCGGCCGACCATCGCCACGCCGTGCGCCGGGCGTGGTAGCCGGCCGACTCGTCGAGGAGCCCGCGCAGGTCGACCTCCAGCTCCCGCCCGTTCAGGACGGCGACGCCCTGGACCCGCACGCCGCCCCGCTTGCGCGTCCACGCGTACTGGGCGCCGTGGGGAGAGACGACCTCCACGGCGGGGGCGTCGCCGACGTCGAGCGCCAGCACGCCCGGCACGCGCACGCGCCGCTCCGACACCTCGACGCCCCGCGCGCCGCGCCGCGAGCGCTCCGCGAAGACGTCGCCCTCGCGGTCCCACACCGCCCACCAGGACACCGGTACGCCGCCGATCCGCGCGATCGCCGCGCACAGCATCACGTCCTCGCCGAACGCTCCCAGCCAGGTCCAGCGCTTCAGCGGCCGGCCTCCTCGCGAGAGGGGCATCCGCTTCGGCGGCAGCGGGACGGGCGGCCGGCCGGGAGCCGGGCCGCGCCACGCGGTGACGGGCGTCCGCATGCCCGGACGATATGCTCAGCTCCGGGTTGACTCACGAGTCAATCCCGGGAAGGAGAGACCCGTCGTGCGTGCCGCTGCCGTCCAGCTCACCTCCACCGCCGACCGCGAGCGCAACCTCGCGACCGCCGATCGCCTGACCCGCGAGGCCGCCGCCGCGGGCGCGGAGCTCGTCGTCCTGCCCGAGAAGTGGGCCGTGCTCGGCACGCCGGAAGACACGGCGGCGGGCGCGGAACCGTTCGACGGGCCGGCGTTGCAGTGGGCGTCGGCGATCGCCCGCGAGCTGGGGATCGACCTCGTGGCGGGCTCGATCGCCGAGCGCGTCGAGGGCGCCGATCGCGGCTCGAACACCTCCGTCCACTTCGGCCCCGACGGCGACGCGCGCGCCGTCTACCGGAAGGTCCACATGTTCGACGTCGAGGTCGGCGGGCGAACATACCGGGAATCGGAGCACGAGGCTCCCGGCGACGAGGTGGTGCTGAGCGAGACCGCCGGCGGGGTCGAGCTGGGGCTGAGCGTCTGCTACGACCTGCGCTTCCCCGAGCTCTACCGGATCCTCGCCGTGCGCGGCGCGCGCGTCCTCGTCGTCCCCGCCGCGTTCACGCTGGCGACGACGCGCGAGCACTGGGAGGTCCTGCTGCGTGCCCGCGCGATCGAGGACCAGGCGTTCGTCGTCGCGGCCAACCAGGTCGGCGAGCACGCGCCCGGCTACCGCTCGGGCGGCCGCTCGATGATCGTCGACCCGTGGGGCATCGTCCTCGCGCAGGCGCCCGACGCCGAGACGTTCGCGATCGCCGACCTGGACCTCGAGCGCCAGTCCGAGATCCGCCGCACGCTCCCGTCGCTGGCCAACCGGCGGCCCGAGGCGTACCGCTGGCCCTCCGAGCGAGGCGAAGCCGGTGACGGGCTCGGCCGCGAAGCGCCGGCCGAAGGCAGGCGCGTAGTGGCCGCCACCCGGCCGGCGGTCGACAAGCGCCGCATCATCCTGGACGCCGCGGTCCGCGTCTTCGCCCGCCAGGGCTTCCACACCTGCCGCGTGTCGGACATCGCCGACGAGGCCGGCGTCGCCTACGGCCTCGTCTACCACTACTTCCAGTCCAAGGACGAGGTGCTCGACACGCTGTTCCTCGAGCGCTGGGGGATCATGCTCGAGGCGATCGCGGAGATCGACGGCCGCGAGGTCCCCGCCCGCGACAAGCTGTACGCGATCGCGAGCTTCATCGTCGACTCCTACCGCCACGACCCCGACCTGATGAAGGTGATCATCGTCGAGGTCACCCGCGCCGCGAACTCCTTCGGCGCCGCCCACCTCGGCAAGATCACCGAGGCCTACCGTCAGATCCAGGGCATCGTCGAGAAGGCCCAGCGCGCCGGCGAGTTCCGCGAGACGGTCACCGCCGAGTTCGCCGCGATGGCGTTCTACGGCGCGATCGAGCAGGTCCTGACGGGCTGGATCTTCGGGCTGCTCGACGAGGGCGACGCGGCCTACGAGCGCGCGAAGGACAACGTCGTGGAGACCGTCTGCCGCGGCCTCGAGCCGTAGACTGCCGCGCCATGACCGACAACGACATGGTCAAGCGGCTCGCGTGGGCCGGCCTCGTGGCGGGCGTCGGCGCGCTGGCGTCGATCGTGACCACTCGCATCGCCTCCATGATTTACCGCCGCATCTTCGGGGAAGATCCGCCCGAGTGAGCGAGGAAGACAAGCAGCCGACCGCCGCCGAGGCGGAGCGTGAGCGTGCGGACGCCCGCACCGCCGAGTTGAAGAGCGAGCTCGCGGACACCGACGCGCGGCGCGCCGAGGAGGAGACCGCCAAGGCGCACGAGCAGGTCGAGGCCGCGCAGAAGCAGGAGGAGAAGCTCTCCCGCAAGGAGGAGCGCGCACGCGAGAAGGCGAAGGCCGCCGAGGAGGCGTCCGAGCGCGCCCGCGGCGAGGCCGCGGCGTCGTCCCGCGCCGCCGCCCCCCGGGCGAGCGCGCCGATCGCCCCGCCGTCGTCGCCGCCGGCCTCCGACCGGCCCGAGGTCCTCGTCGGCGCCGCGTTCGCCGGCGCGTTCATCTTCGCCCGCGTCCTCAAGCGGATCTTCGACTGATGGCCGACGACCACAACTCCGTCTCCGAGCTCGGCCAGGCGATCCAGGAGGTCACCGAGCGCGCCTCGCTGCTCGTGCGCGAGGAGATCGAGCTCGCGAAGGCCGAGATGACCGAGAAGGTCACCAAGCTCGTCAAGGGCGCGGTCGTCGGGATCGTCGCCGGCATCTTCGCCGTCTTCGCGCTGATCTACCTGCTGCACTCGCTGTCCTACGGGCTGTTCGCGATCGTCAGCGACGACGCCAACTTCATCTGGGTCGGCTACCTGATCGTCGGCGGGCTGCTCCTGCTGCTCGGCGGGCTCGCCGGCTTCCTCGCCGCCCGCTTCGTGAAGGGCGGCGCGCCGCCCACCCCGCAGATGGCCATCGAGGAGGGCAAGCTGATCAAGGAGACGCTCACCAGCCCGCGGCCGGCGCAGCCGCACGACTCGGCGATCGCGCCGGCCGGGACGCGGCAGCCGGAGGCGCGGCGCTGATGGCCGAGACGCGCTCCCCCGAGGAGATCCGCGACTCGATCGAGGCCAACCGCGCCGAGCTCGGGCTGGCGGTCGAGCGGCTGCGCGGCGAGGTCGCCGAGGTCGCCGACTGGCGCAAGCACCTGCGCAACCACCAGAAGGAAGTGCTGATCGGCGCCGCCGTGGCGGGCTTCGTGCTCGGCGGCGGGATCGCGGCGATGACGGGCCTGCTGACGGGCCGCCGCCGCGACCGCTCCTAGCTCAGGCCGGTACCGGCGGCGCGTCGGGCGGCGGGGGACCCTCGCGCTTGCCGCCCTCGGGCGGGGGCGGCGGGACGTCGGGCGGCGGCACGTCACGCGCGGGCGTGTTCTCGAACGCGTTGTACTCGTGGACGGCGATCTGGATCGCCGCCGCGACCGGGATCGCCAGCAGCGCGCCGAGCACCCCGAACAGCGTGCTCCCGAACAGCACCGAGACGAGCACGACGAAGGGGTGCACCGCCACGGCCCGCGCCTGGATCCGCGGCTGGATGACCGTGTTCTCCACCTGCTGGTAGATCACGGACCAGATGACCCACACGATCGTGTCCGTCGGGAAGTCGTTGAACACGGTCACGACGCCGACGATGATCGCCCCGAGCGTGGCGCCGACCAGCGGCACGAGGTCGAGCAGGAACACGACGACGGCCAGCGGCAGCGCGTAGGGCACGCCGAGGATCAGCAGCACGATCCACGCCAGCACGCCGGCCACCGTCGCCTGGAGCAGCGCGCCGGCGACGTAGTTGCCGACCGCGTTGCCGATGCGGTCGTACAGCCGCTTCATCCACTCGGCGCGCTCCGGATCGTGGCGTTCCGCGTAGAAGTCGAGCCACCCGCGCCCGCTGCCGATCAGGAAGACGCTCAGCACCAGGATCGTGATCCCGGCGAAGATCGAGTTCACGATGCCGACGCCGATGTCGCTGAGCACGCCCGCCGCGTCGCCGATCCGGCCCGGTAGCTCGGCGGCCTGCTCCTCGAGCTTCGCGGTGATGTTGTAGTCCTCCTCGAGCTCCCGCAACCGGTCGTTGCGCTGCACGAAGTCCGTCAGGTCGCGCGCGTACTCCGGCAGGCTCTCGGCGAGGTTGTTCGCCTGCGTGACGATCGGCGGCAGCAGCGCGGCCATGATCAGCACCGGCACGAGGATCAGCGCGATGTAGACGGCGGCGACCGCGAGCCCGCGCCGCATCCAGCGCTGGAGGAAGGTCACCGGCCCGGACAGCGCGATCGCCAGGAAGCCGGCGATGAAGATCCACGTCAGCGGCCGGCGCAGCAGGTAGATGAGGTACAGCGCGAGCGCGACCAGGACGACCGTGAGCACCGTCCGCACCACCACGCGCGAGGACAGCAGCGGGGACACCGGGTTGGCGGCGCGCGAGGGCACGTCCACGCCTTTCGCACTGTGCGCGGCGAGTCCTGCGTCGTCGCGGCTCCTACACCGGGCCGAGCAGCGAGGAGGGCAGCCCCGTGACGCCGACCAGGCCGGGGCCGGTGTGCGTGCCGATCACCGGGCCGATCTCGGAGATGAACTCCGGCGGGCGGCCGAAGATCTCCGCGCCGCGCTCGCCGAGCCGGGCGGCGGCGTCCGGCGCCTGGACGTGCTGGATGAAGAAGACGTCGGCGCCGGCCGCCCTCGTGTCGCGCAGCTGCTGCACGAGCCGCTCCGTGGCCCGCCCGGAGGTCCGGACGCGCTCCACGGGCATGATCTCGTTGTCGATCGTGAGGATCGGCTTGATCTTCAGCGCGGAGCCGATCCACGCCTGGGCGGCGCCGATCCGCCCGCCGCGCCGCAGGTACTCGAGCGTGTCGACGGCGAACACGATCTCCATCACGTCGCCGAGCTTGCGGGCGGCCTCGGCGGCGCCCGCCAGGTCCGCGCCCTGCTTCACCGCGTTGGCCGCGGCGATCGCCATCAGCCCGTGGCCGGCGCAGCCCGTCCGCGAGTCCACGACGAGCAGCCGCTCCGGCGCCGCGCCCCGCTCGACGAGGCTGTCGCGCGCCTGCTCGGCCGAGCGCACGGTGCCGGAGATGCCGCCCGACAGGCAGATCGTCAGGACGTCCGCCCCCGCATCGAGCAGCGGCTCGTAGACGGACAGGAAGTCGCCGACCGACGGCTGCGACGTGCTCGGCAGCTCGCCCTCGACCGAGCGCAGGTGGTCGTAGAACTCCTGGTAGTCGCCGAGGTCGCTCTCGCGGTCGGTGCGGTGATTCCAGTTCACGTAGAGCGACACGAGCTCGAACCCGTGCCGTTCGACGACTTCGCGCGGCAGGTAGTGGGTCGTGTCGGTGACGATCGCCACCTTGGCCATTGCGCGGCAGCCTATCTTCCTGGGCGATGGGCGAAGTCGTGCTCTACCGCTGCCGCACGCCGACGGACCGCCTGTGCGCGTGCGGGCGGGTGGCGCGCGAGCTGGCGCGCCGGGGGATCGACGCCGAGCAGCGGCGGGTGCCGTGGCGCCGGTCCGAGCGCGGCGAGGTGGACGAGCTGACCGGCCAGACCGACCGTCCCCGTGCTGCTCATCGACGGCGAGGCGATCTGCGACTCGCGCCGGATCGCCGAGCACCTCGCGTGGCGCGGCGACGAGCGGCAACGCGCCAGCTCTGTCGAACACGGAGGTCGCCGGGCGTCGGTAGGTTGAACGCGGCGCGGAGGGCGCCGCGACGAGCCCGGAGGTGTTCCATGCAGTTCATGCTCACGATCTACGGCGACGAGTCCGCCTGGGCCGATATGCCGCCCGACGGGGAGCGCGAGATGATGGAGGCGTACCGCGAGTTCGGGCGCGAGGCGGCTGACGTGATCGTGTCGGGCGACGCGCTGCACCCCGTCGCCACCGCGACCACGGTCCGCGTCCGCGACGGCGAGCGCCTGCTCACCGACGGCCCGTTCGCGGAGACGCGCGAGCAGCTCGGCGGCTACTACATCGTCGACGTGGCCGACATCGACGAGGCGATCAAGTGGGCGGCGAAGATCCCCGGCGCGGCGACGGGCAGCGTCGAGGTCCGCCCGATCGTGGTCTTCGCGCCCTCGGGCGCGGCGGCGGAGAGCGCCTGAGCGCGGCGCCCCCCGACGTCCTCGACCGCCTGTTCCGGCGCGAGTCGGGACAGGCGGTCGCCGTGCTCGCCCGCGCGCTGGGCGACCTCGACCGCGCCGAGGAGGCGGTGCAGGACGCCTACGCGGTCGCGCTCGAGCGCTGGCCGCGCGACGGCGTGCCCGGCCAACCCGGCGGCGTGGATCGTCATGGTCGCGCGCAACCGCGCGATCGACCGGCTGCGGCGCGAGCAGCGGTTCGCACGCCGCGCCGAGGCGATCGCACGGCTCGAGGCGCTCGCGGCGCGACGACGGCGACGAGGACGCGGAGCGCGAGGAGCCCGTGAGCCCGATCGCCGACGAGCGGCTGCGGCTGATCTTCACCTGCTGCCATCCGGCGCTGGCGCCGGAGGCGCGCGTCGCGCTCACGCTGCGCCTGCTCGGCGGGCTCACCACGGGCGAGGTGGCGCGCGCGTTCCTCGTCTCGGAGACCGCGATGGCGCAGCGGATCGTGCGCGCCAAGGCGAAGATCCGCGCCGCGCGGATCCCGTACGAGGTGCCGCGCGACGCCGACCTGCCGGCGCGGCTGGGCTCCGTGCTGGCGACGCTGTACCTGATCTTCACCGAGGGCTACGCGGCGACGGCCGGCGACGCGCTGGTGCGGCGCGAGCTGTCCGCGGAGGCGATCCGGCTCGGCCGCGTGCTCGTGCGCGCTGATGCCCGACGAGCCGGAGGCGATCGGCCTGCTCGCGCTGATGCTGCTGCACGACTCGCGGCGCGCCGCCCGCGTCGACGGGGAGGGGCGGCTGGTGCTGCTGGCCGACCAGGACCGCTCCGCCTGGGACCGCGAGGAGATCTCCGAGGGGCTGACGCTGGTGGAGCGCGCGCTCGCGCTGCGCGGGCGCGGCCGCTACGTCGTGCAGGCCGCGATCGCCGCCGGGCACGCCCGCGCGCGGCGGGCGGAGGACACCGACTGGACGGCGATCGCCCGCGCCTACGACGACCTCGTGGCGCTCGACGACAGCCCGGTGGTGGCGCTGAACCGCGCGGTCGCGGTGGCGATGGCGGAGCGGGCCGGAGGCCGGGCTGGCGCTGGCCGACGAGCAGGCCGAGGCGCTCGACGGCTACCACCTGCTGCACGCCACCCGCGCCGACCTGCTGCGGCAGCTCGGCCGGACGGACGAGGCGGCCGCCGCGTACGAGCGCGCGATCGCGCTGGCCGGCAACCCCGTCGAGCGCGAGTTCCTCGCGCGGCGGCGCGACGAGGTGGCGCGGTGAAGGCGGCGGCGGGAGGCGGCGTGAAGGCGGCGGGGGCGACGTGATCGTCCGCGAGCGCGGCGCGGCCGACGAGGCCGCCGTCGCGGCGTTCCTCGAGCTGCGGCACTCGGCGCGGGTCGCCCGGCGCGGGCGGCTCGAGCGCCCGCTCGACCACCCGGCGCTGATCGCCGAGGAGGACCGGCGGCTGATCGGCGTCCTCACCTACGTCCCCGGCGGGACGCAGTGGGAGGTGCTGACCCTCCACGCCGGCGAGCGCGGGCGCGGCGTCGGGACGGCGCTGATCGAGGGGGTCCGGACTCGGGCGGAGGCTGCCGGCGGCGAGCGGCTCTGGCTGATCACGACCAACGACAACGTGGACGCGCTGCGCTTCTACCAGCGCCGCGGCTTCCGGCTCGCCGCGCTCCACCGCGGCGCGGTGGACGACTGCCGGGCGCGACTGAAGCCGGAGATCCCAGAGACCGGCGACTACGGGATCCCGATCCGCGACGAGCTCGAGCTCGACCTGCTGCTCAGCCCACGGCGGTGACGGCCTCGGCGGTGACCGGGCTCGCCACGCCCTTCTCGGTCACGAGCGCCCACACGAGCTCGGCGGGCGTGACGTCGAACGCCGGGTTGCGGCACGGCGTGCCCGGGACCGTGAGCAGCGCCCCGCCGGCCGACTGCACCTCCTCGGCGTCGCGCTCCTCGATCTCGATCGCGTCGCCGCTCGCGAGCCGGAGGTCGACCGAGGACGACGGCCCGGCGGCCACGAACGGGATCCGGGACGCGCGGGCGGCGAGCGCGAGGCCGTAGGTCCCGACCTTGTTCGCCACGTCGCCGTTGGCGGCCACGCGGTCGAAGCCCGTCACGACGGCGTGCACCTCGCCGCGCCGGATCAGGCCGGCGGCCGCGCTGTCGACGAGCAGCTGGTGGTCGAGCCCGAGCCGCCGGCACTCCCAGACCGTGAGCCGGGCGCCCTGGAGCAGCGGCCGCGCCTCGCAGGCCAGCACGGTCACCGGCCGGCGCTCGGCGAGCTCGGCGATCACGCCCAGGCCCGTGCCGCGGCCCGAGGCGGCGAGCGCGCCGCTGTTGCAGTGCGTCAGGACCGACACCGGCCCGTCGGGCAGCGCGCGGTCCAGCGCGTCGGCGCCGTGGCGGGCGAGCGCCGCGCTCGCCGCCTCGTCCTCGCGCTGGATCGCCTCGGCCGCCTCGCGCGCCGCCTCGGCCAGCCGCTCGGGCGGAGCGGCCAGCGCCGCGGCGGCGACGCGCTCGACCGCCCAGGCGAGGTTGCGGGCGGTCGGCCGGGCGCCGGCCAGCAGCGCCGCGGCGCGCTCCAGGGCGGCCAGGCTCGGGTCCGCGGCGACCGCCATCGCCAGCCCGTAGGCGGCGGCGACGCCGATCAGCGGCGCGCCGCGGACGGCCAGGCGCTTGATCGCGACGACGGTGTCCTCCGCGCCCGTGAGCGTGAGCACGACCTCCTCGGCCGGCAGCCGCGTCTGGTCGAGCACGTGCAGCCGCTCGCCGTCCCACCGGATCGGCGCTGTCATGGCCTGATGCTAGTCGTACATGCCGTGCCGCCCGCCCTCGCCGTCACGGATCTGCACAAGCGCTACGGCGCGGTGGACGCCCTGCGCGGCGTCGCGCTCGAGGTCGGCGAGGGCGAGCTGTTCGGGCTGCTCGGGCCCAACGGCGCCGGCAAGTCGACGCTGGTCAAGATCGCCTGCGGGCTCGTGCGCCCGACCGCCGGGCAGGCGGAGATCGCCGGCGCGCCCGCCGGCTCGCCGGACGCGCACCGCGCGCTCGGCTACCTCGCCGAGCTGTTCCGCTTCCCGGAGTGGCTGTCGGCCGACGAGCTGCTCGCGCTCCACCAGGAGCTCGCCGGCTCGCACGGCGGCGCGGCCGAGCGGGCCGAGCTGCTCGACCTCGTCGGGCTGTCCGAGGCGGCGCACCGCCGCGTGGGGGCGATGTCGAAGGGCATGCAGCAGCGCCTCGGCATCGCGCAGGCGATGGTCGGCTCGCCGCGGCTGCTGCTGCTCGACGAGCCGACGAGCGCGCTCGACCCCGCCGGGCGGCGCACCGTGCGGCGGCTGCTCGAGGAGCTGCGCTCGCGCGGCGTCGCCGTGCTGCTGAACTCGCACCTGCTGTCCGAGGTCGAGCTGGTGTGCGACCGCGTGGCGATCATCGCCCGCGGCGAGGTCGTCGCCGCCGGCACGCCCGCCGAGCTCAGCCGGCCCGGCGGCGTCGAGATCGAGACCGGCGGCCGGCACGCGCGTGTTCGCCGCGGCCGCGCGCGAGGACGCGCCCCGGATCGTGCGCGAGCTGGTGGCGGCGGGCGAGGAGGTCTACGGCGTGCGCGTGCTCACGTCCTCGCTCGAGGACGCCTACCTCGAGGCGGTGGGGGAGAGCACGTGACCGCGCTGCGCACGATCGCGCTGTTCGGCCTCCAGGAGGCGGTGCGGCGCCGCGTGTTCGTCGTCGTCGCACTGCTCACGATCGCGTTCCTCGTGCTCTACGGGCTCGGCACCTGGCAGGCGTTCGACGCCGTCGAGGGCGGCCCGGCGGGGCTGATCGACGGCGTCGACGCCGACGTCGTGGCCGGCGCGACGCTGCTCGGCCTCAACATGTTCGGCACGCTGTTCCTCGGGACGATCCTGGCGGTCTTCCTCACGCTCGGCACGGTGCGCGGCGACGCCGAGCGCGGGCTGCTCCAGCCGCTGCTCGTGCGGCCCGTGTCGCGGCGGACGCTGCTGCTCGCCCGCTTCATCGCCGCCGCGGGCGTGTGCGGCGCCTACGTGATCGCGGTCTTCGTCGCCGCCGCGGTGATCACGTGGGCGCTGGGCGGCTGGTGGCCGGACCGGATCGTGCTCCCGGCGCTCGAGCTGGCGGCCGCCGTCGCGATCCTCACCGCGCTGTCGCTGGCCGGCTCGGTCTTCCTGGCCGCCACCGCCAACGGCATCGCGGTGTTCATGATCTTCGGCGCCGGGCTCGTGGCCGGCCTGCTCGGGCAGATCGGCGAGGCGCTCGGCTCCGGCACGCTGACCGACGTCGCGACCACGGCGAGCTGGCTGCTCCCGTTCGAGGCGCTCTACCAGGAGGCGCTCGCCGCGCTCACCGCGGACACGGTCGGCTTCACGCGCCTGGCCATCGACCTCGGCCCGTTCGGCGGCGCGCAGGACGCCGGCCCGCTGCTGTGGCCGTGGGCGGTCGCGTACCTGGGGCTGGTCGGGCTCGCCGCGCTGCGCGGGTTCGCCCGCCGCGACCTCTGACTACGTGTACCAGCCCTTGTTCGTGCCCTTCGGCCAGCGCGTGGTCGGCGAGAGCTTGCCCTTGAACCAGCGCGCGACGAGGATCACGCCGCGGACCTCCGCGTCGCCGTTCCCCGCCAGCGCGTCCACGATCGCGTCGCCGTCGTCGGAGCCGAGCTGCCGCGCCCGGCTGGTGACCCACGCGCGCGTCATCTCGGTGCCGGTGAGATCCTGGCCGGGGCCCTTGGCCTCCACCACGAGGTACTCGACGTTGTCGTCGTCGTCGGTGAACTTCCAGAGCTGATCGATCCCGCGCCCGGGCCCGAAGCCGCTGACAAGCTCGTAGCCGGGGAAGTGGGCCATGACGTACTGCGTCGCGGCGAGCTCGCCGACGCCCTCGGTGACCTTCGCCCGCCAGCTCCCGATCGTCCTCTTGGTCACCGCCGCCAGCCGCTTGTACTTCTTCGGCAGGCCGATCCCCATGAGCCGCTTGGAGAACACGTTCATGTGCTTGGCGATCGCGGCGACGCTCGCCTTGACCAGGGTGGAGTCCGCGCGCGTGGTCAGCTTGGGCAGATTGATCGTCACGACGAACGGGCCCTCGGCGCCGACGGTGTCGTCGGGGAACACGAGTGCTGCGACCGCCTGGTGCTGCGTCACCTGCTTGCGGTACTTCGTCCAGGTGGTGCGGACCGTCCCGGCCGGGAGCTTCAGCGGCCAGTTCGACACGCGCTTCTTCTTCGGCGTCCTCCTGACGCGCGCGAGCACCGCGGTCCCGCTGGAGCGCACCGGCATGCGGGCGAGCACGCCCGGCTCGGACTCCTGGGGCTCCTCCGCCTCGGCCTCCGGTTCCGCCTCGGTCTCCCTCTCCGCGTCCGCCTCCGGCTCGGCGGAAGCCGCGGACGCGACGACCTCCTCCACCTCGGCGGCTGCGAGGAAGTCGACGTCGGCGTCGGAGCCGGGCTGCTCGTCGGTGACCTCGTCCTCGGCCTCGACCTCGTCCTCTTCCTCCTGGCGCTGGAGCAGCCAGCGCGCGACCGCCTGGTTCCCGGCCGCGGAGCCGAGCGCCAGCACGGCCGCCTGATCGGGTCGCAGGCGCTCGTCGCGCGCGGCGGGTTCGCTCGCCGGGCGCCGGTCGTGCTCGTCCCACGCTGGGAGCGACCGGCTGCGCATCGGAGTTCCTGCCGACGCTAGGCGATTCGCGGGACGCGGCGCAACGCGCGATGTCCGCACACCGACCTACGTCAGGCGCTCGAACGCCCACGCCGCCACGGCGAGCAGGGCGTGATCGTCGCCGGGGCGTGCGACGAGCTGCACGCCGATCGGCATCCCGCTCTCGCCGCGCATGCCCGGGACCGAGACGGCGGGCGTGCCGAGCAGCGTCCACGCGCGGCAGAACAGCGGGTCGCCGGTCGAGTCCAGGCCGGCCGGCGCCTCGCCGCGTACCGCCGGCGTGAGGATCGCGTCGAAGCCGGCCATCACGGCGTCGAGCCGCGCGCGGCAGCTGCGCGCCAGCGCGAGCGCCGCGGAGTAGGCCTCCTCGCTGGTCGCCAGACCGGTGTCGAGCAGCGCCCGCAGCGGCTCGCTGAGCAGGTCGCGGTGGTGCTCGCGCTCGAACGCCAGCGAGCCGGCGGCGTCGACGGCCATCACGGTCTCCTGGGCGGCGGGCAGCGCGCCGAACTCGGGTGGCAGCTCGATCTCCTCGACGGCGAGGAGAGCCGCGGCCCGCTCGACGGCCGCGCGGCCGGACGCATCGGCCTGCTCCCACTGGGCGGTGCGCGCGAGGGCGACGCGCGGCGCTCCCTCGCGAGCGCTCCCCGGCGGCAGCAGCGCACCCGCCAGCAGCGCGAGCGCGCGCGGCTCGCGGGCGAAGAGCCCGATCGTGTCCAGCCGCGCGCTGAGCCGCAGCACGCCGGCGAGGTCGACGAGGCCGTGCGTCGGCTTGAAGCCGAGGATCCCGCAGAACGACGCGGGCCGGATCGTGGAGCCGGCGGTCTGGCTGCCGAGCGCGAGCGGCGCCATGCCGTCGGCCACGGCGGCGGCCGAGCCGCTCGAGGAGCCGCCCGGCGTCCGATCGAGGGCGAGCGGGTTCGCGGTCTTGGCCGGCTGGTAGGTCGCGAACTCGGTCGTGACGGTCTTGCCCAGCACCACGGCGCCCGCCTCGCGCAGCCGCCGCACGCACGCCGCGTCCGCGTCCGGGCGGCGCCCCGCGTAGATGGGCGAGCCCTGCTCCGTCGGCAGGTCCGCGGTGTCGATGATGTCCTTCACGCCGACCGGGACGCCGTGCAGCGGCGAGCGCGGCGGCTCGGCGTCGCGCGCCCTGGCCTGCTCCAGCGCCGCTTCCGGATCGAGATGCGCCCAGGCGCCCACGACCGGTTCGCGCTCCTCGATCCGCTCGAGGCAGGCCTGGACTAGATCCCGCACCACCGGCGCGCGATCTCGAAGAACCCCTCGGCGGCCGCCTCGAGGTTCGCGATCGAGCAGTGCTCGTCGGTCTGGTGGGCCTGCTCGGGATGGCCCGGCCCGCAGATGATCGTCGGCGGGCCGCCGTAGGCGGGCGTGAGCGCCGCCGCGTCGGTGAAGTACGCGAGCCCGCGCGGCGCCGGCTGCTCGCCGATCAGCGGCCCCATGACCTCGTACACGCCGGCGACCCACGGGTCGTCCGGGTCCGTGACGACCGGCGGGAGCTTGACCCGCACGTCCACGCGCACCTCGTCACCGAGCCGCCCCTCGACCGCTGCGATGGCGTCGTCCTCGGCGAGGCCGGGGACGGTCCGGATGTCGATGCCCGCCGTCGCCGCGTCGGGGACCGAGTTGACGTTCATGCCGCCCGCGAACGTGCCGACGCTGAGCGTCGGCCGTCCGAGCAGCTCGTGCTCGGCCTCCGGCAGCTCGAACCGCTCGAGCTCCGTGACCGCCCGGGCCAGCTTGTAGACGGCGTTGTCGCCGAGCTCCGGCATCGACCCGTGGGCGGTGCGCCCGGTGGTCCGTGCGTCGAGCCAGACGACGCCCTTGTGGGCCGTGCACGGGTAGTTGGAGGTCGGCTCCGCCACCAGCACCGCGCCGGCGCGGCCCAGGCCGCCGTCCTGGACGATCTGCACCGCGCCCTCGCAGCCGGTCTCCTCGCCCGCGCACAGGACCAGCTCCAGCCCGGCGTCGCCGTCGCCGAGCGCGGCGACGCGCTCCGCCGCCACCACGATCGCGGCGAGCCCGCC
The DNA here is from genome assembly GCA_963728465.1 of uncultured Solirubrobacteraceae bacterium. Classification (GTDB taxonomy): domain Bacteria; phylum Actinomycetota; class Thermoleophilia; order Solirubrobacterales; family Solirubrobacteraceae; genus DATFQI01. The sequence continues at coordinate 481,437 of CAVSJY010000013.1, forward strand.
CTTCATGTCGCTCGTCCCGCGGCCGTACAGCCGGTCGCCGTCGATCTCGCCGCCGAGCGGGTCGCGGCTCCAGTCCGCGCGGCCGAGCGGCACCGTGTCCAGGTGGGCGGTCAGGCAGAGCGCGGGGCGGTCGCCGGCGCCGGGCGTGCGTGCGACGAGCCCGGTGCGGCCGGGTGCGAGCTCATAGGACTCGACGTCGAAGCCGGCCGCCTCCAGCCGCTCGCCGACGATCCCCGCCGCGGCGGCCTCGCCGCCGGGCGGGTTGATCGTCTCCGTCTGGACCAGCGTCCGGGTGAGCTCGACGACCTCGCTCACGTCGTGCCGGCGCCGGCCCGCTCGTGCTCGGGCTCGCGCACGAAGCGCTTGCGGGGCACGGCGCCGTCGCCGCCCGCCTCGGCGCCGAGGCCGGTCTCACCGCGCACGTTGAGCTCGTCGTAGCTGCGCTCTCGCGGCTTCTCGGAGCTGAGCACGGTGCCGAGCCAGCAGCCGAGGAAGCCGAGCGGGATGCAGTACAGCGCCGGGTTCTCGAGCCCGAACGAGCCGAGCGGCGAGCCGGTCGTGCTGTCCGCGCCGGGCCACACCGGCGGGCTCATCACGATGAAGAACAGCGACGAGACCAGCCCGAACGCGATGCCGGTCACCGCTCCCGCGGTGTTGAACCGCCGCCAGAACAGCGCCAGCAGGATCGCCGGGAAGTTCGCGCTCGCGGCGACCACGAACGCCAGCCCGACGAGCGCCGACACGTTGAACCCGGCGCCGCCGATCACCGCCGCGGCGATCGCGACGATGCCGATCGCGGCGGCCGCGATCTTCGCCACCACGACCTCCTCGTGCTCGGACTCGCGGCCCTTGCGGACCACGTTCGACCACAGGTCGTGCGCCATGGCGCCGGACGCCGAGATCACGAGCCCCGCCACGACCGCGAGGATCGTGGCGAGCGCGACTGCCGCGACGATCGCCAGGAAGATCTCGCCGCCCGCGGTGCCCTCGCCGCCGCCCAGCTCGAGCGCCAGGTTCGGCACCGCGAGGTTGCCGGCCGTGCCGGCCGCCTCCTCGCCGCCCTTGCCGAGGATCGCCCGCGCGCCGAGCCCGATGACCATGACCATCAGGTAGAAGGCGCCGATCAGGAACACGGCCCACGCCACCGAGCCCCGCGCCGCCTTGGCGTCGGGCACGGTGAAGAAGCGCATCAGGATGTGCGGCAGCCCGGCCGTGCCGAGCAGGAACGCGATGCCGAACGACACGAGGCCGAGCGACGAGTCGAACTGGAGGCCGTGCTGGAGGTACGCCTCGCCCTCCGGGTGCTCCGCGGCGGCGCGCGAGAACAGCTGGGACGGGCTGAAGCCGACCTCGTTGAGCACGAGCAGCGTGATGACCACGCCGCACGTCATCAGCAGGCCCGCCTTGATGATCTGCACCCACGTGGTGGCGAGCATGCCGCCGAAGATCACGTAGATCAGCATGAACGCGCCGACGCCGATCACGGCGGGCGTGAACGAGATGCCGGTGAGCGCCTGGATCAGCACGCCGCCGCCGACCATCTGCGCGATCAGGTAGACGAAGACCACGGCGAGCGTGCCGAACGCGGCGGCGACGCGCGCGGGGCGCTCGTTGAGGCGGAACGAGAGCACGTCGGCGACGGTGTACTTGCCGGCGTTGCGCATCCGCTCGGCCACGAACAGCAGGACGGGCAGGAACGCGACGAGCGCGGCCACGAGGCCGACGAACCCGTCGACGCCGAACAGGAAGATGAGGCCGGCGAAGCCGAGGAACGAGGACGCCGACATGTAGTCGCCGGCGATGGCGAAGCCGTTCTGGAGGCCGGTGACACCGCGGCCGGCGGCCCAGAACTCGGTCGCCGTGCTCGTGCGGCGCGAGGCCCAGTAGGTGATGCCGAGCGTCACGGCGAGCACGACGGAGAACACCGCCAGCGGCAGGACCTGGAGGTCAGCGGCGATCACGAATCTCATCGCGCACCCCCGATCGGCTGGGAGATGCGTCGCGACGCGGCCTCGGCCGCCCGGTGCTCGAGCGGCTCGAAGCTCACGATCGGCGACGCGCAGGTACGTCCACGTCACGGCCCAGGTCATCAGGACCTGGGCGACGGCGAGGAGGAACGCCAGCGGCATGCCGGCGATCTCCGTCGCCATGAAGTCCTGGGCGAACGCGGTGAGCAGCAGATATGTGAGGAAGAACGTCAGGAAGAAGACGGAGGCGCGCACGATGAATCGCCGGCGACGGCCGGCGAGCTCGCGGAACTCGGGAGAGCGCTCGACGGCGGCCCAGTCGGGGCCCCCGTTGCGCGCTCTGGATGCCTCCCCTCTGCCTGCGTCCCCGTTGGGGGATGTGGCGGGCATGAGGGAAACCCTCCCCCCTCATGCCGGAAAGAAAACGGTCAGGTGCGGCCGGCACGTCACCGGCCGGACGCCCTCAGGCGCGATCGACCAGGTTATTGTCGATCGTGAGGGGCGGGGCGCCGGGCTCGGCCGCGGCGGGCGCCTGCCGCGGGGCCTCCTCGGGCGCCTCGACGCCGAGCGCCTGGGCCAGCTCGCCGCTCTCGTACATCTCCGTGACGATGTCGCAGCCGCCGACCAGCTCGCCCTTGACGAACAGCTGGGGGATCGTCGGCCAGTTGGAGATCGCCGACAGCTCCTGGCGGATGCGCGGGTCGGGCAGCACGTCGACGGCCGCGTACTCGGTGCCGAGCGCCTCGAGCGCGGCGGCGGTGCGCGCCGAGAAGCCGCACATCGGCCGCTCGGGCGTGCCCTTCATGAAGAGGATGATCTCGTGGTCGGCGATCGCTCCCTGGATCGCCTCGCGGACCGGGTTGTCGCTCATCTGGAAGTCACTCCGCTCTGGTCTCGAGGGAAAGGGCGTGGATGGGGCCGCCGATCTCGGCGCCGAACACCGCGTACACGCTCCGGTGCTGCTCGATCCGGCTCATGTCCGCGAAGCCGCGGCGCCACCACGGTGGCCCGGAAATGGTCGCCGCCTCCGGTGAGGTCGTGAACGTCGACGCGCGCGCCCGGGATCGCGTCCTCGATGCGTCGCTTGAGCTCCTCCGTGGAAGGCATCGAAGACAGCGTAGCGGCCGCTACACTTCGTGAAGCATTGGACTCCGTCGTGGGAGCGACACGTTGATCACGTTCACCGACAAGGGCGCAGAGAAGGTCAAGGACTTCCTGGCGTCGCAGAGCGCCGACATCCAGACCGCGGGTCTGCGCGTCGGCGTGCGCGGCGGCGGCTGCTCCGGGTTCCAGTACGCGCTCGCCTTCGACACCCAGCGCGACGGCGACGAGGTGTTCGAGGACCACGGCCTGCGGATCCTCGTCGACACGCCGAGCCTCCCGTACGTCCGCGGCGCGGTCGTGGACTACGTCGAGGGCCTCCAGGGCGCCGGCTTCAAGGTCGACAACCCGAACGTGATCGCCGCCTGCGGTTGCGGCTCCTCCTTCCGCGTCGCGGAGGAGGAAGAGGTGTCCGCCGTCTGAGCGGCCCGGCCGTCCCGACGGCCGCCCCTGAGTGAAGCGCGCGGTCCCCGTCGTAGCGCTCGTCCTGCTGGCCGCCGCCGGCACCGTCGCGCTGGTCAGCGCCGGCGGCGACGAGCAGCCCGCCCCGGAGCCGCCGCGCGCCGAGGCGACCCCGACCCCGACCGACACGGCGACGCCGACGCCGACCCCGACGGCGACGCCCGAGCCCCCGCCCCCGCTGTGGGAGCAGCTCGAGCGGCGCGGCAGGCGCCTGGGCGTCGGGATCACCGAGCCGAACCCGAACTTCGTCTCCACGAGCAGGACGATCCCGCAGCCGTTCGCCCGCTGGCGCCGGGCGCTGGGCCGCGTGGACCCGGCGGTCTACCGCCTCACGCTGTACTGGCGCGACATCCAGCCGAGCGCCGGACGCGCCGCCCGAACCTGGACGCCATCCAGCACGGCTGCATGCGCGACATCCAGCCCTGCGGGCCGTACGCGGGCGTCCGCGACCAGCTGCGCGCGCTCGCCACGCGGCAGGCGGGGGGCGGCTGGGAGGCGCTCGTCGTCATCGCCGGCACGCCGGACTGGGCGGCGCGCCCGCCGTCGGGCTGCGAGCGCAGCAGCATCACGCCGGCCAACCGCCTGCCGCGCACGGACGCGCTGCCCGCCTACCGCCGGCTCGTGCGCGACGTGCTGAAGGTCGCCCGCGAGGAGAAGGTGACCCTGCGCTACTGGGCGCCGTGGAACGAGCCCAACCACCCGTTCTCCTCCTCGCCCCAGCGCGCGTACTGCTCCGGCGCCGCCCCGAACGTCTCCGCCGGGCCGTACGTCGAGCTCGCGCGCGCCCTGCGCACCGCGCTGCGGCGCGCGCCCGGCGACCAGCGCTACGTGCTGGGCGAGGTGGCCGTGATGACGCGGCGGCTGCCCGTCACCACGTCGGTGCACGAGTTCCTGGAGGCGCTGCCCGCGAGCGTCGTGTGCGGCGCGGCGGCCTGGACGCAGCACACCTACCTCGGCGGCGAGGACATCCTCGACGACGTCACCGGCCTGCTCGCCGCCAAGCGCTGCGACCGCAGGCTCGCGATCTGGATGACCGAGACGGGCGCCGGCGCGCCGCGCACGGCCACGGCACGCACGGGCGGCCGCGCCGCCGAGCTGCGCGGCTGCACCGCCGTCCACCGCCAGCTGCGCCAGTGGTACCGCGACCGCCGGATCACGCTCGCCGTCCAGTACACGCTGCGCGAGGACGACGTGTTCCCGACCGGCCTCGTGACCACGGGCCTGGACCGCGCCTATCCCGCGCTCTACGAGTGGCAGCAGTGGGGGCTGCGCAAGCGCGCGCAGCTCGACGAGCGCCCGCCCGCCGGCGCGCGCTGCCGGCCTTAGCTCCCTGCCTGAGCCAGCAGCCAGAGCGCGAGCGTGGTGAAGCCGACCATGATCGCGAGCATCCAGTACTGCGAGCGGACGGCGAGCTTCGCGTCGCTGTAGAGCGCCAGCGCGCGGTCGTGGGCGAGGATCAGCGCCGCGACGTGGCCCGCGCACCACGAACGCCACCTGGAGGTACCAGGCGCCGTTCTGGCTGAGGATCGAGTAGTCGATCGCCGCCGAGGCGGTCCCGAACAGGTCCCAGCCCTGGCTGAACGGGTCCGAGGCCAGGTAGCGGATCGCCTGGCCCTCGAACAGCAGGAACGTCAGGTAGTGCGCGGCGACGTAGACCATCGCGATCGGCACCAGCGAGTGGACGAAGGCGCGCCGCAGCTGCACCGTGTCGAGGTCGCCGCCGACGGAGCGCGCGCCGGCGATGCCCGCGCGATAGAAGCCGCCGACCAGCAGCACGCAGGCGACGAGGCCGATGCTGTCGACGATCTGCGGCGCCGAGTTGATCGAGAAGCCCATGCCCGTCACCACGTCGGTGAGGTCGACCGACAGGTCCTTCCAGAGCCGGCCCTGCGTGAGCCCGTCGAACGTGACGGTGCCGATCATCACCGAAAGGAGCACGACGGTGCCCGGCTTCGGATCCAGCCCCGGCAGCCCGCCCAGCGGCGGGCGCAGGCCGATGACGCGATCGCGCGTCTCCACCGCCGACATCCGCGCGAACAGGTTGTAGTAGACGGAGAACGTCTCGCCGTAGCGCGTCCAGCTCTCGACGCCGTAGACGATCTGGGCCACGATCGTGAGCAGCGCGTAGCCGAGCGCCGCGGTCACGAGCGTGCCGGGCTGCTCGCCCCAGCCGGACGCCAGCTCGATCCACGTGAACACGAGCAGCCCCGCGGCGGCGGGCCAGCGGCCGAGCCTCTCCGGGTACGGGCGCAGCCCCTCGGAGCGCGGCAGCAGGCGCCCGATCGCGCGCCACGGGCTGAACGCCCGGAAGACGTCCCCGAACAGGATGCTCAGCGAACACCATCCCGACCCAGAACGTGATCAGGATGAACGTGGGGGCGAGGTTGTCGAGCGCCGTGCCGCTGCCGAGGTAGCCGGCCAGGATCACGACGACGAACAGGCCGACGCCGATCGCGCCGCACAGCAGCTCGACGGGGCGCGAGCCGAGCGTGCGCCCGATGCCCCACGGCAGCGGCCGCCACGGCACGCGGTCCTCGAGCCGCGGCTTCGGCCACAGCGCCGCCAGCGCGACGAACGAGAGCACGAGCACGATCGCCGCCGCCCAGCCGAACAGCCACTCCGGGATCGGCAGGTTGCTGCGCTGGACGAGCCCGTGCGCCGACGCGGTGGCCGGGGCGGCGAGCGCGGCGACGCCGGCCGCCGCGATGACTGCGAGCCAGGTCCTGCGCATCGGGCTAGAGCGCGGTGCTGATCGCCTGCTCGAACGCCTGGAGGCCGAACGAGCCCTCGAGCCGCGCGGTCACCTTCCCGTCGCGCCCGACCACGAACAGCCACGGCTCCGTCTCCAGGTTGAACTGCCGGAGCGGCGGCCGCAGGCCCTTGTTCGGGTCGTTGTCGACGTAGACCTCCTGGTGGATGAAGTCCATCCGGTCGCCGTACTTGGCCTGCATCTGGAGCGCGATGTCGGTCACCGGGCCGCAGACGCGCGACTGGCACAGCTGCGGGGTGGCGAACAGCAGCGCCACCGGCTTCGTGCCGACCACGTCGGCGAACGACTTCGCGGTGGAGGTCGGGCGCGGGCGGGAGCCGCGTGTCGATCGCCGACTCGTCGCCCTTGGCGGACGCGAGCGTGTCGGTCTGCACGCTGCGGCGCGGCCTCGCCGACCTCGGGGATCTTGTCGTCGCCGCGCTTGAGGACCTTCACCGACGCCGGCGCGGCGACCATCCCGCCGCCCGTCTGCGTCGCGACCAGCACGGACCAGCTGCCCGGCTTGTCGAACGGCACCTGGGCGGCGTAGACGGCGGCGAACAGGTCGCTCTCGGACGCGGCCTGGCGCGAGCGGAACGGCGGCGTCGGTGACGAGCACGTCGGCGGGCGCCGGGAACGGGCCCTTGGCGCGGGCGCCGGGCGTCGGCGCGACGTAGACCGCGGTCTTGCCGTAGACGAACTTGCCGGCCGTGTCGATCACGCCGAACGCGAGCCGGTTGCGGCCCGGCGTGAACTGCCGCGTGGCCAGGCCGGCCTCGGGGCCGCCGGTCAGCGAGTCGGCCAGCTCCTGGAGCGAGCGGCCCTTGACCGCCGGGAAGTCGGCCGCCTGCGGGCTCGCCGCGTCGCCGACCTGCTGGCGCAGCCCGCCCGTGTCGGGGACGTTGCGGAGGCCGTCGCCCCCGCCGTCGTCGTCTCCTCCGCATCCGGCGAGGAGCAGAGCGGCGGCGACCGCCATCATGACCGGCAACCGGCGCACCCGCATGAGCTTAGAAGCCGCAGCCTCCCATCATCACCATCACCACCACGGCGTGGCGCCGGATGCGGACCGCCGGCGGCTGGCCGTCGCGCTCGCGCTGATCCTCGCGTTCATGGTCGCCGAGGTGGTGGCCGGCCTGCTGGCGTCGTCGCTGGCGCTGCTCTCGGACGCCGCCCACATGCTCACCGACGCCGCCGCGCTGGCGCTGGCGCTGGTGGCGGCGCGGCTGGCGGCCCGGCCGCCCGGCGGGCGGTTCACGTTCGGGCTCGGGCGCGCGGAGGTGCTGTCGGCGCAGCTGAACGGCGCGGCGCTGCTCGTGCTGGGCGGCGTGCTGGCGTTCGAGGCCGTGCGGCGGCTGACGTCACCGCCGGACGTCGAGGGCGCGATCGTGGTCGTGACCGGCGTGCTGGGCGCCGGGGTCAACGTCCTGGTGGCGTGGCAGCTCGCCCGCGCGGAGCGGCGCTCGCTCAACGTCGAGGGCGCGCGGGCCCACGTGCTGACCGACCTCTACGCGTCGGTGGGCGCGGCGCTGGCCGGCGCGGTGGTCCTGCTCACCGGCCTCCGCGAGGCCGACCCGGTCGCCGCGCTGATCGTCTCGGCGCTCATGCTGCGGTCGGGCTGGAGCCTGCTGCGCGACGCGTCGGCCGTGCTGCTCGAGGGCTCACCCGCGGGTGTGGAACCCGACGAGGTGGGGCGCGCGATCGCCGCCGCGCCGGGCATCCAGGAGGTCCACGACCTCCACGTGTGGGAGGTCACGGCCGGCTTCCCGGCGCTCGCCGCGCACGTGCTGGTCAGGCCCGGCGACGACTGTCACGGCCGTCGCCGCGAGCTCGAGCAGCTGCTCCACGAGCGCTTCGGGATCCACCACACCACGCTCCAGGTCGACCACGAGGCCGACGCGCAGCTGCTCGACATCGAGGACCGGCGTTAGTCAGCCGGCGGCGCGGGCGCTGACCGCGCGGCGGACGACGGGCTCGTCCTCCTCGGGCAGCTCGTCCGCGTTGATGCGCTCGATCAGCTCGCCCAGCACCTTCGGCGCGCGGGTGTTGCTGACCTGGCAGGTGCCGGCCGCCTGGTGGCCGCCGCCGCCGTACTCGAGCATCAGCTCGCCGATGTTCGTCCGGCTCGAGCGGTCGAGGATCGACTTGCCCGTCGCGAACACGGTGTTCTGCTGCTTGAGGCCCCAGAGGATGTGCATCGAGATGTTGCACTGGGGGAAGAGCGCGTAGATCGTGAAGCGGTTCGTGGGGTGGATGACCTCCTCGTTGCGGAGGTCCAGCACCACGAGGTTGCCGTGCACCGTCGCGCAGCGCACGATCTGCTCCTTCGCCTGCTCGGCGTGCGCGTTGTAGAGCTTGACCCGCTCGGCGACGTCCTGCGTGCGCAGGATCTGGCCGACGGTCGAGGTCGTGCACGCGTCGATCAGCTGCATCATCAGCTGGTAGTTGGAGATGCGGAAGTTCCGGAACCGCCCGAGGCCCGTGCGCGGGTCCATCAGGAAGTTCAGCAGCACCCAGCCCTCGGGGTTGAGGATCTCGTCGAGCGTGAACTGGGCGGAGTCGGCCTTGTCGACCGCGTCCATCATCTCCTCGGAGATGTCCGGGAAGACCGGCGAGCCGCCGTAGTACTCGTAGACCACGCGGGCGGCCGACTCGGCGTCGGGCCAGATCACGTGGTTGTCGTGCGAGCGCGAGATGCGGACCGTCTCCGAGGAGTGGTGGTCGAACGCGAGGTGCACGCCCGGGTGGAAGGGGAGGTTGGTGGTGATGTCGTTCGGGCCCAGCTCCACCTTCCCGTCCTGCACGTCCTTCGGATGGACGAACTTGACGTCGCCGAGGATGTCCATCTGGCGGAGGAGGGCGGCGCAGACCAGCCCGTCGAAATCGCTACGCGTCACCAGACGGTAACGCTCTGCCGGAAGCTGGGTCATGAACCCTCCATCGGCATCTCGCGCCGAAAATGAAGCCCCGGTAATGGTGTATTGCGTCGAGATGCGGTCAGAGCGGCAGCTCGACGGGCACCGTGGCGCCGTCGAGCGCGTTCAGCGCGCGCTCGACGGACATCGAGATGCACGTGAACGTGGGGGTGTCGCGCTTCGTGTAGGCCGACGCCTCGGTGGTGCGGAGGCGCTGGACGAGGTCGAGGAACGACGAGGGATCGTCCGTCTCGAAGGCGACGACGAACTCCTGGTCGTCGAGCCCGAACGAGTAGGAGGTGTTGAGGTCGATCTCCGGGTACTCGCGGCCGACCTTGATGTGCTCCTGCATCACGCTCCAGCGCTGGTCCGGCGCCATCCGGTACCACTCGCGCGTCTTCACGAAGGGGTAGACGAACAGGTACTTCGCGTGCGCGGGGCGGACCTCGAGGCGCGACTCGTCGGAGTACTCCGACGGCTTCGTCATCGCCAGGAAGGAGTACGGCGTCTCGCACCACTGCATCAGCCCGCTCTGGGCGAGCACGACGTGCAGCTCGTGGATCCGCTCCAGGTTCGTGGCCTGGGCGAGCAGCAGCAGGTCGGCGTCGCCGCGGGTGCCGACCAGCGAGAACGCGCGCAGCAGCCGGTCCGAGGCGAAGTCCTCGCAGGCGGCCATGAACTCGCGCTTGTGGCGGGCGCGCTCCTCGGCGTCGAGCCGCCGCCAGGCCGCGTCGACCTTCAAGAAGGTGTATTTGACGAAGTGGCGCTCCGGCACATCTTGGAGGTTAGTGGGGGTTAGCCGAACGCGGGTGATCCGCGCCACCCAATAGGATCGATGCGATGCGGGTCGCCCTGGTCTCCCCGTACTCCTGGACCTACCCGGGCGGCGTGACCCGGCACATCGAGGCCCTGGCCGCCCAACTGGACGCGGCCGGGCACGACGTCCGCGTGCTCGCCCCCTTCGACGACGACACCCGCCGCACGGCGGTGTTGCATCGTGGTGCGCGCCCGCAGGCGCGCGAGCGCCCGGACTGGCTGGTCCCGCTCGGGCCCACGCTCGGCTGGCCGTCCAACGGCGCCGTCTCCAACCTCGCGCACACGCCGTACGCGGCCTCGACCCTGCGTCGCGAGCTGCGCGGGGGCCGCTACGACGTCGTCCACCTGCACGAGCCGGTCGCGCCCGTGGTGGGCTGGGACGCCCTGACCTCCGCGGACGCCCCGCTGGTCGGCACGTTCCACTGCTACTCCGAGAGCGCGCCGCCGCACATGGTCGCAGCGCTGCTGGGCGCCCGGCGCAAGCTCAACCGCCTGTCGCGGCGGATCGCGGTCTCCGAGGCGGCCGCCTGGACCGGGCGGCGCTTCTACGGCGGCCGCTACGTGGTCGTCCCCAACGGCGTGGCGGTGCCGGACGGCGGCGCGTCAGCCGCGCCCGTGCGCGCGCCGGGCGAGCCGCTGCGGATCGCGTTCGTCGGCCAGCCCCTGGAGCGCAAGGGCCTCCCGGTGCTGCTGCGCGCGTTCGAGGCGCTGCGCCGCCAGGTCCCGGCCGAGCTCACCGTCGTCGGCGTCGACCCGGACGAGCTGGCGCCGCTGCTGATCGACGCCGAGGGCGTGCTCGCGCTGGGCCGGGTCAGCGACGACCGCAAGCGGGAGGTGCTCGAGGGCGCGGACGTGCTCTGCGCGCCCTCGCTGGGCGGGGAGTCGTTCGGGATGGTGCTGACCGAGGCGTTCGCCGCCGGCACGCCGGTCGTCGCCTCCGACATCCCCGGCTACCGCGACGTGGTCCGCCACGGGCACGACGGCATCCTCGTGCCGCGCGGCGACGCCACGCGGCTGGCCGAGACGCTGCGCGACCTCGCGCTCGACCCGGCCCGCAACGCCCGCCTCGCGGCCGCCGCCGGCCGGAGCGCGGAGCGCTACGCCTGGCCGCGGGTCGCCGCCCAGGTCGCCGCCGTCTACGACGAGGCCCGCGCCGTCCCGGCGCCCGAGGGAACGGTGCGCCGCGCCGCCGTCCGGCTCGGCGCGCTGCCCGCGGACGGAGCGCCGCGCAGGCCGGCCGTCCGGCTGCCGACGCTCGAGCCCGCGCCGCCGGCCGAGCACGCGCGCGCCTTCACGATCGCCCGCCGGGCGGCGCTCGCGGTGGGCGCGCTCGGCGCCGGCGGCGCGGCGCTGCTCGCGCTGGACCGGATCGGCATGCGGCCGATCGGCCAGGCGCTGCTGGCCGCCACGCCGACGTGGGTGCTCGTCGCGCTCGGGCTGATGTGCGCCTCGATGCTGCTGCGCGCCGTCTCCTGGCACGCGATCCTGCGCGCCGCGCTGCCCGAGGCGCTGCCGCGCTTCGTCGACGCCGTGCAGGGCACCACGATCGGCGTCCTGATGTCGGCCACGCTGCCCGCCCGGCTCGGCGAGCCGTCGCGCGCGCTGATCGTGGCGCGCCGCCTCGGCCACGCCCGCGAGCGATTGCCGGTGGTGCTCGGCACGCTCGTCTCCCAGACGCTGCTCAACGTGCTGGCGCTGCGTGATCCTCGGCGGGGTCATGTTCACCACGATCGGGCTGTTCGCCGGCCGCCAGCAGGCGCTGATCTGGTACGCGCTGGCGCCGTTCGCGGTGCTGCTCGCCGTGCTCGTCGCGCCGGCGCTGCTGCGGTCCGGCCTGCCGTCGCGGTCGGCGCGGGTCGCGCGCTGGCTCGGCGAGGCGCGCAGCGCGGCCGCGCGCGTGCGCTCGGGCCTCGTCGTGTTCCGCCGGCCGCGGCTCGGCCTCGCCGCCGCCGCCGCGCAGCTCGGCGCGTGGGGGATGCAGTGGGTCTCCTGCTACGTGCTGCTCGTGGCCCTGCACCTCGAGGGCCAGGCCGACCTCGGCGCCGCCGCGGCGGTGCTGTTCGCCGTCAACGTCACGGCGGTCCTCCCGCTCACCCCGTCGAACCTGGGCGTGTTCCAGGCCGCCTGCGTCGCCGTGCTGACCGGCGCCTACGGGGTCGATCCCGCCCAGGCGCTGGGCTACGGGATCATCCTCCAGGCGGTCGAGATCGCCACCGCCGTCGTGATGGGCGCTCCCGCGCTGGTCAAGGAGGGCATGTCCTGGCGCGAGGTGCGCCTGCGCGCGCTCCACACCTCGCCCGTCTCGCTCGCCCCCGCGCCGCACGCGCAGCCGGGCGAGGCACAGGCCTAGCCCCGCTCTCCGCAAGTTCTCATGGGGCGCTGCGTTTGCAGCCCCATGCGCCGATTTGCCGTTCTCTCCGCCGTGCTCGCCGTGCTTCGCGTCGGTGCCCGCCACCGCTGCCGCCCAGACGCACCAGCACAGCGCCAACATGACCCACGTCAAGAACCTGCCGTACGCGCCCGCGAACGGCGGGACGCCGAACTTCGGCACCGACATCGAGTTCGCCACGGTCGCCGGCACCCGCTACGCGCTCGCCGGCTCGTACAAGAACGGGCTCCAGATCACCGACATCTCGAGCCCGAGCCAGGCGCAGATCGTCTCGGTCTACGACTGCGGCGTCACCCAGGGCGACGTCCAGGTCTTCCGCCAGGCCGACCTGCCCGGCCGCACGTTCATCACCTACACGTCAGACACGTTCGGGGACGGCACCTCCACGTGCTACCGCGAGGCGGCGGCGCTCGGCTTCGACGTCCTGAAGGCGAACGGCACCGGCAAGAACGGCACGTTCATCGCCGAGATCACCGATCCGCTGCACCCGCGGACGATCTCGTTCGTCGACGTCCCGCAGGGCTCGCACAACATGACCGTGCACCCGAGCGGCAACTACCTCTACAACTCGAACTCGGACCTGATCACGTCGGTCGCGCCGGCGATCGAGGTCTTCGACATCTCCGAGCCGGCGTCGCCGCGGGTCGTCGGCGAGCTGGACCTGCCGCCGCGGCCGGGCCTCGGCACCGAGTCGCACGACATCACGTTCTCCGACGACGGCACGCGCGCCTACTCGGCGGCGCTCTCCCAGGGCGTGATCATCGACACCCGCGACCCGGCGAACCCGTCGATCATCTCCTCGTTCCTGGACCCGACGATCAACGTCTGGCACCAGATGGACCCGTTCACGATCACCGACGAGCTCGGGCGTGAGCGCGAGTTCGTGATCGCCGAGGACGAGTTCGTCGGCGCGGTCGGCACCGGCCAGTGCCCGAACGGCGGCGTGCACGTGTTCGAGACCACCGGCGGGCTCGAGCGGGCGCCCGAGAAGGTCGGCTACTGGAACATCGACCAGCTGCGGCCCACGGACGCCGTCGACGGGCGCTGCACCGCGCACGTCTTCGACATCCACGAGGACCAGAAGGTCATGACCATCGCCTGGTACAACGGCGGCGTCCACGTCGTGGACCTTTCCGGCCTGGCGGGTGTGTCGATCGGCGACCAGCAGGTCACCGGCGCCGGCATGAAGGAGATCGGCTACTACCGCATCCAGGGTGGGGAGTCGTGGTCGGCCAAGACGCCCGCGATCTCCCGCAACGGCGACTTCCACCTCTACAGCAACGACATCGAGCGCGGCCTGGACATCTTCAAGTTCACGGCTGCCGACGCGGCGTCCGCGCGTACGGGGCGGTGGATGTCCCCGGCCGAGGCGCGCGCCTACTTCGCGGCGCGGCCGTCCGTGCCGGTGACGCGCGACAACGCGCTGGTCTGCCTGCTGCCGCAGGACTGAAGCGGTTCCCGCCGCGGCTCCGGGGGCGAGACCCGGAGCCGCGGCGGTCAGCCCTGCCGCTTCAGCGCGCGCCAGCCCCCGGCGACGGTCAGCCCTGCCGCTTCAGCGCGCGCCAGCCCCCGGCGCGGTTGTTGGCGGCGATCTGGGCGATCATCGTCACGAACGCGCGCTCGTTGAGCGTGTCGTCGCGGTAGATCGCGATCTGGCGCGCGGTCTGGTTGTCGTGGCCGCGGTTGATGATCCCCTCGGGGTCGGGGACGATCGCGCCGTCGTACAGGAACACGTTCACGTGGTCCTTGGTGGCGAGCAGCGCGGCGACGTTGCCCTGGAAGACGAAGTACGGCTGGACCCGGCGCTTGATCGTCTCCTCGATCGCGGGGTCCGCCTCGTGGATGAGCGCGCGGACGCGGCGGCAGATCGCCTGCTGCCAGTCCGGGAGTGCGTCGATGTAGTCGTCGACGCGAGGGTCGGGCTGCCGGGCTCATGTCCGTCCGTCGAAGCCAGCGTCCCAGATTCGACATCCGCTGCGAGTAGCGTCCCCGACATGGACAGGGGAACGGCGGTGGCCCTCACGATCGCCGTCGGCGCCGGCTTCGCGATGCAGGCGCCGATCAACTCGGCCCTCGGCCGCGACATCGGCGCGATCCCGGCCGCGGCCGTCTCGTTCGCGGTCGGCACGATCACGCTGATCCTGCTCGCGCTCGTGGTCGGCGGCGGCTTCGACCGCCTCGGCGCCCATCCGGCGTGGTGGCGCTACGTCGCCGGCGGCCTGATCGGCGCCGCCGTGGTCAGCGTCACGCTCGTCGCCGTCCGCTCGCTCGGTGCCAGGGCGATGATCGGCTGCCTCCTCACCGGCCAGCTCGCGATGGCGGCGATCATCGACCAGTACGGCCTGCTCGGCGTGACGCAGCAGCCGCTCACGCTCGTCCGGGCCTTCGGCCTCGTCATGCTCGCCGGCGGCGTCGCCCTCGTCCTGAGCGGCTGAGGGGGGCGAACTTCCGCGGCGCCCGCCTCTACACGAGGTGAGACTTTCCGCCGCCCAGCGCGAGGAACTGCAAGCTGGTGAGGACGCCGCACGCGAGGTGCGGGTTTCTGCCGCTGGGCGGAAGAAGGCGCGGCCTCGCGAAGCCGAAGTGGCGATCGCGCGGATCGCCGCCGGCCAGCAGGGCATGATCACGACCGCGCAGCTCCTCAGTGCGGGGTTCGGGTACGGGGCGATCTCGCAGCGGGCGGCGACGGGTTGGCTCGTGCGACGCCATCAAGGCGTGTACCAACTCGGCGTGTTCGGCGGGCCGTTCGGCACGGAGATGGCCGCGCTGCTCGCGTGCGGCGACGGCGCGGTCCTCGGCCACCGGTCCGCCACGGTCGTGTGCGGCTACGGCGAGCCCCTCGATGGCGCGCCCGTTGACGTCATCACACGCCGCCGAAGCCGTCCCGGCATTCGAGCCCACGACGTGACGCTTCGTCACGACGAGGTCATGGTCCGCCACGGCCTGCGCATCACCACCCCGGCGCGGACGCTCCTCGACCTCGCCTCCTCGATGCCCGCCGTTGAACTTCAAAGGCTCTTCGAGGAGGCGCAGATCCGGAAGCTCGTCACGCCCGCGCAGCTCCAGGCCGCGCTGCAACCCGGCCGCCGCGGGGCAAAGCGGCTCCGACAGCTGATCGAGCCCGAGCTGGGCTTCACCCGCTCCGAGGCCGAGCGGCGCCTGCGCGCGCTGGTCAAGAAGGCGGGCCTGCCGACCGCCCCGTACGAACGTGAAGATCGCCGGCCTCGAAGTCGACGCGGTCTGGCGCGACGCCAAGCCTGATCGTCGAGATCGACGGCTACGCCTACCACGGCACGCGCGAGGCGTTCGAGCGCGACCGCCGACGCGACGCGAAGCTCCTGGTCGCCGGCTACCGGGTGCTCCGGATCACCTGGCGCCGGCTCACCCGCGAGCCGGAGCAGGTCATCGCGGTCATCGCCGCCGCGCTACGCGGTTAGGCGGGCGCAGAGTTCGTCGATCTCGGCGTCGCGCGCCTCGATCAGCCGCTCGGCCTCCCGCCGCAGCGCGGCGAGGTTCTCAGCGCTGGCGTCGTCGAGGTCGTCGGAAGCCTCGTCGAGCCGGGTCTGGAGCCGCACGTAGCGGTCGCCGAGGAGGTGGCCGAGCTGGAAGTCGACGGCGTCCGAGCCGCCGTCGAAGACGACGTCGATCAGCGGCCGCGCCCACTCGAGCTGGCCCCAGTCCTTGACCTTGTCGTACGGGAGCCGGCGGGTGTGCTCGCCCGTCCCGAGCGAGACGAGCAGGTCGAGCGTGCCGCCGACCTCCGCGACCGCGCACAGCGAGGGGTTGAGCGCGAAGACGCCGCCGTCGATCAGCGTCGCGTCGCCGATCCGCACGGGCTCGAAGTAGGTCGGCGCCGCGGACGTCGCGTGCGCCGCGTCCACCATCGAGGCGCCGGAGCCCGATCCCTCCGAGCGCAGGAAGAACAACCCGCGGCTCTCCGTGTCGTAGGCGGTCAGCAGCAGCGGTACCGTCGCGGCCGTCATCGGGGTGTCCCCGAGATGCCGCTTCAGCACCCGGACCAGCCCGGTGCTCGAGTAGCGCTCGTCGGTCAGCCCGCCCAAGGAGGCGATCTGCTTGAGCAGCGACCGGTCGAAGATCGACGGGCCCTCCTCCTCGTAGAGCGTCGCGACCGCCGCGGCCGGCAGCGGCTCGGGCCGTGCCAGCGCGCAGGCGATGATCCCGCCGGTCGAGGTGCCGGCCATCATGTCGACGAGGTCCGCCATCCGCCGGCCCGTGCGGCGCTCGATCTCGGCCAGCACCAGCGCGGGGATCAGCCCGCGGATGCCGCCGCCGTCGATGGCGAGGATCTTCACCGCGCGGAGGCTACGCGCGCGCCGGCCTCGGCGGGCTCGTCATCGCCCGGCTCGCCGAACAGCGACGGGTCGCGCGGGGAGCCCTTGATGACGTCGTCCGGCGAGCCGTCGGGCAGCAGCCGGCCGTTGCGCATGCCGAAGTACGCCGCCTGCGGGTGGTGGGCGATGAGCGGCGAGCGTGGACTGCTCCGGCTCGACCGCGTAGCCGCCGGACAGCCGCAGGCCGATCCGCTCGGTCGCCTCGAGCAGCCGGTAGACCTTCTCGTGCTCGGACTGCTCCGGCACGGCGGGGTAGCCCCACGAGTAGCGGCGGCCCTGCGTCGCCGGGATCCCGAGATCCTCGCGCACCTTCCAGTGCAGCCACTCGGCCATGCCCTCGGCGGTCTGGACGCCGAGCCCGTGGACGAACAGCTGCTCGGCGTACTCGCCGTCGGCCTCGAGGCGGGCCATCAGCTCGGTGACCTCGTCGCCCGCGGTCACGGCCTGGAGCGCCACGACGTCGAGCTCGCCGCTGTCCTTGGGCCGGTAGAAGTCGGCGAGCGACAGGCGGTCGCCCTTGGGCTGGCGCGGGCAGTAGAGCCGCTCCAGCACGGTCGAGCGGTCCTCCGGGTCCAGCACGACGATCTCGTTGCCCTCGGAGTAGCAGGGGAAGTAGCCGAGCAGCGCGCGCGGGCGCAGGTAGTCCTGCTCGCGCCACATGCGCTCCAGCCGCGGCCGGAAGTCGTCGCGCAGCAGCCGCTGCCACTCCTCGCCCTTCACGCCGCGGCCGCCCCAGTGGAGCTTGAACAGCACGTGGGTGTCGAGGTGGGAGTAGACGTCGTCGAGGTCGACCTCCATCTCGCGCACGCCCCAGAACGGCGGCTCGGGCACCGGGTTGTCGGTCGCGGCGGCGGAGCGCACGGACGCGTCGCTGGTGTCCAGCTCCTCGGGCTCCTCGCCCTCGACGCGGAACTTCGCGGCATCGTCGCGGACCTTGCGCACGAGCTCCTCGCGCGCCTCCGGCTCGACGATCCGGTCCATCACGGCCAGCCCCTCGAACGCGTCCTTGCAGTAGAAGACGCCGGGCGCGTAGATGTCCTCGGACTCCTTGCCGCCCGGGTACAGCGCGCGCCAGCCGAACTTGCGGTTGATCGCGGCGCCGCCGATCAGCAGCGGGTAGTCGAGCCCCTGCTGGTGCAGCTCCTGCACGCACAGCGGCATCTGCTTGGAGGTCGAGACCAGCAGCGCGGACAGCCCGATCGCGGTCGCGTCGTGCTCCTTGGCGGCGTCCAGGATCGTGCCGATCGGGACCTGCTTGCCGAGGTCGACCACGGAGTAGCCGTTGTTGGTGAGGATCGTGTTGACGAGCGACTTGCCGATGTCGTGCACGTCGCCGAACACCGTGGCCAGCACGACGGTGCCCTTCGTGTAGCCCTCGATCTTGTCGAGGTACTGCTCGAGCTGGGCGACCGCGCGCTTCATCACCTCGGCGCTCTGGAGCACGAACGGCAGGATCAGCTCGCCGGCGCCGAACTTGTCGCCGACCTCCTTCATGGCCGGCAGCAGCACCTCGTTCAGCGTCGGGACGGCGCCGATCTTCTCCACGGCGGCGTCGATCTGCGCCTCGACGCCCTCCTTCTTGCGGCGCAGGATGTGGAAGTGCAGCGCCTCCTCGGGCTCCATGCCGGCGGTCGGGTCGGCGGCCTCGGCCTCGGCCTGCGGGCCCTTGGACTCGAAGTGCTCGATGAAGCGCTCGAGCGCGTCTTCGCGGCGGTTGAAGACGAGGTCGTCGGCGAGCTCGCGCTCCTCCTGCGGGATCTCGCCGTAGGGCGTGATGTGGTTCGGGTTGACCATCGCGAGGTCCAGCCCGGCCTCGACGCAGTGGTGCAGGAAGGTCGAGTTGAGCACGGCGCGCGCCTGCGGGCCGATGCCGAACGACACGTTGGAGACGCCGAGCGAGGTCTTGACGTCCGGGAGCCGGTCCTTGATCAGCCGGATGCCCTCGATCGTCTCGACGGCGGACGGCTTCCACTCGTCGTCGCCCGTCGTGAGCGTGAACGTGAGCGCGTCGAAGATCAGCAGCTCGGGGTCCATCCCGTGCTCCTCGCACACGAGCTCGTGGATGCGCTCGGCGACCTCGAGCTTGCGCTCGCGGGTCTTGGCCATGCCCTCCTCGTCGATCGTGAGCGCGATCAGCGCGGCGCCGTGCTCCAGCGCGATCGGGGTGACCTTGTCGAGCTTGTCGCGCCCGGCCTCGAGGTTGACCGAGTTGACGATCGCGCGGCCGGGGATCTGGTCGAGCGCGGTGGCGATGACCTCCGGCTCGGTCGAGTCCACCTGGATCGGCGCGGGCTGGGTGAGCGAGACCTTCTTGGCGACGAGCCGCATCTGCTCGTCCTCGTCCTGGCGCTCGGTGAGCGCGACGCAGAGGTCCAGCACGTGCGCGCCGCCCTCGACCTGGTCCTCGGCGACCTGGAGCAGGCCGTCGTAGTCGTCGGAGAGCAGCAGCTCCTTGGCCTTGCGCGAGCCCTGCGAGTTCACGCGCTCGCCGACCAGCGTCGGCGCGGGCTCCTGCACGAGCGGGGCCGGCGGCGATCATCGAGCTCAGGTGCGGCGGCCGCGGCGCAGGGCGCTCGCCGACCGGATGCGACGCGCAGCGCTCGTGGATCGCGCGGATGTGGTCGGGCGTCGTGCCGCAGCAGCCGCCGACGATCGAGACGCCGTAGCGCTCGACGAACTCCCCGAGCGACTCGGCCAGCGGACCCGGCTCCTCCGGGAACACGGTCTCGCCGTCCGGCCCCTGGTGCGGGATGCCGGCGTTCGGGATGCAGTGGACGGGCAGCGGGCTGTACTCGCCGAGGAAGCGGATCGCGTCGCGCATGTCCTCGGGGCCCGTCGAGCAGTTGAGGCCGATGACGTCGACCTTCAGGGCCTCGAGCGTGGCGAGCGCGGACGAGATGTCCGTGCCCAGCAGCATCTTGCCGCCGTTGGGCAGCAGCGAGACCGAGGCCTGGATCGGCGTGCGGCGGCCGGTCGTCGTGAACGCCTCGCGGATGCCGAAGATCGCGGCCTTGACCTCGAGGATGTCCTGCGCGGTCTCGACGATCAGCAGGTCGGCGCCGCCCTCCAGCAGGCCCTGGGCCTGCTCGGCGAACACCTCGACGAGGTCGCGGAAGCGGATCTTGCCCAGCGTCGGGTCCTCAGAGGCGGGGAGGAAGCCGGTCGGGCCGATCGAGCCCGCGACGAAGCGGTCCTCGCCGACCGCCTTGCGCGCGATCTCGGCGGCCTTGCGGTTGATCTCGAGCGTGTGCTCGCCCAGGCCCCACTCGTCGAGCTTCAGGCGCGAGGCCTGGAACGTGTCGGTCTCGACGACCTCCGCGCCGGCCTCGACCATCGACTCGTGGACGCCCTGGATGACGTCGGGCCGGTTGAGCACGAGCGCCTCGTGGCAGCGCCCGGGGAGGCGGTAGTCGCGCTCCAGGTCGAGGTCGAACTGCTCGAGCGTGGCGCCCATGCCGCCGTCGAAGACGATGACCCGGTCGCGCGTGGCTGCGAGGAAGTCGCGCATGGAGGTTGCAGAGTAGCGCAACCTTGACACACCTTTGGCAAGGTTTGGATTCGAACCTTCGTCCGTCCGCTGGCGCGAGGCCGGCGTACGTCAACGGCGGCTGGGTGGGGGGCGGGGAGCGAGCGCCTGCGGCAATCGTTGTCGACTTAGGGCGGCTGAGCGGCCTCAAGTCGACAACGATCGTCGGCGCGCCGCGAATCAGTCCTCGGCACCCGTACCCAGCCGCCGTAGACGCGAAGCGCCTAGGCGGCCTGGGCGAGGCCGTGGCCGAGCGGGACGTACTCGTCGTGCCGGCGGTCGTGCTCGTAGGCCAGCCGCGGCCCGTCGGTCACGAGCGACGTGAGCGCCGCGGCCAGGCGGTCGACTTCCTCGGCCGTCGTCGCCAGCCCGATGCTCGCGCGGACGGCGCCCGGGAGCGGCCCGCGGGCGCCCGTGCGCAGCCGGTGCTCGAACCGCGCGACGTCGTCGGGTCGGCATCTCGAGCAGCCGCGCCACCAACGGGTGCGCGCAGAAGCAGCCGTGGCGGACGCCGATCGCGTGCTCGGCCGCCAGCGCGGCGGCCACGAGCGGGTGGCGGTACCGGTCGAGCACGAACGACGCGACGCCGACGCGGTCGACCGCGCCCTCCGGCCACAGCGTCAGCATCCGCAGGCCGGGGACGGCGCTCAGCCGCCGCCACAGCCGCCGCGCGAGCGCGCGCTCGTGGTGCGCGACCGCGTCCATGCCGGTGGCGGTCAGCCAGTCGCACGCGGCGCCCAGCGCGACCGCGCCGACCACGTTCGGCGAGCCGGCCTCGAAGCGGTCCGGCGCGTCCGCCCACACGACGTCGTCGAGCGTGACGAGCTCGATCGCCCCGCCGCCCCGCAGCAGCGGCGGCGTGTGACGCAGGCGGCGCATGTCGCCGACGAGCGCCCCCGCGCCGAGCGGCGCGTAGAGCTTGTGGCCCGACAGCGCGACGTAGTCGATCCCGGTCGCGGCCATGTCGATCGCGCGGTGCGGCGCGAGCTGGGCCGCGTCGACGAGCAGCTTCGCGCCGTGGCGGTGCGCCAGCTCGGCCAGCTCGGCGACCGGCCACAGCTCGCCGGTGACGTTCGACGCGCCGGTCACGGCGACGAGCCCGATCGGCGCGGCCTCGAGCGCCGCCTCGCACTGCGCCACCAGCTCGCCGGGCGTGCGCGTGAACGGCAGCAGCTCGACGTCGTGGCGCCGCCACGGCAGCAGGTTCGAGTGGTGCTCGCCGGGGCTGCACAGCACGCGCGTGCCGGCCGGCAGCGCGGCGGCGAGCAGGTTGATCGCCTCGGTGGTGTTGCGCACGAAGACGACGTCGTCGGACGCGCGCGCCCCGACGAACCGCGCGACCGAGTCGCGCGCGCCCTCGTAGGCGGCGGTCGAGAGCCGCGACTTCTGCCCGGTCCCGCGGTGCACGCTGCTGTACAGCGGCATGAACGCCTCGACGGCCTCCCAGACCGGGGCGAGGATCGGCGTGCTCGCCGCATGGTCCAGGTTCACGTAGCGCCGGTCGACGCCGTCGGCGCACGCGACCTCCGTATCCGAGCCGACCACGGGGGCGGGGAACCGGGCGTGCATCCGCGCACCACAGCAGGCGCGCCTTGGAGAAAGGTTGGCGAAACGCAAAACGCCCGGCCGAAGCCGGGCGCTCTGCTGAGGGGAGGGGTGAGTCCCCGGTATGACGGCCTCGTCCTTAGACGAAGGGGATATGTAGGACTGGGCGGAACCGGTGACTCACCCCCTTCATCGGCCGTCCTCGCGAGGACTTGAGGGCTACTTGATGAAGAGCACCTCGGAGTACTTCGGCAGCGGCCAGAGGTCGTCCGGCACGATCTTCTCGAGCCGGTCGGCGACGTCGCGGACCGCGGCCATCGCGTCGAGCACCGCGCTCTGCACGTACTTGGCGCCCTCGAGCACGTCGCCGGTGTTCGGGTGCGTCGCGGTTCGCGGCCTCGAGGGCGAAGATCGCGTCGACGAACTCGTCCACGAGCCCGCCGAGCTCCTCCTTCAGCCGCGTCACGCCGCGGTTGTCGCCGGTCCTGTCGAGCGTGGCGAGCCACGCCACCGCCGCCGGCAGCAGCATCGTCCGCGCGATCGCCGCCGCCGTCTCGCCCTCGATGTTGATCGTCGTCGCGTACTGCTCGAGGAAGACCTCGTAGCGGGACTCGAGCTCGCGCTCGGACAGCACGCCGTACTTCGAGAACACCGCGACGGTGGCCTCGTCGACCAGCCACGGCAGCGCCTCCGGCGTCTGGCGCAGGTTCGCCAGCCCGCGCTGCTCGGCCTCTGCGTACCAGTCCTCGGAGTAGTTGTCGCCGCTGAAGACGATCCGCTTGTGGTCGGCGTACGCCTCCTTGACCACGGCGAGGATCGCCTCCTCGACCGTGCCGGCGTCGCCGCCGCGCGTGAGCTCCTCGAGCTTGTCGGCGAGGTCGTCGATCGACTGCGCGACGATCGTGTTCAGCACCGTGTTGGGCAGCGCCAGCGACATGCTGGAGCCGAGCGCGCGGAACTCGAACTTGTTGCCGGTGAACGCGAACGGCGACGTGCGGTTGCGGTCCCCGCCGTGCATCGGCAGCGGCGGCAGCACCGACGCGCCGAGCTCGAGCGTGCTCTGCGGCGTCGCGCGCGTCGCCCGAGCCGCTCTCGATCGCCTCGAAGATCTTCTCCAGCTCGGCGCCGAGGAAGATCGAGATGATCGCGGGCGGCGCCTCGTTGGCGCCCAGCCGGTGGTCCTGGCCGGCGTTGGCGACCGACGCGCGCAGCAGCTCCTGGTGCCGGTCGACGGCCTGGATGACCGCCGCGCAGAAGAACAGGAACTGGAGGTTCTCGTGCGGCGTGTCGCCCGGCTCGAGCAGGTTCATGCCCGTGTCCGTGCCCATCGACCAGTTGTTGTGCTTGCCCGAGCCGTTGACGCCGGCGAACGGCTTCTCGTGCAGCAGGCAGACCAGGCCGTAGCGGCGCGCGACGTTCTGGAGGATCTGCATCACGAGCTGCTGGTGGTCCGAGCCGACGTTCGAGTTCTCGAAGATCGGCGCGACCTCGTACTGCGCCGGGGCGACCTCGTTGTGGCGGGTCTTGATCGGCACGCCGAGCTTCGCCAGCTCGCGCTCCGCGTCGAGCATGCAGGCGAGCACGCGCTCGGGGATCGAGCCGAAGTAGTGGTCGTCGAGCTCGTGGCCCTTCGGCGGCTGGGCGCCGAACAGCGTGCGCCCGGTGGTGACCAGGTCGGGGCGCTCGAAGTAGTACTGCTCGTCGATCAGGAAGTACTCCTGCTCGGGCCCGACGGTGGTGAACACGCGCAGGGACTCGGCGTCGCCGAGCAGCGCGAGCGCGCGGATCGCGGAGTGCGACAGCGCGTCCATCGAGCGCAGCAGCGGGATCTTGTGGTCCAGCGCCTCGCCGGTCCACGACGCGAACGCCGTCGGGATGCAGAGCAGCGCGCCGTTCGGGTTCTCGAGGATGAAGGCCGGCGACGTCGGGTCCCACGCGGTGTAGCCGCGGGCCTCGAACGTCGCCCGGATGCCGCCCGTCGGGAACGACGAGGCGTCCGGCTCGCCCTGGATCAGCTCCTTGCCGGAGAACTCGGCGATCGCGGCGCCGTCGCCGGTGGGCGCGTAGAACGAGTCGTGCTTCTCGGCGGTCATGCCGGTCAGCGGCTGGAACCAGTGCGTGAAGTGGGTCGCGCCCTTCTCCATCGCCCATTCCTTCATGGCGGCGGCGACGGCGTCGGCGAGCGCGGGCTCGAGGGCCTTGCCCTCGGCGAGCGTCTCCTGGAGCTCCTTGTAGACCGCCTTGGGCAGGCGCTGGCGCTGGATCGCGCCGGAGAAGACGTTGTCGCCGAAGACGTTGGCTCCGGGCTGGGTGAGATCCGCCTGCCCCAGCGCGCCCCCGTTGGGGCTCCACTGGGCGGCCTGGACATTGTGACTACGCAGGCGTGGCATGTGGTCGTGGGTCCTCCTCAGGTCATGCCTGGACGACCGCCAGCCTAGACGCGCGCACGCGGGTGGACGGTGTCCATCATGGACAAACATCCGCACGCTGCGTTCGCCCGTCTGGAAGACCCCCCGCCTTCGGGCGAACCCCGACCGGCGAAGTTTCGACAGCGGGCCAAAGACCCCTGCCCGGCCCCGCCACAGACTCTCGCTCGTGATCCCCGAACGAGGAGGACGTATGACGTTGAGACGGATGCGCGGTGGGCCTTGCTGGTCGCCGTCGCCGCTGGCGCTGCTGGTTCCCGCGGGGGCCAGCGCCGACACGCTGGACGCCGCCCAGAACGGCGTCGCTCCCGCAGAGCGTCGCGATCAACTCGATCTGGGTGGTCGTCGCCGCCCTGCTCGTGATCTTCATGCAGGCGGGCTTCGCCTTCCTGGAGATCGGCTTCTCACGCGGCAAGAACGCCGGGCACCGTGGTGGCCAAGATCCTCACCAACTTCTCGATCGCGGCGCTGCTCTACTGGGCCGTCGGGTTCGCGTTCGCCTTCGGCAACGGCGACATCATCGGCACGTCGGGCTTCTTCCTGCGCGACTACGGCGACCCGCAGGAGGCGTTCGCCGTGATGGGCCTCTCCGACGCGACGATCGAGTCGAAGTGGCTGTTCCAGTTCTCGTTCTGCGCCGTCTCGCTCGCGATCGTCTGGGGGACGACGCTCGAGCGCATCAAGTTCGGCGTCTACGTCATCTACGCCGTCGTCTTCGCCGGGCTCATCTACCCGATCGGCTCGCACTGGGTGTTCGGCGGCGGCTGGCTGCAGAACAACCTCGGCATGCAGGACTTCGCCGGCTCGACGGCGGTCCACCTGATCGGCGCCACGGGCGCGCTCGCCGCGCTGCTGCTGCTCGGCCCGCGCCGCGGGAAGTACGGCGCCGACGGCAAGCCGCGGGCGATCCCCGGGCACAACATGCCGCTGTTCGGCCTCGGCGTGCTGATCCTGTGGCTCGGCTGGTTCGGGTTCAACCCGGGCTCGACGCTGGGCGCGCTCGACGGGCGCTTCCCCGAGGTCGCGATGGTCACCCTGCTGGCGGCCGGCGCGGGCGTGCTGTTCTCGATCGCTCACCGCGTACTGGAAGACCAAGGCGATCGACATCGGCATGGCCGGCAACGGCGCGATCGGCGCGCTGGTCGGCGATCACCGCGCCGTCGGGCTACGTCGAGCCGTGGGCCGGCGTGATCATCGGCGTGATCGCCGGCGTGATCGTCCCGCTCGGCGTCTACGCGATCGACAAGAAGATCGACGACCCGGTGGGCGCGCTGACGGCGCACGGCCTGTGCGGCATCTGGGGCACGCTGGCGTGCGGGTTCTTCACGTCGCCGCGGCTGGCCGAGTACAACGCGTTCGGCGAGGCCGGGCCTGCTCTACAGCGGCTCGTTCCAGCAGCTCGGCACGCAGGCGCTGGGCGTCGTCGACCGTCTTCGCGTTCGTGTTCTCGCTGTCGTTCCTGACGTTCTACGCGATCAAGAAGACGTACGGGCTGCGCGTCGTCCGCCGAGGAGGAGGAAGCCGGCCTCGACATCACCGAGCACGGCATGTACGGCTACCCGGAGCAGTTCATCCCGGCGCCGGAGCTCATCGGCTACGCCACCGCCCCGCGCGGGTCGCGCGACATCCCGTCGCCCGCCCGGCCCGTCCAAGGAGGTGCCCGCGACATGAAGAAGATCGAGGCGTTCATCCGCCACGAGGCGTTCGAGCCGATCCGCATGGAGCTGCTCGAGTCTCGGCTTCCCGTCGCTGTCGATCTCGGAGGTCAAGGGCTCGGGGCGCCAGAAGGGCATCACCGAGCGCTACCGCGGCGCGGAGCTGACCAACTACCTCCGCCCGAAGGTCAAGCTCGAGTGCGTGGTGGCCACCACCGACGTCGAGACGGTGGTGGAGACGATCCTCAAGCACTCCAGGACCGGCTCGATCGGCGACGGCAAGGTGTTCGTCCTGCCGGTCGAGGAGGCCTACCGCATCCGCACGGGCGAGTCGGGCGAGGAGACGCTCCAGGCCCACCCGGAGGCGGCCGTCGAAGTCGCGCGGTGACCGTGGACGACGGAGCGGCGCGCGCCGCTCCGTCGCCGGCCGGAGTCGCTGCGCTCGATCGCACCTCCGCATGGTCGAGGCCGTGCTCGGCGGGAGGCGGCCTCGGCGAGGTGGCCGAGCTCGCGGCCGAGGCGGCCGGCGCTCCGGTCGCGGTGATCGTGCCGCGGCTGGACGCGGCGGCCGTCTCCCCGCGGCGCGCGGGCCGACCTGCCGGCGCTGCGCCGCTACGTGGCCGAGCGCTGCCGTGGCGGTCCGGTGCCCGTGCCGCCCGGCGGTGGCGGCCGAGGCGCCGATCGCCTCGGGCGGCGAGATGATCGGCGGCGTGCTGCTGCTCGAGCCCGGCTCGGCGCGCGACGCCGGCGGAGTTCCTCCAGATCGCCGCGCTGGCGGCGCTGACCGAGGTCGCGGTCCAAGGCGGCCGCGTCGAGGTCGAGCGCACGGCGCGCGACCAGTTCTTCGAGGAGCTGCGTCGCGGCGCCCGCCGGCGGCCGACGAGGTGGTCGGCCGGGGGGCGCGGCTCGGCTGCGACCTGCGCCGCGGCGCGGTGGCGCTGTGCGCGGAGCTGGCCAGCGAGCGGCCGCGCCACGTGGCGGCCTCGCTGGCCGGCGAGCACCCGGGCGTGCTGGCGCACTGCCTCGGCGGCGGGCGGGCGGCTGTACGCGCTCGTGCCGGCGGTGGGGGAGGGCGACGTCGTCCTCGACGGCGACCTCGGTCGCGGCCCAGGACGTCGCGGACGACCTGCGCCGGCACGGCCACGTCGGCGTGTCCTCGCTTCTACGGCGATCCGGGCGAGCTGGGGCGCGCGCTGGGCGAGGCCGAGCTGGTGCTCGACGTGCTGCGGCGCGGCGAGGTGCCGGTCGGCGAGGACCTCGGCTCGGGCGCCTACCGGCTGCTGTTCCGCGTCTTCGCCTCGCATCCCGACGAGGTGCGGTCGTTCTACGAGGACACGGTCGCGCCGCTCGTGCGCTACGACGAGGCCTACGGCTCGGAGCTGGTCGCGACGCTGGAGACGTTCCTCGAGCACAACGGCGCGACGGGCGCCGCGGCCAGCGCCCTGTACGTGCACCGGCACACGATCGCCTACCGGCTCGAGCGGGTGAAGGAGCTCACCGGGCTGGACCCGGCGCTGAGCGAGGACCGCGAGCGGCTCGGGCTGGGGCTGAAGGCGTACCGGATCCTCGCGCCGCGGCTGCCGCGCTGAGGAGCGGGAACCGCGCGGGCGTGGCGGGCGTACTGTCCGTGTCGTGCGCCCGTTCTTCGCGCTCTTGGTGGTCCTGGTGGTGGTGGCCGGCTGCGGCGACGACGCGCCGCGCACCGCGCACGAGCCGGCGGCCGCGACGAGCGGGGCCGCACCGGGCTGCGTGGTCTCGCGCGTGCGCTACGACTCGTACCCGGGCCGGGCGCCGGGGCTCGGCAGCCTCCCGTGGGTGCGGGGCGAGCCGGCGTCGTCCGGGCTCGTCGCGCTGCTCTGGTACTGGCCGCAGGAGTGGAGCGAGCGCCGCGTCCGCCGGCTGCGGATCTTCACCGGCGGCAGGGCGCCCGGCGGCTACAACGTGAAGGTGATGTGGGTGTTCGTCGGCGACGCGGCGCGCTCGCGCGGCGGCGACACGCCTCGTGGTGCGCGGCCGCCGGGTCGGAAGCCGTGGCAGGTTCCGGCAGTCGTTCGGGGCGATCGGCTACGAGGGGCAGGACGGCGCGCCGTCGTTCGCCGTCGATCATCGACGTTCCGAGGCCGGGCTGCTGGCGGCTGTCGCTGCGCACGGGAGAGCTGCGCGGCAGGGTGACGGTGCGCGCGGTCGACGGCTAGTCTGGGCCGTGTGAAGAAGGTGGAGGCGTTCATCCGCCACGAGGCGTTCGAGCCGATCCGCAACGAGCTGCTCCAGCTCGGCTTCCCCTCGCTCTCGATCTCGGAGGTCAAGGGCTCCGGGCGCCAGAAGGGGATCACCGAGCGCTACCGCGGCGCCGAGCTGACGAACTGGCTGCGGCCGAAGGTCAAGCTCGAGTGCGTCGTGGCCTCGCGCGACGTCGAGACGGTCGTCGACACGATCCTCAAGCACGCCCGCTCGGGCGCGATCGGGGACGGGAAGGTGTTCGTGATGCCGGTCGAGGAGGCCTACCGGATCCGCACGGGCGAGTCCGGCGAGGAGACGCTCCAGGCCCACCCCGGCGTCGCGGAGGACATGACGGCCTGAGGCCGCGCGGCGCGCGACGCGCGCGCGTGAGGGCGCCCGGCGACCGCCGCTAGTCCGAGCCGGCGCCGGCCTCTTCGCCGCGGACGACCTCGCCGTCGTCGTTCACGCGCGCGGGCACGGGCTCGTCGGAGATCTTGACGTCGAAGCTCCCGTCGGCCTTCGAGCCGTCGGCGAGCTTGGCCTTGCCGTCCAGGCCGGGGGAGACCTTGTAGCTCAGCGAGTACTCGCCCGACTCGGCCGCCGTGAGCCGCCACTCGAACGTCTTCTTCTCGCCCGCGCCGAGACGCCCGAGCGTCCAGGTGTTCGAGTACGCCGAGGTGCCGCCGCCCGGCTCCTCGTCGAGCACCCACACGGGGCGGTTCGGGTCGGCGAGCCGCGGGTCGCTGCGGCTCTGCGCGAACGCGACCGGCCCGGAGTCGGGCGTCGCGCCCTTCGTCTCCACCGTCACCGCCACGTTCGGAGCCGCCTTCGAGGCGTCGTTGCGGACGCGGATCTGCATCGTCACCGGCTCGGCGATCGACTGGCGCGCCGGGAACGACGCGTCCACGACCTCGAGCCGGAAGCTCCCCTCGGCCTCGTCCGCGTCCTGGCGGTCGCCGCCGCAGCCGCCGACGCCCAGCGCCGCGGTCGCGGCGGCAGCGAGAAGTGCGGTGAGGCGGCGGCCCGTCACGGCGCGGGCGAACATACCACCGGGTTCCTTCCCGTTGCGCCGGTCGCGGCGACTTCGTGGCCGCACGGTGCCGCCGGCGAACGGCGGCTGGGTGGGGTGGTGAGGGCCGGCGGCGGTGGTCAACGTCGTAACGGGTCCTGGGCCGCGCGGCCGTTACGACGTTGACCACCCGGTGTTCAACGTCGTAACGCTGAGCGATCCGTCGCGCCATTACGACGTTGAACACCGCGCGAGTTTCGTCGACCGATCGGTGCGTGCCGCCGATTCGTCCGCGAAACCCGGCACGTGGCCGAGGTTCGCAGCGCGCGGCCGGCTCGGCGGCGGATCGGTCGACGAAAGTCCGGGCACGCCGGCCTCGCCACCACCCCACCCAGCCGCAGTTTCCGTCCCGGCGCGCCGATACGAGGCGGCGCGCGATACCAGGGGGCGGCGCGCTGGTACGAGGGGCGGCGCGCCGATACGCGGTGCGGCGCGCTGATACGCGGCGCGGCCTGCGGTCCACGATCTACTCGCGCGAACGTTCGCGTTTGGCGGGGGCTCTGCGCGTGGCATAAGGTTCACGCCCCCCGGCGCGGGGACGCAAGTTCCCGCGCTCCCATCCGTTTGAGGAGAACAGTGGTCCGAAGCGTCGCCGATCGAGCCTTCCTGCCGGCCAAGAGCCTGCTGGAAGAGGTGGGCGACATGATGATCCTCACGGGGAAGACCGTCATGTCGGCGCTCCGCCCGCCGTACCCGTACGGCGGCGAGTTCGTCTCGCAGTTCCTGTTCGCGCTGAAGCTGTGCTGGTTCCCGCTCGTGGTGTCGACGGTCGCGTTCGGCTACGGCGCGCCGGGCCTCCAGGCGGCGAACTTCCTCGTGCTGTTCGGCGCGCTGGACCGCCTCGGCGGCTTCTTCGTGCTCGCGTCGATCCGCGAGTTCGCGCCGTTCGTGACCGCGATCGTGCTCGCCGGCGTGGCCGGGACCGCGATCACCGCGGACCTCGGCGCCCGCAAGATCCGCGAGGAGCTGGACGCGCTCCAGGTGCTCGGCGTCGACCCGGTCAAGAACCTCGTCGTCCCGCGCTTCCTCGCGCTGATGCTGGTCACGGGCCTGTTCGACATCTACGCGCTGCTGTTCGGCATCTTCGGCGGCATCGTCGCGACGCTCGTCAACGGCGCCCCGCTCGGCCCGTTCTGGGCGACCTTCTTCGCCAACGCATCGGTGGTGGACCTCTGGGGGTCGGTCCTCAAATGCACGATGTTCGGCGCCATCATCGCGATCGTCTGCTGTTACAAGGGGATGACCGCGTCCGGCGGCGCGGAGGGCGTCGGTAGAGCCGTCAACCAGGCGGTGGTGATCGCCACCCTCGGCGTGTTCGCGTTCAACTACGTGTTCACGCAGACCCTCCTGGCCACCCACCCCGAGATCATCAACATCAAGTGACCGGCCCCGACGACATCACCGGGGGCCGCGTGGCGGGCCGCGACGACATCACCGGGGGCCGCGTGGCGGGCCGCGACGACATCACCGGGAGGGACCACTAGATGCCGACCGGCTGGCTCGACGTCCCGCGCGACTGGCTCGCCTCGATGGGCGAGATCGTCCGCTTCTGCGCGTCGATCGTCGCGCAGGTCTTCACGCTCAAGGTGTTCCGCTTCTTCGGCGAGGGCCTGCGCCAGGCCGGCCTGCTGATCCTCTCCTCGACGCATCGTGATCTGGGGCCTGATCTTCATCATCGGCCTCCAGTGCGGCATCGAGGGCGCGTACTTCAACCGCGCCACCGGCGTCCCCGCCTACGCGGGCGTGTTCGCCGCCTGGTGCGACCTGCGCGAGCTGGTCCCGTACGGCTTCGGCTACATGATGGCCGCGAAGGTCGGCACCGGCATCGTCGCGGAGCTCGGCTCGATGCGGATCTCGGACGAGATCGACGCCCTCGAGGTGATGGGCATCCCGTCGCTGACGTTCCTGTGCGCGACGAAGCTGCTCGCGGCCTGGCTCGTGCTCCCGTTCATCTACCTCGCGGGCATCGGGGCCGGCTTCTTCGCCTCGTATCTGGCGGTGGTCCAGCAGATAGGCGAGGTCTCGTCGGGCGGCTACTTCCTGATCTTCTGGATGTTCCAGAACCCGCCGGACCTCATGTACAGCGTGATCAAGGCCATGGCGATGGCCACCGTGATCGTGCTGGTCGGCTGCTACTACGGATACAACGCGAGCGGCGGCCCCGTCGGCGTGGGCACCGCGACGGCCAAGTCCATGGTCCTCAACATCGTCCTCGTCCATCTCATCGGCATGCTGGGCACCCAGCTCTTCTGGGGCGCGAACCCCCGGGCACCCATCGGAGGTTGATCAGCAGTGGGACTCTTCGATCGCAACAGGGGCGAGCAGCAGCAGGAGCCGCAGGAGGAGCAGCGCCGGGCCGAGGAGCCGCTGCGCGCCGAGGAGATGGAGCAGCGCCAGCAGGACGAGGAGCCGACCCGCGAGCAGCCGCGCGAGGAGACCCGCGCCGCCGTCACCGACGAGCCCGAGCCGCGCCGGGACGGCGAGAAGC
Source organism: uncultured Solirubrobacteraceae bacterium (assembly GCA_963728465.1). Classification (GTDB taxonomy): domain Bacteria; phylum Actinomycetota; class Thermoleophilia; order Solirubrobacterales; family Solirubrobacteraceae; genus DATFQI01. The sequence continues at coordinate 513,114 of CAVSJY010000013.1, forward strand.
ACGAAGAGGACGACGAGTACAAGTGGCACACGGGCCACCAGCGCCCGCACGGCTCCGAGGACGCGGTCGAGTTCGTCGAGGTCCACAAGGCGTTCGGCCGCAACAAGATCCTGCGCGGCCTGAACATGGGCATCCCGGACGACAAGATCTCGATGATCCTCGGCCCCTCGGGCACCGGGAAGTCCGTCTGCATCAAGCACATGGTCGGCCTGCTGTACCCCGACGACGGCGACGTCCTCGTGCACGGCGAGTCGGTCCCGAACATGCCCGACGACGACCTGTTCGAGATGCGCAAGAAGTTCGGCGTGCTGTTCCAGGACGGCGCCCTGTTCGGCTCGATGAACCTGTTCGACAACGTCTGCTTCCCGCTGCGCCAGCACACGGACAAGGGCGAGGACGAGATCGGCGAGATCGTCAACCGGCGCCTGCGCGAGGTCGGCCTCGAGGGCGCGGCGGACAAGATGCCCAACGAGCTGTCCGGGGGCATGCGCAAGCGCGCCGGGTTCGCGCGCGCACTCGTGCTCGACCCGGACATCGTCCTCTTCGACGAGCCGGACTCCGGCCTGGACCCCGTCCGCACCGCCCTCCTGTGCGAGCTCATCAAGGAGATCCACGAGGAGAACGGCGGCGCCTACGTGGTCATCACGCACGACATCATGTCCGCCAAGCGGGTCGCGGAGTACATCGCGGTCCTCTGGAAGGGCCGCATCGTGGAGAGCGGCCCCGCCGAGGAGCTGTTCAACTCCGACAACCAGTTCGTGCGCCAGTTCCTGTCGGGAGCGTCGCGCGGCCCGCTGGGCATGGAATAGGCTCCCGCCCGCGAAATACGGCTAAACAGGCCGTCAACAAACAGCGGATAGCGTGCCCGGCCTCGGCCGGGTAGCGTGCGCGGCCTGGAAGGCCGGAGCGAGGGGAGCCGAGGGATCAGGTCGTGACGAGGAGGACTGCTTGACCGCGGCGCGAGGGATCGCGCTTACCGCGCTCGTCCTCGCCGTCGTCCTCGCGGGCTACCTCCTGCTGTTCCGCGGCGGCGGCGGGACCGAGTACACGCTGCTGTTCCAGAACGCGGGCCAGCTCGTGCGCGGCGACGACGTCCAGGTCGCCGGCCGGCGCGTCGGCTCGATCCGCTCGATCGAGCTGACCGACGACAACCTCGCCGCCGTCAAGGTCCGCGTCGAGGAGCCGTACGCGCCGCTGCGCGAGGGGACCGAGCGCGGTCATCCGGCTGACCTCGCTGTCGGGCATCGCCAACCGCTACATCGCGCTCACGCTCGCGCCCGACAGCAACAAGGAGCTGCGCGACGGCGGCACGCTCGACCTCACGAACACGACCACGGTCGTGGACCTCGACCAGGTCTTCAACGCGCTCGACCAGAAGACCCGCGGCGACCTCCAGAACGTCATCAAGGGCTTCGCCACCCAGTACGAGGGCAAGGGCCAGGAGGCCGGCCAGTCGGCGAAGTACTTCAACCCGCTGCTGTCCACCTCGCGCGTGCTCGCCGAGCAGCTGACGGAGGACGAGGGCGCGCTGACCCGCTTCCTCGTCAACTCCTCACAGGCGGTCACCGCGATCGCCGACCGCCGCGACGATCTCGCGGACCTCGTCGGCAACGCCAACGCGACGACGGGCGCGATCGCCGCCGAGGACGCCGCGCTGTCCCGCGCGCTGGAGCTCCTGCCGACCACGCTCCGGCGCGCCAACACGACGTTCGTGAACCTGCGCGCCACGCTCGACGACCTCGACGTGCTGGTCGCCGAGTCCAAGCCCGCCACCAAGGACCTCGCCCCGTTCCTGCGCGAGCTGCGGCCGCTGGTCCGCGACTCGCGCCCCACGATCCGCGACCTCAGCCGCCTGATCCGCCGCGACGGCGACGACAACGACCTCGTCGAGGCGACCCGCAAGATGCCGGCGCTCCAGCGCGTCGCCACGCCCGCCTTCCGCGCAGGGCCGGCTGGCGCTGCAGCGCTCGCAGCCCGTGCTCGAGTTCATCCGCCCGTACACGCCGGACTTCGTCGGCTGGCTGCGCGACTTCGGCCAGGGCGCCTCCAACTACGACGCCAACGGGCACTACGCGCGCATCCAGCCGATGTTCAACGCCTTCCAGCTCAATCCCAACCCGGCGGGAGGCGTGCTGACGCCCGTGCCGCCGGCACAGCGCATGGACGGCGCGGAGACCGGCGTGATCAAGCGCTGCCCCGGCGCCGCCAGCCAGCGCCCGCCCGACAGCTCGGCGCCCTACACGGACAACGGCAACCTCGGCCCCGACGACTGCGACCCGAGCCTCGTGCTCCCCGGCCCATGAGAGCCGTCGCCCCCGTCGCGCTCGTGCTCGCGATCGCCGCCGCGGTGGTGGTCGTGCTGCTCACGCGCGGAGACGACGAGAGCTACAAGGTCCGCGCCATCTTCGACAGCGCGGGCTTCGTCATCCCCGGCGAGGACGTGAAGGTGGCCGGCGTCAAGGTCGGCAAGATCGACTCGCTCGACGTCACGGACGACTTCAAGGCCGTCGTCGTGCTCGACATCCAGGACAAGGGCTACCAGGACTTCCGCCGCGACGCCGAGTGCATGATCCGCCCGCAGTCGCTGATCGGCGAGAAGTTCGTCGAGTGCGAGCCGACGCAGGCGCGACAGGCCGCCGCGGAGCCGCCCCCGGAGCTGGAGCAGATCGAGGACGGCGAGGGCGAGGGCCAGTACCTGCTGCCGGTCGAGAACACGAGCAAGCCGGTCGACCTCGACCTGATCAACAACATCACGCGCGAGCCTCAGCAGGCGCGCCTGTCGATCATCCTCAACGAGCTCGGCACGGGCGTCGCCGGCCGCGGCTCCGACCTCAACGAGGTCATCCGCCGCGCCAACCCGGCGCTGCGCGAGGTCGACAAGGTGCTGGCGATCCTCGCCTCGGAGAACGACACGCTGCAGAAGCTGGCGCGCGACGGCGACACCGTGCTGGCGCCGCTGGCCCGCGAGCGCCGCCGCGTCTCCTCCGCGCTCGAGAACTCCGCCGAGGTGGCGCGAGGCGACGGCCGAGCGCCGCGCCGACCTCGAGGCCGACCTCCAGCGCCTGCCGCCGTTCCTGCGCGAGCTGCGCCCGACGATGGTGCGCCTCGGCGGGTTCGCCGACCAGGCGACGCCGGTGTTCGCCGACCTCGGCGCGCAGGCGCCGGCGATCAACCGCTTCGTGAAGCAGCTGGGGCCGTTCTCGGAGGCCGCGACGCCGGCGGTGGAGACGCTCGGCGACGCGACGGAGGTCGGCATCCCCGCGCTGCGCGCGGCGCGCCCGGTGATCCGCGACCTGCGCGGTCTGGCGCGCGTCGCGCGGCCGGTGGCCCGGACGGCGGCGGCGCTGCTCACGTCGACCGAGAAGACCGACGGCTACGAGCGGCTCATGGACTACCTCTTCTACCAAGTGGCCGCGATCAACGGGTTCGACTCGTTCGGCCACTACCTGCGCGCGGGCCTGATCGTCAACCAGTGCTCCGTCGTACGCCACGAGGCCGACGCCGGGCTGCTCGGCGAAGTTCGCCGCCGCGACCGCGACCGCCGCCTCCGCCTCGCGCCAGGCCGCGCGACCGCGTCCTGCGCGCCACCGCCGAGGCGATCCGCCGCGCGCTCGCCGGCAAGCCGCCGGCCCGGAAGCGGCGCGAGCAGCGCGAGCGCGAGCCCGCGCAGCGGCTCACCCGCGCGGCGGCCCCGACGCCCGACTCGGTCCCGCGCCTCCAGGCCACGCCGACCGCGACGCCGCAGGCCACGCCGGCGCCCGCGCCCGACCGCGACGCCGGCCCCGCGCCGTCGCGACGCCGACCCCGGCGCCGCGCGCCAGCCGACGAGCAGCTGCTCGACTACCTCTTCGGGAAGGACACCGGATGAGGTCGCGCTCGGGCGCCGGGATCGCCGGCAACCCCGTCCTGATCGGCGCCGCGACGATCCTCGTGGTGCTGGTCGCCGTCTTCCTCGCCTACAACGCCAACCAGGGCCTGCCGTTCGTGCCGACCTACAGCCTCAAGGCCGAGGTCCCGAGCGCGGCCGGCCTGGTGCTCGGCAACGACGTGCGCATCGGCGGCACGCGGGTCGGCGCGGTGGACGGCATCACCGCCGAGCGGCGCGACGACGGCTCCAGCATCGCGGTGCTGTCGCTCAAGCTCGAGCGCGACGCGATGCCGCTGCCGCACGGACTCGACGGTGCTCATCCGCTCGAAGTCGGCGCTCGGCCTCAAGTACGTCGAGCTCACGCGCGGCCGCTCCGAGGAGGGCTTCGCCGACGGCGACACGATCCCGCTCGCGCAGGCCACGCCCGCGCCCGTCGAGTTCGACGAGTTCACGAACATGTTCGACGACAAGACGCGCGAGGCGATGCGCAAGAACCTCGACGGGTTCGGCGACGCGTTCGCCGGCCGCGGCGTCGTCGATCAACGAGGCGATCGCCGCCTTCCGGCCGCTGCTGCGCGACGTCATCCCGGTGGCGCAGAACCTGTCGACCCGGACACGAACCTCGAGCGCTTCGTGCACGACGCTGGGCGACGCGGCCGCGATCGTCGCGCCCGCCGCCGAGGACGCAGGCGCGAGCTGTTCGTCAACCTCGACACGACGATGGCGGCGCTGCGCGAGGTCGCGCGGCCCTACATCCAGGACTCGATCACGCGCGGGCGCCCAGCGCTCGACGAGGCGATCCGGTCGCTTCCCGCCGCAGCGCCCGTTCCTGCTCAACAGCGAGGGGCTGTTCCGCGAGCTGCGCCCGGGCGTCCGGGCGCTGCGCACGTCTGCGCCGATCCTCGCCGACGCGTCTCGAGGTCGGCACGCCGGCGCTGCGCCGCTCCGTCGCGCTCAACCGCCGGCTCGAGCCGCTGCTGCGCGAGCTGCAGACGTTCTCCGAGGACCCGCTCGTGCCGCGCGGCATCGACGGCCTGACCGACGTCGTGCGCACGCTGAACCCGACGCTGCAGTACCTCGCGCCCGCCCAGACTGCAGTGCAACTACGTGACGCTCTGGTTCCGCAACGTCTCCTCGCTGCTCAGCGAGGGCGACAAGAACGGCACCTGGCAGCGGTTCATCATCGTCGCCACGCCGCAGGGCCCGAACAGCGAGGGCGGCCCGTCCTCCGCGCCGGCCAACGGCCCACGGCGAGAAACCACCTCCACACCAACCCGTACCCGAACACGGCGTCCCCGGGCCAGCCGCAGCGAGTGCGAGGCCGCCAACGAGCCGTACGCGTCCGGTCAGACGGTGATCGGCAACACGCCCGGCAGGCAGCAGGCGACGACGGAGGGCGACCCCTGATGGCGCGCTCGAAGACCGTCCGCCACGTGCAGCGCAACCCGGTCGCGATCGGGCTGATCGCGCTCGTGATCATCCTCATCGTCACCTTCCTCGGGTTCACGAAGGACATCCCGTTCACGACGCCGTTCCAGGTGAAGGCGACGTTCGAGTCGGCGAACTCGATCCGGCCCGGCTCGCCGGTGCGCATCGCCGGCGTCAACGTCGGCAAGGTGGAGAAGATCGAGCCGGCCGCGGGCGGCGACTCGGCCTCGGTCGTGACGCTGCAGCTCAACAAGCAGGCGCTGCCGCTGCACGAGGACGCGACCGCGAAGATCCGCCCGCGCATCTTCCTCGAGGGCAACTTCTTCGTCGACCTCCGGCCGGGCTCGCCGGGCGCGCCCGAGCTCGACGACGGCGGCGTGATCACGGTCACGCACACGGCCGCCCCGGTGCAGCTCGACGAGGTGCTGACCTCGCTGCAGTCCGACACCCGCCAGGACCTCAAGGACCTGCTCGACGGGCTCGCCACGGCGCTCACCAGCAAGCCGTCGAAGGCCGACGACGCGCAGGCGCACCCGTCCGCGCGCGGCGAGACCGCGGCGAAGTCGTTCAACGACGCCTACCGCGACATCCCGGCCGCCGAGCGCTCCACCGCGCAGGTGTTCGAGGCGCTCCTCGGCAAGGAGCCCGGCCGCGACCTCTCCCGGCTGATCGACGGCGCCGCCCGCACGAGCGCGGCGCTGACGCGCAACGAGGAGCAGCTGAAGGACCTGATCACGAACTTCAACCTCACGACGGCCGCGTTCGCGTCGGAGTCGGGCAACCTGCGCGCCACGATCCGCGAGCTCGCGCCGACGCTGGAGAACGCCAACGGCGCGCTCGCCTCGCTCAACGCGGCGTTCCCGCCCACGCGCGCGTTCGCCCGCGAGATCCTGCCGGGCGTCCGCGAGACGCCGGCCACGATCGAGGCGTCGTTCCCGTGGATCGCGCAGACCCGGCGGCTCGTCTCGCGCCAGGAGCTGGGCGGCCTCGTGCGCGAGCTGGCCCCGGCGACGCGCGACCTCGCGCGGCTGACCGACCGCTCGATCGAGCTGCTGCCGCAGACGACGCTCACCTCGCGCTGCCTACGCGAGGTGATCCTGCCGGCCGGCGACCTCGTGATCGACGACGAGTTCAGGTCCGGGGCCGAGAACTACAAGGAGTTCTGGTGGGGCATGGTCGCGCTCGCCGGCGAGGGCCAGAACTTCGACGGCAACGGCATGTACGTGCGCTTCCAGACCGGCGGCGGCCCGTTCGCCGTCTCGCTCGGGCAGGCCGGCGTCGGCTCGGGAGAGGTGTTCGGCAACAGCGTCGCCGCCCCGCTCGGCAACCGTCCCTTCTATCCCGGCCGCCGTTCGCCGTACCGGCCCGACGTGAAGTGCCACACGAACGACCTGCCGAACGTCAACGGCCCCGCGGCCGCCAAGACGCCGCCCCAGACCGCGACCCCGCAGCCGGCGCCATGACCGCGATCCGCAAGCACATCAAGGACTTCGTGGCCATCATCGGCCTGATCGTCGTCGCGCTGCTCGTCGCGTCGGTGATCCTCTCCAACCAGCGGCTCACGCTGCCCGGCTGGGTGCCGGTGATCGGCAAGGACTTCTACGAGATCGAGGCGGAGCTCGCGACCGCCCAGTCGGTCACGCCGGGCCAGGGCCAGACGGTCAACGTCGCCGGCGTCGAGGTCGGCGAGATCAAGAGCGTCAAGCTCGAGGACGGCCGCGCGATCATCGGCATGAAGATCGAGCCGCGGTACTCGCGCGTGTACCGCGACGCGACGATCCTCCTGCGGCCCAAGACCGGCCTGAAGGACATGGTCGCCGAGCTGACGCCGGGCACGCCGGCGGCCGGGCGGCTGCCCGAGGGCGGGCGGATCCCGGTCTCGCAGACGCTGCCGGACGTCAACCTCGACGAGATCCTCGCCGCGCTCGACGCCGACACGCGCGACTACCTGACGCTGCTGCTCAACGACGGCGGCGAGGCGCTGAAGGGCAACGGGCGCGCGCTGGCCAACACGATCCGGCGGTTCGAGCCGACCGCGAAGCTGTCGCGGCGCGTGAACGAGGCGCTGGCCGAGCGCAAGGGCAACATCAAGCGCTCGATCCACAACTTCTCCCTGCTCACCGAGGAGCTCGGGGACAACGACGACGCCGTCGCCGACTTCGTGACGGACTCCAACGCCGTGTTCGCCAGCCTTCGCGAGCCAGGACGCGGCGATCCGGGAGACGCTGCGCGAGCTGCCGCTCGACGCTCGCCGTGACCAACTCGACGCTGGCGAAGGCGAAGGCGCTGGCGGACGAGCTCGGCCCGACGCTCCAGGCGCTGCGCCCGACCGCCCGCGCGCTCGGGCCGACGCAGCGCGCCCTGCGGCCGTTCCTGCGCGACACGACGCCGATGATCCGCGACGAGCTGCGGCCGTTCGCGCGCGCGGCGCTGCCGACCGTCGCGCGAGCTGCGGCCGGCGATGCGCGACCTGTCCAAGGCGCGCGCCGAACCTCACGACGACGTTCAAGAGCCTCAACCGGCTGCTCAACATCCTCGCCTACAACCCGCCCGGCGAGACCGAGGAGGGCTACCTGTTCTGGGCGTCGTGGGCGAACCACCTCGCGCCCACCGTGTTCGCCACCCAGGACGCCCACGGGCCCGATCCGCCACGGCCTCGTGATGTTCGGGTGCCAGACGGGCGGCGGTGCTCGACGCGGTGGCCGACTCCAACCCGCAGCTCGGCACGCTGGTCGACCTGCTCAACGGGCCCAACCGCTCCGGCGTGTGCCCGTCCTCGTCCCAGGACCCGGTCGGGAGGCGGTTGATGGCCAAGGCCGCCCCTTCATTCGGCCGGATCGCCGCGATGGTGGTGTTCGCGCTGTCGTGCTTCGGCCTGCTGCTGTTCCTGTGGCTGACGTTCGGCGGCCCGATCCCGCTGAAGCCGAAGGGCTACCGCTTCGAGGTCGCGTTCAACGAGGCGACGTCGCTGGCCCAGGAGGCGGACGTGCGGATCTCCGGCGTGCCGGTCGGCAAGGTCAAGTCGATCGAGCCCGACAGCAAGACCGGGCGCTCCACGGCCGTCATCGAGATGGAGCCGCGCTACGCGCCGATCCGCTCCGACGCCAAGGCGATGCTGCGCCAGAAGACGCTGCTCGGCGAGACCTACGTGGAGCTGACGCCGGGCACCGCCGGACGCGCGGCCGGTGCGCCGAGGGCGGGCAGCTGGCCGCCGCGCAGGTGTCCGACACCGTCGAGCTCGACGAGATCCTGCGCGCGTTCGACCCGCCGACGCGCAAGGCGTTCCAGACCTGGATGCAGTCGCAGGCGCAGGGCATCGACGGCTACGGGCGCGACCTCAACGACGCGCTGGGCAACCTCGGCCCGTTCGCCGAGGACGCCGCGCGGCTGGTCGACATCCTCAACCGCCAGGAGGGCGCGGTCAGCCGGCTGGTGTCCAACACCGGCGTCGTGTTCGAGGCGCTGACCGAGCGCGACGGGCAGCTGCGGTCGCTGATCGAGAACTCCAACCGCGTGTTCGCGACCACCGCGGCGCGCGACCGGCAGCTGCAGGAGGCGTTCATCGCGCTGCCGACGTTCGAAGACGAGTCGCGCCTGACGCTGCGGCGGCTCGCCGAGTTCGCCCGCGACACCGATCCCCTGATCACGCAGCTGCGCCCGGCGGCGCGCGAGCTGAGCCCGACGCTGATCGACCTCAGCGCGCTCGCGCCCGACCTGCGGCGGCTGTTCCGCAACCTCGGCCCGCTGATCACCGCGTCGCGCACGGGCTTCCCGGCCGCGGAGCGCGTCCTGCGCGACCTGCGGCCGCTGCTCGGACAGGTCGACCCGGCGGCGCAGCAGCTGGTTCCGCTGCTCGACTTCGTCGGGCTCTACAAGCCCGAGCTGACGGCGTTCTTCGCCAACACGGTGGCCGCGACCCAGGCGAGCGAGCCGGGCACCGCGGTCCACTACCTGCGCACGACGAACCCGCTCAACCCCGAGAACCTCGCCGTGTATCCCCGCCGGGTCGGCTCCAACCGGCCCAACGCGTACAGAAGCCGGGCGGCTTCAACAAGCTCGCCGGCGGCCTCGACGTCTACGAGGACCGCCACTGCAACGGCCCCGTGCCGGTGATCGGCAACGAGCCGCCGACGATCCCGGCGCCGACCCCGGACCTCCCGGTGCCCGTCCCGACGGTCGTGCCGACGCCGGAGGTGCTCGAGGACCTCGTGTCCGACGACCTGCTCCAGCGGATCATCGAGTTCGGGTTCGCCGGCCAGAACGGCGCGGCCCCGGCCCCGCCGTGCCGCAAGCAGGCGCCCTATACCTATGGGGGCGAGACCACGCAGTACCCGCATGTGACGGCCGGCACGGGCCGTTAAGGCCCTCATGGTGAGACCCCAGGAGCTGTTCGAGCGCGTCGTGCGGGCCTCCGCCCGGAGGCCGCTGCGCGTGCTGCTCGCCGCGGGGGCCGTTGCGGCGGCGTGCGCCGGCGCTCGCGCTGACGCTGGAGCCCAGCGCGGCGACGGACACGCTCGTCGGGCGCTCGTCGGAGGCCCAGCAGGCGACGGAGCGCTACCGCGAGCGGTTCGGCGAGCAGTCCGTGGTCGTGCTCGTGCGCGGCGACCTGCCGAACCTCGTCCTCACCGCCAACATCGACCGGCTGCTCGGCCTCGAGGGCTGCCTGTCGGGCAACAAGCCCGAGGGCGAGGAGGCGCCGGGCGGGTCGGGCTCGGCGTGCGACGCGCTCGCGCGCACGAAGCCCGTGCAGGTGGTCTACGGCCCGGGCACGTTCATCAACTCGGCCGTCGGCGAGATCCAGGAGCAGCTCCAGGCGCGCTCGCAGGCGACGGCGCAGCGGGCCGAGCGGGCGGCCCGCGCGGCCCGCCGCGTGGCGCGCAGCCAGGGGCGCTCGCCGGCCGAGCAGGCGAAGGCGGCCGACTCGGCGCGCCAGCTCGTCTACGGCCAGCTGCTTCGCGACCTGCTGAACATCAACCTGCGCTACGGGCTCGGGCTGCGCGGCGCGCCGACGCTCAACGACCCGAACTTCGTCCGCGCGCTCGTCTTCGACGCCAGCCGCGGTCCGCGCACGCCCAAGGCGCGCTTCGCCTACCTGTTCCCGAACGACAAGTCGGCGGTCATCCAGGTGCGGCTGAAGACGGAGCTGACCGATGACCAGCGCCGCGACGCGATCGCCCAGATCCGCCGCGCGGTCGCCATGCCCCAGTGGAAGCTCGACAAGGGCGCGTACACCGTCACCGGCGCGCCCGTGGTGCTCGAGGACCTCGCCGACACGCTCGCGGGCTCCGTGCTGCGGCTGCTCGTCGTCGCGCTCGTCGTGATGGCGCTCGTGCTCGCGCTCGTGTTCCGCAGCCGCCTGCGGCTCGTGCCGCTGCTCGTCGCGCTCGCCGCCGTCGCCGTGACGTTCGGGCTGATGGCGCTGATCGGCGCGCCGCTGACGATGGCCTCGATCGCCGTGCTGCCGGTGCTGCTCGGCCTCGGCGTCGACTACGCGATCCAGTACCAGGCGCGGGTGGAGGAGGAGGGCTCGGCGGCCGCCGCCGCGCGGCTGGCGGTCCCGACGATCGCCACGGCGGCGCTGGCCACGGGCGTCGGCTTCGCGGTGCTCCAGCTGTCGCCCGTGCCGATGGTGCGTGGGTTCGGCGCGCTGCTCGTGGCCGGCATCGCGTTCGCCCTGCTGCTGGCGCTCACGGCCGGCACCGCCGCGCTCGCGATCGGCACGCGGCGCGCGCGCGACGGCGCGCTGGCGAGCTCGCTGCGCGGCGCCGGGGAGCTGGCCGACGCCGCGGCGGCGGCGCTCGCCCGCCCGCTGCGCCGGCTCGGCCGCGCGGGCGGCGGCGTGCTCGGCGCGGCGCTGCGCCGGCCGCGGCGGGTGCTGGCGATCGGGCTGCTGCTCGCCGTGGCGGGGCTGGCGCTCGACTCGCAGACGGAGGTCGTCTCCGACGTCGAGAAGCTCGTGCCGCAGGACCTCCCCGCGGTGCGCGACCTCCAGGCGCTCCAGCGCGCGACCGGCGTCGCGGGCGAGGTCGACGTCATCGTCGAGGGCGCGGACCTGACCGACCCGAAGGTCGTCACCTGGATGCGCGACTACCAGGCGGGGCTGCTGAAGCGCTTCGGCTACTCGCCCGCGAACGGCTGCGGCAAGGCCGAGCTGTGCCCCGCCCTGTCGCTGACCGACCTGTTCCGCGACCAGGGCGCCGGGGCGACGCGCGAGCAGATCCGCGCGCTGCTGGACGCCGTGCCGCCGTACTTCTCCCAGGCGGTGATCACCCGCGACCGGCGCACGGCCAACCTCGCGTTCGGCGTGCGGCTGGTCTCGCTGGAGCGCCAGCAGGAGATCTTCGACGACATGCGCGAGCGGCTCGACCCGCCGCCGGGCGTGACCGCCCGGCTCGGCGGCCTCCCGGTGATCGTCGCGGGCGCGAACTCCACGCTGTCCGACCCGCTCCGCCGGCTCGGCACGCTGCTCGCCGGGCTGCTCGCCGTGGCGCTCGCGCTGCTGGCGGTGTACCGGCGAGCGGACCGGGCGCTCGTGCCGCTCGTGCCGATCGCGCTGGCCAGCGGCTGGTCGGCGCTCGTGCTGTTCCTGACGCAGGTGCCGCTGAACCCGATGTCGGCCACGCTCGGCGCGCTGGTGATCGCGATCTCGACCGAGTTCTCCGTGCTGCTCACCGCGCGCTTCCGCGAGGAGCGCGCCGCGGGGCTGGAGCCGGCGGAGGCGCTGCGGGCGACGTACGCGTCGACCGGCGCGGCGGTGCTCGCCTCGGGCGCGACCGCGATCGCCGGCTTCGCGGTGCTCGCGTTCTCCGACGTGGCGATGCTGCGCGACTTCGGGATCGTGACGGTGGTCGACCTCACGGTGTCGCTGCTCGGCGTGCTCGCGGTCCTGCCGGCGGTGCTCGTGCTGGCCGAGCGGCGCGAGCGCCGCCCGGCCCAGGCGCCGGCCCCGGCCGTCCCGGCGTGAGCGAGCCCGGGCCGTTCGGCGTCCGCCAGGCCGGGCGAGCCGAGCCCGCGGCCGGCGCCTCCGCCTCCGCCTCCGCCTCCTCCTCCGCCCGCCGGTCGTTCGACGGCGGCGTGGATCGTCGGGATCGCCGTCCTGATCGCGCTCGCGCTACATCACGCTGAACACGCTGCGCACCGACGTCGCCGGGCTCGCGCGGGCTCGAGGCGGGCTCGGAGCTGCCGCCGTTCGCCGCCCCGCTCGCGCTGTCGGACCTCGAGGCCGGCGACGCCAACGTCAATCCCGGGCCCGGGCCCGGCGACGAGGGCGAGCGGCCGGCCTGCGAGGTGCGCGGCCCGCAGGTCCTCAACTCGTGCGAGCTGGCCGAGCGCGGGCCCGGTCGTGCTGGCGTTCTTCGCCGCGCGCTCGGAGGACGTGCGACCGTCAGGTCGACGCGCTCGACCGCGTGCGCGCGCGCTACCCGGACGTCGAGCTTCGCCGCGGTCGCGATCCGCGGCGACCGCGACGACCTACGCGACCTGGTCCGGCGTCGCAGGTGGGAGCTGCCGGTCGGCTGGGACGCGCGACGGCGGCGGTGGCGAACGCGTACGCGGTCGCGATCTGCCCGACGCTGACGTTCGCCCGCCGCGGCGGCCGCGTGGAGGAGACGACGCTCGGAGCTGGTGGACGGCGCCGCGCTGCGGCGGCGGATCGAGGCGCTGCGGGGGCCGTCGTGAGCGCCGAGCCGTCCGTGCGCGAGGGCGAGGTGGCCGCCGAGCTGGCGTCGGAGTGGCCGGGGCTGCGGCTCGCGTGGAGCGCGTTCGAGGCGGTGCCCGGCCCGAGCCCGCCGGAGCTGCGCGAGCGGCTGCGGCGGCTGTCGGACTCCTTCCGCGGGCCGCAGGCGATCGCGATGCGCCGCCAGCCGATCCCGCAGGCCTACCGGATCTTCTACCGCCACATCGGGCTCGAGCCCGACGAGGTGCGCGTACCGGTCGAGGCGCTCGCGCTGGAGCGGATGAAGCACGGCGGCTTCAAGAGCCGCAGCCTGCTCGACGACGCGATCACGATCGCGGTGATGGACACGTCCGTGCCCGTGTGGGCGCTCGACGGCGACCGCGTCGAGGGCGATCTCCGGCTGCGGGCGGCGGTCGCCGGGGAGACGCTCGGCCGCGCGGCGGAGGCCGCGCCGGTGCCGGCCGGGCGGCTCGTGGTGGCCGACGACGGCGGCCCGCTCGCCGTGCTCTTCTCCGATCCCGCGCCGGGCCACGGCGTCACGCGGCGGTCGCGCTCGATGGTCCTGTTCTCGGTCGCGGTGCCCGGCGTGCCCGCCATCCACGTCGAGGAGGCGCTGTGGACCGTTTGGGACATCGTCACGTCCTGAGTACGATTCGCGGCCCATGCGCCGCCTGCTGGCCCCGCTGGCGGTGATCGCCGCCCTTCTCGCTCCGCCGCTCCGCGAACGCCGACGTGATCGGCGCGACGGCGCAGAGCGAGGTCCGGCCGGGCCCGCGCCCGGGCGTGCAGACGCTCCACTACGAGTTCGGGCCGATCGACATCGCGCCGGGCCAGAACACGATCGAGTTCGAGGGCAACGCGCTCAAGCCCGACGTGCCGGGCTGGATCGTCGGCTTCAAGCCCGACCTCGTCTACGCGGACGACGGCACCGTCCCGCGCGTGGACGTCATCCACCTCCACCACGGCGTCTGGCTGTCCAACTTCGCGCCGCTGTTCGCGGCCGGCGAGGAGAAGACGATCGTCAACGCGCCGGAGGGTTACGGCTGGCGCTACGAGCCCGCGGACCGCTGGATCATGAACCACATGATCCACAACCTGACGCCGAGCCGGACGCAGGTGTACATCACCTACGACCTCGACTTCATCCCGGCCGGCACGCCCGCGGCCGACGGGATCCGCACGGTGCACACGGCGTGGCTCGACGTGATGGGGATCTCCGCGTACCCGGTGTTCGACGTCCACAAGGGCGCCGGCGGGGGCGACCGGCGGTACACCTACCCGGACGAGGCGCGCGGCCTGCCCGGCTACTCGCGCAACCGCTGGACGGTCCCGGAGGACGGCGTGCTGGTCGGCACGGCCGGGCACCTGCACCCCGGCGGCCTCTGGACGGACCTGAAGCTCACGCGCGACGGGCGCACCGTGCCGCTGTTCCGCTCGGTGGCGCAGTACTTCGAGCCGGCCGGCGCCGTCTCGTGGGACGTCGCGATGACGGCCACGCCGGCCGACTGGCGGGTGGGCGTGCGCAGGGGGGACGTGGTGTCGGTGTCGGCGACGTACGACACGAGCCGCGCGTCCTGGTACGAGTCGATGGGGATCATGCCGCTGATGTACAGCCCGGGCGGCTCGGGGCCCGACCCGCTCGTGGTCGACGTCAACCGCCCGGGCCAGGTCACCCACGGCCGGCTGCGCGAGAACCGCAACCACGGCGGCCCGTTCGGCGGCGGGCTGCCCGACGCGCGGCGGCTGCTGCCCGGGCCGGTGCCGGCGCGGCGGACCGTCGCCGTGCGCGGGTTCGTCTACGGCCGCGGCGACCTCGCGCGGGTCGGGCGGCGCGGGCGGCCGCCGACCGTCCGCCGGGGCAGCCGCCTGAAGTTCGTCAACCGCGACGCCTCGAGCAACATCTTCCACACGATCACGTCGTGCCGCGCGCCGTGCAACGGCCGCACGGGGATCGCGTACCCGCTCGCCGACGGCAAGGTCCGGTTCGACTCGGGCAACCTCGGCTACGGCCCGGAGGGGCGCACCCCGGCGGCCCAGCGGATCACGTGGAAGACGCCGAAGGGGCTCGGGCCGGGCACGTACAACTACTTCTGCCGCGTGCACCCGTTCATGCGGGGCGCGTTCCGCGTGGCGAAGCGGCGGTAGGGCGCGCCGGGCTCTTCGCCCGGCGCGCCGTACGCGACTAGTTGACCTGGAGCAGGCAGAGCCCTGCCGTGCCCGGGTCCGTGCGGTACTGCGAGGCCAGCCTGGCGAGGAACCGCCGCTGCCGACGCGACGGCGCCGGCGCCGCCACCGCGCGCGAGGTTGCCCGCGCGGCCTTGGCGCCACTGGTCAGCTGGAGGACGTCGACGCCGCGGACGCGGTCCGCGGTGTAGACGTAGCCCTTGTGGATGTACGACGCCCAGACGACACCGTCGTCGGGCCGCCAGTACGCGAACTGCGTCGGGTTCGCCGGGTCCGAGATGTCGAGGAACCGGGTGCCCTCGCCGTACCAGGCGTAGGCCACCCTGCTGCCGTCCACGTCGAAGTAGTGGGCGGAGCAGAAGTTGGCGAACGGGTGGTATGGACCGCCGATCGGACGTGAGCCCTCCTTCTGGAACGGGCTCCAGGTCCCGATCGTCTTCAACCGCGTGCCGCCCGGGCGCCACGCGTCGCCGTCGAAGGACCCCTCGAGCGAGGCGATGGTGAACATCCCGCGGTTGCGGCAGCCCTCGGCCGCCGGCCCGAAGTCCTCCTCGGTGGCGAGCAGGTACTGGCCGTCGCGGTACGCCCGCGGGGCGTTGCGGCCGACGGGCCGCTCGGCGTTGTGCTCGAAGCCGCCGTCGGGGTCGGCGGTGACGATCTGCTCGAGCCCGCCGCCGCCGTACGGGATCGGGTTCAGCGCGGTGGCCTCGCGCGTCACGTTCTGGACGGGGTCGAAGTGCGTCCCCTCGGTCCAGTAACCGCGCGTGCCGCCGTCGCCGGAGACCCACGCGATGCCCATGTCGTCGACCTGGACGTCGTGCGAGTAGCCCGTGACGGTGCCGTTGACCCGGAACAGGTCGACCGGCTCCGTCGGGTGCGCCACCGGGTGTGCCGGATCCGTGAGGTCGGTGACGATGATCGGCCGCCCGCGGACCCAGTTGAGCGGGGCGGCCTGCTGGGTCGTCGTGGCTGCCGGGCCGCCCGTCCACAGCGCCTTGCAGCCGTTGACGCACGTGGTCGTGTGACCGGTCGGGAGCTGCTGGAAGGCCAGCAGCCTCAGGTCGGACGGATCCTTCGCGTCGACGATGTAGACGCCGGCGATGTTCGTCGCGCCGTTCGGGTCGGCCTCGCCCGGCTCGCGCGTGGTCGACCCCGCGTACGCGCGCGGGTCGCGTGACAGGAACGCCAGCTTGCGAGTCCGATCGACGTCCATGTCCTCGTTCTGCCAGAACGTGGAGAACGGGGCGGAGTCCGGCTCGAAGTTGACCGCCGGGTCGCCCGTGAGGCGCAGCTGCTCGGCCGTCAGCTCGTCCAGCAGCTGCGGCTTGCTCGGGTTCGACAGCGAGTACGACTTCAGGCCGAAGCGCCCGGTGACGAGCATGACGTCACGGTGACGCCCGCCGGCGTAGTTCATGAAGTTGATCGCCGTGGCGTTCTTCGCCTCCGGCAATCGGTTGACCAGCTTCACGTTCTTCGACGCGCCGAAGCTGGGCGCGGCGAACGTGAGAAGCATCGCGCTCGCCCCCGCGAGCGCCAACGCAGACCTCCTCATCCTTCCCCCTCCCGTGTTAGAGGACAGTGAGAGCGAGCGTACATCTGCGATGAAACGCTCGTCGTCTCGTTCTGAGTACGCTCCTACCCCGTGCCCTCGCCCGACGCTCCCCTTACCGGCGGTTGCGCCTGCGGCGCGGTGGCCTTCGAGGTCACCGCCCCGTTCACCACGGCGGGCTACTGCCACTGCAAGCGCTGCCAGCGCCGCAGCGGCACGCTCTGGGCGCTCAACGCACTCGTGCGGGCCGAGGGCTTCGCGATCGTGCGCGGGGAGGAGCACGTGCGCACCTGGACACCGCCCGACGGCCTCCCGAAGTCCTACTGCGGGGAGTGCGGCGGGCACCTCTACTCGGTGGGCTCCGACTTCCGCGTCGTCCGCCTCGGCGCCGTCGACGGCGATCCGGGGATCCGGCCCGAGTGGCACCAGTGGCTCGAGTCCGCGCCGGACTGGGAGCCGATCCCGGACGACGGGCTGCCGCGGTTCGCGCAGCGGCGGCAGGCGTAGCGGGTGCGGGCGGAATCGCCGCCGCCGGCGTCTTGAACGGCGGCTGGGTGGGGTGGCGACGGAGCGGGCCGCGGCATCGGCGTCTCGCGCGCGCGGGTTCGCGAGGTGCGAGTTAGTGCGGCTGAGCGGGAGAAAGTCGCATCTCGCGGCGCGAGTTCTCGCGAGGTGCGAGTTAGTGCGGCTGAGCGGGAGAAAGTCGCATCTCGCGGAACGGCACGGACCGCTCGCCGCTCCCGGCGGCACCCTCACCACCCCCACCCAGCCGCAGTTAAGACGCTCTCAGCCCACCACCAGCTCCAACAGAGCCTCCACCAGCCGATCCGTCGCGTCCCCCCCGCGCAAGGCCACGCGGACGTGCCGGTCGTCCCCCCAGGCATTCCCGGGGCGGACGTAGATCCGCCGGCTCGCGAGGTGGGCGGCGAGGGCCGGGCCGTCGTGGCTCGCCGAGGAGAGCCAGAGCAGCGGGCCGGCGCCGGCCGGGAAGGCGAGCTCGGTCCCGGCCAGCGCGGCGGCGAGCCGGCGGCGCTCCGTGCCGGCCAGCTCGCGGCGGCGCGGCAGGTAGCGCTCGCCGTTCGCGGCGGCCCAGGCCATGCCCGCCTGCGCCGGGGCGGAGACGGCGAGCGCTGGAGCGAGCCGGGCGAGCAGCTCGGCCTCGCCTGCCGGGCCGATCGCGTAGCCGGCGCGGAAGCCCGCCATCGCGTGCGCCTTCGAGAAGCTGCGGAACACGAGCAGGCGGTCGAGCTCGCGCGTGAGCGGGGCGAGGTCGGCGGCCGGGTCCTCGAAGTCGGCGAGCGCGGCGTCGAGCAGGATCCACGTGCCGTCCGGCAGCCCGGCGGCGAGCCGGCGCAGCGCGGCCGCGTCGATCGTCCCGCCCGTCGGGTCGTTCGGGCTCGCGAGCGCGACCGCGCGGCTGTCCGGGCCCGCCGCCGCCAGCAGCGCTTCGACGTCCGCGGCCCCGTCGCCCGCCGAGCCGGACCGGCACGGGCAGGCCGCCGGCCTCGTGGACCAGCCGCGGCAGCGGCCCCCAGCCGGGCCAGGCGATCGGCACCTCGCCACCGCCACCCGCCAGCAGCGCGTGGCACGCGGCGCGCATCAGCTCCCCGGCGCCGTGCCCTGCGGCCACCTGCTCCGCCTCGACGCCGTGGCGCGCGGCGAGCGCGGCCAGCAGCTCCGCCGGCTTCGGGTCCGGATAGGCGTTGACCGCGCGCCGCAGCGCGAACGTGGCGGCGTTGACGATCTCCGCGTGCGGCGGCTCGTGCCACGCCGCGGAGGCGAGGTCCAGCGCCGGCAGCTCCGCCAGCGCGCGCGCCTTCTCCTCGTCGCGGCGCGCCCGCAGCTCCCGCGACACCTCCTCCGGCGGCAGCTCCTCGAACTGGCGGTAGTAGTCGAAGAAGCGCTTCACCGCGGCGCCAGCGACGGCATCGGACCCTCGAGGATCCAGAACCACAGCGAGAAGACCACCAGCGCGACGATGGCCGTCACCGCGAAGATCCGCGGGAGGATGCCCTCCTGCTGCTCGTGCCCCGCGGCGCGCCGCAGGATCCGCCACGCGCGGTCCAAGCGGGCGGCCAGCGCGAGCGTCAGCATCAGCGTCGCCAGCATGCCCGCGAACGCGACCGCGATGCCGAGCGTCACAGAGTCGGTCTGGTAGTCGACCTGCGAGCCGACCCACAGCCACGCGACCGGCTGCGGCCCCCAGAGCGTCAGGCAGACCAGCGTCTCGACCACGAGCACGACGCCGGCGAGCAGCGCGTCGGCGCGCCGGCGGCCGGGGCCGCCGCGCTCGGGCGCGCCGCGGTAGCGGAGCGGGGCGGTGCCGGGGCGGCGGCCGATGAAGAGGCCGCCGGTGTCCGTCGGGTCGTTGCGGGGCATGGAGCGGGCATCGAGGATAGGGCGAAATCCGGTGGTACCCTGGCGTTCAGTCGACCGAGGGGGCTGGCCATGGCGATCATCGAGCAGTTCGAGCCGCACGGCGCCGGCGCCGTGGTCATCACCGAGGTCGACGAGGCCGCCGCCCGTCGCTCGCTCCGCCGCCAGATCGGCCGCCTCGAGGACAAGGTCGCCGCGGCGTGCCTGGACGCCTGCCCGCGCCTCGAGCCCGGACCGCCGCTCCCGTCGCTGGCCGGGCCCCGCGTGCTCTCGCTCGGCGACCTCGAGCGCGTGCGCGACGCGCTGGCCGACCGCCTCACCACGCTCCACGGCAGCGCCGAGGCGCAGGCCCGGCGCCAGCAGGAGAGCCGCGCGCTGCTCGAGCGGATGTTCGCCGATCCCGCCGCCTACAAGTGGGTCCGCGTGAGCAACGAGCAGCTCGGCGAGCCCGGCTGCAAGCACTTCCACGTGCGCCCCCGGCTCGGCCCGGTCGGCCTGCTGATGAGCTGGTGGCGGGTCAAGATCTCCTCCGGTTGCCCGTTACCGTGGGGGCCGTGACCGCCGTCACGGCCCCGGACACCGCCACCGCCTGATGGGCCGCAACCGCAGCCGCCGCCGCAAGCGCGGCACCGTCGCCGCGCCCCCGAGGCGGGCCGAGGCGGCCCGCCGCGCCGAGCGGCCCGCCCGCAACCGCCCGGCCCAGCCGCGGCCCGCGCCCCGCCGCCGCGGCGGCCGGCCCGCGATCGAGGACCGCCCGAAGCCGCCGTGGCATCCGGTCCCGCTCGTGGAGCTGTGCGTGCTGATCGGGATCGTGCTGCTCGTCATGGGCGCCCTGGACCTCGACAGCGACCGCGGGAAGCTGCTGCTCGTCAGCGGGATGGTCCTCGGCTCGCTCGGCGGGCTCGACACGGCGCTGCGCGAGCACCTCGCCGGCTTCCGCTCGCACACGACGGTGATCTCCGCGCTCCCAGCCGTGCTGGTCGCCGCCGGCCTCTACTTCGCCGGCGTGCCCTGGCCGGCCGGTGGTGGTCGGCGCCGTCGCGGTGTTCGCGGGCGCCTTCTGGGCGCTCCGCCAGGACCTACTTGCGCCGGCCCGCGCGGAAGCTAGGCTCAACGGCGACGTGTCCGATGAGAAGCGCATGCAGCTGCGCGGGCTGCACCACGTGACGGCGATCTGCCGCGACCTCGAGCGGACGATCGCCTTCTACCGCGACGTGCTGGGCATGGCGGTCGTCCACGACGGCCCGTCCGACGACGATCCGGCCAGCCGCCACGTGTGGTTCGGGGCGCTCGACGGCGCGCCCGGCCGGCTCGTGAGCTTCATGCAGTACCCCGAGCTGCCGACGGGCGTGGTCGGCGTCGGCTCCACGCACCATTTCGCCCTCACGGTGGACACCGAGGAGGAGCAGGAGGCCTGGCGGGACTACCTGCGGGGCCGCGGGGTCGAGTGCACCGACGTCTTCGACCGCGGCGCATGCCGCTCGATCTACCTGAAGGATCCCGACGGCCACGTCGTCGAGATCGCGACCCGTGGGCCGGGGTTCGGGCCCGGCGTCGGCGCCGGCGCCCCGGCCTCATAGAGAACGGGAAGCCGGCGCCTCAGCGGGCTGCGCCGCTACCCCTGCGGCGCCCAGGTCAGGCCGACGACCGCGAACGGATCGATCTCGGCGGTCGTCTCACCGCCCAGGCGGGCGGCGAGCGCGCGGCGCTGGCGGTCGGTCATCGACCCGACCGTCTTGGTCTCGGACATGGAGATCGACGCCAGGAAGCGCCGGCAGCGCGTCCTGCCCCACCGGTGCTGGCTCATCAGCAGATCGCAGATGGCCATGCTCTCGGCCTCCCAGGGGCATTCCAGCACCACGTCCGCCACGGACAGCTCGTTCTCGGCCACCTGTCGCTTGAGCTCGGCGCGCGCGAGCCGAACCCGGTTGGCCTGGGCCAGCGCCTGCATGTGCTGAGGCGCTGGAGCTGTCGCGAGTCCCTGCATGAAAGAACCTCCCCCTGGCCCCATCTCTCGGGGGCCGTTCGTGATTTTCCGGTTGACCGGCCGGCGTGTCCGCGAGGGCGTCCCAGGACGAGCAGGCGGGAGCGCGCGACGACCGCTCCGCCCCCCTCTTGGCGGATGCCGTCCGGACCTCCTGGCATCGTTCTCTCTTCCCCAGCGAGCGCAGCCACGCTCGACCGGTCGGCAGGCTAGACACCCAGCGTGCCGAGAAGCAACGCTCAACCACCCTCTGCATTCGCAAAAAGCGGGTGATTTCTCAGCCTCTTCACCTTGTGCGAAGACGGACAAGGTAGAGACCCCGCAAACCGCGCCCTAGAGCCGAAATCTGCTAGGGCAGGAAGTTAACGCGGCGTTGACGTAGCTACCCCGCGGATCCGGGGAGCCTGCCGTGCTCGGATTCGAACGCGCGCTTGACGTCGGCGAACGCGGCCAGCGCGCGGTCGAGCGTCGGGCGATCGTGCGTGGCCATCACGCTCGTCCGCAGCAGCGCGCCCGCCGGCGGGACGGCCGGGTGCAGCGCGACGTTGACGTAGACGCCGGCGTCGTACAGCGCCCGCCACAGCAGCACGGCCTTCCAGTCGTCGCCGACGACGACGGGGATGATCGGCGTCGTCACGCCCAGCGGGTCGTCGAGCACCTCGAAGCCGAGGTCGCGCAGCCCCTCGCGCAGGTAGCCGGCGTTCTCGAGCACGCGAGCGAACAGCGGCGGGCCGTCGCCGGAGCGCACGACCCGCAGCGCGGCGAGCGCCGCGCCGACGGCGGCCGGCACGGCCGCGGCGGTGAAGAGGAAGGCGCGCGACGAGACGCGCAGGAAGTCGATCACCTCATGCGAGCCGGCGATGAAGCCGCCGCACGACGCGAGCGACTTCGAGAACGTGCCCATCCGCAGGTCGACGTCGCCCTCCACGCCGAAGTGCTCGCTGGCGCCCGCGCCGCGCGCGCCGAGCACGCCCGCCGCGTGCGCCTCGTCGACCATCAGCCGCGCGCCGTGGGCTCGGCACAGCTCGACGATCCGCGGCAGGTCGGCGACGTCGCCCTCCATGGAGAAGACGCCGTCGACGACGACCAGGACCCCGCCGCCGTCGCCCTCTGCCCGCTCGAGCATCTTCTCCAGCTTGTCGAGCCGCCCGTGCCGGAACGGCCGCAGCTTCGCGCGGGAGAGCAGGCAGCCGTCGAGGATCGAGGCGTGGTCGGCGGAGTCGGCGATCACCGTGTCTCCGGGGCCGAGCAGCGTGCCCAGCGTGCCGACGTTGGCCTGGTGGCCCGTGGTGAAGACGAGCGCCTCCTCCGTGCCCATCCACTCCGCGATCTCGCGCTCGAGGTCGAGGTGGAGGTCGATCGTGCCGTTCAGCAGCCGCGACCCGGTGAGCCCGCTGCCGTAGCGCTCCAGCGCGTCACGCGCGCCCGCCAGCACCCGCGGGTCGCTCGTGAGCCCGAGGTAGTTGTTGGAGCCGAGCATGACGCGCTCGGCGCCCTCCATCTCGACGACCGGGGCGGCCGGCGACTCGAGCCGGCGGAAGTAGGGCAGGAGGTCGTGCTCGCGGGCGGCGCGGAGCTGCTCGGCTCGCTCGTGGCCGCGGACCTTCTCGAACACGTCGATGGCAGTGGACATATAGGGTGCCGCTCCGATGTCGGTCGAGGTCCAGCCCGTCGCCTCGCGACGGGACCGGAAGGAGTTCGTCGAGCTCCCGTACCGGCTCCACTCTACTTCCGGCGTCTGGGTGCCCCCGCTGCGGCTGGAGCGCCACCTGTTCCTCAACCGCAGGGTCAACCCGTTCTTCACGCACGGCGACGCGCAGCTGTTCCTCGCGCGCCGCGACGGCCGCGTCGTGGGCCGCATCAGCGCCCACTACGACGACGCGTTCAACGCCCACCACGGCAACCGCTGGGGGATGTTCGGCTTCGTCGAGCTCGAGGACGACCCGGAGATCCTGCCCGCGCTGCTCGCCGCCGCGGAGCCGTGGCTGGTGGCCCATCGCTGTGACCACATGGTCGGGCCGATGGACTTCACGATGAACGACGAGAGCGGCGTGATGATCGAGGGCTTCGACCGCATCCCGATGGTGCGCCAGCCCTGGCACCCGCCGTACTACTCCGCCCGCTGCGAGGAGGCCGGGCTGGGCAAGGCGATGGACCTGCTGATGTGGGAGCTGGAGATCTCCGACCGGGCGAAGATCCTGCCGGTCATCTTCAAGCTCGCGGGCGAGGTGGAGCCGCGCCACGGCATCCGCCTGCGCAAGATGTCACGCCGGACGCTCCGCAAGGACATGGACCGCTTCGCGGACGTCTACAACGCGGCGTGGAGCGACAACTGGGGCTTCACGCCGTACTCGAAGAAGGACCTCGACGCCTACGCGCTGGATATGCAGCTGGTCTTCGACCCGCACTGGTACATGGTCGCCGAGACCGCCGAGGGCGAGACCGCCGCGATCGCCATCACGGTGCCCGACGTCAACCAGGTGCTGGCGAAGATGAACGGCCGCCTGCTGCCGCTCGGCTGGTGGCGCTTCCTGCGCAAGGGGAAGATCATCGACCGCGTGCGGGTCGGCTTCCTCGGCGTCAAGCCGGAGTACCAGCACACCGGCGTGGCGGCGAAGATGTACGTCGAGCACTTCGACATGGCCGAGGCGACGCCCCAGAAGTGGGGCGAGATGGGCTGGATCCTCGAGACCAACACGAACATGAACCGGGCCATGGAGGCCATGGGCGGCCGCGTCGTGCGCCGCTACCGCATGTACGAGCGCGGCCTGTCCTGACCCCGTCGGTACGGTTTCCCGTACTCGCCCCCGTCCCGCTCAGCGGATACTTTTTGCACATGCGCCGTTCCGAGTACCTCAAGGCGTCGCCGCCGATGTTCCGCTCGGGCCTGCTGGACCGCTTCACGCGCGTGCACCCGGCCGTGCCCGTCGTCATCTTCCTGCCGGTCATCCTCATCCTGCTGGTGACCGGCGCCGAGCGGATCGGGGTGCCCGCGACGCTCGGCCTCGGGCTCGGCGGGTACGCGTTCTGGACGCTCACGGAGTACTGGCTGCACCGGATCGTCTTCCACTTCGAGCCGGAGGACGGGATCGGGGCGCGGCTGCACTGGATGATCCACGGCGTCCACCACGACCACCCGAACGACCCGATGCGGCTCGTCATGCCGCCGTCGGCGAGCATCCCGCTCGCGATCGCGTTCTACGCGCTGTTCTCGCTGACCCTCGGCGCGGATTGGGCCACGGCGTTCGGCGGCGGCTTCCTCGCGGGCTACCTCGCCTACGACATGATCCACTTCGCCGTGCACCACCACACGCCGAAGAGCCGGGTCGGGAAGCGGCTGCGCGAGCTGCACATGCGCCACCACTTCCAGGACGACGAGAGCGGCTTCGGCGTCAGCGCGCCGTACTGGGACAAGGTGTTCGGCACTGCGCCACGCCCCCGATCCGAGACGTAGGTGCGGGCGTCCGGGCCGTCCGTCATGCTGTGGGGCTCGTGAGCCAGGTTCCCGAAGACCATGAGGACGTAGAAGTCGTCGACGGCCTGCCCGTACCGGCCGCGGGCGACGACGGTCGCCGCGCCCGAGCCAGTGCTCGTGCCGGCGCGCCAGGCCGCCGCGCTGGCCGCGACGAGCTTCGTCGCGGGGGCCGCGACGGTCGCGGTCGTCCACCGCCGCCGCGGGCGCCTGCCACGGCGGCGCCGCAAGTCGAAGGCCAAGGGCGGCCTCGGCGAGATCGTGTCGTCGAACTCCTTCCTGGTCGACGTCCACCTCCTCCGCCGGGATTGACCTCGCGCGCGGTGAGGGGGCCGCGCACGGGCGTCGAGCTTCGCGTCGAGGTCGAGCCGCCGTGGCCGTTCCGGCTCGGGGGCGGGTCGGCCGACGGCCTCACGCGCCGGCGCGGCCACGCGCTCCAGCGCCTGCTGCGGCTCGGGGGTGAGCCGGTGCTGGCGGGCGTCGTCCAGCCCGCGCGCGACCGGGTCCTGTTCGCGGCCCGCGCCGCGACCGAGCAGGCCGCCGCGGACGCGATCGCCCGGATGCGCTTCGCCACCGGCGTCGACGAGGACTACCGGGACTTCCATCACGCGTTCCGCGACGATCCCGTGATCGGGCGGGCGGTGCGCGCCAACCCGCATCTGCGCGTCCGGCGGCGGCCCGTGCCGTGGGAGGCGCTGCTGAACGCGATCACGGAGCAGCTGATCGAGTTCGAGCGCGCGGTGGCGATCCAGCGCCGGCTGATCTCCCGCCACGGCTTCCGCTGCTCGGTCACCGGCCTGCGCGACTGCCCGGGCGCCGGCGCGGTCGCCGACCTCGCCCCCGCGCGGCTGGTGTCCTACGACCTCGCGCCGCAGCGGGCGCTCACGCTGAGCCGGGCGGCGCGCGAGGTGGCGAGCGGCCGCGCCGACCTCGAGGCGGCGATCGGCGCGCCCGACCGCGCGCAGGCCGCGGCGCGCCGGCTGCGCTCGATCCCGGGCATCGGCCCGTGGACGGTCGAGATGCTCGCCCTCTACGGCTTCGGGCGCCACGACCACGTGCCGGCCGGCGACCTCGGCTTCATCAAGATCGTCGGCCGCCTGCTCACCGGCAACCCGCGCGCCCGCGCCGAGATCGACGAGGTGCGCGCGTTCTTCGAGCCCTACGGCGCCTGGAAGGGGCTCGCCTCCGAGTACCTGCGCTGGGGCGTGGCGCGCGGGCTGGTGGTCACTCCAGCCCGGAGACCCCCGGGTCCAGCCCCTCGCCCGGCAGGAACTCGTTGGTCAGCGCGCGCCCCGCGTTCGGCGGCTGCTTGAGCAGGCCGTTCTCCTGCATCCAGCGGCCGTAGGCGTCCCACTTCGCCGGGTCCTGCCAGCCGAACGTCTTGTCCCCCTTCGGGAAGAAGACCGGCGTGGTCGCCTTCACGGCGGCGGCCTGGAGGTCGCGGTTCAGGCCCTTGGAGGCGTCGAGCAGCGCGTCGATGCCGGCGTCCGGGTCGTCCTTGAGGATCCGGTGCCCGCGCGCGGCGGCCTGGAGGAAGCGGCGCAGGCGCGACGCGCCCTCCTCGTCGAAGTCCTCCTTGCGGGCGACGAAGATGAGCTCGTTGTAGGTCGGGACGCCGAGCTCGTCCATCTTGAGGATCACGGGCTTCTTGCCGCGGCGCTGGAGGTCGACGCCCTCGTAGTTCCAGAAGGCGCCGAGGGTGGCGTCGACGCGCTTGGCGATCAGCGGGCGGCTGAAGTCGAAGCCGACGTTGGTCTCCTTCACCGAGCCGGGGTCGACGCCCGCCTGCTCGAGGATCGTCTTCAGGTACGCGGACTGGTACGCGATGCCCGCGGTCCCGACGCGCTTGCCGGCCAGGTCGCGCGCTCCGCGGATGCCGCTGCCCGGCAGCGCCATGAGCGACGTCAGCGGCTTCTGGACGAGCGCGCCGACGGCGACCAGGTCGTCCGCGCCCTTGTCGCGCGCCAGCAGCAGCTCCGGCTCGTAGGAGAGCACGATGTCGGCGCGGCCGGCCTGGAGCAGCTTGAGCGGCGCCGCGGGGTCGGGCGGCGCCGTGATCTCCACGTCGAGCCCCGCGCGGTCGAACTCCCCGGCCGCCTGCGCGGCGTACAGCCCGGCGTGGTCGGCGTTGGGGAAGTAGTCGAGGACGAGCCGCATCGGCTCGGTCTTCCCGCGCGAGTTCGCGCCGGGCTCCTCCTTCTCGCCGCAACCGGCGGCTGTGGCGAGCAGGACGACGCTCAACAGGACGGCGAGTCGCTTCATCTGTCTCCTTGCGCGGGTGCGGCGGTGCGGGGCGTCCAGTCGACGACGCGCCGCTCGAGCAGCGCGAACAGGCCGTAGAGCGTCACGGCGAGGGCGAACAGCAGGACGGTGGCGGCGAACGCGCGGGCGGTCTCGAGCTGCCCGTTGGCGATCAGCAGCGTGTGGCCGAGGCCGCGGTCGGACCCCGCCCACTCCGCGAACACGGCGCCGATCACCGCGACGGCGGCGGCGATCTTCGTGCCCGTGAACGTGGCGGGCAGCGCCGAGGGCGCCTCGAGGTGGCGCAGGCGCTGGAGCGGGGTCGCGTCGAGCGATCGCAGCAGCTTGCGGGCGTCGGGGTCGACGTCCCGGAGGCCGTCGTAGAGGTTGATCGTGATCGGGAAGAAGCACACGAGCGCGACCATCAGGACCTTCGGCGCCAGCCCGAAGCCGAGGACGAGGATGAACAGCGGGGCGATCACCGGGATCGGCACGGCCTGCGAGCCGATGACCAGCGGGCGCAGGGCGCGCCGGATGGCGTGGGAGAGGTGCATCGCGAGCCCGAGCGCCGCGCCGACCACGATCGCCAGCGCCAGCCCGAGCAGCACCTCGTAGCTGGTGACGAGCAGGTCCTCGGACAGGATCCCGCGGTCGTCCCACAGCGCCTCGAGGATCGTCGTGGGCGCGGGCAGCAGCAGCTCGTCGACCGCTTCGAGGCGGACCGCGACCTCCCAGCCGGCCAGCACGGCGAGCACGAGCGCGGCGGCCGCCATCAGGCCCGGCCTCCGGCGCGCGCGTGGGCGGCTCGGCGCCCTCGCCAGCCGCGCAGCGCGCGCTCGCGGAGCTCCACCACCGCGAGGTCGGTCCGCGCGCGCGGGCGCGGGATCTCGACCTCGATCGTCGCGACGACCCGCCCCGGGCGCGGCGACAGCAGCACGATCCGGTCGGCGAGCAGCACCGCCTCCTCGACGTCGTGCGTCACCAGCAGCACGGTCCGCGGCTCGCGCTCCAGCGCGCCGGCCAGCCACCGCTGCATCTGCCCGCGGGTCAGCGCGTCGAGCGCGCCGAACGGCTCGTCCAGGCACAGCACCGGCCGCCCGGCCAGCAGCGTCCGCAGGAACGCGACCCGCTGGCGCATCCCGCCCGACAGCTCGCGCGGCCGCGCCTTCTCGAACCCCTCGAGCCCGAACGCGGCGAAGTGCTCGTGCGCCCGCGCCCGCGCCGCCGCCTTCGCGACGCCCGCCACCCGCAGCGCCAGCGCGGCGTTGTCCAGCGCGCTCAGCCACGGCAGCAGCCCGTCGCGCTGCGGCATCAGCGCCGCCGGCGGCGACTCCACGGTCCCGCGATCCGGCGCCGCGAGCCCGCACACGATCTCCAGCAGCGTCGACTTCCCGCAGCCGCTCGGCCCCACGACCGCGACCGTCTCCCGCGCCCGCGCGTGCAGGGACACGTCGTCCACGGCGACGACGTCGCCGAACGCCTTGCGCACGCCGGCAAGCCGCACCTCGCCACCGGCCTCTGAAGCTGAACGAGGCTCCACGCCAGGAGCCTCGAGTCGGGTCCGCATCGCTCCCTCCGCGGGCATTACCCCACAGGTTCGAAGGGTCAGCGCGGGGGATCCTGCCGCGCTATCTCAGCCGGGCATCCGCCCAGCCCCCCTGATTACGCGGCCTCAGCGTACCGCAGTCGCGCACGCCCTTCTCACGGCCTCCTCACGCGGTTAGAGTCGCGCGGATTAGGCCGGCCCAGGAAACCGGCTCAAGCGGAGGAGGGGAGTTCCACCAAATGTCATGGCGACTTCGCGCGTCTGCGGCTGCGGCCGCGGTTGCGCTCATCGCGACCGTCGCGGCGCCGGCGAGTGCGGCACCGAACACCATCACGGTGCGCAATCTCACCGATGCCGTCACGCCTGACGGCGTGCTGAACCACATGGAGGCGCTCCAGGCCATCGCCGACGCGAACGGCGGCGATCGCGCCGCCGGGCGTCCGGGCTACCGGGCGTCGGTCGACTACGTCGTCGCGCAGCTGAGGGGCGCCGGGTACGCCCCGGCGGTCCAGGAGTTCACGTTCCCGTACACCGAGGAGAACTCGAAGCTGATCAGGCTCTCGCCGAACCCGAGGACGTTCGAGAACGAGGTCGACTTCCTGCGCAACCGGTTCGACACGGGCGTCCCCGAGGGCACTGCGACGGGCCCGCTGGTGAACGTCGACCTGGTGCTCAACCCGTCAGGTCCGGCGAACACGAGCACCAGCGGCTGCGATGCGGCTGACTGGGCCGGGTTCCCGGCCGGCGCCGTCGCGCTCGTGCAGCGCGGCACCTGCGGCTTCAACGTGAAGGTGCTCAACGCACAGGCCGCCGGCGCGAGCGCTGTGATCGTCATGAACGAGGGTCAGCCCGGTCGCACCGGCCTGGTCGGCATGATCGGTCCGGCGACCGGTCTCACGATCCCCGCGATCTTCACCACGTTCGACGCGGGCCTGAACCTCGCCACCACGCCGAACTCGACCGTCACGGTCACGGTCGACTTCACCGCCGAGAACCGGCAGGCCTACAACGTGCTCGCCGAGACGGCGGGCGGCAACCCCGACAACGTCGTGATGGCGGGTGCGCACCTCGACAGCGTCCAGCGCGGCGCGGGGATCAACGACAACGGCTCGGGCAGCGCCGCGCTGCTCGAGACGGCGATCCGGATGGCCAGGGCCAAGCCGGCCAACAAGGTCCGCTTCGCCTGGTGGGGCGCCGAGGAGTCGGGGCTGCTGGGCTCGCGGTTCTACGTCGCGAATCTGAGTGAGGATGCGGCGGACGACATCGCCCTCTACCTCAACTTCGACATGATCGCCTCGCCGAACTACACGTTCGGGATCTACGACGGCGACAACTCGGGCGGCACGGCGGCTCCGGGGTTCATCCCGCCCGGCTCGGCCGAGATCGAGGACCAGTTCGAGCGGTTCTTCACCGCCCGGGGCGAGCCGTTCAAGGACACGGAGTTCTCCGGCCGGTCCGACTACGGCCCGTTCATCGCCATCGGCATCCCCGCCGGCGGCCTGTTCACCGGCGCCGAGGTGCCGAAGACGGCGGCCGAGGCCGCGATCTTCGGCGGCGTCGCCGGCGCGCAGCTGGACCCGTGCTACCACCAGTTCTGCGACAACCTCCGCGGTGACGGGCACAACGCCGCGCTGTTCGCAGCGCTCGCCGAGGACTACGAGCTCGTCGGCAACGTGAACGTCGACGCGCTGGACGTCAACTCCGACGCGATCGCCGCGACCGTGCTCACGTTCGCCTACGACTCGTCGTCGGTGAACGCGGTGGCCGGCAAGCCCGGCAAGAGCAACGGGCTCTACAAGTTCGGGGAGCCCCGCTGAGGAGACCCACGCCACGGAGGGCCCGCCGCGTGCGGGCCCTCC
This sequence comes from uncultured Solirubrobacteraceae bacterium, assembly GCA_963728465.1. GTDB lineage: Bacteria > Actinomycetota > Thermoleophilia > Solirubrobacterales > Solirubrobacteraceae > DATFQI01. The sequence continues at coordinate 543,296 of CAVSJY010000013.1, forward strand.
GTCCATCGGCGTCGGGATGCCAGCGCGCCGACGCTCCGGGCGATGCTCGAGAGCACGCGGCCATCGAGCCCCTCGCCGCCTGGGGCCCTACTACAAAGCCGTTGTCACCCCCATTGACGAGAGCGCGAGCGCGACCGCGGCGCTGCTGGCCGTGCCCTTCACGCTCATGAGCGAGACGTTAGGACTGACCGCGTCTTCGTGATTCTGTTTGGGCTGCTGATCGCGCCGGGGTTCGTGACGGCGTGCCCCCGCAAGCGCGTGACGCTCGGCGCTACGCACTGCCACCATGTGGCCAGCCGGTTCAGGTAGCCGCGGCGAAGGCTCAGAAAGCGCGTTCTAGAGCGGAGTCTGTGGCCTTCGCGCAGAACCCCACAGGTTCGAAGGGTCAGCGCGGTTCGTCCTAAGCGCCATCTCAGCAGGAGCATCCGCCCGGCGCCCGGATTACGTCTAACAGGCTACAGGAAGCCAAATCCGGCCGGTCTCGGGCTGCGGAGGAGCTGCCCGGCATCGGCGACTATCGTGATGGCTGCCGTGTTACCACTCAGCCTTTCCGAGCCGGTGTCCCAGGAAAGCTGGTGGTCGGAGCACCCGGCCGTCACATTGGCCGTGGCAGCGGTCCTACTTTCTGTTCCGGCGATGCTATGGCTCCGGAGCGCATGGATCACGTGGCGGACTGCCGATACGTTGCGGAGCTTGCGCCTCGAAGGGCTTCGCGACGTTATCGCCGCAACTGCTTGGATCGGCGTGGTTCTTGTCGTCACGCTGCTGCCGAACGCGTCGGAAGCTCAAGCCTGCGCTGCTGACGGCGGCCGTCATGGGCGGAGCCGTCAGCGCCACGGTCGTCCAGGTTGTCGTGGCCTGGGCGCGACGACGAGAGAGGGCGGCCACAGAGGCGGAGTTGCGCGAAGACGGCTTGCCGGTGCGTCAGCGGGTGATCTCGTGGAAGGTCGTGGCCCTCCTGTGTTACTTCGCCGGCCCTTTCGCCGTGATGCTCGCGGGAGCGCTCGTCTCGCTCCCGGTGGCGCTCGTGCGCGATCCCGATCTGCAGTTCGTCCTCGGGATCTGGGTCGCACTGATGCTCGGCGTGACCTGGGTGGTGGCGTCGACCTACCTGACATGGCGGCAGTGGCGGCGACAGCGCCGTGTGGACGCGGCCTACTGGCGCCGCTATCGGGCTGCGCTCGCGCGGTCGGCGGAGGCGCGGGCCGGAGGTGATCGCTCGACGAGCGGCCCCCTCCTACGGGCTGCCGAACCACCAGTCGGGCCTCGCATGAGAACAGGAACTGCGTCGCGCCGATGACGAGGAACATGAATACGCCGAACTTGATCATCGAGGCTCGGGGCTCTCCGTACCAGTCAGGACGCCATCGCTCTGCGGCCCATGGTCACGCTCGTGAGCGCCAGTCCGGCGAAGGCGCCGAGCGACGTGCCAGCACCGATCCATTCGAAGAAGTGCGCCGCGGTAGTGCGAGACGAAGAACCAGGCGAGGATGCTCACCACGAGTCCGACGACCCCGAACTCCGTGACGTTGGCGCCGGCGCGCCGCAGCAGCGCCCGGGAGATCTTCGATCCGACATGCCGGAACGCGAGTCGCCTCGCCCGAAGCATCTCGAGATCGATCCACATCGACGACCAGCGCGCCACGCTCGCGGGGCCTCTGGACCGGCAGCGCGCCAGGATACGGTCCCTGGCCAACTCCCATTCCTCGGGCAACAGCTCGTCAATCTCTCTGACGACGTCACCGTCCGAGCCGTCCAGTAGCGCTTCGACGACCTCCTCGGCATGGAGGACTCCTCCTCGCCCAGTTGTCCCAGATCAGCGTTCTCGACGCGCCTCCGCAGTTCTCCGACCTTGCTCGCTGTGGTGTCCAGTTCGGATCTCGTGAGGTTGCCGGGGTAGTGCCAGGAAGGCGACGAGATCGTCGTGGACGTGTCCCGTCAACCAGAGCCGCAGGGCGAGGCGATGCGACTCCATCGTCAGCCAGACGAGTGCGACGAGGAACAAGACAGTGGGAACCGCGGTTGCGACGGCGATGTACTGGATGACGACTCGGAACACGGGCTGACGATCTCGAGGGGGGTGGGTATTGAATCCCCGCTGTGAAGGGACGCCACTCGCGATCGGCATCTCTCGCCGTGCTCAGCGCGCTGCTCGCGCTGCTGTCCGTGGAGGGGGTGCGGGGCGGCGAGCCGGGGTACACCGCGCGCGAGATCGTGGACAAGAGCGGGCTCGACCTCGCGACGCTGGAGGCCACGCGGCGCGCGCCGGCCTCTGAAGCCGAACGAGGCTTCACGCCAGCAGCCTCGAGTCGGGTCCGCATCGCTCCCTTCGCGGGCATTACCCCACAGGTTCGAAGGGTCAGCGCGGGGGACTCCTGCCGCGCTATCTCAGCCGGGCATTCCCTCAGCCCACTGATTACGCCCGAGCAGCCTACGGCGGCCAACCGCGCGGCCCGCGAGGGCACGTGCGGTTCGCCTCGCGGCGCGCTCGTGCGGTCAATGGTGCGGATCCTCGACGAGTCCGATCAGCTCGCCTGCCACTGTGTCGCGCGGGGCGATGTCGTAAAGCGTCAACAGCAGGTCGAGCAGGGTGCGGAAGTAGCGCTCCGGCAGGCGGAAGTCGGCGAATACGCGGCCCTGCAGAAGAGCGGGGGGAGCGACGTTTCCGGCGTTCCCTCGATCACGGCCGGCAGGACGGACTGCTTGGCCGTCTCGCTGCCCATCATGCGGTGCCCGATGAGATCGCCCTCGGCCGCGACCGCGAATCCCCGCATAGGCTCGCCGTTGTCGTACTTCGTGCGATAGCGAGGGTTGCCGACGACGATTACGCGCTCCGACTTGGCGACGCGCTCGAGGAACCGCGGCACGCTTGCGCCGATTCGGGAGTTCTCCCAGCGGTCGAGCACGACCGGGACGCCCGCCTTGAGCAGGTCAGTGGCGAGTTGCAGCTCGACCCACCTCTCCTCTGCCGGATCGCCCCAGGCGTAGCTGATGAAACACTCGGGCGCCCGGAGACCCTCTTGCGTGACATAGGTGTTGAGGCGGAAGACAGCGCGCTCGAAGCGTGAGCGCTGGTTGGCGCGCCGGTGCTGCGGAGCCCAGGCTGGCGGCGACCTCCTGGCTCAGCTCGATCGGCGTGTCCGTCGCGGGCAGCTCGACCCGATCGCCGCATTGGGCGCAAAACACGTGCGTGCTGCCGGCCGCGAGTTGGTCCCTGATCACCGACCGGTTGAGGAGGTGCATCGTTGAGCGCATCGGACGGGCTCGTACCGCCTCACACTGAGCTCCCGCCGCGCGAGGAAGGTCTCGAACAAGCTCTGAAACAGCGCGCGGACCGGCTGGCTCACGTTCCTACCGAAGTAGAGGACGAACTCCAAGACGCCGTCGGCGTCCTCCTCCACGCCGGAAGCCGCAAACCATCTCGGTGCCCACGACGTAGCGCGCGTTGGAGCGCCACTGGTTCGTGCGGGTGAACGTGCCGGTGTAGCCGAGTAGCACGACGAGCGAGGCGTACACGTTCTCGACAGCGCCTGTTGCGGTGTACGCGACCCCGTCCTCGAATGGCTCCTGGTCTTCGACCGCCGGCTTCCTCAGGTTGATCAGCTCGGGAAAGACGAGGTAGACGCGCGCGGTGAGCGGGTCGGTCTCGCGGAAGCAGATGTTGTGCTCGAGAAACATCGCGACTGCCGAGTCGAGCAACACCATGCGGTCGTCCTCCGACAGGTCCCGCAGCTCAGGAAAGTCGTAGCGGTCCGCCAGGACGCATCTCCTCCTCGAGCGAGCCCAACCCCTTTGGGTTGCGGCGGGCCTCGAGGATCATCGACGACGCGACGTTGTTCGAGCAGCTCAGGAGCCAGGAGGATCCTCGTTTCGCCCGCAGACGTCGTGTAGCATTTGAGAGGATAGCCGTGATGGGCGAGGTGGCCGACCGCGCTTAACATCTCGTCGTCCGTGAACGCCACCGATTCGCGCGCCTCCTCCAGTTGCGCGCGAAGCTCGTCTGGGCTCATTACCACCTGCTCGCGGGCTCCTTCCTCCTTGAGCTGGAGTACCAACTCCTTGAGCCGCTTGAAGGTGTCCGGTGGTGACCGTCGTCGGCCGCTGCTCCCAGGGGATCGCTGCCCTTACGCCGGCGATCAGTTCCGCAACCCCCTCGCCGGTCAGGGCGCTGGTCCCGACGTGCGCCTCGATGCCGCGCTCGGCGCAGTACGCTGCAATCTCTTCGCGCGTGACGCGGGCAGACCCGCGGTCCATACGCGCTGCGACGAGGAAGGCCTTGCGCGGGGCGGCGTCGCTTGAGCGGCCGACTCCGATCTGGCGCAGCCAGTACTCGACGCCGCGCAGCGGATCGTCCTCGTGCGTCGGGTCATAGAGGACGAGCGCGACGTCGGCGTCATCGAGGAACAGCGCGTGGATGAGCCGGTAGTCGGGCTGGCCGGCAAGATCCCAGAGGATCGCCTCGCACTGTGCACCGTCCGCGCGTGTGGTCGCGAGTTGCGTCAGCGTCCAGAACTGCTGCCCGTGCGTCGATGCCTGCTCTTTGAACTCGTCGTGCGCGAGCCGCCACCCGAGTCCCGTCTTGCCCACGCCCGAGTCTCCGACGAGCACGATCTTCGCCGTCGCGTAGGCGACGCTTTCGACGTGTTCGCCAGACAAAAGCTGAGCGGCGTCGAGCTCCCAGACGCCAACGATGGGCGAAGGGTCATCGGGATTTCCTTCGAAGCCGCTGACAGCAACAATCGGCAGCGACGGGTGGCACGCGATGCCGGGCATCCACATCCCGCCCCTCGCGCCACGGTGGCGGATGTGGAGCGGGACGATCGCGACGCAGACGCCGCTCTGCGTGTCCCAAATGCGGAATGTGTCGTCCGTGGCCTTCGACGCAAGCAGGCGACCTTCGTGCAGAAATGCAAGGTCGGTCACCGGCCCCGTATGGCCTTCGAGGGTGGCAAGTAACCGGCGCGAAGCCGGATCCCACAGCTTCACGGTGAGGTCGTCGCTCGCGCTTGCCAGCACTCGCCCCTCCGGGTCGAAGCTCACCCCGTTCACGTCGTCCCCATGGTCGGCGAGGACGGCGGGCTCCTCACCGCTGGCGAAGTCCCACAGGTGGACCCGCCCATCCCAGTCGGCTATTGCCAACAACGTGCCGCCGGGATGGAACGCGACGCGACCCAGGCTGGCCGCGCCCGTGGTTATCTCCCGACCGCCGAAGTTAGACAGATCCCACACGGCCGCATCGCCCTCATGCGCGCTCGCAAGTAACTGTCCGTTAGGGCTGAACGCAACACCGTTGCAGTAATCCTCGCTGACCTGGCGCTGCGCTTTCCCGCCCGGCAGCGACCAAAGCCTCACGCCGCTGTCGCCGCCGCTCGCGAGCAGTTCGCCGTTCGGCGAGTAGGCAACCGACCAGATGCGATCCCGGTCACGTGTCGAGCTGTTGCGGTCACCGGTGAGCAAGCCCTCGAAGTCGTCCGAGGCCGCACGGCTCGATGCGATTGGTACAGCACGGTCGCCGTGGTCGCTGCTCACGAGCTCGAGGGCTGGGACCAGCGATATCGCTCCTCCCGGCTCGTTCCCGTCGCCCCCGACTGATCGCGTCGGCCAAATCCGGATCGTGCCGTCGTGGGAGCCGGTCGCGAGATGGCGTCCGTCGGGTGCCCACGCCAGCCCGGCGATCGGCGCCTTGTGACCGACGATGGTGTGGATGCGTTGTATTCCCGCTGGCAAGGATCCATTCCACGGCGGGCGCGCCGGGCGCGTGGTACGCCTGTCCATCATCTCGGGCCGCGGTGATGCCTGCAAGAGGGTAAAGCCGAGGGTCCCGTGCTCCGCGCGGGCGCCCTGTGTAGTCCACGACGATCGTCATTGTCAGCACGGCAACCGCTGAGTCACGACGAGTGTTGAGAGCAGGCGACCGCTACGGAAGCCGCTTGCTGAGTTTCACGGAGCAGCGCAGGAAGTCTCCCGGCTATCGAGATCGCGTGTGCGCACCGCCTGCGCGGCGATCTTGCGCGCTGGGACCCTCGCCGCGGAAGGAACGGGATGACTGTTAGCGCGGGCGCCGCGCTCGGGTGGGGCTTCATGCCCCTCAGAGACCGGAAGGAGGACCGACGTTGGTCCGCAGGGAGCCTTTCGGCGCCGATGCGGGGGCGCCCCCTCGTTGTCGGCTGCCTGTTCGCGCTGCTCGCACCGAGCGCCGGCCGGCCAAGCGAGCCCGACCACGCGCCGCGGGCAGGAGCGTCGTCGGAGTGCTTCTGCCGAGCGTTCGCGCACGAGTTCGTGCGCAACCGGGCCATGCAGCGCCGTTCCTGTGGAATATGACGCGCCAACACCGCGCGTCGAGGAGCAAGACGCGGAAGGTCAGGCGATCTACGACTTCGAGCGGCGCGCCGACATCACGTTCGCGTTCTGCAAGCGCCAGCCGAGGATCTGCGCTGCCGCCTGGGAATGCGCGATCTTCGCAGGCCTGGCGGTCGGTCGTGGGACTCGCAGAGGACGGGGACCTGAATCTCGCGGAGGCATTGGGCCGTGGCTGCCTGCGCGAGGTCGTGGGTCGGCCTGACGCGCGATAGCGTCCGCGGGGCCGTGGACTGGGAAGCCGAAGGGCTGCTGGACGACTGCCCGGACGACCGGGCGAAGGAGGCGCGGCGGGCGCTGCTCGACGAGCTGCACGGCGACGGCGTGCCGGTCGACGAGCTGCGGCAGGCCGTCTCGGAGCAGCGGCTCGCGCTGCTGCCCGTGGAGCGGGTGCTGGGCGGCGAGCCGCGGTACACCGCGCGCGAGATCGTGGAGAAGAGCGGGCTCGACCTCGAGACGCTGGAGGCCACGCGGCGCGCGCTGGGCCTCGCGGTGCCGGACCGCGACGCCCGCGTGTTCGGGGAGGACGACCTGGAGGCGGCACGGCTCCAGCTCCGCGTCCGCGACTCGGGCTTCGCCCCCGACGACCTGCTCGACACCAACCGCGTGCTCGGCCGCGGCATCTCGCGCTACGTCGAGGCGCTGCGGGAGACGATCGCGGAGGCGCTGATGGAGCCGGGCACCGACGAGCGCGAGCTGGGCCGCCGGTTCGCCACCGCCGCGTCGGAGCTGGTCCCGCTCAACGCCCCGTGGATGGAGTACGTCTTCGAGCTGCACCTGCGCCAGATGCTGCGCAACGAGGCGGTGACGCTGAGCGAGCGGATGTCCGGCCGCGGCGGCACGCGCGAGGCGGCCGTCGCCTTCGCCGACCTCGTCGGGTTCACCGAGCTCGGCGAGACCGTCGACGTCGAGCAGCTGAGCGACGTCGCCGGCCGCCTCCAGCGGATGGCCGGCGAGGTCGTCGAGCCGCCGGTCCGCTTCGTCAAGACGATCGGCGACGCGGTGATGCTCGTCGCGCCCGAGTCGCCCGAGCTGGTCGCCACGATGCTCGACCTGCTGGAGCGCGGCGAGGCGGCGGACGACCTCCCGCCGCTGCGCGCCGGCGTCGCCTACGGCCCCGCGGCCAGCCACTTCGGCGACTGGTTCGGCTCCACGGTCAACGTCGCCAGCCGCGTGACCGCCCGCGCGCGGCCCGGGTCGGTGCTGGTCACCGAGAGCGTCCGCGACGCCCTCGACGGCGACGGCTACACGATCTCCTCGGCCGGCCCCAAGCGGCTCAAGGGCATCGCCGAGCCGGTCAAGACGTACCGCGTCAGGCGTGAGCCGGCCGGGTGAGCGCCTTCACGAAGTCCTCGAGCTGGCGCGTCGTCCAGCACTCGTACGCCTCGCAGTAGGGCTCGTAGGCGGCGATCACCGAGTCCCCGTAGTTCCAGTACAGCCTCGGCTCGGGGTTGAGCCAGAACGTGCGGCCGGCGCGCTCGGCCACGCGGCCGAACACGTGCGCGGCCGGGTCGCGCCCGTTCGTGCGGGCGTCGCCGAGCACGATCACCGTCGCGCGCGGGTGCAGGTCGTCCTCGACGAGGCCGAGGAACTCGCGCCACACGCGCCCGTAGTCCGTGTAGCCCGAGACGTCGGCCACGCCGGCGTCCTTGGAGATCGCCTCCGACACCGCCTTGAAGGAGCGCTCGCGCTCGAAGACGTCCGTGACCTCGGAGATCCGCTCCACGAACACGAACGAGCGCATCTTGCGGAACGAGTCGTGCAGCGCGTGCAGCACGGACAGGAAGAACACGGAGGCCGACGTGACGCTGGTCGAGACGTCGCACAGGACGTAGAGCTCGGGCCGGCGCGGCCGCCGCGGGCGGTAGCGCAGCTCGACCGGCACGCCGCCCGTCTGGAGCGACGCCCGCATCGTCCGGCGCACGTCGACGTGCGCGTGGCGCTTGCGCCCGCGCGTCTCGTGGCCCTGCGTGGCGAGCCGCCGCTTCAGCTGCATCACGACGCGGTGGACGGCCGCCAGGTCCTGGAGCGGCCCGGAGGGGAGCGCGCGGTCCAGCTCGTTCAGCGGCCGCGAGGGCGGCAGGCTCTGCGTGCGCTCGATCTGCGCGCGCTCCAGCTCGCGCCGGAGGTGGCGCTCGAAGCGCCGGATCTGCTCGCGCGTGAGCGGCTCCGGCCGCGGCGCCGCCGGATCCTCCTGGATCTGGCCGCTCGGCTCCGAGCGCAGGCCGAGCGAGCGGCGGATGCGCTGGACGTCGACGCCGAGCACGCCTGACCCCTGCCCGCGTCGCCCGAACGCCGCGATGGCGAGGCGGGCCAGGTCGCGCATCGCCGCCTCGTCGCCCTCGCGGATCGCCCGCAGCACCTGCTCGCGCAGCGCGTCGAAGTCGATCCGCTCGCCGCCGGGCATGCCGTCGGCGTCCTCCTCGCCGGGCGTGCCCGCCTCGCGGACGCCCTGGCGCAGCGCCTCGCCCTCGGCGGCGCGGAAGAAGAAGCGGTCGAACACGAGGTCGAAGACGCGCCGGTCCTCGGGCGACTTCGCGAGCGTCGCGGCGAGCGCCTCGCGGAACTGCACCGCCTCGGTCCACTCGACCTCGCCGAGCGCAGCGAACGCGTCGTTGAGCTCGGAGGTCCCGATCGCGACGCCCTCCGTCCGCAGCGCCTCGGCGAACCGCAGGACGTGGGCGGGGAAGGGCACGCCCGCTAGGCGGCGGCGCCGAGCCGCACGCCGACGCGCTCGGCGACCGTGTCGAGGTCCGTGCGGTGCTTGACGATGATCGACAGCGTCGAGCGGAACACGTCGGCCGTGATCTCGTCGGCGCCCATCAGCAGCAGCGCGCGCGCCCAGTCGATCGACTCCGCGATCGAGGGCGGCTTCTTGAGGTCCAGCTCGCGGACCATCGCGATGACCTCGACGAGCCGGCGGGCGACGGTCTCCGACAGCTCGGGCGCGTGCAGGCGGACGATCTCGAGCTCGTGCTCGGTCGTCGGGTAGTCGAGCCACAGGTACAGGCAGCGCCGCTTCAGCGCCTCGGTCAGCTCGCGCGAGTTGTTCGAGGTGAGCAGCACGACCGGGTGGGTGCGGGCCTCGATGCGGCCGAGCTCCGGGATCGTGATCTGGAAGTCGCTCAGCAGCTCGAGCAGCATCGCCTCGAACTCCTGGTCGGTCTTGTCGATCTCGTCGATCAGCAGCACCACGGGCTCGTCGGCGCCGATCGCCTGGAGCAGCGGCCGCGGCAGGAGGAACTCCTCGCCGAAGATGTCGTCCTGCACCGCGTCCCAGCCCGTGCCCGCCGCCTCGGCCTGGATCCGCAGGAGCTGCTTGCGGTAGTTCCACTCGTACAGCGCCTTGGCCTCGTCCAGGCCCTCGTAGCACTGGAGGCGCACGAGCGTGCGGTCCATGTAGCGGGCGAGCGCCTTGGCCAGCTCGGTCTTGCCGACCCCGGCCGGGCCCTCGACGAGGATCGGCTTGCCCAGCCGCGTGGCGAGGTAGGAGACCAGCGCGGTGGACTCGCCGGGGAGGTAGCCCGCCTCACGCAGGCCGGCGGCGACCTCGTCGGCGGAGCCTGGAGGGGCGGTGCTCATCGGCGCACGATTCTAGGCGGTGGGCCATACTGCGCCCGCGATGGACGAGACCTCGCCGACGCCGTTCGCGGCACTGATGGCGCTCGGCTTCCTGATCGGCTGCGCGGGCCACCTCTACAAGTCGCCCACGACAGTGGCCGTGGGGATCGCGATCGCGTTCGCCGCGACGGCCGTGGCGTTCATCGTCTACCTGGGCTGAGCGCGGCCGCGCGGCCGCGGCGGCGGCGCCGGCCGGACCAACGGCGGCTGGGTAGGTAGTGGCGACGCCGGCCATGTCCCCAACGTCACACGGCGTCATGGCTCGGCGCGCGAAAGTGACGTTGGGGGTCATATAGACCCACAACGTCACACGGGCCCAACGCACCGTGCGCCGGAGTGACATTGGGGACATCACCCACCGCTCTCACCCATCGCCGTTCAAACGGTTGGTGGGCCTACTCGCTCCGCGTCGCCGCCTGGGCGAGCGTCCGGAACGAGCTCCCGCCGGCCGGGCGGTTGGAGAAGAGGATCGTCGGCACGCCGGAGCGCGGGATCGAACGCGGCGACGGCGAAGCGCGCGGCCTGGCCGGGCGGCGAGACGTCCTCGGGCGGCCCGAAGGGCTGGACCACCGTCGGGGCGACCGCGGCGCGGACCACGCTCGCCGGGTCCTCGACCCCGCCGTCCCAGACGACGATCGCGCGGCCCGTCGGGCCGACCTCGAGGTCGCTCAGCAGCGCGTCGGCGCCCGGCGCGGAGACGTCCACGGGCGCCGTGAAGCGCCCGGACTGGTCCGCTTGCGAGACACGGACCCGGCGCGACGTGCCGTCGGACCCGCTCCAGGCGACGACGACGTTCCCGGTCGGGTCCACGCCGGCGGCCATCGGCCGGCCCAGGCCCGCCTCGGTGGCCATCCGCTCGAGCAGCTGCGGCGCGGCGGAAGCGCCGCGCGCCGGCCGGCTTCACCGCGCCCTGGAAGAACACCGGCCCGCGCTCGCCGCCCTCGGTGGCGCGCTGGGCGCTCCACACCAGCACGGCGCGCCCGCCGGCGTTGACGACGGCGTCCATCTGCGCGCCCGCCGCGTCCTCGGAGCGGATCGTCTGCGCCGCCGCGAAGCTCCGCCGCCCGCGCCCCTTGAACCGGGTGTGCACGCGGTCGCGCGAGGCCCACGCGACGAGCACGTCGCCCGACCGGCCGACGGCGGCCTCGACGCTGCGCAGGCGCCCCGTGACGAGCCGCCGCGGCGCGCCGAACGGGCGGCCCGGCGCGCCGGAGCGCCACGTACACGCGGTCCGTGCGCACGCCGCGGTCCTCGAACCAGGCGAGCGCGGCGTCGCCGCGGGCGTTGACGGCGAGCGAGACGCCGGCGATCCGCGAGGCCCCGCGGAACGAGCGGCCGGGGCGGCGGATCGTCCTCCGGCGGCCGAACGTGCCGTCCGCGCGGCCGAACCGGACCGCGAGCCGCAGCCGCGCCCGTCGGCCCGCGGCCGGCGGGCCGGGTCGACGCGAGCAGGACGCGGCGGCGGCCGTAGGCGGCGATGCCCTCGACCGTCTCGGGCAGCCGGTCCAGGCCGCTCGGCCGCGTGAGCGGGCGCGTCGCGCCGAACCGCGCGGCGCCCGGCGCGCGCGACGCGGCCGAGAACCCCGTCCGCGTCCGGTCGCCGAACCGCCACGTCGCCAGCGCCCGCCCGTTGCGCGCCACGACGAGCGCCGGCGCGTCGATGAACCGGTGCGCCGTCGAGACGTCCTGCGGCGCCGACCACGTGGCGGCGTGCGGCGGGCGCCGGCGAGCGCCAGGGCGAGCACGATGACCGCGGCGAGCCGCATGCCCCTCAAACGGCGCTCGTAGGGGAAGGTTTCGGCCGGCTCCGGCGTTGGTTGTCGAGTTCGGGCCCCTGGGCGGCCCCAAGTCGACAACGACGGTCAGAAGAGGCGGTCGGACGAGGCCGGGGGATCGGCCGGCGGCGGCGACTCGCCGCGCCGCCGCTCGCCCGGCCCGGGCGGAGGCTCGCCCTGCCAGTCCGGGCGGTCGCGCAGGACCTCCGTGACCGCCGTCGAGTCGCGCGGCTCGCGGCGGTCGGAGTCCCGCCGCCGCGGGCGCGGCGCGGCCGCCTCCCACTCGAGGTCCTCGGCCACGGGGTTGGGCGGCTCGGGCCGGTGCGCGGCCCGCACGCGCGCGCCCGCCGCGATCAGCGCCGCGGCCGCCGCGATCGCGAAGAAGAAGCCCCACTGGATCCCGACGTCGCTGCTCGGGCCGTCGTCGCCCGGCCGGTCGAACACGCGCCAGACGAGCAGCGCCATCGCCCAGCCGCCGGCCAGCGTGATGACCGCGCCGTCGCCGCCCGGCAGGTGGAACGCCTTCCCCTGCGCGCGCGCCCAGATCAGGAAGAGCACGCCGGCCGCGACGAGCAGGATCGCCGCCTCCACGAACGTGAAGACCCCGAACGCGCTCATGTTGTCCTGGACGAACTCGCTCTTGCCCGGGGGCACGAACGACTTCTGGTACCAGGGCAGCACCAGCGACGCTGCCAGGGCCGCCGCGGAGAGGCCGGCCATCCGCTGCTCCGCCGGCAGCTGTCGCAGGCTCCGCTGCACGCTCACGGCCCTGAGTCTGTCACTCGATCGGGATGTCCTCCACCGGCGTGGGCGCGGGCGTCTCGGCCTCCAGCCGGTCGATCGAGTAGTCGAGCACGGCGCGCAGCGCGATCAGCAGCTCGCGCAGCGCCTGGGCCAGCTGGCGCTGGAGCTCGGGCGGCAGGGCGCCGCGCGCCAGCTCGAGCAGCCCGGTCAGCGCGGACAGGTCCGGGAACGGCTGGCCGTCGCCGCCGCCGGGCGCGTCGAACCCGCGCGGCGGCACGCGCGCGGCGCCCTCGCGGACGATCGCCTCCGCCCGCTCCGTCGCCTCGCGGACCAGCCGCTCGGCCTCGCGGACCGCGTCGCGCGCGTCAGGCACGGACGGCCTCCTCCTCGGCGGCGCGGAAGCCCACCACCAGCGAGCCGTCGGCCAGCGCCGCCGAGCTCGGCCGGAAGCCGGCCAGCGCCCCCGGCAGCATGATCGTGCGCTTGTGCCCGTCCACCCGGACCACCAGCTCGAGCCCGATCTTCTTCAGCGACACGTCGCCCTTCTCCACGAACGGCAGGTCCAGCCGCAGCTCGGCGCTGTCGCCGTCGAGCTGGAGCTCCTGCGCGAGGCGGTCGTGCATCACCGCGGCCGGGTCGCCTTCGCCGAACAGCGCCGCCGCCAGGCGGTCGAGCATCTCGCCGCCCAGGACCTCGCGCTCGAAGTACGGCGCGCGCAGGATCGGCACGGGGGCGAAGCCGGACTCGACGAGCTCGAGCTGCTCGCGCTGCACCTCGCGCCAGGCCCCGAAGTAGCCGTCCACCTCGTCCGGGAAGACGCGGTTCACCACGACCGCGTCGGTCAGGTACCCGTAGAGGTTGAGGTAGGTGAACGTCCGCATCGCCTCCGAGATGACCATGCGGTCGGGCGTCATCACGAGGCGGATCGACACCCGCGAGGCATCGCGCAGCAGCTCGTGCATCTCCACGAGGTTGGCGACGAGCCGCTGGACCTCGTCGAACACCCGCTCGTCCGGCAGCGAGAGGTCCAGGAACGCGCGGGCCAGCGGCCGCGCCGCGGAGAGCAGGGCGTGCTCGCGCCCGAAGACCTTGTCCAGCCACCACCGGGCGGCGTCCGGGAACGACAGCAGCCGAAGCGTCTCGCCCGTCGGCGCGCAGTCGACCACGATCACGTCCCATTCGCCGGACTCCGCGTGCTGCTTGAGCGAGAGCAGGCTGAACAGCTCGTCGCCGCCGGGCGGCACGGTCAGCTCCTCGGCGGCGATCCGCTCCACGCCGCGCTCCATCAGCACCGCGCCGAGCCAGCCCTGCACCTGCGACCAGTGGCGCTCCAGCTCGTCCTGCGCCTGCACCTGCTGCGCGAACAGCCCATCGCCGGCGTCCGTCGGCTCGCCGCCGACGGGCATGCCGAGCGACTCGGCGAGCGAGTGCGCGGGGTCGGTGGAGAGCACGATCGTCCGCGCCCCGGCGGCGGCGCAGCGCCGCGCGGTCGCGGCGGCGACCGACGTCTTGCCGACTCCGCCCTTGCCGGTGTAGAGGAGGACCCTGGGTGCCATGCAGGCCGGTGAGCCTACCCAGCCCTTCGCTTCTTCTTGCGCGGCTTGAGCACCTGGACCTCGCCGGAGGCGGCGGCGGGGTTGCCGGCCAGGTCGCGCGCCGCCAGGTCCACCGTGTACATGCCCGCCCGGCGCGGCGCCTGCCAGCCCAGCTCGCGCCGCCCGTGCTCCAGCGTCCCGACGTAGCGCGAGTGCACCGTCCTGCCGCCGCGGCGGATCGTCAGCGTGACGTTGGAGATCTTCGAGAGGTCCAGCTTGATGTAGCCGTAGCGGCCGCCGCGCAGGCGCCGGGTCCGCAGCTCCATCACCGGCGGCTCGTCCAGGTACGCGGTGAAGTTGTCGCGCGCGCCGCAGTAGACGGGATCGGCCGTCCGGTCGCACAGGGAGTCGAGGAAGTCGCGCAGCAGCGTGTGGTAGCCGAGGTCGGACTCGCGCTCCACGGAGCCGCGCGAGTACAGCGACCACGCGCCCGTGTCGTACGTCGGCACCTCGGCGCGCGCCCGCCGCTCGCCGAGGTCGAACAGCGTCTTCGCGCGCACGTCCGGGGCCAGCCGCGCGTAGTCGAACAGCCCCACGAGCGACTGCACGAAGCCGTTGAGGATCCGCAGGTCCGGCTCGAACGAGTACTGGGCGTAGTGCACGGCGTCGCCGACCGGGACGCGCACGCCCTCCGGCGCGTTCACCTCGAAGATCGACAGCCCGCGCGAGGCGATCGGCAGGATGTCCTCGCGCCGCCGGAGCCGCTGCGCCGCGCGCGAGAACGCCTGGAGCGCGGTGCCCTGGGCGAGGCTCGAGACCCACGGGGCCCGCCCGGCGCGGTACGGGAAGTAGTACTCCCACGCCAGCCCGCCCGCGCGCTCCGCCGCCAGCGGCAGCAGCTCGTCCACCGCCGCCGACAGCTCGTCGTTGCGGCGTGCCGACCACAGCGCGTTGACCTTCCCGAACGTGCCCAGCACCTGGATCTGGATGCCGGCGCCGGGGTAGTACTGCCAGACGATCTGGGAGCCCTCGAAGCCGACGCGGCGGCCGCCCGACAGCAGCGGGCCCTCGGTCCACCACTGGCGGTTGCGCTCGAGCGTGAGCCACAGCGGCGCCAGTCGCGAGGGGGTGAGCCGGCGGCGGTCGCGATGTCCTGGATCGTGCGGACGACGGCGCCCAGCTCGATCTTGCGCGCGCCCTTGAGGCGCTTGACCGTGCGGCGCGCCTCCTGGAACGCCGAGCGGCGCTCCGCGTAGGTGACGTCGTCGATCGCGCCCTCGGTGAACAGGCGCTTGAGCTCGCCGGTCACCGTCCGGCGGCGCCTGGAAGCGGTGGCGAGCGGCGCGCGCCGGGTGGCCGCGCGCTGCGCCCGCGCGGGCCGCGGGGCCGGGAACGTGGTCGCGGGAGCGAGCGAGTTGGCGTGCCGGCGCACCTTGCCGTCCTTGCCCATCACCAGGACCGGGGCAGCCTCGGCCGATGCGGCCGTGAGGCCGCACACGAGGGCAACGAGGACGCAACATGTGGTTCGCGGGAATGCCATTGACCCGATGCTAGGCTCGCCCCGGCGGGCCAGTCCGCCTGCAACGCAACGTGCGCCCGGCGCCCGGCGCGCTGGAAGGAGCCCCCGTCATGCAGAACCGCCGTCGACCCTTTTTGTTGCTGTGCCTCGTCGTCGTGCTGGCGCTCGTGGGCGTCGGCTGCGGCGGCGGTGACGAGGAGGCGAGCGACAGCACGAGCGTCGACGAGCTGCTCGACAAGACGTTCTCCGGCGACAAGAAGGTCGACTCCGGGCGCCTCGACCTCAGCCTGCGCGTCGACGTCCAGGGCGGCTCCTCGTCCCAGCTCCAGGGCCCGGTCGTGCTGAAGCTCGGCGGTCCGTTCCAGACCCAGGGCAAGGGCAAGCTGCCCAAGTTCGACATGGACGCCTCGTTCGAGGGCGGCAACCAGAGCCTGAAGGCCGGGCTCACCTCGACCGGCGACAAGGGCTTCGTGAACTTCAACGGGACGGAGTACGCCGTCTCCGACCAGGTCTTCCAGCAGTTCCGCGCCGGCTACGAGGAGGCGCAGAAGCAGGCGACGAGACAACAGCAAGGACAGCCCGACGCTGGCCACGCTGGGGATCGACCCGCGCCGCTGGCTCACCAACCCCGACAACGCGGGCGAGGCGAAGGTCGGCGACACCGACACGATCAAGATCACCGGCGGCGTCGACGTCGGCAGGCTGCTCGACGACGTCAACCGCGCGCTCGAGAAGGCGCGCTCGCTCGGCGTCCAGGGCGCGCAGGGCCTGCCCGAGAAGCTGACCGAGGAGCAGAAGCGCCAGGCCGCCGAGGCGGTCAAGGACCTCAAGGTCGAGATCTACACGGGCAAGGACGACACGACGCTGCGCCGGATGCTCGTGAACATGAACGTCGTCGCGCCCGAGGGCTCCGGCGGCGGCGGGTCGGGCTCGCTCGCGCTCGACTTCTCGCTGCTCGAGCTCAACGAGGACCAGGAGATCGAGGCGCCGTCCGGCGCGAAGCCGTTCGACGAGCTGCTCGGCCAGCTCGGCGGCCTCGGGCTCGGCGGGCTCGGCGGCGGTTCGGGCTCCTCGGGCAGCGGCTCGGGCTCGTCGGGCGGCAACGGCGCGACCGCCGAGGACCTGAAGAAGTACTCCGACTGCGTCGAGGCCGCGGGCAACGACACCGCCAAGCTCCAGCAGTGCGGCGAGCTGCTCTCACCGTGAACTCATGTACTGGCGTCGCCCCGTAAGCTCGGCCGCGTGAGCACCCAGGGCGAGGGCTTCAACCTGCGCCGTTTCCTGCTGAGCGGAAGCGGCTGGCCGTACCTCCTCGTCCCGTTCATCCCGATCGCGATCGCGCTCGAGCTGGCGCACGCGAGCGCCTCGGTCGTGTTCGTGCGCGTCGGCGGCTCGGCGTGATCCCCACCGCCGCGCTGATGGGCCGCGCGACCGAGGAGCTGGCCGCCCGCTCCGGGCCCGGCATCGGCGGCTTCCTCAACGTCACGTTCGGCAACGCGCCCGAGCTGATCATCGCCTTCTTCGCGCTGCAACGAGGGGCTCCAGGAGGTCGTCAAGGCCTCGCTGGTCGGCTCGATCCTCGGCAACATCCTGCTCGTGATGGGCGCGGCCATGCTGGTCGGCGGGCTCAAGCGCGAGCGCCAGTACTTCGACCGCACGGCGGCCAACACGCAGGCGCTGATGCTGCTGCTCGCCTGCGTCGCGCTGATCATGCCCGCGATCTTCGAGCTGGTGATCGGCGGCGGGCTGCCGAGCCCGACGGAGGAGTCGCAGGAGTTCCCGTCCGACCTCGAGAAGATGTCGATCGGCGTCGCCGTCGTGCTGCTCGGCACCTACGTCGCCGGGCTGTTCTTCTCCCTGCGCACGCACAAGGACCTCTTCAACCCGGAGCACGGGGAGGAGGACCACGTCGGCGAGCACTGGTCCGTGCGCAAGAGCGTGATCGCGCTGGCGATCGCCGGCGTGGCGGTCGGCGTGATGTCGGAGATCCTCGTCGGCTCGATCTCGGAGGCGTCGGAGTCGATCGGGCTGTCGCCGTTCTTCGTCGGCATCATCGTCGTCGCGATCGTCGGCAACGCCGCCGAGCACTGGGTGGCGATCTACTTCGCGGCGCGCGACAAGATGGACCTCGCGGTCAACATCGCGATCGGCTCGAGCGCGCAGATCGCGCTGTTCGCCGCCCCGGTGCTGGTGCTGCTCTCGTTCTTCATCGGGCCGTTCCCGATGGCGCTCGTCTTCAACGGGCTCGAGCTCGGCGCGATCGTCCTGGCGATCCTGATCGCCAACCAGGTCACCCAGGAGGGTGAGTCGACCTGGTTCGAGGGCCTCCAGCTGCTAGCCGTATATGCGGTGCTGGGCCTCGTCTTCTTCTACGCGTGATGCCGGTCACGTTCGCGTTCTTCCAGGGCCCGCTGCCGTGGCTGGTGCTGGCGGGCGTCACCGTCGTCTGCCTCTGGATCGACCTGCACTTCTTCGCGCGCGGCCGCGAGCCGTCGTTCCGCGAGGGCGTCGTCTGGAGCATCGGCTGGCTCGTCTTCTCGCTGCTGGTCGCGGTCGTCGTGCTCGCGCTGTCCGACTCCGACGACGCCGTCACGTACACGACCGTCTACTTCATCGAGCGGTCGCTGTCGCTCGACAACCTGTTCGTCTTCCTGCTGCTGTTCTCGTACTTCGGGATCCCCGAGCAGTACCGCGCGCGGCTGCTGTTCTGGGGCATCGCCGCGGCGCTCGTGCTGCGCGGCCTGGCGATCCTCGGCGGCGTCGCGCTGATCGAGCAGTTCCACTTCGTCATCTACGTGCTCGGCGTGCTGCTGCTCGTGCTCGCCTACCGGATCCTCCAGGGCGTCGACGAGAACGTCGACCCGGACAAGAACTTGATCGTCCGGCTGGTCCGCCGCTTCTTCCCGGTCACCGGCGACGACCACGGCGGCCACTGGTTCGTGAACGTCGGCGGCCGCAGGCACGTCACGCCGATCTTCCTGTGCCTGTCGGCGATCGTCGCCGCCGACATCGCGTTCGCGGTCGACTCGATCCCCGCGGCGTTCGCGATCACGCGCGACTCCGTGCTGATCTGGATGGGCAACGTGTTCGCGCTGCTGGGCCTGCGCGCGCTGTTCGTGCTCGTCGAGGGGCTGATCCGCCGCTTCCGCTACCTGGACGAGACGATCGCCATCGTGCTGGCGCTGGTCGCGGTCAAGCTGCTGATCGAGGACATCTACAAGATCGGCCCGGTGCTGTCGCTGGTGATCGTGGCCGCCGCGTTCGCGATCGGCATCATCGCGTCGATCGTCGCCGACAGGCGCGACCCGGACGCGGCCGCGAAGCGCGAGGAGCGCGGTCAGCGCACCTCGCGCTCGCAGGAGGACGAGGAGTCAGCCGGCGACGAGGCCGGCGCGCATCCGGAAGCGGCGTCGCGACCGCGCTGAGCGCACGCGCTCCTGCCGGGCGCGCATGCGCAGCAGGGCGACGGCGTCGGCGGTGCGGACGAACGGGTCGGCGGCGACGGCGCCGTCGGCGAGCGACAGCGCGGCGACGACCCGGCCCGCGCGCACGGCGACCATGACCGGCTCCTGGAGGACGACCTCCTCCATCGCGGCGAGGTCGGCGACGGCTTCGGCGTCGGCGGGGCGGGCGTGGCGCAGGGTGAGCGAGCCCTCGCCGTGGCGGTTGTGCAGCCGCGACTCGCGGCTGACGAGGAGGGAGAGGGAGGCGGGGGAGGACATGTGACGATTGTGTCGCGGACGTTCGTTCACGTCCAGCGATAGTTGATGGAGTGAATCTGTAAGCTCAGCTGAATGAAAGCTACGGCTGGCCGCCCCTGACGTGCTCGACGTCCGGCGCATGCGGCTGCTGCGCGAGCTGTCCGCGCGCGGCACCGTGACGGCCGTGGCGGAGGCGCTGTCCTACACGCCCTCGGCGGTCTCGCAGCAGCTCGCCGCGCTGGAGCGCGACGCCGGCGTGCCGCTGCTCGAGCGCGTCGGGCGGGGCGTGCAGCTGACCGACGCGGGGCGCCGGCTCGTCATCCACGCCGACGCCGTGCTGGCGCGCCTGGAGGCCGCGGAGGCGGACCTGGAGCGGGCGTCGGGCGGCGTGACCGGGCGCGTGCGCATCGCGTCGTTCCAGACTGCCGCCCACGCGCTGGTGCGTGCCGGCGCTCGGCGCCCTGGAGGAGCGGCATCCGGAGCTGCGAGTGCGAGCTGATCCAGGCCGAGGCCGAGCAGGCGCTGCCCGCGCTGCGGCTCGGGGACGTCGACCTGGTGATCGCCGAGGAGTACGACCACGCGCCGCGGCCGCGCGACCCGGCGCTCGAGCACCGCGAGCTGTGCCGCGACGCGCTGGTGTTCGCGGTGCCGGTCGCGGCATCCGGCGGCGCGGCGGGAGGCGATCGCGTTCGCGGACCTCGAAGGGCGAGAAGTGGGCGGGCGGCGAGCTCGGCACCGCATGGAACGACATGCTCGCCCGCGCGTGCCGCTCGATCGGCGGCTACGAGCCCGACATCCGCCACCACGTCGACGACGTGCGGCTGATCCTCGGGCTCGTGGCGGCGCGCGGCGCGGTCGCGCTCGTGCCGACGATGGGCTGGGAGGGCGAGATGGAGGGCGTGGTCTGGCGGCCGCCCGCCGAGGGCCCGCTCGACCGGCGGATCTTCGTGGCGGCGCGGGACGCGCCCGGCGCACCAGGCGGTCTTCGAGGGGCTCGCCGACCAGGCGCGCGCGAGCTCGGGCTGACCATGGCCGACGCAGGCCGCGCGCGCCCCGGGCGGCGCGCCGCCCGCGGCCTAGTACTCGTCGTCGGGGTCGGGCTCCAGCTCTTCCTCGTCCTCGACCACGTCGTCGTCGGTCTCGGGCGCGGTGCTGGCGACGCTGCGGGTCTCGAAGCGCTCGACCAGCTCGTCGCGGCGTTGCTCGTCGACCGCGGGCTCGTCGCCGAGCAGGAGCCACTCCGCGTCGTCGCCGTCCTCCTCGATCAGCCCGGTCTCCAGCGCGGTCGAGTCGTCGACCACGATGACGACCTCGGTCGTAGGGTTGTAGTAGGTGCCCGGGCGGTTGGAGAGCTCGTCGAGGTCGAAGCGGCGGACGTTGGCCATGCCGCGGAGGCTACCCGGGGAGGTCGCGGAGCTGTCTTGCGACCTCGGCCTCCACGTCGAGCGGCTCCTGGCCGCGGGCGATGCGGCGGGAGTTGCGCGCGCGCACCAGCGCGCGGACCTCCTCGACGATCTCCGGATCGTCCGCGGCCTGCGGCCGGGTGAGCGCCTGGAGCTCCGCCTCGACGTCGACCGTCTCCTCGCCGCGGGCGGCGCGCCGCGCGTTGCGGGCCTCCAGCATCTGCCGGATCTCGGCGTCGCGCTCGGCCGCGTTGACCGGCGGGGGCGCGGCGGAGCGCGGCCGAGCGTCCCGGTCCTCGCCGATCGACATGCCGCCGCGGCCGATGTCGTCGTACAGCCGCCCGCGCGTGAACAGCGACGCGATCGCCACCACGATCCCGATCCCGACCACCACGAACAGCACGATCCCGAACGCCTCCTGCATGTAGGACGATTGTGCACATGTGGCGACGTCTCCGGCGCAGGACCATGGCCCCGCGCCGCCCGGTCCTCTATCCCGACCAGATCCCCCTGGCGTCGTGACCGGGATCGTCCTCGTCGCCTCGATCGCTCTGGTGGTCTGGGCCGTGTTCTCCGGCTGACGCCTCGTGCCGGGGGAGTGCCGCGCGGCGTACGTCAACGGCGGCTGGGTGGGGGAGCGGGGAGGCCGGCCGCGCGGGTTTCGTCGACCGATCGCCGAGCAGCCGCGGATTCGTCCGCGAAACACGGCACATGGCCGGGTTTCGCAGCGCGCGAGCGCCGGCACGGCGGATCGGTCGACGAAAGCACGCGCGCGCCGGCCTCACCGCCTCCCCACCCTGCGCCGTTGACTTACGCCCGAGCGAACTCCCCCGGTCCGAGCCACGACGTGGCCGAACGTACGTTTTGTCACGAATCGAGCGGGGCAGTACGCTTTAGATCCGGATGTTGACTGACCAGTCAATCGTGGCGCAGGCGCATCGCGCGGGCGCCGCAACCTGAGGAGCAACCGTGGTCGATTTCACGCTGACCGACGAGCAGAAGGCGATGCGCGAGATGGCGCACGACTTCGCCGTCAAGGAGATCCGCCCCGTCGCCTGGGAGTACGACAAGGACGGGACGTGGCCGGAGGCCGTGCTTCGCAAGGCCTGGGAGATCGGCCTGATGAACACGCACGTGCCCGAGGAGTACGGCGGCCCGGGCGGCACCTACCTCGATGGATGCATCATCGAGGAGGAGCTGTCGTGGGGCTGCTCCGGCATCACGACCTCGCTCAGCGCCAACGGGCTCGCCTCCGCGCCGCTCGCGCTGGCCGGCTCGGACGAGCTCAAGCAGAAGTACCTCGGGATGCTCGTCGAGGAGTTCACGCTCGCCTCGTTCTGCCTGACCGAGCCCGACGCCGGCTCCGACGTGTCGCGGCATGCGCACGACCGCGGTTCGCAAGGGCGACAAGTACGTCATCAACGGCTCCAAGTGCTTCATCACCAACGGCGGCTACGCCGACTGGTTCACGGTCTACGCCAAGACCGACAAGGAGGCCGGCCACCGCGGGATCTCCTGCTTCCTCGTGCCCAAGGACGACACGGTCACGGTGGACAAGAAGGAGGACAAGATGGGGCAGCGGGCGTCCAACACCGCGACCATCACCTTCAACGAGACCGAGATCCCGGCCGACCACCTGATCGGCGAGGAGAACAAGGGCTTCAAGATCGCGATGATGACCCTGGACCGCACGCGCCCCGGCGTGGCGGCCATGGCCACCGGCATCGCCCGCGCCGCGTTCGAGTTCGCCACCGGCTACTCGAAGGAGCGCGTCCAGTTCGGCGTGCCGATCGCGATGCACCAGGCGATCCAGTTCATGATCGCCGACATGGCGACGAAGGTGCACCTCTCGCGCCTCGCCACGTGGAACTCGGCCGTCCTGCTCGACCAGGGCCAGCGCAACACGCTCGAGTCCTCGCACGCCAAGCGCTTCGCGGCCGACACCGCGATGGAGGTCACCACGGACGCCGTCCAGGTCTACGGCGGCTACGGCTTCATCAAGGAGTACCCCGTCGAGAAGCTGATGCGCGACGCGAAGATCATGCAGCTCTACGAGGGCACGTCGCAGATCCAGCGGCTCGTGATCGCCCGCGAGACGCTGCTCCCGCGGCGCGTCGAGGCAGCCCGCCGCCGCCGCGCGGCCTAGCCCGCCGCGTGACGCGGCGCCCGTCCGGGTATGGGTCCCGGCGTGCGTCGCGTCGCGCTGGCCGCCGCTGCGTTGCTGGCCCTCCTGGCCGCGCCCGCCCGCGCCGCCACGCCGTCGACCGTCACGCTCCGCGGCGACCGCACGCACGACAACCGCGTCACCGGCGCGCCCGAGCCGCCGCTCGGCGTCCGCTGGGCGGTCGAGCTCGGCACCGACGTCTCCTATCCCGTGGTCGCCGGGGGCAGCGTCTTCGTCACCGTGCGGCCGAGCGAGGACGGGCCGTACGGCACGGAGATCGTCGCGCTGGACCTCGCGACGGGCGGCGTCAAGTGGCGGCGCGCCGAGTCGGGCGCCTACTTCTGGTCCGGGCACGCGTACGACCAAGGCCGGCTGATCGTGGTCAACGGCGACGGCCGCGTCCGGGCGCTCTCGCCCGCCACCGGCGCGCCGCTGTGGCAGCGCCAGCTCAGCCAGTACTCGTTCAGCACGCCGCCCGTCGCCTACGGCGGCAGCATCTACCTGACCGGCGCCGGCTCGGGCATGACGGCGTACGCGCTGCGCGCGAGCGACGGCGCGGTGCAGTGGGAGCACAGCCTGCCGAGCGGCGCCGGCACGCCCGCCGTCGACGCCGGCACCGTCTACGTGAGCATGGTCTGCAAGCACGCCGTGGCGCTCAGCCGGGCGACCGGCGCCGTGCGCTGGGAGCACAACGGCGACTGCGCCGGCGGCGGCGAGGGCACGCCCGCGCTGCACGGCGGGCGGATGTACCCGCTCGGCGACAACGGCCTGGTCTACGACGCGGCGAGCGGGGCGACGGTCGGCTCGGCCGACTTCCACGGCGCGGTCGCGTTCGCCGACGGCACGGGCTACGTGCCGTGGCTGAACGGGCTGCTGGCGGTGGACGCGCGGACGTGGGCGACCCGCTGGCGCGTCCCGGCCGACTCGGACACGGGGCTGAACGGCGAGGCGCCGCTGGTCAGCGGAGGCCATCTCTACGTCGGGTCGGAGTCGGGCTACGTCGCGGCGCTGGACCGCTCGAGCGGGGCGGTGGCGTGGTGCGCGAGCACCGTGGGCGAGCCGGTGCAGGGGTCGACGGGCAACGTCGACCGGCCGGACTCGGGGCTCGGCGCGGGCGGCGGGATGCTGCTGGTGCCCGCCGGGCGGTTCCTCGTCGCATACGGGCCGGGCGGCGCGCCGCCGGCGCCGTGCGCGGGCTCGGGCGGCGCGGACCGCCGCAGCCCGGCGGCGCCCCGGTGGGACCCTCGCTGACGCTCGCCGCGCGCGACCGCGTGCTCGCCGGGCGCCGCGTGCGGCTCCGCGGGCGGCTCGCGCGCACCGTCGCCGCGGTGGGCGGCGTCCAGGTGGTCGTGGAGCGCGATGCATGGCCGTTCGACGGGCGCTGGAAGCGCGCCGCGGCGGGCATCACCGCCGCCGACGGGAGCTTCGCGCTGCGGGCGCGTCCGCGCCGCAACACCCGCTACCGCGCGCTGGCGGCCGGGCTGACGAGCGGCGCCGAGACCGTCTGGGCGGACCTCGGGGTGCGCTTCCGCCGCCGGAACCTCGGCGGCCGCCGCTTCCGCGAGACGCTGCTGCTCTCCGGCCCGCGCTCGATCCGCGTGCGGGCGCGCCGGATCCACCTGTACGTCGTCCGCGCCGGCGCGACGAGGGCGCGGCGCCGGGCCAGCCCGCGGCTGCGGCGCGTGCGTCCCGGGCTCTACCGGGCCTCCGCGCGCCTGCGCTACCTGCGGCCGCGCCGCCAGACGGTCGTGCTCGCGTGCTACCGCGAGGCGAAGCCGGACCCGTGGGGGCAGCCCAGCCCGCTCGACCCGGTCTGCGGCCGGCGCCGCCTCCGCCTGCCGGCGCCCGCGGCGCGCGCGTCCGCCGCGACCCTCCCGCGAGACGCCGCCGCCCGCTTCACGGCGCGCTGACAGGGCTCGGCGATGCGACCATACGAGAGGTGACGCGCGCCGCTCGCAGAGCCGCCGAAGCCGCCGCCCGTACCGGTATCGACGCCGCGCGGGCGGCGGTCGACGAGCCGGCGCCCGCGCGCGGCGCCGGGACGAGCGACCCGCTGATCGGCGACCTCCGCCGCGCCGGCCTGCTGCCGCTGCTCGTGCTGCACTTCGCTTCCGCCGCGCCCGCCTACGGGAACCAGCTGATCGAGCGGATCGCCGAGCTCACCGGCGGCGCGCTGACCGTCAACCCGAACACGATGTACCCCCTGCTGCGCTCGCTGGAGCAGCAGGGGCTCGTGGCCGGGGAGTGGGAGCACCCGGAGCGCCGCTCGCGCCGGTTCTATCGCGTCACGGACGCCGGGCGAGGCAGAGCGGCTGCGGCTGGTCGCCGAGCTCGGCCCGCGGCTGGATCGGATCGTCACCTCGATCCAGTCGATCCGGGACGAGCTGGGGGCCTGATGGGGAGGGCGACGGCCTCGATCACCGTCAAGGGCCGCGCCGCCGAGGCCGAGGCGCTCTGGTACGACCCGCACCGCTGGGCCTCGTGGGTCGACGGCTTCGGCCACCTCATCAAGCTCGAGGGGGAGTGGCCGGACGTCGGCGCCCGCCTGGTCTGGGCCTCGCCACCGGGAGGGCGCGGCATGGTGCAGGAGCGCGTCGTCGCCTACGAGAGCCGGACGGGCCAGACGCTCGAGGTGGAGGACGAGACGATGACCGGCCGCCAGACCGTCGCGTTCAAGCCCGGACTCGAGGAGACGGAGGTGACTCTCACCCTCGAGTACACGTTGAAGGAGAGGCAATGTCCTCACCCCGATCGTCGATCTCCTGTTCATCCGCCGCACCATGACCGACGCGCTGAGGCGCACGCTGCGGCGGTTCGCCAACGAGCGCGCGGCCGAGATCCAGTTCGGGTGAGCGGCTAGGGTCCCGGCCATGTTCGTGTTCAAAGCCGCGGTGGTCGGCGCCGGCGTCATGGGCGGCGAGATCGCCCAGCTGGTCGCGGCCGCCGACATCCCCGTCGTCCTCAAGGACGTCGACCAGAAGTTCGTCGACGCCGGCCTCGAGAAGGCCCGCGAGGTCACGGAGAAGCAGGTCGGCAAGCTCGTCGCGAAGGGCAAGCTCGACGAGGAGGCCGGCCGCGCGCAGGTCGAGCGGACGCTCGGCCTGATCACCGGGACGACCACCTACGAGGGCTTCGGCGACGTCGACTTCGCGATCGAGGCGGTGCCGGAGAGGATGGAGGTCAAGCACGCGGTCTTCGCGGAGCTGGACTGCTTCACGCCCGGCCACGCGATCCTCGCCTCCAACACCTCCGGCCTGTCCATCACGGAGATCGGCGACGCCACGGCCGGCCCGACAAGGTCGTCGGCTTCCACTTCTTCTGGCCGGCCTCCGTGATGCGGCTGGTCGAGATCGTCGAGGGGGAAGAGACCTCGCCCGACACGCTCCAGACCGCCGCGAACTTCGCGCAGGCGATCCGCAAGACGGCCGTCCGCTGCGCCGAGTGCCCGGGCTTCGTCGTCAACCGCATCCTGACCTCGGCGGCCGCCGAGATCTGGCGCTACCAGGACGAGGCGGGCATCGACCCCGAGCAGCTCGACGAGCACGTCAAGCAGGCCGCCGGCATGCCGATGGGCCCGTTCCAGGTCGCCGACATGAGCGGGCTCGACACCGTCGTGAAGGTCGCCCGCGACATGGTCGACGCCTACGGCGACCGCTTCTACGTCCACAAGGGGATGGAGGAGCTGGTCGAGCGCGGCGACCTCGGCGCCAAGACCGGGAAGGGCTTCTATGAGCACGCCTGACACCGCCGCGGCCGGAATCGACGACAAGCTCGCCGACCGCTTCGCGCTGAAGGCGTTCGTCGAGGCGTGCCTGGTGCTGGAGGAGGGCGTCGCCGGCATCCGCGACGTGGACCTCGGGATGATGCTCGGCACGGGCATGATCCCCGGCCCGTTCGCGCGCGCCGACCTGCGCGGGCTGGACGACGTGCTGGAGGCGCTCGAGCGCGCCGAGGACGAGTGGGGCGAGCACTTCGAGCCGCCGCTGATCCTCCGCCGGCTCGTCGCGCAGGGCAGGCTCGGCGCCAAGAGCGGGCAGGGCTTCTACCCGTACCCGCAGCCGGAGGAGGGCTACGAGCAGGCGCCGGTCAAGCTCGACCGCCGCGGCGACGTCGCGGTGCTCTGGCTCGACAACCCGCCTGCCAACTCGCTCGCCCCGCACGTCATCGAGGGGTTCGAGAAGGCCTGGAGCGACGTGGAGGGCACCGCGCGGGCGATGATCGTCGCCTCGCCCAACCCGGCGCTGTTCTGCGCCGGCGCCGACATCAAGGCGTTCACGACGATGGACGAGGCGGGCGGCCGGGACACGATGGACCGCGCGCACGCGCTGTTCCGCTCGTGGGAGCGCTCGCGCGTGATGACGATCGCGGCGGTCAACGGGCTGGCGCTGGGCGGCGGCTGCGAGCTGGCGATGGCGTGCGACGTCCGCCTGGCCGGCTTCTCGGCCAGCTTCGGGCAGCCCGAGATCAACCTCGGGCTCATCCCCGGCTTCGGCGGCACGCAGCGGCTCCCGCGGCTGGTCGGGCCCGCCAAGGCGCTCGAGATGAACGCGAGCGGGGAGCCGATCTCCGCCGGCGAGGCGTTCGAGTACGGGCTCGTCAACCGCGTCGTGGCCGACCACGAGCTGTTCGACACCGCGATGAACTGGGCGCGCGAAGCTGGCACGCCAGGCGCCGGTCGCGCTCGAGCGGGTCAAGCGCGTGTCCCACGCCGCGGACCTCGACGAGGGCATCGACGCCGAGAGGCAGGCGTTCCTCGAGGTCTTCACGTCCGAGGACGCGCGCGAGGGCCTCTCCGCGTTCGTGGCCAAGCGCACGCCGGAGTTCAAGGGCCGGTGAAGACCGCGGTCGGCGCCGAGCGGCTCGCCGGGCTGATCCGCTCGGCGGGCTCCGTCGTGGCGCTGACCGGCGCGGGCATCTCGGTGCCGTCGGGCATCCCGGACTTCCGGACCCCGCAGACCGGGCTGTGGGCGAACGTGGATCCGATGGAGGTCGCGCACATCTCCGTCTGGCGGCGCGACCCAGCGCGCTTCTGGGGCTTCTACGGACAGCGCTTCGCCGTGCTCGACGGCAAGCAGCCCAACGGCGCGCACCTCGCACTCGCCGAGCTCGAGCGCCGCGGGCTGCTCGACGCGGTCGTGACGCAGAACATCGACGGCCTGCACGCCGCGGCCGGGTCGCGCGAGCCGATCGAGGTGCACGGCTCGGTCGCCACGGCCTCCTGCCTGGACTGCGGCGCCGCCTTCCCGCTCGAGCAGGTGCGCGAGCGCGTGTACCTCGATCTCGACGGCATTCCGCGCTGCGACTGCGGGCGCGCGCTGAAGCCGGACGTGGTGCTGTTCGGCGAGCTGCTGCCCGAGGCCGCCATGGAACGCGCCTACGCACTCGCCGCCGGCGCCGACCTGCTGCTCTGCGTCGGCTCCTCGCTGGAGGTGTGGCCGGTCGCCGAGCTGCCCCAGGTCACGCTCGACAACGGCGGCGCCGTCGCGATCGTCACGATCGGCCCGACGCCGTACGACCACCGCGCGGCGGTCAAGCTGTCCGGCGACGTCGTCGCGGAGCTCGAGGCGGTCGTCGCCGCGTTGTGACGCCCGCGCGGGCATGGGCGGCGTTCAGCGCGTGGCGCGGAGATCCGCCGCTGCTCGCGCAGGCGCTGGTCGTGGCGATCCGTGCGATCGGGGAGCGCTACGGGCGCGTGCCGTCGTGCGACGTCGTGGTCCGCGTCCCGGGCACGCGCGGCGGCCCCGGCGGCGAGCGGCTGATCGACGAGGAGCAATTCGACTCGCCTGAGGCGCTCGCCAAGGGCCCGACGCCGCAGGCGCTGCGGCGCTGGACGGAGGCGACCGCGGTGGTGAAGGGCGAGCAGCACACGGCGACGATCGTCCTGTGCCGGCGGCCGCCGTGGAAGCTGCGCGGGGAAGGGGCGGCGAAGGAGGGCGTGACGGTGACGGTCGAGGGGCCGCATGCGCGCCAGGTCCTCGCCCCGATCGCGGCGAGCGTGAGCCGCGGCGGCTTCCGGAAGAGCCGCGAGCCCGAGAGCGGGGAGGACGGGTCAGGGCCCGACGCGGCGCGCGACCGCCTCGCCGCCAGGCGTGCCAAGGCCATCTGGGGCTACGCGCTCTTCGTCGGCCTCTGCATCGGCGTTCTCGCGGCGGCGCTCGGATGGGTCGTGGCGAAAGCCATCGACGAGGATGCCGGTGCTGCCGCGATCGTCGTCGCCGCCGCCGTTGCGCTCGTGGCCGTGCTCGCCGCGCGGCATACGCTCTTCCCGGCGGTGGAGATCGCGACCGTCACGCCCGGGCGGCGCTTCGCCCGGCTGGCCACCAGCGGGCTGGGCGCCAGCACGGTGGTCTCTCTGTTGCTCCAGCAGCTCTTGGGCTGACCGCCTGAAGCGCAGCAGCGTGACGGGGCGCGCCGTACGCCCTCAACCCTCGCGGGCGGCGCGCGCTCTCAGCGCGGCCTCGATCCGGCCCAGCGCGGCGGCCACCGCCGCGGCGGCGTCCGGCTCGAGCCCGCCGTCCAGCGCGGCGCCGGCCGCCGCCTCCGTCGCCTCGCGATGGCCGGCCAGCTCGTCGACGCGGTCGCCCATGTCGCCGCGGCCGCGCCAGCTCTCCAGCTCGTGCACGGCCGCCTCGAGCGCCAGGTGGGCCTGCATCGCGGCCTCGCGCTCGCGGCCCGCGTCGAGGTCGCGGCGCGCGCGCAGCGCGAGCTCCTCGCAGGCCAGCGCGACGTCGCGCCCGGTCAGGAGCGCAGCCACGCGCTGCTGCGGCACGAGCACGCGCGACCGCTTCTCGCGCGCGGGCGGCAGCACGCGGGCCGCCTCCCACTCGCCCTCGGCGACCTGCTCGCCCACGCCGTAGCCGATCCGGGTCACGAGCGCGCGGTCCGGGTCGGCGTCGGGGACGAACGGGTCGGCCGCCGCGACCCGGTGCGCCGCCACCGCGCGGTTGAGGATCGTCAGCGCCCCCGCGACGACCGTCGCCGCATCGGGCCCGGCGGCGCGCTCGAGCCACTCGTCCGCCGCCGAGCGCTCGTACAGCGGCGCCGCGTCGATCACCGTCGCGCGGGTCACCTCGACGGTCGCGGGCTCGGGCGCGCCCACCGGCCGCGCGCGGCGGCCCCGCAGCCTGCGCCCCGTGCGCCGGTGCCCCTCGATCCCACCGATGACCAGGACCTCGCGCACGTCGTCGCCCGCGAACCGTCGCACCGGGTAGCGGCCGGGGTCCGGCCCGAGCCGGCCGGCGAACTCCCACTGCACGAAGCCGAAGCGCCGCTCGCTCACGGCGTCAGCATGCCGTGTCGGCGGCCGCGGCCGCCGCCCGGCGCGGGCCTACTCCCCGGAGTGCGCGTCGGAAGCCCGCTCGGACGGCTTCGCCTCGAGCGAGAAGCGCGACGGCGAGCGGCGCACGGTGGGGTTGTCGATCTCGCCGAGGCGGTCGATCAGCTTGATCCACTGCTTCGGCTTGAGGATCGCGTTGACGCGCTTGGCGGCCTTCGAGTCGGTTCCGTAGAGCGGCTGCCAGCCGACGTGGATGTGGTCCGCGTGGTCGCCCATCGCGAACGTGTTGTCCGTGCCGTCGAACTTCATCAGCGAGATGATCTGATGCGGCTTCATCGTGCCCTGGAGCGTCAGCAGCCGCTGGACCGTGAGCTCGGTGATCGAGCCCTCGCCCTGGTGCCCGACGATCGGGATCCCGTTGATCTTGGCGATGTCCACCGCGTTGCCCGACGAGTGCTCGGACACGTTGCCGGAGGCCGTCATGAACGAGTGGCCGCACTTGAGCGAGGTCACCGTCGGCTTGAAGCCGGAGGCGGCGAGGAACTCGAGCGTGGCGAGCACGCGGCGGTCGATCTGGCCCGTCTGCACGTCACGCGCGCCGCAGCCGTAGATCTCGATCCGCGGGTTGTTGACCACCCGCTCGGCCAGGGCCTCCTTGCTCATCAGCAGGATCTGGCCGATCGAAGGCGCGTCGGCGTCGGAGCCGAAGAACGGGTTGCGGCCGGCGGCGCGGTAGATCGCGGTCGACTCGAGCAGCTTCCAGCCGTCGAGGACCGGCTTCGGGTCGATCCGCGGGGCGCCGCGGCCGGCCGGGCGGATCTCGAACAGCACGTGCGGCGCCGAGCGCGGCTGGGTGCGGCCGATGCGGCCGAGGATCGTGCCGGCCACGACGGGCGAGCCCTCGCGCAGCTTCTTCAGGCGGACGTCCTTGCGGTCCAGCCCGAAGATGCGGCTGAAGTAGCCCTGGAACGTCGTCGTGTTGTCGATCCGGCCGGTGCGCTCGAACTCCTGCTGGGCGCCGCCGGCCTCGGCCGCGCGCGGGCGGCGCGGGTTGGCGAACAGGCGCTGCTTCGCGGCGGAGCGCTCGGACTGCGCGCGGGTGCGCTCCTTGCTCACCTTCTCGCGCGCGGACGGCGCGGCGCGGCGGGCGGTCGCCTTGCGCGGCGCGCTCCTGGCCGGCGTCTTGGTGCCCGAGGCCTCCTGGGTCGGCGCGGCGTCGGGCTCGGGCAGCTTCAGCTCGCGCTGGACCTGCTCCTTGGTGACCTTCTGCGGCTTCGGCGCGGGGTAGCGCTTCGCGACCGTGGCCAGGTGCGCGTACGTGTACGTGTTGCCGTAGACGTCCTGGAGCTTGACGAAGCGGCCGAGCCGCTTGGACTCGCCGATGCGGACGATCCGGCCGTCGTTGACGGCGATCACCGGCGCGCCCTTGCGCGCGAAGACCTTGATCCCGCGGCGGTCGCGGCCGGACTCGACGACGACGGCCTTGTTGCCCTTGCCCTTCAGGCGCTTGATGTCGCGCTCGGAGATGTCGTCGGCGTAGGTCGCCTTGGCGTGGACCGGGAAGCGGCCCTGCGTGAGGCCCGTCAGCGAGCCGACGAGGTTGCTGGGCAGCCCGCCGATCACACGCGCGCGCAGGAGGACGGAGTCGACGTACCAGTCGGCGTGGTTGTAGGCGAAGATCGCCTTGCGGATGTCCGTGTCGGCGCCCGCGGCGCGCAGGTAGCGGGCGGCGGCGAAGATCGCGTCGACCGGGTTGTACGGGTCCTTCTCGCCGTCGTTGTTGGCGTCGACGCCGTACATCTTCCAGGTGGCGGGCATGAACTGCATCCAGCCGACCGCGCCCGCGGTGGAGATGTTCAGGTTGCGGCCGTAGTCGGTCTCGATCTCGTTGATCGCGGCGAGGACCTCCCAGCGGACGCCGTACTGGATGCCGGCCGCCTGGTAGATCGAGAGCAGGAAGGGCGGGATCCGGAACTTGTCGATGAAGAAGTTCGGGACGCCGATCGGGGCGGCGCCGGGCAGCGCCATCGAGAAGGTCGGGTTGTCAACCGTCGGGCTCCCGTCGAGGTTCCGCCCTGGCTTCTTCGTGACCTTCGCGCGCGCGCTCGCGCGCCTTGCGCGAGTTCTTGCGGACGCGGCCGGCGATCGACTCGGTGTTGGCGCCCGGGCGCTTGGCGCCGCCCCGCTCGGGCGCGGACGCCGGGCTGCCCGCCGCCGGGCAGCGGCCCGGAGCCGCCGCCACCGCCGCCGTCGCCGGGCGTGTCCGGCGTGTCGGGCGTGTCGGGCGTGCCGGGAAGGTCGGGCGTGTCGGGCGTGGGCACGGGGACGTTCGGGACCTGCGGCGTCGGGACCGGGACCTGCGGCGTCGGGACCGGGGTGGGCACCTGGACGGGCCCGAGGTCCTCGATGCTCTGGACCGCCGCGCCGAGGTTCGGGAGCGAGGCTGCCGTGACGGCGCCGCCCGGCGGGATGTCGACCTGGACGGTGACGACCTTGCCGGTGACCAGCGTCACGCGCACGTTGTGCAGCTCGGCGGAGGCCGTGCTCACGAGGACGACCGCGTACAACGCAGTCGCGATGAGGGCTGTCAGCAGTGGGCGAACGTTCATCGGGTGCGGGGTTCCCTCCCACTCCCCCGGAACGCCCTCCACATGGCGTTATTTCCGGGCACGGGACCCTGTCTTCGGCTTGGCACGCTATCGGTCGGCATGGGGCGCTTGCAATCCAGAACGGTTAACAGGGCGTTGTCTTGCGGTGATCTTGGCGATTTCTCGCCGGATTCCCGCCTCCTCACCCTCAAGTAGAAGGTTAGCTGCGTTCTCCCTGGCCCCGGCGAGAAGCCGGGTGTGCGCTAGCGTGCCCGCTCAGGCGAGAAATCGAACTTCGGGCAGGCAGGAGGAACACCATGGCAGACGAGGGGCTGCGCGACCGGCTTGCCCGCCAGGGCGAGGACGCGCTGGGCAAGCTGGCGCAGGACCTGCTGGAGAACCCGCTCGTCAACAGCGCCATCAGCCGGGCGTTCGAGGCGCGCGAGCGTGCGACCCAGGCCCAGGAGGCCGCGCTCGGGGCCCTGAACATCCCGTCGGCGGCCGACGTCGAGCGGCTGACCCGGCGGCTGCGGGCGGTCTCCCAGCGGCTCGAGGGCATCGAGGACGCGGTCGACCGGCTCGACCAGCGCATCGCCTCGCTCGACCGCGGCGACGCCAACCCGCTGGCCACGCTCGACGAGCGCCTCGTCTCGATCGAGGGCCAGCTCGGCAAGCTCGCGTCCGACGTCTCGCTCTTGACCGGCGCCGTCGGCCCCGCGCCCGTGTCCGCGCGAGCAGGAGCGGCTCGAGGTGGACGGGCCCAAGCCGGCCGCGAAGCCGCGCAAGGCGCGCGCGAAGAAGTCCTAGGCGAGCGCCGCCGCGCCGAGCCGCGCGGCCGGCGTCCGGCGACGTCAACGGCGGCTGGTGGGAGTGGCGAGGGATGAGCCGAATCGGCGAGGTGTCGACTTCGGGCCACTGAGCCGCCCTAACTCGACAACGATGCCGGCGCCGCACCTCGCCACCCCCACCCAGCGCAGTTCAAGAGCCCGGCACGGCGAGCGCCGCCGCGCCGACCCGCCCGAGCTCGGCCTCCGCGCGCTCGAGGTCCTCGGCGGCGATCCGCGTGCCGGCGGCGACGACGTCGCTGACCGCGAGCACGCACGCGGCGGCGACGCCGTGCCGCTGGGCCACCGCGAACAGCGTCGCGGCCTCCATCTCGACCGCCAGCGCGCCCGCGGCGACCCAGCGCTCGGCGCGCGAGCGGTCGGGGTCGTAGAAGAGGTCCGACGAGACGACCAGCCCCTCGCGCGCGCCGTTCGCCGAGGCGACCAGCGCGGCGTGCAGGTCCGGGTCGGGCCGCACGGTGGCGGCCGGCGCCGAGCGCGCGGCTCGTGCCGTCCTCGGCGAGCACGCCGTCGGCCACGACGAGCGTGCCGAGCTCCAGCCCGCCGGCGAGCGCGCCGCAGGTGCCGACCCGCAGCAGCCGCCGGGCGCCGAGCGCGATCAGCTCCTCGGCCACGATCGCGGCGCTCGGGCCGCCCATCCCGGTGCTCTGCACGGTCAGCAGCCCGCCGTCGGGCGCGGTCCCCGTGTAGCCCCACAGGCCGCGGTTGTGGTTGAGCATGCGGGGCGGGTCGAGGAGCTGCTGCGCCAGGCGCAGCGCTCGGCCCGGGTCGCCCGGCAGCAGCACGCGCTCGGCCACGTCGGCGTGGGGGCGCAGGTGGATGGTCGCGGCATCGGTCACAGGCCTTAGACTGGCGCAACCATGGCCAAGAAGGACAAGAAGGCATCCAAGAAGGGCCGCGAACCCTCCGACGTGGTCGACGCCGTCCGCGGCGCCGTCGAGCGCACGTTCCAGGCTACGAGCGAGGGAACGGAGGGCGCGCGCGACCGCGGGCGCAACCTCCTGGACGACGTCGCGCACGCCGCGCAGCGGCATCCGCGAGAGCTTCGACGACCTGCGCGTGCTCGAGGACGTCAAGGGCATGCGCACCGAGATCGAGGCGCTGTCGCGCCGCGTGGCGGAGCTCGAGAAGCAGGCGGCCGCGAAGCCGGCCGCCGGGCCGCGCAGGGCGCCGGCGGCCAGGCCTCGAGCGGCTCCAAGGCGTCGACTGCGCAAGGCCTCGACCGCCGCCAAGGCGCCCGCGAAGCCTTCGGCGGCGCGCACGGCGGCCAAGACCACCGGCACGCGCAAGCCGCGCGCGAAGCCGGCCGCACGCGCAAGCCCGCGGCCGGCACGCGCAAGCCCGCGACCCGCAGGGCGTCGGGGTCGAGCTGAGCGTGGCCAAGGCCGAGTTCGACTCCGAGGACGAGTTCGTCGAGGTCATCGACCAGGTCTTCACGATGATGGACTCGGACCCCGAGATGGGGCCGAAGCTCCGCGACGCCGACGTCCCCCAGCGCTTCGAGTTCACCGACCTGGACCTCGTGGTCAACATCCGCGCGTCGGAGGACGGCGAGGACGGCAACCTGCACTGGGAGTGGTCCGACGAGGTCGACTGGGAGCCCAAGGTGAAGATGGCCATGTCCTCCGAGACGGCCAACAAGTACTTCCAGGGCAAGGAGAACGTCGCCGTCGCGCTCGCCCGCCGGCGGATCAAGTCCGGCGGCGACGTGAAGGCCGCGCTCAGCCTGATCCCGATCACGAAGCCGATCTACGCCCGCTACCGCGAGTACCTCGAGCGCGAGCACCCGCACCTCCTCGTCTGACCCCGCCGGAAGGTCAGACCGCTGCCGCTCCGGTTGACACGGGTCGGCGGCCGCGATAGACATCTCAAACCATCAGGCCGGGAAGTGGGCAGCCCCTTTCCGGGGGTGAGCCCGCAAGGCGTCGCCCTTGACGAACGCCGCCGGCCGAGGCAGCGGGCCGCATTGCCCGCAAAGGCGGCGGAGCTCCGGTTCCGCCGCTTTCTTGTTCAGGCCTCTACTAGCGTCCAAGGCCATGTCCGAGCCGTCTCTGAGCGAGGTCGCGCGCGACGTCGACGTGTCCCCGGACACGCTCCGGCGCTGGACCCGCGAGGACATCGTGCCGCTGCGCGACGGCCGCTGGACGCCCGCGGCGGTCGCCCAGGCGCGGATCGTCGCCCGCATGCGCGAGCGCGGCCACTCGCTGGAGGAGATCCGCCGCGCGGCCCGCAGCGGCCGGCTCGCCTACGGCTACATGGAGGAGCTGTTCCCGCCGCCCGCGGACACCCGCACGCTGGAGGAGGCGGCGGAGGAGACCGGGCTGGAGCCGGCGCTGATCCGCCGCATCTGGACGACGGCGGGCTTCTCCACCACCGCGCTCGACGAGGCGATCACCGACGACGACGTCCAGCTCCTGCGCTACATGGCCGCGGTCCTGTCGGCCGGCTTCCCGCTCGTCGCCTTCCTCCAGCTCGTGCGCGTGTACGGGCAGGCGCTGGCCCAGATCGCGGACGCGGAGGTGAAGCTCTTCCACCTGTTCGTGCACGAGCCGCTGATCCGCGACGGCGTCGACAACCTCCAGATCGCCGAGGAGATGGAGGGCCTCGCGTCCGACCTGCTGCCGCTGGCGGCGCCGATCATGGAGCACGTCCACCAGCGCTGGCTCCAGCACTTCATCGAGCAGGACGTCGTCGGCCACGTCGAGCAGGAGGTCGACGGCGATGCGGACCTCGGCCGCCTGCGCGTCGGCATCGCGTTCGCGGACCTCGCCGGCTACACCCGGCTCACCGAGGAGGCGGGGGAGGAGCAGGCCGTCGACGTCGTGGAGCGCTTCGTCGAGGCCGTCGAGGAGACGCTGCCCGACACCGCGCGCGTCATCAAGACGATCGGCGACGAGGTGATGATCGTCGGCTCCGATCCGTCGGCGCTCGTGGACTGGGCGGTCGGCTTCCAGCTGCTCCAGGACCAGCGGCCGCTGCCGCGGATCGGCATCCACGCCGGCGGCGCGCTCTACCGCGACGGCGACTACTACGGGCGGGCGGTGAACCTGGCCTCGCGCGTCGGCGCGCGGGCCGCCGGCGGCGAGGTGCTCGCGACCCGCCAGGTCGTGGAGGCCGCCGGCCGCCACCTGGACTTCGAGCAGATCGGCCAGGTGCAGCTCAAGGGGTTCACCGAGCCGACCGAGCTGTTCCTGGCGCGCCAGGGGGAGCCGCGATGACGCGCGCCGCCGCGATCGAGGCCCGCGTCCGCGCCGGCGGGCTGCTCGCGGCCGGCCGCCCGGTCCTCGTCCTGCTCTCCGGCGGCCGCGACAGCGTCTGCCTGCTCGACCTCGCGGTGCGGCTGGCGGGGCCGGTCCGCGCGCTGCACGTCGACTACGGGCTGCGCGAGTCGTCCGCCGCCGACGCCGAGGCGTGCGCGGCGCTGTGCGAGCGGCTCGGCGTCCCGCTCACCGTCCACCGGCCGGGGGCGCCGCGCGGAAACGTGCAGGCGTGGGCGCGCGAGGTCCGCTACGCCGAGGCCGAGCGCCTCGCCGAGGGCGACATCGCCGCCGGCCACACGGCGACCGACCAGGTCGAGACCGTGCTCTACCGGCTTGCCGCCTCGCCCGGGCGCACGGCGCTGCTCGGGATGCGCCCGCGCGCCGGCCGGCTCGTCCGGCCGCTGCTCGAGGTCACGCGCGCGGAGACGGCGGCCTACTGCGAGGAGCGCGGCCTGGCGTGGCGCGAGGACCCGACG
This sequence comes from uncultured Solirubrobacteraceae bacterium, assembly GCA_963728465.1. Classification (GTDB taxonomy): domain Bacteria; phylum Actinomycetota; class Thermoleophilia; order Solirubrobacterales; family Solirubrobacteraceae; genus DATFQI01. The sequence continues at coordinate 580,560 of CAVSJY010000013.1, forward strand.
AACGCCTCGCCGGCGTTCGCGCGCAACCGCGTCCGCCACGACCTGCTGCCGGCCCTGCGCGGCCTGCACCCGGCCGCGGAGGCCAACGTGCTGCGCACGCTCGCGACGCTGCGCGACGAGGCCGAGGTGCTCGACGCGCTCGTGGACGACTTCGTCGTCGACTTAGGGCGGCTGGGTGGCCCGAACTCGACGACGACTGTTGAGGTCGCCCGGCTGGCCGGCCTCTCGCCGGCGCTCGCGCGGCTCGTCCTGCAACGGCTCGCCGGCCCCGGCGCGCCGGCGATCGGTTCCCGTGCCGCGGAGATCCTCGCCCTCGGTGCCCGTGGCGGCAGCGCCTCGCTCGACCTCGGGGACGGGCTGCGCGCCGTGGTGCGAGTACGGGCGGTTGCGCTTCGAGCGGCGGGGGTCCCCGCTCCGGCCGCTCCCACGAGCCTCGCCCTGCCGGGCCGCACGGCCTTCGGCGGCGGCGAGCTGACGAGCGAGGTCGGCGCCGGCCTGCCGATCGCCGACGGCACGCTCGACCTCGACGCCCTCGCCACGCCGCTCGAGGTCCGCGCCTGGCGCGCCGGCGACCGCATGCGCCCGCTCGGCGCCCCCGGCAGCCGCTCCCTCCAGGACCTGTTCACCGACCGCCGCGTGCCGCGCGCCCGTCGCGCGCGCACGCCCGTGATCCTCTCCGCGGGCGAGATCGCGTGGATCCCGGGCGTGGCCACGGGCGAGGCGTTCCGTGTCACCGCGCGGACCCGCGAGCGCGCCCGGCTGAGCTGGCGGCCGAGCGCCTAGACTGCGCGGCCGTGCTCCGCGACGAGGCCATCGGCGAGATCCTGGTCCAGGCCGACGACCTCCAGCACCGGGTCCGGCAGCTGGGCGAGCAGGTCTCGCGTGATTACGAGGGCAAGGACCTGCTCCTGGTCGGCGTGCTCAAGGGCGCCGTCTTCTTCCTCTCGGACCTGATGCGGCACATCGACGTGCCCTGCGAGGTCGACTTCATGGCCGTCGCCTCCTACGGCTCCTCGACGGACTCCTCGGGAGTGGTGCGGATCCTCAAGGACCTCGACGCCCCGCTGGAGGGCCGCGACGTCCTGATCGTGGAGGACATCGTGGACTCCGGGCTGACCCTCCAGTACCTCATGCGGACGCTCGAGGCGCGCAAGCCGCGGTCGCTCGAGGTGTGCGCGCTGCTCACCAAGCCCGAGCGGCGCAAGATCGAGACCAAGGCCCGCTACATCGGCTTCGAGATCCCGGACAAGTTCGCGATCGGCTACGGCCTGGACTACGCGGAGCGATACCGGAACCTGCCGTACGTGGCGGCGCTGGTGTTCGAAGACGGCGATCCGAGCTGACGCCGGGTCCGTTAAGAAACACAGAGGAACGCTGACCAGACTGCTCAAGCCTGGTCTCGGCAACGCCGAAAGCCCTCCAGTACGCCGAAAGACTCTTGGTAGCCTTGTTCATCTTGTCCAGCCGTATCACCCCTGCGTGCTTGCGGCGCGCCGATAGCTCATGAGCCGGTTCTTCAAGAGCGCCGCGTTCCCGATCCTGATCGTGATCGTGCTGGCGTTCTTCGCCTCGAAGCTGATCGCGAACTCGGACCGCGCGCCCGCCCAGTCGTTCGCCGGCTTCCTCGAGCAGATCGACGACAACAAGGTCGCGAGCGTGACGCTCAAGACCAAGGACAACTCGGCGGAGGTCACCCTGCGCGGCCCCGACAAGGCCCGCTACGAGGTCGGCTACCCGCTCGACTACTCCGACGTGCTGGTCAACCGCCTGCGCACCGCGAAGGCGGAGGGGCTGATCAACGACTTCGACGTCAAGCCCGCGCGCTCGAACGTCATCCTCAGCCTGCTCACCTACGTCCTGCCGTTCCTGATCTTCATCGGGTTCTGGATCTTCCTGATGAACCAGGTCCAAGGCGGCGGCTCGAAGGTGATGTCGTTCGGCAAGTCGCGCGCCAAGCGGCTGTCGGTCGACTCGCCGAAGATCACGTTCCGCGACGTCGCCGGCGTGGACGAGGCGGTCGAGGAGCTGCACGAGATCAAGGAGTTCCTCGAGAACCCGAAGAAGTTCCAGGCGCTCGGCGCGCGGATCCCCAAGGGCGTGCTGCTCTACGGGCCTCCGGGCACCGGCAAGACGCTGCTCGCCCGCGCGGTCGCGGGTGAGGCGGGCGTGCCGTTCTTCTCCATCTCGGGCTCGGACTTCGTCGAGATGTTCGTCGGCGTCGGCGCCTCCCGCGTGCGCGACCTGTTCGAGCAGGCCAAGCAGAACTCGCCCTGCATCATCTTCATGGACGAGATCGACGCCGTCGGGCGCCACCGCGGCGCCGGCCTCGGCGGCGGTCACGACGAGCGCGAGCAGACGCTCAACCAGCTGCTCGTCGAGATGGACGGCTTCGAGGCCAAGGACAACATCATCATGATCGCGGCCACCAACCGGCCCGACATCCTCGATCCCGCCCTCCTGCGCCCGGGCCGCTTCGACCGCCAGATCACCGTCGACCGGCCGGACCGCAAGGGCCGCGCCAAGATCCTCGAGGTCCACACGCGCGGCAAGCCGCTGGCCAAGGAGATCGACATCGACGCGCTGGCCGGCCAGACGCCCGGCTTCACCGGCGCCGACCTCTCCAACCTCGTCAACGAGGCCGCCCTGCTCGCCGCCCGCACGGGCAAGAAGGAGATCACCCAGATCGAGCTCGAAGAGGGCATCATGCGGGTGGTCGCCGGCCCGGAGAAGAAGACCCGGGTCATGGGCGAGAAGGAGCGACTGATCACCGCGTACCACGAGATGGGCCACGCGATCGTCGGCAACTACCTCGAGCACTCCGACCCGGTCCACAAGATCTCGATCATCAGCCGCGGCCAGGCGCTGGGCTACACGATCTCGCTGCCGTCGGAGGACAAGTTCCTCACCACGCGCGCGGAGCTGACCGACACGATGGCGATGACGCTCGGCGGCCGCGCCGCGGAGGAGATCGTCTTCGGCGAGATCACCACGGGCGCGTCGAACGACATCGAGAAGGTCACCGCGACCGCCAAGCAGATGGTCATGCGCTTCGGCATGAGCGAGAAGCTCGGCCCGCGCGTGTTCGGCCACGACCACGGCCAGCCGTTCCTGGGCCGCGAGTTCTCGGCCGAGCCGGACTACTCCGACGAGATCGCGCGCGAGATCGACGACGAGATCCGCCGGATCGTCGAGTCCGCGCACCAGCAGGCCAAGGACATCCTCCAGGAGCACCGCGAGAAGCTCACGACGATCTCCGAGATCCTGCTCAAGCGCGAGACGATCGAGCGCGAGGAGTTCGAGGCGCTGCTCGTCGGCAAGACCGAGGAGGACGTCTTCGGCTCCGACGTGCCCTCCGGCGGTACGCCGGAGCGCCCGGAGCTGCCGCCGGCCGCGGACCGCGCCGGCCGCGACGTCCCGCGCCCGCTCCCGCGTCCCGGCCTCGCCGGCGGCGCCGCCGAGGCCCGAGGCCTCGGGCTTCCCGAGAAGCCGGACCTCGCCTAGCTACTGCTGCCGCCCGTCGGGCGGGGTGGGGCTATCCCCCGTCTCGGGGCGGGTCGCCGCACCCGCGATTGACAGGGCTGCCCGTGCCTCAGGCGTATCACGCGGTGCGAGAGTTCGGTCATCGCAGCAACACCCAGGCGACTGAGATGAACTCCCTCCTCCACATCCATCACGCGCAGGCCATGAACCAGCAGCGACTGGCCGTCCGCCGCCCCCGACGTTTCAGCTCCCGGAAGCGCAGCATCTGATGCGCTCCTACGGCTACATCGTCCCGGTGGACACCCGGTACGCTCGGCGCCTCCCCGAGGCGCACTCTTACACGGTTCCGGTCGTGCGCGAGCAGCCGCGTCCCATCCCACACGGGCTCGGCGCCACCGCCTGGTAGCACTTCCCCCGCCGGCCCCCGCCTCGCTCCTTCCCCCCGGCGAGGCGGGGGTCGACGCATTTAACGGGTCGGTTTGGTGGACGCCGCCGTTTTGAACGGCGGGCGATTTGGTGGGCGCCGGCGTTCTGAACGGCGGCTGGGTGGGGTGCTGGTGACGGCGGCGGTCCGTGCCGTTCCGCGAGGTGCGAGTTTCTCCCTCTCAGCGGCAGAAAGTCGCGTCTCGCGGCGGGCGGTTTCGCGAGATGTCGGGTTTCTGTCTCTGAGCGACAGAAAGTCAGGTCTCGCGGAGCGGGCGGCACCCTCGCTTCCCCACCCAGCCGCCGTTCAAGACGCATGTCCCGGCACGGCTACCGCGACGGTTCCAAAGGCAGCGGCGAGGCGGGCTTGAGCTCTTCCAGCCGCAGCAGCGTCATCACGCGGGCGGCGCCGCCCCGCGTGGAGAGGCGGACGAGCACGCGCTGGAGCTCGGCGACCTCGCGGGCGACGACGAGCAGCATCGCGTCGGTCTCGCCGGTCACCCAGTCGGCGCCGATCACCTCCGGCATCGCGCGGACGGCGTTGCCGAAGCGGCGGTGGGCGGTGTCGTCGTGGCGCTCGAGCGTCACGGCGACGTAGACCTGGAGCGGGAAGCCGGCCGCGGGGGAGTCCACCCGGGCGGTGATGGCCCGGATGATGCCGGACTCCTTCAGCCGCCGGACGCGGTGCAGGGTCGCGGCGGGGGAGAGGCCGACGATGCGCGCGAGCCCCACGTTGGAGCGGTCCGCGTCGGCTTGGAGCTCCTCCAGCAGCCGGACATCAATAGAATCAAGCTGAACGGCCATATCGCCAAATATTATTCCGTCTAGACGACGAACTGTCGAGTCTACGCTCTGTCAGTAGCGGAAATCGCCGATCATGGTTGTGGACATGAAGACGAACCGCACCGCATTCCTCGCCCTCGCCGCAGCCGGCGCGCTGTGGGGCCTCACCGTGCCGCTGTCGAAGCTCTCGCTCGACTGGCTGGGCGCGGGCTGGCTCACCGTGCTCCGCTTCGCGCTCGCCGCCCCGCTGCTCGCGTGGGTCGGCCGGCGCGGCCTGCGCGCGGCGCTCACGCCGGCCGTGGCCGGCGCGGGCGCGATCGGCTTCGGCGCGGTGATCCTGCTCCAGAACGCCGGCATCGAGCGCACCAGCGTCAGCCACGCGGCGCTCGTGGTCGGCGCGGTGCCCGTGCTGGTGGCGCTGCTCGCCTCCGCGTTCGGGCAGGGCGCGACGCGCCCGGTCGCCTGGGGCGGCTACGCCGTCGCGCTCGGCGGCGTGGCCGCCGTGGCGGGCGCCGGCGGGTCGGGCGCGACGCTGCCCGGCGACCTGCTCGTGCTCGGCTCCGTGGCGCTGTCGGCCACCTTCATCGTGGCCCAGCCGCGCCTGCTCGCGGGCCGCGACCCGGCCGCCGTCACCGCCGTCCAGTTCGCGGCGGGCGCGCTGGTCGCGCTGCCCGTGGCCGCCGTCTGGGAGGGCGCCCCGCCGGCGCCGTCCGTCGCCGGTCCGGTCGTCGCGCTGGTCGCGCTGTCGCTGGCCGGCACGCTGCTGCCGTTCTGGCTGTTCGCCCACGGCCAGGCGCACGTCCCGGCCGAGACGGCGGGCGCCTTCCTCAACCTGGAGCCGCTCGTCGGCGCCGCCACCGGCTGGCTCGCGTTCGGCGAGACCGCCGCGGCCGCGCAGCTGCTCGGCGCGGTCGCCGTGGTCGCCGGCATCGTCCTGAGCGCCGCGCCGCCGCGAGCGCGCCAGCGCGCGCCGGTCTGCGAGGATCGGGAGCGACCAGCCGAGCAAGGAGCGTCCGATGGCCTCACGGCTCAACCCGTACATCACGTTCGACGGCAACGCCCGGGAGGCGATGGAGTTCTACGGCGAGGTCCTGGGCGGCTCGCTGACCGTCAGCACGTTCGGCGAGCTCGGCGGCGCGACCGGCTCAGACGCCGACAAGGTCATGCACAGCCAGCTCGAGAGCGACCTCGGCTTCACGCTGATGGGCTCGGACTCGCCTCCCGGGGCGCCGTACAACGCCGGGACGAACATCTCGGTGAGCCTGAGTGGCGACGACGAGGACGCGCTGCGCTCCTACTGGGAGCGGCTCTCGGAGGGTGGCACGGTCACCGTGCCGTTCGAGAAGCAGGTGTGGGGTGACGAGTTCGGCGCCTTGATCGACCGGTTCGGCGTCTCCTGGCTGGTCGACATCGTCCACCCGCAGTCCTGAAGCCGACCGCCTGGCAGCTCTTCGCGGACGCCGACTGGGCGGGCGCGCGCGACGCGTTCGCGGCGGCGCTGGAGCAGGAGCCCGGCGATCCCGAGGCGCTGGACGGGCTCGGGCAGGCGCTGTGGTGGCTCGGCGAGCGCGATGCGGGCATCGCCCGGCGGCGCGAGGCGTACGCGGCCTACCAGCGCCGCGGCGACGCCCGGCGCGCGGGCGGCCTGGCCGCGTACCTGGCCGGCGAGGAGCGGATCGACGGCCGGCACGCCGCCGCGGCGGGGTGGATCGCCCGGGCGCGGCGGCTGCTCGCCGGCACCGGGACGGTGCCCGAGCTCGGCTGGCTCGAGATCGAGGAGGCCAAGCGGGCGGGCGACGCGGCGCTGGCCGAGCGCCACGCGCGCGCCGCGCTCGAGGTCGCGCACGCGCTGACCGATCCCGACGTCGAGTGCATGGCGCTCGCCCAGCTCGGCCGCGCGCTCACCCGCCAGGGCCGCGTCGGCGAGGGCGTGGCGCTGCTCGACGAGGCGATGACCGTCGCGCTCGGCGGCGAGACGAGCGACCCGCTGGCGTGCGGCGACGCCTGCTGCACCACGCTCGTCGTGTGCGACGGGCTCGCCGACGTCCGCCGGGCCGCGCAGTGGTGCGAGGCGGTCGTGGAGTTCACGGAGCGCCGGCGATTCACGCCCGTGCAGTCCTGGTGCCGCGGCATCTACGGCGCCGTGCTGGTGCGCGCCGGCGAGTGGGAGCGCGCCGAGGCCGTGCTGGCCGAGGCGCTGCGGCGCCGCCCCGACCGCCGGCGCGGCACGGGCCACGCGCTGCCGCTCGCCGTGCTCGCCGACCTGCGGCTGCGCCAGGGCCGGACCGACGAGGCCGGGCGCCTGCTCGAGGGCCTCGAGGACGAGCCGGTCGCGCTGGCGCCGCTCGTCCGGCTCCACCTCGAACGCGGCGAGCGCCCGCTGGCGCGCGCGCGGCTCGAGCGCCGGACCGGCGCGCCGATGGGCGAGGAGGGCGCGCCGCTGGGCGGGGAGGGCGCGCAGCTGGGCGGGGAGGGCGCGCCGTTGGGCGGGGACGCCGACGCGGAGGACGTCGAGATCGGCGCGCTTCGGGGTGCTCTCGCGCTCGCCGAAGGCGACCTCGACGAGCGCGCACGCCGCGGCCGAGAGCCTTCGCGCGGCCGCCACGCGCCTGAACCGCGACGACGTCGTCGCCGAGGCGGCGGCGCTGGCCGGCGCGGTCGCGGCGGCCCGCGGCGACACCGCCGCCGCCAGGCGCGAGCTGGAGGACGCCGCCGCCCGCTTCGCGGACCTGGCGCACCCGCACGACGAGGCGCGCGCCCGTCTCGCGCTCGCCGAGGTGCTGGCCGCCGAGGCCTCGCCGCTCGCGCCCGCCTGCGCCCGCGCGGCCCGCGACGCGCTCGAGCGCCTCGGCGCGCGCCACGACGCCGACCGGGCCGCCGCGCTGCTCCGCGACCTCGGCGTCGCCGGCCGGCAGACCACCCGCGGCGACCGCGACGACCTGACCGCCCGCGAGCGCGAGGTCCTGCGCCTGCTCGCGGCCGGCCTGTCGAACGCCGCCATCGCCGAGCGCCTCGTGATCGCGCCCAAGACGGCCGAGCACCACGTCGGCCGCGTGCTGGCCAAGCTCGGCGTGCGCAGCCGCGCCGAGGCGGCCGCGCACGCCGTCCGCGAGGGGATCTAGCGCCGCTAGCCGATCCCGTTCCCGGCGAAGACGCCGTCGGGGTCGTAGCGGCGCTTGACCGCCACGAGCCGCTCCCACACCTCGTCGGCGTACGCGTCGCGCACCGGCCGCTCGCGGTCCAGCGCGTTGACGTAGACGCCGCCGGTGGCGAAGCGCTCCGTGGCCTCCCACAGCTCGCGCACCCAGGCGGTGACCGGCTCGATCGGCTCGTTCCCCGAGCAGCCGATGAACCACGTGAACGCCCGCGCGCCCCGGTGGCCGAACGCCGTCTCGCCCGGCGCGACGCGGTCGATCGCGCCGCCCATCCAGCCCGTGACCACGTGCGCCTCGGGCGCGGGCACCGCCTCGAAGCCGGCGACCAGCGCGTCGATGAGGCCGTCGGAGACCTCGGGGAGGTAGTGGAGGCGGTCGTAGAAGCGCCAGCCGTGCGGGGCGGTCGCGTCGAGCATCTGCTGGAGCGCGACGTACGGCATCGGCCCGATCAGGTCGAGCGCCGGCGGGCAGGCCTCGCGCAGCGGCGCGAGCACCCGCTCGCCCTCGGCGATGTCGCCGCTCCACGCGACGCTCACCAGCGCCACGCGGCGGCCCTGGAGATCGACCGGGAACGGCTCGGCGGGCGGCGCGGTGACGAGCACGTCGAAGATCGTCAGCTCGGGCGGCGCCGACGTCCATCAGCGCGCGGCTCGCGCGCAGCGCCTCGCCGGCGCGCTCCCACGGGTACACGAGCATGCCCGCCAGCACCATCGGCCCGACGCGGTGCGCCCGGAACTCGAACTGCGTCACGACGCCGAAGTCGCCGCCGCCGCCGCGCAGCGCCCAGAACAGGTCCGGGTGCTCGTCCGCGCTCGCGCGGACGATCCGGCCGTCCGCCAGCACGACCTCGCACGCGAGCAGCGAGTCGACGGTGAGGCCGTGGTGGCGCATCAGCCAGCCGATGCCGCCGCCGAGCGTCAGCCCGCCGACGCCCGTGTGCGACACCTGCCCCGCGGGCACCGCGAGGCCGTGCTCCTGCGTGGCCGCGTCGAGCTCGCTGAGCAGCGCGCCGCCGCCGACGCGCACGATCGCGCGCCGCGGGTCGACCTCGACGGCGTTCAGCGCCCGCAGGTCGATGCACACCGCGCCGTCGCGCACCGAGCGGCCCGAGACGGAGTGCCCGCCGGCGCGGATCGTGAACGGCAGCCCGGCGGCCCGCGCCGCGCGGATGGCGGCCGACACGTCGTCGGCGTCGGTCGCGTGGGCGACCGCGGCGGGAACGCGGTCGATCGCGCCGTTCCAGGTGCGGCGGGAGGCGTCGTAGCCGTCGTCGCCCGGCTCGACGAGGCGGCCGACGAAGCCGGCGGAGCGCAGCGCGTCGGCGAGGGGGGAGGCGGGGATGGTCGTCATGCCGGCAACGGTCGCGGCACGCGGCCCCGGGCGCATCGGGGGATCCCCCTATTCGCGACCCCCATAGGCTTGGCGCATGACGATCCTTCTATACGGCGACACGGTGCGCTACCCCGCCCTCCGCCACGAGGTCCCGCTGGAGATCATGGACCCGTTCCTGTTCGTGGACCACGACGGGCGCGCGCACGTGATGACGAACACCCTCGAGGCCGACCGCATCGCCGAGGTGCTGCCCGGCGCCGAGCTCGTGAACATCGCCGAGCTGGGGCTCTACGAGCTGGTCGAGGAGGGCATGTCGCGCGACGACGCGGAGCTCGAGGTCGCGGTCCGGGCGCTGCGGCGCTGGGGCGTCGACGGCGCGGTCGCGCCGTTCGACCTCCCCGTGGCGGTCGCCGACCGGCTGCGCGGCGAGGGCATCGCGCTCGAGGTCGACCCGCCGGCCGTCGAGGCCCGCCGGCGCGTGAAGAACGAGGCGGAGCTGGCGGGCATCCGGCGCGCCCAGCGCGCGGCGGAGGCCGGCATGTTGGCCGGCGAGAAGCTGATCCGCGGCGCCGAGCGGCGCGACGGGAAGCTGATCGACGGCGGCGAGCCGCTGACCGCCGAGCGCGTGCGCGCGGCGATCCGGGACGCCTGCGCGGCGCTCGGCGCCCCCGCCCCGCCGGACATCATGGTCACCTCGGCGCTGTCGGGCGGCGGGCACGATCCCGGCTCGGGACCGCTTCCCGCGGACCTCCCGATCACGATCGACCTGTGGCCGCGCGACGAGCAGAGCGGCTGCTGGGCGGACATGACCCGGACGTTCGTGAACGGCACGGTCAGCGACGAGGTCGCGACGCTGCGCGACGTCGTGCGCGACGCGCTCGAGTCCGTGCGGGCCGCCGCGCGCCCGGGCGTCGGCGGCCGCGAGCTGTACGACATCGCCGCCGAGGTCGTGGAGCGCGCCGGCCATCCCACGCAGCGCACGCGCAAGCCCGGCGAGACGCTCAGCCACGGCTTCTACTTCGGGCTCGGGCACGGCGTCGGCCTCGAGGTCCACGAGCCGCCCGGGCTCGGCCTCGCCGGGGGCGAGACGCTGGTGGCCGGCGACGTCATCGCCGTCGAGCCCGGCATCGAGGGCCTCGACGGCATCGGCGGCGTCCGCTTCGAGGACCTGCTGCTGATCACCGACGACGGCTGCGAGACGCTGACCGACTACCCCTACGACCTCTAGAGCGTCGTCGCCCCGAACGCGCTCGCGGCCAGCTCGACCGCGAGCGCGGCGGTGGCGTTGCGCCCGTCCAGGATCGGGTTGACCTCGACGATCTCGAAGCAGCAGAGCAGGCCGGACTCGGCGACGAGCTCCATCGCCAGGTGCGCCTCGCGGTAGGTCAGGCCGCCGCGCACCGGCGTTCCCACCCCGGGCGCGACGTCGGGATCGAGGCCGTCCATGTCGAGCGAGATGTGCACGAACGGCGCGCCGGCGGCGCGCTCGAGCGCCTCGGTCACGACCGCCTCGATGCCGCGCCGGTCCAGCTCGCTCATCGTGTGCACCGCCAGCCCTGCCTCGGCGATCAGCGCGCGCTCGCCGGGGTCGATTTCGCGCGCGCCGATGACGGCCGTGCGCTCGGGCTCCACCGCCGGCAGCGTCCAGGCGTCGCTCTCGAACCCCGGGCCGCCGTAGCCGAGCGCGGCGGCCAGCGGCATCCCGTGGACGTTGCCGCTCGGCGTCGTCTCGGGCGTGTTGAGGTCGCCGTGGGCGTCGAACCACAGCACGGCGCCGGCGCCGCGCCGCGAGGCCAGCCCGCCGAGCGTCCCGAGCGCGATCGAGTGGTCGCCGCCCAGCACGATCGGCACGCGGCCCTCGTCGAGCGCCGCGCCGACGAGCCCGGCGATCCGCTCGCAGGTGGCGCGGATCGCCGGCAGGAAGCGGGCGCGCGGGTCGTCCTCGGCGGTCGCCTCGGCGACCGCGGTCCCGACGTTGCCGCGGTCGACGCAGTCGACGCCCAGGCCCGTGAGCCGCTCCTCCAGGCCGGCGTAGCGGATCGCCGACGGCCCCATGTCGACCCCGCGCCGCCCGGCGCCGAGGTCGAGCGGCGCGCCGATGATCGTCGCCCTCATGGGCAGTGTCTACCGGACCGCGGGGATGATGGCCAGGGGCCGGCGGCTACGCCGCGACGTGCGCGTCGATCGACAGCGCGCCGCGGGCCATCGCGACCGACACGCGATGGTGGCCGTCGCTGACCGCGTAGCCCGCGCCGACCTGCACCACGCGGATGGGCGGGAGCACCGCGCCGCTGCGCTCGGCGAGCCAGATGCGCAGCCAGCGGCAGCGCGCTTGCGTGGCCGGGCGGAAGCCGCCGTCGAAGTGCTCCGCGCGGTTCGGCTCCAAGGTGGCGGTGATGGCCGACAGCGGGATCTCGCGCAGCGCCGCCGAGCCGGCGGCCGCGGCGGCCGGCTGATCGTGGACGGCCAGCCGGCTGGTGCAGCGGCCGAGCGAGGAGACCTTGCACATCAGGGTCGCGCGGCGGCGGGCGCGGCGGGCACGGGCGAAGGCGGACTCTGCCTCTGCTCGGATCCAGTTGCTCATCGAACTAGACGATCGCAAGCGCGGCCGCCCGTGACGATGGGGCCTTCCGGCATCCGTTACGGGAGCCTGCGCGCCTCCTCGGGTACGGGAAGCCGCCGCGTTACGATCGCCCGCTGCGGGCACACGACGTGATCCCGGTCTTCGACGGCCACAACGACGCGCTCACGCGCGAGGACGCCGACCGCTTCGCGACGGGCCGTGACGGCGGTCACCTCGACCTGCCGCGGGCGCGCGCCGGAGGGCTGGCCGGCGGCATCTTCGCCGCGTTCACGGACACGCCCGGGCACGAGGAGGTCGTCCTGGAGCAGCAGGACGGCGCCTACGAGGTCGAGCCGGCGCCGCCGGTCGAGCACGGGCTCGCGGCGGCGGACGCCGGCCGCACGCTCGGCCGGCTGCTCGCGCTCGAGCGCGCCGGGCACGTGGCGATCGCCCGCGCGCCCGGGGACCTCGACCGTGCCCGTGAGGCGGGCGTGCTGGCCGCCGTCGCGCACCTCGAGGGCGCGGAGGCGATCGACCCGGGCCTCGAGGCGCTCGACTTCTGGCACGCGGCCGGCCTGCGCTCGCTCGGCCCGGTCTGGAGCCGCCCGAACGCGTTCGCCCACGGCGTGCCGTTCGCGTTCCCGTCCTCGCCCGACACGGGGCCCGGCCTCACGCCGGCGGGGCGGGCGCTCGTCGCCCGCTGCGCCGAGCTGGGCATCGCCGTCGACCTCAGCCATCTCAACGAGGCGGGCTTCTGGGACGTCGCCCGGATCGACGGCGCGCCGCTGATCGCCTCGCACTCGGGCGCCCACGCGCTGTGCGCGTCGTCGCGGAACCTCACGGACGCGCAGATCGACGCCATCGGAGCGTCCGGCGGGCTCGTCGGCGTGGTGTTCGCGGTCGCCTTCCTGCGCGCGGACGGGCGCGACGACGCCGACACGCCGCTCGAGGCCGTCGTCGCCCACGTGCGGCACGTCGCGGATCGCATCGGGGTCGAGCACGTCGCGCTGGGGTCCGACTTCGACGGCGCGACGATCCCGTCCGCCCTGGGCGACGTGGCGGGGCTGCCGCGGCTGCTCGACGCCCTGCGCGAGGGCGGCTTCACGGAGCCGGAGCTGCGCGCGATCGCCTGGGAGAACTGGCGGGGTGGGCGGCGGCGGCGAGCTGCTCGCGAGGCCGGCCTGGCGCTCCGGCGTGGTGGTCGCCGGATCGAGGACCGCGGCGCCGAGCCTGCCGCTAGCCGCCGGTCGCCCAGGCCTCGGCCAGCCGCACGACCACGGCGGCCGCCGACGACATGTCCTGGAGCGATGCCCACTCGCGGGTCGAGTGGTACTCGCCGCCGCCGGTGAACAGGTTCGGCGTGGGCAGCCCGCGGGCGCTGAGGATGGAGCCGTCGGTGCCGCCGCGGATCGGCGTGCGGATCAGCTCGAGACCCTCGCCGCGGATCGCCTGCTCGGCCTTGGCCGCCACGTCCGGGAACGCCTCGATGTGGCGGCGCATGTTCGGGTACTGCTCGCGGACGTCGATCTCCAGGCGGGCGCGCGGCTCGGCGCCGACGACCTCCTCCGCGGTGCGGCGGACGAGGTCCACGTGCTGCCGGAGCAGGTCGTCGTCGAAGTCGCGCGCGATCAGCTTCACGACGGCGTGGCCGGAGCTGGCCGTGACCTCGTAGGGGTGCACGAAGCCCTCGCGGCCGGCGGTGGTCTCCGGCGCGAGGCCGTCCTGCGGCAGGGCGGCGAGGATGCGCCCCGCGAGCTTCGCCGCGTTCACGAGCTTGCCGGTGGCCCAGCCGGGGTGGACGTCGACGCCGTCGATGGTGAGGGCGATCGCGATGCCCGAGAAGGTCTCGTCCTGGAGCTCGCCGCGCTCCGAGCCGTCGAGCGTGTAGGCGCAGGCGGCGCCGAAGCGCTCGATGTCGAACAGGCTCGCGCCCTCGCCGATCTCCTCGTCGGGCGTGAAGCCGATGCGGAGGTTGGGCCGCGGGAGGTCCGGGTTCGCGGCGAGGTGCGCGACGGCGGCCATGATCTCGGCGACGCCCGCCTTGTCGTCGGCGCCGAGCAGCGTGTCGCCGCTCGAGGTGACGATGTCGTGCCCCTGCCTGGCCGCGAGCAGCGGCATGTCCCCGGGGTCGAGCACGGTGCCGTCGCGCGGCAGCTCGATCCGGCCGCCGTCGTAGTCGCGGTGGACGATCGGCTCGACGCCGGCGCCGGGCGCGTCCGGGCTCACGTCCATGTGCGCGAGCACGCCGACGGCCGGCGCGCCGGGCTGCTGGGCGGGCAGCGTGGCGAACACGTAGCCGTTGTCGTCGAGCGAGACGTCGTCGGCGCCGATCTCCTCCAGCTCCGCGACGAGCATGCGGGCGAGGTCGAGCTGGCCCGGGGTGCTCGGGGACCGCGTGCGCTCGCGGGCGGACTGGGTGTCGACGCGGACGTAGCGCAGGAAGCGGTCCAGCACGTCGTCCGACAGCGCCTGCGCGAGGGGGGAGGAGTAGGGAGCCGGCATGGGCCGGGTCATAGCACCCACGAGCGGGTGCGGCCTCCCGCACCCGCTCTCACCGCCCACCCGCACCGCCATTCGCTGGCCTGCCCCCCGGCCCGCCGTATCAGGGGATGGGAGAGTTCGGTCATCGCAGCACCCCCTCCTACTGAAGGGCCAGGCGACAGATGAACTCCCTCATTCACATCCATCACGCGAACGCCGTCACCCAGCAGCGGCTGGCCGTCCGCCGCCCCCGGCGCCGGAGCTGAAAGCGCGCACTGCCATGCGCTCCTTCACTTCCGACACCCCGGTCGACTCCCGGTCCGCTCAGCGCCTCCCCGAGGCGCACCCCTACACGGTTCCGGTCGTTCGCGAGCAGCCCCGCCCCGTCCCCCACGGGCTCGGCAGCTTCGCCTGGTAACACCCTTCATCGCCGACCCCCGCCCCGCCCCTTCCCCCGGGCGAGGCGGGGGTCGACGTCGTTAACGGCCCGTTTCGTGCTTGCTGTGGCGCCGGCGTTTTGAACGGCGGCATTGAGGGGGTGGGTTCGGGGCGTTCCCGAGCGTCGTTGTCGACGTTGGGGCGGCTCAGTGGCCCTAACTCGACACGATCGGTGCGGCCGGTCCCTCGCCACCCCACCCAGCCGCAGTTCAGAACCCGGCGCGGCGAAACGAAACTGAGCCCGTCCCGCCGGAGGAGGAGGAGGGGGCGGCGGGACGGGCTCGGGGGAGAAGGGGAGGAAGACTCAGCCGACCTGCGGGCCCGAGAGGGCGGCCCGGAAGCTCGCGATCTCCGTCACGGCGGCGCCGATGTAGGCGTCGCGCATGTCGGCGATCTCGCGCTGGAGGTCGTCCATGTACGCCGGGATCGCGTCCGCGCCCCACGCGAGCGCGGCGTGGCGCTCTTCGGTGAGGGCTTCGAGGCGGGTGCGGATCTCAGTGGCGGTCATGGTCATCAGGAGGAAACGTTCTTGACGATGTGCAGACTCGCACTCCGTCGGTGCGTTACACAGGCGGCTCGCCCGAGTCTTGACGGCGGCCCGCCCTACTCTGAGGGTGCGGTTTCCCCCCGCCGGTGAACGGTTCGTTACGGTCCGCCGCCCATGCCGCCCACGCCCTACTCGATCATGGGCGTCGTCAACGTCACGCCGGACTCGTTCTCGGACGGCGGCACGTTCGAGGACGCGAGCGCGGCCGTCCGCCACGCCCGCCGCCTGGTCGACGAGGGCGCGGCGATCGTCGACGTCGGCGGGGAGTCGACCCGCCCCGGCGCCGCGCCCGTCCCCGCGCAGGAGGAGCTCCGGCGCGTGATCCCGGTGATCGAGGGGATGGCGGCGCAGCGCCTCGAGGCCCAGATCTCGGTCGACACGATGAAGCTGGAGGTCGCCGCGGCCGCCGTCGAGGCCGGCGCGACCTACGTCAACGACGTCACCGCCTTCCGCCACGACCCCGACCTCGCCGGCCTCGTCGCCGACAAGGGCCTGGACTGCTGCCTGATGCACATGCTCGGCGAGCCGCGCACGATGCAGGAGGACCCCCGCTACGACGATGTGGTCGACGACGTGAAGGCGTTCCTCGAGGAACGGCTCCGAAGCGGCGACACGAGCCGGCGTCCCCGAGAAGAACATCCAGCTCGACCCCGGCATCGGGTTCGGCAAGACGCTCCGGCACAACCTCGAGCTCCTCGACCGGCTCGACGAGATCGTGGCGATCGGCCGCCCGGTCGTGCTCGGCACCTCCCGCAAGTCGTTCATCGGCAAGCTCACGGGCCGCGACGTCGCCGGCCGCGTCCACGGGACGGTCGCCACCTGCGTGCTCGGGCTCGAGCGCGGCGCCCGCGTGTTCCGGGTCCACGACGTGGCCGCCGTGGCCGACGGGCTCGCCGTGGCGGCTGCTACGTTGGCGCGCAGTGGCCCGTGACGACCCCGATCCCTACGAGGACGAGGACGAAGAGGACATCTCGGACGACGACGACGAGCACGGCCCCGAGGTCGGGGTCACCGTCGAGATCGTCGGCCTGTCGCTCTACACGCACCACGGCGTCACGGCCGCCGAGCGCGAGATCGGCCAGCGGCTCGTGCTCGACGTCCGCTTCGACGTCGGCGAGCCGGACGCGCTGATCACCGACCGCGTCGAGGACACGGTCGACTACGGCGAGGTCTGCCAGGTGATCGCCCTGATCTCCCAGCAGCGCTCGTACAAGACGCTGGAACGGCTCTGCGCGGTGATCGCCGACCGCCTCGCGTCGCAGTTCGGCGCCGAGAGCGTGACCGTCAAGGCGTCCAAGCCGGAGCCGCCGATCCCACTCCCGGTCGAGGAGGTCTCGGTCGAGGTGTGGCGAGAGGAGCGATGACTCACTAACATCCGCGGGCATGGAAGCCACGCGCACGCGGAAATCGGCCGGAGAACGCCGCGAGGAGATCCTCGCCGTGGCCATGCGCCACTTCGCGATCGGCGGCTACCACGGCACCGCGACCGAGAGCATCGCCCGCGAGGCCGGCATCTCGCAGCCGTACCTGTTCCGCCTCTTCCGCACCAAGAAGGAGCTGTTCCTGGCCTGCACGGACCGGGCGAACGCCAAGGTCGACGAGGTCTTCCAGCGCGCCGCCGAGCGCGCCCCCGAGGGCGAGGTGCTGAAGACGATCGGCCACGCCTACATCGAGGAGCTGCTGCCCGACCGCCACGCGGTGCTGATGCAGATGCAGGGCTACGCGGCGACCTCCGACCCTGAGATCCAGGAGCACGTGCGCGAGAACTACGGCCGGCTGGTGGCCGAGGTCCAGCGGCTCTCGGGCGCCGCGCCCGAGGAGGTCTGGCGCTTCTTCGCCACCGGCATGCTGCTCAACATCACCGCCGCGCTGGACCTGGAGGCCATCGCCGACCACGACGAGTGGGCCGCGAGCTGGTGCGCCCCGCTCTCGCTGATCGAGGAGGACGAGCCGTCGAGCGGCTAGCGGGATTCCTGTACCGCCGCCGGCGCGTGGTGCTGGTGGCGGCCGTCCTCGCCGTCTTCGCGGCCGGCGCCTACGGCGGTCCGGTCGTCGGGCTCCTCGACACCGGCGACGACTTCGAGGACCCCGCGTCGGAGGCCGTCCAGGCGCGCGACACGGTCGAGCGCGTGACCGGCGCCTCGGCGGCGCCCGACGCCGTCGTCCTCGTCCGCCTCGGCGCCGAGGCCGGCACGCCGCAGGCCCGGGCCAAGCTGCGCCGCGTCGTGCGGCTGGTGGAGGACCCGGACGTCGTCCGGATCCGGGCGCTCCGCGGCACCGAGCCGCCCGAGCTGCTGTCGCGCGACCGGCGCTCCACCTACGTCGTCGCGACGTTCGCCGCGGGCGCCGACGAGGAGGACGTCGCGCACCGGATCGAGGCGCGGCTCGCCCGCGAGCCCGGCGTCACGCTCGGAGGCGGGACGGTCGCCTTCGAGCAGGTCGGGGACCAGGTCGAGGAGGACCTGCGCAAGGCGGAGATGCTCGCCGCGCCGATCCTGTTCCTGTTCTCGCTGCTCGTGTTCCGCAGCGTCGTCGCCGCGCTGCTGCCGCTCGCCGTGGGCGCCACGACGATCATGGTCACGTTCGCGGCGCTGCGGGTCGTCAACGAGTTCGCCGGCATGTCGACGTTCGCGATCAACCTGATCACGGGCCTCGGGCTCGGCCTGGCGATCGACTACTCGCTGTTCATGGTCTCCCGCTTCCGCGAGGAGATGGGGCGCGCCGACGGCACGGCCGAGGCGCTGCGCGCGACCGTGCGGACCGCCGGCCGCACCGTGCTGTTCTCCTCGGTCACGGTCGCGGCGGCGATGGCCGCGATGCTCGTGTTCCCGCTGCGGTTCCTGTACTCGATGGGCGTCGGCGGCGTGCTCGTCGCGCTCACCGCCGCGCTTCGTGTCGCTGACCGTGCTGCCCGCGCTGCTGGCGGCGCTCGGGCCGCGCGTCAACGCGCTCAGCCTCAAGCGCTGGCAGGTCGCGATGAGCCGCGACGCCGCGCACGTGCACGAGGGCGGCTGGTACCGGCTGTCGCGCGCGGTCATGCGCCGGCCGGCGCCGATCGCGACCGTCGCGGCCGTGGTCGCTGCTCGCGCTCGGCCTGCCGTTCCTGCGGATCGAGTTCACGGGCGTCGACGCGTCCGTGCTGCCGCAAGAGCGCACGGCGCGGGTCGTCGACGACGCGCTGCGCACCGAGTTCCCGCCCGGCCCGACGTCGCCGCTCACGGTGGTGGCCGGCGTCGGCGAGCGCGGCCGCCCGGCGGCCGAGGACTTCGTGCGCGACCTGCGCGCGCTCGACGGCGTGGCCGCCGTGAGCCCGCCGGAGCAGGCCGGCGGCTACTGGCTGATCGACGTGGTGCCGGAGAGGCCCGCGCTGTCGGACTCGGCGACGCGGCTCGTGGAGGACGTCCGCGGGCTCGACCCGCCCTTCCCGGTGCAGGTCGGCGGCGAGACGGCGGGCTTCGTCGACCAGCAGGCGTCGCTGGCGGACTCGCTCCCGCTCGCGCTGGCGATCCTCGCCACCACCACGCTCGTCATCCTGTTCGCGATGACGGGCTCGGTCGTGCTGCCGGTGAAGGCGCTGATCATGAACCTGCTGACGCTCAGCGCCGCGTTCGGCCTGCTCGTCCTGATCTTCCAGGACGGCCGCCTGGAGGGCCTGCTGGCGTACGACAGCCAAGGAGCGCTGGAGGCGACCCAGCCCGTGCTGCTGTTCTGCGCCGCGTTCGGCCTGTCGACCGACTACGGCGTGTTCCTGCTCACGCGCATCAAGGAGGCGCGCGACTCCGGCCTGGGCGAGCGCGAGTCGGTCGCCGTCGGGCTGGAGCGGACGGGCCGGATCGTCACGTACGCGGCGCTGCTGTTCTGCATCGCGATCGGCGCGTTCGCCACGTCGGAGGTCGTCTTCATCAAGGAGGTCGGGGTCGGCACGGCGCTCGCCGTCCTGATCGACGCCTTCCTCGTGCGCGCGCTGCTCGTGCCGTCGCTGATGGCGCTGCTCGGACGCTGGAACTGGTGGGCCCCGCGCCCGCTGGCGCGCCTGCACGCGCGCCTCGGGCTGCGGGAGGCCTCCGCTTGAGCCTCGCGGCCGACACGGCGCTCGAGCGCGTCGCCGAGGACCGGTGGCGCGGCGAGGTGTCCGAGGACTGGTGGATCCAGCGGGGTCCGTTCGGCGGCTACGTGTCGGCGTTCCTGGTCCGCGCGATCCTCGAGGCCGTCGGCGACCCGGAGCGGCCGCCGCGGTCGCTCACCGTGCACTTCGTCGACGCGCCGGTGGCCGGGCCTGCCGACATCGTGGTGACGACGGAACGCGTGGGCCGCTCGAGCTCGTCGCTCAGCGCGCGGATGGAGCAGGACGGCAAGCCCGTCGCGCTCGCGCTGGCCGGCTGCGGCGCCTGGCGCGACGGGGAGCCGGAGTGGGCCGACGCGAGCATGCCCGAGGCGCCCGCGCCCGAGGACGCGCGCCCGATCCGGCGCGTGGACGGCGCGCCGCGCTTCCACGAGCGCTTCGACATCCGCTGGGTGCAGCGGCGGCCATCCCGGCCGCCCGGAGCCGGAGGCGCGCAACCTCGCCTGGCTGCGCATGGACCCGGCGCAGCCGCTGGACCACGTGACCGTCACGGCGATGTCCGACGGCTGGATGCCGGCCGTGTTCTCCAAGCTGGGCCGCTTCGCGATCGTCCCGACGTTCGACCTCACGATCCACTTCCGCTCGCGGCTGCCGGTGGAGGGGGAGTGGCTGCTGGCCGACTACCGCTCGCGCTTCTCGGCCGGCGGCAGCTGGGAGGAGGACGGCGAGCTGTGGGCGCCCGACGGCACGCTGGTCGCCCAGTCGCGGCAGCTGGCGATGATGCGGGCCTCGCGGTGAGCGTCGAGCTCGGCTACCTCGGGCTCGGCTCCAACGTCGGCGACCGCCGCGCGATGCTCCAGGCCGCGGTCGAGGAGCTGTGGACGCACGGCGTGCAGGCGTTCGCCTCCTCGTCCGTCTACGAGACCGAGCCGGTCGGCGAGGTCACGGACCAGCCCGAGTTCCTCAACGCGTGCCTCCGGATCGAGACGGCGCTCGGGCCGGAGGAGCTGCTCGACGCCTGCAAGGCGGTTGAGCGGGCGCTGGGGCGCGAGCCGGGCGGCGTGCGCCACGGCCCGCGGCCGGTCGACGTCGACGTGCTGCTGCTCGGCACCGGCGCGTACGAGTCGGAGCGGCTCACGATCCCGCACCGCGAGGTGCGGACGCGGCGCTTCGTGCTCGTGCCGCTGCTCGAGCTGGACCCGGAGCTGCGCCTGCCCGACGGCACGCCGCTGGCCGACGCGCTGGCCGCGCTCGGCGAAGGGCAGGCGGTCCGCGTCGCCGGGCCGCCGCTCGACGTCCGCGCCTAGCGTCCGGCCCGCGGTCAGGGATCCTGACTAGGGTTGCGGGGTGAGCTGGCGGTTGCCGTTGGTCGTCGTGGTGCTGTGCGCCGCCTTCGTTCCGCCCGCCGGCGCGGCCACCTACTGCGTCGGCGTGCGCACGCCGGGCTGCATCGAGCGCGACACGCCGGGCGCGGCCTTCGCCGCCGCGCGGTCGGACGCGGAGCGCGACACGATCGTGCTGGGCCGCCTCACCGGCACCGGCGCGTTCGCCGACGCTCCCGGGCGGCCGGTGGGCGTCATCGGCCTCGGCGCCGACGTCACGCGGCTGCGGGCGAGCGGCGAGGCGCCCGCTCTGCGGCTCCAGGACCCGGGCAGCGGCGCGCGCGGCATCTGCGCTCGAGGGCGGCGACGGGCCGGCGCTGGAGATCGACGGCGGCGCGGACCTGCGCTCCTCGACGGTGGCCGGGCGGGTCCGGGTGCTCGGCGGCGCCGCGCTGCTGTCCAGCGTCGCGGTGCTCGGGCCGGGTCCCGGGGTGGAGGTGTCCTGCGCCGCGGCGTCGGCGCGCGTCACGCTCGAGCACGTGACCGTCGGCGGGTCCGGCGACACCGGGGTGACCGGCGGCTGCGGCACGGCGGGGCGCACGGTCACCGTCTCGGCCTCGCACACGATCGTGTGGGGGTTCGGCGAGCGCGTTCGCCATGGGCGCGCGGTCACGCGTCTCGACGGTCTACTCGGACTACCCCGGCGCCACGGGGGAGACGAACACGGCCGTCGATCCGCGCTTCGAGGGCCCGGAGGACGTGCGCCTGCGCGCGGACTCGCCGCTCGTCGACGCCGGCCGCCCCGGCCCGCTGGCCGACGACGAGCCGCACGAGGACGCGCTCGGCTTCGTGCGCGTCGTGGACGGCGACGGCGACGGCGTGCCGCGGCGCGACGTCGGCGCGCTCGAGCGTCAGCCGCCGCCGCCTCCGGCCCTCGCCGGGAACGTGCTCTCCAACCCGGGCGCCGAGGCCGGCGACCCGGCGCGCGACGACAGCTCGAGCCCGCCCCCGCCGGCCTGGTCGCGCACGGGCCCGTTCACGTTCGTGCGCTACGGGACCTTCGCCGGGCTCGTCCCGTTCCCGACGCGGCGCGTGGCCGAGGCGCTGGACGCCGGCGACGCGTTCTTCGCCGCCGGGCCGGGCCGCGGCAACAGCGCGACGCAGGTCGTCGACGTGAGCGACGGCGCGCTGGAGATCGACCTCGGCCGGGCGGACGCGACGCTGTCCGCGCTGCTCGGCGGCTACCGCCGCAGCGGCGACGGCGCGGTCGTCGAGGCGTCCTTCCGCGGCCCCGCGGGCGAGGGGCTGGGGAGCGTGCGGATCGGGCCGGTCAGCGCGTCGGACCGCGCGGCGGCGACCACGCTCCTGCCCCGCGCCGGCAGCGCGGCGATCCCGCCGCTCACGCGCACGATCGCCGTGACGCTGCGCTCGACGCCGTCCTCCGGCGGCTACGACGACGCGTACTTCGACGACGTGGCGCTCGTCCCGCGGGTCGGCGACGCGCCGCTGCGGCGCGACCCGGGCGGGCGGAAGCGGTCGTTCGCCGGCGCGAAGCTCGTCCGGGCGCGGGTCGCCGTCGACCGCCGGCGCCGCGCGTGGCTGCGCGTGGCGTGCCCGGCGCGGACCGTCCGCCGCTGCCGCGGCGTGGCGATCGTGACCGGCAGGCTCGGCGGCGAGCGGCGGCGGATCGGGCGCGGCCGCTTCTTCATCCGCCGCGGCCGCGCGAAGCTGCTCCCGGTCCGGGTGACCGAGCCGGCCCGCCGCGCCCTGCGCGGCCGCCGTCGCCTGAAGCGCGCGCGTCCACCTCGCCTCGCGCGACGGCCAGGGGGTGACGCGGACGTCCGTGGCGCCCGTCCGCGTCGTGCGCGGGGGGCTGCCGCGCCGGTGACCGGCTGGCGCGCTTGTGCGGGGCGTGGTTCGGGACGTCCTGAACGGCGGCTGGGTGGGGTGGCGGAGGTCTGGTTTCGGGACCCGATTCGACCGCGCCTCTCTGACGTCGGGTCCCGAAACGCCGCGACTGGCGCGGCGTTTCGGGACCGGGTCTGCGCGGCGACGCGACGGGTCTCGGAATCCGCGCGCTCACCCCCTACATGACAAGCCGTTCACTCGGGTGGCGCTACGACGGCGGCCGGGCCTCCAGCCACTCGCGCGGGAGCGTGCCGGCGGGCGTGTGGCCGGGGTAGTCCGGGAACCGGCGACGGGCGAGCCGCCCGCTCGGGCGGGCGTCGATCCGCGCGGCGAGGTCTTCGAGCGTGAGCAGCAGGCGGAGGCCGGCGCCGACCTGGAGGTCGGCGGCGTTCGGCGCGTCGCCGCCGATCGCGCCCTGCTCGACCCACCGGTCCGCGCGGTCGAGGTGGAAGTCCAGGTTGATGAGGTCGGCGCGGATCTCCGGGTCGGTGGCTCCGTTCAGCCGCGCCGAGGCGGCGGCGACCAGCGGCGCGCTCGGGCGCTGCGCGAACCGCGGCACGGGCAGGCGCGCGCCCTCGCCGTAGCTGAGCATCGCGCCCGGGTTGCGCTTCAGCGACGCCCAGATCAGCCGCCGCGCGAGCGGCTGGAGCACCTCGTCGCCCCACCGCTCGGCCTCCTCGACGAGCCGGCGCTCGGCCTGGTCCTGCGGCAGCAGCGGCGGGTCCGGCGCGCGGTGCTCGAGCGAGCGGACGATCGGCCGCGAGCCGAGCACGCGGTCGCCGTCCTCGAACACGACGCCGGGCACGGTCGTCCCTCCGAACCGCCGCAGCTGGAGCGGCTTGGCCAGCACGGGGATCATGTCGATCCGCTCGTACGGCACGCGCTTGAGGCGCAGCGCCTCCTCGATCGCCGCGCACGGGTGCGAGGCCGGCAGCGCATAGAGCTTCGCGGGCAAGGCGCGGCGAGTCTAACCGGGACTAACCTGCGCCCGCGATGCTCCTAGTCGCCGACGTCGGCAACACCCAGACCCACCTCGGCACGTTCGAGGGCGCCGAGCTCGTCGAGCACTGGCGCTTCGCGACCGTGCGGACCTCGACCGCCGACGAGCTGGGCGCCGTGCTGCGCAGCCTGCTCGCGCTGCGCGGGCTGTCGTTCGCCGACCTCGACGCCTCGATCGTCTCGTCCACCGTCCCGCAGCTGCGCCCGGAGTGGAGCGAGATGGCGACGCGCTACCTCGGGCACCCGATGCAGGTCGTCGGCCCCGGCCTGCGCACGGGCATGCTCGATCCGCTACGACAACCCGCGCGAGATCGGCCCGGACCGGCTGGTCAACGCGGTCGCCGCGTACGAGCGGGTCAAGGGCGCCTGCGTCGTCGTCGACTTCGGCACCGCCGTCACCCACGACGTCGTCTCCGCCAACGGCGAGTACCTCGGCGGCGTGATCTTCCCCGGCGTCGAGATCTCGCTCGAGGCGCTGACCGAGCGCGCCGCGGCGCTGCCGAAGATCGACCTCACGGAGCCGCGCGGCGTGATCGGCAAGACCACCGTCGACGCGATCCGCTCCGGCGTGCTCTACGGCTTCGCGGGCATGGTCGACGGGATCCTCGAGCGGCTGCACGACGAGCTCGGCGAGGCGCGCGCGATCGCCACCGGCGGGCTGGCCGGCGCGGTCGTGCCCTACTGCCGGCGGATCGACGAGGTCGACGACCTGCTCACGCTCACCGGCCTGCGCCTCATCTGGGAGCTGAACCGTTGACCAGCGCCGGGAGCTCGGCCATGTCGGTGAACGTGCGCGCGCCCTCGGCGCGCAGCGCCTCGGCGCCGGCCAGCCCCGCGTAGCCGAGCACGGTCATCCCGGCGGCGCGGCCGGCCACCACGCCCGCGGGCGAGTCCTCGATCACGACGCAGCGCTCCGGCACGGCGCCCATGCGCGCGGCCGCGAACAGGAAGAGGTCGGGCGCGGGCTTGCCGTGCTCCACGTCGGCGGCGCTGAAGATGCGCCCGTCGAAGCGCTCGAGCAGCCCGGTCAGGCCGAGGCTGTGGCGGATCTTCGCGTGCGAGCCGCTGGAGGCGACGCACGACGGCAGCGCGATCTCGTCGAGCGCGGCGTGGATGCCCGCGACCGGCTCGAGCTCGCGCGCGAAGGCGGCGAACGTCTCCTCGTAGTAGGTCTCCGCGAAGCCGGCCGGCAGCGCGCGCCCGAGCCGCCGCTCGACCTCGACGAGGGCCGCGGTCAGCGAGCGCCCCATGAAGTCGCGCACCGACTCCTCCGTCGTCGTCGGCAGCCCGATCGCCGTCAGGCGCTCGGCCAGGATCCGGTTCGACAGCAGCTCGGAGTCCACCAGGACGCCGTCGCAGTCGAAGATCACGAGGTCGTAGGCCATCGGCCGCCGTACCCTAGAACCGTGCGCTCGCTGCTCGATCCCTGGGAGCTCGGCGGTGTCCGAATCCCGAACCGCGTCGTGCTGGCCCCGCTCGCCGGCATCGGCAACTGGTTCGTGCGCCTCCAGGCCAAGCGCTACGGCGCGGGCCTCGCGGTGTCGGAGATGGTGTCGAGCTTCGCGATCCACTACGAGAACCGCCGGACGCTCGACGAGCTGCTGGTCATCGACGAGCGCGAGCGCGAGGGCGGGCCGGTGGCGATCCAGCTGTTCGGGCAGGACCCCGAGATCATGCGCTCGGCCGCCGCGCGCGTCGCGGAGACGGGCGCCGACCTGATCGACCTCAACATGGGCTGCCCCGTGCCCAAGGTCTGCAAGACCGGCGCCGGCGCCGCGCTGCGTCAAGGACCCCGACACGGCGGTCGCGGTGGCCCGCGCCGCGCGCGAGGGATCGGGACTGCCCGTCACGGTCAAGCTCCGCGCCGAGGGCGTCGAGACCGCCAAGCGGCTGGTGCACGAGGCCGGCGTGTCCGGCATCACGTTCCACCCCCGCACCGTGAAGGTCCGCCACAAGGGCCGCCCGGACTACGACCTCGCCGCCCGCGTCGTCGAGGCGCTGCCCGTTCCCGTGATCCTCAGCGGCGGGATGAACGACGCGGAGCACATCCGCTGGGCGTTCGAGCACACGGGCGCGGCGGCGATCATGCTCGCGCGCGGCTCGCTCGGCAACCCGTGGCTGTTCGAGCAGGTGCTGGGCGCGCGCGCCGGCGGCCCACGCCCGACGAGGTGATCGAGGAGTGGACCTGGGTCGTGGACCGCGCGGAGGAGCACCTGGGGCCCGAGCGGGCGGTGCGCTACCTGCGCAAGTTCCACCCCTGGTACGTCGAGCGCCTGGGCGAGGAGCCCGCCGTGCAGGACGCCCTCCAGCGTGCTGACACGCTGTCGGAGGCGCGCGCCGCGATCGGCGCGCTCGCGGGCCGCGCGCTCGCCGCCTGAAGCCCTCATTCAGGCGGCGCGGCCGGTGCTACCATGCGCCGCTGCGCGCCCCGCCCAGAGGCGCCCAGTCCGCTCGATCAGCGGGCTTTTTTCTTCTCCGGACCCGACACAGGACGACGAGCTATGCAGAAGGACGTCCTCCTCACTCCCGAAGGCCTCGACAAGCTCAAGGCCGAGATCGAGTACCTCTCGAACGACAAGCGCCGCGAGGTCGCGGAGCGCATCAAGGAGGCGCGCGAGTTCGGCGACATCTCCGAGAACTCGGAGTACGACGACGCCAAGAACGAGCAGGCGATGCTGGAGGCGCGCATCGCGTCGCTGGAGGACAAGCTGCGCTCGGCGACGGTCATCGACGCCTCCGAGCTCGACTCCAACGTCGTGCGCGTCGGCTCGCTGGTGTCCGTCAAGGACGAGAGCTCCGGCAAGTCGCTGAAGTACACGATCGTGGGCTCCACCGAGGCCGACCCGTCGCAGAACCGCCTGTCGAACGAGTCGCCGGTGGGCAAGGCGCTGCTCGGCCGCAAGAAGAACGACTCGGTCAAGGTGCAGCTGCCCAACGGCAAGGCCCGCGAGCTGAAGATCACCAAGATCGACGTCGCGTGAGCGCGCCGCCCTCCGGGCGGCGACGGAACCGCCGCACCGCACGGCGGCGAACGCGAGATCCTCGCGGCCCGGCGCCGCAAGCTCGACGAGCTGCGCGAGGCGGGCATCGACCCGTTCCCGCACGAGTTCCCGGGCGTCATGCCGATCGCCGAGGCGCGAGCGGGCCATGACGACCTCGAGCCCGGCGGGGAGACCGACGCGCGCGTGCGCGTCGCCGGCCGCGTGGCCGCGCGGCGCGGGCAGGGCAAGGCGGCGTTCCTCGACCTCGTTCGACCGCTCGGGCCGGATCCAGCTGCTCGGGCGCCAGAACGTGCTCGGCGAGGAGGCCTTCGGCCGGCTGCACGCACCTCGACCTCGGCGACCTGATCGGCGTCGACGGCACGATCATCCGGTCGAAGGCCGGCGAGCTGACGGTGTCGCTCGACGGCGTGACGCTGCTCGCGAAGTCGCTCCGCCCGCCGCCCGAGAAGCACCACGGGCTGACCGACGTCGAGACCCGCTTCCGCCACCGCGAGCTGGACCTGATCGCCAACGAGGAGTCGCGCGAGCGGTTCATCGCGCGCGCCCGCATCATCACCGAGGTCCGGCGGTTCCTCGACGCCGAGGGGTTCGTCGAGGTCGAGACGCCCGTGCTCCAGCCGGTCTACGGCGGCGCCGCCGCGCGGCCGTTCACGACGCACCACAACGCGCTGGACCGCACGCTGTTCCTGCGGATCGCCACCGAGCTGTACCTCAAGCGGCTGATCGTCGGCGGGCTGGAGCGCGTCTACGAGATCGGCAAGGACTTCCGCAACGAGGGCCTCTCGCCCAAGCACAACCCCGAGTTCACGATGCTCGAGTGGTACGAGGCGTACGCGGACTACCAGGACATCGCCGGCGCGCTGCGAGCGGCTCGTGCACCACGTCGCGAGCGCGCTCGGCCAGGGCGAGCAGTTCGAGCCGCCGTGGCACCGCGAGACGCTCGCGGGCGCGATCGAGTCGCGCGCGGGCGTCGACATCCTCGCCTCGCGCGAGCTGGAGGTCCTCCAGGCGGCGATGCGCGAGCGCGGCCTCGAGGTGCCCGAGCACGAGCAGACGTGGGCGCGGTTGGTCGACCATCTGCTCTCGCGCTACGTCGAGCCGACGCTGATCGAGCCGACGTTCCTGCTCGACTACCCCGTCGAGCTGTCGCCGTTCGCCAAGCGCCACCGCGAGCACGAGGGCCTGGTCGAGCGCTTCGAGGTGTTCGCGGGAGGGATGGAGTTCGGCAACGCGTTCACCGAGCTCAACGACCCGGACGACCAGCGCGCCCGGTTCGAGGAGCAGACGCGCGCGGCCGCGGCGGGCGACGAGGAGGCGCAGCCGTTCGACGAGGACTACATCCAGGCGCTCGAGCGTGGCATGCCGCCGACCGGCGGGATCGGCATCGGCATCGACCGGCTGGTCATGATGCTCACCGGAGCCTCGACGATCCGCGAGGTCGTCCTCTTCCCCGCCATGCGCGAGGGCTGAGCCGCTCGCCCCTCCCTGGTCCGCTTCGGGACACTCCGGCGGCGCCCCTTGCGCCTGCGCTTGAAGCGGCGGCCGGACGGCCGATCGTACGCCCGTTGAGGCATCCGTCCCATTGGTAAACTGACGCATGGCCGCAACACGAACCCCGTGCAGCTCATCCGGACCGGCTCCCGTGCCGAATACCGGGATGAGGGCCGGGGTATTTTCGTCTCCCGGCCTGTACGCCCAACCGACCACGGACCACAGAACGACCGAGCGCTAGGGCAGCACTTAGCAGGAAGGAACCACCCACCACCATGTTCGAGCGATTCACAGAGCGCGCACGTCAGGTGGTCGTCCTCGCCCAGGAGGAGGCGCGGACGCTCAAGCACAACTACATCGGCACGGAGCACATTCTCCTCGGTCTCCTTCGCGAGGAGGAGGGGCTTGCCGCTCGTGTCCTCGAGAGCCTCGACATCACCGTCGAGCGGGTGCGCGCCCAGGTCGTGCGCATCGTCGGCTCCGGTGAGGAGGTGACCTCGGGGCAGATCCCCTTCACGCCGCGCGCGAAGAAGGTCCTCGAGCTCGCGCTGCGCGAGGCCCTGTCGCTCGGGCACAACTACATCGGCACGGAGCACATCCTGCTCGGCCTCGTCCGCGAGAACGAGGGCGTGGCGGCGCGCATCCTGCTGGACTTCGACGCGGACTCCGAGAAGATCCGCAACGAGGTCATCCGGATGCTGTCCGGCCCCGGCGGGCGCCGCTCCGGCTCGGGCCAGAGCTCGGGCGCCGGCGCGGGCGCCGCGGCCGGCCCCGGCGAGGGCAAGAAGTCCTCGAAGCTGCTCGACCAGTTCGGCCGCAACCTCACCAAGCTCGCCTCCGACGGCAAGCTGGACCCCGTCGTCGGCCGCGAGACGGAGATCGAGCGGATCATGCAGATCCTCTCCCGCCGCACCAAGAACAACCCGGTGCTCGTCGGCGAGCCCGGCGTCGGCAAGACCGCCGTGGTCGAGGGCCTCGCCCAGCGGATCACGAACGGCGACGTGCCGGAGCTGCTGAAGAACAAGCAGATCTACACGCTCGATCTGGCGGCGCTGGTCGCGGGCTCGAAGTACCGCGGCGAGTTCGAGGAGCGCCTGAAGAAGGTGATGAAGGAGATCACCCAGCGCGGCGACATCATCCTGTTCATCGACGAGCTGCACAACCTCGTCGGCGCGGGCGCCGCCGAGGGCGCGATCGACGCCGCCTCGATCCTCAAGCCGGCGCTGGCGCGCGGTGAGCTCCAGACCGTCGGCGCGACGACGCTCGACGAGTACCGCAAGTACCTGGAGCGCGACTCCGCGCTCGAGCGCCGCTTCCAGAAGATCACGGTGGACCAGCCGTCGCTGGAGGAGTGCGTGCAGATCCTCAAGGGCCTGCGCGACCGCTACGAGGCGCACCACAAGGTCCAGATCACGGACGAGGCGCTGGAGGCGGCGGCCGAGCTGGCCGACCGCTACATCTCCGACCGCTTCCTGCCGGACAAGGCGATCGACCTCATCGACGAGGCCGCCTCGCGCATGCGCATCAAGTCGATGTCCTCCCCGCCCGTGTACCGGGAGCTCGAGGAGGAGATCGAGACGACGCGGCGCGACAAGGAGGCCGCGATCGAGGCGCAGGAGTTCGAGAAGGCCGCCAACCTCCGCGACAAGGAGCGGCGCCTGACGAACAAGAAGCGCGAGCTCGAGGACGCCTGGGAGACCGGCGAGAGCGGCGAGCGCCCGGCGATCGGCGAAGAGGAGATCGCCGACATCGTCTCGATGTGGACCGGCATCCCGGTGTTCAAGCTCACCGAGGCCGAGACCGCGAAGCTGATGCGCATGGAGGACGAGCTGCACAAGCGCGTCATCGGGCAGCACCAGGCGATCGAGGTCATCTCGAAGGCGATCCGGCGCTCGCGCGCGGGCCTGAAGGACCCGAAGCGGCCGACCGGCTCGTTCGTCTTCCTGGGCCCGTCCGGCGTCGGCAAGACCGAGCTCGCCCGCACGCTCGCCGAGTTCCTCTTCGGCGACGAGGAGGCGATGGTCCGGATCGACATGTCGGAGTACATGGAGAAGCACGCCGTGTCCCGGCTCGTCGGCTCGCCGCCCGGCTACGTCGGCTACGACGAGGGCGGTCAGCTGACCGAGGCGGTGCGCCGCAAGCCGTACTCCGTGCTCCTGCTCGACGAGATCGAGAAGGCGCACCCGGACGTCTTCAACATCCTCCTCCAGATCCTGGAGGACGGGCGGCTGACCGACTCGCAGGGCCGCACGGTGGACTTCCGCCACGCGATCGTGATCATGACCTCGAACATCGGGGCGTCGGAGATCGCGCGGAACACGCCGCTCGGCTTCACCGTGGGCGACGAGGACCACGGCATGACCTACGACGACATGAAGAACCGGGTCATGGGCGAGCTGAAGAAGGTCTTCCGGCCCGAGTTCCTCAACCGGATCGACGACGTGATCGTCTTCCACAAGCTCCAGAAGTCCGAGATCAAGCAGATCGTCGACCTCCTCCTGCGCCGCATCCGCGGGTCGCTGGCGGAGCGCGACCTCCAGCTCGACCTCACGGAGGGCGCGGAGGACTTCCTGGTCGAGAAGGGCTGGGACCCGGCGATGGGCGCCCGGCCGCTGCGCCGCGCGATCCAGCGCTACATCGAGGACCCGCTGGCCGACTTCGTGCTCCGCGCGGA
The DNA here is from genome assembly GCA_963728465.1 of uncultured Solirubrobacteraceae bacterium. Lineage (GTDB taxonomy): Bacteria > Actinomycetota > Thermoleophilia > Solirubrobacterales > Solirubrobacteraceae > DATFQI01. Next base: position 611,221 of record CAVSJY010000013.1, read on the forward strand.
GCTCGTGCCGGGCGCGACGGTGCTCGTCGAGCCGGCGCCCGAGGACTCCGAGGAAGAGGTGAAGCTCTCGATCGTCAAGCCCGAGGCGCGCCCGACGCCGGTCGGCGTGGGCGCCCGCAAGGACGGCGAGCCCGAGGGCGGCGAGGACGTCGACGACGGCGGGGCGCTGGACCAGCCGGCCGTGCCGCCGCCGGACCCCGAGTAGCGAACGACCTGAGTGCGAGGGCGCCGGTGCGGCGCCCTCGCTCGTTCTCCGGCGGGGGCTGTCCCCACCGATGCGATCCGGGGGCCCGCTGGTGCCCCGGACACCGCCGCGCCCCAATGACATCCGCGGGGCGCCTGGGATCATCGTCGGTGTGACCGCCGAGACCGAGATCGCCCCCTCCCAGTCGGACATCGGCTTCGCCCTCCACGCCGCCATCTCCGTCGTGATCGGCGTCGTGGTCACCGTCATCTGGGCGGCGACCGGCGCGGGAGCCTTCTGGGCCGGCTGGGTGTGGATGGGCCTCGCGGCCACGGTCGCGGTCCACGGTGCGCTGCGCTGGGCGCTCGGGCTCGAGGCGCCCGGCGTGCGGGCGGTCGCGATCGTAGGCTCGCTGACGGCGATCCTCACCGGCGTCCACGTCACGTCGTGGGTGCTGTCCGGCGGCGGCTTCTTCTGGCCGCTCTACCCCGCGGCCGTGACCTGGACCGTGACCGCGATCCTCGCGCTCGTCGTCTACCGCTCGCGGCTGGCGACGCTCGGGCGCGAGCGCGAGCTGACCGAGCGCGTGGACGAGCTGACGCGCACGCGCCGCGGCGCGATCGAGGTGCAGGCCGCGGAGCTCCGCCGGATCGAGCGCGACCTGCACGACGGCGCGCAGGCGCGCCTCGTCGCGCTCAGCATGCAGCTCGGCCGGGCGGAGGAGCGGCTCGCCGACCGGCCGGAGGTCGCCGAGCTGGTCAAGCAGGCGCGCGGCGAGGCGGGCGCGGCGATCGCCGAGCTGCGCGACCTCGCGCGCGGGATCGCCCCGCCGGTGCTCGCCGACCGCGGGCTCGTCGCCGCGGTCGAGGCGCTCGGCCGGCGCGCTCCGGTGCCGGTCACCGTCGCCGTCGAGCTGGGCGACCGCCCGCCGCCGGTGGTCGAGACCGCCGCGTACTTCGTCGTCGCCGAGTCGTTGACGAACGTCGGCAAGCACGCGCCCGAGGCGTCCGCGCGGGTCCGGCTGGCGCGCGCAGGCGATCGCGTGATCGTGGAGGTCTCCGACGACGGGCCGGGCGGCGCGAACCCGCGCGGCGCCGGGCTGACGGGCCTGCGCCACCGGGCCGAGGCGCTGGACGGCACGCTCACCGTGACCAGCGCGGCGCCTCCCGCCGACGGCGCCGACGCGCCGCCGGGCGGCACGACGATCCGCGCCGAGCTCCCGTGCGCATAGTCGTGGCCGAGGACAACGCGCTGCTGCGCGAGGGGCTCGTCGCGCTCGTCCGCGAGCGCGGGATCGACGTCGTCGCGCAGGCTGACGACGGGCCAGGGCTGCTGCGCGTGGTCAACGCCCACAAGCCCGACCTCGCGATCGTGGACGTGCGGCTCCCGCCGACGTTCACCGACGAGGGCGTGCGGGCGGCGATCGAGGTGCGCAAGCGCCATCCGGGCACCGGGATCCTGATCCTCAGCCAGTACGTCGAGCCCGTCTACACCGCCGAGCTGCTGGCCGGGGGCGCGGCGGGCTGCGGCTATCTGCTCAAGGAGCGCGTCGGCGACGTCAAGGCGTTCGTGAGCGCGATCGAGCGCGTGGCGGCCGGCGGCACGGCGCTCGACACGGAGGTCGTCTCGGAGCTGTTCCGCAGCCGCGCCGAGACCGCCGGCGGCGGCGCGCTGGCCGCGCTCACCCCGCGCGAGCGCGAGGTCCTGGCGCTGATGGCCGAGGGCCGGACCAACGCCGCGATCGCGCGCGAGCTGGTCGTCACGTCCGGCGCCGTGGAGAAGCACGTCTCGTCGATCTTCGGGAAGCTCGGCCTGCCCGCGACCGAGGACGACCACCGCCGCGTGCTCGCGGTGCTCGCCCACCTCCGTGCCTCGTAGGCGCAAGTTTCTCCCCCATGGCGCGTTGCCGCTCTCATGCGAATCAAGAGAACGCTCCAGGGCGCCGTCGCGGCGCTCGCCGTGGCGATCGCGCTGCCTGGCGCGGCGCAGGCCGCGGTCACGCTCCAGCCGGGCGCCTACCACGAGACGGACGCCGGCTCCTGCACGCTCAACTTCGCCTACGCGGGCGGCGGCAAGACCTACCTCGGCACGGCCGCGCACTGCGTCGCGAACATCGGCCAGCGTGTGCGCGACATCGACGGCGTCGAGTTCGGCAGCGTCGCCTTCATCGGCGACGCGAACACCACCGAGTGGGACTTCGCGTTCATCGAGGTGGACGCCGAGGACCTCGCGCGCGTGAGCCCCGCCGTGAAGGGCCACCCGGCCTACCCGAAGGGCTCCACGGTGCCGGCCGACACGCTGTCGGGCGACACGATCCAGCTCTCGGGCTACGGCCTCGGCTACGGCACGACGCCGACCACGCAGGAGAAGCGCACCGCGGTCATGGGCTTCGACAACACGGAGCTCTACGACGTCACGGGCCCGATCCACTGGGGTGACTCCGGCGGCCCGCTCGTGCACGTCCGGACCGGCAAGGCGCTGGGCATCGTGAGCCGCCTGTGCGCGGGCGCGTGCAGCGAGGAGGGCCCGACGGTGCAGGGCATCCTCGCCAAGGCCGCGTCGCGCGGCTTCGCCGTCACGCTCCGGACGGTCTGAACCCCCGCTGGCACGGCGCGCGCCGCGTTGCGGCGCGCGCCTCAGCGGGCGCAGCAGGCGGCGGAACACGCCCTCCAGCGTGTCCGTCGCGTACGCGTGGTCCGGGTTGCCCTGCGTGAGCACGGCGACCGCCACCCGCTGCCGGCCGCGGACCAGCAGCGCGACCTGGTGGTCCACGAGCCCGCGCCCGGACCCCCAGCCGCCCTTGAAGTACAGCTTCCAGCCGCGCGGCGCGGCGCGGGCGATGCCCCACCGCTGGCGCGGGACGATCCGCGCCAGCAGGCCGAGCGCGTACGCCCGGTGCCGGCGCGGCACCAGCTCGTCGATCGCCAGGAAGAAGCGGGTCTGGTCGCGGGCGGTGATCAGCGAGCGGCCCCACCACGGGTCCTCGGAGAAGCGGAACATGCGCGCGGTGCGCGCGAAGCGGTCGAGCGCGCCGAAGCCGAGGATGTCGCGCACGCGGGTGGCGTCCTTGTTCGAGGACCAGCGCACCATCGGCGTGAGCAGGTTGCGGTCGGCGGGCCGCAGCGCCCGCGAGCGCACGGACGGCTGCCGCAGGTAGGCGACGAGCAGCATCGCCTTGACGACGCTGGCCGACTGGAACGGCTGGTCGGCGAGCCGGCCCTCGAGGCCGCGCTCCGTGCGGATCGCGAACGCGATCGTGCCCGCCCGGGCGTCCGCGTAGGCGCGCGCCGCCTTCACGCCCCTGTCCCAGCGCTCGGGCGCCTCGGCGGCGGCCGGGGCGGCCGCGGCGAGCACGAGGCCGGCGATTCCCGCCGCGATCAGGCGCCGCACGCGCGGAAAGGTACCGGCGCGGGCGGCGGCCCAGGGCTATCGTCCGCCGCCATGGGACCGAGCACGCGCACGATCCACGCCGGGATCCCGGACGCCGAGCAGGGCGAGCCGCTGCGCCCCGGCCCGACGCTGGCCGCGCCGTACCACCTGCGCGGGGATGTCGAGGGCGCCGCGCACGGCGGCTACGGGCGTGACGGCAACCCGTCGTGGGCGCACCTCGAGCGCGCCATCGGCGAGCTCGACGGCGGCGAGGCCGTCGTCTTCGCCTCCGGCATGGCGGCGGTGACGGCGGTGCTGTTCACGACGCTGCGCTCGGGCGACGTGCTGGTCGCCCCGGCCGACGGCTACTTCGCGGTCCGCGGGCTGGCCCAGGAGCGCCTGGCGCCGCTCGGCATCGAGACGCGCTTCGTCCCGACCGACACGCGGGCGGTCCGCGAGGCGGCGGACGGCGCCGCGCTCGTCTGGGTCGAGACGCCCTCGAACCCCCGCCTGGACGTCTGCGACATCGCGGCCGTGGGCGAGGCCGCGCACGCCGCCGGCGCGCTGCTGGCCGTCGACAACACGGTCTGCACCCCGCTCGGCCAGCAGCCGCTCGCGCTCGGGGCCGACTTCGCGATGCTGTCCGGGACGAAGAGCGTGTCCGGGCACTCCGACGTGCTGCTGGGCGCCGTGTCGTGCGCCGACCGCGAGCGGGTCGCGGCGCTGCGGCGCTGGCGCTCGCAGTCCGGCGCCATCCCGGGCGGCTTCGAGGCGTGGCTCGCGCACCGCTCGCTGGCCACGCTGGGGCTGCGGCTGGAGCGCTCCAGCGCGAACGCCGCCGCGCTCGCCGCGATGCTGGAGGAGCGCGACGACGTGCTCGAGGTCGTCACGCCGCGCGCGAACCCGCAGATGACGCTTCCCGGGCCGCTGGTCGGCTTCACGCTGGCGTCCGCCGAGCGCGCCCAGGCGTTCCTCGCCGCGTGCGACCTGGTCACCGAGGCGACAAGCTTCGGCGGCGTCGAGTCCACGGCCGAGCGCCGCGGCCGCTGGGGCACGGACGCGGTGCCCGAGGGCTTCATCCGCTTCTCCGCCGGCTGCGAGGACACCGCCGACCTGCTGGCCGACGTCGAGCGCGCGCTCGACGCCACCTGACCCCCGAACGCGGGAGGGCCCGGCCTGGTGGCCGGGCCCTCCGCGGGGGTGACGGGCGGCCGTGGGTCAGGCGGCCACCCGCCGTATGGCCGGGGATCGGAGGGTCAGCCGAGTCCCACGGGTCTCTGGGGGGAGTGGAAGCCGCCGAGCCTCGATCGGCTTCCTGTATGTCGCAACGTCCGTGTCGCTTCGGGCGGCGTTGCTGTGTCCGTCGTCCGTCGCCGCTGCAGGCATGGTGCGGCAGGGCGGTTGGCGAAACCTTGGCGAAACCTTGGCGGCCCGGTAGCGTCGGCTCATCGAAGACCCATGGGAGATCCGTCTGTGCGGCCCGCTGGAGGTCCGGTCAGGGGCCCGGCAGGTCGATTCCGCGCTGCCCGGGCGCCAGGGCCGGCTGCTGTTCGCCTACCTCGTGGCCAACCGCGACCGCGCGTGCCCGCGCTCGGAGCTGATCGACGCGCTGTGGCCGGAGCGGCCGCCCGCGGCCGCCGACTCCGCGCTCAGCGCGCTGCTGTCGAAGCTGCGCCGCGCGCTGGGGGACGGCGTGCTGACCGGCCGCGCCGAGCTGCGCCTCCGGCTCGGCGGCGACGTGTCCGTCGACGCCGAGGAGGCCGAGGCCGCCGTCGCGCGCGCCGAGGCGGCCGTCGCGGCGGGGCGCTTCGCCGACGCCGCGGCCGCCGCCCGCGAGGCGCTCGCCGTCGACCTCCCGAGCTTCCTGCCCGACGCGGGCGGGCTGTGGGCCGCCGAGCGCCGCAACGCGTACGAGAGCGTCCGCCTGCGGGCGCTGGAGGTGCTGGCGGCGGCGGCGATGGGCCTCGGCGACCTCGGCGCCGCCGAGCAGGCGGCGAAGGCGGCGGTCGCCGCCGCGCCGTTCCGCGAGTCGGCGCACCGCGCGCTGATGGAGATCCACGAGGCGGCGGGCAACCCGGCCGAGGCGCTGCGCGCGTTCGAGGAGCTGCGGGTGCTGCTGCGCGACGAGCTCGGGACCTCGCCCGGGCCGGCCGCGATGGCGGTCCACCAGCGGCTCCTGCGCGGCGAGCCGGCGCCCACCGCGGCCACGCCGCCGGCCGCGCGCGCGTGGCCGGTGCCGCTGGCCGCCGCGATCGAGCGCCACGCGCTGGTGGGCCGCGCCACGGAGCTCGCGTTCCTCGAGCGCTGCCTCGCGCAGGCGCAGCGCGGCTCGCGCCAGCTCGTCCTGCTGGCCGGCGACGCCGGCATCGGCAAGACGCGGGCGGCCGCGGAGCTCGCGCGGCGGGCGCACGACGGCGGCGCGGTGGTGCTCTACGGCCGCTTCGACGAGCAGACGGCGGCGCCCTACCAGCCCGTCGTCGAGATGATCCGCGGCTGGTCGGGCGGCGCGTCGCTGGCGCCGATGCGCGAGCGGCTCGGCGCGCGTGCCGCCGAGCTGGGGATCCTGCTGCCGGAGCTGGGCGGCGCCGCCGCCGCCGCTCCCGGCCAGCGGCGCCGAGGCCGACGCGCGCAGGCTGCGGTTCTTCGACGCGGTCGCGGCGCTGCTCGGCGAGGCGGCCGGCGCCGAGCCCGCGGTGCTGCTGTTCGACGACCTGCACTGGGCCGACCGGCCGACGCTCCAGCTCCTGCGCCACCTCGTCCGCTCGCCCCAGCCGCAGCGCAGCGCTGTTCCTCGGCACCTACCGCGAGGCGGAGCTGCCGGCCGAGCACCCGCTGCACGAGCTGGTCGGCGACCTGCGGCGCGAGGGGACGCTCAAGCGGCTCGAGCTCGCGGGCCTGGGCGAGGCGGAGGTCGGCGAGCTGGTCGGCGCGCTCGGCGTCCGCACGCCGGCGCCCGGCTTCATCGCGGCGCTGCACGGCGAGACGGAGGGCAATCCGTTCTTCATCGAGGAGGTCGTCGGCCACCTGCGCGACGAGGGCGACCGGCTCGGCGAGGAGGTCACGCTCGCCGAGGCGGGGGTGCCCGAGGGCGTGCGCGAGGTGACGTCGCGCCGGCTGCGGCGGCTCGGCGACGACGCACGTCAGGTCGTCGCCGTGGCGGCGGTGATCGGGCGGGAGTTCGACTTCGAGCTGCTCGAGCACGCGGGCTCCGTGCAGGGCGACGCGCTGGTGGCGGCGCTCGAGGAGGCGGTCGAGGCGCGCGTGATCCGCGAGGCCGGCCAGGTCGGCCACTACGCGTTCACCCACGCGCTCGTGCGGGCGACGCTCTACGACGGCATCTCGCAGCTGCGCCGGGCGCGGCTGCACGGGCGCGTGGGCGAGGCGCTGGCCGGGTTGCGGGGCTCCTCGGACGCGCTCCTCCCGCAGCTCGCGCACCACTTCGCGATGGCGGCGCCCGTCGACCGGCCGGAGCGGGCCGTCGAGGTGGCGCTGGCCGCCGCGCGGCGCGCGGACCGGCTGATGGCGTGGGAGGAGGCCGCCGCCCACTACCGCGAGGCGCTGCGGGCGCGCGAGCTGGCCGGCGCGGCCGACGACCGCGTGCGCGGCGACCTGCTGGCGGCGCTCGGCAGCTCCCAGGAGCGTGCGGGCGACGAGGAGGGCGCGCGCCGCAGCTTCCGCGGGGCGGCCGACACGGCGCGCGGGCTGCGCGACACCGCGCTCCTGGGCCGCGCGGCGCTCGGCTTCGCGGGGCCGTGGTCGATGCTCGGGCGCGTCGACGAGCGCCGGGTCGAGCTGCTGGAGGAGGCGCTCGAGGCGGTCGGCGACGAGGAGTCGCCGCTGCGCGCGCGGCTGCTCGCGCGGCTCGGGCTCGAGCTCTACTACTCGGGCGACGTCGAGCGCCGCGTGGCGCTGACCGGCGAGGCGCTCGCGCTGGCGCGGCGGCTCGGCGACGACGGCACGCTCGCGAGCTGCCTGGTCGCGCGCCACTACGCGCTGTGGCGGCCGGAGACGGTGTCGGAGCGGCTCGACGTGGCGGCGCAGCTGCGCGAGGTCGCGGAGCGCACCGGCGACCTCGAGCTGGAGCTCGAGGGCGCGGGCTGGACGGTGGTCGACCTGCTGGAGATCGGCGACGTCCAGGGCGCCGACATCCAGATCGCCGCGGCGTCGAAGCTGGCGGAGGCGGTCCACCGGCCGCTGTACCTGTGGTGGACGTCGGGCTTCCGCTGCGCGCGCGCCCAGCTGGACGGGGACTTCGAGGCGGCCGAGCGGCTCGCGCAGGAGACGCTCGCGATCGGGCAGCGCGGCCAGGCCGAGAACGCGATGCACTACTACGCGCAGGCGATCTTCAACATCCGCCGCGAGCAGGGCCGGCTGGCCGAGATCGAGGACGCCGTGCGGCGCTTCATCGAGCTCTATCCCGCGATCCCGGCGTGGCGGGCGGCGCTGACGCTGCTGCTGCTGGAGCTCGGCCGCGAGGACGAGGCGCGCGCGCGAGCTGGAGCGGATCGACTTCGAGGACCTGCCGCGCGACGCGAACTGGCTGATCGCGGTGACGCTGCTGGCGGAGGTGTGCGGGGCGCTGGGCGATGCCTCGCGTGCCGCGGCCCTGTACGAGCTGCTCGAGCCGTACGCGGGGCGCGTCGTGGTGGTGGGCCGGGCGGCGACGTGCAACGGCTCCGCCTCGCGGCTGCTCGGCCTGCTCGCGGCGGCGATGCGGCGCTGGGACGTGGCCGACGCGCACTTCGAGGACGCGCTGGAGATGCACGAGCGCATGGGCTCCCGGCCCTGGCGCGCCCGGACGCTCGCGAGCTGGGCCGCGATGCTGCTCGCCCGCCGGGCGCGAGGCGACAAGGCCCGGGCGCGAGAGATGCTCGCCGACGCGGTCCTCGAGGCCGACGCGCTCGGCATGCCCGTGCTCGCCGAGCGCGCCCGCGCGCTCGTCCCCGCCGGGCCGGCGGGGCCGGGCGGCGCGCCGTCGCGCGCTGCCGCGGCGCGTTGAGCGCGGCTGGCGGGGTGCCGGCTGGCGCGCTTGGGCCGCGCTTCACCGCGCGGCGTCTTGAACGGCGCGGCATTGAGCGGGGTGGGTTCGGGCGTGGGCGATGGAGTGGAGTCGATTTGCAGGCCTATAGGCCCGCAAATCGACTCCACTTCCGCACTCACCGGCCGATCCGCCGCCACCCCCACCCAGCCGCCGTTCAAGACGCCGCAGATCACGTGGCGGCTCAAGCGCGCCAGCCGGCGAGGGGGCGAACCGTCCGCGCCAGCCGCCTACTGTCGTCGAACGCCATGGCCCGATCGACGACCGTCTTCATCTGCTCCGCCTGCGGCGCGGAGGCTCCGCGGTGGCTGGGGCAGTGCCCCGGCTGCGGTGAGTGGAACACGCTCGCCGAGGAGGTGCGGGCCGCCGGCCGGCGGCTCGCGGGCCGGCGCCAAAGCCGCGAGCGGCGGCGCGCGGGCGGCGAAGCCCGTCCGGCTGTCGTCCGTCCAGGCCGTGCGGCACGTGCGGCTCGCGACGGGGATCGGGGAGCTGGACCGGGTGCTGGGCGGCGGGCTGGTGCCCGGCTCGCTCGTGCTGCTCGGCGGCTCTCCCGGCATCGGCAAGTCGACCCTGACCTCGATGGCGCTCGGCAACCTCCAGGGCGCGGGGCGGCGGACGCTGTACGTCTCCGGCGAGGAGTCGGCGGCGCAGATCCGGCTGCGGGCCGAGCGGCTGCCGGGCGCGGCGCTCGAGGTGCCGGTCCTGGCGGAGACCGACCTGGACACGGTGGTGGCGACGATGGACGCCGAGCGCCCGGAGGTCTGCGTCGTGGACTCCGTCCAGACCCTGCACGCCGCGGAGCTGACCGGCGCGGCGGGCTCGGTGGGCCAGGTGCGCGAGGTGGCCGACCGGATCACGCGGCTGGCCAAGGCGCGCGACATCGCCGTGCTGCTCGTGGGCCATGTGACGAAGGAGGGCGCGCTGGCCGGCCCGCGCGTGCTCGAGCACCTGGTCGACTGCGTGCTCCAGTTCGAGGGCGAGCGGGAGCGGACGTACCGCACCGTGCGGGCGCTCAAGAACCGCTTCGGCTCCACGAACGAGGTCGGCGTCTTCGAGATGCGCCAGGGCGGCCTGGTGGAGGTCGCGGACGCGTCCGCGCGCTTCGTCGGCGAGGCCACGCGGGCGCCCGGCAGCGTGGTCCTGGCCGCGATGGAGGGCTCCCGGCCGCTGCTCGTCGAGGTCCAGGCGCTCGTGTCGCCGTCCGAGCTCGTGCCGCCGCGGCGGGTCGTCAACGGGATCGACCGCAACCGCCTCGCGCTCGTCCTGGCCGTCCTCGGGCGCCACGCGGGCGTGAGCGTGGGCAGCGCCGACGTGTTCGTGAGCGTCGCGGGCGGCGTGCGGGTCGACGAGCCCGGCGCCGACCTCGCGGTCGCGCTCGCGGTGGCCAGCGCCGCGCGAGGCGTGTCCCTGGGCGAGCGGGCCGAGGAGGGGCCGCGCGTGGCGGCGGCCGGCGGCGACGGCGGGCCGGCGCCCGTGTGCTGCTTCGGCGAGGTCGGGCTCACCGGCGAGCTTCGGACCGTCGGCCATCCGGACCGGCGGCTCGCGGAGGCGGCGAAGTTCGGCCTCACGCGCGTGATCGCTCCGGCCGGCAGCGGGGCGCCGTCGGGCGAGGCGCCGACCCTCCGGGCGGCGGTCAGAGCGGCCCTCCCGGGGGTCCAGCGGGCGCGCGCGGCCTGACCCTGTAGCAGTCCGTCAACGTTCCGTCAACCCCCGAAATCCCTGCTCTAGAGCCAAATTTACGGCTCAAGGGAGCCTAAAAGGCTGCTAGAATCAGGTAGTGATGACGCCGAGGTCCGGGGAAGAGCTCACCGAGCTCGAAGCGCGTCAGGAACCCCGGCTGGTGAAGGCGCTGGAGATGGTCGCCCCCGGCAGCGCGGTGCGCGAGGGGATCGACAACATCGTCCACGCCAGGACCGGCGGGCTGCTCGTGATCGGGGATCCCGACGAGCTGTCGTTCCTGTTCTCGGGCGGGATCAAGCTCGACATCGACTACTCGCCGGCGCTGCTCTACCAGCTGGCGAAGATGGACGGCGCGATCGCGCTCAACGGCAACGCGACCCGGATCGCGTGGTGCAACGTGCAGCTGATGCCGGATCCCACGATCCTCAGCTCCGAGACCGGCACCCGCCACCGCACGGCCGAGCGCGTCTCCAAGCAGACCGACGCGCTGGTCGTCGCCGTCTCCCAGCGCCGCGACGTCGTCTCGCTGTACGTCGACGGCGCGAAGTACATCCTCGAGGAGATCCCCGCCGTCCTCGCGAAGGCCAACCAGGCGCTCCAGACGCTCGACAAGTACCGCTCGCGCCTGGACCAGGTCTCCACCCGCCTCACGGCGCTCGAGTTCGAGGGCGGCGTCACGCTGCACGACGTCCTCACCGTGCTCCAGCGCGCCGAGATGGTCACCCGCATGGCCGTCGAGATCGAGCGCTACATCGTCGAGCTGGGCACGGAGGGCCGGCTGATCGAGATGCAGCTCGAGGAGACGATGGTCGGCGTGGCCGGCGACAAGGCCGCGCTGCTGCACGACTACCTCGCCGAGCCGGCCGAGGACTCCTTCGCCGTCGCGCTCGACGGCATCGCGCGCCTGGCCCATCAGGACCTGCTGGACTTCGGCCGCCTGGCCGAGCTGCTCGGGCACGACCGCAAGGTCAACACGCTCGACTTCCCCGTCTCCCCGCGGGGCTACCGCATCCTCGGGCGCATCCCGCGCCTGCCCAAGCTCGTCGTGCAGAACATCGTCCGCGAGTTCCGCGGGCTCGACGAGATCCTCGCCGCGACCGACCCGGAGCTGGAGTCGGTGGAGGGCGTCGGGGAGATCCGTGCGAAGGACATCCGCGAGGGCCTTCGCCGGCTTCAGGAGATCAACCTCGTGGACCGCTACTTGCAGACATGAGAATCGTGACCATGGACGTCCGGCACCCGGACGCAGTTCGATGAAGGAGGACACCATCCCCGAGATCCAGAGCGAGCAGATCGAGGACCTGGACATCGCCCGCGAGGCGGAGTGCATCGATTTCGAGATCGGCGACAACGTCGTCTACCCGCATCACGGTGCCGGCCAGGTCATCAAGAAGGAGCAGAAGGAGATCCTCGGCGAGGTGCGCCAGTACCTCACGATCAAGATCCTCCACAACGACATGACCGTGATGGTCCCGTGCGAGAACGCCGGCAAGGCGGGCCTGCGCCGCGTGATCGACGAGGAGACGGTCAAGAAGGTCCTGGCGGTGCTCTCGGACGACGTGTCGGAGATGCCGAAGAACTGGAACCGCCGCTTCAAGCACAACCGCGACAAGATCAAGACCGGCGACATCTTCGAGCTGGCCGAGGTCGTCCGCAATCTCGCCATCCGTGAACAGGACAAGGGCCTGTCCACGGGCGAGAAGCAGATGTACACCCGGGCCAAGAAGATCCTGGCGTCCGAGATGATGTACGCGCTCGACAAGGACGAGGAGCAGGCCGAGGCCTACCTCGACGACATCCTCACGCGCTCGGACGAGCTGGCCGCCACCTCCTAACGACGCTTCGGCAGGCCCAGAGTTGAAGGCGGTCGCCATCCTGGCGGCCGCCGGCACCGGCGAACGCCTTGGCGCCTCCCGGCCCAAGGCGTTCGTCGTGCTGGCGGGCCGTCCGATGCTCGACTGGTCGCTGGCCGCGATCCGCGCGGCCGGGATCGACGAGGTCGTGGTGGCGCTGCCGGCCGGCGAGTCGGCGCCCGCGGGCTGTGTCGGCGTTCGCGGCGGCGCACGCGGTCGGAGTCCGTACGGCGGGCATTGAGGGAGGCGGGTCCGGCGGATGCGGTGGTCGTGCACGACGCGGCTCGCCCGCTCGTGACGCCGGAGCTGTTCTGCGCCGCGCTGGACGCCTTGCAGGACGCGGATGCCGCGATCGCCGCCGCGCCCGTGGCCGACACGGTCAAGGAGGCGGGCGCCGGACCGCCGCGTCACCGGCCACGCTGGACCGCTCGCGGCTGTGGGCGATCCAGACCCCCAGGCGTTCCGGCGCGACGCGCTGGAGCGTGCGCTGGACGTACCGGACGACGTGCTCGCCGCCGCCACCGACGACGCGTGGCTGGTCGAGCGGGCGGGCGGAGCGTCGTCGTCGTCCCGTCGTCTCCCGAGAACTTCAAGGTGACGACGCCGCACGACCTCCGAGTGGCGGAGCTGCTCCTCGAGCGTCGTTGTCGAGTTAGGGCGGCTCAGCCGCCCTAACTCGACAACCACTCGGACCAGCGGCTGACGTCGATCGCCACGACGGGGCCCTGCGGCGGGCGCCCGGCGTACTGCGGGTAGCGCGCGCAGAGCAGCCCGATCGCCTCGGCGTGACCGGGAGGCAGGATGCGCGCGGTCCCGTCCGCCCGGACCCACCACAGCCGCTCCCAGTCCTCGTCGTAGGCGTCGGCGAGCACCGAGGCGCGGGGATCCGCCTCGAGGTTCGCCAGCCGCTTCAGCGCCGTGGTGCGCTTCGGCTTGTGGTCGACCGCGTGGTAGATCGTGTCGCCGGCCAGCGCGAACACGATCGGGACGATGTGCGGGCCGTCGGGCCCGGCGGTCGCGAGCCGGGCCACGCGCGCGGTCGCGAACCGCTCGCGGGCGGTCACTCGCCGTTGAGCTCCGCGAACGCCGCCTCCCAGCGCTCGAGCGCCGGCTCGATCCGCGAGCGGCCCGCCGAGGGCAGCCAGTGCACGACCCGCCGCACGCCGGCGTCGCGCAGCCGCTCGAGCACCGCCGCGTCGGCCGGCGCGCCCATCACGTAGACCGGGATGCCGCGCGTCCGCGCCTCCGGGATCCGCTCGAGGACGTTGCCGCGCGCGAAGTTGGGGAACCAGACGTCGCCGAAGGCGGCGGCGCGGTCGATCACGCCCGGCCCGTTGCCGCCCACCAGCACCGGCGGATGCGGCCGCTGGGCGGGCTTGGGCCACGACCAGATCGGCTCGAAGTCCACGAAGCGGCCGTGATAGGAGGCCTCGTCCTCGGTCCAGATCGCCTTCATGGCCTCGACCCGCTCGCGCAGGAGCGCCATCCGCGTGCGCGGGTCGGTGCCGTGGTTGCGCATCTCCTCGCGGTTCCAGCCGGCGCCGACGCCGAACTCGACCCGCCCGCCCGACAGGTGGTCGACGCTGGCGACCTCCTTGGCGGTGGTGATCGGGTCGCGCTCCACGACGAGGCAGATGCCGCTGCCGATCCGCAGGTGCGACGTCGCCGTGGCCGCCGCCGTCATCGTCACGAACAGGTCGTAGGTGTGCGCGTAGCGGCGCGGCAGCTCGCCGCCGCCCGCGTACGGCGTCTCGCGGCCGGCCGGGATGTGCGTGTGCTCGGCGAAGTAGATCGCCGCGTGGCCGTGCTCCTCGGCGAGCCGGGCCACCTCGCCCGGGCCTGCCGCGTCGTGGGTGGCGAAGTAGCCGATGCCGGTGTCCATGCCCGCGAGGCTAGTGCTCCAGCCTCGTGAGCAGCGCGTCGATCCGGCGGCGGGTGTCGTCGCGGTCGGTGAACGCGACGTGGGGGCCGCCGCGCGACGCCGCCCAGGGCACGAGCACGTCGAACTCGAGCTCCCGGATCAGCCGCAGGCTCGCGGCGTAGGCGACCGGGTCGGACGAGTCCAGCACCGCGGTCGCCCACTCGCCGTCCCGGAGGAAGAGCGTGTCGCCGGTGAACAGCATGCGGTGCCCGCCGGCCTCCCACAGGAACGCGCGTGGCGCCCGGCGTGTGGCCGGGGATCGGGACGACCTCGAGGTCGTCGTCGAGCGTGTGGCGGCGCGAGAACGTTGCGCGGACCGGCATCGCCCGCTCCACGGCGGCGCGCTCGGCCTCGTGGACGAACAGCGGCGCGTGCGCCGCTCCGGCCGCGGGCGGGAACATCGCCTCGTGCGAGTGGTTGAGGTAGTGGCGCGCGACGCCGTCGAGCTCGAGCGCGGGGGCGCTGTACACGGCCACGTTCCCGGCCGGCCGCTCGAGGACGTAAGCGCGGACCTCCAGCGACCGCGCGAACGGCAGCGTCTCGGGCGCCGACGGCCGGACGCCGGCGAGCGCCCGCTCGGCGACGCCGGTCATGCCGGGACCCCGAAGCGCTCGACGACGCGGTCGTAGTTGAGCCGCAGCAGCGCGATCACGTCGCGGACGTCGTCCTCGGTCTCGATCCGCCGCGACGCGTAGCCGGGCTTGCCGGGGAAGACCGGGTGGTAGTCGATGCGGCCCTGGCGGTACAGCTCGTCCCAGACGGCCTTCGGGAAGCCGATGTGGAGCGCGTGGTCGCCGTGCAGGTGGCCGATCTCCCGCCGCCCGAGGGTGAAGCCGAACTCGCCGCGGCGGCCGTAGCCGGCGGTCACGCCCGGCCAGGAGGTGACCTCGTCGGTGATCTGCTCGCTGGCGGTCTGAAGTCTCGTCATGGAAGGACGGTACAAGTTCAAGTGAACTTGAAGTCAAGGCGCGGATCGTGATTCGCTGTGCGGCGGCATGTCGGACCTCCTGACGATCAGCGAGGTGGCGCGGCGCAGCGGCGTCGCCGCTTCGGCGCTGCGCTTCTACGAGGACCGCGGGCTGATCGCCTCGGAGCGCGTCGGCTCCGGCCACCGCCGCTATCAGCGCCCCGTCCTGCGCCGGATCGCGTTCGTCGTGTTCGCCCAGCGCGTCGGGCTCTCGCTCGAGGAGATCGGCGCCGAGCTGGCCAAGCTCCCCGCCGACCGCGCCCCCACGCGCGCCGACTGGGCCCGGCTGTCGAGCGGCTGGAGCGCCCGGATCGACGAGCGGATCGCCGAGCTCCAGCGGCTCAAGCTCGGCGTCGCCGACTGCATCGGCTGCGGCTGCCTGTCGCTGGACCGCTGCGCGCTCGCCAATCCAGGCGACCGCGCCGCCCTGCGCGGCCCCGGCCCGCGGTACTGGATCGGCGACAAGCCCGGCTGAGCCCCTCCCGGTACCACCGGTACCGGTACAACGTGCGGCTAGCATCGCCGCGGTGCTGACCGACTACCACGTCCACCTGCGGCCCGACGAGCCGGACACGCCGCCCGAGCGCCACTTCACGGCTGCCAACGCCGATCGCTACCGCGTCGCCGCCGAGGAGATGGGGATCGCCGAGCTCGGGGTCGCCGAGCACATCTACCGCTTCACCGCCGCGCTGGACGTCTGGGAGCACCCGTTCTGGCGCGAGTGGGCGCGCGACGACCTGGACCGCTACTGCGAGTTCGTCCGCGAGGAGACCGACCTGCGGCTGGGCATCGAGGCCGACTTCGTCGCGGGCCGGGAGGACCAGCTGGCGAACGTGCTCGAGCAGCGCGAGTGGGACTACGTCATCGGCTCCGTGCACTTCCTGCGCGACCGCTCGGTGGACACCGAGGACTACTCGGTGTGGGGCGCCGGCGAGTCGCCCGACCGCGTGTGGCGGCGCTACTTCGAGACCGTCGCCGAGTCGGCCCGGAGCGGCCTGTTCGACATCGTCGCCCACCCCGACCTCGTCAAGGTGTGGGGCGAGCGCGTCCCCCGCCCCGACCGCGACCTGCGCTACTTCTACGAGCCGGCCGTCGAGGCCTTCGCCGAGGCCGGGATCGCGGTCGAGGTGTCCACCGCGGGCCTGCGCAAGCCGGCCGGCGAGATCTACCCGGCGCCCGCGTACCTCGAGATGGTCGTCGACGCGGGCTGCCCGATCGCGCTGTCAAGCGACGCCCACACGCCCGACCAGCTCGGCTTCCGCTACGAGGAGGCCGTCGAGCTGCTCGGCTCGCTCGGCGTGAAGGAGATCGCGGTCTTCGAGGGCCGGCAGCGGCGGATGGAGCCGATCGGGTGAGGAGCGGGATCGGGATCGACTCGCACGCGTTCGCGCCCGGCCGCCGGCTCGTGCTCGGCGGCGTCGAGATCCCGCACGACCAGGGGCTGGCCGGCCACTCCGACGCCGACGTCCTCGCCCACGCGATCACCGACGCGCTGCTGGGCGCGGCCGGGCTCGGCGACATCGGCCAGCACTTCCCGGACACGGACGAGCGCTGGCGCGACGCGGACTCGATGGAGCTGCTCCAGACCGTGCGGGCGATGGTCGGCGCGGTGGCGCACGTCGACGCGACGGTGATGATGGAGCGCCCGAAGCTCGCCCCGCACCGCGACGCGATCCGCGCCTCGCTCGAGGCGGTCCTCGGCTGCACGGTGAACGTCAAGGCGACGACCGGCGAGGGGATGGGCTTCGTGGGCCGCGGCGAGGGCGTCGCGGCGCTGGCGGTCGCCACGCTGCGTCGGGTAGCGTCGCGCCATGCCAGCCCGATCCGCCTGCGTCGCCGCAGCCCTCCTTCTCCTGTTCGCCGTCCCCGCCGCCGAGGCCGCCAAGAAGAAGCCGAAGAAGCTCGACGGCAACGCGGTGATCTCGTTCAAGGGCGTCGGGGCGATCAAGCTCGGGATGACGCTGTCCCAGGCCCGCAAGGCCGCGCGGCGCACGATCTCCAACGGGCCGATCGTCACCCCGGGCTGCCGGCACGACAAGGTGTTCCCGCGCCGCTTCGGGCTCGACACGCTGCGGTTCAACGGCAAGATCCGGGTGCTCTACATCACCCGGACGGCGATGCCGACGCGGAAGGGCATCCGGGTCAACGACTCGCTGACGCGGCTCCAGGAGAAGTACGGCTCGGCGCTGTTCGAGCGCCCCTCGGATGTCAGCCCGGAGACCCGGATCTTCGAGTTGCGCGGCCAGGACGGGCGGGAGATCCAGTTCTCCGTGAACTCGGTCACGAACCGCATCTTCCAGATCGCCACCGGCCTCCAGCCCGAGGTCGACTTCTCCGAGGGCTGCGCCTAGCGACCGGCGAGGGCGCGGAAACTGCGGCTGGGTAGGGGTGCAGGGTGCACCCTGGCCTCCCCACCCAGCGCCGTTCAACCGCAGCCCCCGCAAGCGCCTCAGCCCGCGCGCGCTGAGCGCCGCGCCGCGGCCTGCGCGGCGGAGCTGCTCGTGCTCGACCTGGCGCTTGAGCTGGCGCAGGCTGCGCCGCAGGTGGCCGGCGACCGTGCGGGCGGCGAACTGCTCGGCGATCCAGCCCGAGATGCCGGCGCCCGCCACGCCGTACTGGAGCCGCAGCTCGACGTGCGAGCCGCCCTCGCGCTCGCGGATCCGCCAGCGGCCGCGCTGGTCGACGCCGGTCACGGAGTTCCAGGCCAGGTCGCGCTCCGGCTTGAACTCCACGAGCTCGATCAGCCCGCCGACCTCCGCGGAGCCGACCCGCAGCAGCATCCGGTAGCGCGCGCCCAGCCCGCGCGCCTGCTCGCCCTCCACCGACCAGCGCGTGACGCCGGACATGAAGTGCAGGTAGCGCGCCGGGTCGGACACGTGGTCCCACACCAGCGCGGGCGGCGCGTTGACCTCGATCGTCTCCGCGAGCCTCATCCCACCACCGGCAGCCGCCGCTCGGCGGCCAGCGCCTCCAGGGTGTCCTGCATCAGCCGCATGATGTGGTCGTAGACCTCGTCGACGTCGGGCTCCGGGCCGAACTCGTCGCGCAGGTGGATCGGCGGGAGCGCCTCGACGGTGATCTTCGCCGGCAGCGGGATGTGGCCCAGCATGTCGCCCACGTTCAGCCCCCACGGCAGCGCGAGCGAGATCGGCAGCACCTTCAGCCGCAGCAGCCGGTCCAGCCCGAGCGCCTTCGCCAGGTGCTCGCCGCGCGAGAGGAAGAGCGCCGTCTCCTGCCCGCCCGACGGCCACGACCGGCACGATCGGGACGTCCCGGTCGAGCGCGAGCCGGATGAACCCCTTGCGGCCGCCGAAGTCCACGCGATGGCGGTGCCAGCTGGGCCGGTGGACCTCGTAGTCGCCGCCCGGGTAGACGAGCACGGCCGCGCCCGCCTCGAGCGCCTTGCGCGCGTTCTCGTGCGAGGCCGCGACCGTGCCGTACTTGCGCAGGTACGACAGGCCGGGGAAGGACAGCACGAGGTTGTGGGCCAGCTGGTGGAACGGCCGCTCGACGCCGAAGTAGGTCGAGAACGCGAGCGTGAAGACGATCGTGTCGGGCGTGAGGTTGCCGCCGGAGTGGTTGCCGACCAGCAGCACCGGCCCGTCCTCGGGCACGTTGCCCAGCCCGCGCACCTCGCCGCGGAAGTACAGCGAGCAGAGCAGCCACAGGCGCGGCAGGCTCTCGCGGATGTAGTCGGGGTCGCGCTCGTCCAGGTCCGCGGGCGGGATCCGGCTCGCCAGGACGCCCTTGACGCCGTCGACGAGCGCGCCCAGCAGGCCGCCGCCCCCCTCCTCCGGCAGCTCGTCGGGACCGCCGCCGAAGACCGACCGGCGCGCCGCGTCGGCGTCGCCGTGGCCGTTCGTGGACGTCTCGGTCCGCGCCGGGCCGGTCACGCCGCCGCCCTGAGCCTCCTCGCGGGGCCGCCGAGCGCGTCGATGCGGGCGAAGAAGCGGTCCAGCACCCCGTTGGTGTGCTCGGGCCGCTCCACCTGCGGGACGTGGCCGCAGCCGTCGAGCAGGATGTGCTCGGACGACGGCAGCCAGCGCTCGACGTACCTCTGGAAGCCCGCCGGGATCAGCTTGTCGTGCGTGGACCAGACGAACAGCGCCGGCGGCGCGAGCTGCGCGAGCCGCGGGTAGAAGCCGCCGCGCCCGAACGGCTTCTCGAGGTAGATGTTGCGCGCCGACGTCAGGAACGCGAGCCGCGCGCCGGCCGAGCGGTAGATGCGCTCGAACTCGTCCACGGCGATGTCGGCCACGCTCGGGTCGACCAGGTCCCGGTCGGCGAACATCGACCAGAACTGGCGCTCGATCCGCGTGCGCCCCAGCGAGTGCGGGAGGACGCCGAGCTCCGGCCGCAGCACGCGCACGACCGGATGCCAGTCGCGGCGCACGAACGCGACGGCGGGGCACAGCAGCGCCAGGCCGCCGACCCGGTCGGGGTACTCCAGGCCGAGCTCGATCGCGACGCGGCCGCCCATCGAGTTCCCGACCACGTGGGCGCAGTCGATCCCCAGCTCGTCCATCGCGCCGATCACCGTGCGGGCGAAGAACGCGGCGTTGTAGGGCGCCATCGGCGGCTTGCTGGAGCCGCCGAAGCCCGGCAGGTCCATCGCGTGGACGCGGTAGCGGCGGCTCAGCGCGGCCGCCGTGTCGAAGAACGAGGACTTCGCGCTGCCGAGGCCGTGCAGGAGCAGGATGTCGTCGGGGCCTTCGCCCATCGTGAGCGTCGAGACCTTGACCCGGCCGACGCACACGTCGTGGATGCGCAGCAGCGGCGGGCGGCCGTTGGGGAGGCGGAAGAGCCCCTCGAAGCCGAGCGCGAGGTCCAGCTCGCCGCGGGCGTACAGGCGGCGCTGCGAGAACGCCTCGATCCCGGACAGCTCGCCCTGGCGCAGCGCCAGCCAGGTCTGGGCGTCCGTCCCGATCGTGACGTCGGGCCGGCGGCGCGTGGCGCCCATGCGGACGCGCGCGCCGTGGGTGGTACAGCGGATCTCCCACGTGTGGCCGACGTCGGCCAGGCGCACCTGGTAAGTCGCGTCGAACCCCGGTTCCGCGCCGAGATAGCGGGCCGGAAGGGTCCGGAAGGCCTCCTGCACCTCGTTCGAGAGCGTCGGCACGGACCGCACGCTACCCGCAGCAGCGGCGGACGCACGCCAGCCAGAAGGCTGGATCCTCCGCAGAAATCTCCCGGATCCGGCCCTGGCCTGGGATATTCCCGGCACGTCCGAACTCCGCCGACAAGCCGAGCAGGACCCGAACGAGCCCGCCGCGGCCGAGCAGGCCGAGCCGTCCGCGGGCGCCGCCGCGCCCGTGGCCGCGCCGGCGGAGCACGCGGCGCTGATGGCCGGCACGGGGCCGGCCGGGCGGCGCGCGCTCGCGCGGGAGATCGCCGCCGCCTACGGCAACCTGCACGCCCAGCGCGTCGCACGGGCCGTGCTGGCCCGTGACGAGACGGCGACCGAGGCCACGCTCGTCCAGCAGCTCGACGACGAGCTCGACGACACGTTCGTCGACGAGGAGCTGTGCATCAGCCTGATCCAGCGCATGAGCGCCACCGAGCGGGCGTCGATCACGACCGACGCCTACCGGGACAAGCTGGCGTCCGCGCTCGACGAGGACGAGATGCTGCAAGTGGTCCGGCTGCTGAACCCGCCGCGCCTGGCCACGAAGCTCGAGTGGATCCGCGCGGGGACCTGGCTCAGCGCCTGGGAGATCGACTGGGAGGACATCAAGCCGCTGATCGTCGCGGCGCCGCCGACGGAGCGCGAGACGCTCAGGACCGACGCCTGGAAGGCGTTCTTCGTCTCGGTCTGCGGCAACGACGAGATGGCCGAGGCCGTGATCCTCATCGGCGGCACGCAGGAGCAGAAGCAGGCGTGGCTGGACGAGGAGGGCACGACCACGGACGAGTACCTGAACGCGCTCGTGCGCATGCAGGTGTTCGAGACGGGGGCCGATACCGCACACGACGCGCCCGCGACGCCGACTCGGCGATCTCGCTCGCACCTCGGCGAGCTCGTCAAGAACGCGCGCGCCGACGGGCGCCAGATCGCGGGCATGGTGGCCGTGGTCGGCGACGAGGACTTCAACGCCGCCGGCATCAACCACTACGGCGCCGACGTGTGGGCCACCAAGAGCCTGGCCGGGTTCGTGGACTCCGAGCGACCGCGTGTGGATCCACAAGGACAGCGGCAACGCCGGGACGATGATCCACGAGGGCCTGCACAAGTGGTCCAAGGACGACGTGCTGGACCTCAGCCAGCCGCTCAACGAGGGCGTCACGGAGTACTTCACGCGCAAGGTCTGCGCGGCGCTCACGCCGCCGGCCGCGGTCGGGCGGACGAACTACCAGCACAACTGGACCGTCACCACGAGCCTCGTCGGCGCTCGTCGGCGAGACGACGGTCGCCTCCGCGTACTTCGACGGCGACACCGACGCGCTCGAGACCGCCTACGTGGGCAAGAAGAGCGACGACGACTGGACCGCGTTCATCGCCGCGACCGAGTCGGACGACTGGACCACCGCGGCGACGCTGGTGACGCCGTGACCGAGCGCGAGCGCGTCGACCGGCTGCTGGCCGGGACGGGGATGACCTTCGTCGAGGAGCCGCTCGGGCGAGAGGCGTGGCGCTTCACCACGGCCGAGGGCGACGTGGAGGCCGACGTCGAGATCGTCGACGCCGATCCGGCGGGCGCCGCGGCGCGGCTGCGACGAGCGCGAGGGCGACTCGCGTCCCACAACGGCCGGATCGTGTTCCGGGTGCGCTACACGGGCGACGGACGCGGGGATCGGCCGGCACGATGCGGGCCGGCACGCCGTCGCGGGAGCGCTCGCGGCCGAGGAGGAGCCCCGTAGGGCTATCGTGGCGCTCTCGTGCGCCAGATCCGCCTCTACGACACGCAGTACGCGGACCGTGCGGCCGCTCGAGCCGCGCGAGCCTGGGAAGGTCGGCATCTACGCCTGCGGGCCGACGGTCTACGCGCGCGTGCACGTCGGCAACGCGCGGCCGTTCGTCGTCTTCTCGCAGCTGAAGCGCTTCCTCGAGCACGAGGGCATCGACGCGACGCTCGTCGCGAACATCACGGACGTCAACGACAAGATCTACGACGCCGCGCGGGCCGCCGGGCGGCCGTCGGCGGAGCTTGCCGAGGAGATGACGGCCGCACTACGTGGACGACACGGAGCGGCTCGGCCTCGGCCGGCCCGACGCCGAGCCGCTGGCCTCGGAGACGATCGGGCCGATCGTCGCGATGATCGAGGACCTCGTCGAGGGCGGCCACGCCTACGAGGCGGGCGGCGACGTGTACTTCCGC
Source organism: uncultured Solirubrobacteraceae bacterium (assembly GCA_963728465.1). Classification (GTDB taxonomy): domain Bacteria; phylum Actinomycetota; class Thermoleophilia; order Solirubrobacterales; family Solirubrobacteraceae; genus DATFQI01. The sequence continues at coordinate 633,549 of CAVSJY010000013.1, forward strand.
GTGCGCTCGCTGCCCGACTACGGCGAGCTGTCCCGCCGGGACGTCGACCAGATGGACCAGGGCGAGGGGGTCGAGGGCGCCGACCGCAAGGAGGACCCGCTCGACTTCGCGCTCTGGAAGGCGACGAAGGAGGGCGAGGACACGTCGTGGGCGTCGCCGTGGGGCGACGGGCGGCCGGGCTGGCACATCGAGTGCTCCGCGATGGCCGAGGAGACGCTGGGGCTGGAGTTCGACATCCACGGCGGCGGCATCGACCTCGTGTTCCCGCACCACGAGAACGAGGTGGCGCAGACGCGGGCGGCGCGCGGGCGGCCGCTGGCCCGGCTGTGGATGCACAACGGGATGCTCCAGCTCAGCCAGGAGAAGATGTCCAAGTCGGTCGGCAACATCCGCTCGCTGCGGCGACGTGCTGGACGACTACGGCGGCGAGACGCTCGTCCTGTACTTCAGCGGCGGCCACTACCGGCAGCCGATCGCGTTCTCCGACGAGCGGATGCGCGAGGCGGCCGCGGCCGCGGACCGGATCCGCGAGGCGGGGCGCCGGGCGGGGCCGGGGGAGTCGCCCGAGGACCTGGCGCCGCTGCGCGACGCGTTCTTCGACGCCCTGGCCGACGACTTCAACACCGCGCGGGCGCTCGGCTCGCTCTACGACTGGATCCGCGAGGCGAACCGCCGCGAGGAGGGCATCGGCGGCAGCCACCTGCGCGAGATGCTCGACGTGCTCGGGCTCGCATCGCTGCTGGAGGAGGCCGCGGGGCCGCCGCCCGAGGCGGTCGAGCTGGCGGATCGCCGCGCGGCGGCGCGCGAGGCGCGCGACTGGGGCGAGGCCGACCGCCTGCGCGACGAGCTGCGCGCGATGGGCTGGGAGGTCCGCGATGGCCCGGCGGGGCCGGAGCTCGTCCCGGCGGGCTGAGGCGGCCGGCCGGCGCCGGCGGGGACGCGCGCGCGCGCGCCGATCGCGGCGCGGCGGAGGCGCCCGCGCCGGTCGCGAACGTCTACGGCCGCAACGCGGTGCGCGAGGCGCTGCGCGGGCGCCGGCGGGTGCGGCGGATCTGGGCGACCGAGGGCGCGGCGCGCGAGGGCTTCGTCCGGCGCGCCGGTGGAGATCGTCTCGGCCGCCGAGGTCGCGGCCCGCTGCGGCTCGGACGCCCACCAGGGGGTCTGCGCGCACGCCGACGCGTACCCGTACGCCGACGCGGCCGACCTGCTGGCGGCGCCCGAGCCGCTGATCGTCGCGCTGGACGAGGTCACCGACCCCCAGAACCTCGGCGCGATCGCCCGCACGGCCGAGTGCGCGGGCGCGACGGGGCTGGTGATCCCCGAGCGGCGGTCGGCCGACGTCACGGCGGCGGTCTGCAAGGCGTCGGCGGGGGCGGTGGAGCACCTGCCGATCGCGCGCGTGCGCAACCTCGCGGACTTCCTGGCCGAGGCGAAGGAGGCCGGCTCCTGGTGCTACGGGGCGGCGGCCGGCGCGGAGACGCCGTACACGGCGCCGGACTACTCGGGCGGCGTCGTCCTGGTGCTCGGCGCGGAGGGCCGGGGCCTGCGTCCGCGGGTCGCCGCGGCCTGCGACGCGCTGGTCTCGCTCCCGATCCTGGGACGCATCGAGTCGCTCAACGTGAGCGCCGCCGCGGCGGTCCTCCTGTACGCGATCTTGCAGAAGAGGCTTGACACGTCCACATAACCGTGCCACTCTGAGCGCCACATGAGGTTGAACTTGAGGGTTAGCGATGGCCCTCGAGCTCGACACAATAGGCGCCGGGGGAGGTGTGCGCCACGACAAACGGACGCCCAGAGGGTGTTCGGAAGGGTACGCTCGTGGCCAGACTGTCTCCAACGAAGTCTCAAGCTCAAGTGCAGCTTGAAGATGGATACCTCCTCGCGCTCGCACGGCAGGGCAGCGCGGACGCCTACGACCGCCTGGTGCGGCGTTATGCGTCGTTCGTGCGGCTCAAGGCGTCGTCGTACTTCCTGATCGGGGGCGACAGCGAGGACCTCATCCAGGAGGGGCTCGTCGGCCTCTACAAGGCGATCCGGGACTTCCGGCCGGACCGCGAGTCCTCGTTCCGCAACTTCGCGGAGCTCTGCATCACGCGGCAGATCATCACCGCGGTGAAGACCGCCACCCGCAACAAGCACACGCCGCTCAACGGCTACGTCTCGTTCTCGGCGACGCCGGCGGGCGCGAGCGACTCCGAGCCGACGCTCGACGAGGTGCTGCCGGGCTCCACCACGCACGACCCGGTCAACCAGGTCATCTCCTCCGAGGAGCTGCGGTCGCTGGTGGCCTGCCTGTCCACCGTGCTGTCCGACCTCGAGTCGCGCGTGCTCTCGCTCTACCTCGACGGCTACTCCTACACGACGATCGGCGAGAAGATCGGCTGCGACTGCAAGACCGTCGACAACGCGCTCCAGCGGGTCAAGCGCAAGGTGGGGGCTCACCTCCAGTCGCGCGCCGTCCTACTGTAAGCGGCGCATGCCGACCTGGCTGATCATCGTCCTGGGAGTCCTCCTGCTGCTCGCGGTGGGCGGCGTCATCGCCCGCCGGATGTTCAACCGCCGCACGGAGGCCGAGTTCCGCGCGCAGCTCGCGCGGGCCAACCACGACCTCGCGGAGGCCGCCGCGCTGGATCGCGGCTGGGACCGCGAGACGATGGAGGCCGCCGCGCGCAGCTGCTTCGCCGAGCGGTCCGGCGGCGCCGAGCCCGCCGAGCTCTATCTCGTCGAGGTCCTCGACCGGCCGGGAACGGAGCAGGACGAGGCCGTCTTCCGCGTCGGCGCCGAGGGCAGCCACCGCGTCCTGCGCCTGGGCCGGCGCGGGGACGAGTGGGTCTGCGGCGAACTCGATTAGGCGGGCGGGCCTAGGCCGCGCGCCGCGGCCGGCGGTGCTCCACGTCCTCCACGATCTCGACCACGCGGTCGAGGTCGTCGCACACGGCCATCGTGTCGACGTCCGGCGGGGAGATGTAGCCGTCGGCGAGCATCCGCTCGCGCAGCCACTCGACGAGGCCGGACCAGTAGTCGCTGTCGACGAGGACGATCGGGAAGTAGCGGATCTTCTCCGTCTGGCGCAGGGTGGCGGCCTCGAACAGCTCGTCCATCGTCCCGAAGCCGCCCGGGAAGACCACGAAGGCGCTCGCGTAGCGGACGAACATGACCTTGCGCGTGAAGAAGTAGTGGAAGGTCAGCGGCAGGTCGACCCACTCGTTCATGCCCTGCTCGTGCGGGAGCTCGATGCCGAGGCCGACCGAGGGCACGCCGGCCTCGCGGGCGCCGCGGTTGGCGGCCTCCATGATCCCGGGCCCGCCGCCGGTGATGACCGCGAAGCCCTCCTCGCCCAGCTTGCGGGCGAGCACGCGGGCCTGCTCGTAGCGCGGGTCGCTGCGCGGCGTCCGGGCGGAGCCGAAGATCGACACCGCCTTGCCGATCCGGCCCAGCGCCTCGAAGCCCTGGCGCAGCTCGTCCTGGATGCGGAGGAGCCGCTGCGCGTCCGTCAGCTCGGCGAGGATCGCGGCCGACTCGGCCTCGAGCAGCTCCTCGTCGGAGGTCGACGGGTGGCGGGGATGGGCCTCGGACACCCTTCCAGGGTAGGTCAGCGAAGCGCGTGGGGCATCGCCCGAAGGTCGGGGATGGTTCGCGGGCGTATGCGCTGCCACGCGAACGCGCCGCCGAGCAGCAGCAGTCCCAGGACGATGAACGACGCCACGCGGTAGATCGACGTGAGCGACGCGAGGTCGTAGAGGAAGACCTTCGCCACGGTGGCCAGCAGCAGCGCGAGGGCGCCGCGGCGGAGCGTGGCGAGGTTCGCGATCAGACCGGCCACGAGCGCGGCGAACGCCGGTCAGCGCCCACAGCGCCGACAGCAGCGCCTGGCCCGTCTCGCGCACGCCGAGCTGCTCGAGGCCGGCCGCGTCGCCGGGCTGGAACGGGGTGACGATCTCGGTCGAGGCGAGGTGGAGCGCGGTCAGCGCGGCGGTCGCCACGAGCACGTGCGCGGTGCTCGCGTGGCCCTCGGGCGGCGAGGACGGCGGCGGCGAGCGCGACGGCCGCGAGCGCGGCGGCGGCGCCGAGCGGGTCGGCGAGGCCGTCGATCAGCGCGGCGGGCGGCGCGAGCGTGCCGATCGCGTGGGCGGCGGCGACGGCGAGCACCGCGAGGGCCGCGACGGCCGCGAAGCGGTCGGCGGTGCGGCGGGCGACGAGGCCGACCGTGACGGCCTCGGCGGCCAGCGCGGCGGTCAGCGCGGGACCGTCGAGCGCCACGGTGGCGAGGTAGACGAGGGTGGCCAGGCCGAGGCCCTGGAGCGCCTGGGGCAGGTGGGTGAGCCGGTCGCCGACGAGCCGCGACGAGATGCCGCAGGCCGCGGCGACGGCGGCCAGCGCGAGCAGTCGGGGCCGCGTCCGTGCCGCCGTCGGTCTCGAGCACGAGCGCGTGGCCGAGCGCGAGCAGCAGGTGGCCGCCGAGGCCGGCGAGCGCGAACGGCATGTCGCCCCGGCGCGCGGAGCGGCGCAGCAGCGCGGCGAAGCCGGCGCCGGAGAGCGCGAAGCCGGCAGCGACGCGGGAGGCCGTCGGCGACGGAGGCGAACGCGATGTCGCGCGAGCACGATCGCCGAGCGCGAGCGACGTCAGCGCGAGCTCGTGCGATACGCGCGCGTGAGCCGGTCGCCGGCCAGGCCGACGGCGACGTGGGCGGCGGCGAGGGCGGCGAGCCAGAGCGCGCTGTCGAGGACCTCCCAGCCCGGCGTACGCGAGCACGAGCGCGTTCACGATCAGCAGCGCCGCCGAGCCCGGGCGCAGCCGCTCCGCGTGGTTGCGGACCTCGAAGCCGACCGCGGCGGCGGCGTTCAGCGCGCCGAAGACGGCGAGGACGGCGATCGCGGTGAGCGCTTTGGGGTCGCCGACGGCGAGCCAGAGCAGCCACTGCGGCGTCGTGATCGCGAAGGCCGCGAACGCGAGCCAGTTCCAGCGCTGCCACAGCAGCACGGCGGTCGCCGAGGCGGTGGCGATCGGCGAGCAGCGCGACGCCCTCGCCGGACGGCTGCGCGCCGACCAGCGCGGGGGCGAGCAGCGTGCCGACGATGCCGAGCGCCCCGATCCCGGGCGCCTGCCAGCGCAGCGCGAGCGCGGTGGCGGCGGCGCCGACGCCCAGCGCGCCGGCGAGCGCGAGCAGGCTCGGGACGAGGTCGTAGACGGCGCCCGCGACGGCGAGCGAGCCGAACAGCCCCGCGATCCCGGTCGCCGCGGCGGCCAGCGAGGCCTCCGTGCGCGCCGCGCCGCTCGTGCAGCCGGACGCCGGCGAGCAGCAGGCCCAGCGAGGCCGCGCCGGCCATGAGCGTCCGCTCCGCCTCGCCGATCCAGCCGCGCGAGACCGCGATCACGAGCAGCAGGAAGATCCCGGTCAGCACCGCGATCGCCCCGACCCACGCGAGCACCCGGCCGCCGAGGACGTCCTCGACCCGCGCGGCGATGGGGCGCGCCGCGGCTCGGCCGCCTGCGGCGGCTCGGGCGTCGGCGGCTGGTGGCGGGTGGTGCCGGGCGGGGTCGGGGTTGTTTTGTCCCGCTATGCGCTACGAAACGACCCCGGGTGGGGTCGAGGTCGTCGATTCGGCGTTCGAGCACGGCGATCCGCGCTTCGAGGGTGTCCATCCGGTGCTGTGTCGCCATCGTTCCGTTCCCTTGTTGACCGACGGTCGACAAGCTAGCACAGCTATCGACCATCGGTCAACAGGACTTGCTACCGTCGTCCGCGATGGCTTCCGGGCCCGCCTACACGCGCCTCGACGTCGACGAACGCCGGCGGCAGCTGCTCGACCTCGGCACGGACCTGTTCGCGCGGTTCTCGCTACGACGAGCTGACGATGGCCCGGATCGCCCGCGAGGCGGGGATCTCGAAGGCGCTGCTGTACCACTACTTCCCCGGCAAGCAGGCGTACTTCTCCGCCGCGCTGGAGCAGAAGGCGGCCGAGCTGCGCGCGGCTGACGCAGACGGACCCGTCGCTGCCGCCGCTCGAGCAGCTCACCGGCAGCCTCGACGCGTTCCTGCGCTGGGTCGACGACAACGCGGTCGCCTACGGCAAGCTCGTTCGCAGCGCGGCGTCGATCCCCGAGGTGCGCGAGGTCGTGGACCGGGTCCGCGACGCCACCTCGGCGCGCATCCTCGAAGGCCTCTCGCCGGGCGACCCGCCCCCGCCGGCGCTGCGCGCCGCCGTCCGCGGCTGGCTCTGGTTCATGGACGGCGCGATCCTGGACTGGGTCGAGCACCGCGACCTCGACCGCGACCGGCTGAAGGGGCTGCTGCTCGGCACGCTGCTCGGCGCCGTGACCGCGTCGGGAGAGGGCGGCGCGCTGAACGCGTGAGGGGCGGCGCGGCGGGCCCGCGCGGGCGCGCGGCGAACGCCGGCGCGGGCGGGCTACTGGACGGCGAGGAGGTCGACCACGAACACGAGCGTCTCGTTCGGGCCGATCGCGGGCGGCGCGCCCTGGGCGCCGTAGGCGAGGTCGGGCGGGATCGTGAGCCTGCGGCGGCCGCCGACCTTCATCCCGGCGACGCCCTGGTCCCACCCGGGGATCACCTGCTGGGCGCCGAGCTGGAACGCGAAGGGCTCGCCGCGGTCCCACGAGGCGTCGAACTCCTTGCCGGTCTTGAAGCTCACGCCGACGTACTGCACCTGCACGAGCTGACCCGGCTGCGCGACCGGCCCGTCGCCGACCCGCAGGTCCTTCTTCACCAGCTGCTTCGGCGCCGTGCCCTGCGGCTTGGCGATCTTCGGCTTCGTCGGCTCCGGCGTGGACTCCGGGGTCGCGGTCTCGGTCGGCGCCGCGGGCGCCTTGGCCTCGTCCTCGGAGTCGGACCCGCCGCAGCCGGCCGCCATGAGGGCGGCGCACGTCAGGCCGAGGGCGATCGTTCGTCTGCGCAGCAGCATCGGGCGGCCAGGGTAGAACAGTTGATTGAACGCGCACGTACGTCAGCGGCGTGACCTGCGGGTTTGTCGTGAGTTGACAAACGCATATGATGCTCGTCCGTCCCGAAGGAGAGGGAACCCGGAACGTGGCCTATCTGCGCTGTCCAGACTGCCGGCTGACCGTGTCGGCGACCGCCTACTACCTGCGTGGCGACCAGTGCCCGCGCTGTCTCACGACGATGGAGCCCGCGGACCGGTTCCGCGACGTCCCCGCCCGTGCGAACGGCGCTGCCGCGGTGGCCAGGGACGCGGCCGTCAACGCCGCGACGGCCGCGGCGCACTCGCACTGACGCGCACCGGCCCGAGCGTTCGGGGCGCCCTGCCGCGGCTCAGGGGTCCGTGCCGAAGATGCGGTCGCCCGCGTCGCCCAGGCCCGGGCGGATGTAGCCGTTGCCGTCCAGCTCGCGGTCCAGCGCGGCCGTGACGATCGGCACCTCGGGGTGCGCCTCGCGCAGCGCGTGCACGCCCTCGGGCGCCGACGACGAGGCAGACGAACCGGATCCGCTTCGCGCCCGCGCGCTTGAGCCGCGCGATCGACTGCGTCGCGCTGCCGCCGGTGGCGAGCATCGGGTCGACGACGAACACCTCGGCCTCCTCGACTCCCGGCGGGATGTTCTCGTAGTAGCCGACGGGGCGCAGGGCCTCCTCGTCGCGGTACATGCCGAGATGCCCGACCCGCGCCTCCGGCGCCAGCCGCAGGAACCCGTCGACCATCCCGAGCCCGGCGCGCAGGATCGCGACGATCACGACCTGGTCGGCGAGCCGGATGCCCGGCGCCGGCTCGAGCGGCGTCTGGACCTCGTGGTCCTCCGCCCGCAGCCCCCGCATCGCCTCGTAGGCGAGCAGCATCGCCGCCTCGTCCAGCGTCTGCCGGAACAGCCCGTGCGGCGTCTCGCGATCGCGCAGGATCGAGACGAGCCGCCGCAGCAGCACGTGGTCGACGACCGTGACGCCCTCGGGGACTTCCATCGCGCGCGGACGGTACCCGATGGCGGGCCGCGCGCGGCGAGCGCGCCGAGCGCTCGCGCCGCGCGCGGCGAGCGCGCCGCCGATGGCGCAGGCTCGCGCCGCACGCGGCGAGCGCGCCGCCGATGACGTAGGCTCGCGCCGGTGTCCGCTCCGCGCCGCAACGTCGAGCTGAAGGCGACCGATCCCGATCCCGAGCGCTCGCTGGCCATCTGCCTGGAGCTCGGCGCCGAGGACCGCGGCATCCTCAGCCAGCGCGACACCTACTTCCGCGTCCCCGACGGCCGCCTGAAGCTGCGCGAGGAGACGCCGGGCGGCGCGGCGCTGATCCAGTACGAGCGGCCCGACGCCGCCCACGCCCGCGAGAGCCGCTACCGGCTCGTCGAGGTCCCCGACCCCGAGGCGCTCAAGGAGGCGCTCGACGCCGCGCGTCGGCACGCTCGTCGTCGTCGACAAGGAGCGCCGGCTGCTGATCTGGGAGGGCGTGCGGATCCACCTGGACCGCGTCGCCGGCCTCGGCGACTTCCTCGAGCTGGAGGGCGTCGCGCCCCCGGACTCCGACCTGGGCCCCGAGCGCGAGAAGGTCGCACGGCTCAGCGACGCGCTCGGCCTCGAGGGACGGGTGCTGGAGGACTCCTACTCCGACCGGCTGCTGGAGGCCGCCGCGTGAGCGAGGACCTCGTGGACGCCGCCCGCGCGGTGATGCGGCGGGCCTACGCGCCGTACTCGAACTTCCACGTGGGCGTCGCGGTGCGCGCCCCCGACGGCTCGATCCACGTCGGCGCCAACGTCGAGAACGCCGCGTACCCGCAGGGCTGGTGCGCCGAGACGTCCGCGATCGGGGCGCTGATCGCGGCCGGCCACACGGAGATCGCCGAGGTCGCGGTGATCGGCGACGGGGAGGAGCCGTGCGTGCCCTGCGGCGGCTGCCGCCAGCGGCTGCGCGAGTTCATGCCGCTGGACGGGCCGGTCCACGTCGTCGCCGCCGGCGGCGCCCGCGACACGGTGACCCTCGAGCAGCTGCTGCCGCGCTCGTTCGGCCCGGAGTTCCTGCCGTGAGGGCGCGGGCGCACGCGATCGACCCCGCGGTGGCCCGCGGCGACGCCGCGGCCGAGGTCATGGCGCGCCAGGCGCCCGGCTTCACGCCCAAGCTGGGGATCATCCTCGGCTCGGGCCTCGGCGGGCTCGCGGACGGCGCGGAGGACGCGGTCTCGATCGACTACGGCGACCTCCCCGGCTTCCCGGAGCCGAGCGTCGCCGGCCACGGCGGCCGCATGGTGCTCGGCCGCATCGCGGGGCTGCCCGTCGCCCTGCTCCAGGGCCGCCGCCACGTCTACGAGGGCGGCGACCCGGGCGCGATGCGCGCGCCCGTCCGCGCCCTGCGCCGTGCCGGCGCCGGCGCGCTGCTGGCGACCAACGCCGCCGGCTCGCTGAGGCCGGAGAACAAGCCCGGCTCGCTGATGGCGATCGCCGACCACATCAACATGCTCGGCGTCAACCCGCTGGCCGGGCCCAACGACGACGCCGTCGGCCCGCGCTTCCCCAGCCTGCGGGACGCCTACGACCCGGCGCTGCGCGCCGTCCTGCGCCGCTGCGCGGGCGACTTCGGGCTGTCGCTGCCGGAGGGGGTCTACCTCGCCACCACCGGCCCGAGCTTCGAGACGCCGGCCGAGATCCGCGCGTTCCGCACGCTCGGCGCCGACGCCGTCGGCATGTCCACCGTCCCGGAGGTGATCCTCGCGCGCCACTGCGGGCTGCGGGTCGCCGCCGTCTCCGCGATCACCAACCTCGCCGAGGGGATGGGCGGCGAGACGCTCTCGCACGAGCAGACGCTGCGCAACGCCGAGGTCGCCGCGCGCGACCTCACCGAGCTCGTCGCCCGCTTCTGCCGGGCGCTCGCGGACGACGGCTGATGCTGCCCGCCGAGGTCATCCGCCGCAAGCGCGACGGCAACGCGCTCACGCCCGAGGAGATCGGCTTCGTCGTGGCCGGCATCACCGACGGCTCGCTGTCGGACGCGCAGGTCGGCGCGCTCGCGATGGCGCTGTTCCTGCGCGGGATGGAGCGCGAGGAGCGCGTCGCGCTGACCGCGGCGATGCGCGACTCCGGGACCGTCATCGAGTGGGACCTCGACCGTCCGGTGCTCGACAAGCACTCCACCGGCGGGGTCGGGGACAAGGTCAGCCTCATGCTCGCGCCGATCGTCGCCGCCTGCGGCGGCGCGGTGCCGATGATCTCCGGCCGCGGCCTCGGCCACACGGGCGGCACGCTCGACAAGCTCGACAGCGTCCCCGGCTACGACACGCGCCCGGACGTGGACCGCCTGCGCGCGGTCATCGCCGACGCCGGCTGCGCGATCGTCGGCCAGACCGGCGACCTGGCGCCCGCCGACCGGCGCCTGTACGGGATCCGCGACGCCACCGGCACCGTGGAGTCGATCCCGCTGATCGTCGCCTCGATCCTGTCCAAGAAGCTCGCCGCCGGCCTCGACGCGCTGGTCATGGACGTGAAGTTCGGCTCGGGCGCCTTCATGGCCGCCCGCGACGACGCCGAGGAGCTCGCCCGCGCGCTGGTGGAGGTCGCCGGCGGCGCCGGGCTGCCGACCGTGGCGCTGCTGACCGACATGGACCAGGTCCTCGGCGCCACGGCCGGCAACGCGCTCGAGGTCGCCGAGGCGATCGACTACCTGACCGGCGAGCACCGCGACCCGCGCCTGCACGAGGTGACGATCGCGCTCGCCGCCTCGCTGCTCGCCCAGGGCGGGCTGGCGCCGGACGAGGACGGCGGCCGCCAGCAGGCCGAGGCGGCGCTGGAGACGCGGCGAGGCCGCGGACCGGTTCGACCGCATGATCGCGGCGCTCGGCGGGCCCGGCGACCTCGTCGAGCGCCCGCGCGAGCACCTGGCCGAGGCGCCGGTGCGCCGCGCCGCCAAGCCCGAGCGGCCGGGCGTGGTCGCGCGGATGGACTGCCGCGCGGTCGGCCTCGTCGTGACGGAGCTGGGCGGCAACCGCCGCCGCGAGGACGACGTGATCGACCCGGCCGTCGGCCTGACCGAGATGGCGGCGGTCGGCGACGTCGTGGACCACGAGCGCCCGCTCGCGATCGTCCACGCGCGCGACGAGGCGAGCGCCGAGGCGGCCGAGGCCGCGCTGCGCGCGGCGATCGTCGTCGCGGAGGAGGCCGGCGAGCCGAGCCCGGCGGTCGCCGGGAGGATCGAGTGATCCCGAAGGCCGAGCTGCACGTGCACCTCGAGGGCACCGCGCCGCCCTCGCTCGTGCGCCGGCTCGCCGAGCGCAAGGGCATGAAGCTCCCCGAGGGGCTGTTCCGCGACGACGACACGTTCGCCTGGCGCGACTTCCTCGACTTCCTGAACACCTACGACATGGCCGCGAGCGTCATGCGCACGGCCGACGACTACCGCGAGGTCACGTACGAGTACCTGGCGGCCTGCGCGCGCGAGGACTGCGTCTACGTCGAGCTCAACGCCTCGCCCGGTCACGCGGACCTCGTCGGCCTCACCGACGCCGAGCACTTCGGCGGCATCGCCGCGGGCATCGACGACGCGCGGCGGGAGTTCGGCATCGAGGCCCGGATCATCGCGCTGATGGTGCGCAACCACGGCGTCGAGAGCGCCGAGGCGATCGCGCGCCGGCTCGCGGACGACCGCCATCCCTACGTCGTCGGCTTCAACCTCGGCGGCGACGAGGCGGGCTACCCGCCCGGCCAGTTCTCACGCGCGTACGAGATCGCCGCCAGCTCCGGGCTCGGCTGCACCGTCCACGCCGGCGAGCACGCGGGCGCGGAGTCGGTGCGGGAGGCGCTCGGCCTGCCGATCAGCCGCATCTCGCACGGCGTGCGCGCGATCGAGGACCCCGCGCTGGTCGCCGAGCTGGCCGAGCGCGGGACGATCCTCGAGGTCTGTCCCACGAGCAACGTGGCCACCGGCGTGTTCCCGGACTACGACAGCCATCCACTTGGTGCGCTGCGGGCCGCCGGAGTGCGCGTCACGCTCGGCTCTGACGATCCGCCCTACTTCGGCTGTAGTATCGGCTCCGAATACGCCGTGGCGCGCGAGCGCCTCGGTGTGGAAGAGGAGGAGTTGTTGGAGATGACGCGGACGGCCGTGGAGGGCGCGTTCGCGGAAATTGGGCTCAAACGAGCCCTCCTCGACCGCATAGAGAATCGTGCGGACGACCGCCGTACCCATTAGGCTGCCGCCGCCTCGCAGGACCCCATCACCTTTCCCGTAAGGAGACCGCAGTGCCAGCGCGCCGCCTCGTACAGCTCTTGTTGATCCTCACGTTCGGGCTCGCCGCCCTGGTCGCCGGCTGCGGCGACGACGACGAGTCCAGCAGTTCAAGCAGCTCCTCCTCTTCCTCGCAGGACCAGAAGAAGTCGATCAAGGTCGGGATCGTCACCGACATCGGCGGTCTCAACGACCGCGGGTTCAACCAGAGCGCCAACGAGGGCCTCAAGCGGGCCATCTCCGAGCTCGGCGTCGAGGGCCGCGCGCTGACGTCGAAGTCCAACGCCGACTACGTGCCGAACCTGTCCAGCCTCGCCCAGCAGAAGTACGACCTCGTGATCGGCATCGGCTTCCTGATGGCCGACGCGGTCAACACCGTCGCCACGAAGTTCCCCGACACGAACTTCGCGATCGTCGACGCCCCCAACGCCGTGCTCAAGGACACGCCCGCGAACGTGCGCGGCCTGCTGTTCAAGGAGAACGAGGCCGGCTACCTGGCCGGGACGGTGGCCGGGCTCTACGTCAAGGACAAGGGCGGCGACCAGGTCGTGTCGTCGGTCGGCGGCCAGAAGGTCCCGGCGGTCGACGCCTTCATCGCCGGCTACGACGCGGGCGCCAAGAAGGCCAACCCGAAGGTCAAGACGGAGTTCGGCTACTCCGAGGACTTCGTCAAGCAGAACCTCTGCAAGGAGCTGGCGCTGAACCAGATCGCCGAGGGCTCGCAGGTCATCTTCGCGGTCGCCGGCCAGTGCGGCCTCGGCGCGCTCGACGCGGCCAAGGAGAAGAGCGTGCAGGGCGTCGGCGTCGACGCCGACCAGAGCTTCCTCGGCTCGCACATCCTCACCAGCGCGACCAAGAAGGTGGACGTCGCCGTCTTCGACACGATCAAGTCGGCACAGGACGGCTCGTTCAAGGGCGGCGAGGACACGGTCTACGACGCGAAGTCCGGCGGCGTCGGCTTCGGCAAGCTCAACGCCGAGGGCGCCAAGTACGAGGAGCAGCTCAACAAGGTGCTCGAGCAGATCAAGTCGGGCGAGATCACCGACCTTCCGACGGAGCCCAAGAAGTAGGTCGCGGGTAGGAAGGACACCGATGCCCGGGGCGGCCCCCGCCCTCGAGCTGCGCGGGATCACCAAGCGCTTCGGCTCGCTGGTCGCGAACGATTCGATCGACTTCGAGCTGAAGCGCGGGGAGATCCACACGCTGCTGGGTGAGAACGGCGCGGGCAAGTCGACGCTGATGAACGTCCTCTACGGGCTCCACCAGCCCGACGAGGGCGAGATCCTGCTCGACGGCGAGCCGGTGAAGATCGAATCCGCGCGGCGGGCGATCAACCTGGGCATCGGGATGGTCCACCAGCACTTCATGCTCGTCCCGGTCATGAGCGTGGCCGAGAACCTGGTGCTGGGCGCCGAGCCGACCAACGGGCCGCTGCTGGACTACAAGGCGGCGGCCCGCCGGACCCGCGAGCTGTCGGAGCGGTTCGGGCTCGCCGTGGACCCCGACGCCAAGGTCGAAGACCTCGGTGTGGGCGCGCAGCAGCGCGTGGAGATCCTCCGCGCGCTGTTCCGCGGCGCGAAGGTGCTCGTGCTGGACGAGCCGACCGCGGTGCTGACCGCCCAGGAGGCGCAGGACCTGTTCGAGGTGCTGCGCGCGCTGAAGGCGGACGGCACCGGCGTCGTGTTCATCTCGCACAAGCTCAACGAGGTGCTCGACGTCTCCGACCGCGTGACCGTGCTGCGGCGGGGCAAGAAGATCGACACGGTGTCGACCGAGGGCGCGACCGAGCGCAGCCTCGCGCGGCTGATGGTCGGCCGCGACGTGCTCCTCCAGGTGGAGAAGCCCGAGCACAAGGTGGGCGAGACGCTGCTCCAGCTCGAGGGGGTGTCCGCGCGCGACGACCGGGAGCTCCCCGCGGTCAGGGACGTGTCGCTCGAGGTCAAGGGCGGCGAGATCGTCGGCATCGCGGGCGTCGACGCGAACGGCCAGAGCGAGCTGATCGAGGTGATCACCGGGCTGCGGCAACGCGGACTCCGGCACGATCCGGATCGGCGGCCGCGACGTCACGCGGCTCAACACGCGCGAGCGCTCGGAGGCCGGCCTCGGGCACATCGCCGAGGACCGCCACCGCCGCGGGCTCGTGCTCGAGTTCAACCTGGCGGAGAACCTGGCGCTGGGCGATCACCGCGAGGCCGGGGTCTCGCGTCGCGGCTGGCTGTCCCCGAAGACGCTGGCGCAGCGCGCGGGGAAGCTGCTGAAGGACTACGACGTGCGCGGCGGCAAGTCGGAGACGCTCGCCTCGTCGCTGTCGGGCGGCAACCAGCAGAAGGTCGTGCTGGCGCGCGAGATGTCGGCCGATCCGCAGGTGCTGATCGCCGCGCAGCCCACACGCGGGCTCGACGTCGGCGCGATCGAGTTCGTCCACCGGCGGCTGGTGGAGGCGCGCGACGCCGGCCGGGCGATCCTGCTGGTCTCGCTGGAGATGGAGGAGATCCGCTCGCTCAGCGACCGCGTGCTGGTGATCTACGAGGGCGAGATCGTCGCCGAGATGCCGCCGTCGGCCTCCGAGGAGGACTTCGGCGTGGCGATGACCGGCGGCGGCCGCAACGAGGTACCGGCTTGACGCATCGAAGGTCCCGCGCCGACGCCCGAGGCGCCCGGCGAGGGCGCGCCGGCGACCGTCGCCGGGCGGCTGTCGACGTACCTGCGCGGCGGCGGCATCATCACGCCGCTCCTGACGGCGCTGATGGCGTTCCTCGTCGGCGGCCTCGTCGTGCTGGCGACCGGCAAGGACCCGATCGAGACCTACCAGGCGATCTTCGACGGGACGGGCCTGAACTGGTTCTTCCCGTGGATCAGCTCGGACGACCGGACGATCGCCGCGCTCAACCTCCAGCAGACGCTGATCGCCACCACGCCGTTGATCCTCACGGGCCTGGCGGTGGCGTTCGCGTTCCGCTGCGGGCTGTTCAACATCGGCGGCCAGGGGCAGTTCCTCGTCGGCGGCTACATGGCGATGTGGATCGGCACCTCGTTCGCGTCGATGCCGGCGCTGCCGCACATCCTGTTCTGCATCGTCGGGGCGTGCGCGGCCGGCGCGCTGTGGGGGGCGATCGCCGGGCTGCTGAAGGCCGCGACCGGCGCCAACGAGGTGATCACCACGATCATGCTCAACTGGATCGCGCTCTGGGTGCGGCGTCTGGCTGGTGAACGTCGGCGGGCCGCTCCAGAACGACACCCAGAAGTCGGTGCCGGTCTCCAACGACGTCGTCGAGAGCGTGAAGCTGCCCGTGTTCTGGGGCGATCCCGAGCTTCAGGGCCTGCACATCGGCCTGTTCGTCGCGCTCGCGATGCTGCTCGTCTTCTGGGTGCTGCTCAACCGGACGGTGACCGGCTACGAGGTGCGCGCGGTCGGCTTCAACCCGGATGCGGCGCAGGCGGCGGGGATCTCCGTCTCGCGCAACTACATCCTCGTGATGGCGGTCTGCGGTCTGTTCGCCGGTCTCGCCGGCTCGCTCGAGATCCTCGGCTGGCAGTTCCGGGTGGCGCGCAACGACATCGAGATCTCCCAGATCGGCTTCCTCGGCATCGCGGTCGCCCTGCTCGGGCGCAACACGGCGATCGGCACGATGTTCGCCGCGCTGCTGTTCGGCGCGCTGCTCACGGGCACGTCGGTCCGCAACCTCGATCCGGCGGTGTTCCCGCCGGAGCTGGCGACCGCGCTGACGTCGATCATCCAGGGCCTGATCGTGCTGTTCGTCAGCGCGGACATCCTCGTGGTGTACCTGTGGCGCCTGCGGAGACGGCTGAGGCCGCGGCGCTCGGACCCGGCCTCGGGTGAGGCGGTGGCCGGCGCATGACCGGGGCCGCCGCGACCGCTGACCGGGAGGTCAGCGCGCCCGCCTGGCTGGCGCCCAAGAACGTCGGCATCGCCGGCCTCGTCCTCGCGTTCCTCGCCTTCTTCCTGGCGGTCCCGCCGGCCACCGTCCGCTCGGCGGTGCTCCCGATCGTGCTCGGTGTGCTCGGCGTGGCCGCGGGCGCCTATGCCGCCGTGGGCGGCGAGAAGCGCGTCGGGATCGGGGCGATCCTCGGCGCGGTCGTCGGCATGGCGGGCGGCATCGCGGCCACGAAGTCCGGCGTCGGGAACCTGGAGCGGGTCGTCGTGTGGTCCGCGCTGTTCGCGGCGATGCTGCGCTACGCGACGCCGCTCATCTTCGCGGCGCTCGGCGGGCTCTTCTCCGAGCGCAGCGGCGTCATCAACATCGCGCTGGAGGGGATGCTGCTCACCGGCGCGTTCTT
This sequence comes from uncultured Solirubrobacteraceae bacterium, assembly GCA_963728465.1. Taxonomy (GTDB): domain Bacteria; phylum Actinomycetota; class Thermoleophilia; order Solirubrobacterales; family Solirubrobacteraceae; genus DATFQI01. The sequence continues at coordinate 650,020 of CAVSJY010000013.1, forward strand.
CGCCGTGCTCGGCGCCGACCTCACGAACAACTGGGTCCTCGGGCTGCTGACCGGCATGGCGGCCGGCGGAGCGCTGGCGCTGATCCACGCGATCTTCTCGGTGTCGCTGCGGGCGGACCAGATCGTCTCCGGGACGGCGCTCAACTTCCTCGCCTTCGGCGTGACGACGTACCTGTACCTGAACCGCTACGGCGAGCAGGGCACGCCGACGAACCTCCCTTCGGTGCCGGACGTGCACCTGCCGATCGAGAGCATCCCGTTCCTCGGCGACATCTTCGAGCAGGTGAACCTGCTGATCTGGCTCGCGCTGGCGATGGTCGTGATCGTCTGGGTCGTGGTGTTCCGGACGCCCCCGGGGCTGCGCCTGCGGTCGGTGGGGGAGAACCCGCTGGCGGCGGAGACGGCGGGCCTGTCGGTCGTGAAGACGCGCTACGCCGCGGTGGTCATGTCCGGCGTGCTGGCGGGCGCGGGCGGGGCGTACCTCTCGATCGGGTTCGTCCACGGGTTCTCGCAGAACATGACGGTCGGGACCGGGTTCATCGCGCTCGCGGCGCTGATCTTCGGGCGCTGGCGGCCCGGCGGCGCGCTGCTGGCGACGCTGCTGTTCGGCTTCTCGACGGCGCTCGCGCAGCGGCTGCCGGCGTTCTCCCCGAACGCGGCGACGCTGTTCCAGGCGCTGCCGTACGTGCTGACGCTGATCGCGGTGGCGGGCCTGGTCGGCCGCTCGATCCCGCCGGCGGCGATCGGCCGCCCGCTCGATCGCTGAGCGCGTGCGAACATCGGAGGCATGTCGCGCGTCGCGCCGGCGCTGGTGGTCGTCGTGCTCGCCCTCACAGGATGCGGCGGGGGCGGCGATGACGGCGGTGGCGGCGCGGACGAGGATCGCTTCGACCTGACGACGCCGAAGGCCGCGGGTACGGGCAAGGCTGACGCGGACGCCGGCGAGACGGCGACGCCGGAGCCGCGGCGGCGGGTGACGCGCACGGAGGTCCGGGTCATCAAGGGCTGGGCCGACGCGCTGCGCCACGGCCGCGTGGCACGGGCGACGGCGTACTTCCGCGTCCCCTCGCGCGTGTCGGACGGGCGGCCGCCCATCGAGCTGACCGACCGCTCCCAGGTGCAGCTGTTCAACGCGTCGCTGCCGTGCGGTGCCCGGCTCGAGAAGACGCGCAAGGTGGACGAGGACTTCGTGCTCGCGACGTTCGTGCTGACCGAGCGGCCGGGGCCCGGCCGCTGTGGCGACGGCACGGGCGAGCGGGCGCGGACGCTGTTCTACATCGAGGACGGCCGGATCGTGCAGTGGCTGCGGGCCGCGGACCCCTAGTCGTCTAGCCGCGCCACTCGCCGTGGAAGCCCCAGCGGCGGCGCTCGGCCTCCAGCGCCGCCCGCCGGCGCTCGGCGAAGCAGACGGCCGGGGTGCGCTCCAGCTCCAGCATCGCCTCCACGCGGCGCTCCGCGATCGCCGCGTGGCGCTCCGGCTTGGGGAGCCGCCACAGCGACCACCATTCACGCAAGCGCATGGCGGCGACCATACGCACGCCGGCCACGCCTGGCGACCCCTCGCCGCACCCGTGAGTGGGATAGGGAGCCTCGTGTTACCTGTGAGGGACCGGCGAAACGGCTAGCGAAACGCTGGCCATCGGAGTACGGTCGGGCCATGGAGGTCCTCCTCCTGATCGCCGCGCTCGTGGTCGCCATCGTGATCCTCGCCGTGTCGCCCTTGGCGCGCCGCCATGGCGACTCCACAGACATGGAGGTCCGGAAGGCAACGGGCGTGGACGTCAACAAGCAGTTCAAGCGCCCGCCCCGCGAGGGCGATCTGCTCTAAGCGGCAACTAGCGGTGCAGCACGCGCGGCAGCCAGCCGCGGACCGCATCCTCGACCGCGGCGAGGTCCGTGGTGAGCCGGTGGTCGCCCTGGATCTGGACCACCTCGCGGCGCTCGCCGGGCGGCGGCATCCCGAAGCGGTCGTTCACGCCCTGCACGATCAGGGTCGGCACCTCGACTTCGTCGAGCTCCGGCCGGCGCGACTTCGGGATCGCGGCCGGGCGGCATCAGCGGGAACGCGAGGCACAGGACGCCGCTCGCGCCGGTGTGCGCGGCGGTCCGGCACGCAACGCGGGCGCCCGCGGAACGCCCGCCGCTCACGTGCGGCAGTCCTTCCAGCGGTCCCCGCAGGAGCTCCTCCAGCACCGCGTTCCACGCCTCGTCGAGGACCGGCGCGCGCGGAGTCGAGCGCTTGCCCGCGACCCGGTAGGGCTGCTCCACCAGCGCGACGGTCACGTTCACGGCGTGCGCGGCCTTCGTCGCGGCTTGAAGGTCGCGAGCAGTCACGCTCCCGGCCGCGCCATGGCCGAGCACCAGCGCCCCCACCGGCTCCTCCACGGGCTCCACGTACGCGCGCGCGAGACCCTGCGGGGTCTCGATCTCCAGCACCTCCGCCATCCCCGGAGAACTTACGGCACCTCTATGCTGGCCACGGCCCTGCCCGCCTAGCTCAACTGGCAGAGCACTTGATTTGTAATCAAGAGGTTGCCGGTTCGATTCCGGCGGCGGGCTTGGGTTGCGGCCCTTCAAGCGGCGCAAGGCCGACTAGAGGCGAACGTCCGGTCTGGGCCACGGAGTCGGCTATGGCACGTATCCCTCTCGGCCAATACGACCAGGACATGCGGGCAGTCCTCCTCCAGCTAAGCGAGATGCTTCCTACGGGCTTCACCGTCGGCGGCGTTGGGCGCGACTTGTGGATCGACTACCCCGACGACATGCGCGAAGCGGCAGCGCGAGACGAGATAGGTGCCGCCCTGAGTGCGATTACAGAGCCCGGGCTTCGGGCTGCCCCGAGGCGCCGCACCGCAGTGAGCCCGCCGGCGTTGTTGCGCGGCTTCCTCACCGGCCTCGGACTGGTGCTCGGGATCGCCATCGTGCTTGCCGTCGTGGCCGGCGCAGTGATCGCTCTCGCGCAGCTGCCCTGGTGGGCCATGCTCGGCGTGATCGTCTGTGGATGCGCGGCGCTCTGGTTGGGGGGAACCTGGTTTGGTACGGGGTTCCACTGCGACCCGCCGCGCCCGCCGGTGAAGTACATCGGCTGGGGTCTGCCACCGTCTCCGAGCGTGGACTCGCTGGCAGAGCCTGAGGTTCCTTACCGACTCCAGATCACGGCGGTGGTGTCGGGCATCGTGACTGGTGTTGCGGGCCTGATACTGGGAGTCCTCGCGCTCGTTCTGTAAGTAAGGCCGAGCACCGCGCTGGTGTCGATGTACGCGCTGGCGCCGTCGCGTTGCGCCCCCGATGCCCAACCCCGTCTGCACCGCCTCGTAGCCCGCCCGCTCGGCCTGCTGGATGGCGTCCCGCACCGAGTCCACGATCACGCCGAGGTGGTGGATGCCTTCGCCGCGGGCCTCGAGCCAGTCCGGGTGAGCGCTCGCGCCCTCCAGCGGCTGGATCAGCTCGAGCCGCGGCGTCTGGTCGTTGAGCGCGAGCCGCGCCGAGAACTCGTTCGGCCGTCCGCGGTAGTCCGTTCGCACGTGGTCGCGCGAACCGAAGGTCCACCTCCGCCAGCGCCCGGCGCCCTGGCGGGAGGGGTCAGGTCTTGCATTCGGTCATCCGCCAATCCCGAAGTCGCCGGCTCACGGTCGAGTAGCTGCATCCTAGGTGGCGGGCGATCTCGATCTGGCGGTAGCCGTGCCCGTAGGCCAGAGCGATCGCCGCGGTGTCATGACGATCGGCGACGAGCGCGTCGAGCGGCGGTCGCCGCGGCTGCCACTCGTGCCGGGCGATCTCGGGGATGGGCGGCTCTCGGGACAGTGCTCCGCGACGAACTCGGCGTCACCGCGGATCACGCCGTCGCCGACCTCGAGACCCATCTCACCGTCGCCGCAGACCAGTTCCCGGTACTGGGCCGGCCCGCGTGCCGGACCGGGGAAGTGCTCGTACGCCCTGGTCGTTGCGACGCGGCCGGCACGCGGGAAGCCAAGCAGTTCAGTGTGGCCGCTCCAGCGCCAGTCCTCGGGTCTGCGACACAACCCGGCGACCACCGGGTTGAGCGCGATGTAGCGCAATGTCGCGAGGACATGCGCTTCGCGCTGAACCAGAACTGACCCGAAGCGCCCCTGGAAGACGTGGCCGGACGCATATCGGCGGTCGTTGAACCTGCGGGCATACGTGCTGTTCAAATGCCGCATCCCGACGCTCAGGTTGCACTCTCGCGTCAGCAGGAGCAGGTGGTAGTGATTGCCCATGAGGCAGTAGGTCAGGCAGTCCCATCGGAAACGGCGAAGGGCATCGTCGAAGATCTCGAGGAAGACGTGCCTGTCGCGGTCGTCCTCGAAGAGCGACGCCTTGCGATCGCCGCGCGCGGTGACGTGATGGATGCCGCCGGCGAGCTCGAGGCGCGAGAGGTCGGGCCATACCGCCGGTAGTCCTGGGCGCCGCGATCTCGCCCCGGTTTGACCGAATGCAAGACCTGACCCCGGCGTAAGGGTCCGGGGGGTGCCGGACACTTCACCGGCAAGTGGAGTCCTTGCGCCGTGAGAGATTCGAGGGGCTGTTCCGTGAGCACTACGCGGCGGTTCGGGCGTATGCGCTGCGACGGCGCCCGGTGACGTCGCTCAGGACGTCGTGGCGGAGACGTTCCTCGTGGCGTGGCGGCGGCTGGACGACGTGCCGGCGGATGCGCTGCCGTGGCTGTACGGGGTCGCGCGGCGGGTACTGGCCAACGAGCGGCGCTCGGCCGGGCGGCGGGCGGCGCTGGAGCAGCGAGTCGCGACGACGGCGGCAGACGCGAGCGAGCGCAGCGAGGCGGCGCGGCGGACGCGCTCGGAGACGCCGAGCTGCTGAGGGCGGCGCTCGGCCGGCTGTCGGACGACCATCGCGAGGCGCTGATGCTGGTCGCGTGGCACGGGCTCTCGGGCGCCCAGGCGGCGAGGGCGGCCGGCTGCACGACGGCCGCGTTCGCCGTCCGGCTTCACCGCGCGCGAAACAAGCTGAAGGCGCAGCTGGCGGCGCTCGAGCCGCCGGGCGCCCTACCCGTCGAGACCCGATCGCTGGAGGTGAGCTGAATGGACGACCTCATGGAGCGGCTCGCGGCGGCCGACCCCTTCCCGGACGCGCAGCGCCTGACCCCGGACGAGGAGCGCGAGGCCGAGGCGCTGCTCGCGCGCGTGCTGACGTCGCCGCCGGAAGAGGCGCGTGTCGCGCGGCGGCGGCTGCTCGCCGTCGGCGCGACGGCGTGCGCCGCGGCGCTCGCGTTCCTCGCCGTCGACCTGCTCCAGACCGGCGGGCCCGGATCCGGCGTCATCGACCGCGCCGTGGCGGCGCTCACGCGCGAGAACTCCGTGTACCACGTCGTCCAGATCAAGCGGGGCATCGGGAACGTCGGCGACGCGGAGTTCCCCCCGTTCCGCGTGGAGTCGTGGCACGCGTCGGACGGGCGGATGCACGAGAAGGTGTCCGAGCCCGGCGGGCGGCCGCTCGAGGAGGTGGCGGGCACGCGCCCGCGCGACGGCTCGCCCGGCCCGCTCATTCGCTACGACCCGAGCCGGAACACCGCCTACGGCGCCGGCATCGCCAGGGACAGGAGCGGACCGCGCCTGCCGGCGCTCGACCCCGCCGGCGATCCCGGCGCGACGCTCTCGCAGCTGGAGGAGGAAGGGCTGCTCCGCGTCGACGGCCAGGTCGACTTCAAGGGCCGGCGCGCGGACCGGCTGGTGTCCGAGCCCATCGAGCGCTCCCCCGGCGAGGAGGAGCGGTTCGAGTACCTGGTCGACAGCAAGACGCACCTCCCGCTCCAGCAGCGCTACGAGAACCGCAGGGGCTCGGAGACGCACGGGTTCGTGTCCGAGTACCTCGTCTACGAGCGCCTGCCGCTCGACGCGCGCAGCGAAGCGGAGCTCGACCTCGACCGCCATCGCGGCATGCGCTGCGCGGACGGAGCGGACGAGCTGCGTGGCCTGGGTTTCCCGAACCCCTGCTAGGCGGCTCGCTCGTGACTCAGGTCGTCGACGAGCTGGTCGAGGTCGAACGAGCCGCCTCCGGTACTGCCGAAGACGGCGCCGGTCGCCTCATCGACGATCACGCCATCGATGCGGTGGTTCTCGAGGTTCAGGAACGGCCCGACCTCCCAGCGGCCGAGGTCGTCCGCGATGCGCCTCAGCTCATCGCTGATGCCATCCAGGCAGCAATAGATGGCCACGCCCGTGACCGCGCGGTTGGTCCCTCCTTCCTTCTGCGCGAACCGCATGAGCGCTCCGGCGCCGCGTGGAGCGCATCGCGGCGTCGGCGAGATCCGCCACGCCCGCCTGGTACTCACCGGACGGCGCGAGCGAGTGCAGGCGCCTGATCCCGTTCCACAGCCACTCGAGCTCGCGCTCGGCGGCGGGCCCGTCGAGGGGCTCGCGCGCGAACGACAGAACGAGCACGATCTCGACGTCGAACATGTCGGAGCGGACGTAGATGTCCCTGAGCGCCTCGTTCTCCACGAGCGCGCGGATCTGTGCAGCAAAACGTGGCCAGGCCGCGTGACCGGCGGACGCGGCGCCGGCCAATGCATCGGCCCCGACCCGCTCGTAGAGCTGGCGCTCCAAAGCCGCGCCGACGACTGAGACGAGCGAGCGCTCTTCGGCTGTCATGCGCCGCTTCAAGAAGGGCGAGCCAACCAGATCGCGCCAACGCCCGCAACGCGCGCCGCGCTCCGGGCCGGCGTGTTCGACCCGGTCTGGAACCCGGTCGGCGGCTTCCCGACCTCCGACCACCGGTCGGTCTGGGTGGACGTGCGCGTGCCCGGGCGGTGACGTGAACGACGCGGCGACCGATCAAGCCTGAGCGGGAGCCGCCGATCTAATACAGGTGGCTACATCGACAGCGTCGGCCAAGGGGGGCGAGTCCGCGCTCGAGGCGCTCGTCGACGCCGCGGCGGGGATCCTGGCCGCCGACTCCCTCCAGGGCACGCTGGGCCGGATCGCGCACCACCTCGCCGCGCTCGTGCCCCACGACGACCTGTCGCTGTACGAGATCGCGCCGGGCGATGACGTCCTGCGGCCCGTGTTCGCCGTCGGCTCCTGGGTCGAGGAGATCATGGCCGACCAGATCCGCCTCGAGGAGGGCGTGACCGGCTGGGTCGTCCGCAACCGCCGCACCCGCAACGTCCCCAACACGCTGCTCGACCCGCTGTGCAGCACGGTCCCCGGCACGGACGACGTGGCGGAGGCGTTCGTCGCCGTCCCGCTGATCGCGCACGACCGCGTCGTCGGCTCGCTCAACGTCTACCGCTCGGGCGCGGACGTCCCGTTCACGGACACGGAGGTCGAGCTGGTCGAGCGCTTCGCCACGATGGCCGCGCTCGCCTACGACTCCGCCCGCCAGCGCGACCGCCTCCGCGAGGAGGTCCGCACGGACGGGCTCACCGGACTGCTGAACCACCGCGGCTCCCAGGAGCGCCTGCGGACCGCGCTCGACGAGGCCGACGGCGAGCCCGTAAGCGTCGTCGTCATCGACCTCGACCACTTCAAGCGCATCAACGACTCCCACGGCCACGCCGAGGGCGACCGCGCGCTCGCCGCCGCCGCCGCCCGGCTCCGCGGCGTCGTGCGCGACTCGGACGCCGTCGGCCGCCTGGGCGGCGAGGAGTTCGTCCTCCTGCTCCCCGGGGTCCCCGCCGAGGCCGCCCGCGAGGCGGCGGAGCGGGCACGCGCCGCGGTCGCCGAGGTGCGCGCCGGCGGCGGCCCGCTCGCCTGCTCGGCCGGGGTCGCCTCCTCGCCCGCCGACGCCACGGACGCGGCCGAGCTGCTCGCCTGCGCGGACGCCGCCCTCTACGCCGCCAAGGACACCGGCCGCGACCGCACGTGCAGCTACCGGGCGAAGTTCCACCGCCGCCCGTCGCCCGGCGAGGAGCGCCGCGAGATCGAGGCGCTGCTCGAGCCCGGGCGCATCCGGCCCGTCTTCCAGCCCGTCCTGGAGCTCGCCACCGGGCGCGTGTCCGGCTACGAGGCGCTCGCCAGGATGGACGCCGAGCCCGCAGCGCCCGCCGGACGAGTGGTTCGGCCAGGCCCACCGCGTCGGCCTCGGCGCCGAGCTGGAGGCCGCGGCGCTCGAGGCCGCGCTCGCCGTCCCGGGCCGTCCCCCGGCGCCTACCTCGCGCTCAACGTCAGCCCGGGCGTCCTCACGTCCGGCTGCGTCCGCGCCGCGCTGCCCGACGACCTCTCCACGATCGTCGTGGAGCTCACGGAGCACGAGCTGTTCGGCGCCCGCGCCGCGCTCGACGGCGCGCTCGCCGACCTGCGCGCCCGCGGCGCGCGCATCGCGCTCGACGACGCCGGCTCGGGCTACGCCGGCCTGCGGCAGCTGATCGCCGTGGCGCCCGACATCCTCAAGCTGGACCGCGCGCTCGTCCGCGGCGCCCACGCCGACCCGGCGAAGCTCGCGCTGCTCGAGGCGATGATCTCGTTCGCCTCCAGCACCGGCGCCGCCGTCTGCGGCGAGGGGATCGAGGATCTCGAGGACCTGCGTGCGCTGGGCGCGCTCGACGCCACCTACGCCCAGGGCTACGCGCTCGCGCGTCCCGGGCCGGCCTGGCCTCAGCTGGACCCCGTCGCGGCGGCGACCGCCGCCAACCGCGTGCAGATGGGCGTCCGCATCGCCGACGGCGAGCGGGCCGGCGGCGTGTGGTCGCACCGGCTCGCCGAGTTCGCCGACCACCTCGGACGCGTCGAGGACCTCGCCGGGCTGGCCACCGCCGGCGAGCACGCCGCCCGCCTGCTCGGGGCTGACGAGGTGGCGGTGATGCGCGTCGACCCCGACGGCGCGCGGGTGGAGTACGTGTCGGACAACTTCGCCTACCCGCCGGGGTCGACGTGGGAGCTGGCCGACTTCCCGGCCACCGCCCACCTGCTCGCCACCGGTCAGGTGGGCCAGGTGGTGGCGGGTGACGCGCTCGGCGATCCGGCCGAGCTGGAGGAGCTCCGCCTGCTCAGGATGGGCGTGATGCTGATGCTGCCGATGCCGCTCGGCGGCGACGGCATGGCGCTGGTCGAGGTCTACCGCCGTCGCCCGCAGGCGTTCAGCCGCGCGGAGATCGAGCGCGCCCGCGTCGTGACGCTCCAGCTGCGCGCGGTCCTCGCCCGCCTCGCCGTCCGCTGAGGCACGCCCCGATGCGGACGCGTGCGGTGGCCACGCCGCTGTGGGTGAAGGCGATCCTCGCGATCGTGCTGATCGGCGGCCCGGGCTGGTGGCTGGCCGACCGGCACGACCGCGTCGTCAACGAGAACCGGCTCGCGGAGATCGCATCGGAGATCGCGGGGCGCGAGGTCACGGTGACGTGTCCGGGCGTCCTGATGCGGTGGTTCACGGTCGACGCCACCGAGACCGTCTCCGGCAGCGTCGACTTCGACGGGAACGGCACGCCGTCCGACAAGACGCGGCTGCGCGAGAAGGCGTGCGCCGAGCTCGACGCGCTCGCCGAGGGCCGCCGCGAGCGTGCCGTCACCTGCGCCGTGCGCAGCTCGAGCTGCGGGACCGAGACGCTCCAGGCGGCGTGGGGCCTCGACACGATCGTCCACGAGGCCTGGCATCTCTACGGCATCGGCAGCGAGGCCGAGACGGAGTGCCGCGCCATGCAGACGATGGCGTGGGCCGGGCAGCAGCTCGGGCTCGGCGAGCCGGAGGCCCAGGGCCTCGCCCGCCACATGTGGGAGGCCGGCTACGAGATGAAGCCGGACCAGTACCGCTCGACCGAGTGCCGCGACGGCGGCCCGTGGGACCTGCGCCCGCAGGACCCCCGCTGGCCGTAGCACCGGTCAGCCGGGATTCAGCGGTCGCCGCTCGGGGTAACCGATGGTCCGGAATGCGGCGCACCATCCCACTGGCCACCGGACTCGCCATCGCCCTGATCGCGCCCGCCGCGGCGTCCGCCCAGGGCGGCACCTCGTTCGGCGGGTCGACCCTGAACAGCAAGGGCCGCCTCGGCTCGTCGGTCTCGCTGGTCCTCGGCGCCGGCGGACGGGTCGACGGGCGCGTCGGGCTCGGCTATCCCTGCCGGCCGAAGAACTTCGTCAACGTCGTCGTGCGGCTCGGCGGCGTCGTCCAGGGAGCGGCGCTGTCCGCCTCGGGCTCGACGCGGCTCACGCGGCGCGGCCGGCTGCGGATCAGGATGCGCGGGACGCTGGCCGGCGACCGGATCAGCGGCCGCATCCGGTTCCGCCCGAAGCGCATGGGCGGCCGTTGCCCGCGCTTCTCGCGGCGGTTCGTCCTGCGCGCGGACCGCGTACCCGCCGGCGGGCCGGTGCGGCCCGCGCGCCGCATCGAAGATGCACGGGCTCACCGGCCAGGCCGCCGGCGGCATCCGCCTGCCCGTCTCCCTGCACGTCCTCCGCGGGGGCCGCCGCCTCGTCGCCCTCTGGCAGGCCAACATGCGCTGCGGGCCGACCGCCGTCTTCACCGCCGTCAACTTCACGCCGTTCACGCGCATCCGCCGCGACGGCACGTTCGTGCGCCGCGAGCGCTACCGGATCCACTTCTCGGGCGGCCTCGTCGACACCTACCGCGTGGTCATCCGCGGCCGCTTCCTGGCCGACGGCGCGGTCGGGACGCTGCGGGCGCGGATGCGGACGCGCCAGCCGGGGAAGCGGTTCTACCCGTGCGACAGCGGCGTCCAGAACTGGACCGCGAGCCCTTAGCACCCTCTCGCGCCACCAGGCGACGGTGTCGGCCAGCGTGCGCTCGAGCGGGATCTCCGGCGCCCATCCCGTCGCCGCCCGCACGCGCTCGGGTGAGCCGCGGACCTCCATGACCTCGTGCCCGCGCACGAGCGCAGGGTCGACCTCCTGCTCCGCGCCGAGCATGGCGACCAGCTCCGCGGCCGAGGCCGTGCGGCCCGAGCAGACGTTGTAGATCCCCGGCTCGCCGTGCTCCGCGAGCAGCCGGTAGGCGCGGACGACGTCACGGACGTCGGTGTAGTCGCGCCGCGTGTCCGGGTTGCCGGTGACGATGCGCGTCGCGCCGCCCGCGACCTGGCGGCAGAACGAGGCGATCGCGTAGTCGGGCTCCTGGCCCGGGCCCGCGTGGTTGAACGCGCGGGCGCGGATCGCGCGCAGCCCGTGCGCGTCGGCGTAGAGGCCCGCGAGCAGGTCCGCCGACGCCTTGGAGACCGCGTACGGGTTCTGCGGCCGCAGCGGCGCGTCCTCCGTGACCGGCAGCCGCTCCGGCGGGCCGTAGACCTCGCCCGAGCCGGCCATCACCACGACGGCCTCCGGCGTCTCGGCGCGCACCGCCTCCAGCACGTTGAGCGCCAGCGCGGCGTTGTCGCGCAGGAACGCCGCCGGCTCCCGCCAGGAGGCGCCCACGTGTGCGCGCGCGGCGAGGTGGTAGACGACGTCCGGCCGCGCGGCGGCGACGGCGGCCCGTGCGGCCGCGCCGTCGGTCAGGTCCACGCCGGTCGCGCGCGAGACGGGCACGACCTCGTCGCCCGCCGCCTCGCAGAGCGCGGCGAGATGGCGCCCGGCGAAGCCGGTGGCGCCGGTGATGAGGGCCCTCACGGACCGGCTACGACCAGGTGCTCCGCGGAGCCGTGCCCGTTCGAGGCGGCCGCCTCGGCGTCGACCGGCTCGGGCTCGGCCTCCTGCGGGTTGAGCCGCCGCTCGAGCTCGCCGAGCACCGCGCCGAACAGCACGTGGCGCCAGGCGGCCTGGCCGAACGCGCGCGGGCTGCCCCACAGCTGCGGGAAGCCGCGGCCGGCGAGGTCCAGCCGGTCGATGAGCATCGTCCCCGGCCAGGTGACGAGGTGCTCCGCGAGGCCGGCGACGGCGCCGCGCAGCGGGCGCGGGCCCGGCAGGCTCGGCGCGACGTTCGCGTAGATCGCGCCGAACACCGCGCCGTTGGCCAGGTGCAGCGCCAGGCCGACGGGTTGCGCGGCCGGCCCGCGGGCGCGCACCAGCCCGGCGAGCAGCTCCACGTCGTCGTAGTCGACGCCGAACACCCGCTTGTCCAGCGGCTGCTGCGCCGCCCACACCGCCGCGGCGGTCGCGCCGGCGAGCGCGCCGCGCAGCGTCCGCGTGCTGTCGAAGGCCATGCGCGGCACTGTAACGACCGCAACGCAAGCGGGTACGCCTCCCCAGAAGCAGGGAAGAGCGATGCCGGACGCCAGCGCAGACCACAGCCACCTTCACGCGCGCCACCGCGAGCGCGGCGTGAACCCGCTCGTCTACTGGCTCGTCCGCGCGGTCTTCCAGCCGTTCTTCCACCTCTACTTCCGGCTCTCGCGGATCGGCCGCGAGCACGTGCCGGAGACCGGCCCGGTCATCTTCGCGGCGAACCACCGCTCGTTCCTCGACCCGTTCGTGATCGCGACGATCGCGCGCCGGCCCATGTACTACGTGGCCAAGGAGGAGCTGTTCCGCAGCCGGATCACGGCGTGGTTCCTCAACGCGCTCGGCGCGTTCCCCGTGCGCCGCGGCCAGGGCGACGCGGACATGCTCGATACCGCGCGCGCGATCCTCGCCCGCGGCGACGCGGTCCTGATGTTCCCGGAGGGCACGCGCATCCGGCCCGGCGCGCTCGGGCGCCCCAAGCGCGGCGTCGGCCGCCTCGCGCTCGAGAGCGGCGCGCCCGTCGTCCCCGTCGCCGTGATCGGCACGGAGGCGATCCGCAAGGGCTGGCGGATCCGCCCGCACAAGGTGCGCATCCGCGTCGGCCGGCCGCTGACGTTCCCGAAGGTCGAGAGCGCCTCGCCGCAGCTCGCCGCCGCCGTCACGGACCGGATCTGGCCGAACGTGATGCTCCAGTGGGAGTGGCTCGGCGGGCTGCCGCCGCTGCGCCGCGCGGCCGTCATCGGCGCCGGCTCGTGGGGGACCGCCGTCGCCGTCATGCTCGCCCGCGCCGGCCTGGAGGTCGACCTCGGCTGCCGCACGCTCGACCAGGCGCAGGAGGTCGCCGGCGCGCGCCGCAACGACCACTATCTCGGGGACATCGAGCTGCCGGGCAACGTCCACGTGCTGCGCGCCGCGGACCTCGAGCTGTCGCGCCACGACCTCGTCGCCTTCGCCGTGCCCGCCGCGCAGCTCCCGGCTGCCGTCGCCTCCCACGGCGGCTCGATCGCCCCGCGCAGCGGCGTGCTCGTCTGCGCGAAGGGGCTCGTGCCCCCGCTCGGCACGCTGCCCTCCGCGTACGTCTCCGAGCGCGTCCACGGCTGGGCCGTCGGCGCGCTGGGCGGCCCCGCGCACGCCGCGGCCGCGCTCGACGGCGGCGCGTCGCTGGTGCTCGCCACGACGCAGCCCGCGTTCGGCCGCCAGGTCGCCGACGCGCTCGGCGCCGCCGGCTTCGACGTCGTCTCCACCTCCGACCTGATCGGCGTCGAGCTGGCGGGCGCGGCGAAGAACGCCGCGGCGCTGGCGGCCGCCGCCGCTTCGCCGGCCGGGCCCAACGCCGCGGGCGCCGCCGCCGGCAAGGTGTTCGCCGAGGTCGACGCCTACGCGCGCCGCTTCGGCTCGAAGCCCGAGACGTTCGCCGGGCTCGCCGGCACCGGCGACCTCGTGGCCACCGTGCTGGCCAGCGGCTCGCGCAACCGGCGCGCCGGCGAGATGCTCGCGCAGGGCGTCCCCGCGGACGAGATCGGCCCGGCGCTCGGCCAGACCGCCGAGGCCGTCGACAGCGTTCCGCTGCTCGCCGCGCGCGTGCGTGCGGCCGGTGTCGACGCGCCCGTGCTCGGCGGCCTCGCCGGGATGATCGAGGGAAGCGTCGAGCCCGAGACCTGGACCGCGTCGCTCACCGCGCCGAAGAAGCCGGCCGGCCGCCGCGGGAAGGTCAAGGCGGCGTAGCGGCAGGTAGGGTCCGTCGTGGATGGCCACCGGAGCAGAGTCAGCCGGCGAGGCCGCCGCCAAGGCGCGGCTGGACGAGGACTTCTCGGCGCTCTACCGCGCGCATCTGCGCGACGTGTACTCCTACGCGTACTACCGGGTGGGCAACCACCACGACGCCGAGGACCTCACGGAGCAGACGTTCCTCCAGGCCTACCGGCACTTCGAGCGCGCGCAGCGCGAGTCGGAGGGCCGGCCGCTGCGGCCGTGGCTGATCCGCATCGCGCACAACCTGGCGGCGAACTACTACCGCGACCGCTCGCGGCGCCCGCAGACCGCGATCGACGACGCGGACACGCTCGTCGCGACGCACACGACCGAGGCGACTGGTGCAGGACCGCGACGACCTGAAGCGAATCCTCGAGTGCGTGCAGCGGCTGCCCGACGACCGCCGCGAGGCGCTGATCATGCGCTTCGCCCTCGGCATGGACAACCGCGAGATCGCGCGCGCGCTCGGCCGCACGGACGGGGCCACGAAGGTGCTGCTGCACCGCGCCATCCGGCAGCTCGAGGAGCTCGTGCGCGAGGCCGAGCAGGGCAGGACGTGAGCACGTGAGCCAGCCGTTCGACATCGAGGCGCGGCTGCGCGCCGCACTGGCCCCCGTCGACCCGCCCGAGGAGCTGGCCGCCCGCATGGAGATCAGGCTCGGCACGCTCGTGGAGCTCGCCGCCGACGAGCTGGAGGCCTGGGAGCTGTCGGCGATGCGCGACCCGCGCAACTGGCCGCGCGCCGCGATCCGGCCGGCCGCCGCGGTCGTCGTCGGGGTCGGCGCCGGCGCCGGGCTCGTCCTGCTGCGCACGCGCCGGCGGCGGCACAAGCGGCGCGCCGCGTCGCACAACGCGTTCGACCTGGCCGAGCGCACGCTGCGCGACGTCGCGCGCGAGGCGTTGCGCGTCTTCGAGGACGCGGCGCCGAGACGCTAGCCGCGCTGATCCGTTCCGGCGCCGGCGGCGAACAGCACTCGATGGCCCGGGATCTGCGCGCGCTAGCCGACGAGGACCTCATGCAACTGGTCCGGCGCGGCCAGGCGGCCGCCTTCGAGGTGATCTACGAGCGCCACGCGTCGGCCGCCTTCTCGCTCGCCTACCGGATCGTCGGCACCCGCAACGGGGCCGAGGACGTCAGCCAGGAGGCGTTCCTCAGCATCTGGCGCTCGGGCGCGCGCTACGAGCGGGCGCGCGGGTCCGTCCGCACGTGGGTGCTCGGCATCGTCCACCACCGGGCGATCGACCACATCCGCCGCGCGACCGTGCACGACAGGCGCCGCGCGGGCGACGAGGGGATCGAGGAGCGCTTCGAGGCGGCCGAGCGCACGGACGTCGAGGTCGCGCGCCGGGAGGAGGCGCGCACCGTCCGCAGCGCGATCGAGTCGCTGCCGTCCGAGCAGAGCCAGGTGATCGAGCTGGCCTACTTCGGCGGCTTCACCCACACGGAGATCGCGGGCATCCTCGAAGCTCCCGTCGGCACCGTGAAGGGCCGGATGCGGCTGGGGCTGAAGAAGCTGGGCGAGCAGCTGGGCGGAGGGGCGGTGGCACGCTGATGCATCCCGATCACGAGCGCTGGCAGGACTCCGCCGCCGCCTACCTGCTGGGCGCGCTGCCCGACGACGAGCGCGAGCGCTACGAGGCGCACCTCGCCGAGTGCGCGGCGTGCCGCGAGGACGTCGAGCTGCTGGCGCCGGCCGCCGAGGCGCTGCCGACGTCGGTCGAGCCGATGGCGCCGCCCCCCGAGCTGAAGGACCGGATCATGGCCGAGGTCGAGCGCGAGGCCGTGCTGCTCGCCGCCGCGGGCCCGGCTGCCGACCGGCCGCCCGCCGCCGCCGCCGCACCGGCCCGACGCCGGCGCCGCCGCTTCCGCTGGGCGATGCCCCGCCTCGCTCCGGTGGCGGCCGCGGCGCTGCTGCTGGTCGCGGGGGCCGGCATCGGCTTCGGGATCGCGGGGCTCGGCGACGACGGGCGGACGGTGACCGCGCAGGTCGACGCCGCCCGGGCGCCGGGCGCCGGGCGCGCAGGTCGAGGTGGTCGACGGGACCGCCACGCTCATCGCGCGCGGCCTGCCCGCGCCGCCCTCCGGCCGCGTCTACCAGGTCTGGCTCAAGCGCCCGGGCCATGCGCCGGAGCCGACTTCCGCGCTCTTCACGCCGAGCCGCGACGGCACGGCCACCGCCACCGTGCCCGGACTGGGCGACGACGTGGACCAGGTGCTCGTCACCGACGAGCCGATGGGCGGCTCCCGGATGCCCACGCGCGAGCCGCTCATCAGCGCCTCGCTGTCGTAGGCCTGCCGACGTCCGGGGGCGTGGCCCCGGCGTTACGGCAACGGCTCACGTGGGGGAGTGAGGGGTGTCCTCAACGTCACACGCCGTCAGGGTTCGGGCCGCGAAAGTGACGTTGTGGGCCTATACGACCCCCAACGTCACTTTCACCCGGCGCATCGTGTCGCCGAGTGACGTTGGGGACACCCACCTCCCCCACCCAGCGCCGTTGACGTTCGCCGGAGCCATGCCCCCGGATGACGGCCACAGGCCATTGAAAACGCCATGAGGAACGGCTGCTAGCGTCCCGGCGCCGATGGCCGTCTGCTACCGCCACCCAGACCGCGAGACCGGCGTGTCGTGCTCCAACTGCGGCAACCCGATCTGCCCGGACTGCATGACGGCGACGCCCGTCGGGATGCGCTGCCCCGACTGCTCGAGCCAGCGCACGCCGGTGCGGACGATGCGCAGCATCCACGTCGACCCGACGGTCACCTACGTGCTGATCGCCGTCAACGTGCTGGTGTTCATCGGCTCGACCGCGGGCGGCTCCTCGTTCGGGGGCGGGAGCGGCGGCAGCCGCGTGTTCGCCGACCTCGCGCTGTGGGGGCCGGCGATCGACGTCGGGCACGACTACTGGCGGCTCGTCACCTCGGGCTTCATGCACTCGGGGATCCTCCACATCCTCTTCAACATGTACGTGCTCTACTGGCTCGGCACGATGCTCGAGCCCGCGCTCGGGCACGTGCGCTTCACCGCGCTGTACTTCGCGTCGCTGCTCTCCGGCTCGTTCGGCGCGCTGCTGCTGAGCCCGGAGAAGTTCACCGTCGGCGCGTCGGGCGCCGTGTTCGGGCTGATGGGCGCCGCGTTCGTCCTCCAGCGCCTGCGCGGGGTGGACCCGATGGCGTCCGGCATCGGGCCGGTGATCCTGCTCAACCTGGGCATCAGCTTCCTGGTGCCGAACATCTCGATCGGGGGGCACCTCGGCGGCCTCGTCGGCGGCGCGCTGGCGGCGTTCGCGATGGAGCAGCTCGCGCAGCGGCGGCGCGGCATCGCCCTGCCGGTCGTCGCCTGCCTCGTCGTCGGGCTGCTGGCCGTGGCCGGCTCGCTCGCCGTCGCCGGCGGCGCGAACGACACGATCGGCCTCTAGAGCGTCGATCTCCACGAGCCCCTCCGGCCGCTCGGGCAGCCGGTCGGGGTGCAGGACGTGGCCGAGCAGCTCGAGCCCGTCGATCAGCCGCGGGCCGGGGCGGGAGAAGTACGCCGCGGCGTCGACGGCCACCACGCGGCGTGCGCCGAGCGCCTCCAGCTCGTCCGCGTAGGCGTAGGCCTCCTCGGCGGCACGCTCGGCGTCGTAGCCGCACGGCATGACCACGACGACCTCCGGCCCGGCGGCGGCGACCTCCTCCCAGGAGCGGCGCTCGGAGTGCTCGCCCGGCATGCCCAGCACGTCGAGCCCGCCGGCGTACTCGATCACCTGAGGCGTCCAGTGGCCGGCGACGTAGACGGGGTCGAGCCACTCGAGCGCCGCCACCCGCACGGGCTCGGCGGCGCGGACCGCGACGCGCACGCGGTCGATCCGCGAGGCGGCGGCCTGCACGAGGTCTACGCCGGCGTCGCGCGCGTCGGCCGCCTCGGCGAGCGTGCGGACGTCGCCCAGGACCTCGCCGAGCGTGTGCGGGTCGAGCGAGATGACCGTGGGCCGGGGGTCCAGCCGCTCGGCGATCGCGCGGACGTCGTCGTAGGAGACCGCGCACACCGCGCACAGCGCCTGGGTGACGATCAGGTCGGGCTGGAGCTGCGCGAGGCCGTCCTCGTCCAGCTCGTAGATGGCGCGGCCCTGCTCCGTCAGCTCGCGCACCGCGCGGTCGATCTCCGCGGGCGGCAGCCCGGGGCCGATCACGTCGCGCGTGACCTTGGGCAGGCCGAGCACCTCGGCCGGGTGGTCGCACTCGTGCGTGACGGCGGTAACCTCGCTGCCGAGGCCGAGGGCGAACAGCATCTCGGTGGCGGACGGGACGAGGGAGACGATGCGCATCACGGTGAGGATATGGCGCTCCTGAGCGACGACGAGATCGAGCAGGGGCTCAGCGGCTCGGAGTGGCAGCGCGACGGCGACGCCATCGCGCGCGACTTCAAGGTCGCCGACTTCGCCACGGCGATGGCGTTCGTCAACCAGGTGGCGGAGATGGCGGAGGCCGCCAACCACCACCCGGACATCCTCGTCCACGGCTGGAACCGGGTCCGGCTGACGCTCTCCACCCACTCCCAGGGCGGGATCACCCAGTCCGATCTCGACCTCGCGCGCGGGATCGACGGCCTCGGCGTCGGCTAGCGCGGGTACCATGAGGCCGTCGCTTGATGAACGACGACGATCCATCCCGAAGTAGCGGCGCGCCTCTGGCGCGCCTGCTGAGCACGTCATGACCGCTCTGCTCCTCCTGGCGGTCCTCGTGCTGGTCGTGCTCAACGGCTTCTTCGTGGCCGCGGAGTTCGCCCTCGTCCGCGCGCGCCGCTCGCGGCTCGAGGAGGAGGTGGAGGAGGGCGTCACGAGCGCGCGGCTGGTGCTGCGCCAGCTCGACGACCTGTCGCGCTACCTCGCCGCCTGCCAGCTCGGCATCACGCTGACCTCGCTGGGCATCGGCTTCCTCGGCGAGCCCGCGGTGGCGCAGCATCTTCGAGGACATGCTCGGAGAGAGCCTCCCGCACGGGGTGACGCTGGCGATCTCGATCGGCATCGCCTACCTCATCACGACGTCGCTGCACATCACGATCGGCGAGCAGGTCCCGAAGATCTACGCGATCAACAGGGCGGAGCCGGTCGCGCGCTTCATCTCCCGGCCGCTCCAGTGGTTCACGAGCGCGTTCCACCCGTTCATCCACCTGCTCAACGCCGTCTCGAACGGGCTCCTGCGAGTGCTCGGCATCTCCAAGTCCGGCGAGTTCGACGAGGGCGGCTCGCCCGAGGAGCTGAAGGTCCTGATCGCCCAGTCGCTGACCGGCGGCAAGCTCGATCCGGGCGAGGCCGGCATGCTCACCGGCGTCTTCCACCTGCACGAGCAGCAGGCGCGCCAGGTGATGACGCCGGCGCCGGCGATCGTCACCGTCGACGTGTCCGAGAACGTCGAGACCGCGCTGCGCCGCTGCGTCAGCTCGGGCCACACGCGGCTCGTGGTGACCGAGGACGAGAACCACGACCGCGTGCGCGGGATCGTGCACGCGAACCAGCTCGCCCAGCTGCTGCTCGCCGAGGGCCCGAAGGCCGGCATCGAGGCGCTCGTGCGCGAGGCGCCGATCGTGCCCGAGACCAAGCCGCTCGACGACCTGCTGGCCGACCTCCAGCGCGAGCGCAGCTCGCTCGCCGTCGTGATCGACGAGTACGGGCGCACCGCCGGCATCGTCACGGTCGAGGACATCATCGAGGAGGTCGTCGGGGAGATCGACGACGAGACGGACCCGCTCGGCGGCGCCGTGCGGCGGCTGTCCAACGGCGACTGGTTCGTGCGCGGGCACGTGGCGATCACCGACCTGATCGACCACGGGCTCGACCTGCCGGTCGACTCGGACGCCTACAACTCCGTCGGCGGCTTCGTGTTCGGCGAGCTGGGACGGCTGCCCAAGCGCGGCGACACGGTGCAGCACAACGGCTACTCGATCCGCGTGGAGTCCGTCCGCGAGAACCGCATCGAGGCGGTGCGCATCCGGGCGCGCAAACCCGGATAGGGCTTTCGCCTGCCAGGCGAGCGAGCTCCTTCGTCGCCGCTCGCCTTCGGCGACGTTACAAGCGGAAGCGGCAGTGCCCGAGGCAGACGTCGTCGCCCGCGGCGACCTCCGCCTCCATCACGCGGCGGCCGTTGACCCAGGTGCCGTTGGAGGAGCCGAGGTCGCGCAGCATCCAGCGCCCGTCGACGATCCGCAGCTCGGCGTGGAGGCGGGAGACGGTGTCGTCCGCGAAGACCAGCTCGCAGCTCGAGGAGCGGCCGAGCGTGAGCCGGCCGCCGGTCAGCCGCTCCAGCGGCGGCAGGCGGGCGTGGCGGCGGGGCGGGCGTACGAGGCCGCGGAGGCGGTCGAGCGCGGTGCCGCGTGACGCGGGGAGGTCGGCCGTGAGGCCGGCGAGCTCCTGGTCGCACGACGCCTGGAGCGCGCGGTCGACGCGCTGGGTGAAGGTCTCCGTGTGCAGGCGCCCCGCGGCGTAGCCGCCGCGCAGCCGCGCCAGCGCCTCCTCCCGGGTGTCGTCAGACGGCCTCATGCCTCGCTCCGCCGGAATGTATCGCCGCTCTCATGGTTGCGAAAGAAAACCCTGTGCGGAATTGCACAAACGGCTCCGACGCGCTAGCTTCCCCGGCAACCGACTGGCCGCTTCGGCGGTTGAGGAGGAGAGAGGGAGATCCTGGGGAGGATCGACCGAGAGAAACACGACGCGCCCGGCTCAGGGGAGCGAGCCGGGCGCGAAGTGTTTTTGGAGGAGGGGTGCGATGAGGGTACGTTCGTCGCACCCGAATCGTCCCAACGCTCTCTCAATCTCCCCTAAACATTTGGGGGAGAGAGACAACCCTTTCGCCTGCCAGGCGAGCGTGCTCCTTCGTCGCCGCTCGCCTTCGGCGACGTTACGTATACGTGTAGAAGCCGCGGCCGGCCTTGCGGCCGAGGGCGCCCTCGGCGACCAGCGCGTCGATCCTCGGCGGCACCTCGGCGCCGATCGTGCGGCCGATCGACTGGGCGACGTCGAGCCCGACGAGGTCCAGCAGCGCCAGCGGCCCCATCGGGTGGCCGGCGCCGAGCTGGAGGCAGGAGTCGACCGCCGCCGGCTCCAGGCCGGTCTCCTCGCGCAGGCGGACCGCCTCGAACAGGAACGGGAACAGCAGGCGGTTCACGACGAACCCGGGGAGGTCGGGGACCTCCACGGCGGTCTTGCCGAGCTGGGCGCAGAGCGCGTACGCGCGCTCACGCGTCGACTGCGAGGCCGCCGCCGGGAACACCAGCTCGACGAGGTCCATCTTCGTGACCGGGTTGAAGACGTGCAGGCCGGCGAAGCGCTCCGGCACGCCGCTGGCCGCCGCGAGGTCCTCGATCGACAGCGACGAGGTCGTGGTGGCGAGCACGGTCTTGTCGGCCAGGGCCTCGCGGAGCTCGCCCATCAGCGCCGCCTTCGCGTCACGGTCCTCGACGATCGCCTCGACGACGAAGGTCGCGTCCCGGCACAGGCGCCCGACGTCCGTCGTGACCTCCACCTCGGAGGCCTCCCAGCCGCACTTCTCGATCAGCTTCGCGATCCGGCCGCTCGCCTTCGCGGCCGACGCCTCGGAGCGCGCCCACAGCACCACCGGGCCGGTGCGGGCGGCCACGGCGGCCACGCCGCAGGCGATCGCGCCGCTGCCGGCGACGCCGACGCGCTCGGGTCCGGAGCCGTTGATTGACTGACCAGTCAACGCGGTCGCCACTCTTGCACATTCCGCGGCGGACGTGCGCCGGTGCGGCTCTTCCCGAGGGGGCGCCCGAACCCTTACGCTTGCGGTCATGAGCGAGACGACCGAGCACGACCTCGAGGCGCGGCTGGCGGCCGAGCGGCTCGGGATCCCGTTCCTGGTCTTCCGCGACGGCGACGGGCAGCAGCACATCTTCCCGCTGGAGCCCGGCCGCCGCTCGGTGACGATCGGCCGCCGCGACGAGGCGGACATCTCGCTCCCCTGGGATCCCGAGTGCTCGCGCCTGCACGCGGAGCTCGAGCTGCACGCCGGGGAGTGGACGATCTCGGACGACGGGCTGTCGCAGAACGGGACGTGGGTCAACGAGCTGCGGCTGGTCGGCCGCCGGCGCCTGGCCGACGGCGACATCATGCGCGTCGGCCGCACCCACATCACCTACGCGCGGCCGGGCACGATCGGCATCGGGCCGACGCTCGTGCCGGGCGAGCTGAGCGCCACGCCCAAGTTCTCCGAGCAGCAGCAGCGCATCCTGCGCGCGCTGTGCAAGCCGCTGCTGGGCGACGGGGAGGGCGTGACGCCGACCTCGGACGAGGGGATCGCGGAGATGACGGGCATTGCCGTCGAGACCGTGACCATCGAGCTCGACCACCTGACGCGGGCGCTGGGGCTCGACGACATGCCCCATCCCGAGCGGCGCGCCGAGGTCGCGCTGCTCGCGCTGCGCTCCGGGCTGGTCGAGGCCGACGACAGTGGCTGACCTTCCCGACGAGGTCCGCGCGTTCGTCGCCGAGCAGCGCGACGGCGAGGTGGACCGGGGGCTGCGCACGCTGCCGTCGAGCGACCTCGGCGACGGCGACGTCGTCGTGCGCGTCGCCTTCTCCAGCGTCAACTACAAGGACGCGCTGGCGACGATCCCGAAGGGCCAGGTGGCGCGGATCTCGCCGCTGGTGCCCGGCATCGACCTCGCCGGCACCGTGGTGGACGGCGAGGGCGAGGGCTCGGAGGTCATCGTCCACGGCTACGACGTCGGCGTCGCGCACCACGGCGGCTACGCCGAGTACGCGCGCGTGCCGGGCGACTGGGTCGTCCCGCTGCCGGACGGCCTGAGCGCGCGCCAGGCGATGGCGATCGGCACGGCCGGCTTCACGGCGGCGATGTCGGTGGCGCGGCTGGAGCGCCACGGGCTCGAGCCCGACGCCGGCCCGGTGCTCGTGACCGGCGCGACCGGCGGCGTCGGCTCGACCGCGGTCTCGATCCTCGCGGCGCGCGGCTACGAGGTCGTCGCCAGCACCGGCAAGGACGCGCGCGACTACCTGGAGTCGCTCGGCGCCTCCGAGGTGGTCGACCGCGACGACGTCGCCGGCGACGGCAAGCCGCTGGGCAAGCAGCGGTGGGCGGCCGCGGTCGACTCCGTCGGCGGCGCGGTGCTCGCCGGTCTGCTCCCGCAGATCCGCTACGGCGGGGCGGTCGCCGCCTCGGGCCTGACCGCGGGCGTGAAGCTCGAGACCACCGTGATGCCGTTCATCCTGCGCAGCGTCGCGCTGCTCGGCATCGACTCGGTGGCCGCGCCGATGGAGGAGCGGGCCGAGCTGTGGCGGCGGCTGGCCGACGACCTGCGCCCGCCGCAGCTCGACGACACGATCGCGCGCGAGATCGGGCTCGACGAGGTCGAGCCGGCCCTCGAGGCGATCCTCGAGGGCCGGCTCACCGGCCGTACGGTCGTCCGCGTCGCGGACTAGCGCACGGTGAACGACTGCTTCATCGACGCGCTCGAGCTGTTCCCCGCGTAGACGTCGATCCGCCCCGGCTCGACGACGAACCTGGCGCGGTTGTCGTAGAAGCCGAAGTCGCTCTTGTCGAGCGTGAACGTGATGGTCTTCGACTGACCGGGGTCGAGCGTCACGCGCTCGAACCCTCGCAGGCGGCGGACCGGCTGCGAGATGGTCGCCACCGGGTCGTGGAGGTAGAGCTGCACGACCTCGTCGCCCGTGCGGGTGCCCGTGTTCTTCACGGTGACCGACGCCGTGAGGCTCCCGTTCCGCGACACCGACGACCTGCTCAGCTGGAGGTTCGACACGTCGAACGTCGTGTAGCTGAGCCCGTGCCCGAAGTCGAACAGCGGCCCGCAGCTCGGGATGTCGCGGTGCTGCGAGTTCCACTTCACGCCCTTGTTGCACGGGCGGCCGGCGTTCAGGTGGTTGTAGTAGATCGGCACCTGGCCGACGCGGTACGGGAACGAGGCCGGCAGCTTGCCGCCGGGGTTGACCTTGCCGAACACGACGTCGGCCACCGCGGGCCCGGCCTGGACGCCGGGGAACCACGCCTCCATCAGCGCCGGCGTGTCGGCAACGATGTTCTCCAGCGCGAGCGGGCGGCCGCTGAACAGGACGACCGCGACCGGCTTGCCGGCGGCGGCGGCCTTGACCCGCTGGATCAGCTCCTCCTGGCGACCGGGCAGGTCGAGCGTGCTGCGGGCGTTCGCCTCGCCGCTCATCTCACGCGTCTCGCCGACGGCGATCACGACCTGCTCCGCGGCTGCCGCCACGGCCGCCGCCTCGGCGAAGCCGGCGTCGGACTGGCAACCCTCCGGGTCGCTGTGCGGGACCTCGGTGTTGGAGAGCTTGCAGCCCTCGGCGTAGGTCGCGCCGGGGCTCTGCTCGTTGATGCCGTCGAACACCGTCACGACGTCCGTGTCCCGGCCGACGCCCCACCACGGGCCGAGCATGTCGTGCTGGTTCTTCGCCAGCGGGCCGATGACGGCCGTCTTCTTGGACGCGTCCAGCGGCAGCACCTTGCCGTCGTTCTTGAGCAGCACCATCGAGCGGCCGGCGGCCTTGCGCGCCGCGGCGACGGCGTCCGGCTTGAGCATCTGCGCGTCGGTCTCTGCCGGCAGGTACTGCGAGTACGGGTTCTCGAAGAGGCCGGCGCGGAACTTCACGCGCAGGATCCGCCGCACGGCGTCGTCGATCCGCCGCATCGAGATCCGCCGCTGCGGGAGCAGTTGCGCACCGAAGTCGCGGATCAGCGTGCTGGTCATCTCGGAGTCGACGCCCGAGTTCAGCGCCAGCGCCGCGGCGCCCGGGCCGTCCTCGGCGACGCCATGGCCGCACTCGCCCTCGTTCGGGTTGACCGGCGGGCAGGCGCGCATCTCGGCGACGGCGGTCCAGTCGCTCTCGACGAAGCCGTCGAAGTCCCACGCGTCCTTGAGGATGTCGTTCATCAGGTACGGATTGCCGCAGCCCGGCACGCCGTTGATCGCGTTGAACGAGCACATCGCGGTGTCGGCGCCGGCGTCGATCGCGGCCTTGAACGGCGGGAGGTACATGTTCCACAGCCGCTCCGTGGACATGTCGGTCGTGTTGTAGTCGCGCCCCGCCTCAGGCTGACCGTACGCGGCGAAGTGCTTCACGCTGGCGATCATCCGCTCGCGCGCCTTGTAGTCCGCACCCTGGATGCCCTTCACGCGCGCGGCGGACATCACCGAGTTGAGATACGGGTCCTCGCCGGCGGCCTCGGAGATCCGGCCCCAGCGCGGCTCGTGCGACACGTCGACCATCGGCGCGTACGTCTGCTTGAGGCCCACCGCGGTCGACTCCCGCGAGCCGAAGCGGGCGTCCTCCTGGGCCATCTCCGGGTCGAAGCTCGCGCCCGTGCCGAGCGGGATCGGGAACACGGTGCGGAAGCCGTGGATCGTGTCGAAGGCGAACAGGAGCGGGATGCCCAGCCGCGAATCCTCGACGGCGATCCGCTGCATGCGGCGGATATTCGTCGCGTCGGTGACGCTCAGGATCGAGCCGAGGCCGTTGCGGATCTCGTCGTCGTTCGCCTTGAAGTCGGGCAGCAGCGCGATCTGCTGGAGCTTCTCCTGGAGGGTCATCTTCGCGAGGAGCTTGTTGACCCGCTGCTCCACGCTGTGGTCTCGCCGGCTGGCGGGCCGGCGTGAGCGCCTCCTCGTCGCTCGGTAGCCCTGCCGCCACGACGCCGCCCGCCGCCGCGCCGACTACGAGAATCGCCACGATGGCGATCGCCCTGCCCCTGAAGCTCCTCATCATTTCCCCCCGCGAGAAGACTGTTGTCGGGGCGGGGCCTACCCCGCTCGTGCTGACTGAAACGACCTAGCCACGTCCGCGGCTAGGCGGTCGGCGCGGCCGCCCTCGAGGCGGGCGACCAGCTCGTCCAGCCGGAGCTCCTCGAGGCCCTGGCCGACGGCCTCCAGCTCGGCGGCGCAGAACTCGACGAGGCTGCGCCCCTCCTGGCACAGCTCGAGCGTCTCGCGCAGGCCGGCCTCGCCCGAGTCCAGCCGGGCGATGATCGCCTCGATGCGGGCGCAGGCGGTCTCGTAGGTGGGGGCGGCGAGCTCGCTCATCGGCCGTGCGACGTTACGCCGTGCTGCGGACGGACCTGGACGGCGCCGTCGTGCATCCGCAGCGTCAGTCGTGCGGCCGCGGCGGCCGCCGCGGCGCCGGTCACGGGCTCGCCGTCCGGGCCCTCCACCAGCGCGTAGCCGCGCTCGAGCGTGCGCTGCGGGTCGTGGGCGGCGAGCGCGAGCGCGAGGCGCTCGAGGTCGCGCCGGCGCCGCCGGCTCGCGACGGCGGCCGCGCGGTCCAGCGCGGCGGCGTCGGCGCGGGCGCGCGCCGCGCCGCGCGTGCGCGCGAGCTCCGCGGCGGACGCCTTGCGGGCCAGCGCGGCGGCGCGAAGCGTGGCGGCCTTCTCCCCGGCCGCGACGGCGCGGCGCGCGCTGGCGCGCAGCTCGCGCAGGCTCTGGTGCAGCCGGGCGCGGTGGCGGGCGACGTGGTGCGCGGGCGCCCGGGAGAGCCGGGCGAGCGTGCGCGCGCGGTCCACGATCGCGCGGCGGCTCTGGCGCTCCAGCCGCGCGGCGGCGCCGTGCAGGGCGCGCCGGGCGGCGGCGCAGTCGACCGGCACCGCGGCCTCGGCGGCGTGGGTGGGGGTGGAGCAGGCGACGGCGGCCACGTCGTCGATCAGCGTCCGGTCCGCGTGGTGGCCGACCGACGAGACGACCGGGACGCGCAGCATCGCCACCGTGCGGCACAGCGTCTCGTCGCAGAACGCGAACAGGTCGGCGAGCGAGCCGCCGCCGCGGGCGACGACGATCACCTCCACCTCGGGGCACGCGGCCAGGTCCTGGAGGGCGCGGGTGATGGCGGGCGCCGCGTGGCGGTCCTGGACCGGCGCGAACGCCCAGACGACGCGGCCCGCCCAGCCGCGGCGGCGCAGCGCCGCGAGGATGTCGTCGCGCGCCTTGCCGCCCTGGCCCGTGACGACGCCGATCGTCCTGCGGCAGCGCGGGGCGGGCGAGCTGCTTCTGCGGAAGCGTCAGCCCCTCCGCGACCAGCGCGCGCCGCAGGCGCTCCATCTGGGCCAGCAGGTCGCCCTCGCCGGCGATCCGGACGTCCGTGACCGCGAACGAGAACTGCGGCGACGACGTCCGCGAGCCCGCGTAGTAGTCGCACCCGCCGGCGGCGACGACCTGGGCGCCGTCGGCCGGCTCGGCGATCCCGAGCGCGTCCCAGTCCTCGCGCCACATCGAGCACGGCAGCGCGCCCGTGCGGTCGCGCAGCTCGAACCACACCTTCGCCCGGCCGGCCTTGAAGCCGAACACCTCGCCGAAGACCTGCACGCGGGTGAACTCGCGCAGGCGGTCCCGCAGCCGCGCCGCGTACTGGCCGACCGGCCACGGGCCCGTCAGCTCCGAGCCGGGGATCCCCGAGGGCGCCCGCTCGCTCACGGCCACGCCTCGGCGAGCGCCCGCACGACGCGCGCCTTGTCGCCGCCGCACGGCACGCCGAGCAGCGTGTCGACGCCGATGCCCTCGAACGCCGCGAGCCGGCCGTCGAGCTCGGCCGGCGTCGTCGCGAGCGCCATCGCGTCGATCAGCTCGTCCGTGAGCGCGGCCGCCGCGCGCCCGCGGTCGCCGGCCAGGAACGCCTCCTGGCACTCGCGCGCGGCCTCGCCGTGGCCCGCGCGGGCGGCCAGCTCGACGTAGAAGTTCTTCTCCTTCGAGCCCATCGCGCCGAGGTAGAACGCCAGCCACGGGCGCACGGCGTCGCGGGCGGTGGCGACGTCGTCCTCGATCGCGATCGCCATGCAGGCCGCGATGTCGATGTCCGCCCGCGAGCGGCCCGCGCGGGCGAGCCCGCGGTCCAGCGGCTCCAGCAGGGTGCCGGCGTCGTCCGGCTCGAGCATGAACGGGAGCCAGCCGTCGGCGATCTCGCCCACCTGCTCGACCGCCTTCGGCCCGACGGCGCCGAGGTAGATCGGCACCCGGTCCTGCACCGGCCTGGCGAGCAGCTTCAGCGGCTTCGCGCCGTCGAGCGGGATCCGGAACTCGCGGCCGTCATGTCGGACGGTGCGCCGCGCCAGCGCCGTCCGGACGATCTCGACGTACTCCCGCGTGCGGCTCACCGGGCGTGCGAACGGCACGCCGTACCAGCCCTCGGACACCTGCGGGCCGGACACGCCGAGCCCGAGCCGGAAGCGCCCGTTCGAGAGCACGTCCAGCGTCGCGGCCGCCATCGCCGTGGCGGTGGGCTGGCGGGCCGGGATCTGGAGCAGCCCGGAGCCGAGCGCGATCCGCTCGGTCTTCCCCGCGAGCAGCCCGAGCACCGACACCGCGTCCTGGCCCCACGCCTCCGAGATCCACACGGAGTCCAGGCCCAGCCCGTCCGCGAGCACGGCCAGATCCACCTGCTCGCGCGGGGTGAACCAGGGCCAGTAGGCGAGGAAGAGGCCGATGCGCATGGTCGCCGAACACTAGTCCCGGCCCCGGCCGTCCTCGCCCCGCGCGCTGCGCCGCGTGATCGCGGCGCCGCGCCATCGGCGTGGCTGCCATCATCGGCGATGCCGCACGACCTCCGCGCGCTGCTCCTGGTCGCCCTCCGCGCCCAGGCCGGAGGCGGGCCGCACGCGGAGGCCGCGCGGCAGGTCGTCCTGGCGATCCTGCTCGCGCACATCCTCGCCGGCGCGGCCCACGACGGGCCGCCGCACGCCGCTCGGCGGGCGCCGCGGCGAGTCGGCGGGAGCTCGCGCCGCTGGGCTCGGGAGTCGCTGGCGGGCCGCCGGCCTCGGGGGTGAGGCCTCGCGGCCGGGGGCGTGGCTCCGGCGTAACGTCAACGGCGCTCGGTGGGGAGTGAGGTGGGTGTCCCCAACGTCACACGGCGTCACGGTTCGGGCCGGGTGAAAGTGACGTTGTGGGCCTATACGGCCCCCAACGTCACTTTCGCGGCCGGCGAACCGTGACGGCGTGTGACGTTGGGGACACCCCACTCCCCCACCCAGCGCCGTTGCCGTTACGCCGGGGCCACGCCCCGGCCACGAACTTCAGGCCGCGAGACCCGCCGCACCGCGGCGTCGTCGTCCGAGCGACGGCAGCGGCCGCTGGCCGTCCTGGAAGCCCTCGCCGCGCGTCTCGCCGCGTGTAGCCGAGCCGCTCGAGCCGCGCGATCTCCTGCTCGCCCAGCAGCCTCGCGGGATCGCCCGGCGGCAGCGGCGCGATCAGCTTGCGGATCCGGTTGCGCAGCTGGAGCGCGAAGTGCGGGGTCGAGGCGCCCATCAGCTGCCGCACGTCGTCGACGGTCACCTGATGCGCGGGGCGGAGGCGGTCGGGCTGCTCGGCTTCGGCCATGTGGGGGTCAGTCGCCTCCGGTATCGACGGGCTGGATCTCGAGGAGGGTGTCGATGCGGGCCTGCACGTCCGCGGAGATGGCCGCCTCGTCGCCCATCAGCCAGCCGTGATTGTAAACGCCGCGCACCGGGTCATCGTCGTAGCCGGGCTGGATGTCGAGCAGGTAGTCCTGCAAGCGCCTGGGGGAGCCCGCCGGCCTCCGAGAGCAGCAGCAGCGGCCCGTACTGGCCCGACGCCGAGAACGGCGCGCCCGCCGCCGCGTCGAGCGTCCGCCGCGCCGAGGCGAACACGAGCCCGTGGCCCGGGTCGCGTGACGCCCCAGCCGAAGCGGCCGTCGCTGAAGCGCGCGAAGGCGATCGCGTTGGTCACCGGGTCGGGGCCGGAGATCCGCTTGACCGAGCCGAGCTTGCGCAGCTCCGTCGTCACCGCGCTCGGAGATGACCTCCTCCGGGCCCGAGCACGTAGATCCGCGGCCGCTTGTGCGCCTCGATCGCCGTCCGCGTCTCCGCCGGGAGCTCGTCGCGCCCGGTCCACAGCACCGGGATCGCCCGACTTCGCCGCCCAGCCCGCGGCGGGCATCGCGAAGTCCGGCCGGTCGGCCGAGGCCACGAGCACGCTGCGCGAAGGACTGCCGGCCGCGGCGGTGTGCAGCCGGTCGATCGCGCCGCGCGACCGCCGACGGGCTCGCCGCCGGCGACGTCCGTGCTCTTCAGGTCGTCCGGCTCGGCCACGTCGCCGATCCGGATCACCTGCGCGTCGCCGGCCTCCTTGGAGCCCGTCGGCTGGAGCTTGTCGAGCGCGTCGGCCGTCGCCTCGGGCAGGTCGGCGCCCTCCGTGAGCAGGATGGGCGCCCGCAGCGGCGGCGCCATCAGCTGCGACGCCGCGATCCCCGCGCGCCAGTCGTCCTGGTCGACGAGCACCACGGCCGGCGGCCGCGTGTCCTCCGAGCGGGAGGGGAAGACGGCCTGGGCGACGCCCGCCGCGTCCGCGACGGGATCCGCGCCGCCGACGCGCGTCGTGTTCTTCGTCGCGAAGACCGGGAAGCCGAGCGCCGGCCCGGCCGGCTCCTCGTCGCCGCGCTGGCCGAGCACGGGCTGGCCCTGCTCGGCCTGCTCGGCCGGCGACGGGGCGTCGTTGCCGTCGTCTCCGCCACCGCATCCGCAGAGCAGGACGAGCATCGCCAGAAAGGACAAGACGGGCGTTCGCATTTGGCCCGGAACGCTAGCGATGAGCATCGGCAGCTCAAGACGGTTTCATAAGCGGCCGATAAGGGGTAGGACCGCCGCCGCGCACGGCGAAGTACTTGCGCGTGGAGGGGAACACGACATAACGCCGTGGCAGTGGCTATGCTGCCGCGCTTACGCCGAACCCCTGGCACGAGGCCAGGGGGCGGGGGACCCATGTTGTTTGGGGCGAGTCGCGTCCGGAGTGACGCGAGGCGCAAGCTCTTTCAGCGCCAGCCCGTCAGCTAACCCCGCAGGCCGACGAAAGAGGTTGATTCATCGATGCCGCGGGTTCTCGCGCTGCCGTTTCTTGGATGTCTAGCTTTGGTCTTTCCGGCGGGTGCCGCGGCCGAAACGTCCCCTACCGGGGGTGCTCAGTTTTCTGACCCCGCGCCGATCGTGGCGCCGGGCTCGAAGGCGACGCTGCTGCCCGACGGGAGCGCCGCCGCTCCCGCCGACGCGCCGCCGCAGGTGCAACAGGCGATCTTCGCCGCCAACAAGCTGCTCGACAAGCCGTACAAGTACGGCGGCGGGCACGCCAAGGTGGAGGACTCGGGCTACGACTGCTCGGGCACCGTCTCCTACGCGATGCTCGCGGCCGGGCTCGTGAAGTCCCCGCTCGACTCGAGCGGCTTCATGCGCTGGGGCCTGAAGGGCAAGGGCGCGTGGATCACGGTCTACTCGAACCCCGGCCACGCCTACGCGATGATCGCCGGCCTGCGCCTGGACACGAGCGCCTACGGCGTGCGCGCCCGGGCCACCCGCCGCTTCGAGCGCGTGGCCGAGCGCGGCCCGCGCTGGCGCCCCGGCAAGCGCCCGGCGCGCGGCTTCAGGGCGCGCCACCCGCTCGGCTTCTGAGCCGCCGCGACGCGGTCCCGCGGCGGCCTCGCGCCGCCGTGTGGGTACGCTAGCCCTTCCGACGCAGATTCCATCGGAAAGGAAGGCCTCGCGTGGCCGGCATGAGCGGACGGTTCTCAACCGTCGTCAAAGCGAAGATCAACAAGCTCCTCGACCGCGCCGAGGATCCCGCGGAGACGCTGGAGTACAGCTACCAGAAGCAGATGGAGCTGCTCCAGAACGTCAAGAAGGGCATCGCCGACGTCGTCACGTCCAAGAAGCGCCTCCAGCTCCAGCAGCAGAAGCTCGAGCAGCAGGTGGTCAAGCTCGACACCCAGGCGCGCCAGGCCCTGTCCCAGGGCCGTGAGGACCTCGCCCGCACGGCGCTCGAGCGCAAGCAGTTCGCGCAGACCGAGCTCCAGTCGCTGGACACGCAGGTCGCGGAGCTGGAGAACCAGCAGGCGTCGCTGATCGACAAGGAGCAGAAGCTCCGCACCAAGCTCGAGCAGTTCCGCACCAAGAAGGAGGTCATCAAGGCGCAGTACTCCGCGGCGGAGGCGCAGGTGAAGATCTCCGAGGCCGCCACGGGCGTGGGCGAGGAGATGGCCGACGTCGGGCTCGCGATGCAGCGGGCGATGGACAAGACGGAGAACATGCGCGCCCGCGCCGGCGCGATGGAGGAGCTCGAGGCCGCCGGCGCGTTCGACGACCAGCTCTCGCTCGGCGCCGGCCAGGACGACATCGACCGCCAGCTGCACGAGCTGACCTCGCAGAGCGCGGTCGACGACGACCTCGCGCGGATGAAGGCGGAGCTCGGCGCAGGGCTCGGCGCCGCGCGGCCGAGCTCGGGAAGGGCTCCGAGCAGCAGCAGGAGCGCCCGGCGTGATCGTCCGGATCGCCACCGAGGGCCAGTTCCGGCTGCCCGACGAGGACGGGGACCGCCTCAACGAGCTCGACAACCAGGCCGTCGAGGCGGTCGACGCGGGCGACGAGGCCCGCTTCGGCGAGCTGTTCGCTCAGATGCTGGAGCTCGTCCGCCGCGACGGCCGGCCGCTCGGCGACGACGAGCTCGAGGAGTCAGACGTGATCCTCCCGCCGCCCGACACGACGATGGACCAGGCGGCGCACGACTTCAGCGGCGAAGGCCTGATCCCGGACTAGTAACGTCGCCGAAGGCGATCGCCGTGGCCTGCGCGGCCTCGGCGATCGCGCACGAGCGGCGATCGCCTGGCAGGCGAAACCCATCCCGGACCCTTAGATCGGGATGCCCCACAGGGGGAACCACCGCTCGAGCTCCGGCTCGATCGGCAGCTCGGCGCCGATCTGCGCCTTCAGGCGCAGCTCGCGCTCGTTGTCGCGCTGCTGCTCGCCGCCCGCCGGGACGAACGGGTAGAAGTGGCCGCGCTTGTAGTTGTAGATCCAGTAGACGGGCTTGCCGGCCTCGTCGCGGAAGGCGAACACCGCGCACAGGATCCGGTCCCCGTAGCCGCCGGCCTCGAGCGCGGTCGAGACGGCGTTGATGCCGACCACGAGGTCCTCGAAGTCCGGGTCGACGAGGATCATCCAGCGGTAGCCGAACTCGTCGTCCTTGCGCTCGATCGTCGTGCCGGTCGTCGGAGCCCGTGCCGCGCACGACCTCCTCCATGTCGCGCACGATGCTCTCGAAGTCGGCCGTCGCGAGCGGCTGGAAGACGATCGCGGCGTTGCCGGCGCTCTTGAGCCCCAGCTCCATCTCCATCGTCACGTGCGCGGTGGTCATCGCGAACAGCCGGTCGGTGGGCGCCGGCTGCTTGAGCGAGCGCTTGCCGCGCAGGACGTCGAAGAAGCCCATCGGGACTGAAGGCTAGCGCGGTGCCCTGGAGCTGCGCCTCGAGGCGCTGGAGGGCGGCGATGCGCTTCTCCATCGGCGGGTGCGTGGAGAACAGGCCGCCGATCGCCTTGCCGGCGCCGGCCGGGAAGATGTAGAAGGCCTGGAGCTCGCTCGTCGCGCGCAGGTCGCGCTGCGGGATCCGCTGCCATGCCGCCGGAGATCTTCACCAGCGCCGAGGCGAGCGCGCTCGGGCGGCCGGTGATGATCGCCGCGCCGCGGTCGGCCGCGAACTCGCGGTAGCGCGACAGCGCCTGCATCAGGAAGAACGAGATCACGTAGACGGCGAGCGAGACGAGGAACAGCACGAGGAAGCTCGGGTTGTCGTCGTCGTCGCCGTAGCTCGAGCCGCCGCCGAAGAAGAAGCCGAACTGGACGATGTAGGCGGCGATCGTCGCGAAGAAGCGAGGCCAGCGTCATCACCAGCACGTCGCGGTTCTGGACGTGCGTGAGCTCGTGCGCCATCACGCCCTCGAGCTCGGCGGGCGAGAGCAGCTCCATGATGCCGGTCGTCGCGCACACGGTCGCCGACTTGGGCGAGCGGCCGAGCGCGAACGCGTTCGGCATCGAGGTCTGCGCGACGGCGACCTTCGGCTTCGGCAGGTCCGCCTGCACGCACAGCCGCTCGATCATCGCGTGCAGCTGCGGCGCCTGCTGCGGGCGTGACCACGCGGGCGCCCATCGCGGCGAGCGCGAGCTTGTCCGAGGCGAAGAGGTTCAGCAGCGCGAGGCCGCCGGCGATGATCGCGACGGTCGCCGCCGCTGACGCCGGAGCCGAGCAGCGCGACGACGAGCACGACGTAGAGCGCGCCGAGCAGGAACAACGTGACCGTCATCCGGATCTGGAGACCGGTGTCGCGGCCGAAGGAAGTGGATCTGGGCATCTGATGAGAGATGGTGGCAGACGCCAGGACCGCCTTGATCAACTTATTAGGCTGCGGGCGGCAGCTGGTAGATTGCCGCGCGCCGAACCGCTCGGAGACCAGACGGGCGGACGGGGGAACCAGTGCAGTTCGGGGCGAATCGCGGTCTGTTGATCGCGTAGCGCACGTACGCGAGCCCGTCAGCTAACCCCGTAGGCGACCAGGCATGACAGGCTCGTCGCACCGGCTCGGAAAATCCCTGCAACGTGCAGGATTCCTTGCACGCTCCATAACGGGGGCCGATTTCCTGGTGCCGCCCACGGGAGGGCGCCTAGCATGGCCCGCCGCATGCCCCGCGAGACTCTGCCTGCTGCTCGGCGTGGCGGCGCTGCCGCTCGCCCTCTTCGCCGTGCTGCCGCTCGTCTCGAGCGGCGAGCGCAGAAGAGCCTCGGCGGCAAGATCGAGCGCAAGAAGGACCAGATCCAGTGGCGCAAGGGCCGCGAGCGCGTGCTGTCGACCGACATCGCCGGCTACACGCGGCGGATCAACGCGCTGCAGGGCGAGATCACGACGCTCCAGACCCGCCAGGTGCGCCTGCAGACGAGCCTCGACGCCAAGCGCGCCGAGCTGGCGCGGATCCAGGAGGACCTCCGGCGCGAGCGGCTGCGCCTCGCCCGGCTGCGCAAGCGCGCCTGGCCGAGGCGCGCAAGGCGCTCGCCGCCCGCCTCGTCGAGCTCTACAAGGCCGACCAGCCCGACCTCGTGACCGTCGTGCTGGAGTCCGACGGCTTCGCCGACCTGCTCGAGCGCACGGAGTTCATGCAGCGCGTGTCCAAGCAGGACGCGCGGATCATCGGCATCGTCCGGCGCGCGAAGGCGGACGCGATCGCCACCGCCAAGCGCCTCGACAAGCTCGAGAAGCGCGCCAAGGTCGTCGCCGACCAGATCGAGGACGAGGTCAACCAGGTCGTCGCCGTCAAGGACCAGCTCGTCGACCGCCGCGGCCGCTACGACGACGTGCGCTCGGACAAGTCCACGATGCTCGCCAGCACCCGCGACGACCGCCACGAGCTCGAGGGCGACCTGCGCGCGCTCGAGGCCGAGCAGGCGCAGGTCCCCGCCGCGCTCGCAGGCCGCGCTCGCGGCGGCGGGGGCGGCCGCGCCGTCGCCGGCCCGATCCGGGCCGGCTCGCGGCGGGCTGATCTGGCCGGTCAACGGCCCGATCGTGTCCCCGTTCGGCATGCGCTGGGGCCGCCTGCACGCGGGCGTCGACATCGCCGTCCCGGGCGGCACGCCGGTCCGCGCCGCCAAGTCGGGCCGGGTCGTGCTCGCCGGCTGGACGGGCGGCTACGGCAACTACACCTGCATCCAGCACGGCGGCGGGCTCTCCACCTGCTACGCGCACCAGTCGGCCTACGCGCGTGTCGATGCGGCGCGAGCGTCTCGCAGGGCCAGGTCATCGGCTACGTCGGCTGCACGGGCCACTGCTTCGGCGACCACCTGCACTTCGAGACGCGCGATCGGCGGCTCGCCGGTGAACCCGGCGGGCTACCTCTAACCGGCGCGTAACCTCCGGCCGCGTACCCTCTTGGGTGCGTGCAGCCCGAGATCCACATCTTCGGCATCACGCTCCAGACCTTCGGGCTCTGCTCGGCTCGCGTTCGTGGTCTGCGGGATCCTGACCGCGCGCTACCTCCAGGAGATCGGCAAGCCGGTCGACTGGGCGTACGAGTTCATCTTCGCCGCGCTGATCGGCGGGATCGCCGGCGCGCGGCTGTGGTGGATCGCCGAGAACTGGTCGGACGCGAAGGACGACCTGCTCGGCTCGCTGTTCTCCGGCTCCGGCCTCGTGTTCTACGGCGGCGCGCTCGGCGGCGCGATCGCCGTGCTGTGCGTGGTCCTGGCACGCGGGCTGCTCGAAGGGCGCACGTTCGACATGGGCGGCGGCCCCGCTGGCCGCGGGCTACGCGATCGGCCGGATCGGCTGCCAGCTGGCGGGCGACGGCGACTACGGGATCCCGTGGGACGGCCCGTGGGCGATGGCCTACCCGAACGGCACCGTCCCGACCGACGTGCCAGGTCCATCCCGACGCCCGGTCTACGAGACGATCGTCGATGGGCGTCGTCTGCGTGCTGCTGTGGCGCTGGCGGCACAGCTTCCGGCCCGGGAACGCTGTTCGCGCTGTGGGCCGTGCTCGCCGGGCGTCGAGCGCTTCCTCGTCGAGTTCATCCGCCGCAACGACGAGGTGGTCGCCGGGCTCACCCAGCCGCAGCTGATCTCGCTGGCGATGATGCTCGCGGGCGGCGCCTGGATCGCGACGCACCGCGGCCCGGCGTCGCGCCCGCCGCGGCCCCGCCCGCTCGGCAGCGGGCAGCTCGGCAGCGGGCGTAGTGGCAGCGCCGCCCAACGGCGGCTGGGTAAGGCAGCGCGATGCCGATGCACCGGTTTCGCGTGGAAACGATTTGCCGGCCATAGCGGCGGCTCAATCGACTCCACCCGCGCGGTCCCTCCCTCACCACCCCCACCCAGCCGCCGTTCAATGACGCGGCGGGGCTCCGGAGGGCCATAATGCCGCGGCGCATGGCCGCCGCCACCGCCAACGTCCTCCCGGAGGCCTCCGTCGTCGTCGACGGGCGGCTGCCGATCGGCGGCTGCGACGCGAGGAGCTCGCGCGCGAGCACGGCACGCCCGCCTACGTGATCGCCGAGGACGACCTGCGCGCCCGCGCGCGCGAGTTCACCGGCGCGCTGGCCGCCGCGCCACGACGGCCCGGGCGAGGTCGTCTTCGCCTCCAAGGCGATGCCCTGCACGGCCGTGCTGCGCGTGTTCGCCGAGGAGGGGCTGGGC
Source organism: uncultured Solirubrobacteraceae bacterium (assembly GCA_963728465.1). Taxonomy (GTDB): domain Bacteria; phylum Actinomycetota; class Thermoleophilia; order Solirubrobacterales; family Solirubrobacteraceae; genus DATFQI01. The sequence goes on from CAVSJY010000013.1 coordinate 686,821, forward strand.
TGCGACGTCGCCTCGGGCGGCGAGCTGCACCTCGCGCTGCGCGCCGGCTTCGCCCCCGAGCGGCTGTACCTGCACGGCAACGCGAAGTCGGGCGCCGAGCTGCGATGGCGCTCGAGGCCGGCGTCGGGACGATCGTGCTCGACAACGGCGAGGAGGCGCGGCGGCTGTCCGAGCTGCTCGCCCGGGCGCGCGCCAGCGCGTGCTGCTGCGCGTCACGCCCGGCGTCGACGCCGACACCCACGAGGCGATCCTCACCGGCCAGGCGGGCTCGAAGTTCGGCTTCGCGCCCGACGACGCCCGCGCGCTGATCGCCGACCCGCCGCGCGGGCATCGAGATCGCCGGCCTGCACATGCACCTCGGCTCGCAGCTGTTCGCGCTCGAGCCCTACCGCCGCGCGATCCGGCGCGCTCGCCACGCTCGGCGAGTTCGAGGTCTACGACCTCGGCGGCGGCCTCGGCGTGCCCTACACGGCCGGCGACCCGGCAGCTCGACGTCGAGGCGTGGGTCGCCGGGGTGGTCGAGGCCGCCCACGCCGAGCTCGGCCCGGACCGCGCGCTCGTGCTCGAGCCCGGCCGCGCGCTCACGGCGACCGCCGGCGTCACGCTCTACCGCGTCGAGTCGGTCAAGCCGGGCGCCGCCGGCGAGCTGCTGGTGGCCGTCGACGGCGGGATGTCCGACAACCTGCGCCCGATGCTCTACGGCGCGACCTACGAGGCGCACCTCGCAGGCCGCATGGACGCCGGACGGCGTCGCCTGCACGGTCGTCGGCAAGCACTGCGAGTCCGGCGACGTGCTGGTGCGCGACGCCCGGCTGCCCGACCCGCGGCCCGGCGACGTGCTCGTCACGCCCGCCACCGGCGCCTACGGCTACGCGATGGCCAACAACTACAACGGCCAGCCGCGCCCGCCGGTGGTGTTCTGCGCCGGCGGCCGCTCGCGCGTGGTCGTGCGCCGCGAGACCTACGAGGAGCTGCATGGCCGCGACGCCTGACCCGTTCCGCGTCGGCCTGCTCGGCCACGGCACCGTCGGCTCCGCGTTCGAGGAGCTGCTCGACGAGCGCGCCGACGCGGTCGCCGCCACCACCGGCCTGCGCCCGAGCTCGCCGGCGTGCTCACCCGCTCGCGCGGCGACTTCGAGGAGATCCTCGACGACTCGGACCTGATCGTCGAGCTGATCGGCGGCATCGAGCCCGCGCGCGACTACGTGCTGCGGGCGATGCGCGCCGGCAAGCACGTCGTGTCGGCCAACAAGCAGCTGCTCTCCCAGCACGGCGAGGAGCTGTGGGCGTGCGCGCGCGAGCACGGCGTCCAGCTGCGCTTCGAGGGCGCCGTGGCCGGCGTCGTGCCGGTCATCCGCGTGCTCCAGGAGTCGCTCGCCGCCGCGCACGTCGAGCGCATCCACGGGATCGTCAACGGCACGACGAACTACATCCTGTCCGAGATGGCGCGCGACCGGGATCTCCTACGAGCAGGCGCTCGGCCAGGCGCAGGAGCTCGGCTACGCGGAGGCCGACCCGACCGACGACGTGACCGGCCGCGACGCCGCCGCCAAGATGGCGATCCTCGCCCGGCTGGCGTTCTCCACGCCCGTCCACCTCGACCAGGTCGTCTACGAGGGGATCGAGCACATCACCGCCGACGACATGGCCTACGCGCAGGACCTCGGGCTCGGGCTGAAGCTGATCGGCACCGCCGAGCGCGTGGACGGCGGCATCAGCGTCCGCGTGCACCCCGCCTTCCTGTACGGCGAGCACCCGCTGGCGCGCGTCAACGGCCCGTTCAACGCGGTCACCGTCGAGTCGGACGCGATCACCGAGATCACGATGTCCGGCCCGGGCGCGGGCGGCCCGCAGACCGCGAGCGCCGTGCTCGGCGACGTCGTCTCGGCGATGATCCCGCCCGCCTCCACGCCGGAGACGACCGCAGGAGCTGCGCGCTCGATCGACGACGTGCAGTCGGCCTTCTACCTGCACATGGAGGTCGCCGACCGCCCCGGCGTGCTGGCCCAGGTCGCCGAGATCCTCGGCATGCAGGGCGCCTCGATCAAGTCGGTCGTGCAGCGCGGGCTGGGCGACAACGCCCGCCTCGTGATGGTCCTGCACCCGCTGCTCGAGTCGCGCTTCTACGCCGCGGTGCGGATGATCGCCCAGCTCGACTTCATGCGCGCGCCGCCGCGCGCCATCCGCGTCATCGACGAGGAGTTCGCCTGATGCGGTACACGATCGGCCCGTTGAGGCTGACGGCGTAGACGCGGCCGCCGGATGCGCGGCCGAACGAGACGAGGTAGGGGACGACGACCAGCGGAAGCGGGCGGGCGGAGAGCGCGCGCGGCGCCGAAGCGCGCGCTCCACAGGCGCCCGAGCACACGTCGCCGTAGAGGTAGCGCCCGTGCAGCACGTAGCCGCCGACGAGCGAGCACCAGCGCGCGGCTGTGGCGGTGCGTCAGCGCGGGGGCGCGCAGGCCGGCGGCGCGCCCGGGCGCGCGCTGCGTCGCGGCCCTCGCGGAACGGCCAGCCGAAGTTGACGCCCGTGCGGCGTGCCGCGCGGGAGCACGTCGATCTCCTCGACCGGCGGTGGTCGCCGACGTCGCCGATCAGCAGCGCGCCGCGGTGGAACGAGAAGCGCCACGGGTTGCGCAGCCCGAGCGCCACGATCTCGGTGCCGCGGAGCGTGCGCGAGCGGTCACGCGCAGGATCTTCCCGCCGGGCCGAGGCCGGGTCCTGGCTCGACCGGGTGTCGTCGCCCATGCCCGTGCTCACGTAGAGGAGCCCGTCGGGGCCGATCTGCAGCTGGCCGCCGTGGTGCTGCGTCGGCGCCTCGCCCGAGGTCGAGCAGCGGCCGCAGCGCGTCCCGCGCGCCCACACGCCGACCCGCAGGCGGCTCTGCGCGGTCGACGTAGTCGAGGTAGACGCGGCCGCTGCGCGCGTAGTCGGGCGCGAAGGCGATCGAGAGCAGCCCGCGCTGGTCGACGGTCTCGCGCGGGTCGGTCGATCCCGACGCGCGATCCGCATGTCGATCAGGACGTCGTCCGGCGCGCGCGCCCGGGGCGGAGCAGGCGCACGCGCCCGTAGCGCTCGACGACCGCGAGCGTGCGCGGGCGCCCGGGCACGCCGGTCGACGTAGACGGGCTCGCTCGAAGCCGTTGGCCACGGGCTCGCGCGACCAGCGCCGGCGGTCGCGGCGGAGGTGACGGCGGCGACGAGCGCGGCGGCGAGCAGCGCGCCAAGGTAGCCTGCGCGCGGCTGATGAGCGGGCTGATCGAGCGCTACCGCGAGCGGCTGCCGTTCGCGCCGGAGGACCCCGTCGTGACGCTGGGCGAGGGCTCGACGCCGCTCGTGCTCGCCGAGCGGCTGTCCGAGCGCACCGGCGCCGAGGTGTGGCTGAAGATCGAGGGCGCCAACCCGACGGGCTCGTTCAAGGACCGCGGGATGACCTGCGCGGTGTCGCGCGGCGGTGCGCGAGGGCGCCGAGGCGCTGGTGTGCGCCTCGACCGGCAACACCGCGGCGAGCGCGGCGGCCTACGCGGCGCGCGGCGGGCTGAAGGGCGTCGTGATCGTCCCCGAGGGCAAGATCGCCACCGGCAAGCTCGCCCAGGCGCTGATGCACGGCGCGCGGGTGATCGCGCTGCGCGGCAACTTCGACCAGGCGCTCACGCTCGTGCGCGAGCTCGCGCAGCGGCGCCCGATCGCGCTCGTCAACTCGGTCAACCCGTTCCGGCTCGAGGGCCAGAAGACCGCCGCCTTCGAGGTGCTCGACGAGCTCGGGGAGCTCGACGCCCTGTGCATCCCGGTCGGCAACGCGGGCAACGTGACCGCCTACTGGAAGGGGTTCACGGAGACCGGCTCGCGGCCGCGCATGCTCGGCTTCCAGGCCGCGGGCGCGGCGCCGCTCGTCCACGGCGCGCCGGTCGAGGCGCCGGAGACGGTCGCGAGCGCGATCCGGATCGGCAACCCCGCCCGCTGGGAGGAGGCGATGGACGCCTTCACCAGCTCGCGCGGCGCGGTCGCGCGCGGTGTCCGACGCGCAGATCCTCGACGCCTACCGGTTCCTGGCGCGCGAGGAGGGCGTGTTCTGCGAGCCGGCCTCGGCGGCCGGCGTCGCGGGCCTGCTCGCGCACGGCGCGGAGGGCGCGGAGCGGGTCGCCTGCGTGCTCACCGGCCACGGCCTCAAGGACCCGCAGACGGCGCTCGCGCACGCCGGCTCCGTCGTGCCCTGCGAGCCGGACATCACGGCCGTCGAGCGCGCGATCGATGCATAGGCGGCGGCTCGTCCGCGTGCCCGCCTCGTCGGCCAACCTCGGGCCCGGGTTCGACGTGCTCGCCGCCGCGCTCGGCCTGCACGTCGAGGTGGAGGTCGCCGAGACGGGCCGCTTCGCGGTCCACACGGACCTGGCGATCGCCCGCGACCGGCGCAACCTCTGCGTGCGGGCGTTCGAGACGCTGCACCCGGTCGACGACTTCGAGTTCACGATCCGCTCCGACGTCCCGCTCTCGGGCGGCCTGGGGACGAGCGCGGCGGCCTACGTCGCCGGCCTGATGGCGGCCGACTCGATCTTCGAGCTCGACACGAAGCTGCTGCCGGTCGCCGACCAGGCTCGAGGGCCACCCCGACAACGCGGCCGCGGCGCTGCTCGGCGGGTTCGTCGTGTGCGCGGGCCCGGCGAAGGCGGCGCGCTTCGACGATCCCCGAGGGCCTGGAGGCGATCCTCGTCGTCCCGCACAAGCACGTCCGCACCGCCAGGGCGCGCGCGGCGCTTCCGGCGCAGGTGCCGATGAGCGACGCCGTGTTCAACGTCGGCGCACGCGAGCACGCTCGTGCTCGGGCTCGTGCGCGGCGACTGGGACCTCGTGAGCGAGGGCCTGCACGACCGGCTGCACCAGCCGCGGCGCTCGCCGCTGTACCCGCAGTCGATGGCGCTCGTGCGCCGCGCGCAGGAGCTCGGGGCGCTCGGCGCGACGATCTCGGGCGCCGGGCCGTCCGTGCTGTTCTGGACCCACTACGAGGCGACCGGCGCCGTGATGGCCCGGCTGCGAGCCCGCCACGGCCGGCTGGGCGAGCGTGATGCACATGCCGTTCGAGCCGCAGGGCGCGGACGTCCGCGAGCTCTAGGCGGCCACGGCGCGGATCATCGCCAGCAGCGCGCGGTCGTCGTCCGCCTTCTCGAGGTACGCGTCGGCCTCGCCGCCGAGCTGCGTCGGAGTCGAGGATGCTGAGGTAGCCGCTGTAGACGATCACGCGCGCGCCGGGGCAGGCGCGGCGGATCTCGACGAGCAGCGTGTCGTCGCCGGGGGAGCCCATCGTGTCCAGCAGCACGACGTCAGGCTGCGCGGTGCGCAGCAGCTCCAGCGCCTCGGGACCGGTGTGCGCGGCGCCGACGTGCTCGATCTCGTCGTGCTCGTCGAGCCAGTGCCGGACGAGCCGGGTGAAGGCGGGTGAGTCGTCGCAGTGCAGGAGGCGGATGCCGGGGCATCTTCCTCCCCCGTCATACCCTGCTTGCAGGGATATCGCCAGCGCAATTGACACCGTGTTCACGCTCGGATGAAGACCGGCGCGCCGAGCGTGACGATCTTCATCAGCGCGCGCATGTGCCGCGTGGACGCGCGCAGGCAGCCGAGCGAGGCCTCCTTGCCGATCGTCTCCGGCTGCGGCGTGGCGTGGATCGCGAGCCGGTCGCCGCCCGGCCAGCCCGGCAGCAGCCTCGTCTGGTGGCCGGTGAGCGCGAGCGCGCAGCAGCCGTAGGGCGAGTCGCCGCGGCCCGTCCGCAGGCGGTCCGTGACCGCGAAGCGGCCCGTGGGGGTGGGCGTCCCGGGGCGCCCGACGGCGACGCGCAGCCGCCGCACGACGCGGCCCGCGCGGCGCACGGTCAGCGTCCGCCGCGAGCGGTCGACGTGGATGGAGACGTCGACGGTGCCGACGCGCGCGGCGCGGGCCGGGATCCAGCCCGCGCGGTGGTTCGGGAGCTCCGGGGCGAGCACCCGCAGCCACCCCGGGCGCCGGCGCACCACGGAGACGATCTTGGGCGAGCCGAACTCCGTCTTCGTGCGCAGGCGGTCCAGCCGCCGGCCGCCGGGCGTGGCGCGCATCCGCACCGGCCGGAGGATCTGCGCGGCGAGCCAGCGGCCCTTGGCAGCGGCCGCGGTCTTCGCGGCCGGCTCGCGCTCGCGCGTGAACGCGGACGGCTGCTGCGCCGGCTGGGCGTCGGCGGGCGGCTCGCCGGTGTCGCAGGCGACGAGCAGCGGCAGGGCGAGGAGCAGCGCGAGCGGCCTCACACCACCAAAGGTACCCGCGGCGCTACGCCGTCAGCAGCGGCTTGAGCTTCTTGCGCGCGTCCTTGAGCCCGACGCGCTGGAGCACCTCGTCCGCCATCGCGTAGTAGTCCGCGGCGAGGTCGGGGCGGTGGTCGAGGATCGAGACCGCCTTCTCGGCCGACTCCGCGTAGGCGATCGAGGAGCGGATGACGGTGTCGAACACCTTCTCGCCGTAGTGCTCCTTGAGCTGCTCGAACGCCCCGCGCGAGTGCACGGTGCGCATGTCGGCGATGTTGAGCACGACGCCCAGGAACTCGAGGTCCGGGTTGTAGAACTCCTTCGCCTGCTCGACGACCTCCAGCGCCCCCTCCACGCCCTGGAGCGCGAAGTACTGGGCCTCGGAGGACACGAGCGCCCAGTCGGCGGCGACGAGGCCGTTGATCGTGAGCAGGCCGAGCGCCGGCGGGCAGTCGATCAGCACGAGGTCGTGCTCCTTGCGCACGTCCTTGAGCGCCTTGCGCAGCACCAGCTCCCGGCCCATCTTGCCCGACATCGAGCGCTCGACCTCGGCCAGGATCGGGCTCGCGGGCACCACGCCGTCGTGCGCGGCGTTGCGCGCCTTCGCCTGGCCCGCCAGCACGTCGGCGATCGTCGGCGACGCGTCCGGGGCGACGTCGAAGTAGTCCGAGAGGTTGCCCTGCGGGTCGAGGTCGATCGCCAGGACGTCGAGATCGAGCCGCCGGAAGACGTCTGTCAGCGTTCGAACCGTGGTGGTCTTGCCCGTGCCGCCCTTGAGCGACAGGACCGCGATGGTCTCGGCCATGGCGCGCGCACGATAGCGCCCGCCGGAGGGGACCTACTCGGCGAAGGCGGCCTGCTGGGAGCCGGCCGAGCCGACCGTGGCCGTGTCCAGGTAGAAGAGGCGGTGGCGGCCGATGGTGATCTCGTCGCCGTCCGCCAGCGGGCTCCACTCGACCCGCTTGCCGTTGACGTAGACGCCGTTCAGCGACCGGTCGTCGAGCACGCGGACGCCGTCGGCCTGGCTCACGACGAGCGCGTGGCGGCGGGACACCGTGGCGTCGTCGAAGCGGACGTCGGCGGCCAGCGAACGCCCGATGCGGGTCCACTCCTGCGACAGCGCGGCCACGACCTGGCGGCCGGACTCCTCGTACGCGAGGTACTTGCCGGGCACCGTCAGCCCGTCGCGGGCCTCCGCCAGCCAGGCGGGCCGCTCGGTGTCGGCCGGGGCCGGCGCGGGCATCGACGCGCGGTCGCCACCCGACAGGGGGAGGGTGCCTGTTGCCTGTACGTCGGTCGGGGGGCGTGGATCCATGGCTGTTCTCCTCTGGCGCAACGGCGCCACGTCGGGGCGACCCGACCTCCGCTTGGGATCATAGGGTCCCGGTCAATGGGGCAAAGACCCCACCGCGTGGGCCGCTCCTTGCAGCGGGAGGGCACTCGGTGCCCGTGGCGAACGCCTTCGAAACCATGCAGGCGCTCAGCCTTCCCCGCCACAGGACGCGTGCTCCCAGGGAGATCTCCCTGCTGGGGCAGAGCGTCCGGGCCCTCGGCGCGGGTCGCGACCGATGCTGCCACTGCCACCGGACGCCGCTCGTCGGCGAGGACGTCCACCACTACGGCGAGTGGCTCGTCTGCCAGCTCTGCCGCCACCTGCGGCGCGAGGCGCCCGGCCGCACGGAGATGGTGCACTCGCCCGAGCACTCCCGGGCCGTGAAGGTCCAGCCGCGCGCGGCCTGAACGCGCCGCCGCGCGCGGGTATCCTTCGCGCCGCCGTGGACCCCGTCATCAGCGCCATCACGATCGGTCGCCCGCGCGAGGAGGTCTTCGACTACCTCGCCGACATCGCCAACCACCCGGAGTTCAGCGACCACTACCTCAAGCACTGGCGCCTGACGCGCGTCGACTCGGTCGGTCAGGGCGCGGGCGCGCGGTTCCGGTACGACGCGCGTTTCCAGCGCTTCGGCTGGGCCGACATGACGTTCATCGAGGTGGAGCGCCCATACCGGATCGCCGCGGTGGGGCGCGGCGGCAAGTTCAACCGCAACAAGACCTTCACCACGTGGACGCTCACGCCGACCGGCGGCGGCACCCGCGTCGAGTACTCGACGGAGATCGAGCCCGCGCTGATCACGGACAAGATCATGGAGAGCTTCGGCCTGCGCCGCTGGTTCCGCCGCGGCGGCCGCAAGGCGTTGCAGCGGCTCCAGTCGATCCTCGAGGAGGACCACGACCGTGGCGCGCGCGCCACGGTGGCCGGCCTGTAGGCCCCGTTCCCGGATCGGACGGTACGATCCCGCGCTGATGCGACGCCTCGCCCTGCTCCTCACCCTGCTGGCCTGCGGCCTCGTCGCCGCCGGCTGCGGCAACAAGCAGGAGACGGTCACGAAGGCCGAGACCGAGGGCATCTACATCGACCTCGACGAGCTGAAGTACCAGGTCCAGATCTCGCGCTACATCAACCCGGCCGACATCGAGGATCGCGACTACCTGAAGGGGCTCCCGGCCAACACGGAGCAGCCGACGGGCGAGGAGACGTGGTTCGGCGTGTTCCTGCGCGTCCAGAACGAGACCGACGAGGCGCTGACCCCGGCCAACGACTTCGAGATCGTGGACACGCAGGAGAACGTCTACCGGCCGCTCCCGCTCGACACGAACGTCAACATCTTCGCCTACGACGCGCAGCCGATCCCGCCGCACAGCGTGATCCCGGCGCCCGACTCGGCCGCCGCCCACGGCGTGATCCAGGGGTCGCTGCTGCTGTTCAAGGTCAAGACGGACTCGCTCCAGAACCGCCCGCTGGAGTTCAAGCTCCGGCGCGGCAGCGGCGTCACGGGCATCGTCGACCTCGACGTTTAGCGGCGAAGCGCGGCTTCGAGCACGAGTCTTCGCCGCGGGCGCGGCGGTGGCGCCGCCCGCTCCCTGGCCGACGAGCAGGACGCTGACCGCCACGCGCGGCCTGCTCATCGGCGCGAACGCGGCGAACCAGGCGTCGGTGTCCGTGGTGTCCTCCTCGGGCGGCGGGGCGCCGGGCTCGGGCGGAACGGGGTCCTCGCTGACGGTGGAGCGCAGCTCGGCCGTGCCGGTCTTGCCGGCCACGCGGACGCCGGGGACCGCCGCGCCGACGCCCGTCCCGTCGGTCACCACCGAGCGCATCGCGCGCGCGATGAAGCGCGCCGTCTCGGGGCTGGTGGCGCGGCCGGCGACGCCGCCGGCGCCCTTCAGCAGCGTCGGCCGCGGCCGCCGGCCCTTCTCCGCGATCGCCGCGGCGATCTCGGCCATCAGCAGCGGCGTGGCCAGCACCTTGCCCTGGCCGATCGCCGTCGAGCCGACCGCGAGGTCGTCGCCGATCTCGCCGGCGGCGGGGATCGTCGAGCGCGCGGCGCCGGCCAGCTTCGGGTCCTGGTTGAAGCCGAAGCGCTCCGCGGCGGCCACGAGCCGCTCGGCGCCGAGCTTGGCGCCCAGCGGCGCGAACACGGAGTTGCAGGAGTGGGCGAACGCGTTGGCGAGCGACCCGCCGCACGCCTCGCCGTTGGCGTTCTCGAGCTTCACGCCCTCGAGCGTGGTGAACGTCTCGACGGGGAACTTGGCCCTGCGCTTGACGACCCCGGCGTCGAGCAGCCCGGCGAGCGTGACGATCTTGAACACCGACCCGGGCGGCTGCGGCGCGCTGTAGGCGATGCCGGCGAGCGCGAGGATCTCGCCGTCGCTCGGGCGCAGCACCGCGATCCCGCCGAAGCGGCCGGCCAGCGCCGTCACGGCGGCCTCCTGGATGCGCGCGTCGATCGTGGTGCGCACGGCGGCGCCCGGGCGCGGCTCGCTGCGCGCGAGCACGCGCGCGCCGGCCTTCAGCACGCCGCCCGGCGTGCCGGCGAGGCGGTTCTCGAACACGCGCTCGAGCCCGGTCAGCCCGACCGGCGTGCCCTCGGGGAGGCCGCGCCGCTCGAGCTCGGCCTCGCGCTCGGGCGGCGCGGGCCCGATCCGCCCCGCGATCTCCGACGCCAGCGGCCCGAGCTGCGACAGCCGCGCCTCGCCCTGGGCGATCGGCGTGCCGTCGCGCGCCTGGATCGCCGCCCGCTGCGGCATCTCGGTCTCGCGCGTGAGCCGCTCGCCCCTGTGCAGGCCGGGGAACACGTGCTCCGCGCGCCACACGATTCCCGGCTCGCCGTCCTCGCGGTCCTGCGTGTCGAGCACGAGCGTGCCGGTGATCGCGCCGAAGATGCGGGTGGTGGCGGTCACGTCCATCGCGACGCGCGAGCCCTCCGCCGAGCGGGGCCTGCCGACGTCCACGCTCGCGAGCGTCGCCCGGTCCGCGGCGCGGCGGTAGGCGCGGGCGAAGCGGCGCAGGCTGACCTCGCGCTGCACGTCCTCGGCCAGCAGCGCGTACATCGCGGCGTGGTCGCCGCGCTCCCAGGCGGCGGCGAAGCGCGCGGCGACGCGGCGCTCGGACGGCTCGTGGCGGGCGCCGAGGACGAGCCCGGTCCCGAACGCGGCCGCGGCGAACGCGAGCACGGGCGCGAGCCGGCGGAGCCGGTGCGCGCGGTTCGAGGAGCCGGCGTCTTGGAAGCGGACGATCATGGGGGCGCTTGGAGCTGAGGGTAGGCCGGGAGCGGGAGGGTTTCCCTTACTGCGTCCCTAATACGCCCCAGTACGCTGCGCCGACCAATGACGGGGCTCGACTGGATCGTCCTGGGGATCGTGATCCTGCTCGCCCTGTTCGGCTGGGCGCAGGGCTTCGTGGCCGGCGCGCTCGCGCTCGTCGGGTTCGCGCTCGGTGCGTGGATCGGGACCCGCGTCGGCCCGCTCGTGCTGCCCGGGGGCCGCGACTCCGGCTGGGCGCCGGCCTTCGGCCTGATGGGTGCGCTGGTGGCGGGCGCGGTGCTCGCGATGGGCTTCGAGGGGCTGGGCGCGCGATTGCGCGCGCGTGTGCGAACACCGGCGGCCGCGACGCTGGACGGCGCGCTCGGCGCGCTGCTGACGGCGTGCGTCGGGCTCGGGATCGTCTGGGTGCTCGGCGCGATCGCGCTGAAGTCCGGCGGCGAGCTGCGGGCGGCGGTCCAGCGCTCGTTCGTGCTCCAGCGGCTGAACGCGGTGCTCCCGCCCACCGGCGGCCTGCTCAACACGCTGTCCCGGCTGGACCCGTTCCCGCGCATCGACGGCCCGGAGGTGCGCGTCCGGGCGCCGAGCGCCGGGATCGCGAGCGACCCGCAGGTGGACGCGGCGGCGCGGAGCGTCGTGAAGGTGCTCGGCTCGGCGTGCGGGCTCGGCGTCGAGGGGTCGGGCTGGGTGGCGGGGGACGGCGTGGTCGTCACCAACGCGCACGTCGTGGCCGGGCAGGAGGACACGCGCGTGCTGCTCGAGGGCCGCGAGCCGGGGCTCGACGCGCACGCGATCGCGTTCGACCCGCGCAACGACGTCGCGGTGCTGCGCGTGTCCGGGCTGAGCGCTCCCGCGCTGCCCCTGGCGCGGTCGCCGCGGCCGGGCACGTCGGCGGCGATCCTCGGCTTCCCCCGCAACGGCCCCTACGACGTCCGCGCCGCGCGCCTGGGCGAGACCCGCACGGTCGTCTCCCAGGACGCCTACGGCCGCGGTCCGGTGCGGCGGACGATCACGTCGCTGCGCGGCGCGGTGCGGTCCGGCAACTCCGGGGGGCCGATGGTCGACGGCCGCGGGCGCGTGGTGACCACGATCTTCGCCGCGACCACGTCCGGCCCCCGCGGCGGCTACGGCGTGCCCAACGACATCACGCGCGAGGCGATCTCCGGCGCCTCGGGGCGTGTGTCCACGGGCCGTGTACGCGGTAGCGCCCGCCGGGCTCGGAACCGCGGCTGGGTGGGGTGGCGGGGAGGCCGGCGGCGAGGTCTCGCGGTGGTCAACGTCGTAATGGCGGGACGGATCGTCGGGCGTTACGACGTTGAACACCGTATGGGTGGTCAACGTCGTAATCGCGGCTCGGGCCCCGATCGGTTACGACGTTGACCACCGCCGCCGGCCCCGCCACCACCCCCACCCAGCCGCCGTTCCAAACGCCGGCGCCGGCTGACCGGCTGGCGTCGCCCGAAGAGCCGCGGCGCGCCTGAGCTACCCTCACGCGGCCATGGCCAAGACGCTCGTCATCGCCGAGAAGCCGTCGGTCGGCCGCGACCTCACTCGCGCGCTGCCCGGCCAGTTCAGCAAGCACGAGGGCTACCTCGAGTCCGACTCGCACGTCATCACGTGGGCGGTCGGCCACCTCGTGCAGCTCGCCGAGCCCGACGAGTACGACGCCAAGTACAAGAAGTGGCGGATGGCGGACCTGCCGATCGTGCCGAACGAGTTCCAGCTCGTCGTGCGCGACGAGCGCTCGCGCAAGCAGATGACCGTCATCACGCGCCAGCTCCAGCGCGACGACGTGGAGTTCGTCGTGAACGCCTGCGACGCCGGCCGCGAGGGCGAGCTGATCTTCGCGTGGACGTACGAGAAGGCCGGCGCCCGCAAGCCCGTGCGCCGCCTGTGGCTGTCCTCGATGACGGTGGCGGCGATCCGGCAGGCGTTCGACCGGCTCCAGCCGGCCGAGGAGTTCGCCAAGCTCGAGGAGGCCGCGCGCTCACGCTCCGAGGCCGACTGGATCGTCGGCATGAACGCGACCCGCGCCGCCACGATCCGGCTGCGGTCCTCGTTCGACGGCGCGGTGACGCTCGGGCGGGTCCAGACGCCGACGCTGGCGATCGTCGCCCGCCGCGAGGAGGAGATCCGCGCCTTCAAGCCGGAGCCCTACTGGCTGGTCGACGCGACGTTCGAGCCCATCGGCGACCAGGCCCGCCGCTACGCCGGCCGCTTCCACGCCGGCACCCAGGCGCGCATGAAGACCGCCGAGGAGGCGGAGGCGATCGTCGCCGCCGTCCGCGGGCGGCGCGGCGAGATCACCAAGCTCGAGACGACGAAGCGCTCCGAGCGCCCGCCGCTGCTCTACGACCTCACGAGCCTCCAGCGCGAGGCCAACACGCGCTACGGGTTCTCCGCGCGGCGCACGCTGGCCGCCGCCCAGCGCCTCTACGAGGAGCACAAGGCGCTCACCTACCCGCGCACGAGCTCGCGCTTCCTGCCGTCGGACATGGGCGGCGAGATCAAGCCGATCGCCGAGCTCGTCGGCACGCAGCCGGTGTACCGCAGCGCGGCCGCCTACGTGACCGGGCTCGACGTCCTCCCGACCGCGCGCGTCATCAACGACGCCAAGGTCACGGACCACCACGCGATCATCCCCACGCGCTCCGAGCACCGCGTCGACAAGATGAGCGACGACGACCGCCGGGTCTACGACATGGTCGTGCGGCGCTTCCTCGCCGTCTTCCACCCCGAGGCGGTGTTCGAGAACACCCGGCTGGAGACGACCGTCAGCGAGCACGTCTTCCGCACGCGCGGGCGCGTGCTGCTCGAGGCCGGCTGGCGCGCCGTCTACGGCGAGGAGTCGCTCGACTCGGGCGCTGCCGCCGACGACGACGAGCCGCTCAACCAGGCGCTGCCCGAAGCTCGAGCGCGGCGAGGCCGTCGACACGGTCGAGGTCGCCTCGGAGGAGAAGGTCACCAAGCCGCCGCGGCGCTACTCCGACGCTTCGCTGCTGGCGGCGATGGAGACGGCCGGCAAGCTGGTCGACGACGACGAGCTGCGCGAGGCGATGAAGGACTCCGGGATCGGCACGCCGGCGACGCGGGCGGCGATCATCGAGCGGCTGATCGACGTCGGCTACGTCGAGCGCGACGGCCGCTCGCTCGTCGCCACCGAGAAGGGCCTGAACGTCATCCGCCTGCTCGGCGAGCACAAGCTCACCTCGCCCAGCCTCACGGGCGACTGGGAGCACCGGCTGGCGCGGATCGAGCACGGCGAGGAGCAGCGCGAGAAGTTCATGCACGACATCGCGCTGTTCGCCGGCGAGACGGTCCAGGACCTCGACGCGAAGCTCAAGGACGTCCGCATCCCGCGCGCGAACCTCGGCCCGTGCCCGGTGTGCGGGCGCGACATCGTCGAGAACCGCAAGGGCTTCTCCTGCTGGTCGCGCGAGGACCCGGGCTGCGGCTTCGTGATCTGGAAGTCCAAGGCCGGCAAGACGCTGCCGATCGCGGTCGCCCGCGAGCTGATCTCGACGGGCCGCACGCAGCGCCCGGTGACCGGCTTCAAGGGCCGCTCGGGCCGCTCGTTCCGCGCCCGGCTGGCCCTGATGCAGACCGAGGACGGGCGCTGGCGCGTCGAGTTCGACGAGCCGTGGGCGCGCGAGGGCGCCAAGCCGCCCGAGGGCGAGGAGGAGCCCGCCGCGCCGGCGGAGACCTCCTCGGCTGCCGCCGCCTAGAGGCTGGGCTCGCCGGCGGCCGGGCGGGCGTCGCCCGCCGGGCGCGGCTGCGGGGCGCGCTCCCGCGGCGGCGCGGTGAGCATGTGCCACAGCGCGGCGACGCCGCGGAACATCGCGACGAGCAGCTCCGCGAAGGCGTTGGGACGGGGAGGGGACGGTCTCCTCGCGCACGACGGCCTCGACCTCGGGAGCGCCCGGGCCGGCGTCGTGGGTCCAGGTGACGTACAGGTCCGCACTGGAGACCGCCGCGGCGACGTCGGCCGCGAGCACGAGGTCCGCGTCGGTGTGGTCGCTGGGCAGATACAGGTGCGGCATGGTGACTCCCGTCAGGTGGTCTCTTGTCCCTTGTATCGGAGTTACGACCGGGAGCCTGACAACTTGATACCTGGCGGAACACCAACATTCGTCCAGGGTGTGTTCCGACGGCGCAGCAAATGCGGGGTAATCGTGCGCGCCCACGAGCGTCTCGCTCCTGACAGGCGGGGCGCGCGGCGATGCCGTCGGGTGCTCGCGCGACCCTATGGGGTCCGTGCCCCTCACCCTGATCACCGGTCCCGCCAACGCCGCCAAGGCCGGCGCCGTCCTGGAGCGCCTGCGCGCGCTGCTGGCGCGCGAGCCGCTGCTCGTGGTGCCGACGTCCGCCGACGTCGACCACTACCGGCGCGAGCTGGCCTCGGAGGGGATCGTGTTCGGCGCCGAGGTGCTCACCTTCCGCCGGCTGGTTCGCGAGCTCGCCGCGGCCGCGGGCGCCGGCGGGCGGCCGCTCGGCCGCGTGGCGCGCGATCGCGTGGTGCGCGCGGCGGTGCGCTCGGTGCCGCTGCGCGTGCTGGCGGCGTCGGGGCGGGCGCCCGGGTTCGCGGCGGCCGCGGGCGCGCTGTTCGAGGAGCTCCAGCGGTCGCTGGTCGAGCCCGGCGCGCTTCACGCGGGCGCTGCGCACGTGGGCGGCCGCGGGCTCGGCGCCCGAGCACGCGGAGGAGCTGGCGGCGCTGTACTCGGCCTACCACCGGCGGCTGGAGGCGCTCGGGGCGGTGGACGAGGACGGCTACGCGCGGGCGGCGCTGGACGCGCTGCGCGAGCGGCCCGCCGCGTGGGGCGCGCGCCCCGTCCTGCTGTACGGGTTCGACGATCTGACGCCGCTGCAGCTGGACGCGGTGGAGACGCTGTCGGGGCGCTGCGAGGCCGACGTCTGCGTGGCGCTGCCGTACGAGCCGGGGCGCGAGGCGTTCGCGGGCCGCGCGGCCACCGTGGAGCTGCTCAAGCCGCTGGCGGCGGAGCACGTCGCGCTCCCGGATCGCTCGGAGCACTACGCGTCCGGCGCGCGGCTCGCCCTGCACCACCTGGAGCGCAGGCTGTTCGAGCCCGACGCGCCGCGGTGCTCGCCCAACGGCGCCGTGCGGCTGCTGGAGTCGGGCGGCGAGCGGGCGGAGGCCGAGCTCGTCGCCGGCATGGTGCTGGAGCTGATGCGGGAGGGCGTCGCGCCGGACGACGTCGCGGTGCTGGTGCGCGGTGGCGGGCGTGCGGTGGCGGTGCTGGCCTCGGGGCTCGCCGACTACGGGGTGCCGGTGGCGCCCGACGGGCGCATCCCGCTCACCCGGACGCGGCTCGGGGCGGGCGTCCTGGCCGCGGCGCGCGCGGCGCTGCCGGGCGCGAGCGCCGCCGACCTCCTGACCTGGCTGCGGACGCCCGGCAAGCTCGCCGACCCGGACGCGGCCGACGCGCTCGAGGCGCGCGTGCGCCGGGCCGAGGCCGCGACCGCCGCGGAGGCGCGCCGGCTGTGGGAGGGCGCCGCCGACCCGTTCCCGGCTCTCGACGCCTCACCGCCGCGGCCCGGGAGGGCGCCCCGGCGTTCCTCGAGGCGCTGCTCGCCGAGGCCGAGGCCATGTGGACGGCCCGGCACGTCCGCCGCGCCGCCGTGCTCGGCCCCGAGGACGCGACGGACGCCCGCGCGGCGGCGGAGCTGCGCGCGGCCGCCGGCGAGCTGCGGTCGCTCGCGGCGGCCGATCCGGAGCTGCTCGGCGTCGGCGACGTGCTGGAGGCGCTGGGTGACCTCGGCGTCCGCCCGGAGGCGCCGGCGGCGAGCGAGCGGTGGCGAGGCCTCTGGCCGGGCGAAGCGGGGCGAGGCCCCCGGCCGAGACAGGAGGCGGCGTGCTGGTCGCGGACGCGCTCGCGATCCGCGCGCGCCGCTTCCGCGCGGTGTTCGTCTGCGGCCTCCAGGACGGCGAGTTCCCGCTCCGCCCGGTGCCCGAGCCCTTCCTCGACGACGACGCCCGCGCGGAGCTGGCGCGCGCCACCGGTCTCGTGCTCCCCCGCCACGAGGACGTGGTCGGCCGGGAGCGGCACCTGTTCTACGCCTGCGTCTCGCGGCCGGAGGAGGTCCTGTTCCTCTCCTTCCGCAGCTCGGACGAGGACGGCGACCCGGTGCAGCCGTCGCCGTTCGTCGATGACGTGCGCGCGCTGTTCACGGACGAGCTGTGGCGGGAGCGCGGCACGCGTCTGCTCGCGGAGGTGACGTGGCCGCCGGCAACGGCGCCGACGCCGCACGAGCTGTCGCGCGCGCTGGCGGCGTCGGAGGCGCGGCCGGAGCCCCCGGCGCTGGCGCCGCCGGAGAGCGAGGCGGTGCACGCGATGCTGGCGGCGCGCGGCCCGGAGCCGGCACGCGCGCTGGAGACGTTCGCGGCCTGCGGCGTCCGCTGGCTCGTCGAGGCGCTGCTGCGCCCCGCGCGCGTGGAGCCCGACCCCGAGCCGATGCGGCGGGGCTCGCTCGCGCACGCCGTGCTCGAGCGGACGCTGCGCCGGCTGCGCGAGCGGACCGGCTCCGCGCGGCTGGCGCCGGAGACGCTGCCCGCCGCGCTCGCGGAGCTGGACGCGGCGATCGGCGAGCTGCGCGCCGAGCGCGGCCGCGAGGGTGCGACGGCGCGCGGCCGCGCAGCGCTCCGCGCGCTCGAGGAGGACCTGAGCAGCTACCTGCGCCACGAGGCCGAGTGCGGCGCCGGCCTGGAGCCGCAGTGGCTGGAGTGGAGCTTCGGCGGCGACCGCGACGACCACGCGCCGCTGCCGCTCAACGGCTCGGGCCTGGCGGTGACCGGCCGCGTGGACCGGATCGACGTCGACGCCTCGGGCCGGGCGCTGGTGCGCGACTACAAGGGCCGCCAGGTGGTGGCGGGCGCGCGCTGGGTGCAGGACGGCAAGCTCCAGGCGGCGCTCTACGCGCTCGCCGCGCGCGAGCTGCTCGGGCTCGAGCCCGCCGGCGCCCTGTACCAGCCGATCGGCCGCAGCGACGCCCGCCCGCGCGGGCTCGTCCGCGCCGGGACGCCCGGCCGGTACGTGAACGGCGACGTGGTGGAGCCCGAGGCGCTCGACGCCGTGCTCGGCGAGGCGCGGGAGCTCGCGGTCCGGACGGCGCGCGCGATGCGCTCGGGCGACATCCGGCCGTGCCCGTCGCGCTGCTCCCCGAACGGCTGCGCGTACCCGGGGATCTGCCGCGCCGCGGAGACGGACGAGCCGAGCGGGCCGGCCCCCGGGGGCCGCGCGTGAGCGCCCCGCGGTTCACGCCCGAGCAGCGCGCGGCGGTCTCGGACCGGTCGGGCTCGTCGCTGCTCGCCGCCAACGCGGGGTCGGGCAAGACGGCCGTGATGGTCGAGCGGTTCGTCGAGGCCGTGCGGATCGACGGCGTCGCGGTCGGCTCGATCCTCGCGCTCACGTTCACCGAGAAGGCCGCCGGGGAGCTGCGCGAGCGCGTGCGCCGCCGCCTGCTCGAGCTGGGCGAGAACGAGCACGCCCGTGCCGTCGACGGCGCGTGGATCGGCACGATCCACGGCTTCTGCGCGCGCGTGCTGCGCTCGCGCCCGCTGCCCGCCGGCCTGGACCCGCGCTTCGAGGTGCTCGACGAGGCGGCGGCGGGCCGGCTCGCGGTGAGCGCGTACGAGCGGGCGCTCGACGGCTGGGTGACCGCGCTCGGCGCGCCGGCCGTGGACCTCGCCGCCGCCTACGGGCCCGGTCTCCGCGACCTCGTGCTCGGCGCCCACGACGTGCTCCGCAGCCGCGGCGCCACGCACCCGCGCGTGCCGGTTCCCGATCCGGTCCCGCCCCCGGATCCCGCGGCGCTCGCCGCCGCGCGCGCGATCGCCGCCCGCGAGCTCGCCGCGGCTGGCGACGGGATCCGCGTGGGCGAGGCCCGCGCCGCGCTCGACGCCTGCGAGCGCCTGCTCGCCGCCGGCGCGGACGGCGTGCCGCGCCCCGCGACGCTCGATGCCGCGAAGCTCGGCGCGGGCGCGAAGGCGCTCACCACGCCCGCGTGCGAGGAGTACCGCGAGGCATGGACCGGCTTCCGCACCGCCTGCGCCGACCACCACGCGCGGGCGGCGCTCGTCCTCGTCGACGATCTGCTCGGCCGCTTCGGCGCGGAGTACGCGGAGGCGAAGACCGGCCGCGCCGGCGTCGACTTCGAGGACCTCGAGCTGGGCGTCCGCGACCTGCTCGCGAACGAGGCCGAGCGGCGCCGTTGGAGCGAGCGGTTCGCACTGATGATGGTCGACGAGTTCCAGGACACGAACCGCCTCCAGCTCGAGCTGCTGGAGCGCCTCGAGCGCGGCAACCTGTTCGCGGTCGGCGACGAGTTCCAGTCGATCTACCGGTTCCGGCACGCCGACGTCGACATCTTCCGCGAGCGCCGCGCCGCCCTGCCGGCCGAGCGGGTGCGCGGGCTCGCCGCCAACTTCCGCTCCGCGGGCGAGCTGCTCGACGTGCTGAACGCGACGTTCGCGCCCGTGCTCGGCGACGGCTTCCAGCCGCTGGTCGCCGGCCGTGAGGACCCGGCGGCGCCTTCGGGCCCCGCCGCCGACGACGCCGTCCTGCGGCTGTTCGACCCGGACCCGCCGGCCGGCGCGCCGCCGGTCGAGCTGCTCGTCACCGCCACGAAGGGCTGGGAGGACCACGCCGGCGCGCTCGGCCTCGGCGGTCTCGCAGACCAGCCGTGGCGGCGCGCGGAGGCGCGGCTCGTCGCCCGGCGGCTGCGCGAGGAGGTCGACGCGGGCCGCCGCCCGGGCGACGTCGTGCTGCTCGTGCGCGCGACCGCGTCGCTGCGGCTGTTCGAGCAGGCGCTCGAGGAGCAGGGCCTGCCGACGTACGTCGTCGGCGGCCGCGGCTACTGGTCCCAGGAGCAGGTCCGCGACGCGCTCAACTACCTCGCCGCGCTCGCCAACCCGCGCGACGACACCGCGCTCTACTCCGTCCTCGCGTCCCCGTTCTGCGGCGCCGGCGCCGACGCGCTGATCCTGCTCGCCGCCGCCGGCCGCGAGAGCGGCAAGGGCCCCTGGGCCGCGCTCCGCGACGCCGAGCCGGCGGCCGACGCGGCGACCCGGCCGCCGCGATGGCTCTCGCCGCTCCCGCCCACGGAGCGCGAGCGGCTGCTCACGTTCGCGCGGTTCTTCGCCGGCGAGCGCGAGCGGGCGGAGCGGCTCCCGGTCGAGGCCCTGCTCGAGCGGGCGATCTCGCTCACGGGCTACGACCTCGCGATCCTCGCGCGCGCCGGCGGCGAGCGGCGGCTCGCGAACCTGCGCAAGCTCATGCGGCTCGCGCGCGACTACGAGGACGCGGAGGGGCGCGACCTGCGCGGCTTCCTCGACTTCGCGGCGACCCAGGACCTCGCGCAGGCCCGCGAGGGCGAGGCGGCGCTCGAGTCCGACGGTCTCGACGCCGTGCGGCTGATGACGATCCACCGCGCGAAGGGCCTGGAGTTCCCGGTCGTGTGCGTCGCCGACCTCGGCCGCCAGGGCGCCGCCGCGCGGCCGCGGCTGCTGCTCGGCCGCGGCACGGAGGTCGGCCTGCGGCTCGCGACGCTCGGCGGCAACGACACCGTCCCGGCGCTCGACTACGAGCGGCTGGCCGCCGAGGAGGACCGCGCCGACGCCGAGGAGGAGCGCAGGCTGCTCTACGTCGCGATGACCCGCGCGCGCGACCGGCTGATCCTGTCGGGCGGCGCCGACGTCGAGAAGTGGCCCGAGCCCCGGCCCGGCGGCCCGCCGCTGGACTGGATCGTCCGCGCCGTCACGGGCGGCGAGTTCCGCGACGCTTCGGCGCCCGAGCGGCTGGTCGAGCGGGAGTGGGAGGGCCGCCCCGCCCGCGTCCGCCTCGCCTTCAACACCCCGGGGACCGCCGACATCCCCGCGCTCGTCCCCGACGGCCGCCGCCGGACCGGCGCGCCGGCGACCGCCCTGCCCACCGCGCCGAAGGTCATGCCGGCGCCGCCCGTCCGCGCGCGCCCGGCCCCGCAGCGCCTGTCGTACTCCGCGCTCCAGGCCTACGCGAAGTGCCCATACCGCTTCTACCTCCAGCGCGTCCTGGGCCTCCCGCCCGAGCCGCCCCCGCCGCTGGAGCCGGCCGAGCGCGCCGACGACCTCGCGGCGGCGGGGGCCGCCGAACGCGCGGCGGGGGTCGACGACGAGGCGGGGCTGGACGCTCGCGTGCGCGGCTCGCTCGTCCACGTGCTGCTCGAGACGCTGGACTTCTCGCGGCCGGTCGCCCCCGAGCCGGACGCGGTCGCAGCGCTCGGCCGTGAGCACGGCGTGGAGCTGCAGCCCGCGGACGTGGAGGACATCCGCGCGCTGGTCGCCGCGTTCGGCGCGTCACCGCTGTGCGAGCGGCTGGCCTCCGCGCGGCGCGTCCGCCGCGAGGCCGGGTTCGCGTTCGCGCTCGAGCCGGGCGGCGGCGGCTCGCTGGTCACCGGCTTCGTCGACGCGATGGCCGAGGAGGCGCCGGGCACGCGGCTGATCGTGGACTACAAGACCGATCGGCTGGGCGGCGCCGAGCCGGCAGAGGTCGTCGCGCGCGACTACGACACCCAGCGCGTCGTCTACGCGCTCGCGGCGCTGCGCGACGGCGCCGAGTCGGTCGACGTCGCCTACTGCTTCCTCGAGCGGCCGGCCGAGCCGGTCGTGCGCCGGTTCACGGCCTCCGAGGTCCCCGCGCTGGCCGAGCGCGTCGTCTCGCTCGCCCAGGGCGTCCTCGACGAGCGCTACCCCGTCACCGACAGGCCGCACCGCGAGCTGTGCGCCGACTGCCCCGGCCGCCGGGCGATGTGCTCCCACCCCGAGGAGCGCACCTTGGCCCCGGCCGGCGAGTCCGTGGGCGAGGCCCCGGCCGGCGAGTCCGCGGGCGAGGCGGCCGCCCCACCTCAGGCGTCGGCGGGCTCCTTGGCCGGCAACGGCGGGCCGTCGTAGGTCCGCGACAGGTGCGGTGAGCGGCGGAGGTCGATGACCGCGTTGAGCTCCGCGCCGAACAGGAGCACGATGTTGGTGAGCCAGAGCCAGACGAGGAGGATCACGGCGGCCGCGAACGCGCCGTAGGTCGCCGCGTAGGAGCTGAAGTTCGCGACGTAGAGGAAGAACGCGGCCGAGGCGGCGAGCCAGGCGAGCACGCCGAACGCGGCGCCCGGCGTGATCCACTGGAAGCGCCGGATCTCGACGTTCGGGGCGGCGAAGTACACGACCGCGTAGATGAGGATCATCGCCAGCATCGCGGCGGGCCAGCGGGCGTAGCGCCAGATCTCGGCGGTCGTGTCGCCCAGCCCGATCTGGTTGAAGACGAACTCGGACAGCGCCCCGCCGAGGAAGACGAGCACGAACGTGACGAGCACGAGCGCGAGCACCACCAGCGTCCACAGCAGGTCGTGCAGCTTGTGCTTGACGAAGCCGCGGCCCTCCTCGACCCGCCAGATCGCGTTGAGCGCGCGGCCGGTGGCGCCGAACGCGCCCGATGCGCCGTAGAGCGACGTCACGAGGCCGAGCACGAGCGCGCCGACCGCCGTCCCGCGGTTGGACTGCGCCGCCTCCAGCGCGCCGGTCACCGAGTCGACGGTCTGGCTCGGTGCGCCCACGGAGCGCAGGAAGCCGGCCGCGTCGGTGATCAGCCCCTGCTGGCCGAACAGCCCGAGCACCGCCACGCCGAGCAGCAGCGCCGGGAACAGCGACATCAGCGCGTAGTACGTCAGCCCGGCCGCATGGTCGGTGACCTGGTCCTTCTGGAAGCGCTGGAACGCGCGCTTGAAGTCGCTCGCGCAGATCGCCGGCCCGGGGCGCCCGTCACGCGCCAGCACGGCCAGCGTGCCAATGTCCCCGGCCACAGTCCGAGGATTCCCGCACGCAGCGGCAATCAGTCTCGGGCCCCCGAGCGGGCGCGGCCGCGATCAGTCCTCAGACGACCGCGCGGGGAGCAGCGCGTGGCCGTCGACCACCGCCTGCGCGATGTCGACCACGCGCCGGTTGCCCGCGCGCGCGTGCTCGCGCAGCCGCTCGAACGCGTCCCGCTCGCTGATCCCGTGGCGCTCCATGACGATCCCCTTGGCGCGCTCGATCACGGCGCGCCGGTCGAGCGCCGACTCCAGCTGGTCGACCTTCTCGGACAGCTTCGCCGCCTCGCGGTAGCGCCGGATCGCGACCTCGATCGCCGCCTGCACGTTCTGCGGGTCGCCCGAGTCCACGTAGGCGGAGATGCCGCGCTCGGCCGCGCGCGCCACGAAGTCGACGTCGTCGCGGTTGCGCAGCTGCGCGATGACCGGCCCGAGGCCGTCTCGACCGCCTCGCCGATCAGCGAGAGCGCGTGGTCGTCGTTGTCGTGCACGACGACGATGGCCAGGTCCGGGTCCTCGCGCACGATCAGCCGGGTGGCCTCCTCGACCGAGACCGCGAACGGCGTGACCTCGTGGCCGAGTTGCGTGAGGACCGAAGCGAGCGACTCCAGCGCCTGCTCGTCCTCGTCGGCGAGCAGCACGGTGAGGTTCCGCTCGCGCTTCGTCCCGAGCGCCGCGCTCTCCGTCATGAGGACCCGCACCATCCCGGAGTACACTGTGAGGCGTCGCGGCCGAGCACCCCGCCGCCGACAGTTCGCGCCCGAGACGCCCGGCGCCTGCAACCAAGCGCATGGGCGTAGAGATCTCAGACGATCCACAGGGCCGGGCCAATTCCGGGCCAGCATATCCGGGCCGCGCCCCGGAGCCTTCCGGCGACGCCCGCCGAGCCCATCCCGCCGGCCGAGCCGACCACGCCGGCCGAGGACCGCGCGGCCCGCGCGCGTGAGGATCGCCGGCTGCTCGAGCGCTACCACCACGGCGGCGACGCGACAGCCCGCGAGGCGCTCGTCGAGCGCTTCCTGCCGCTCGCCCGCCAGCTCGCCCGGCGCTACCAGCGCGGCGGCGAGCCGCTCGACGACCTCGTCCAGGTCGCCTCGCTCGGGCTGCTCAAGGCGATCGACCGCTTCGACCCCGCCCGCGAGACCGCGTTCTCGTCGTTCGCCGTGCCGACCATCCTCGGCGAGCTCAAGCGCCACTTCCGCGACAAGGGCTGGTCCGTCCGCGTCCCGAGGGACCTCCAGGAGCTGGCCGTCAAGGTCGACCGCGTCGGCGAGCAGATCGGCAGCGAGCTCGGCCGCGCGCCCACGCCGGGCGAGATCGCCGAGGCGATCGGCGCGACCACGGAGCAGGTGCTCGAGGCGCGCGAGGCCGCCGGCGCGTACCGCGCGGTGTCGCTCGACCGCCCGCGCGACGACGAGGAGGACGACGCGACCGGCATCGCCGACTCCGTCGGCGCCGAGGACCCCGGCTTCCGCCTCGCCGAGGACGCCGCGACCGTCCAGCGGCTGATGCGCGTTCTCACCGAGCGCGAGCGCGAGGTCCTGCGCCTGCGCTTCGAGGAGGACCTCACGCAGTCCGAGATCGGCGAGCGCGTCGGCGTCTCCCAGATGCACGTCTCGCGGCTGATCCGCCAGTCGGTCGCGCGCCTGCGCGAGGTCGCCGAGACCAGCGACACGCCGCCGCCCCGCGGCGGCTGAGCCGGCGACGCCGGACGGCCCGGCGATGACCTAGGATCGCGGCCATGGAGCACTGGGACCTGCGCACGCCTCGACGTCCAGCCGCACCACCCGAAGATCCTGCATTCGGCGCGCGGCGAGGCGCGCTCGATCGCGATCGCCCTGCCCGCGGGCGAGGCGCTCCAGGAGCACGAGGTGCACGAGCGCGCCTATCTCGTGGTCGTCGACGGGCGCGTCGAGGTCAGCGACGGCGGCGAGGCCGTCACCGGCGAGCCCGGGTTCGCCGCCGTGTTCGACCCCCACGAGCGTCACACGGTCCGCGCCACGACCGACGCCCGGCTGCTGCTCGTGCTCGCCCCGTGGCCCGGCGACGGGCACCCCGGCGCGCGCGACTAGAGGGCCGGAGTACACGGGACTGGACAGCCGCTGTAGGCTGCGCGCTGGAACCGGTTCCAAGGGGTGAGGAGAGGGGAGGCCGGATGGCCAAGATCCAGTTCAAGGAGATCACGAAGCGCTACCCGGACGGGTTCGAGGCGGTCAAGGCGATCGACCTCGACATCGCCGACGGCGAGTTCATGATCCTGGTCGGCCCATCGGGCTGCGGCAAGTCGACGGCGCTGCGCATGATCGCCGGCCTCGAGGACATCACCGAGGGCGACCTGATCATCGGCGACGAGCGGGTCAACGACCTGCCTCCGCGTGACCGGGACATCGCGATGGTCTTCCAGAACTACGCGCTGTATCCGCACATGACGGTGCGCGACAACATGGGCTTCGCGCTCAAGCTGGCCAAGGCCGACCAGTCGGAGATCGAGCGCAAGGTCACCGAGGCGGCGAAGATCCTCGACCTCGAGCCGCACCTCGAGCGCAAGCCGGCGAACCTGTCCGGCGGCCAGCGCCAGCGCGTCGCGATGGGCCGCGCGATCGTGCGCGACCCGAAGGCCTTCCTCATGGACGAGCCGCTGTCGAACCTGGACGCGAAGCTGCGCGTGCAGATGCGCACGGAGGTCGTCGCGCATCCAGCGCCGGCTCGGCACGACGATGGTCTACGTGACGCACGACCAGGTCGAGGCCATGACGCTCGGCGACCGCGTGGCCGTCATGCGCGCCGGCATCATCCAGCAGGTCGACGCCCCCGCGACGCTGTACGAGGACCCGATCAACCTGTTCGTCGCCGGCTTCATCGGCTCGCCGTCGATGAACTTCCTGCCGGGGCGCATCGAGGGCGACAACGTTGAAGCTGCCGTTCGGCGAGACGTCCGTGCCGGAGCGCCTCCGTGCCGCGCTGCAGAAGGCCGGCGGCGGCGGCGGCGGCGCGCGCGAGGTCCTCATCGGCATCCGCCCCGAGCACTTCGAGGACGCGAAGATCGAGCCGGAAGGCCCGGAGCGCATGAAGTTCACGGCCAAGGTCGACGTCGTCGAGTCGATGGGCTCGGAGCTGTACGTCTACTTCGACGTCCAGACGCAGCAGGAGGTCCAGTCCGACGACCTTGCCGAGCTGGCCAAGGACGCGGGCATGGAGGACCTCCCGAGCGCGGGCGGCGGCGGCCAGCACGTGGTGGCGCGCGTCGACGCGGCGAGCCGGGCGACGGCCGGCGGCGAGATCGAGCTCACGCTCGAGATCAACGAGCTGAAGCTGTTCGACCCCGACGGCGGGCGCAGCCTGACCTACTCCCACGGCAACGGCGCCGGAGCCCCGGCGGGAGCGCGCGCGGCGAGCTCGTAGCTAGCCGAACCGCGGGAAGGACTTCCAGGCCTCGTAGGCCGGGCGCTTCACCGTGGACGGATAGGGGTCGATCAGCCCGCAGTCGAAGTTCGGATCGGCGTAGATCAGGTACTGGGCGAACATCGCCACGCCCTGGCCTACGCCGGTGTCGACCTGGTGGAGCGCCCAGGCGTCGCGCAGGCACTTGGCCTGCGCCTCGCGCGGGTCCTCGGCCGGATAGAGCGCCGGCATCCGCGTGAGCCGCGCGCCGCCCTCGGTGATGAAGACGGTCGGCGCCTGGCCGGTGGTCGCGTAGCCGTTCCAGCGGCCCCGCAGCAGGCCGCGGATCAGCTGGGTCCGCGTCGCGGTCTGGCGCTTCTCGACGTCCGTGTAGTTGTGGTGCGACCACGCCTGCCGCGAGTGCGGCGCGTACGCGATCGCCTTCGCGGCGTCCAGCAGCGCGGGCGTGAAGCGGTCGTAGCGCGTGTAGAGCCGGCTCGTCTCCGTGTCGCTGTCGCTGATCGACGGCGCGTAGAGCATCGTCGAGTGCGCGTAGCGGGCCGAAACGGCCTGCGCGGTCTTGAGCAGCTGCGCGATCGCCCGCTCGATCGTGGACGTCGTCTGCGCGAAGCGGTCGGTGGCGGTCGCGGCCGGCGCCGACTGCTGGGGCCACAGCTGGAGGTTGGGCTCGTTGACGAGCTCGAAGCCGTCCACGTAGCGCCGCGTCGCCCGCCCGCCGTAGTGGTAGCGGCGGAACAGGAAGTCGAGGAACCCGGCCCAGCGGCTGCCCGGCGCGTACGCGTTGGCCGCCAGGCGGTACTCGAGCGCGCGCCGGCTCGGCGTGTAGACGGCGGGGTTCCGGCCGTTGCGGACGTAGCGATCCCATGCCGCCTTGGTCATCCGGTCCCAGTACTCGAACGAGATCTCGGCGTCCGTGTTCTTCTGCGCGGCGAGCGCGGCCGTCCCGTTGGCCCAGGTCGGGAACCGGTACGGCATCAGCATCACCTTGATGCCGCGCGAGTTGGCGAGCGCGATCTGCTCGTCCAGCGCCTGGAGCTTCCAGTAGCCGGGGTTGCGGACGTCGTCGATGCGCGTACGCGGGGTCGGGCTGAAGGCTCGGCCAGTCCGCCCACATCCGGATCCACGGCGTCTGCGTCTCCGCGTAGTAGGTCGCGTTGTCGTGGTAGCGGAGGTCCTGGGCGGAGCCGGGGTAGATGACCCCGCCCGGGCCGATGTCGAGGATCTTGCGCAGGACTCGCGACATGGCTAGGCGAGCCCCTCCACGGCGGTCCGCTCGCCGGCCGGCAGGTCCGCGCCCTCGATCAGCGCCACCGCGGCCAGCAGCGTCGGCGCGGCGCCGCGCCTCGGCTCGAAGACGGCCTCGCGCCCCCGGACCGGCCGCGCAGCGCGCCGGCGCGCGGCGCGTGCAGCCCTCGACCGCGTCCAGCACCGCGTCCGCGTGCGCCCGCATCTCAGCCGGCTGCGCCGCGTACCACGCCGCGAACGCGGCGCGCGCCCGCGGCGGCGCCGCGGTGGCGGAAGCGGCCGCCCTCCGACTTGCGCAGGGCGGCGAGCAGCGCGCGGCACGTGGCCTCGCGCCGCGCCGAGAGCGCCGTGCCGGCGGTGGCCAGCGCGGGCGCGGGGAGGCGCAGGCCGCCGAGCCCGGCCGCGGCGCCGGCGAGCGCGGCGGCGCGCATGAGGAAGGAGCGACGGCTGAGCGTGGACACGGCGGCCAGCATCGCGCCGGTCCGGCGCGGCACAACCCCCCGTCCAGGGAGGCGTCCGGGATGTGACTCGGCCCTACTCGGGGTGCTCCTGCGCCATCCCGCGCGGCTCGGCGGCCGGCGCCGGCGTGCCGGGCGGGTGCAGGAGGTTCTTGACGCCCTTGATGCCGTCGACGCCGCGGGCGGCGGTCGCCAGCCGGTCGCTCCAGTCGTCCGACGTGCGTGCCGCGGAGGTAGACGATCGCCGCCCTGCACGTCGACGCTGACGTCGCCCTTCGGGGCGTCGGCGTCGCGGAAGATCTCCGTCTCCACCTTGCGCGCGAGCGTGACGTCGTCGGCGTCCTCCAGGCGGGTCGAGCTGGGCGTGACGGCGCTCGCCGCACCCTTCGCCTGGCCCGCGGCGTACTTCGCCTGGGACTGGGCCGTGGACGCGGCCGACCGGGCCTTCGAAGCCCCGCGATCGCGCAGCGTGGTGCGGCGGCGGGCGCCGCTGTCCGGGTCCAGGAAGTGCGCGGCGGCGGCGCCGGCTGCCGCGCCGAACAGGAATGTGGGAAGGCGGCTCATGCCCTCGGCCTACCCCCGGCCTCAGGGTCGAAACGGACCGCTGTCAGCGTGCGCGCGCGGCGCCGCTGCGGCGGCGGCGGGCGGCGCCGGCGCTTCGCGCGCTCCTCCTCGCGGCGGAGCTCCTCGAGCACCTCGTCGCTCCACTCGTGCGTGCGCAGCGCCCGGTAGCGCATCGCGGAGATCCGCATGTACGCGTCCGTCTCGGTCTCGCCGCGGTCCAGCAGCTCGCCGGCCTTGAGCATCTCGACGACCGGCAGGTACTCCGAGGTGAACCAGTGGTGCGCGACCTCGCGCCGGTCCATGTAGCTCCCGCGGTCCTGCATCGCGCGGAACCCCCACGCCTCGACCGCCTCGGCCAGCCGCCCGAAGTCCCACGGGTCCGACAGGCCGATCCGCGCGCGCTCGTCGCGGCCGAGCGGCACCCGCTCGCGGAACAGCCGCTCGTGGCCCTTGAGCGGGAGGTCGCCGACGCGCATGTCGCGGCCCAGGCGCACCCGCGTCTGGATCTCCGTCACGTACGCGTCGATGTCCTGGCGCCCGAGCGACTTCGCGACCGACACGCGGTGGTGGCCGTCGCGCACGAAGAACAGGTCGCCGACCTTGTAGAGCGAGATCGGCGGCAGCGACTCGCCGCGCCGCTGCGCCGCGGCGATCCGCTCCCAGCGCGAGCGCAGCCGCGGCGACGTGGGCCGGAAGCCGCGGTCGAAGTCGGCGGCGCGGTCGACCGTCCCGACGATCGACTCGAGCGGCACGACCTGGAGGCCGACGTCCTCGCGGCCGACGACGCCGAGCGCTTCGACGACCTCCTCGAACGGGAGGATGAGCGCCACGTCGTCGGGCTCGCGGCGCAGCCGCCGCCCGATGTCGGCGAGCAGGCGCGCGCGCCGGGCCCGCGAGAAGTCGCCCTGCGCGTCGGCCGAGGAGAAGCCGGAGGAGCTCACCGCCCCATTATGGGCGCGCCGGGGACGGCGGCTCACCAGGCTCAGCCTGCGGTGGCCGCGTCGTCCGGCGGTTCGCCGGACAGAGCGGCGTCGACCGACGGGGCGAGCGTGAAGACCCCGTCGAGCCCGGTGATCTTGAACGTCTTGGCGATCGCCTCGTTCTCGCACACGACCACGAGCGAGCCGCCGCGCAGCTTGAGCCGGCGGTGCGCCCCGATCAGCACCCCGAGGCTCGAGGAGTCGATGAACGTGGTCGCCGTCAGGTCCACGATCAGGTTCGAGCGGCCGGCGTCGATCGGCGCCGACATGCGCTGCTTGAACTCGGGCGCGGTGAAGAGGTCGATCTCGCCGCTGACCGAGACGACATGCGTGTCGTCGTCGACCTTGCGGTCCGCGATCTCGAAGTCGATCGCCATGGGCGCCGTTACCTACCCGGATCCCCGCCCGGCCTACGCCGTCGTCGCCGCGTAAGCCAGCCTCACGTGCAGGTACTCGCCCGTATCGTCCGGCTCGACCGTGAGCTCGTCGGCGAGCTGCTCGATCACGTTGCCGACGCCCGGCACCGCGGCGTCGACGATCAGCGCCTCGCCGCCGCCCTCGCGGAGCGGGCCCACCCGCAGCGAGAGCGAGCGCGCGCCGGGCTCGAGCGACACGTCCACGCGCCCCTCGGCCACGTGCGCGGGCGCGCGCGCGGCGATGAGATCGGCCACGAGCACGGCGTCGTCGAGCCGGTCGAGCGGCAGGTCGGCGCGCGCGGCGAGCATGCCGACGACGCGACGGAGGACGGGCCCGACGAGCGGACCCGCGACGATGGAGACGGTCGTTGGAGCGGCCCGGCGTCGCTCTCGGGCTGCGCCGTCACGCCGCCTCCATGCGGTCTGGCGCGCGCAGGAACGACATCTCCAGGCGCGAGCCGGCCTCGCCCGCGGGCGCGATCTCGAGCGAGTGGGTGAGCGCGGCGATCAGCGGGAGGCCGAGGCCCGGCCCGGACGTGTCGTCGCTCGGCCCGATGCCGCGACCCTGGTCGGACACGATCACCTGGAGCGTGTCGGCCACGGGCCGGATCAGGATCTCGACCGGACCAGGCTCGCCGTCCGCGTAGGCGTGCCGGACCACGTTGGTGCACGCCTCGGTCACCGCGAGGCGCATGTCCTCGATGACGGAGTCGGGCAGCTGGAGCGCCTCCGCGAACGCGCCGAGGACGTGGCGCACCACTGCCACGTTCTCCGGGCGGGCAGGGAGCGTAAGCCGGACGTCCGAAGCGCCTGCGGCCTGCCGCTCCTCGCCGAGCTCGTGCGAGGAGTTATCGCTGCCCATCATCAACAAGGTCGCAGTACCCAAGCAGTGTGGGCCATATAACCGGCCCGCGCCATCGCTCTGACCGCCCTCGAATCTTCGCCCATTCCGGTTAGAAGCATGACATCATTGCGGGACCCGACGAGGCGGCCGGGCATCGTGTCCACTTGTCCTGGATGGCGACCAGCTGCGAGCGATGATCGAGGGACACCGGCTGCACGAGAGCCGTATCGACGGACGCGGTATCGACCCGGCCGGCGTGTTCACGATCGATGAGGTCCGCGGCCCCGACGGGGTCGCGACGATCGTGCTCGACGGAGAGCTCGACATGGCCGCGTCGGCCGCCCTGCGCCCGCATGTCGACGCCGCCGCCGGGCTGCGCGGCCTCGTGATCGACCTCGGCGGCGCCACGTTCATCGACTCCTCGATGCTCAAGGAGCTGCTGCGCGCGGCGGCGGAGCTGTCGCGCTACGAGACGCGGCTCGTGCTGGCCGGCATCCCGCCGCCCGTCCAGCGGCTGTTCCACCTGACTCGCACGACCGAGATGTTCACCGTGGCGGCGGACCGCGAAGCGGCGCTGCGGTTGCTCGAGAGGCCTGATTCGGCGCGCGGCGCGGGGCGTGGTCCTGCGTAGCGACGTCCTGCGCGTGTTGGCGCGCGCGCACAACCACGACCAGCCGGCCTGGAGCAGGTCGTTGCCGGCCGAGGCCGCGAGCACCGTCGCCACCGTGCGGCCGGTCGCCGGCGCGTGCAGCCGCAGGCCGACGAGCGCCAGCGCGCTCCACGCGCCCGTGCAGCGGGTGCAGGACAGCAGCTCGCCGATCGCGTAGCGCAGCCGGCGGCCCTTCGGGCGCCGGTCGCCGGCCCGCTCCTCGACGAACGGCTGCCGGATCCACGACTCGACCTTCTCGTGGACGATCAGCTTCGACAGCGTGAACGTGGCGGCGGCGAGCGCGGGGACCTCGGCCGAGGGGATCGGCTCGCGGCCGCGCGCGGACACCGCCGTGCCCGCCAGCAGCGCGCCGTAGGCGGCGCTGAGGATCGCGTAGTCCGTCGCCTCGGTGGGCGTCTGCGAGACCGGTCGCACGGATCAGATCGGACGCGGGTTCGGGTTCGGGGGCAGCGGCTCGGGCCCGGGCGGCTTGGGAGCCGGCGGCTCGGGATCGGGGCCCGGGCCGGGAGGCGCGGGCGTGGGCGGCCCGGGCGTGGGAGAGGGCGGGCCGGGGCCGGGGATGCCGGAGACGGGAAAGGTCACGGGACGCGCGTACCCGGTGCCATGAGCGAGGCCTTAACGCGATCGAGGCGCCGAGTGGCGCCCCGATCGATGAGGAGGAGGGTTGTCTCGCCGTTCGGAAGAGTGGAGGGCATCCGCGACGCGACACGGGTGATGTGCCCAGCGCCGCGGGTTCGCAAACCGAACTCGTGACGGGATGTCAGCGTGCGCGGTTCGCGAGCCGCTCGGACTCCGGCCGCCGCGCCTCGGGGCCGGGGTCGCCGACGCGCGGCTTGCGCTCGCCGCCGCCGTCCGCGGGCTCCGTGTCGGCGACGGTCTGGCCCTCCGCCTGGTCGCCGGAGTGCTCGGTGGTGTCGCCGAGCGGCGAGGGATCCGGGGAGGCGATGCCGGCCGGCGTGCCCTCGGCGCCTGGATCGGATGGGGCCGCGCCGCCGCCCTTCTTCGCGGCGTTGATGACGAAGAACGTCACGAAGCCCGCGACGAGGAGCAGCACGACGATGCCCGCGATGACGTATTCCATGCGACTTGCGCTACCCATGGCCCAGAGCGGGAAAACGACCGCGGGCGCGCCCGGTCGGCCCTGGAACAGCGAGGGTTTGCGCGTTCCGCACCGGCGGTAGCCGTCTCGCAACGTGCACACGAGAGGAGGACACGGAATGGCGACAAGCTCCAGGGCAAGCGCATCGCCTTCCTCGTCGCCCCCGAGGGCGTCGAGCAGGTCGAGCTGACCGCGCCGTGGAAGGCCGTCGAGGGCGAGGGCGGGCAGCCCGAGCTGATCTCGACGGAGTCCGGCGAGGTCCAGGCCTTCAACCACCTCGACAAGGCCGACACGTTCGCCGTCGACCGCACGGTGTCCGACGCCGACGCTTCCGAGTACGACGCGCTCGTCCTGCCCGGCGGCGTGGCGAACCCCGACTTCCTGCGGATGGACGAGCAGGCCGTCGGCTTCACGCGCAGCTTCTTCGAGCAGGCCAAGCCGGTGGCGGTCATCTGCCACGGTCCGTGGATCCTGGTCGAGGCGGACGTCGTCAGGGACCGCAAGATCACGTCGTGGCCGTCGGTGAAGACCGACCTGCGCAACGCGGGCGCGAACTGGGTCGACGAGGAGGTCGTGGTCGACCAGGGCCTCGTCTCCTCCCGCCGGCCGGACGACCTGCCGGCCTTCTGCGCCAAGGCTCGTCGAGGAGTTCTGCGAGGGCGAGCACGACCGAGCAGGCGCGCAGCGTGCGCGCCGGCGCGACGTCGTAGTGGCCAAGCCGGCGGCCATCCTCGACGTCGACGGGACGCTCGTCGACACGAACTACCAGCACGCGATCGCGTGGTACCGGGCGTTCCGCCAGCACGGGGTGGTGCTGCCGATCTGGCGCATCCACCGGCACATCGGCATGGGGGGCGACCAGCTGGTCGCCTCCCTCGTCGGCGAGGAGTTCGACGCGGAGCAGGGCGACGACGTGCGCGCCGCCGAGAAGGCGCTCTACATGTCGCTGATCGTGGAGGTCGAGCCGCTCGAGGGCGCGCGCGAGCTGATCGCCGACCTGCGCGAGTCGGGCCACGCCGTCGTGCTCGCCTCCTCGGCCAAGGCGCAGGAGGTCGACCACTACCTGGACCTGCTCGACGCACGCGCGCTCGTCGACGGCTGGACGACGTCGACCGACGTCGAGCGCACGAAGCCCGAGCCCGACCTCGTCGCCGCCGCGGTCGAGAAGGCCGGCGGCGGGCCCGCGGTGATGGTCGGCGACTCCACGTGGGACTGCGAGGCGGCCAAGCGCGCGGGCCTGAAGACGGTCGGCGTGCTGATGGGCGGCTTCAGCGAGCAGGAGCTGCTCGACGCGGGCGCGGCGTGCGTCTTCGACTCCCTGGTGGCGGTGCGCGAGAACCTCGCTGACACGCCGTTGGGATAGGTCGCAACAGCTCGCCCCACCCTCCGCAGCAGTAGGCTTTCTGGGGTGGAGCAAGCGACGGAGCGCGGATGAGCTCCCCCGCTGTCAACGAGCCGGACAGCTCCGGCCCATCCCGGGCTGAGCAGGATCGCCGGCTGCTCATCCGCTACCACAGGCAGGGCGACGAGTTGGCCCGTGAGGAGCTCGTGCAGCGCCTCCTGCCGCTCGCGCGCCGGATGGCGCGCCGCTACCGCCGCTCCGACGAGCCGCTGGACGACCTCATCCAGGTCGCCACGCTCGGGCTGATCAAGGCGATCGACCGCTTCGACCCGGCGCGCGAGACGGCGTTCTCCTCCTACGCCGTGCCGACCATGCTCGGGGAGCTCAAGCGCTACTTCCGCGACAACGGCTGGGCCGTGCACGTCCCGCGCGGCATGCAGGAGCGCGTGATGCAGGTCGACAACTGCGTCAAGGACCTGTCGCGCAAGCTGGGCCGCTCCCCGTCCGTGGCCGAGGTCGGCGCATCGCTCGAGCTGACCCAGGAGCAGGTGCTGGAGGCGATGGAGGCTGCTTCGGCCTACGACGCGGTGTCGCTCGAGTCCTACCGCTTCGGCGACGAGGGCGACGGTGAGACCTACGCGGAGTCGATCGGCGTCGAGGACGACCGCTTCGAGCTGGTGGAGTACGGCGCGACGATCGCGCCGACGCTCCAGGCGCTCCCCGCGCGCGACCGGATCGTGCTCCACCTGCGCTTCGTCGAGGACCTCACGCAGGCCGAGATCGCCGACCGCGTGGGCGTCTCGCAGATGCACGTCTCGCGGCTGATCCGGCGGGCGCTCGAGCGCCTCCGCACGGTCGCCGAGCACTCCGGCTGAGTGGCCGCGCCCGTTTGACCGCGTGACGGCGCCGGGTAGGGCTAAGGCCACTGTCCCCGACGATGGAGGCAACTGAAATGGGCATCACCGACAAGCTCACGGGCCGCGTCAAGAAGGCCGCCGGCGACCTCGCCGACGATCCGTCGCTGCGCCGCCAGGGCCGCGACGAGGAGCGCAAGGGCGAGGCGAAGGAAGACCTCGCGCGCACCGAGGAGAAGGCCGACCGCAAGGCCGACGAGGTCGCGGACCTCGAGCGCCGCACCTGAGACGGCCGGCGCGCGGCGGCGAGCCGGCCTAGCCGCCGTCCGGCCGCGCGCGCAGCGCCAGCACCGCGATGTCGTCGCGCGGCTCCGGCTCCTCGCCCAGCGCCGCCCTGACGGCGTGGTCGACGACCGCCTGCGGCGGCTCGCCGGCGACCTCCGCGAGCACCTCCTCCAGCCGCTCCGGCGCCCACACCTGCTCGGGCGCGCCCGCCTCGGTGAGCCCGTCCGTGTAGAGCAGGACGGTGTCGCCGGGGTGCAGGTCGCCCCCGCGGTCCTGGAGGTCGGGGTTCTCGACGAGGCCGAGCAGCGTGCCCGGCTCGCCGAGCCACTCCACCGTGCCGTCGGCCCGCAGCAGCGCCGGCAGCGGGTGGCCGCCGCAGGCGACGGTCGCGCGCGCGGGCGTGCGTGCGAGATCGAGGTGCAGGCAGGCGATCGTGCAGAAGCGCGCCGTCGTCTCGTCGTCCTCCTGGCGCAGCATCGCCTCGCCCAGCAGCCGCAGGATCGCCGCCGGCGAGCGTCGCCGCACGGCCGCGGCCCGGATCGTGTAGCGCGCCATCGCCGTCACGGCCGCCGCCTCGGCGCCCTTGCCGCAGACGTCTCCGATCACCACGTACCACTGGTCCTCGGCGGTGTTGAAGACGTCGTAGAAGTCCCCGCCGACCTCGAACGCGCGCCCGGCGGCGCGGTACTCGGCGGCCAGCTCGAAGCCCGGGACGTCCGGCAGCGCCGGCGGCAGGAGCGACGCCTGGAGCGTCCGCGCGATGGCCGAGCGCGTCTCGTACAGCCGCGAGTTCTCGACTGCGGCCGCCGCACGCGACGCGAGCGCCTCCGCGAGCTCGAGGTCGGACTCGCCGTAGGAGTGGCCCGCCTCCGCGCTGATGAAGGAGATGACGCCCAGCACGTGGCCGCGGAGCACCATCGGCACGACCATCGCCGAACGCATGCCGACGCTGCGCAGCAGCGCGAGGTGCTCCTCGTCCTGCGCACCCGCGACCAGCAGCTCGTCGGAGATCTCCGGGTAGATCTCCGACCGCCCGCTGCGCAGTACGGCGTAGAGGCCCGTCGGGGCCTCCGGGTCCGGCGGGTAGCGGTCGGCCATCTCGCGCGCGAACTCCACCTTCGCGGGGTCGACGTGCGCCACCGCCAGGCGCTGGACCCTGCCTTCGGCCAGGACGTCGACGCCGCACCAGTCCGCGATGTCCGGCACCGCCAGCTGGGCGACCGCGGCGAGCGTCTCGTGGTAGTCGAGCGAGCCCGCGAGCACCCGCCCCGCCTCGGCGAGGAACCGCTGGCCCACCTCGGAGCGCTTGATCTCCGTGATGTCCTCGATCACGTTGATCGCCAGCCGCACGCGCCCGTCGTCCTCGTGGACCGGCGTGGACTTCACCCGCGTGTAGCGCCACTCGCGCTCGCCCTGCATCCGGCTGCGGACGATCAGCGGCGCGGGCGTCTCGCCCTGGAGCGCCCTGCGCCCGGGGAGCCGGTCGACGGGCAGCGGCCCGCCGTGCTCGTCGCGCATGTCGAAGCGGCCGGCGACCTCGGCCAGCGGCGCGGCGAGCAGCTCCTCGACGCTGCCGTAGCCCAGCATCTGCACGGCCGCCCCGTTGGCGTACACGAGGTTGCCGTCGGGCGCCTGCGCGGTCACCGCGTCGGCGACGCCGCCGAGGATCGTGTTGACCTCCTCGCCGGCATGCCGCGCGGCCGCCTCCGCGAGGTGCAGCTCGCTGTACAGGCGCGCGTTGTCGAGCGCCAGCGCGCAGCGGTCGGCCAGCTCCTGGGCGATCCGCAGGTCCTCTTCGGTGTAGGTCCGCGCCGACTCGGCCGTCGCCAGCGCCAGGTCGCCGATCACGCGCCCGCGCGCCCGCAGCGGCACGATCAGGATCGAGCGGAAGCCGATGCTCGTGAGCAGCTCGCGCTGCCGCGGCTCTCGCGCCGCCATCTCGATGAACTCCGGCGGGACCTCGGCGATGAGCTGCGGCTCGCCCGTGCGGATGACCTGCGGGGAGCCGACCTCCGAGTCCGGGTCGAGCGGGTACGTCCGGTCGTACTCGAGCGCGAACTCCCACTTGTCCGGGTCGGCGCAGGCCATCGCGTCGCGGACGATGCTGCCGTCCGGCTTGAGCAGCTCCACGAACGCCCAGTCCGCGTACGCCGGCACCGCCGCATGGGCGACGGCTGCCGCGACCTCGTCGGGGTCCAGGGAGCTCCCGAGCCCCGCTCCGGCGTCCGCGAGCAGCGCCGCGCGGCGGCGGGCGGCCTCGAGCTCCGTGACGTCCTCGAAGGTGATGACCACGACCGCCGGCACGCCCGGCAGCGCCACGGTGTCGGCGGACACGAGCAGCGAGCGCCGGCCGCCGGGGCTGATCCAGTCCACGTGGACGCCGTCGAGCCGCTCGCCGCGCGCGGCGCGGACCGCCGGGTGGTCCTCGCCGTCAGCTCGCGGCCCGACTCGTCGAAGACCGCGTAGACGGCCGGGTAGTCCGCCGTCTGGCTCGCCAGCGGGAACGCGCCGCCGGCCAGGCGGTTCGCGGCCGGGTTGGCGTAGAGCACCCGCCCGGTCCCGGTCTCGATCGAGCAGCTTCGGCGACGGCAGGACCTCGAGGATCGGCTCGAGCAGCGATATCGAGCCGAGCTCGACTCCCATGGGTCGCGAGTCTACGGAACTCTCATGCGAGGCCCTCGGCCTCGTACTCGCGCAGGAAGCCCTCGAACAGGCGCCGGTGGCCCTCCTCGTCGCGCAGGATCGCGATGACCATGTCGTTGGTCACCGGGTCGATCTCGTCGGTGAACTCGATGATGCGGTTGTAGTGCTCGATCGCGCCGGTCTCGGCCTCGATCACGCCCTTGATGACGTGGACGATGTCCGTCTGGTGCTCGGGCGGCTGGAGGTAGGACTGCTCGGCCGCGAACTCGAGCGAGCCGGGCACGGTGCCGTAGAGCTCCTTGATGCGGTTGGCGAACTCCTGCGCGTGGCCGAGCTCCTCCTGGACGTCCTCGGCGAGCGACTCGCGGATCTCCTGCGCCCGCACGCCGTCGGGGTTGATCGAGTTCGCGACGTAGCTCATCACGGTCTCGAGCTCCATGAAGTACGCCTTCTTGAGCATCTCGATGAGCTCCGCGCGCTCGGCGGAGCGCTCGTCGGACAGGATGCCCTCCGAGCTGGAACGAACCGGCATGTCCTTCTCCTTGGTCGTCAACCTCTGAGCTTGGCCGGAGCAGGCTCGTCCTCGGCCGCCTCGCGGCTACGGCCGAAGCGGCGAGCGTGCAACGGCGTGGGGCGGCGCGCGAGCGCCTCGGCATCGGGCGGATCGCCGCGCAGGAGCCACGACCCGTCGGGCCGCCGGGTCAGCTCGCCGCGCTCGGCGAGCTCCGCCAGCGCGGTGGAGACGGTCGGGCGGCGGGCGCCGACGAGCTGTCCGAGGATGCGGTGGGTCAGCGCCAGCGGCACGATCACGCCCTGGGAGGAGACGCGGCCCCAGCGCTCGGCCAGGTGCCAGAACAGCGCGCGCAGCCGGCGGTCGACGCGCGTGAGCTGCGAGATCGCCTGCGTGGTGGCGAGGCGCAGCGACCGCTCGGAGAGCCGGTCGAGCAGCACCGACGTGATCTCCGGATAGCGCGACAGCTCGACCGCGAAGCGGCGGTCGAGAACGGCGACGGTGAGCGGCGAGAGCACCTGCCACTCGGCGTCGACGGGCAGCAGGCTGGCGCGGTTGCCGCCCTGCCACGGGCGCACGAGGTCGCCCGGGCCCATCAGCTCGGCGCTGACCTGGTCGGCGACGAGCAGCTCGCGCGACAGCACGCCGTCGAGCAGCAGGAGGCCGACGTGCTCGGCGCTCGTGCCGGCGAGCCGGCCGACGTCCCACGAGCCTGCCGGCACGACATGCGTGCGCACGCTCAGCTCGCGCTCGGCTTCGGCGCGGCGCCCCTCGTTCAGCATCGCACCGAGATCCGGATCGACCTCGAGCAGTCGAACCGTTTCGGGCATTCTCAGCATGTCGACTCGGCCGGTCGCCATGTAGTAGCCCTACCCGACGGGGCCCCTCGACTAAGCGTGGGACCCCGTCGAATGCTCGCTAGTCGGCGTACCCGACCCGGTCGACCTTGCGGTGGTAGCGCTCGCCGGCCTTGCCGCCGACGACGGCGGCGAGCAGCGTGCCGAGCACGATCGCGGCGAGCGCGATGGCGCCGCCGGTGGTCAGCGTCGACTCGCCGACGGGCAGCGACGGCAGGTTGAGCTGCTCGAGCACGTTGTACTCCGAGCCCAGGATCACGGCCGCCACGGCGAGCAGCAGCGTCACGGCGATGCCGAACAGCCACGCGCCGAAGCCCTGGCGGGCGCCGTCGAAGCGCGACATCCGGCCCGCGACGTAGCCGCCGCAGTAGTAGGCGATCATCAGGACGGCGATCAGCACGATGCCGCCGCCGAGCGTGATCTCCTCGGCGTTCTGCGAGGCCTCGGCGTCGGACACCGCGGTCAGGCCCACGGCGGCGCCGGCGGCGGCCGCGATGGCGGCCAGCAGCGCGCCCAGGCCGACGGCGACGAGCCAGCCGAAGAACGCGGCGCCCCAGTTGATGCCGCCGTACTCCTCGCGCTGGCGTGCGCGGGCGGCGTGCATGTGGTCGCGGGTGGGCACGGGCCGCCGCGCGGTGGCGTCGTGCGTGGCGGTGGGCCGGTCGGCCACCGTGTTTCATCCGCGCGCGTGGTGCCATCCGCGCGCGTCGTCTCGTCCGTACGGTCGTGCACCGGCCGGTCGGCCACGGCGGTCCCGCCGGTGCCGTTGGCGTCCGTCGAACGGCTTCTGA
This sequence comes from uncultured Solirubrobacteraceae bacterium, assembly GCA_963728465.1. Lineage (GTDB taxonomy): Bacteria > Actinomycetota > Thermoleophilia > Solirubrobacterales > Solirubrobacteraceae > DATFQI01. The sequence goes on from CAVSJY010000013.1 coordinate 726,498, forward strand.
AGCGCTCGAACATGCTCAGTTCCCTCCAAGATGGGTTGCTCTCAGAGTTCCCGCCCGCGTGGCGACGTCAAACGCGGCGCCGCACCGAGGCGACCGACGTTTCATCGCTCGCCGTTCCGGTGAGTCACGTAGAGCAATGACGAATTCGACAAGCCACGCCTCGGGCGGCGCGATGGCGGCGCTGTTGGACAGGGGGGAGGAGCGCGGCTGCCTCGACCTCTCGGAGGTCGACGAGTTCGTCCAGGCGCTCGACCTCGAGGATTCCGACCTCGGCGGCCTCTACGAGCAGCTCGACGCGCGCGGGATCGACCTGCGCGACGACTGCGGGCGCGAAGCCGCCGTCGCGCCCGTCGACGACGCCGCGCTGGCCACGGTCACCACCGACACGCTCCAGCTGTTCCTGAACGAGATCGGGCGCCACCGGCTGCTGACGCCGGACGAGGAGATCGAGCTGGCGAAGCGGATCGAGCGCGGCGACCTGGCCGCCAAGGACCGCATGATCAACGCGAACCTGCGGCTCGTCGTCTCGATCGCCAAGAAGTACCAGGGCTCCGAGCTGACGCTGCTCGACCTCATCCAGGAGGGCATCCTGGGCCTGATCCGGGCGGTCGAGAAGTTCGACTGGCGCCGCGGCTACCGCTTCTCGACCTACGCGACGTGGTGGATCCGCCAGGCCGTCGAGCGCGGGATGGACGCCAAGGCGCGCACGATCAAGCTCCCGATCAACCTCGTCCGCTCGCAGCGCAAGGTCGCGCGCGCCGAGAACCAGCTGTCGCTGAAGCTGGACCGCGCGCCGAACGACGCCGAGGTGGCGCGCGAGGCCGGCATCTCCGTCGACGAGCTCAACGCGCTGCGCGACGCCGCTCGGACCGTGACGTCGCTCGACCGCCCGCTGGGCGAGGAGGAGGACGCCGCGTTCGGCGACCTGCTGCCCTCGGAGGGGCCGGCGCCCGAGGACGTCGTCCACATCTCGCTCCAGGAGCAGATGCTCCGGCGCGCGCTCGAGGAGCTGCCCGACCGCGAGCGCACGGTCGTGGCGATGCGCTACGGGATCGACGGCGGCGAGCCGACGCCGCTGCGCGAGATCGGCCGCCAGCTCGGCATCACGCCGGAGCGGGTGCGCCAGATCGAGTCGAAGGCGCTCGGGCGCCTCGGCCGGATGCGCGAGCTCGACGCGCTGCGCCAGGCGGCCTGAGCCAGGCTCAGGCGGGCGGGTCGCCGGGCTGCCAGCGTCCGTCGGTGCCGACGCCGCCCTCGACGGGGTTGTCCTCGACCGGGTCGTGGTCGCGGACCATCGCGAAGGTCATGCGCACCTCGGTGCCGCGGCCGGCGCTGCCGCGCAGCTCGAACGCGTCGGTCAGCGCCGCGATGAGCGGCAGGCCGAGGCCGAGCGCCGGCGGCTCGGTGCGCGCGGGCTTGGGCTGGATGCCGCTGCCGTAGTCGCGGACGACGATCGTCAGGTCGTCGTCGCCGGCCAGCATCTGCACCTCGAGCTGGCCCGCGTCCTCGTCGTAGGCGTGGACGACCACGTTCGTGCAGGCCTCGGTGACGGCCATCTTCATGTCCGACAGCACGTCCTGGTCGAACGCCAGCGCGTCGGCCATGCCGGCGAGCGCCTGGCGCACCACGCCGACCCCCTCGGCCCGGGCAGGCATGTTGAGGACGACCTCGGGCGCGGAGCGGCGACCTCGCTCATCCCGAAGCGCCGTTCCTGGCGGCCTCGATGGCCTCCTCCCGGCCCCGCATGACCGGCAGGACGGGAACGAGGCCCGTGATGTCGAGGATCCGCTGCACGCCGGGCTCGACGGTGTCGCCGACGCAGACCACGAAGCCCTGATCGGCCTCGATCGCGCGGCGACGGGCGTCGAGCAGGGCGCCGAGGACCGACGAGTCGACGAACGTGGCCGCCGTGAGGTCCACGACGATGCCGCCGCCGCGGCCGAGCGCCTCCTCGAGGCGCTCTCTGAGCGTCGGCGCCGTGTAGATGTCGTGCTCGCCTTCGACGACCACGACGACGACATCGCCGGCCGTCTCGTCCAGGACGATCGGATTCGCTTCCATAGGCCGGCTGGACGATACCCAAAGCGGCGGCAGCCGGTACCGTTTGGAACCGATGGGCGACCGGCTGGGGCCCTACCGGGCGAAGCGCGACTTCGGCGCGACGCCTGAACCGCCACCCGGCGAGCGCGAGAGCGAGGACGAGCGCCCGGCGCCGCGGTTCGTCGTCCAGGAGCACCACGCCCGCGCGATGCACTGGGACCTGCGCCTGGAGCACGAGGGCACGCTCCCGTCGTGGGCGATCCCGAAGGGCATCCCGGCCGACCCGAAGCGCAACAACCTCGCCGTCCGCACGGAGGACCACCCGCTCGAGTACCTCGACTTCGAGGGCGACATCCCGGAGGGCGAGTACGGCGCCGGCAAGATGCGGATCTGGGACCGCGGGACCTACGAGCTGCACAAGTTCCGCGACAAGGAGGTGATGATCACCTTCCACGGCGAGCGCCTGCACGGCCGCTACGTCCTGTTCCGCACGGACGGGAACAACTGGATGATCCACCGGATGGACCCGCCGGAGGACCCGGACCGGGAGCCGATGCCGCGGGACGTCAAGCCGATGCTGGCGCGCACCGGCGATCTCCCGCGCGAGGACGGGCGCTGGGCGTACGAGATCAAGTGGGACGGGGTGCGCGCGATCGGCTACGTGGAGGGCGGCCGGCTGCGGCTGGCGAGCCGCAACGGCAAGGACATCACGCCGCGCTACCCGGAGCTGCGCGACCTCGGGCGCGAGCTGGGCTCGCGCGAGGCGGTGCTCGACGGCGAGGTGGTCGCCTTCGGCCCGGACGGCCGGCCGAGCTTCCAGCGGCTCCAGAGCCGCATGCACCTGACGTCGGACAGCCTCGTGCGGCGGCTCGCGCGCACGGAGCCCGTCGCCTACGTGATCTTCGACCTGCTGTGGCTCGACGGGCATTCGCTGATGGGCGAGGAGTACGCCGAGCGGCGGCGGCGCCTGCTCGAGCTGGGCCTGAACGGGCCGACGTGGCAGACCCCGGCGCACCACGTGGGCGACGGCGCGGCGCTGCTGGAGGCGACCCGCGCGCAGGGCCTGGAGGGCATCATCGCCAAGCGCATGGACGGCGCGTACGCGCCGGGCCGGCGCTCGCCGGGCTGGGTGAAGGTGAAGAACTTCCGCAGCACGGACGCCGTGATCGGCGGCTGGCTGCCCGGCGAGGGCAACCGCGCGGGGCGGCTGGGCGCGCTCGTCGTCGGCTACTACGACGACGAGGGCGCGCTGCTGCGATACGCGGGGCGGGTGGGCACGGGGTTCGACCAGCGCGAGCTGGACCGGCTCGGACGGCTGCTCGCGGACCTCGAGCGCGCCGACTCGCCGTTCGCCGGCCGGCAGCCGCCGAAGGAGACGCGCTTCGTCGAGCCGCGCCTGGTGTGCGCCGTCGTGTTCTCGGAGTGGACGCAGGCCAACACGCTGCGCCAGCCGTCCTACAAGGGGCTGCGCGACGACGTCGAGCCGGGGTCCGTGCGCGGGCCGGCGGCTGGAGAGCAGTAGTCCGGACGTCCAGTGCCTATCAAGCGCCCGCGGCGGGGGCCGACGCAGGAACCATGCGACTCGGGCGTCGAGCGCCCTCCTCCCCTAGGGGCCCGTCCGTCGAGTCTCCCGCGGCGCAGCTCCCGCTGCGCGCGCAGGCGCTCGTGCCGTTCGCGGTCGCGCTGACGCTCGTGGTGCTGCTGGCCGGCGTGGGGGCGGCGCTCGTGGCGCGCTCGGCGGTCGATCGGGAGCTCGCCGCGCAGGCGACGACCGCGCGCCACCTGGTCGGCGCGGAGCTCGCGCAGCTGGAGCAGCGGCTCGCCGTCGAGGCCCGCGAGCTGGTGGAGGAGAGCGACGGCGGCGGGCGCCGGGCGGTCGAGCAGCAGATGATGGACTTCGCGGAGCGCGAGCGGCTGACGCTCGCCGCGCTCGTCAAGGACGGGCAGGCGGTCGGGGACGGCCGGCTCGTGTGGGCGCGGCTGCCGCTGGCGCGGCGCCTGCTGGCGAGCGCCGAGCGCAACGGGCGGCCGTTGACCGGCCTCGGCCGCTCGCGCGAGGGCGAGCCGTTCGTGCTCGCGGCCACCGTGCGCGCCGACGGGACCGGGGTGCTGGCGGCGGCGGCGATCGATCGCGGCGTGCTCGCCTCGGTCGAGCGGCCGACCGGGGTGCTGGTGCGCCTGGAGACCTTGGCGGCCGCGACGCTGCCGGCGCCGGCGGGCACGCGCACGTACCGGTGGCCGCTCGAGCTGGACGACGGCTCGCGCTCGCGGCTGCGAGGTGAGCGTCGCCTCGGACGCGCTCCAGGCCGCCGTGCTGTCCAGCCTGCTGCTGGTCGGCGGCATCGGCGTCGTGATCGTGGCCGGGCTGATGTTCGTCCTGTCGGGGCTGCTGCGGCGCACCGTCGTGCGCCCCGTCGCGCTGCTGCGCGCGGCCATGCAGCGGCTGGAGGGCGGCGACTACGCGACGCGCGTGGCGCCCTCGGGATCCGGCGAGATCCGGACGCTCGTGCGCGGGTTCAACGACATGGCGACGCTCGTCGAGGCGCAGCGCGACAGCCTCCAGGCGCTCGCGGAGAGCGACCCGCTGACGGGTCTCGCCAACCACCGCCGCTTCCACCAGGCGCTCGAGGACGCGGTCGACGAGGTGCGCTCGGCGGCGGTCGTCGTGCTCGACCTCGACCACTTCAAGTTCCTCAACGACACGCGCGGCCATCCGTACGGCGACCAGGTGCTCCGCGAGGTCGCCGTGAAGCTGCGCGAGGCGGTGCGGGGCGGGCACGACCTCGTCGGCCGGCTCGGCGGCGAGGAGTTCGGGATCCTGCTCTCCGGCGTGGACGCCGGTGAGGCGTTCCGGGTCGCCGAGCGGGCGCGGGCGCTGATCCGCGGCCTGAAGATCGACGGGTTCTCGCTCGACTGCTCGGCGGGCGTCGCCACGTGGCCGACCGACACCGACTCGCCGCACCGGCTGCTCGACCTCGCCGACGCGGCCCTCTACCAGGCCAAGCGCATGGGGCGCGGCCAGACGCGGCGGGTGGACGCCGACTCCGGCGAGGCGGCGGTCGACCAGCAGCGCGCCGCGGTGCGGCGGGTGCTCGACGACCCGGACCTGGTGCAGCCGGTGTTCCAGCCGATCGTCGACCTGGCGACCGGCCGGGTGGCCGGCTACGAGGGGCTCAGCCGCTTCCCGGCCGAGGACGGCCGCCGGCCGGACGAGTGGTTCGACCTCGCGCGCCGCTGCGGCATGGGGCCGCTGCTCCAGGCGCTGGCGCTGCGGCGGATGGTGGAGATCCCGGGACGCCCGAACGGGACGTGGCTGTCGCTGAACCTCGACGCGGGCGCGCTGGCCACCGACGCGGTGCAGGGCGCGCTGCCGGCCGACCTCACCGGGATCGTCATCGAGGTCACCGAGCAGGAGCTCCCGCCGGACGACGAGGCGCTCCAGCGCACGCTGTCCGAGCTGCGGGAGCGAGGCGCGCGGATCGCGCTGGACGACGCGGGCGCCGGCTACGCCGGGCTCCAGCACGTCGTGCGCATCCGGCCGGACATCATCAAGCTGGACCGCAGTCTCGTGCGCGGTGTCGACGACGACGGCGAGCGGCTCGCGCTGATCGAGTCGTTCGTCGCGTTCTCGTCACGGACCGGCGCCGCGCTGTGCGCCGAGGGCATCGAGACCGACGCGGAGCTCGCCGTGCTCGTCGAGGCCCGCGTGGACCTCGGCCAGGGCTACCGCCTCGGCCGCCCCGCGCCGCCGTGGGCCAGCCCCGCGCCAACGTGCGTGGGCTCGGCGTCAAGACCTGATCAGGCGGCCCGCCGGATACTCGTCCAGATCCCGTATAGGGGGTCAAGCGCGCCGCCGATGGTCACTGCGGGAGGGGGATGGATCCCCCGGTTTTCAATGAATCAGGGATGCAAGGAATGCTCACGAAGATCCTCGGACTGCTCTCGGATGTGTCGGCCGCGAAAGCGCTGCCGGTCGTCGGCGTCGTGCTCGCGGCGGGGACCGCGACGGTCGGCGCGACCGGTGTGACGAACTCGACCGGCGGCGACCGGACCAAGATCGTGCGCGACGAGCGCGCCGATCGCGGCGCCGTCGGCGCGCGCGGTCCGGTGGGCCGGGCGGGTCTCGCGGGCGAGAACGGGGCTGCCGGCCGCCGCGGCCCGGCGGGCGCGAAGGGCGCCGCCGGAGCCGCGGGGCAGGCCGGCATCGACGGCGCGGCGGGCACCGCGGGTTCGACCGGCCCGGCCGGCGCCGCCGGCCTCGACGGCGCTCCGGGCGCTGACGGGCGCAACGGCAAGTCTGGGCTTGCGGGCGCCGCGGGCGTGGACGGCGCCGCCGGTGCGCAGGGTCCGGCCGGTCCGCAGGGGATCGCGGGCGCGGACGGCGCCGCCGGTCCGCAGGGCATCCAGGGAGCGCAGGGCGAGAACGGCGCGGACGGCGCCGCGGGCGCAGCAGGGCGAGCGCGGCGCCGCCGGTCCGCAGGGCGCCACTGGCGCCCAGGGCGAGACCGGCGCGGCCGGTCCCGCGGGCCCCGCCGGCCCGCAAGGCGCCACCGGCGCCCAGGGCGAGGCCGGCCCGCAGGGCGCCACTGGCGCGCAGGGCGAGACGGGCGAGGCGGGTCCCGCCGGCCCTCAGGGCGCGACGGGTGAGGCCGGCCCGGCCGGTCCCGCCGGCCCGCAGGGTCTCGCCGGCCCGCAGGGTCCCAAGGGCGACGACGGTGCGCAGGGTCCGAAGGGCGACGACGGCGCGCAGGGTCCGAAGGGCGACGACGGTGCGCAGGGTCCGAAGGGCGACGACGGCGCGCAGGGTCCGAAGGGCGACGACGGCGCGGCCGGTCCAGCTGGCCCGCAGGGCGCCACCGGCGACGCCGGCCCGGCCGGTCCCGCCGGCCCGCAGGGTCTCGCCGGCCCGCAGGGTCCCAAGGGGGACGACGGCGCGCAGGGTCCGCAAGGCGACGAGGGCGCGCAGGGTCCGCAGGGCGATGACGGCGCGGCCGGTCCGGCCGGCCCGCAGGGCGCCACGGGCGCGCAGGGTCCGGCGGGGCCGATGGGTCCGCTGGGCCTCACCGGTCCCCAGGGTCCGGCCGGTCCGCAGGGCGCGACCGGCGCCGCCGGCCAGCAGGGCGACACCGGCCCGCAGGGCGCCGCGGGGGCGCCCGGGGCCGAGGGCCCGAAGGGCGACACGGGCGCGACGGGCGCCGACGGCGCCACCGGCCCGCAGGGCCCGGCCGGCCCGAAGGGCGACAAGGGCAACAAGGGCGACGACGGCGCGCAGGGCCCCCAGGGTCCGCAGGGCCCGGCCGGCCCGCAGGGCCCCGCCGGGACCTCGCTGCCGAACGCCAAGGAGACCTACCTCGACAGCGACGTCGACATCCCGACGGGGAACACGGTGACCGTCGCCTCGGTCCAGCTCGCGGCGGGCAGCTACCTGCTGCTCGGCAAGACGGTGGTCGTGCAGACGTCGGGCAAGGGCGCCGCCGGCGTCGAGGTCCGCTGCTCGCTGAACGGCGACCCGGTCAGCAACACCGCCGTGGACGACGGCTCCGCGAGCGAGTTCGCCAAGGACGTCGGCGTGGCGACGCTGAACACGCAGGTCACGCTCACCGTCGCCTCGACCACGACCGTCTCGCTGCGCTGCCGCCGCTTCGCGGAGTCCGGCGGCAAGACGTTCGTCGCCCGCGAGAGCAAGGTCATCGCGCTGCCCGTGACCGGCGCCACCCGCGTGGACGCCGGCTGATGCCGGCGCCGACGCAGTCGCGTCGCGGCCGGCGGCCGAGGCCGCCAACGGCGCGGGCCCGCCCGTCGGGGCGCGGCATCGGCCGGCGTATAGGGGTCGGCGACGGATGCCGATGGTATGTCCGTGAGCGCTGCGACAGCCACAGCCACGAGCACGGCCCCGCCCGTCACCGCTCGCCGCCGGCGCGGCCCTGGGCGGCGCATGTTCCTCGTGCTGGTGCTCGCCGCCGTGCTGGCGGCCGGCGGCGCGTACGCCGCGGTCACGCTCACCCGCGACGCGGCCCCGGCGTTCACCGTCGGCGTTCCCGAGATCGTCTCGGCGCCGGAGGCCGCTGCCGCCGCGGAGCTGGTCGGCCATGAGGTCTACGGCGTCGGCGCGCTGCCCGGCACGCGCCTGGAGCTCACGCGCGGCTCGCGCGGCGAGGTCTGGCTCCGCTACCTGAGCGGCGACGCCCAGGCCGGCGACCGCCGCGCCTCCTTCGTCACGGTCGGCACCTACCGCCAGGCGGGCGCGTACGAGGCGGCCCGCGAGGCCTCCGATGGCGCGCAGAGCCGCTCCGCCGAGCTCCCGGGCGGCGGGCTCATGCTCTGGAACCTCGAGCGCCCGACCAGCGTCTACGTCGCCCGGCCCGGCAGCGACCTCCTCGTCGAGGTCTACAGCCCGGACGCCGAGCAGGCCCGCAGCCTCGCCCGTGGCGGGGCCGTCGTGCCGCTTCGCTGAGACGGTCGCGCGTCTCCGTCGGCCGGGGGAGTTGCGCCGGCGGACGTCAACGGCGGCTGGGTGGGGGCGGCGGATTTCGGGACCCGATCGGGCCGCCGGCCATCAGCGAGGTCGACGTAATCCGCGCCTGGCGCGGCTTTCGGGACGCCAGGCCGCACGCCGATGGTGATCGGCGTCACGAAATCACCGCCCCCACCCAGCGCAGTTGACGTTCGCCGGCAGCACTCCCCCGGCCCACCGCGCCAGCCCGGTGAAACGGCGCGCGTCAGGCCGCCTCGGCGGCCGCGGCGGGCGCCGGCGCCCGGCCCCGGATGAGATCCGCCGCGCGCTCGGCGATCGCGATAACCGGGGCGTTGGTGTTGCCCCGCGGCACGCTCGGCATCACCGACGCGTCGACGACCCGCAGCCCCTCGACGCCGCGCACCCGCAGCTCAGGATCCACGACCGCTCCGGCGTCAGCGCCCATGCGGCAGGTCCCGACCGGGTGGTAGATCGTCTGGCAGAACTGGCGCATGTGGAGCTCGAGGTCGGCGTCCGAGTCCGAGGCCGGCGCCATGTTCGGCGTCTCCGCGTAGCGCGAGAGCGGCGCGGCGCGCACGAAGTCCAGGACCATCCGCAGCCCGGCGACGCCTGACCGGACGTCGTCCTCCTCCGTGTAGTAGCCGTGCATGATGAACGGCTTGCCGGTGGGGTCGGGCGTGGTGACGGCCACCATCCCGCGCGAGCGCGGCTTCAAGACGCAGGCCGACAGCGTGAACCCGTGCGCGGGCGGCGCGAGCAGGCCCTCCTGCTCGAACACCACCGGGACCATGTGGAACTGGACGTCCGGCGCCGCCAGGCCTTCCCGCGTCCGCGTGAACCCGCCCGCCTCCCCGATGTTGGAGGTCAGCGGCCCCTGGCCCTGCATCCACATCGCCAGGTTCGCGTCGTTGAGCGCGTCCTTCAGCGACACCTCGTCCTGGCAGAAGTACGTCACGCCCGCCGTCGGGTGGTCCTGGAGGTTCATGCCGACCTCCGCGGACTCCGCCACCACCGGGATCTGGAGCAGCTCCAGCTCGTCGGGCCGCCCGATCCCGGACAGCATCAGCAGCTGCGGCGAGTTGTAGGCGCCGCCGCACACGATCACCTCGCGCTCGGCGCTCCAGGTCAGCGCCTCGCCCGCCCGCGCCGCCGCGACGCCCACCGCGCGCCCGCCCGCGAACAGCACCTTCAACACCTGCGCGTGCGTCTCGACCGTCAGGTTCGGGCGGTCCATGACCGGGTGCAGGTAGGCGACGGCCGTGCTGGCCCGCCGCCCGTCGCGCTGGGTGACCTGGTACCAGCCGTAGCCGTCCTGCTCGCCGTCGTTGAAGTCCTCGTTCAACGGCAGCCCCAGCCCCTCCACCGTCTCCAGGAACGCCTCGCACATCGCGCTGCGGGCCCGGGCCTCGCTCACCGGCAGCGGACCGCCGGAACCGTGGAACTCCGAAGCCCCGCGCTCGTTGTCCTCGGCCCGGATGAAGTACGGGAGCAGGTCGTCCCAGCCCCAGCCCGCGCAGCCGGCGTCGCGCCACTCGTCGTAGTCGAGCGGGTTGCCGCGCATGTAGATCATCGCGTTCAGCGACGACGAGCCGCCGAGCATCCGCCCGCGCGGCAGGTAGATCCGCCGCCCGTGGGCGCCCGGCTCCCAGCCCGTGACGTGGTCCCAGTCGTGCTGCGTGCGGAACAGCGCGCTGAACGCCGCCGGGATGTGGATGAAGTCCGCGGTGTCCGGCGGCCCCGCCTCCACGAGCAGGACCTGCACGTCGGGATCCTCGGTCAGCCGGTTGGCGAGCACGCACCCGGCCGACCCGGCGCCCACGATCACGTAGTCGTACACCGCGCTCCTCCTCTGCGACGGGGTCGGAGCCATCTTGCCATCCTGCGGGCGATGTCAGTGGCGACCCCCGGACGCACGGCCGCCCGCGCGCTGCGGCGGCCCGCGGTGCTCGTGCCGCTGGCCGTCACGCTGCTGTTCGCGGCGTGGATGCACGCCGCGCCGGCCGACCGGCTGGCGAGCACGCTGCCCACCGAGGACGCCTACTACGCGCTCGCGGTGGCGAAGAACGTCGCGCTGGGGGAGGGCATCAGCGCCGACGGCCGGATCGACACCAACGGCTTCCAGCCGCTGTGGGTCGCGGTCAACGTGCCGCTGCTACGCGATCGCCGGCGGCGACCGCACGGCCGGCCTGCGGCTCAGCCAGGTCCTCTCCACGCTGCTGTGGCTCGCGTTCGTCGCGCTGATCGCGCTGCTCGCCCGCGACCTCGCGCGCCGCCACGGCGGCGACGGCGCGCTGGCGGCCGCCGCCGCCGCGATCGTCGCCGCCGGCTCCGTGAGCATCTTCCGGCTGTTCCACAACGGGCTGGAGACCGGCATCACGCTGGTGCTGCTGGCCGCCGCCGTCCTGCTGCTGGACCGCACGGAGCGCTGGACGGCGCGCCGCGTCGCCGCCGCCGGCGCCCTGCTCGGCGCGCTCGCGCTCGCCCGCGTCGACGAGGTCGTGTTCGTGGCCGCGTTCGGCGCCGTCGCCACGCTCCGCGCCGCCCGCGCCCGCGACCTGAAGGCCGCCGCCGCGCCGCTCGCCGCCTGCGTCATCGCCGCGATCGTGCTGAGCCCCTGGATCGCCTGGAACCTCTCGCTCGACGGCTCGCCGATGCCGAGCAGCGGCAAGGCGGAGGGCGCCCACGTCGACGTCGCCCACAACCTCGACTCGGCGCTGCGGGCGGCCGGCGCGTGGTCGCTGCCGCCCGTGCTGCGCCCCAGCATGCACGTCACCCCCGTCCCGGTGAGCGAGGTGCTCGCCACGCTGGCGATCGCGCTCGTGATCGCCGCCGTCGTGTCCGTGCGCCGGCGCGCCCGGGCCCGGCTCGGCGCCGGGACCACCGCGCTGATCGCGTTCGCCGGCTTCCTCGGCGCCTGGTACGTCCTCAACTTCGGCCCCTGGTGGTTCATGGAGCGCTACCTCGCGCCGCTGCTGCTGCTCACGATCCCGTGGCTGGCCACGGCGCTCGAGCTGCGCAGACCGCCGCCCAGGGCGCTCGGCGCCCTGGCGGCGCTCGTGCTGCTCGCCAACGTGCCGGTCTTCGCGGTGCTCGCGGCGGGCTCGAACGAGCCCCCCGCCTGGGCGGCGCGCGACTCCAACCTCGGCGCCCACCGGAACCTCAACTACACGGAGCAGGTCGCGTGGATCCGCGAGCACGTCGCCCCCGGCTGCACCGTCGGCGGCTTCGAGGCCGGCACGCTCGTCTACTTCCGCGACCACGTGGTCAACCTCGACGGCAAGGTCGACCACGACGCGCTCGAGGCGCGCATGGAGGGCCGCACGCCCGAGTACGTGGACGAGCGCGGCATCGACTTCATCGTGGACATCGAGAGCGGCCCGATCCGCGCGCTGGAAGGCCACCGCGAGCAGTGGCGCTTCGTCGAGGACATGGGACGCTACGAGGCCTGGGTGAGAACCCGGCGCGAAGCCACGTGCCTCAGCGGGTAGGCCAAGTCATATGACACCGACACGAAAGCTCGCCGACGCCGACGTCTTCCCGATCGGCCTCGGCGGCATGCCGATGTCGCTCTCCGGCCGCCCGCCGGAGGAGCGCTCCATCCGCACCATCCACGCCGCGCTCGACGCCGGCGTGAACCTGATCGACACGGCCGACGCCTACTCGAAGGACGACTCGGACGTCGGCCACAACGAGCGGCTGATCGCGAAGGCGATCGGCGACCGCCGCGACCAGGTGATCGTCGCCACCAAGGGCGGCCACACGCGCACCGCGGACGGCGGCTGGGAGCTCGACGGCACCCCCGAGCACCTGCGGAGCGGCCTGCGAGGCCTCGCTGAAGGCGCTCAACACCGACCGGATCGACCTCTACCAGTACCACCGGCCCGACCCGGACGTGCCCTACGCGGAGTCCGTCGGCACGCTCAAGGAGCTCCAGGACGAGGGCAAGGTGCGCTGGATCGGGCTCTCCAACGCCAACTCGGAGCAGATCGAGGAGTCGCTCGGCATCGCGGACATCGTTGTCCGTGCAGAACCAGCTGTCGCTCGAGTACCCCGACCCGCTCGGCAAGCACGAGGTCGAGCTGTGCGAGCGGCGCGGGCTCGCGTTCCTGCCGTGGTCGCCGCTCGGCGGGATCCCGAAGGCCGCCGACGCGCCCGGCGCGCACGACCCGGTGCGGGAGATCGCGGACGCCCACGGCGTCTCGCCGCAGCAGGTCGCGCTCGGCGTGGCTGCTCGCGCTCAGCCCCGTCGTGATCCCGATCCCGGGGGCCAGCCGCCCGGAGTCGATCCTCGACTCCGTGAAGGCCGTGGACCTCCAGCTGACGCACGAGGAGTTGCAGTCCATCGGGAGGATCGCCCAGCCCGCATAGAATCAAGGCCTATGCCTCGATCGATCTGGAGCGGCGCCATCTCGTTCGGCCTGGTGAACGTGCCGATCAAGCTGTACTCGGCCGTCTCACGCAAGACCGTCCGGTTCAACCAGCTCAACAAGGACACCGGGAACCGGATCCAGCAGAAGCGGGTCGACCCGGAGACGGGCGACGAGGTCGGCTACGACCAGATCGTCAAGGGCTACGAGCTGACGAAGGACCGCTACGTCGTCGTCACGCCCGAGGAGCTCGACGCGCTCGACCCCGAGCGGACCCGGACGATCGACATCGAGGACTTCGTGGACCTCGACGAGATCGACCCGGTCTACTACGACCACCCGTACTACCTCGTCCCCGACAAGGGCGCGGCGAAGGCCTACGGGCTGCTGCTCGGCGCGATGAAGGAGTCCGGCAAGGTCGCCATCGCGCGCGTCGTGATCCGCTCCAAGGAGCAGCTGGTGGCGATCCGCCCGGCCGGCGAGGTCCTGATGATGGAGACGATGCTCTTCCACGACGAGGTCGTGCCGTCCGACGACATCGAGGACCTGCCGGACGCCCAGGAGATCAAGGCGTCGGACCGCGAGCTGAAGATGGCCCAGCAGCTGATCGACTCGCTGTCGAGCGAGTTCGAGCCCGAGCGCTACCACGACGAGTACCGCGAGAAGGTGCTCGAGCTGATCGAGCGCAAGGCGGCCGGCGAGGAGATCGCCGTCCAGCCCGAGGCGCCGCAGCCCGCCCGCGTGCCCGACCTCATGGCCGCCCTGGAGGCGAGCCTCGCCGCCGTCAAGGACAAGGACGGCGACGGCGACGGCGAGGCCCCCAAGAAGAAGGCCAAGGGCGGCGCGAAGAAGGAAAAGGCGAAGGCCTAAGCCCGAATCGGCGGATCCGGGCTAAGCGTCCATCTCGAACCAGACCCGCGTCCGCGGGGACTGGTCGACGCCCCAGCGGTCGGCGAGCTCGGCCACCAGCACGAGGCCCCAGCCGGACGCGCGCAGCGGGTCGGTGGGCGCCTGCTCGAGGTCGAACCCGTTGCCGGGGTCGTGCACCTCGACGCGCAGCACGCCCCCGCGGTGCGCGACGATCAGCCGCACCACGTCGCCGCCCGCGTGGCGCACGGCGTTGGTGACCAGCTCGGAGACGAGCAGCCGGAGGTCGCGCAGCCGGTCCGGCGCCACGCGCGCGGCGATGCTGTCCAGCGCGCCGCGGGCGCGGGCGGGCGCCGCGGAGGTGCTCGGCAGCTCGAGGTCGATCGTCATGCCGCCTGCCCGTCGCCGCCTGCGGCCTCGGGCGAGTCCACGAACCGCAGGCGCTCGTCCATCCGCGTGATCTCGAACACCCGCTGGACGGTCTCGCGGCCGCGGACGAGCACGAAATCGCGCCCCGCGGCGGCGAGCGCGGCGCTGGGCGAGCGCGACGGAGCGCAGGCCGCTCGAGTCGAGGAACTCGAGCTCCCGCAGGTCGAGCACGATGCGCTCGACGCCCTCGGCGGTCGCCAGGCGGCCGATCTCCTCGTCGAGCGCGGGAGCGCCGGAGAGGTCCAGCTCTCCGGACAGCGAGATCACTGCATCGCCGGCGCTCAGCGTCGTGTCGAAGTCGAGGGGGGCCACCTCAGGGCCGTAAGCCTAAACGGCGGCGCAACGGGGCAGACTCCAGCGGATGCCCAGGCTGCGCCGCGCCGACTGCTCCGGGCCCGGATTCCGGCGCGTCCGCCGCGGCAAGGGCTTCTCCTATCTGGACGAGGAGGGGGACCGGCTCGACGACCCGGAGACCATCGAGCGGATCCGCGAGCTGGGCATCCCGCCGGCCTGGGAGGACGTGTGGATCTGCCCGCACCCGCGCGGCCACATCCAGGCGACCGGGGTCGACGCCGCCGGGCGCAAGCAGTACCTCTACCACCAGGAATGGCGCCGCCGGCGCGACGCGGAGAAGTTCGACGAGATGCTCGACTTCGCCCGCGCGCTGCCATCGCTGCGCGAGCACGTGGCGGCGGACCTGCGGGCCGGCGACGAGCTGACCCGCGAGCGCGTGCTGGCCTGCGCCGTGCGGCTGCTCGAGCGCGGGTTCTTCCGCATCGGCACGGAGGAGTACACGGAGGCGAACGAGAGCTACGGGCTCGCCACGATGCGCAAGGAGCACGTGACGATCGAGGACGGCGCCACGATGGTGTTCGACTTCCCGGCCAAGAGCGGCAAGCAGCGCCTCCAGGCGGTGGTCGACCCGCTCGCCGTCGAGGTGGTCACCAAGCTCAAGCGGCGGCGCGGGGGCGGCGACGACCTGCTCGCGTTCCGCGAGGGCCGGCGCTGGCGCGACCTGAAGTCCGGTGACATCAACGACTACATCAAGGAGGTCACCGGCGCCGACTACTCCGCCAAGGACTTCCGCACCTGGAACGCGACCGTGCTCGCCGCCGTCGCGCTCGCCGTGTCCGGGGAGGTGGCGGACACCAAGACCGGCCGCAAGCGCGCGATCAGCCGCGCGGTGAAGGAGGTGTCGTTCTACCTCGGCAACACGCCCGCGGTCTGCCGCGCGTCCTACATCGACCCGCGCGTGTTCGACGCCTACGAGGGCGGTCTGATCGTCCGCCCGGCGCTCGACGAGGCGGCCGACGTGGCGCGCGACGAGCTGCCGATCCACCACCCCGCCGTCGAGGCGGCGGTGCTGGACCTGATCGACGAGCGCTCCTCGGCGCCCGGCCTCGAGCGCGTCGCCGCCTGAGGGGTCAGACCCCTTTCGACGACGAAATGAAGCGAGGGGTCTGACCCCTGGTTGCGTGCGCAACTACTGTGATAGCCTTTGTGCGTGATGGAGCTCGGCCTCTACACCTTCGGCGAGACGACCGCCGACCCCGCGACGGGCCGCATCGTCGCCCCGGGCGAGCGCCTGCGCGACCTGCTCGAGGAGATCGAGCTGGCCGACCAGGTCGGCCTCGACGTCTTCGGCGTCGGCGAGCACCACCGGCCGGACTTCGCCGTCTCCGCGCCCGCCGTCGTGCTGGCCGCGGCGGCCGCGCGCACGAGCCGCATCCGGCTGACCAGCGCGGTCAGCGTGATCAGCTCCGACGACCCGGTCCGCGTCTTCCAGGACTTCGCCACGCTCGACCTGATCTCCGGCGGCCGCGCCGAGATCATGGCCGGCCGCGGCTCGTTCATCGAGTCGTTCCCGCTGTTCGGCTACGACCTCGACCACTACGACGAGCTGTTCGCCGAGAAGCTCGAGCTGCTGCTGAAGGTCCGCGAGGCCGAGCACGTCGAGCTGGAAGGGCGGCCGCCACACGACGCCGATCCCCGGCCTCGGCGTGTACCCGCGCCCGGAGCAGGACCCGCTGCCCGTGTGGGTCGCCGTCGGCGGCAACCCGCAGTCGGTCGTCCGTGCCGGCGTCCTCGGCCTGCCGATGGCGCTGGCCATCATCGGCGGCCTGCCCGAGCGCTTCGCAGCCGTTCGTCGAGCTGCACCGCCGCGCGGTCGCCGAGGCCGGCCACGACCCGCTGCCGGTCTCCATCAACTCGCACGGATTCGTCGCCGACACGTCCCAGAAGGCCGCCGACATCGCGTTCCCGGCGATGAAGACGATGATGGACCGGATCGGCGCCGAGCGCGGCTGGCCGCCGATGACCCGGCAGCAGTTCGACGCCTCGCGCTCCCTGCGCGGCGCCGACTTCGTCGGCAGCCCGCAGGAGGTCGCCGAGAAGATCCTCTTCCAGCACGAGCTGTTCGGCCACGAGCGCTTCCTCGTGAAGTTCACGACCGGGACGCTCCCGCACGCGGACGTGATGCGCTCGATCGAGCTCTACGGCACCGAGGTGGCGCCGATCGTGCGCGCCGAGGTCGCCCGCCGCACGGCGGCGCCCGTCACCTGACGTTCAGCACGTTCTCGCCGAGCCAGCGGTTGAGCGGCCCGGCCGTGACGCCATGGACGGCGATCGAGAGGACGACGCACGCGATCGCGGTCCACACGATCGTCTCGCGCTCGTCGCCCGGCAGCGTGCTCGCCGCCGCGAGCGTGGCGACGTAGAACAGCGTCCCGACGCCGCGCACGCCGAACCAGGCCACGAACGCGCGCTCCCCCGGCCGCTGCATGCGCGAGCCGAGCAGCGCGAGGTTCACGGTCAGCGGCCGCAGCACGAACACGATGAGCGCCGCGAGCCCCCAGCCGGCGAGTCCCGGGGCGCCCAGCCCGTCGAACGTGAGCATGGAGCCGAGCAGCAGGATCACCGCGAGCTCGCCGAACTTCTCCGCGACCTCCGCGCCGTCGTGCACCCGCACGTTGAGCTCGTGGTCGCGCTCGTAGCTCCGGAACGCGAGCCCGGCGGCGAACGCGGCCAGGAACCCGTAGCCGCCGAGCGCCTCGGCGGCGCCGTAGACCAGCAGCGTGGCCGCGATGCCGACCCATCCGTCGAAGGCGGGGATGAGCAGCTCGCTGTCTCGCAGCCACACGATCGACCACGCGACGGCGAAGCCGAGCGCGCCGCCGGCCGCGACGCCGACCGCGATCGCGTAGACCACGTCCGCCGCCACCCACTCGCCCAGGCCCTCGTCCGCCGCGATCGCGAGCCCGAGCAGCACGAACGGGAACGCGAGCCCGTCGTTCACCCCGCCTCCGCGGTGATCGCGAAGTGCGGCTCGTGCTCGTCCTCCTCGCCCGGCGGGCCGATGCCGATGTCGCCGGCCAGCACCGGGTCCGTGGGCGCCAGCGCGCTCGCGAGCGCGACGGCGGCGCCGAGCGACAGGCCCATCACCGCGTTCCCGAACGCCGCCGCCGCGACGATCAGCGCCGGCATCCCGATCAGGAGCAGTCGCGTGACGGTCTGCCACTCGCGCCAGCGCAGCGCGCGCTCGACCTTCAGCCCGGCCGAGAACAGCGCGATCACCACCGCCAGCTCGGTGACGTGCTCGATCAGCGACGCGTCCTGGACGGGGTCGATCCAATCGAAGCCGAGCACGGCGAGGCCGGCGGCGGCGAGCACGCCGAGCCCGAGGTAGATCAGCGACGCGGAGAACGCCCGCTCGTGCTCGTGCGACAGCGCGCCGACGGCCGCGAACACGGCGACGCCGGCGAACGCGAGGCCGAGACCCCACGGATCGCCGAAGTCGAACCCGTTGTGGCGGCGAGGGGCGGGGTCACCGATCAAGCTGGCGTCGAGGTGGAGGTCACGTGGAGGGGTCGACCCGGCTCGCGGCACGTCGGGGCCGTCGGGCTGCGGCGGCAGCGGGTCGTCAGGCGCGGGCGTGTCCGGGCCGGTCGGCGTGTCGGGCGTCTCGCGGGACGGCGTCGGGTCGGCCGGCACCGTCGGGCTCTCGGGCACGACGGGCTGGGCGGGCTCGGCCGGTTGCGGGATCTCGAGGGTCAGGGCCATGGCCCCCGCCTACCCGCGATCCGCGGCTCACTCGACCTCGAGGCCGGAGCCGTAGGCGTAGAGCCGCTCGAGCGAGGAGCGCAGGATCCGCGACACGTGCATCTGCGAGCAGCCGACGCGCTCGGCGATCTCCGACTGGAGGAGGTCCTCCTGGAAGCGCAGCCGCAGGATCTCGTGCGCGCGGGCGTCCAGGATGCCGGTCAGGCGCTCGATCGTCACGCCGGCCTCGACGCGCGCGTACTCCGGGTCGTCCGCGCCGATCAGGTCCCCGGCGCTCGCCGAGTCGCCCTCCTCCTCGTGCACCGGGGCGTCGAGCGAGCGCAGCGAGCGGCCCTGGCTGGCCTGGAGCGCCTCGAGGACGTCCTCCTGGGGCCGGTGCAGGTGCTCGGCGATGTCGCCGGCCGTCGGCGAGTGCCCGAGCTCGATCCACAGCTGGTCGCGCGCCTCCTCGACGGCCAGGCACAGCTCCTGGAGGTCGCGGGCGGGCCGGACGTCCCAGGTCGCGTCGCGGAAGTAGCGGCGCAGCTCGCCGAGGATCGTCGGGACGGCGTAGCTCGAGAAGGCCAGGCCACGGTCGGGATCCCAGCGGTCGACCGCCTTCACGAGCCCCATCGCCGCGACCTGCACGAGGTCGTCGAGCGGCTCGGAGGCGCCGCGGTAGCGGATCGCCAGGCTGCGCGCGAGCGGCATGTAGCGCTCCACGAACATGTCGCGGGCGTGCCCGTCGCCGTCGCGGTGGCGCGCCATGAGCCGGAGGTCCTGCTCCTGGCGGCGCTCGCGCTCCGTGCCGCGGCTCGCGAGACGGGTCGAGCGGGGAGGAAGAGGGCTCGCCGCGGTCATCTGAAGTCCCCGTACCATGGTGTGGGCCAAGCGCGGTCGGCGGTAGACCGAGCTGTCTTCAATCGAACCGTAGGCGCGCCGAGAGCGGCCAGGCCTCTCGGGTCACACGGGCAGGTAGGGGATGTCCCAGACGACCGCGGCGGCGATCGCGGCGGCGACGCCCAGGACCACCGCCGCGGCCGACAGCGCCTTCTGGGCCGGCGTCGCGGCCGCGGCCTTGCGCTTGGCCTCGTCGCCCTTGACCAGCGCCCGCTCGAGCAGGTGCTCGGCCCACGCGAACTCCAGCGAGAGGATCGCGAGCCCGATCGGGATCACCACGAAGGCGGGGCCGGGCAACGCGAGCATCGCGATCCCGGCGGCGAGCACGACGAGCCCGACCAGGACGAACAGCGCGCGATAGATCCGGCCCCGCTGCCGGTGCTCCGCCTGACGGGCGCGCAGCCTGGCGACGAGCTTGGGCTCCGACGAGCGCTCCGGCCGGTCTGAGGACGCGTCCATCGCGTCCGAGCGTAGCGGCGCGGGTGGGCGGGTCAGGCGCGCTGGATCTCGAACCAGACACAGAAGCCGCCGTTGCGCGCCACGCCCCAGCGGTCGGCCAGCTCGTCCACGAGCATCAGGCCGAAGCCGCCGCCGCGCTCCATGTCGGGCCGCGGCTCGGCGCCGGCGCCGTCGAAGCCGGCGCCCTCGTCGCAGACCAGCAGGCGCACGCAGTCCTCGCGGACGTCGGCCTCGAGGGAGAGCTCGCCGGTGTCGTCGCAGCCCGCATGGCGGACGCTGTTCGTGGCCAGCTCCGAGACGAGCAGCTGCACGTCGTCGAGCCGCGCCTGCGGGATCTCGCCGCTGAGCGCCTCCCGGACCGCGCGGCGCGCGGAGCGGGCGGCCAGCGCGCCGCCGTGGAAGCTGCTGGACCACACCTTCATCTCCTCGGTCGTGCCCGGCGGGCCATGCCCCTGAATCGGACTGTGGTCACATTGGGGACCCGCTACCTTCGCGGCGTGCCCCAGCCGAAGCGCGTCGAGGTCGAGGTCGCCGGGAGGAGCCTGTCGCTGTCCAACCTGGACAAGGTCCTCTATCCCGCGGCGGGCTTCACCAAGGGGCACGTGATCGACTACTACACGCGCGTCGCCCCGGCGGTGCTGCCGCACCTGCGCGACCGCCCGCTCACGCTCAAGCGCTACCCCAACGGGGTCGACGGCGGGCACTTCTACGAGAAGCAGTGCCCGAGCCACCGGCCGGACTGGGTGCAGACCGCCGCGGTGCCGATCCGCACGAACGGCCGCGTCATCGACTTCTGCCTCGCCCAGGACCTGCCGACGCTGGTCTGGCTCGCGAACCTCGCGGACCTCGAGCTGCACACGTCGCTCGCGCGCGCGGCCGACGTCCGCTCGCCCACCATCCTCGCGTTCGACCTCGACCCGGGCCCGCCGGCGACGATCGTCGAGTGCGCCGAGGTGGCGCTGCGCCTGCGCGAGGTCTTCCAGCACCTCGGGCTGGAGGCGTTCCCGAAGACGTCGGGCTCGAAGGGGATGCAGATCTACCTCCCGCTCAACACGCCGACCACGTACGACCGCACGAAGCCGTTCGCGCTGGCGATCGCCCAGCTGCTCGAGCGCAGGCACCCGAAGCTGGTCGTGTCGGACATGAGCAAGGTCCGGCGCGCCGGCAAGGTCTTCGTCGACTGGAGCCAGAACGACGAGCACAAGACCACGGTCTGCGTCTACTCGCTGCGCGCCAAGGACCGCCCGACGGTCTCGACGCCGCTGCTCTGGGACGAGGTCGAGGGCGTGCTCGACTCGCGCGATCCCGAGGAGCTGGAGTTCACGTCCGACGACGTGCTCGCGCGGGTGGCCGAGCACGGCGACCTGTTCGCGCCCGTCGAGGAGCTCGAGCAGCGGTTGCCGGACGGGTTGTAGCCTTCGGGTCATGGACCTCGAAGAGCGAACGCTCGAGGACACGCTCGAGCGCAGCTGCGCCGTCTGCGGCGCCCAGCTCACCCGGCAGGAGATCCTCGAGTCCCGCGAGAGCGGCGGGCCGTTCCTGTGCTCCGTCCACGCCGCCGAGGAGCTGCCCGCCGAGGAGGCGGGGCAGCTCGGCGACGACGTGGCCTGAGCCCTAGGCGCGCGCCTTCACGACGCTGCGGACGGCCGAGGCGATCCCCTCGGCGTCGATCCCCGCCTCGTGCATGAGCTCATCCGGCGTGCCGGAGCCCGGCATCTCGCGCACGGCGAGCTTGTGGACTGACGGCCGGTCGTCGGTGTCGGCGAGCGCATCGAGGACCGCGTCGCCCAGCCCGCCCTCGGGCCAGTGGTCCTCGACGGTGACGATCGCGCCGCACTCGCGCGCGGCGGTCCTCAGCGTCTCGGCGTCGATCGGCTTGATCGAGTAGCAGTCGATCAGGCGGGCGCGGATGCCCTCGCCCTCGAGCGTCTCGGCCGCGCGGTCGGCCTCGTCGACCGTGATGCCGCAGGCGACGATCGCGACGTCGTCGGCGTCGGCGCCGCGGACGATCCGGCTGCCGCCGATCGTCACGTCCTCGTCCGGGGCGGTCCGCACGGGCGTCTTGCCGCGCAGCGTCCGCAGGAACGAGATGCCCTTCTGCTCGGCCATCGCGGCGATCAGCTTCGCCGCCTGGTTGGCGTCGGACGGGTGCAGCACGGTCGAGGAGTGGATCGCGCGCATCGACGCGATGTCCTCCAGCGCCATCTGCGACGGCCCGTCCTCGCCGATCGACACGCCCGCGTGCGATCCGACCAGCCGGATGTCGGCGCGTGAGATCGCCGCCATGCGGATGAAGTCGTACGCCCGCGAGAAGAACGCCGCGAACGTCGACGCGAACGGCTTCCAGCGGTGGCTGACCTGGATGCCGATCGTCGCCGCCAGCAGCTGCTGCTCCGCGATGAACATCTCGAAGTAGCGGTCGGGATGGGCCTCGCGGAAGTCCTCCGAGTGGGTCGAGTTGGAGACCTCGCCGTCGAGCGCGACGATCGAGGGATCGATGTCGCCGAGGGCGGCCAGCGTCTCGCCGTAGGCCTTCCGGGTCGCGACCTCCTCGCCGAGCTCCCACGACGGCAGCTCGCCGCCGCCGGCGTCGAACCTGCTGGGCTCGCCCGCCTCGGGCTTGGCGACCTCGACGTTCAGGTCGCGCTCGCCGCCGAGCTCCTGGATCGCCGCCTCGGGGTCGTCGAGCGGCTTGCCGTGCTTGCCCGGCAGGTCCTCGACCGCCTCGACGCCCTTGCCCTTCTTCGTGCGGGCGAGGATCACCGTCGGCCGGCCGGACGTCTGCTCGGCCTCCGCGTAGGCGGCGTCGATCTGCTCGACGTCGTGGCCGTCGATCTCGATCGTGTGCCAGCCGAACGCCGAGCACCGCCGTGCGTAGCCGGCGGTGTCCCAGCCGAGCATCGTCTCGCGGGTCTGGCCCAGGCGGTTGACGTCGACGATCGCGATCAGGTTGTCCAGGCCCTCCCAGCCGGCGTGCTGGAACGCCTCCCAGATCGAGCCCTCGGCCATCTCGGAGTCGCCGCACAGGCACCAGACGCGGTACGGCAGCTTGTCGAGGTTGCGGCCGGTCATCGCGATGCCGACCGAGATCGGGAGCCCCTGGCCGAGCGAGCCCGTCGCCACGTCGGTCGGCGGGATCCGCGGGGTGGGGTGGCCCTCGAGCCGCGAGCCGAGCTTGCGGAACGTGAGCAGCTCCTCGTCCTCGATCGCCCCCGCCGCCTTGAGGATCGCGTAGTACAGCGGCGACGCGTGGCCCTTGGAGAAGACCAGGTGGTCGTTCGCCGGGTTGCCCGGGTTGGCGTAGTCGAGCTTCAGATGGCCGTCCAGGAGGACCGCCATCAGGTCCGCGGCCGACATCGACGAGGTCGGGTGGCCGGAGCCGGCCGCCGCGGAGGCGCGCACTGAATCGACGCGCAGCTGTTGGCCCAGCTCGCGCTGGAAGTCGGTTCCCTGCTTGGCCATGCTCAGGCTGCCACGAGCTGGTCGCGCTTGGACTCGATGTCGGAGAACAGCTCCTTGAACGAGTCGGCGAACTTCTGCACGCCCTCGCGCTCGAGCGTGTCGACGACGTCGTCGTAGTCGATGCCGGCCTCCTCGAGGTCCTTCAGCACCTGGCGGGCGCCCTCGACGTCCTCCTCGAGGCTCGGGCGGATCTCCCCGTGGTCGAGGACCGCCTCGACGGTCGCGCGCGGCATCGTGTTGACCGTGTCCGCCCCGACGAGCTCCTCGACGTAGATGACGTCGCGGTACTCGGGGTTCTTGGTCGAGGTCGACGCCCACAGGCAGCGCTGGGCGGTCGCGCCCTTGGCCTTCAGCTCCTCCCACTCGGAGCCGGCGAAGACCTCCTTGTAGGTCTGGTAGGCGAGCTTGGCGTTGGCGATCGCGAGCTTGCCCTTGAGGTCCGGGCGGTCGATCTCGTCCAGGCGCTTGTCGGCCTCGGTGTCGACGCGCGACACGAAGAACGAGGCGACGGATGCGACCTTGCTGACGTCGCCGCCGCTGTCGGCGAGGCGCTTGAGGCCGCGGACGTAGGCCTCGGCCACCTCGCGGTGGCGCTCGAGCGAGAAGATCAGCGTGACGTTGACCGGGATGCCGGCCGCGATCGTCTCCTCGATGGCGGGCAGGCCCTCCTTGGTGGCCGGGATCTTGATGAACAGGTTCGGCCGCTCGACCAGCGCGTGCAGGCGCTTGGCCTCCTGCTGCGTCTTCTCCGTCTCGTGGGCGAGCGTCGGGTCGACCTCGAACGACACGTAGCCGTCCTTGCCGTTGCCCTCGTCGTAGACGGTGCGCAGCAGGTCGCAGGCGTCGCGGATGTCGTCGGAGGCGACGGCGACGAAGATCTCCTTCGGGTCGCTCTCGCCCTTCTCGACGAGCTCGCGGATCTGGTCGTCATAGGCGTCGCCCTCGGCGATCGCGCCCTGGAAGATCGTGGGGTTGGAGGTGACGCCGACGACACCCAGGTCCACCAGGCCCTGGAGGTCGCCGTCGTGGACGAAGCGGCGCGACAGGTAGTCGATCCACACGCTCTGACCCTGGTCGGCCAACTCCTGGAGCGGGGTCTTGGCCATCGAATGGCTCCTCTTGGTTGAAGGTCTCTACACCGGTTGTACTACGGCCTTGCCCACGCGGCGGGCGGCGAAAACGACGCTGGTGTGAGGGATGCTACGCCTGCGTCAGCTTCAGCGTCCGCGGCCCGAGAGCTCGCGGAGCCAGGCCGAGACGGCCTGCTCGTGGCTGAGCGCCTCGCGCCGCCTGGCGGCACGCGCCTGGCTGGCGCTGATCGTGTTGGGGCTCGGTGCGCGCCCGGCGCGAGCCGCGCTGGGGCGGTTCGCCGCGGCTGTCGCGGGCGCAGGTTCTCCAGGGTGCCGCTTAGCGTCGTACGCGAGCGCCATCGCGCCAGAAGCTACTCCACGAGGCGGGGGTTTGTCTACTCCCAACCGGCGGGTTACGGGATGGCCCGTACGCCTAAGCGGCCAAACAGGAAACGGGAACGATGGCGTATTCCAGGAAGAACAGCTGCCACACCCGCAGGTAGAACGCTGTGAACTGGGCGTGATCGGCGGGGTCGACCCCGCGGGCGGCGAGATGGAGCAGCGCGAGCGCGCCGAGATGGGTGGCCGACAGGACCACGGGGTGGGCGCCGTCGACCAGCAGCGGGCCGAGGACGGCCATCGCCACGTACGCCACGGTGAGCGTGGCCAGGCCGGCGCGCATGACGGCGCGGCCGCCGTGGCGGACGGTGAACGTGGCGATCCGGTGACGGCGGTCGCCCTCCGCGTCCGGGACGTCCTTGAGGATCGCGATCGCGAGGCTGAACGGGAGCACGAACGCGGTGAGCGCCCACACGGCGTCGGGGATGCGAGCGCCTTCTGTGCCGAGCGCGGCGGTGAAGTGGGCGGCGACCGCGAGGTTGACGATCGCGGAGCGCACGCCGGAGACGCACAGCGAAGCGATCACCGGGTAGCGCTTCAGTCGCGCCGGCGGGAGCGAGTAGGCGGCGCCGACGGCCAGCGCCGCGACGACCGCCGCCAGCTCGATCGGTCCCTGGGTGAGCGCGAGGATCACGGGCAGCGCGCCGGCGGCGGCGACGATCCACGTGGCGCGCTCCCTGGAGAGGTCGCCGGCGGCGATCGGCAGGTACGGCTTGTTGACGCGGTCGATCTCGACGTCGGAGATCTGGTTGACGCCGACGATGAACACGTTCACGGCGGCGCCGGCGACAAGGGTCCAGAACAGGTGGAAGGCGGCTGCGGAGGCGTCCGTGTGCGGGAGCTGCGCGACGACGATCGTGAAGAGGCCGACGATGCTGACCGTCGTGCCGACGATCGTGTGGGGCCGGCTGAAGCGCCACAGCACGCCGGCGGCGCGCGCGGGGACGGCGACGGCGCCGGCGGCCGTCATCCGCGGCGGGCGAGCCGGGCGCGCAGCGACAGCAGCACGCCGATCGGCACGAACACGAGGCCGGCCGCGGAGCCGACCGCGAAGCGGGTCGCGAACCGGAGCCGCTCCTTCGGCGTCATCGGCGCGGCGCGGTCCTCGCTCGGTCCTGTCGGGAGGGCCGGCGGACCCGGTCTGGTCTTCCGGCCGGCGATGCTCACCGCGTACGGCGAGCGGCCGCGGTACCAGTCGGGCGCCACGACGCGCACGTCGATGTCCTCGAAGCCGGCGCGACCGAACCACTCCCGGTACTGCTGCTCGGTGGGGAACAGCATCCAGGTGCTCGTGAGCCGTCGCAGGACCGGGTGGGCGGGCTCGACGGGGCCGATGACCGTGGCCAGCCCGCCGGGCTTGACGACCCGGTACGCCTCGGCGATGCCGCGCTGCGGGTCGGGCCAGTACTCGATGCTGCCGGCCGAGACGTAGCGGTCGAACGTGTCCTCGCCGAACGGGAGGTCCTCCGCGTCGCCGAGCAGCTTGCGGCACGCCTCCAGCGGCGGCTTCTCGCGCGCCCGGGCGAGCTGGTGCGGGCTCTGGTCCAGCATCGTGACGTGCTCGGCGTGGACCGATGCGACGATCCCCTCGGTCGTGAAGCCCGTGCCGGCGCCGGCGTCCAGGGTCTCGAGGTGCGGGGAGTCCAGCCGGGCGGCCTCGAGCGCCTTCGCCCGCATCGGCGGCGTCCAGAACAGCGGGTTCACCCAGCGGTCGTAGACCAGCGAGAGGAAGCGGTAGAACCAGTACGCCTCCCGCTTGTGCTGGATGAGGCCCATGCGCCCGGCCACGATACCCACGCGCCGCCGGGCCCTGAGTCGGCGCGCGCCGCGCGGCGGCGCGCGGCGCGCCGCCGGGCCCTGAGTCGGCGCGCGCCGCCTTCGGCGGGCCGAGCCGTTCCGGCGGGTACCTTCGCGCGATGGCCTCGGAGCGCCTCGACCCATGGCTCGGCTCGCCCGCCGTGCGGACCCAGCACGCGCAGGCGGCGGCGTGCGCCCCCGAGGAGCTGTGGGGCGAGGCGATGCGGGTCCGGCTCGACGAGACGCGCTCGCTGGGCCGGCTGGTCCGCTGGCGGATCCCCGGCCTGGCGCGCGACCTCACGTACCACGACCTCTTCCGCGCCTACCCGTTCACCGTGCTCGAGGAGGACGAGCGGCTCCTGATCACGGGCCTGTGCGGCCGCATCTGGACGCTCGGCCGCGACTACCCGCGGCTCGACGGGCCGGAGGCGTTCCGCGACTGGGACGAGCCCGGCACCGTCCGGGTGCTCTTCGGCCACTGGATTCGAGACGCCGGCGACGGCCGCGCCGAGATCGTCTCCGAGGCCCGCGTCCAGCCGACCGACCGCGCGGCCGCGTTCCGGCTCCGGGCGCTGTGGGCGGTGATCGGGCACTTCGAGCGGCTCGTCGGCTCCGAGCCGCTCGCGCTGGCCGCCCGGCGTGCCGAGCGGCGGTGAGCTCGGATTTCGGGCGTTCGGGCGGAGCGGAACGTCTACTGCGGCTGGGTGGGGGCGGTGGGGGCGCCGGCCGCGGTGGTCAACGTCGTAACGGTCCGGGTCCGCGCCGCCCGTTACGACGTTGAACACCGCCCCGCCGGTGCTCCCGACCCCCACCCAGCCGCAGTTCAAGAGCCGGCGGGACGCCGACACCTCAAGAGCCCGGCGCGGCGCCGGCCCCGCGAGAGCCCGGCGGGGCGGGGGTGCCGTGCTCGAGCCCGGCGAGCGCGGACTCCTCCCGCAGCAGCACCCTCCCACCGCGCCGGACCGCCACCCGCATCCGCCCGGACAGGTGGTGCTCGGACCGGAGCACCGCCCGCCGCTCGGGCACGACCGGCACGGGCAGGATGTGCGGCGGCCCGGCGGTCTCGCCCTCCAGCAGCACGCGCGCCCGCGCGGAACGGGCGCGGAGGCGCCACTCGCCGCCGCCCACGTCAGCGCTGACGATCGCGAACGGCGGCGCGAACCGCAGCACGTCCCCGCCCGCCCGCACGACGATGGCGCTGGCGGCGAGCGGACCGCCCAGCCGGCCGCCCGCGAACGCCGCCATCGCCCCGCCGTCGCCGAACCCGGCCTGGCCCCACCACCACTCGCCCGGGAACGCGCCGCCCCAGTTCTTCTCGGAGTAGGCGCAGAACCCGGTCAGCTCGAAGCTCGAGCCGCCCAGCACGGCCGACCCGCGCACGCGCGCGCCGAGCAGGTGCGGATGCCAGTACTGCGGCAGCCCCGGCGCCACCTGCGCGATCCCGAGCCCGCCGAACGCCCGCCGCGGCCACTGCACCCGGCCCTCGAAGACCGCCTCCAGCCGCGCGTCCGGCCCGAGGTCGACCGCCACCCGCCGCGCGTCCGCGCGCAGGACCGGCGCATCGCCCTCCCAGGCGGCCACCCCGAGCCCCGCCCCGTCCGCCCACGCCCGCCCCGCGTTCACCCAGCGCACGAACCCGCCGGGATCGGCCGCCAGCGCCACGACGGCCCAGTCGCCGTCCGGCGCCCGGCACACGCCGCACAGCGCCACGATGCAGCGACCCGTCGCGGAATCCCAGAGCCGCCAGTAGTACCCCTCCATCGCCACGCCGTGCGCGCGCCGCGGATCGCCGAACGGCAGGTCCGCGCCGAGTCGCCGGTAGGGGCTGAGCGGGCGCACGCCGACAGGATCGCCGACCGGCGCCGCGGCCACTCCCCGGCGGTACGGCTCAGCGCGAGATCAGGGCGTGGGTCACGGGGACCCCGAAGCGCTGCTCGGCGTCCGCGAGCCCCTCGTCCTCGCGGTAGTCGCGGTCGCTCTCGGGATGCGAGAAGACCACGATGCGATCGGCCGCGAACGTCGCCAGCGCGTCCTGGATCGCGACCGCCGGCTCGCTCTCGCCGGTGTCGCCGGCGGCGTCGACACCGCCCTCCTCGAGCCGCTCGACGGTCTCGTTCTGCGCCTCCTCGGCCTCGGCGATCGCCTCGTCGGGATCGGAGACCCAGAAGGCCACCTTGGACTCGTTGGTCGCGGGGGAGACGACGAGCACCTCGGCGCCCTCGACCTCGTCCCCGAGCGTCGCGCGCAGCATGTCCGCGTCGACGGGCTCGGGCGTCACGACCAGCAGCTTCACGACCGTGCCGCTACCCCGGGCTCCGCGGCGTCAAACGGCGCTTCCACGCCGTCGCCGGCCACGCGCAGCACGACCACCGCGACGTCGTCGCGCAGCCGTCCGCCCTGGACCTCGAGCGCCTTCCGCTCGATCGACTCGGCGATCCGCGCCGCGTCGTGATCGCGGCGATCGGCGAGGAAGGCCATCAGCCGTTCCGGCCCGAGAGCGTCGTCGGCCGGGCTGGCCTCCACCACGCCGTCCGTGTAGAGCACGAGCGCGTCGCCCGGCCCGAGCAGCACCCGCTGCTGCGAGATGTCCGGGTCGGGGACGATCCCGAGCAGCGTCCCCGGCGCGCCCGCGGTCTCCACCGCGCCGCCGTCGCGCAGCACCAGCGGCAGCGGGTGCCCGCCCGTGGCCAGGATCACCTCCGCGCCGTCCTCGGTCGGCTTCACCGACGCGTAGAGCACCGTGCAGAAGCGGTAGTCGAGCCGCTGGCGCAGCAGCGCCTCGTTGAGCTCCGCGAGCACGTTCGCCGGCGACGCGCTGTGCAGCACGGACGCCCGCAGCGTGTAGCGGGCGAGCGCGGTGATCGCGGCCGCCTCGGCGCCCTTGCCGCATACGTCGCCGATCACCAGCGCCCAATCGCCGCGGCCCGTGGCGAAGCCGTCGTAGAAGTCGCCGCCGATGTCGTTGCCGGACCCCGCGGCCAGGTAGCGGGCCGCGACCTGCACGCCGGGGATGACCGGCAACTCGGGCGGCAGCAGCGACCGCTGGAGCGTCTGGGCGACCGCCGTGCGTTCCTCGTAGAGCCGCGCGTTGTCGAGCGCGAGCGCCGCGCGGCGGCCGAGGTCCTCGAGCAGGGCGAGCTCGTCCGCGCGATCCTCGTCCGCCAGCCGGTCGAAGCCCGCCGCGAGCGCGCCGAGCACACGGCCGCGCGCGCTCAGCGGCACCACGAGCAGCGCGCCGCCGTCCTGGGCCAGCGCCGTCGCCCGCCCCGTGCGCAGCACCTCGGCCACGGCCGGCGGCGGCTTGCCGGCGAGCGCTCGCTCGACCGCCCCCGCGTCCTCGCGCTCCGGCTCGCGCGCCACCGAGATCCCGCGCCGGACCGGCCCCGGCGGCGCGCCGAGCACGACCAGGCACGTGTCCGCCAGGTCGCGCACGCACAGCCCCGCGACGCTCCGCAGCGTCCGGTCCTCGTCGAGCGACTGGTCGAACAGCGCGCTCGCCTCGGCGAGCACCGCGGACGTGCGCAGCAGCCGCTCGCGCTCGTCCTCGGCCTGGCGGCGCGCGGTCACGTCGCGCACGACGACGACGAGCTGCCGCCGAGCCGGAGGCTCGGCGATCTCGAGCGGCACGCCGGCGAGCTCGAGCAGCACGCGGCCGCCGTCGCGCCGGCGCATCGCGAGCTGGTAGGTCGGGTCGACCACGTCGCGCTCCGCCCGCAGCCGGGCGCGGCGCACCGCCTCCTCACGGTCGTCGGGGTCGACGAGCGCGAACACGGACTCCATCGCCGCCAGCTCCGGGAACGTGTAGCCGCTCAGCTGCTCGAAGGCGGCGTTCGCGTAGACGCAGCGGCCGTCCTCCAGCACGACCATGCCCTCGCCGACCTCAGACAGCGCGGTCAGGAGCGTCTCGTAGCGGTCGGTCTGCGTCCGCAGCGCGCGCTCCGCCGCGCGCCGCTCGGTGACCTCGAAGACGACGGCGCCGACGCCGAGCACATCGGCGGCCTCGCGCGCCCGCACGGGCCAGTACGAGGCGAGCCAGGTGCGCTCCACGCCCGGCCTGGCGGGCGTCTCGCCGGTGATCTCGACCTCGGTCGCCGGCTCGCCGGTCCTCGCCACCTCGGCGATCCTGACCGCCACGTCGGGCACCTTCGGGAGCACCTGCGCCGCCGTCCGGCCGATGTGGTCGGCCGCCGGCAGGCCGTTGATCTCCGCCAGCCGCTCGTTGATGCGGGCGTAGCGGCCGGCGCGGTCGTAGAACGCCAGGCCGACCGGGGCGTGCTCGTAGATGACGTCGAGCAGCGCGAACGCCTCCTCCGCGTGGCGCGAGATCTCGCGCGCCTCGCGGGTCCGGTGCTCGAGCCGCTCGCGCATGGCCGCCAGCAGCACGGCGAGCGCCCCGCCGGCGATCAGCGTGATGAGGCGGACGGCGTCCTGGACCTCGAAGGGCGCGTCGAGAACGAACAGCTCGAGCGCGCCCAGCGCCAGCGCGAAGACCGCGACGAGGGCGGTCTCCCGCGGCGTGGCGCCGATCGCGGCGAGCAGCGGGCCGACGACGAACAGCGTGACGAGCACGACGTCGCCCGAGGCCACCACCGCGATCGGGAGCATGGCGAGCGGGACCAGCACGCCGGCCGCGACCCAGAGGCTCGAGCGCGTCCTCATCGGCTACATCATCGCCCGCCGGGTGGCCGCGGTGTGGAAACCACCGAGGGCGCCGGTTCGCCGGCGTTCAGCGGTCGTCGGGCGCGAACGCCTCCGCGAGCGCGGCGCGGTCGCAGCCCGCCCCGAGGCAGGCCACCAGCTTGACCCTCGCGGCGGCGGGGGAGAGTCCGCCGGCGCAGACGGCGCCCGACGCGCGCAGGTCGCCCTCCGCGCCCTCGAATCCGTACGTGGCGCGCAGGATCCCGCCGCGCTCGGGGCGCACGGTCGCGACGATCGGCACGCGCGCGGCGGCGCGCTCCAGCGCGCGCAGGAACGGCGGCGGGACGTGCCCCGCGCCGAGGGCGACGGCCACGAGCCCGTCCGCGCCGGCGTCGATCGCGGCGTCGAGCAGCGCGCCGTCCGCCGCGAGCCCGGCCGCGATCACGTGGACGACGGCGTCGAAGCGCTCGACGGCCAGCGGCGGCCGGCGGCCGACGCGCCGGTCGATCAGCGCGCGGCCCTCGGCGACGCGCCCGAGCGGGCCGTCGCGCGGCGAGTCGAACGCCCCCGGGGCGGTCGAGTCCGACTTGCGGACCGAGCGGGCCGCGTGGACCTCGCCCGCGAAGACGGCCAGCACGCCGAGGCCCGCGGCCTCCTCCGAGCCGGCGACCGCGACGGCGTCCGCCAGGTTGGCCGGCCCGTCGGCGCCCGGAGCGCTGGCGGGCCGCATCGCGCCCGTGAAGACGACCGGCGCGTCGCCGCCGTAGACGAGGTCGCACAGGAACGCGACCTCCTCCAGCGTGTCCGTGCCGTGCGTGACCACCACGCCGCGGCCCTGCTCCGCCTCACCGGCCGCGGCGCGCGCGATCGACAGCGCGCCGGCGCCATCGAGCTGGGCGCTCGGCCGCTTGTCGATCGTGCGGGCCGTCAGGCCGCCGTGCTCCGCCAGCGTCGGCACGGCGGCGATCAGCGCGTCGGCGTCGAGCTCGGGGGCGACGGGCCCGCCGGTCGCACTCGACATCGCGATCGTCCCGCCCGCGGCGAGGACCGTGACCGGTCGAGTCACCCGAAGAACGTGTCGAACAGCAGGAACGCGTTGAGCGCGATGATCAGCGCCGCCACCACCGAGGCCACCGCGGTGGTGGCCGGACGGTTGACGAGCTCGCCCATGACGTCGGTGCGGCGCGTGAGCAGGATCATCGGCACGAGTGCGAAGGGTATGCCGAACGACAGCACGACCTGGGAGATCACGAGCGTGGAGGACGCGTCGACGCCCACGGCGAGGACCACCAGCGCGGGCGCCATCGTGATCGCGCGCCGCAGGAACAGGTTGATGCGCCGGTCGATGAAGCCCTGCATCACGACCTGGCCGGCGAACGTACCGACGCTGGAGCTCGACAGGCCGGACGCGAGCAGCGCGACCGCGAAGGCCAGTGCCGCGCCGCCGCCGATCAGCGCCTCGATGCCCGCGTGCGCGCCCTCGATCGTGTCCACGCCCGTGCGCCCGGAGTCGTGGAACAGCTCGGCGGCGACGACCAGCATCGTCATGTTGATGAAGCCGGCGATGCCCATCGCCAGCACGACGTCGAGGCGCTGGAAGCGCACCAGCTCGCGGCGCTCGGCGGCGTCCTCGGCGGGGATCCGGCGGCTGGTCAGCGCCGAGTGCAGGTACACGACGTGCGGCATCACCGTCGCGCCGAGGATCCCGACCGCGAGCAGGATGCTGTCGGTCCCGGCGAAGCCGGGGATCAGGCCGCCGGCGAACGCGCCGGCGTCGACGCCGACGAACGTCAGGTCGTAGAGGAACCCGAGGCAGACGATGGCGAGGAAGCCGGCGATCGCCAGCTCGAAGCGGCGGTACCCGCGCGTCTGGAGGGCCAGGATCGCGAAGGCGACGGCGGCCGTGATCAGGCCGGCGGAGAACGGCGGCACCCCGAACAGCAGGTTCAGCGCGATCGCGGCGCCCACGAACTCCGCCAGGTCGGTCGCGATGGCGATCGCCTCCGCCTGGACCCACAGGCCCCACGTGACCGGCCGCGGGAACGTGTCGCGGCAGAGCTCGGGCAGGTTGCGGCCGGTCGCGATGCCGGTCTTGGCCGACAGGTACTGCACGAGCATCGCCATCAGGTTCGCCGCGACGATCACCCAGACGAGCAGGAAGCCGTACTTCGCGCCGCCGGCGATGTTGGTGGCGAAGTTGCCCGGGTCGATGTACGCGACGGCCGCGACGAACGCGGGTCCGAGCAGGGCCAGGCGGCCTCGCAGCGGGCCGCGCGCCCGTGCGCGCACGAGCGCCGACTCGGGGGCCGGCGCGACCCCGATAGGTGCCGCGACAACTTCTGTTTGCCCTGCCACGACAGGAATTATGGCACGTCTAAATCACGGCTCGGCCCATTCCGGCTAGCGTGCCGCGCCATGCCGCGTGCGCTGATGGGGCTGATCTTCTTCCCGCGCGGCGGGTCGGCGCACGTCGCCCGCAACCTCGCGCGGAACCTGCCGGCCGCGGGCTGGGACGTCACCGTGGCGTCCGGCTCGCTCTCGCTGGCGGGCCGGCCGGGCGAGGCGCGGGCGTTCTACCGCGGCGTCGACGTGCGTCCCGTCGACATGACGGCCGCGCTGGAGGCGGAGGACCCGATGCTGGCCGACCCGCCGCTGCACCCGTCCTACGAGGACCGGCCCGGGGCGCAGGACCGCGTGTTCGCCGCGCTCGACGATCGCGCCTACGAGCACCAGGCGCGGGCGTGGGAGCGCGCGCTCGCGGACGCGGGCGCGGCGGACGCCGACGTGCTGCACCTGCACCACCTCACGCCGCTGTACGCGGCCGCCGCCCGCGTGGCGCCGGACGTCCCGGTGGTCGGCCACCTGCACGGCACGGAGCTGCTGATGCTGGAGGCGATCGAGGACGACCCCG
Source organism: uncultured Solirubrobacteraceae bacterium (assembly GCA_963728465.1). Taxonomy (GTDB): domain Bacteria; phylum Actinomycetota; class Thermoleophilia; order Solirubrobacterales; family Solirubrobacteraceae; genus DATFQI01. The sequence continues at coordinate 760,350 of CAVSJY010000013.1, forward strand.
GCCGCTGGCCGCACGGGCCGGCGTGGGCCGCGCGGATGCGCGAGTGGGCGGCCCGCTGCGAGCGGCTGATCGTGCTCTCGGGCTCGCAGGTCGCCCGCGCGGAGCGCCTGCTCGGCGTCGATCCCGACCGCTGCGTGCGCATCGCCAACGGCTTCGACCCGGAGACCTTCCGGCCGCGTCACGTCGACCACCGCGCGCACTGGCGGCGGCACCTGGTGGAGGAGCCGCACGGCTGGGCGCCGGACGAGGAGGCCGGCTCGGTGCGCTACACGGAGGCCGACATGGCCGCGTTCGGCGACGACCGCGGCGAGACGCCCGTCCTGCTCTACGTCGGGCGCTACACGGAGGTCAAGCGGATCGGCGCTGCTGATCGAGGCGTACGCGGACGCGCGGGCGCGCTTCGAGCGCCGCGCGCCGCTCGTGCTGGTCGGCGGCTTCCCGGGGGAGTGGGAGGGCGAGCACCCGCTGGAGACGATCCGCCGCACCGGCGCCGAGGACGTCTTCCTGGCCGGCTGGCACGACCACGAGGAGCTGCCGGACTTCCTCGCCGCGTCCGACGTCGTCGTGCTCCCGTCCGTCCGCGAGCAGTTCGGCCAGGTGCTCGTCGAGGGCGGCGCGTGCGGGCTGCCCGCGATCGCGGTCGACGCCTACGGCCCGGCGGAGATCGTCCGCGACGGCGAGACCGGCTGGCTCGTGCCTCCCGACGACCGCGACGGGCTCGCGCAGGCGCTGGTGGACACCGTCAACGACCCGGCCGAGCGGCGCCGCCGCGGCGAGCTCGCGGCCGACGACGCCCGCGCGCGCTACGCGTGGCCGTCGCTGGCGGAGCGGGTCGCCGAGGTCTACGACGCGGCGCGCAGGTGAGCCGAGGTCACCACTCGCCGGTCTGCGTCATCGCCGAACCGCGCGGCCTGATCGGCACTCGGGGCCGGGGGAGTGAGGCGGGGCGGACGTCAACTGCGGCTGGGTGGGGGTGCTGGGGTGCATTTCGTCACGCTCGCGCATGCCGCGTCGGCGAGCGTGACGTTCGCTCCTCTGGTGTGCATCGTCACGCTCGCCGACGCGGCCGACTCCGCGTGACGAAATGCACCTCGCTTCCCACCCAGCGCCGTTGACTTTCGCTCAGCGGACCTCCCCGAGCGCCTCGACCGGCCCGCCGGCCGCCGCGGGCGGCCCCGACGGTCTCGCCACGAGCGAGAGCGCGAACACCGCTACGGCGACGAGCGCGACCGAGGCTCCCGCCGCGAGGTCGGCGTAGTAGGTCAGGTAGAGCCCGGCGATCCCGGTCGCCACCGCCAGCCCCGCGGACACGCCCAGGGCGGGGACGAGCCGGTGGACGAGGCGGAGCGCGGTGGCGGACGGCGCGAGCAGGAAGGCGACGAGCAGCAGGCTGCCGAGGCCGCGGACGGCCGCCACGATGGCGGCGGCGAGCAGCACCAGCAGCGCCAGCTCGGCGCGGGCCGGGTGGATGCCGAGCGCGCGCGCGGTCATGCGGTCGAAGGCCGCGAGGCTGAGCGTGCGGTGGCCCAGGGCGAGCGCGGCGAGGCCGGCCAGCGCCAGCGCGCCGGCGGCGGCGACGTCCTCTCCGCGCACGCCCAGCAGGTCGCCGAACAGGCGCTCCTGGAGGCCCGCCGGGGTCTCGGGCGCCAGCGCCAGCAGCGCGCCCGCGCCGGTCAGCGCGGTGATCGTGACCGCCACCGCGAGGTCGCCGCCGACGCGCCGGTCGCGCGCCGCTATCGCGATCAGCACGGCGCCGAGCAGCAGCCCGCCGGCCGCGCCGACCAGCAGCGGCAGCCCGGCGACCGCGGCCAGCACGAGCCCGGGCAGCATCGCGTGCGCGAGCGACTCGGCCGCGTACGCGTGGCGCATCAGGAGCACCCAGACGCCGAGCGGGCCGAACACGACGCCGAGCAGCACGAGCTCGGCCAGCATCCGCATCCCGATCTCGGAGCGGAACGGGTCCAGCAGCGTGTCGATCACGGCGGGCCCTCGCCGTGATCGTGGTGGTCCACCGTGACGACGTGATCGTCGTCGAGCCGGATCACCTCGCCGCCGTAGGTCTGCTCGAGCGCGTCCATCGTCAGCGCCTCCTCCGGCGGCCCGAACGCGATCTGGCGGCCGTTGAGGCAGAGCACGCGGTCGCACTCGCGGGCCAGCGCGATGTCGTGCGTGGCGAGCAGCAGCGCGCGGCCCTCGCCCCGCAGCTCCTCGAACAGCCGGCCGATCCGCTCCGCGCTCACGCGGTCGACGCCGGTCAAGGGCTCGTCGAGCAGGAGCACGCGCGCGTCCTGCACCAGCGCCCGGGCGATCAGCACGCGCTGGCGCTGCCCGCCCGAGAGCGTCCCGTACCGGCGCCCCGCCTCGGCGCCGAGCCCGACGCGCTCCAGCGCCGAGCGCGCCGCCGCCCGCTCGGCGCGCCCCGTCCGGCGGTACCAGGGCGTGCGGCCGTAACTGCCCATCACCGCGACGCCGAGCGCGTCGACCGGGAAGTCGAGCCGCGAGCGCTCGCCCTGCGGCACGTACGCGGCGCGGCCGTCGATCGCGATCCGGCCGCGCGCCACCGGCAGCTCGCCCAGCAGGGCCCGCAGCAGCGTCGTCTTGCCGCCGCCGTTGGGCGCCAGCACCGCCACCGACGAGCCCTCGGCGACGCTGAACGTCACGTCGCGCAGCGCGAGCCGCTCGCCGCCGTAGCCGCCGGACAGCTCCTCGACCGAGACGAGCGGCGTCACGCCCGCACGCTTCCGGCGACGGCGGTCACGGCGAAGACGGTCCCCGCGAGCACCGCGATCGCGGGCCCGGGCGGCACGTCGACGATGTGCGCGAGCCACAGCCCGGCCACGCTCTCCACGAGCGTCAGCCCGACCGAGCCGGCCAGCAGCGCGGGCAGGCGCGCCGCGACAAGGGCCACCGTCGCCGCCGGGAGCACCAGCAGCGCGCCGACCAGCAGCGCGCCGACGGCGTCCACGGCCACCACCACGGTCATGGCCACGAAGCCGAGCAGCGCCCAGTCGGCGGCGCGGGTGCGGATCCCGAGCGAGCGCGCGCTCGCCGGGTCGAACGCGCTGGCCGTCCACGAGCGGTGGCAGGCGAACGCGGCGCCGGCCGCCAGCAGCGCGGCGCCGGCGGTGAGCAGCAGGTCCGCGTCGGTGACGCCGAGCACCGTCCCGAACAGCAATCGGTCGACGCTCGCGGGCGCCTCGTAGACGTCCGAGGCGAGCACGACGCCGAGCGCCAGCGCTCCCGCCAGCAGCAGGCCGGTCGCCGCGTCGGGGGCCACGCGCCGCCCGCGCACGAGCCGCTCGAGCCCGCCGGCCATGCACAGGCTCACGCCGAGCGCGGCCAGCTGCGGCGGCACGCCCCACGGCCCCGCCACCACCAGGCCCGGGAACGTCGCCGTGCCGACCGCGTGCGTGTAGAACGCCAGCCGGCGCAGGACGATCCACGTGCCGAGCAGGCCGCCGGGGATCGACAGCAGCGCGAGCTCGACGAGCGCGCGCTGCATGTAGGGCAGGTCGAACGGCTCGATCATCGCGCGGCGGGGAAGTCGCAGCCGGGGGCGCCGAACCCGCGCGCGAGCGCGCTCGCGTTCGCCGCGATCGACTTGACGTACGTGTCGCCGGACGAGCCGGGCGGCCCGAGCGTGTCCGCCCACAGCGGATCCCCGAGCCGCGCGCCCGCCTCGTCGGCGATCGCGCGCTCCACCCGCGGGTCGACCGAGCTCTCGGCGAACACGACCTTCACGTCGCGCGCGCGCATCTGGTCCACCAGCGCCTGCGCGTCGCCGGCCGACGGCTGCGCCCGCGTCGACAGCGAGTCCAGCACGGAGCCGATCACCTCGACCCCGTAGCGGGCCGCGAAGTAGCCGAGCGAGTCGTGCGTGCTGACCAGCCGCCGCCGCTCCGCGGGCGACGGCGTCCATGCAGCGCGCCACCTCCTCGTCGAGCCGCGAGAGGGTCCTCACGTACGCGCGCGCGTTGGACTCGTATGTCGCGCGGCCCGCGGGGTCGGCGCGCACGAGCGCTTCGCGGATCGCGGCCACCGCCCGCTCGCCGTTGCGCGGGTCGTGCCACCAGTGCGGGTCCTCGCCCATCCGCCGGACGCGGTCGATCAGCGTCACGACCTGCGGGTCGGCGCCCGCGCCCTCGATCACGTCGCCGAGCCAGCTCGTCGAGGTCGCCGCCGGAGCGGACGACCAGCCGGGCGCGGGCGATCGCCTCCGCGTCGCTGGGCCGCGGCTCGTAGTCGTGCGGGTCGGCGTTGGGCGCCAGCAGGCGGTCGACGTCGATCCGGTCGCCGCCCACGTTGGCGACCATGTCGGCGACCTGGGTCGTCGTGGCGACGACCGGCAGGCGGCCGGAGGCGGCGTCGTCGCCCCCGCAGCCCGCGAGCACGGCGAGCGCGAGGAGCGCGGGGAGCAGGGCGGCGCGCATCGGGGTCGAAGATGATAACGATTCTCGTCATCGCGAGATAGAATCCAGGGCGTGGACTGGGCCGAGCACGCACGCGAGAAGCTGCGCACCAACGGCCTGCGGGCCGGCGGCGCGCGCGACGAGGTGCTGGACCTGCTCTCGCGCCAGGACTGCTGCCTCACTGCGCAGCAGATCCACGACGCGCTGCGCGACAACGACCGCCGCGTGGGCCTCGCCTCGGTCTACCGCGCGCTCGACCTGCTGACCAGCCTCGGCCTCGTCCACCGCGTCGACGTCGACGGCACCGCCGCCTTCGAGCCCGCGGACCCGGCCGGCGCCCACCACCACCATCTCGTCTGCTCGCGCTGCGGGCGCGTCGACGCGTTCGAGGACCCGGCGCTCGAGCAGGCGATCGAGCGCCTGTCCGCACGCGTCGGCTACGCCGTCCAGGAGCACGACGTGGTCCTGCGCGGCGCATGCGCCAGTTGCGCTGAATGAGGCCCGGACGCAAGAACATTGCGTCAAGAGGCCGCGTCGACCGGGTGATCGCTGCAACGCGCGCAGGAATCCTCCGCGACGCGACATAACGCCGCCTGCGCCACTGCTACCTTTCCGCTTCCGCCTCAGTGCCCACGCCGCGCGCCCAGGGGAGCACGTCATGTCACGCATGCAGAGGCCGACCCGCCCGGTTGGCCTGTACGACCCGACCTACGAGCACGACGCTTGCGGCGTCGCCATGGTCGCGCGGCTGGACGGCGTTCCCACGCACGAGACCGTCCAGCGGGCGGTCGTGGCGCTGGAGAACCTCGAGCACCGCGGCGCCGCCGGCGCCGACCCGAACACGGGCGACGGTGCAGGCATCCTCTTGCAACTGCCCGACGCGTTCCTGCGCGCGATGCTCGACGAGGACCTCCCGCCCCCGGGCGCCTACGGGGTCTGCGTCTGCTTCCTGCCACGGGACGAGGAGCGCCGCGCCGAGCTGGAGGGGCTGCTCGAGCGCACCGTCGAGGCGGAGGGGCAGCGCGTCGTCGGCTGGCGTGACGTGCCGGTCGACAAGGACTACGTCGGCATCACCGCCAACTTCTTCGCTCCCTACGTCAAGCAGCTGATCGTCGCCGCGTCGGACGAGCTGGCCGCAGACCGGGACGCCTTCGAGCGCAAGCTCTACGTGATCCGCCGCGTGGCCGAGCTGGCCGCCGGCCCGGACCTCGTGATCCCGAGCTTCAGCAGCCGCACGGTCGTCTACAAGGGGATGCTCACCGCGCCGCAGCTGCTCGGCTACTACCCGGACCTCCAGGACACCCGCACGGAGTCCGCGCTGGCGCTCGTCCACTCCCGCTTCTCCACCAACACCTTCCCGAGCTGGGAGCTCGCCCATCCCTACCGGATGATCGCCCACAACGGCGAGATCAACACGCTGCGCGGCAACGTCAACTGGATGCGCGCGCGCGAGTCGCAGCTCGCCTCCGAGCTGTTCGGCGACGACCTGGCGAAGGTGCTGCCGATCGTGCGCCCGGGCGGGTCGGACTCCGCGACGTTCGACAACGTGCTCGAGCTGCTGGTGCTCGCCGGCCGCTCGCTGCCGCACGCGGTGATGATGATGATCCCGGAGGCCTACGACGGCCGCGAGGACCTCCCGGAGCACCTGCGCGGCTTCTACGCCTTCCACTCGTGCCTGATGGAGCCGTGGGACGGGCCCGCCGCGGTCGCGTTCACCGACGGCCGCGTGATCGGCGCCACGCTGGATCGCAACGGCCTGCGCCCCGGTCGCTGGCTGGAGACGAAGGACGGCTGGGTCGTGCTCGGCTCGGAAACCGGCGTGATGGACGAGCCGGCGAGCAACATCCTGCGCAAGGGCCGCCTCCAGCCCGGCAAGCTGTTCCTGGTCGACGTCGAGGCCGGGGAGATCGTCGCCGACGAGGAGGTCAAGCGCGGCGTCGCCACCCGCAAGCCGTACGCGGAGTGGTTCGAGCGGGGCATCGTCCAGCTCGGCGACCTGCCCGACCGCGAGCCGATCTACGGCGATCCCGGGCCCGACCAGCGCAGCGCCAGGTGGCGTTCGGCTACACGCAGGAGGACCTGCGGGTCCTGCTGGCGCCGACCGCGGCGCGCGCCGAGGAGCCGATCGGCTCGATGGGCAACGACATGGCGCTGGCCGTGCTCAGCGACCGTCATCCGCCGCTGTTCAACTACTTCAAGCAGCTGTTCGCGCAGGTCACGAACCCGCCGATCGACCCGATCCGCGAGGCGATCGTGATGAGCGTCGCCACCGGCGTCGGCTCGGAGCGCAACCTGCTGGACGAGACGCCCGAGCACGCGCACCAGCTCGCGATGCGGACGCCGATCCTGCGCAACGCGGAGCTGGAGAAGCTGCGGCAGGTGGACTCGGCGGTCTTCGCCGCGCGCACGCTGGACATCACGTGGCCCGTGGAGGAGGGCGCCGAGGGGCTCGACGCCGCGCTCGCCCGCGTCTGCGCCGAGGCCGACGCGGCGCTCGTCGACGGCATCAACGTCCTGATCCTGTCCGACCGCGCGCTCGGCCCCGAGCGCGCGCCGATCCCGTCGCTGCTCGCCGTCGGCGCGGTCCACCACCACCTCGTCCGCGAGGGCACGCGGCTCCAGGCGGGGCTCGTGCTCGAGTCCGGCGAGCCGCGCGAGGTGCACCACTTCGCGACGCTGATCGGCTACGGCGCGAGCGCGATCAACCCGTACCTGATGTTCGAGACGCTCGGCGAGCTGGTGCGCGAGCGGCGGATCGAGGGCGTCACCGACGTCGAGGTCGCGGCGGGCAACGTCGTCAAGGGCATCGCCAAGGGCCTGCTGAAGACGATCTCGAAGATGGGGATCTCGACGATCCAGTCCTACAACGGGGCGCAGATCTTCGAGGCGGTGGGCCTCAACGCCGAGCTGGTGGAGCGCCACTTCACGGGCACCGCGTCGCGGATCGGCGGCATCGGCACCGACGTGCTGGCGACCGAGACGCTGGAGAAGCACGCGGCGTGCGTATCCACGCCTGGACGGCGAGCTGCTGCCGGTCGGCGGCGTCTACGCGTGGCGCCGCGACGGCGAGCACCACATGTGGAACCCGGAGACGATCGCGCTGCTCCAGCACGCCGTCCGCCACGGCGGCCGTCCGACCTACGAGGAGTACGCGAAGCTCGTCAACGAGGACGCGGCCGCGCGGGCGACGCTGCGCGGCCTGCTGAAGTTCCGCGAGCTGCCGGAGGACGAGTGGCTGCCGCTCGACGAGATCGAGCCCGCGTCGGAGATCGTCAGGCGCTTCGCCACCGGCGCGATGTCGCTCGGCTCGCTGTCGCGCGAGGCGCACGAGACGCTCGCGATCGCGATGAACCGGATCGGCGGCAAGTCCAACACGGGCGAGGGCGGCGAGGACGTCTCCCGCTACACGCCGGACCCGAACGGGGACTCGCGGCGCTCGGCGATCAAGCAGGTCGCCTCGGGGCGCTTCGGCGTGAACATCAACTACCTCGTCAACGCCGACGAGCTCCAGATCAAGATGGCCCAGGGCGCGAAGCCCGGCGAGGGCGGCCAGCTGCCGGGCCACAAGGTGGACCGCTACATCGGCTCGATCCGCTTCACGACGCCCGGCGTCGGCCTGATCTCGCCGCCGCCGCACCACGACATCTACTCGATCGAGGACCTCAAGCAGCTGATCTACGACCTGCGCTGCGGCAACCCGCGCGCGCGGATCTCGGTGAAGCTGGTGAGCGAGGTCGGCGTCGGCACGGTCGCCGCCGGCGTGGCGAAGGCCAACTCGGACCACGTGCTGATCGCCGGGCACGACGGCGGGACGGGCGCGTCCCCGCTGTCGTCGATCCAGTCGGCCGGCGTGCCGTGGGAGATCGGCCTGGCCGAGACGCAGCAGACGCTGGTGCTCAACGACCTGCGCTCGCGCATCTGGGTCCAGACGGACGGGCAGCTCAAGACGGGGCGCGACGTGATCGTCGCCGCGCTGCTGGGCGCCGACGAGATGGGCTTCTCCACCGCCCCGCTGATCGCGACGGGCTGCATCATGATGCGCGCCTGCCACCTGAACACGTGCCCGGTGGGCATCGCCACGCAGGACCCGGAGCTGCGCAAGCGCTTCCAGGGCCAGCCCGAGCACGTCGTGAACTTCTTCTTCCACGTGGCCGACGAGGCGCGCGAGATCATGCGCCGGCTCGGCGTGCGGAGGTTCGAGGACCTGATCGGGCGCGTCGACCTGCTGCGCGCCGACGAGGCGATCTCGCACTGGAAGGCGCGCGGGGTGGACCTCACGCACGTGCTGACGATGCCGCCGGTGCCCGAGGGGACGCCGCTGCGCCGCTGCCGGCCGCAGGACTCGCCGCTGCCGGGCGCGCTGGACTGGCGGATGATCGAGGCGGCCAAGGAGGCGATCGACCACCGCCGGCCCGTGACGGGCGAGTTCGCGATCCGCAACGTCAACCGCACGGTCGGCGGCCTGCTGTCGTCGGCGGTGACCGAGGTGCACGGCGCCGAGGGCCTGCCGCCGGAGACGATCCGCTTCACCCTGCGCGGCTCGGCCGGGCAGTCGTTCGGCGCGTGGCTCGCGCCGGGCGTGGAGCTGACGCTGATCGGCGACGCCAACGACTACACGGGCAAGGGGCTGAGCGGCGGCGTGCTCGCCGTCCGCCCGCCCGACGACGCGGCGTTCGTGGCGGAGGAGAACGTCGTGATCGGCAACACCGTGCTCTACGGGGCGACGGCCGGCCGGGCGTTCTTCCGCGGGCTGGCCGGCGAGCGCTTCGCCGTGCGCAACTCGGGCGCCTCCGCGGTGGTCGAGGGCGTCGGCGACCACGGCTGCGAGTACATGACGGGCGGCCGCGCGGTCGTGCTCGGGCCGACCGGCCGCAACTTCGCGGCGGGCATGAGCGGCGGCGTCGCGTACGTGCTCGACGCGGACGGGGCGTTCGCCTCGCGCTGCAACATGGGGCTGGTCGGCTTCGACGAGATCTCCGAGTCCGATGCGATCGAGCTGCACGGGCTGATCGAGGAGCACCACCTGCGCACGCAGTCGCCGGTGGCGGCGCGCGTGCTGCGCGAGTGGGACTCGTACCTGCCGCGGTTCGCGAAGGTCATGCCGCACGACTACAAGCGCGCGCTCGCGGAGCTGGCCGAGGAGGACGCGCGGCCGGCCCACGAGATCGAGCCGGCCGAGTCGACCGGCGGCGAGGGCTTCGTCGCCGGCGAAGAGGCGATCCCGTTCGGACGGAGCGGCTGATGGGCAAGCTCGGCGCGTTCCTGGACATCACGCGGGTCGACGCTCCCGAGCGCGACCCGCGGGCCCGCACCGCGGACTACCGCGAGTTCGTCGACACCCTGCCGGTCGAGGGGCTGCGCGAGCAGGGCGCGCGCTGCATGGAGTGCGGCGTCCCGTTCTGCCACAACGGCTGCCCGCTCGGGAACCTGATCCCGGACTGGAACGACCTCGTGTACCGCGACCGCTGGCGCGAGGCGATCGAGCAGCTGCACGCGACGAACAACTTCCCCGAGTTCACCGGGAAGCTGTGCCCGGCGCCGTGCGAGGCGGCGTGCGTGCTGGAGATCCGCGAGGGCGACGCCGTGTCGATCAAGCAGATCGAGGTCTCGATCGTCAACCGCGCGTGGGACGAGGGCTGGGTGGTCCCGCGCCCGCCGGCGGTGGAGACGGGCCGCCGCGTGGCGGTCATCGGCGCCGGCCCGGCGGGCCTCGCCGCGGCCCAGCAGCTGCGGCGCGCCGGCCACGCGGTGACGGTCTACGAGCGCGACGAGGCCGGCGGCGGCCTGGTCCGCTTCGGCGTGCCGGACTTCAAGATCGAGAAGTGGGTCGTGGAGCGGCGGCTGGCGCAGCTCGGCGCCGAGGGCGTGCGGTTCGAGTACGGCGTGGACGTGGGCGTCGACGTGGACGCCGCGGAGCTGCGTGCCGCGCACGACGCGGTGGTGATCGCCACCGGCTCGCGCGTGCCGCGCGACCTGCCGGTCACCGGCCGGGAGCTGGACGGCGTGCACTTCGCGATGGACTACCTCTACGACCGCGCGCGGGTGCTGGCCGCCGAGCGCGGCGAGGGCACGAACGGCTCGCAGTACGGGCGCATCAGCGCGGCCGGCAAGCACGTGCTGGTCGTGGGCGGCGGCGACACCGGCGCCGACTGCGTCGGCCACGCGCACCGCGAGGCCGCGGCGTCGGTGACCCAGATCGAGCTGCTCGGCGAGCCGCCGGCGACGCGGCCGGACGACCTCACGCCGTGGCCGCGCTGGCCCGTGAAGCTGCGGACCTCCTACGCGCTCAAGGAGGGCGGGGACCGCGACTTCGCGATCTCGACCACGGCGCTCACCGGCCGCGGCCGGGTCGAGCAGGTGCACTGGGTGCAGAACTCGGGCACGCCGCCGTTCGACGCCATCCCCGGCACGGAGGAGACCCGCCCCGTCGACCTCGTGCTGCTCGCGATGGGCTTCCTGTCCCCCGAGCAGCCGCTGCTGTCGGCGCTCGGCGTGGAGACGGACCCGCGCGGCAACGCGAAGGCGGGCACCTACGAGACGTCCGCGGAGGGCGTGTTCGCGGCCGGCGACGCGCGGCGCGGCCAGTCGCTGATCGTGTGGGCGATCAACGAGGGCCGCCAGTGCGCGCGGATGGTGGACCGCTACCTGGCCGGCCTGCCGCCGCGCGCCATGTGACGGGCCTCACGAACGGTCATCCGGAGAGCGGGTACGTGCGTGACATGGACCGCCCGACGCTCTGGCACATCCCGGTCTCCCACTACGCCGAGAAGGTCCGGTGGGCGCTGGCGATGAAGGACGTCGAGCACCGGCGCGTCGCGCCGCCGCCGGGCGGGCACATCCCGATCGCGCTGGCGCTCACGCGCGGGCGGCAGATGACGATCCCGATCCTCCAGCTCGACGGCCGGACGATCGGGGACTCGACGGCGATCATCGCGGCGCTCGAGGAGCGCTTCCCGGAGCCGCCGCTGTACCCGTCGGACCCGGACGAGCGCGCCCGGGCGCTCGCGCTCGAGGAGTACTTCGACGAGAGCACCGGCCCGGCGGTGCGCCAGTTCGCGTTCCACGCCTTCCGCTCCGACCGCGAGCGCTTCACCGAGGTCGCGTCGCGCACCTCGCCCGGCCCGCTCGCGCGCCTCGGCCCGCTGCTCGGCGTCTACGGCCGCGTGTACACCGCGCTGCGCTGGAACGCGCGCGACGACGAGGCGGCCGCGCGCAGCCGCGTCGCGATCCGCGAGACGGCCGAGCGCATCGAGTCCGAGCTCGGCGACGGCGAGTACCTGGTCGGCGACGCGTTCTCCGTGGCCGACCTGACCGCCGCGGCGCTGCTCTACCCGTTCGTCCTGCCCGACGGCGCGCCGCTGGCGGGCAGCGACCCGCCGGAGGAGCTCGCGCGCTACCGCGCCGAGCTCGGCGAGGACCGCCCCGCCTTCGCCTGGGTCCGGGAGATGTACCGCCGCCACCGCCGCCCGCCGCAAGCCGGCCGCGGCGACCGCCGCCGCGGCTTCATAACCCGGCGGCCAGCGCGCCGACGATCCGCACGAGCAGCGCCTCAGGCTCGTGCGCTATCTGCCGCCACGTCACGCGCATCACGCGCTGGCCGGCGGCCGCGAGCTCCGCGTCGCGGAGCCGGTCGCGCTCGAAGGCGCGGCGGGAGGAGTGGAACGCGTAGCCGTCGACCTCGATGACAAGTCGCTGGGCGGGCCAGTGGAAATCCACCTCATGCCGGCCGATCCGCACGTTCGTGCGCGGCGCCGGGAGGCCGGCACGCCGGATGAGCGCGAGCAGCGCGCTCCGCTTCCGAGCGGGTCATGGCCGGCTCGGCGTACGCCCGGAGCGCCGCTCGCAGCGCGCGCACACCGCGGCGCCCATCGGAGCGCGGAGCTGATCCTCGAGAGCGCGACGGGTCGTCAGCCGCAGAACCTGCGCCTCCTCGACCAGCCGTTCCAGCCGGGCCGCGTCCACCTCGGCCGCGAGATCGAGGAGCGTCCGCGCCGGGGTCGTGATGCGCAGCCCTTCACGGATCGTGACGTCCGCGGGCGCGAGCGTCGCCCGACGAACGCGGATGCCCGGCCGACTGCGTGGCTGACCCGACGCGACGGCGATGTCGACCAACGCCCCCGGATCGCACGGCAGACCCCAGTCCGCCGCCGCCCAGCGGTTGCTCAGCGCCGCCTCGGGTCCGCACGCCAGCAGGGCCGCGGCCGCGGGCGTGCGCGGTCCCATCAACGGGCCGACGAGATAGACCCCGCGATGCAGCGCGTGGAGACGGCCCGTGGCGACCCGGTGCGCGATCGCGCGCGGGCCGACCTCGAGAGCGCGGAGCTGCGCGGTGGTCACGACGCCGTGCTGTCGCGCCGCCAGCGCGTGCATTTCGTCACGCTCGACGACCTTGGACTCGCGAGCGTTGCGTTTGGATCCTCTGGCGTGCATTTCGTCACGCTCGCGAAGAACCAGGCCTCGCGAGCGTGACGTTGATAGCCGCGAACGCCCGCCCCTTCGCCCCCTCACCCGCGCCGTTTGACGTTTGCGCCACGAAGACGGCACGGTCTCGCCACGATTTGCTCGCGGTACCGTTCACAACGTGAGCCTGCTCGCGTACCTCATCCTGATCGCGCTCCAGGGGCTGATCGTCGGCGCGCTGGCGCGGCTGGCGCTGCCCGGGCGCGACCCGATGAGCATCCCGATGACGATCCTGGTGGGGATCGCCGGCTCGTTCATCGGCGGCCTGCTCGTCTACTTCATCACCGACGGGACGAGCGCGGGCGGCTTCTTCGTGGCCTTCGTCGACCGCCGTGCTGATCGTGTACCTGATCCGCCGCTCGCGCGGCGGCGGGCTGCTGGCGCCCGACGCCGACTCAGCCGAGCGGCGCCGCCGCCGCGGCTACTGACCGCCACGGCCGAGACCAGCCGCTCGGCGTCCTCGCGCGAGTTGTAGTGCACGAACCCCGCGCGGACCGCGCCGTGCGGCGCGAGCCCGAGGTGGCACTCCAGCTCCCACGCGTAGTAGTTGCCGTGCCACACCGCCATCCGCGCTCCGGGCCAGCGCCGCGGCCACCTCGCGCGCCGGCATGCCGTCGACGTTGAACATCACCGTCGGCGTCCGGTCGCGGGCGCCGCCGAGCAGCGTCACGCCCTCGAGCGCGCCCAGCCCGGACAGGGCGTCCGCCAGCAGCGCCTCCTCGTGCGCGCGCACCTCGTCCCAGTCCATCGACACGACGTAGTCGGCCGCGGCGCGCCACGCCGGCGAGCGCCTCGAACGGCAGCGTGCCGAGCTCCCAGCGCTCCGGCGCCGTGTCGGGCGACGGGCGCAGCTTGTCGGGAGCGAGCTCCTCGAGCAGCGACGGGCGCGCGCACAGGATCCCGACGTGCGGCCCGAACCACTTGTACGCCGAGCACGCCAGCGCGTCCGCGCCCAGCGAGCCGAGGTCCAGCGGCCGGTGCGGCGCGGCGTGCACGGCGTCGACGTAGACGCGCGCGCCGGCGCCGCGCGCCGGCGCCACGATGCCCGGCAGGTCCGGGCACCGTGCCGACCGCGTTCGACGCCGCCGTGACCGCGATCCAGCGCGTGCGCTCGGACAGCACGGCCTCGACCGCCGAGGCCGGCAGCTCGAGCGTGCCCGGCTCCGGCTCGGCGAAGCGCACCACGGCGCCCGCCCGCTCGGCGGCGATCAGCCACGGCCGCACGTTGGCGTCGTGGTCCAGCCGCGTGCACACGATCTCGTCGCCTGGCGACAGCGTCCGGCCCACCGCCGCCGAGAACCGCATCGTCATCGCGGTCATGCTCGGCCCGAACGCCACGCCGCGCGCGTCGGCGCCGAGCAGCCGCGCCACGCTCGCGCGCGCCTCCTCCACGATCTCCTCGCTGGCCCGCGCGTGCGGGAACATCCCGCCCTCGTTCGCGGTGCGGCCCGAGCGCATCCAGTCCGTCATCGCGTCGATCGCCGCGTCGACCATCTGGGTCCCGCCCGGCCCGTCCAGGCGCGCCCAGCCGTCGGCCAGGCCCGGGAAGCGCTCGCGGTTCACGACGGCAGCTCCGACACGAGCTCGCGGTCGTGCGGGTAGGTGAGCAGGTCCGCGGCCGCGGCGGGGACCAGCCAGCGCACCTCGTCGACCTCCTCGTTCGGCGTCGAACTCGCCGCTCTCGGGCTCCATCAGCCAGTAGCGGACGACCTTCGTCGCGGCCCTTGCGGTCCTTGTAGGCGACGGGCGGGAGCTCGTCGCCCAGCGGGCAGCGCAGGCCGATCTCCTCCTCGACCTCGCGCAGCGCCGCCTCCTCCCACGTCTCGCCGGGGTCGAGCTTGCCCTTGGGCAGCGACCAGTCGTCGTAGCGCGGCCGGTGCGCGACCGCGACCTCGACGCCGCCCGCGCCGCGGCGCCACACCACGCCGCCCGCCGCCTTGACCTCCGCCGCTTCGGGATCCATACGCGCGCCATCCTCGCGACCGGCGCGAAGATGACGCATGCGTCACTGTTCGCTAGGCTCCGCCCCGATGACGAGCCTCCCGACCGTCTGCGTGATCGGCGCGGGCTCCTCCGGCATCGCCGCCGCCAAGACCCTGCACGAGCGCGGCTTCGAGTTCGACTGCTTCGAGGCGTCCGACCGCGTCGGCGGCAACTGGGTGTTCAAGAACGCCAACGGGATGTCGGCGGCGTACCAGTCGCTGCACATCAACACCTCGCGCGAGCGGATGGAGTACCCCGGCTTCCCGATGCCGCCGTCCTATCCGGACTTCCCGCACCACACGCACATCGCCGCGCTACTTCGACGCCTACGTCGACCACTTCGGCTTCCGCGACCGCATCACGTTCAGCACCAGGGTCGAGCGCGCGGAGCCGCGCGACGCGGGCGGCTGGACGATCACGCTCGACAGCGGGGAGACGCGCGACTACGACGCGCTGTTCGTCGCCAACGGCCATCACTGGGACGCCCGCTGGCCCGAGCCGGCGTTCCCCGGCCAGCGACGTCGTTCGCCGGCGTGCAGATGCACTCGCACGAGTACCTGGGCGACGACCCGGCGCTGCTTCCGCGACAAGTCGCGTCGTCGTGCTCGGGATGGGGAACTCGGCGATGGACATCGCCGTCGAGGCCAGCTTCACGGCGCGCGCCACCCACCTCGCCGCCCGCCGCGGCGCGTACGTGATCCCGAAGTACCTGTTCGGCCGCCCGCTGGACCAGTACGCGGCCTCGACCAGGATCCCGTTCGCCGTCCGCCGCAAGGTGATGGAGACGCTGCTGCGGGTCCAGGTCGGCGACATGGAGCGCTACGGCCTGCCCAAGCCCGACCACCGCTTCGGCGACGCCCACCCGACGATCTCCGACGACGTCCTGTCGCGCATCGCGCACGGCGAGATCCAGCCCAGGCCGACCATCGCCCGCCTGACCGAGCGCACGGTCGTGTTCGCCGACGGCAGCGAGGTCGAGGCCGACGTCGTCGTCTACTGCACGGGCTACAAGGTCACGTTCCCGTTCTTCGACGAGGGCGTGATCTCCGCGCCGGACAACGACCTGCCGCTGTTCCGGCGCGTCTTCCACCCCGACCGGCGCGACGTCTTCTTCATCGGCCTGCTGCAGCCGCTCGGCGCGATCATGCCGCTCGCCCAGGTCCAGTCGGAGTGGGTGGCCGACCACCTCGCCGGCCGCTACGCGCTGCCCGCTCCCGCCGCGCTGCGGGCCGACATCGAGGCCGAGCGCGCAGCGATGTTCCGGCGCTACGTGCGCTCCAAGCGCCACACGATGCAGGTCGACTACGACGACTACCTGGCGGCGCTGGAGCGCGAGCGGGCGGCCGGGGCGGCGCGCGCGCGGGCGGCGGCCGTGATGACCGGCCGCCGCGAGCGCACGAAGGCGGCCAACCGCGCGGCGATCCTCGCCGCCGGCCGCGAGGTCTTCTCCGCGCACGGCTACGACGCGGCCAGCGTGCGCGACATCGTCCGCCGCACGGACCTCGCCTCGGGCACGTTCTACAACTACTTCCCCGACAAGGCGTCGATCTTCCGCGCCCTGGTGGAGGAGACCGGCGCGGAGGCGCGCCGGCGCGTGCGCGCCGGCGGCGCCGGCTCGGCGCCGAGGGCTTCGTCGAGGGCGGCTTCCGCGCGTTCTTCTCGTTCATCGCCGTCCGACCCGGCGACGTTCGCCTTCCTGCGCCGCAACCTCGGCACGATCCGCGAGCAGTTCGAGGACGCGGTGCTGCCCGCCGGGCTGGGCGAGCTGGAGGACGACCTGCGCGCCGCGATCGCGCGCGGCGCGCTGCCCGCCGTCGACGTCGCGCTACTGCGCGCACGCGATGGTCGCGGTCGGGCTGGAGCTGGGTCAGCAGCTCGCTCGAGCGCCGGCCGCCCGACGTCGAGGGCGCGACGGCGTTCGCCACCGCGCTGTTCGAGGGTGGCCTGGCGCGGCTGGCGCCGGCATGACCGCCGTCGGCTGACGCACGGCGGCTGTTCGCCACGGAGAACGCGTACCTCAACACCGCGTCCTACGGGCTCCCGCCCGAGCCGGCGTGGGACGGCGATGCAGCAGGCCGCCGACGAGTGGCGCCACGGGCGCACCGGGTTCGACGGCTGGGACCTCGCCGTCGGCGCCTCGCGCGCGGCGTGGGCGCGCATCCACGGGGTCGCCGAGCGCGACGTCGCGGTCGGCCCGCAGGTCTCGCCGTTCGCCGGCGTGGTCGCGTCGTCGCTCCCGGCGGGCGCCTCGGTGCTGTGCGCCGAGGAGGACTTCACGTCGGTGCTGTTCCCGTTCCTCGCCCAGGAGCCGCGCGGCGTGCGCGTGCGGCTCGTGCCGCTCGCCGGCATCGCCGAGGCGGTCGACGGCAGCGTCGACCTCGTCGCGGTCAGCGCCGTCCAGTCGTCCGACGGCCGGCTCGCGGACCTCGACGCGGTGGCCGCGGCGGCCGCGCACCACGGCGCGCTCACGCTACGTCGACGCCACGCAGGGCTGCGGCTGGCTGCCGCTCGACGCCTCGCGGTTCGACTACGTGACGTGCGCGCGGCTACAAGTGGCTGCTGGGGCCGCGCGGAACGGCGTTCTTCGCGGTCCGCCCGGCCGCCGCCGAGCGGCTCGTCCCGCACCTCGCCGGCTGGTACGCGGCCGACGTGCCGATGGAGAACCTGTACGGCGGGCCGCTGCGGGTGGGGGAGGGCGCGAAGCGCTTCGACGTCTCGCCGGCGTGGCTGAGCTGGGTCGGCACAGGCGCCGGCGCTCGAGCTGATCGAGCGCGTCGGCGTCGAGGCGATCCACGCGCACGACCTCGCGCTCGCGAACCGGTTCCGCGCCGGGGTCGGGCTGCCGCCGGGCGACTCGGCGATCGTGTCGCTCGACCTCCCGGCCGAGGCGGCGCGGCGGCTCGACGCCGCCGGCGTCAAGTTCGCCGGCCGCGGCGGCCTCACCCGGTTCTCGTTCCACCTCTCGACGAGCGAGGCGGACGTGGACCGGGCGCTCGAGGCGCTAGCCGTCTGAGAACGGCTGCACGGGGATCCCGTGCCCGCTGTCGCGCGATGCCGAGCTCGTACACGCCGCCGTGGGCGGTGTGCAGCTCGACGGCCGGGCGGCCGGGCCGCGCGAGCCGGACGCGCAGCTCGGCGATCGAGCAGTTCAGCGAGTGGTGCTCGCCGCCGCCCGGGTCGGCGTAGCGCCAGGCGACGGTCTGGCCCGCGGGCGAGCGCGCCTCGATCGACGGCGCCCGGGCACGGCGACGCGGCAGCCGGCCGGCGTGGCCTCGACGCGCGCCGGGCGCGGGCCGCCGAGGCGGATCCGCTCGCCGTCCACGGCGCAGCGCGCCGTTGGCGATCCACGGCGTCAGCACCGGGCCGACCCGCACGCGGCCGACCGACAGGTCCAGCCACGCGCCCGGCGTCTCGTCGAACGCCGTCCCGTGCAGCCAGATCCACGTCGCGGCGTGCTCCGCGCCCCAGTTGTGGCCGGCCATCCCGCGCCAGCCCGCGGACCTCGACCCGCCGGCCGCCGGCCTCGATCCGGCCGGTGAAGAACGCGTCGGGCGCCGGGCTCTCGAGCTTCGTGCGCGGCAGCGGCGCGCGGTACATCCACTCGCGCGGGAGGTGGCGGAGCGGCGCGGCGCCGCCGGACATCTCGAGCACCCAGTCCGCGGCGCGGCCCTGCCCGTGGGCGCTGCCGCGCGCCTCGGCCGGCCCGAAGCGGGCTGTCGCCGATCGCGATCCAGCCGTCCCGGGCGGCGCGGGCGCCGGCGAGCGTCTGCTTGACCGCGTACGGCTCCGGGGCGGCGGCGTCGAACTACGTGCACCACAGCGAGCCGGTCGGCGGGCGGCCCGGGCCGCTGGTGGGTCGTGCAGCGGATCCACGCGCCGCGCGGGCTGCGCGGGGTCGACCGCGCGCAGGTAGAAGGACTCGTAGTGGCCGCGTCGGCCGGAACGTGCGGGAAGCGCGCCTGGGTCACGTGACGGTCCGTATTCGATCACGCCGCAGTTTGCGGCCGCCGGCGCCCGGCGGCGGCGATGCCGTCCGGAGGCCCGGCGTACCTTGCGCCGCATGTCACTGTGCTTCATCGAGCCGCAGGACGCGATCCGCGTGATCGCGGAGTCCGTCGGCCGCGAGGCGCGCAGGCAGCTGCTGGGTGAGCTCGTGCGCGCCTGGGTCGACGAGATCCCGGAGGAGGAGCTCGCCTCCCACTACGCCAAGGCGGTGGCCGACCTCGACGAGCACGACCTGTCGATGCTCGCCGCCTGGCACGCCTCGCTCGAGGTCGGCATGCCGATCGCCAACAAGGAGTTCCTCGTCAACGCGTTCCCCGCGCTGGGGGACAACCGGCGCGAGGCGCTGAAGATCGCCGCCGGCTTCCGCGGCGAGGACGCGTTCAACGCCGGCGTGGCGGAGGAGCAGGCGCTGGACTCGGTGCTGCCCTGGCTGTCGGGAGCGCTCGCGCGTCGGAGCTCGTGGCCGAGTGCCTCGAGCTCTACGTGTGGGACCGCTGGGCTCGCGAGAACTAGACGCGCTCCGCCGGCAGGATGTCGTAGCGGCCGACGCCGGTGCGGCCGTCGAGGTGCCAGCGGAAGAACGCGCAGTCGAGCTCGAGCTGGCCGAGCTCGAGCGTCGAGCCGCAGAGGACTCGCCCGAGCCGCGGTGCGGGAAGCTCGTCGTCCTCGCCGACCCACAGCTCGAGCCCGGCGCGGCGCTGGTGGCCGTCGGCGTCGTAGGTCGTGGACAGCCGCGGGTCGGCGATCGTGAGCGCGCCGCCGCGCCCGAGCAGCGCGGCCCACGCCGGCTCGTCGGCATGCGTGCCGCGCGCCGGCCGGGCGCACGGCGGTGAGCGCGAGGGCGAGGTCCTCGCCCGCCCAGGCGGCGACCGTGCGCACGGCCTCGATGCGCGTCCAGTCCGGCTCGCCCCACGTGTGGCCGCGCTGGCCGAGGCAGCGGATCTCGTGGACGCGGCCGCCGGTGCGCACCGTGCCCTCGACCGCGCACGGCTGCTCGTAGCCCGCCATCCCGCCGATCCCGCCGCGGCGCTGTCCGCGGGCAGCTCGGCGGGCGGGCCGAGCGCCGTGAACGTGAGCGCGAAGCCGTGCTCCGGCCCGTCGAGGGCGACCGTCCAGCGGCCCAGCGGCTCCAGCACCGACGCCGTCACGCCGCCGAGCGCGAGCTCCTCCCAGCCGGCGTCATCCGCCACGGGCAGGCCGCCGCGGGCGAGCGCCGCGACCGGCTCGCGGCCGGCGAACAGCACGGCGAGCGCGCTGCCCGCGCGGCCCTCGTCGCCCGGCGAGAGGCCGAGCCGCGCGAGCCCGTACAGCCCGCTGCGCCTCGTCGCCGAACGCGAACGTCACCGCGTCCGCGAAGCCGGGACCCGTCGGCGGCAGCGCGCGCTCGTGGGCGGGCCCGATCAAGGGCGCTCGCGCTCGGCGCCGCCGTCGCGCTCGACCGCCGTGCCCTCGATGTCGTACGGCTGCGCGGCCGGCCGCCGGGCGCGCCGCGCGGCACGCCCGGGTCGCGCATGGAGGCGACCATGCGGTGCTGGAACCGGCGCACGAGGAGCCGCCGGACCACCGCGCGCGACGGCGGCAGGAGCAGGATCAGCCGCCAGCATGTCGCTGAGGAAGCCCGGGGTCAGCAGCAGCGCGCCGCCGAACAGCACGAGCGCGCCGTCGAGCACCTCGCGCGCGGGCGGCCGGCCGGCCTGGATCGCCTCGTTGAACCGCCGCCACGTCGCGCGGCCCTGCGAGCGGGCGAGCATCGAGCCGAGCACCGCGTCGGCGACCAGCAGCACGATCGTCCACCAGACGCCGATCGCCTGGCCGACCTGGTGATCAGGATCCCAGCTCGGCGATCGGGACGACGATGAAGAGGAGGACGAGGAGGAGGCGGAGCATGCGGCGAGGGGGTCAGGTCTTGCAAACGGTCACACGCACGGCCGAGTTTGGCACGGCCGTGAGGGTGACCGTTTGCAAGACCTGACCCCGACGGGGCTGCGCTAGCCGTACACGGGCGCCGGCCCGTCGAGCCGCACGGCGGGCATGCGGTGCAGCCCGACGGTCTCGATCAGGCGGCGGATGTGCGGCTGCGGGCTCGTGAGCCGCATGCGTCCGCCCCTGCGCGCGCAGGCGCTGCGCGAGGCAGGCGAGGTCGACGATCACCGACGAGTCCGCGAAGCGCAGGTCGGACAGGTCCACGATGACGTCGCGCGTGGCGTGCAGGGCCGCTGACAACGACGGCCGCCGGCGCCCGCTCGTGGCACGGTCCTCGTCCCCCGTCATCCGGAGGATCGCCAGCTGTTCATCGAAGACGACGATGCTCGCCAACCTAGTACATACCGGCTGGTTCGTATAGGGGCGTGCGCGCGTCGGCGCTCTACCATCAGACGCCATGGTCGACGAGGACGAGATCACCGAGGCGCTCAGCAACGTCATCGACCCCGAGCTGGGGCTCGACTTCGTGGAGCTCGGGCTCGTCTACGGCGTCGAGGTCGAAGGCGGCACGGTGAGCATCACGTTCACGCTCACGACGCCCGCCTGCCCGATCGGCCCGCAGGTGTCCGAGCAGATGCAGGAGTTCGTCGGCGAGGTCGAGGGCGTCGAGGACGTCGTGACCAACATGGTCTTCACGCCCGCCGTGGTCCCCGGACAAGATGTCCGAGGACGCGAAGTTCGCGCTCGGCTACTGACCGCCGCTACCGGTGGCCGCGCCCGATGCGGCTGGAGCCGCTGGCGCGCGGCGCTGCACTCCCTTGGCGGCCGCGCGGCGCGCGGCGGCCTCCTGCTTGAGGCGGACCTGGGTGGCGGCGAACTCGGCCGACCGCTCGGCGGGTGTTGCGCTCCTGCGCCGGCTCGGCTGCCCCGGGGGGTTGCTCGGTGGCTGCTGCGCGGGCATGGGCACGCTCCTCTCTTGGCCGTCTCCCGGAACAGTGCGGTCGCGCGACGGGCGGGAGGCGAGAACGCGGCGCGTGGCCACCGACTCTACCGGCGCGCTACTTGGCCGGCGCCGCCGCGCGCTTCGCGCGCTTCTTCGCCGCGGGCTTCTTGGTCGCCTTCGCCGCGCTCACCAGCTCCCCGAGCGAGGTCTCCAGGTACCCGCCGAACTCGTCGAGGTCCGGCATCGCGTCGTAGTCGCCGAGCAGGCCGAAGTCGATGCCGCCGTTGTAGGACATGATCGCGATGGCGAGCGCGTGGTGGCGCGGCAGGAAGGCGACCGGGAACAGGTCCTGGAGCCGCCGCCCGAGCAGGTAGAGCGGGAACTGCGGCCCGGGCACGTTGGTCACGATCAGGTTGAACAGCCGCGTGGAGAAGTTGAGCCGCGACGCCTGCGCGAGCACGGTCGGCGGGGCGAGGCTCTGCACGCCGGCCAGCACCTCGGCGCCGACGGCCTGCTTGGAGTCCTTGAGCCCGTTCATCGCCTCGCGCACCACGGCGAGCCGCGCGACCGGGTCCTCGACGTAGACCGGCAGCGGGCCGCGCATGGCGGCGATCCGGTTGCCGAGCTGGTGGTGCTCGTCCTCCGCGCGGATCGAGACCGGCACGAGCGCGCGCAGCTCGAGCCCCTCCGTGCGGACGCCGCGCGAGCGCAGCCACGTGCGCAGCGCGCCCGCCACGACGGCCAGCACGACGTCGTTGACCGTCCCGCCGAGCGCGTCCTTGACGAGCTTGAAGTCCGACAGCTCGTCGCGCACGAACACGAACCGGCGGTGCGGCCCGATCGGCACGTTGAGCGGCGTCTCGGGCGCCGGGTTCAGGCCGGCCCACGCGACCTCGCCGACCCCCTCGACCGCCTCGCGCGCGACCTCCAGCGTGCGCGCCGGGTGCGACGCCGCGGCGAGCGCCTTCCCGGCCAGGTCGAACGGCGCCTTGGCGAGGCCCTTCAGGCCGCGCGCGGCGAGCTGCGCGCCGCTCGGCTCGGTCGAGGGCACCCACGGCTCGCCCTCGTAGGGCGCCGGCTTCGGCACCGGCTCGACGTCGAACAGCACGGTCGCGAGGTCGACGCCGGAGACGCCGTCCACGAGCGCGTGGTGCGTCTTGGAGATCAGCGCGAAGCGGTTCCCCTCGAGCCCCTGCACGAGCCACGTCTCCCACAGCGGCTTGGAGCGGTCCAGCCGCTGCGAGTGCACGCGCGCGGCCAGCGCGCGCAGCTGCTCCTCGGAGCCCGGCGCCGGCAGCGCCGTGTGGCGGACGTGGTACTGGAGGTTGAAGTTCGGGTCGTCGATCCAGACCGGCCTGCCGGTCTCGAGCGGCGGGAACGCGAGCTTCTGCCGGTAGCGGGGGACCAGGTGCAGCCGGCTGCGGATCTGGTTGCAGAAGTCGTCGTAGTCGAGCGGCGGGCCCTCGAAGACCAGCACCGCGCCGACGTGCATGTGCGCGTTCTCGTGCTCCTGCGCGAGGAACGACGCGTCAACCGCCGTGAGCCTGTCGCCGTGTGCCTGCGCCATCGCGCCAGAGCCTATACGCGTCAGATGAGCGCGACGAGCAGCGCCGCGGTGACCGACACGAGCAGCACGACGGTCAGCACGCGGTCGTAGCCCTCGCCGCGCGGCGAGGCGTGCGAACGCGCGGCGGCCGGCGAGGCTGCCGAGCACGACGAGCGGGATCATCGCCGCGAGCACGCCGGCGTCCGGCACCGCGCCGGAGGTCCCCGTCGCCCACAGCGCCGCCACGCTCACGACCGCGAGGCCGAGGAAGACCACGGTGATCGTGTCGCGCACGCGCTCGGGCTCGTCGCCGCGGCCCATCAGGTGCAGCATCAGCGGCGGGCCGCTGGTGTTCGTCGACGTGTTCAGCGCGCCCGCGGCGAAGCCTGCCAAGGGCGCGGACCACGCGGGGCGGGACGCCGGATCGCGCGTGCGCCGCGCCACGAGCCAGCGCGCGGCGAGCGTCAGCAGCACGCCGACGCTCACGGCGATCTGGAGCACGGTCTCGTCGAGCGCGCGCAGCACGGCGACGCCCGCCAGCGCGCCGGGCAGGGAGGCGGCGAGCAGGACCGCGGTGTCGCGGCCCAGCGGCCGCGGGCGGCGCCGCTCCGTGCCGACGATGAGCAGGCCGACGACCGTGCCGAGCACGAGCAGCGTGCCGATCGCCTCCTGCGGGCCGAGCGCCGCGAACAGCAGCGGAGCGGCGACCAGCGCGAAGCCGACGCCGGTCGCGGTCTGGAGCGCCGAGCCGGCCAGCACGGCGGCCCCGGCGGCGACGAGCAGCGGGGTCACGCGAGCTCCCTGCGATCATGGGGCGCCGATCCAGGACGACTCCAGACGGGGGAACGCATGGCGTGGGACTTCTCGACCGAGCCCGAGTTCGAGCAGCAGCTCGAGTGGATGCGCGCGTTCGTGCGCGAGGAGATCTGGCCGATCGAGACGGTGTTCGGCGACCTCGGCGAGGACGGGTTCCGGCGCGCGATCGCGCCGCTCCAGGAGCAGGTCCGCGAGCGCGGCCTGTGGGCGGCGCACCTCCCGCCCGACCTCGGCGGCCAGGGCTTCGGCCAGGTCAAGCTCGGGCTGATGCACGAGATCCTCGGCTCGAGCCCGTTCGCGCCCGTGGTGTTCGGCAACGCGGCACCGGACTCGGGCAACTCGGAGATCCTCGCGCTCGCGGGCACCGAGGACCAGAAGCAGCAGTGGCTGCACCCGCTGCTGGCGGGCGACCTCAAGTCGGCGTTCTCGATGACGGAGCCGCACAACGCGGGCGCCGATCCGACGCTGCTCGAGACGACCGCCGTGCAGGACGGCGACGACTGGGTGATCAACGGGCGGAAGTGGTTCAGCACGAATGCGTCCGTGGCGGACTTCTTGATCGTCATGGCGGTCACGGACCCTGACGCCCACAAGTACCAGCGCGCGTCGATGCTGATCGTTCCCGTCGACACCCCGGGCGTGCACATCCTGCGCGACGTCGGGACGATGGAGCACCCGGGCGAGCAGCACTTCGGCCGCTACGGCGGGCACGCCGAGATCGTCTACGAGGACGTCCGCGTGCCCGGCGACGCGCTGCTCGGCCCGCGCGGCGCCGGCTTCCTGATCGCCCAGCAGCGGCTCGGCCCCGGGCGGATCCACCACTGCATGCGGTGGCTCGGGGTCTCGCAGCGGGCGTTCGACATGCTGTGCGAGCGGGCGGTCTCCCGCTACGCGCACGGCTCGCTGCTGTCCGAGAAGCAGACCGTGCAGAACTGGGTGGCGGACTCGGCCGCGCAGATGCACGCCGCGCGCCTGATGACCCTGCACGCCGCGTGGAAGATGGACGCGGAGGGCGCGGCCGCGGCGCGGCGCGAGATCGCGATGATCAAGTTCTACGGCGCCGCCGTGCTGCACGACGTCGTCGACCGCGCGCTCCAGGCGCACGGCGCGCTCGGCTACTCGTCCGACCTGCCGCTGGAGGCGATGTACCGCTTCGCCCGCGCCGCGCGGATCTACGACGGGCCGGACGAGGTGCACCGCCAGAGCGTCGCGCGCCAGATCCTGCGCGGCTACGACGCGCCCGAGGGCGGCGTGCCGACCGAGCACATCCCGACGCGCCGCGACGAGGCGCGCCGCCGCTTCGCCGACCTGCTGGAGGCGGTGACGTCCAACGACTAGGGCGGGGCTGGTCGTGGCGATGATCGCGATGCCGGCGGTCGTGGTGGTCGTGCTCGTGCTGGCGCTGACCGGCGGTGGTGACGACTCGTCCTCGCCCGCGTCCACGCCCGCCGCCACGGCGAAGCGGGCCGACCGCTTCGACTCGGCGCGGGCGTGGGACCACCTGAACCACCAGGTCGAGCTCGGCCCGCGGCCGTCGGGATCGGCGGCGCTGCGCCGAGCTCGCGGCGTACCTGCGCGCGCGGCTGCCGCGGGGGCGCTTCGAGGCCGTGCCGGGCCATCCCGGCCTGCGCAACGTCGTCGGCAGGATCGGCGGCCGCAAGCCGGCGGTCGTCGTCGCCGCGCACTACGACACCAAGGACATCCCCGGCTTCGTCGGCGCCAACGACGGCGCGGGCGGGACGGCGGCGGTGCTCGAGATCGCCCGCGCCCTGCGCAGGATGGACCGTCCGAAGCGAGCGCCGGCGATCCGGTTCGTGCTGTTCGACGGCGAGGAGGCGACCGACGACGAGCGCTTCTACGAGACCGGGCTGCGCGGCTCCAAGGCGTACGCCAAGCGCCACGCCGGCGAGATCCGGGCGCTCGTCCTGCTCGACTTCGTGGCCGAGAAGGGCGAGATGCGGATCCCGCGCGAGGCGGGCTCGGATCCCGGGCTGTGGCGGCGCCTGCGGGCGGCGGCGCGGCGCGTGGGCTCCGCGGAGGCGTTCCCGCCCGGCACGGCGGGCCAGGTGCTCGACGACCACACCCCGTTCACCCGCCGCGGCATCCCGGCGATCGACCTCATCGACTTCACGTTCGACTGCTGGCACGAGGCCTGCGACGATCTCTCGGCGGTCTCCGAGCGCTCGCTCGACCTGTCCGGCGAGGCGGTCGTCGAGCTGCTGAGGACCTGGCGCTGAGTCTGGGTTGGCGATGCCCGTCGAGAAGCTCCTGCTCGCGGCGCCGCGCGGCTACTGCGCGGGCGTGGACCGCGCCGTGCAGACCGTCGAGCGCGCGCTCGAGCTGTACGGCGCGCCCGTCTACGTGCGCAAGGAGATCGTGCACAACAAGCACGTCGTCGCCCAGCTGCGCGAGCGCGGGGCGGTGTTCGTCGAGGAGCTCGACGACACGATCCCCGAGGGCGCCGTGACGGTGTTCTCCGCCCACGGCGTCTCGCCCGCGGTGCACGCGGACGCCGAGCGGCGCGCGCTGCGCACGATCGACGCGACCTGCCCGCTGGTGACCAAGGTCCACCGCGAGGCGGTCAAGTTCGCCAACGACGGCTACACGATCGTGCTGATCGGCCACGCCGGCCACGAGGAGGTCGAGGGCACGATGGGGGAGGCTCCCGAGCACATCGTGCTCGTGGAGACCGAGGAGGACGTCGACGCGCTCGAGGTCGAGGATCCCTCGCGCGTCGCCTACATCTCCCAGACCACGCTGTCGGTCGACGAGACCCGCGCGATCATCGCCCGGCTGCGGGAGAAGTTCCCCGGGATCGTCGGGCCGCGCACGGACGACATCTGCTACGCGACCACGAACCGCCAGCTGGCGGTGAAGCAGATGGCCGCCGAGTGCGACCTCGTGCTCGTGATCGGCTCGCAGAACTCCTCGAACTCGCAGCGGCTCGTGGACGTCGCGCGCGACTACGGCGCCGACGCCCACCTGATCGACAACGAGGCCCAGGTCCGCGACGAGTGGCTCGCGAACGCCCGCGTCGTCGGCATCTCGTCCGGCGCCAGCGCCCCCGAGGAGCTCGTGACCCGGCTCGTCGACTTCTTCCGCGCCCGCGGCGTCGAGGACGTCAGCGAGTTCGAGGTCCTGCGCGAGGACGTGCGGTTCATGCTGCCGAAGACGATCCGGCAGGCCATGACCGCGAGCGCGACCTAGTTCCCTCCGGGCCGGGGGAGTGGCCCGGGCGTGACGTCAACTGCGCTGGGTGGGGGCGGTGAGGGTGCATTCGTCACGCTCGCGCCCGCCGCATCGGTGAGCGTGACGTTTGGCTCCTCTGGTGTGCATTTCGTCACGCTCGCCGACGCGGCCCAACTCCGTGTGACGAAATACACCCTCGCCCACCCCACCCAGCGCCGTTGACGTTCGCCGGCGCAGCTCCCCCGGCCGAGGCTCAACCAGAAAGCCAGGCGCGGATCTCGTCGCCGTGCTCGTCGAGCGCGGGCGGCGGGCGGCGGATCGGCGGGCGCTCGCCGTCGAGCCACAGCGGCGGGCGGATGAGCGGCAGCGCCGCCGTGCTCCTCGACGGGCTCCAGGCCCAGCTCCGCGGCGAGCGCGAACGCCTCGTCGACGCCGTTGATCGGCCCGACCGGCACGGAGGCGCCGCGCAGGACCTCGATCCAGTGGTCCACCGGCTCGGCCGCGAACACGGCGTTGAGGCGCTCCGCGAGCGCGTCCGCGTGCTCCACGCGCGCGGCGTTGGTCGCGAACCGCTCGTCCGACGCCAGCTCGCCCAGCCCGACCGCGTCGCAGAGCCGCGCGAACAGGCGGTCGTTGCCGACCGCGACCGCGAACGGCCGGTCCGCCGCCTCGTAGGTCTCGTAGGGGACGATGCTCGGGTGGCGGTTGCCGCGCCGGCTCGGCGCCACGCCGCCCGAGACCCACGCCGAGCCCTGGTTGAGCAGCGCGGTCAGGACGGAGTCCATGAGCGACACCTCGACGTGGCGGCCCTCGCCGGTCCGCGCGCGCTCGAGCAGCGCCGCCTGGATGCCGTTGGCCGCCAGCAGCCCGCACACGAGGTCGACGACGGCGGCGCCGACCTTCAGCGGCGGCCCGTCCGCCTCGCCGGTCACGTGCATCAGCCCGCCCATCGCCTGGAGCAGGAAGTCGTAGCCCGGCAGCCCGCGCGCCGGCCTCGCCCGTGCCGAACGCGGTCACCGAGCAGGAGACCAGCCCGGCGTTCCCGGCCGCCCGCACGCTGTCGCCGTCGAGGCCCCACGACGCCATCAGCCCGGGGCGGAACGACTCCACGAGCACGTCGGCGCGCGAGGCGAGCCGCCGCGCCAGCTCGCGGTCTGCGTCATCGGCGAGGTCCAGCGCGACCGACCGCTTGTTGCGGTTCAGCCCCAGGTAGTAGGTGCTGTACGAGTCGCGCCACGGCGGCCCCCAGGCGCGCGTGTCGTCACCCGACCCGGGCCGCTCGACCTTGACCACGTCGGCGCCGAGGTCGCCGAGCAGCATCGTCGCGAACGGGCCCGCCAGCACGCGCGAGAAGTCCGCCACGAGGATGCCGTCGAGGGGCGCCATGGGCGGGCACTCTAGGTTCACCCGCCGTGCGGACGCTCGTCGTCTCCGACCTCCACATCGGCTCGGCGAGCGGAGCGGACCTGCTGCGCCGCGCCGAGCTGCGCGCGCCGCTGATCGAAGCCGTCGAGGCGGCCGACCGCCTGGTGATCCTGGGCGACGGCGTCGAGCTGCGCGACCGCCCGAAGCGCGACGTCGCCGAGATCGCGGCCCCCGTGTTCGCGGAGCTCGGGCCGCGCGCTCGGCCCCGACGGCGAGCTCGTCCTCACCGCCGGCAACCACGACCACGGGCTCGTCGCCGGCTGGATCGACGGGCGGCTGGAGACCGAGCCCTCGGGCTTCCTCGGCCTGACGGAGCGCCTCACCCCCGAGCAGGCCGGCCCGCTCGCCGCCACGCTCGCCCGCCACGCCGCGCCCGCGCGGGTCTCCGTCGTCTACCCGGGGCTGTGGCTGCGCGACGACGTCTACGCGTTCCACGGCCACTACGCCGACCTGCACACCACGGTGCCGACCTTCGAGCGGCTGGCGATGGGCGCGATGGCGCGCTGGGTCGTCCATCTGCCGGAGCACGGCGCCTCGCCCGACGACTACGAGGCCGCGCTCGCGCCGCTGTACGCGTGGATGAACGCGCTGACCCAGCGGTCGGAGCACGCGATCGTGTCGGCGGGGGCGGGCGCGTCGGCCCGCGCGTGGGTCGCGCTCGCGGGCGGCGGCCGCCGGCGCCGCCCCGTCCGGACCGCCGCGATGGCGCTCGGCTACCGCGGCGCCGTGGCCGCGCTCAACGCGATCGGCATGGGGCCGCTGGACCGCCGCCTGTCCGGGCCGGCGCTGCGGCGCGGGTACCTGCACGGGATCCGCGAGGTGATCGCCCGCCTCGGCATCCGGGCGGACCACGTCCTCTGGGGCCACTCCCACCGCTCGGGGCCGTGGCCGGTCGACGACGCCTCGGAGTGGACGACGCCGGCCGGCACGCGGATCGTCAACACCGGGTCGTGGGTCTACCAGCGCCACTTCCTGTCCGACGCGCCGAACGCATCGCCCTACTGGCCGGGCACCGCCGTCGTCGTCGAGGACGACGGGCCGCCGCGGCTCATCCGCCTGCTGGGCGACCGGGGTCACGAGGACCTGGCACCCCCGGCGTGAAGCACGTCATCAGGCACTCGAGGCCGTCGCCGACCACCAGGTCGAGCACGCCCTCCGTGTGGTGCGGGTGCTCGAGCAGCGGATGGCAGCCCGGCTCGGCGATCGCCAGCGCGCGCCCGTTCACGGTCAGCTCGCCGGCGCCGTCGAGCACCGCCCACACGCCGCCCGCCTCGTAGGGGCCCGAGTACGGCCCCGGCTCGTCCTCCGTCTGCGCGGGCAGCAGCAGGCCCGGCTCGTCCTCGGGCCGCAGCGGCGGGACCGGCTCGCGCTCGACGCCCAGCAGCGCCTGGATCTCGCGCTCCGTCTCCTGGTAGGCGCCCTCGCCGTAGTGCAGCGAGTACAGCGCCCCGCCCGTGTCCCACAGGTAGCGCCCCGGCCAGCCCTTGTTGCCGTAGAAGTCCCAGATCTCCAGCCGCGCGTCGATCACCACCGGGTACTCGATCCCGAGGCGCTCGACCGCCCGCCGCACCTGGGCCTCGTCGCGTGACGGCGCGAACCCGCCGGTATGGACGCCGATCACGCGCAGGCCCGCCTCCGCGTAGCGCTCGTGCCACGCCCGCAGGTACGGCAGCGTGCGCAGCGAGTTCACGCGGCAGAAGTCCCAGAACTCGACGAGCACCGGCCTTCCGCGCTGCTTGTCCATCCGCAGCGGGGCCACGTTGAGCCACGTCAGCTCGCGCGGGAACGGCGGCGCCGGGATGCGGTCGGGGGGCGCGCGCACGGCGCGCCGGAAGGTAGCAGGGCGCCTAGAACGACCGTCCAACTTGCATATGGGGCGCTCAGGCGGCGAAACTTTCGGCCCCGCGGAGGTATCTCCGCATAGCTCTCATCACTATCTCCTGAGGAGGAGACCTCACTTGCGCAAGATCCTGATCGCCGCGCTGGCGGCGCTCACCGCCTTTGCCGCCGTGTCCATCGCCAACGCCCAGGACCCGGAGGAGACCCCCGGCGCGACGTTGGAAGTCACCCTGTCGCCGAAGAAGGCCGGCAAGAAGAAGAAGCCGAAGGCCGTCAAGGTGAACCTGACGCTGATCAACGAGGACAGCTCGCAGACCGCGGACTCGATCAAGGTCTTCATGGGCAAGCACATCAAGTCCTCGACCAAGGGCCTGAAGAAGTGCGACCCCGACGCGCTCGAGGCGCAGGGCACGACCGCCTGCTCCGCCGCGTCGAAGATCGGCACCGGCACCGCGGACGCCATCGCCGGCGTCAACACGGGCTCGCCCGCGGAGCTGAAGTTCAACATCACCGCGTTCGTGATCGGCAACCAACCAGCTCGGCTTCTACCTCGAGCAGCAGGGTGGCGCGATCAAGGTGCTGTCCAAGGGCCGCCTGAAGAAGGCGTCCGGCCAGTACGGCGGCGTGCTCGACATCGAGATCCCGCAGCTCGCCCGCGAGTTCCCGCCCGGCACGTTCAACGGCCTCAAGGGCCTCCAGACGTCGCTGTTCAAGAAGAAGGGCAAGAAGGCGCTCTTCAAGAGCGCCGGCTGCCCGTCGAACCGCCAGGTGCCGTTCAAGCTGACGATCGGCTTCATGCCGAACCCCAACCCGCCGAAGGCCGAAGAGGTCTCGGCGGTCGACGGGGCCGACTGCCGCAAGTAGGCACGGCTCACGCACGACCTGAAGCATCGACGGCCCCGCTCCGGCGGGGCCGTCGTCGTTAATAGGATCGCCCGCCGTGCTGGTCATCGCGCACGGGATCGTCGGCCGCGCCGACCTCCCGATCCCCGAGGAGCTCTTCGGCGCCGCCGCCGCGGCGGTCCTCGTCGTGTCGTTCCTCGCGCTCGCCGCGGGCTGGTCGCGGCCGCGGCTGGAGCACGTGCGCGAGCGGCCGCTGTTCCGGATCCCGCTCGCCGTGGACGTCGTGCTCGGCGCGGTCGGCGTCGCGGCGTTCGCGGTCACCGTCTACGCGGGGCTGGCGGGCACCGACTCGCAGCAGGACAACCTCGCGCCGACCGCCGTGTACGTCGCCTTCTGGGTGGGCGTGCCGTTCGCGTCGCTGCTGTTCGGCGACGTCTTCCGGCTGCTCAGCCCGTGGCGCGCGCTCGGCCGCGCCGCCGGCTGGGTCGCGCACCGGCTGTCGCGCGGCGAGCCGACGGAGTCGTTCCCCTACCCGGACCGGCTCGGGCACTGGCCGGCCGCGGCGGGGATCCTCGCGTTCGTCGTCTGCGAGCTGTGCTGGGCCACCGGCCGCGAGCCCGGCCCGCTCGGCGTGCTGATGCTGGTCTACCTCGTCGTGCAGCTCGCGGGGATGGGGCTGTACGGCGTCGAGGCATGGACGCGCCGCGGCGACGCGTTCGGCGTCTGGTTCGGGCTCTTCGCCCGGCTCGCGCCGGTCGGCCGGCGCGCCGACGGCCGGCTCGTGCTGCGCCCGCCGGTGGCCGGCGTCGCGACGCTCGCCCCGCTGCCGGGGACGGTCGCGCTGCTGCTGATCGGCATCGGCTCGACGGGCTTCGACGGCGCGAAGGAGGGGCCGCTGTTCAACGACGTGCGCGCCGACCTCCAGGACTTCTTCACCTCGCTCGGCGCCTCGATGGGCTTCGGGCTCGAGCTGGCGTTCGTGACCGGCCTCGCTGGCGGCGATCGCGCTCGTCGCCGCGGTCTGGTGGCTGGGGGTCGAGGGGATGCCGCGGGCGGGGCTCGGCCTGACGCGCACCGACGCTCTCGCGGCGGTTCGCCCACGCGCTGGTCCCGATCGCCGCCGCGTACGTCGTCGCGCACTACTTCTCGCTGCTCGCCTACAACGGCCAGGACCTGTGGCGCCTCGCGTCCGACCCGCTCGGCCGCGGCGACGACCTGTTCGGCGGCGCCGGCTCCGGGATCGACTACTCGATCGTCTCGGCGACCGCGATCTGGTACGTGCAGGTCGGCGCGCTCGTCGCCGGCCACGTCTCCGCGCTCGTGCTCGCGCACGACCGCGCGCTGGTCGTCTACGGATCGGCGCGCGCGGCCACCCGCTCGCAGGTCGTCATGCTGGTGCTCATGGTCTCGTTCACCTGCCTCGGGCTGTGGCTGCTGTCGGCCGCCCTGAACGGGTAGCCGCCCGCCGATGCTCGTCCTCGCCCACGCCGGCCACTGGCTCGTCCAGCTGATCTACCTCGTGCCGCTCGCGGTGCTCGTCGGGGTGATCGTCGCGGGGCGGATCCGCGATCGCCGCGAGGCCGCGGCGGGTCGCGAGGGGGCGCACCCGGAGGAGCGCGAGTGACCGGTTTGCGCGCGGCCGGCCGGGGTACGTCGGCCCGCGATGACGCCGCACCGGGTCCGCGACGAGCTGTTCGTCCTGTGGAGCGCCGCGCGTGCCGAGGCCAACATCGCCTACGACGCGTGGTGCGGCGAGCCGGGCTCCGATCGCGTACGCCGTCTACCGCGCCGCCGAGGACCGCGCCGACGCGGCCGAGGTGGCGCTCAGCCGGGGCGGCTTCGAGCCCGCCCTCGCGCTCGCCTGATCACCGCGGCTTGACGCTCGCGGTCATGAAGGCAACCGCTTCGCCCGGTCGCGCGTAGATGCCTGCGAGTGCGGGCATCTCGCCCGCCAAGGAAGCCAGGATGAGCGCGCACGAGCTGAAGGACCTCCTCGATCAGGTGCCCGACACGCGGGAGCTCGTGATCCGCCGCGCCGACACCTGGGCGCCCGTGCTGGACGCGTGGAAGGACGCGCGCGACGACGCGCGGGCGGCATACCGCGACTGGCGCCGCGCCCCGCGCAGCGCGGACGCCTACGCGGCGTACCGCGCGGCGCAGGACCGCGAGGACGCCGCGCAGGACGCGCTGGCCGTCGGGCGCTCGGAGGCGGTTAGGCGCGCGGTCGCAGGCTGTACGAGCGCGACTTCGCGCGCGTCCTCGCGGCCTTCTTGGCCGCGGCGCTGCGCTTGTTGGCCTCGCGCTTGCGCGTCGCGGCCGCCTTCTTCGCCGCCGCCTTGCGCTTCTCCGGGCCGCCCTTCGCGCGGTCCTCGAGCTCGGCGACGAGCTTGCGCAGCTCGGTGATGGTGCCGTTCGCGGCCTTGCCCGCGCGCGTCCCGCTCCCCTTGCTCAGGGCGGAGGACAGATCCCGGGCGACGCGCTTGCGCAGGCCGTTGGCGCGCAGGCGCTCGAACAGGACATCGGTCTGGGACTTGGCCATCTGACGATCAACTCCTTGAGGGTGGTCGAGGGTTCTCCTTCCCGGAGGAGCCGCCAAACGAACGCGTTTATCAGGCTTCTGTGAGACCCCGGCGGATCGCGTAGCGGACGAGCTCGACGCGGTCGCGCATGCCGAGCTTGCGCAGCAGGTTGGCCCGGTGCGACTCGACGGTCTTCTCGGCCAGGTGCAGGATCTCGGCGATCTGCTTGTTGGTGTGCGCCTCGGCGATCAGCTTGAGCACCTCCTGCTCGCGCGGGGAGAGCGGCTCCTCGGGGCCGGTGGCGTCGTCGGCCATCCAGTCGCGCACCAGCGAGCGCTGGACCGCGTTGGTGAGGAAGGCCTCGCCGCGGTGGACGGCGCGGATCGCGTTCAGCAGCGCCTGGTCGACCTCGCGCTTGAGCACGTAGCCGGAGGCGCCGGCCTTCAGCGCGTCGAACACGTAGCGCTCGTCGTCGTGCATGGACAGGGCGAGCACCTGCGTGTCGGGCAGGTGCGCGCGGATCTGGCGGGCGGCCTGCAGGCCGGTCATGCGCGGCATGGACACGTCCATGACGCAGAGGTCGGGGCGGGCCTGGAGCGCGCGCTCGAACGCTTCGACGCCGTCCTCGGCCTCGGCCACCACCTCCATGTCGGGCTGGCGGTCGATCAGCAGCTTCAGGCCGCCGCGCACGATGCCGTGGTCGTCGGCGATCAGGATTCTCATGTCGCTCCCATTGTCAGTTCGATCGTCGTGCCCTCTCCGGGCATCGAGAAGATGGACAGGTTCCCGCCGACCAGCAGCGCCCGCTCGCGCATGCCGGACACGCCGAGGCGGTTACGGCCGTTGGAGTTGACGGTCATGAAGCCGCGGCCGTCGTCGCGGACGCGCAGGACGGTGCGGCCGACGAAGTTCAGCTCCACGTCGACGCGCGTGGCGGCGGCGTGCTGCGCGATGTTGGAGAGGCTCTCCTGCGTCACGCGGTAGATGACGAGCTGCTCCTCGTCGGAGAGCTTGGGGAAGTCGCCGTTGGGGCGCTGGAAGCGCGCGCGGATGCCGGTGCGCTCGCCGAACGTGGCGATCTGGGTGGCCAGCGCGGGCACGAGCCCGTGGTCGTCGAGCGCGGTGGGGCGCAGCTCGCGGGCCAGGTGCAGCAGCTCGTCCATCGCCTGGGTGGCGAGCTGCTTGGTCTCCTCCAGCTCGGGGACGAGGTGCAGCGGGGCGTCGGACATCGTCGCCTCGAGCCGCAGCAGGATGCCGGTGAGCGCCTGGTTGACCTCGTCGTGGAGGTCCTGGGCGATGCGGGAGCGCTCCTGCTCCTGGGCGCGCAGCACGGCGCGGCCGGACTCGCGCCGCTCGTGCTCGAGCCGGGCCATCATGCGGTTGAAGTCCGACGCGAGGCGCTGGACCTCGCTCGAGCCGCCGGGGTTGACGTCGGCGCGCATGCCGGGGGAGGCTGAGGTCGACCTCGCTCATCGTCTCGACCAGCCGGCCCATCGGCTCGAGCCGGCGGCGCAGCAGCATCGAGTTGAGCAGGACGACGCTGAAGACGGCGAGGCCGAGCAGGAGCATCCCCTGGGTGCTGACCGCGTCGGTCAGCCGCTCGCGCGCGACGATCGCCGCGACGATCGCGGTGACGGCGACGAGAACGGTGTTGACCGCCAGCACCTGGGTGAGCAGCGTGCGTGAGCGCATCGCTCACGTCATCGGCAGATGTGCGATCAAGCCTGATCCGGTAGCGACCCGATGGAGCTACACTTACTGAAGTATTGAATCCCGACCGAGTTCGAGGAATTTCCTGATGAGCCCGTCCGGCGCGGAGATCATCCGCCAGATCAAGAGCCAGATCGACGAGGTCGATCCGTCCGAGGTCAAGCCCCACCTGGGGAACGGCGTCGTGCTCGTCGACGTGCGCGAGAGCACGGAGTGGGACGCCGGCCACATCCCCGGCGCCAAGCACGTGCCGCGCGCCTACCTCGAGTCGCGGATCGAGGGCGTCGTGCCCGACCGCTCGCAGCACGTCGTCCTCTACTGCGCCTCCGGCCAGCGCTCCGCGCTGGCGGCGAAGACGCTGACGGACCTGATGGGCTACGAGCGCGTCGAGTCGATGACCGGCGGGATCACGCTGTGGAAGGACCGCGGCTACGACGTCGAGGTCCCGAAGGCGCTCACGCGCGAGCAGCGCGAGCGCTACTCGCGCCACCTGCTCGTGCCCGAGATCGGGCTCGAGGGGCAGACGAAGCTGCTCGAGGCGAAGGTGCTGCTGCTCGGGGCCGGCGGCCTCGGCTCGCCGACCGCGCTCTACCTGGCGGCGGCCGGCGTCGGCACGCTCGGCATCGTCGACGACGACGAGGTCGACCTCTCCAACCTCCAGCGCCAGGTGATCCACACGACGGACCGGATCGGCGTCCCGAAGGTCGACTCCGCCGAGGAGAGCGTCAAGGCGATCAACCCCGACGTGGACGTCGTCAAGTACAGGACGCGCCTCGACGCCTCCAACATCATGGAGATCATCGACGGCTACGACGTCATCGTCGACGGCGTCGACAACTTCCCGACGCGCTACCTGCTCAACGACGCGACGGTGCGGCTGGGCATCCCCGTCGTGTCCGCCTCGATCCTCGGCTTCGACGGCCAGCTGTCCGTGTTCAAGCCGCACGACGGCCCGTGCTACCGCTGCCTGTACCCCGTCCCGCCGCCGGCCGAGCTCGCCCCCTCGTGCGGCGCCAACGGCGTCCTCGGCGTCCTGCCGGGCACGATGGGCCTGCTCCAGGCGACCGAGGTCATCAAGCTCGTGACGGGCGCCGGCGAGCCGCTGATCGGCCGCCTGCTGCTGTACGAGGCGCTGGGCGCGACGTTCACGGAGCTGAAGGTGCGCCGGGACCCGGAGTGCCCGATCTGCTCCAAGCCGGTGGACGAGATCTCCGACGAGGAGATGGGCGTCTTCCCGGACTACGAGGCGTTCTGCGCCGCCGCCGGCTGACGCTGGGTAGCCTGCGGACTACAGTCGGCATGGCCACGATCAAGATCCCACCCGTGCTGCGCCCGTCCGTGGGCGGCGAGAAGGAGGTGCAGGCCTCCGGCGGTGACGTCGGCGCAGGTCCTGCGCGAGCTCGCCGAGCAGCACCCCGCCACCCAGTCGCAGCTGTTCGGCGCCGACGGGCAGCTGAACCGCTACGTCAACGTCTACCTCAACGACGAGGACGTCCGCGTGCTGGACGGCCTCGGGACCTCCGTCGCCGACGGCGACACGCTCGTGATCCTGCCGGCCATGGCCGGCGGCTCGCTAGCCCCCTCGGCTATCGTGGCCCGTCGTGGCCACGACGCCGGGCCTGCGGCCGCTTGGACTGGGGGAGATCCTCGACGTCGGGATCAAGCTCTACCTGCGCCACTGGCGGACGCTGATCGGGTGCGTGGTGTGGGTCGTCCTGCCGGTCCAGGTCCTCTCCGTGCTGGTCACGCTGTCGATCGCGCCGGAGCAGCTGGACCTCACGAGCACGGAGACCATCGACCCCGGTGAGGAGGATGCGTTCCTCGCCTCGCAG
This sequence comes from uncultured Solirubrobacteraceae bacterium, assembly GCA_963728465.1. Taxonomy (GTDB): domain Bacteria; phylum Actinomycetota; class Thermoleophilia; order Solirubrobacterales; family Solirubrobacteraceae; genus DATFQI01. The sequence goes on from CAVSJY010000013.1 coordinate 797,792, forward strand.
GGCATCGTCGCCCTGCTCCAGGGCGTGGTCTACATGCTGTCGACGGCGGCGTGCTTCAAGGCGATCGCCGACGCGTACCTCGGCAGCACGCCGAGCGGCCGGGCGCTCGCTCGGCTTCGCGCTGAAGCGGCTGCCGGCGCTCATCTGGCTCGGCATCGTGTCGTTCGTCGCGCTGCTGCTCGCGTTCGTCGCGCTGATCGTGCCGTCGATCTGGCTCGGCGTCGCGTGGTCGCTGGCCGTGCCGGTGCTGCTGTTCGAGCGCACGTCAGCGCTCGGCGCGCTCCGGCGGTCCTACCGGCTCGTGCGCGGCTACTGGTGGAAGACCGCGCTCACGCTGCTGGTCGGCGTGTTCCTCGTCTACTTCCTCGCCGGGATCATCCAGACGATCCTGCTGCTGGTGGCGGCCGTGGTGGCCGACGGCTCGGACGCGGTGAACGCGTTCGCCAACGTCGTGGCCGCGACGGCGGGCAGCGTCCTGACGACGCCGTTCACCGCCGGCGTCGTGACGCTCATCTACTTCGACCGGCGGGTGCGCAAGGAGGGCTTCGACCTCACCCTGCTCGCCGAGGGGCTCGGGCAGGAGCGCGATCCGGACGCGCCGCTGCCCGGGGCCCGCGCTGATCGAGCCGGAGATCACGCCCGAGCAGCGCGCCGCCGCGCCGTTCTGGCCCCCGCCGCCGGGCTGGACGCCGCCCGAGCCGTCGCCCTCGCCCGGCGGGTGGTCGCCGCCCACGGCGCCGCGGATCGCAGCCGCCGCCCGGCGCCCGACGCGCCCCACCGCGCCGCGGACCGGGCCGCTGCCCCGACTCGCCGCCCGGCGACGAGCCCGCGCCGGCTGCGCCCGAATCGCCGCGCGGTGACGAACCAGCGCCGAGAGAGGGCGACTGGCAGCCGCCGCAGGCGCCGAGCTGGCCGCCCGAGACGCCGCCGCGGGGGCCGGGCGGGCTGTGAGCGCCCGCCGCGCCGCGGCGGCCGGGGTCGTGCTGCTGGCGCTCGTCGCGCCCGCGCCCGCGGTGGCCGACGAGGTCAGCGCCGCCGAGCTGCGCTCGCTGGCGGCGCGCGCGAGCGGCGACCCGGCCGCGCTCGAGCGGCTGCGGCGCGTGGACAGCGTCGACGGGCGCCCGGCCGACGTGGCGGGCGCGCTCGAGGGGGCTTCGGGCGACGATCTGCGCGCGCGGCTCGAGCTGCTGGCGGTCGCGCCGGGCGGGCGGGCGGCCGATACGGAGCGGGCGCGCGCCGAGGCCGAGCGGATCCTGTCCGAGCGCCGCTTCCGCGGGACGCGCGTCGAGGGGCCGTTCCGCGGGCTGCTGGACCGCCTCGGCGGGATCGTGCGCTGGTTCCGCGACCTCGTGCCGCGCGTCGACGGCGCGCTGCCGGGCGGCCGCGTCGTCGCCTGGATCGCGCTGCTCGGCGTGGTGGCCGGGCTCGCGTGGCTCGTCGCGGGGCGGGCCGTGCGCCGCCGCGCCGCCGACGCCGCCGCTGCCGCCGTCCGCGCCGCGGCCGCGCGGGGCGGAGACGCCGGCCGCGCTCGAGCGCCGGGCGGAGGAGGCCGAGCGCCGCGGCGATCACGAGGCCGCGCTGCGGCTGCGCTTCCGCGCCGGCCTGCTGCGGCTCGACGCCCGCGGCGCGATCGCGTTCCGGCCGTCGCTGCCGACCGGCGAGGTCGCCCGGGCCCTGCGCTCCGACGCCTTCGACCGCCTCGCCGCGGACTTCGACGACGTCGTCTACGGCGGCCGCGAGGCGGACGCCGATGACGTCGCGACCGCGCGCCGCGAGTGGGAGCGCGTGCTGGAGTCGGCGCGGTGAGCCGCGCGCTGAGGGCCGGGACCGGCCGGTGGGCGCGGTGAGCCGCGCGCGGGATTGGCTGCCGGCCACGCCGGGCGGCCGGCTGGCGGCGGGGATCGCGGCGGTCTTGCTCGTGTTCGCCGCCTTCATCGTGGCGATCGACCGGCTGGCGCCGTCGCCGAGCGGCCCGGACTCGTCGGCCTACGCCACCGCGCCGGCCGGGCTCGCGGCCTACGCCGACCTGCTGCGCGACTCGGGGCTGCGCGTCGAGCGGCGCCGGCGGCCGGTCGCGGACGGGCCGCGGGTCGACGACGGCACGCTCGTGGTCCTGGACGCGCGCGCCGTCGCGCCGGACGAGGCCGCGGCGATCGGGCGCTTCGTCCGCGAAGGCGGCCGACTGGTGGCCGGCGGCGCCCGCGCCGCGCCCTGGCTCAGGGAGGCGCTCGGCGCGGCGCCCGAGCGGCAGGACGCGGACGCCGGCGACGCCCGGCCGCTCGCGCCCGTCGCGGAGACCGCCGGCGTCGCGACGGTCAGGACGGCCGAGGGCGGGAGCTGGCGCCGGCTCGGCGGCGCGCTCCCCGTGCTCGGCCCGGCCGACGCGCCGCTCGCGGTCGTCGCCCGCGCCGGCCGCGGCAGGGCGCTCCTGCTCGCCGACGCCTCGCCGCTCCAGAACCGGGGCCTCGCGGCGGCCGACAACGCGGCGTTCGGGCTCGCCGCCGCCGGCGGCGGCGGCACGGTGACGTTCCTCGAGACCGTGCACGGCTACGGCGCCGACACCGGCCTCGCGGCGCTCCCCGAGCGCGCGCGCTGGGCGCTCCTCGGCCTCGTGCTCGCAGGGCTGCTGTTCGCGTGGAGCCGCGCGCGCCGCATCGGGCCCGCCGAGGAGGACGAGCGCCCGCTGCCGCCGCCGCGCGCGGCCTACGTCGACGCGCTGGCCGGCGCGCTCGAGCGGACGGGCCGGCCGGCCGACGTCGCCAGGCCGCTCCGCGCGGCCGCGCACGACAGGCTCGCCCGCCGCGCGGGCCTCGGCGCCGACCCGCGCGAGCGCGACCTGCGCGCCGCCGCCGCCCGGTTCGGGCTCGCCCCGGACGAGACCGACGCGATCGTGGCCGGCCCGCGCGACCTCGAAGGCGCGCTGGCCGCCGGCCGCGCGCTGGCGAAGCTCGATGACACGGTCGGATCGGACAGGGGGGCGGGATGAAGGAGCTCTACGAGCGCGTGGCGGAGGAGGTCGGCAAGGTCGTCGTCGGCCAGCAGGAGGCGCTGCGGGTCGTGCTGTCGGCGCTCGGCCTCGGCGGCCACGTCCTGCTGGAGGGCGTGCCCGGCGTGGCCAAGACGCTGCTGGCCAACGCGACCGCTCGCGCGCTGGGCGTCGAGTTCCGGCGGCTCCAGTTCACGCCCGACATGCTGCCCTCCGACGTCACGGGCACGATGGCGCTGCGCGCGGGCGAGCTGCGCTTCCGGCCCGGGCCGGTGTTCGCCAACGTCGTCCTCGCCGACGAGATCAACCGGACGCCGCCGAAGACGCAGGCCGCGCTGCTGGAGGCGATGCAGGAGCGACAGGTCACCGTCGACGGCGAACCGCACCGCCTGCCCGACCCGTTCCTGGTGCTCGCCACCCAGAACCCCGTCGAGTACGAGGGCACCTACCCGCTGCCCGAGGCGCAGCGGGACCGCTTCCTCGTCCGCGTCGACCTCGGCTACCCGGACGAGCAGGCCGAGCGCGCCATGCTCGCGATGGCGCGGAACGGGCTCACGCCCGCCGCGCTCGAGGAGATCCGGCCGGTCGCGACCGCCGAGGACCTCCAGGCCGCGCGCCGGCAGGTCGACGCCACCGCGGCCGGCGACGACGTCATCGGGTACGTCGTCGCGATCGTGCGGCGGACCCGCGAGCTGCCGAGCGTGTCGCTCGGCGCCAGCCCGCGCGCGGCGGTGCACCTGCTCGGCGCGGCGAAGGCGGCCGCCCGCCTGGCCGGCCGCGAGTACGTCACCCCGGACGACGTCGCCCGCATGGCCGTGCCCGTGCTGCACCACCGGCTCGTGCTGACCCCGGAGGCGGAGCTGGAGCGCTTCACGCCGGGCGCGGCGGTGCGGAACGCGCTCGACGCGGTGCCGGTGCCGCGATGACCGCGGCGTCATGAGCCCGACGCCGCGCGCGGCCGCGCTGCTCGGCGCGCTGGCGCTGGCGGCGTTCGTCATCCCGCCCGCGCTCGCCGCCCTCGCCGCCGCGGCGCTGCTCGTGGCCGCAGCGGCGGACGCCCGCACGGTCCGGCGCGCGCCCGGGGTCGATCGCGAGCTGCCGAACGTGCTCGCCCGCGGCGTCCCGGCACGGCTCACCGTGCGCACGGAGTCCGCCCCCGCGGTCGCGGTCCGCCTGCGCCAGGCCGTGCCGCCCGGCATGCGCCTCGAGCCGCAGGAGGCCGACGCCGAGCTCGACGCCACGCTCGTCCCGCGCCTGCGCGGGCGGCACGAGCTGCCCGCCGTCGGCACCCGCTCGACCGGCCCGCTCGGCCTCGCCGCCTGGCACCACGCGCCCGGCCCGCCCGCCGCCGTCTCCGTGTTCCCCGACCTGCTCGCCGCCCGCCGGCTCGCGCTGTCCGTGCGGCAGGGCCGCTTCCGCGACCAGGGGATCTCTGCCCGCGGCCCGCTCGGCCTCGGAACGGAGTTCGAGCTGGTCCGCGACTACCTGCCCGACGACGACATCCGCCAGGTCAACTGGCGCGCCACCGCGCGGCTCGGGCGGCCGATGAGCAACCAGTACCGCACGGAGCAGGACCGCGACGTCGTGCTCGTGCTCGACGCCGGCCGGCTGTCGGCGGCGCCGCTGCCCGCGCCGGCGCCCGGTCAGGTCGTCCCCACGGTGCTCGACGCGTGCCTCGACGCGCTGACCGCCGTCGCGCTCGTGGCCGACGAGGTCGGCGACCGCTGCGGCGCGATCGCCTTCGACCACGAGGTGCGCGCGGCGATCAAGCCGGGCCGCGCGCAGGGCGCCGCGGTGGTCCGCGCGCTGTTCGACATGCAATCGCGCGGCGCGGACTCCGACTACGACGTCGCGTTCCGCCGCGTCGAGGGCGCCAAGCGCGCGTTCGTGCTCGTCCTCTGCGACCTCCTCGAGGAGGCGGCCGCGCGCCCGCTGGTCGCCGCGATGCCCGTGCTGACCCGCCGCCACGCGGTCGTCGTGGCCAGCCCCGCCGATCCCACGCTCGCCGCCCCGGTCGCGACGCCGCCGCGGACCGCGGGCGACATCGCCAGGCGCGCCGTCGCCGTCGAGGTCCGGGCCGCGCGGACGCGCGCCGCCGCGCAGGTCCGCGCCGCGGGCGCGCAGGTCGTCGAGGCGCCCGCCGACCGCCTCCCGCGCGCCTGCGTCGCCGCCTACCTGCGCGCCAAGGCTCGCGCGCGGCTCTGAACGCCGCGCCACAGCACGAGCCCCCAGAACACCCCCGCCAGCGCCGCCCCGATCGAGAGCTGCACGCCGAGCGGCAGCGAAGGCCCCGTCAGGTAGCCCTCCGCGAAGCCGCACACGACGAGCCACGGCGCCGTGCCCAACGCGATCTCGACCGCGCGCCGCGCCTCCTCCACCAGCGCCCGCCCGCGCCGCCGCGGCCCGGGCGAGATCGAGCGCCCATCCGAGCCGCAGCCCGGCCGCGCCGCCGACCACGATGCACGACAGCTCGAGCGGGCCGTGCGCCGACAGCAGCCGCAGCAGCGCCGGGCCGTTGCCGGCCTCGAACGCCAGCCCGGTGACCACCCCGAGGATCGCGCCGTTGAACACGAGCGCCAGCACCGTCGCGATCCCGAACGAGATCCCGCCCGCGAACGCCGTCAGCGTGACCTGGATGTTGTTGGTGAGCACCTGGAAGGAGAACGCGCCGGCCGTCGCCGCGTCGTAGTCGCGGCCCTCCGGCGGCGGGTCCGCGGCCGCCTGGAGCTCCGCCGGGACGATCCCGAGCGCGGCGCCCGGGTCGGCCGCCGCCCACAGCGCCGCGCCCGCGGCCGGCGCCAGCAGCAGCAGCCAGGCGACGAGCAGCGGCACGGGCCGCTCGGCGAGCCGCTCCCAGTAGCCGCGCGACAGGAACGCGCGCAGGCCCCCGCGCCGCTGCGCCTGGCCGTACACCGCACCCCGTCCCGCGACCACGAGCGCCTCCAGCCGCCCGACCAGCGGGTCGCCCGGGAACCGCCGCCGCGCGTACGCGAGGTCCGCCGCCGCCTGCCGGTACAGCGCGCCGAGCTCGAGCACGCCGTCCGCGCCGAGCCGCTCCGGCCGCCCCTTCGCCTTCTCGAGCGCCGCCCGGAGCCGCTGCCACGCCGGGCCCCGCTCGGCCTCGAATGCGTCAAGGTTCACCTCAACGGTGGAGTATGAGGACACGCGGACGATCGCGACGCCGGAGGGCGTCGAGCTGGAGCTCAGGCTCGCCGGGCTCGGCTCGCGCTTCACCGCCGGGCTGATCGACTTCGCGATCAAGGGCGCGTTCGTGATCGCCACCGTCGTGATCGCGGCGCTCGCGCTCGGCGACCTCGCCGCGGTGATCGCGATCGCGGTCGCCGTGTTCCTCGTCACCGTCGTCTACGACGTCTTCTTCGAGGTCCGCGCCGGCGGCCGCACGCCCGGCAAGCGGGCGGTCGGGCTGCGGGTCGTGCTCGCCGACGGCGGCGCGGTCGGCCTGCGCGCGAGCTCCGTCCGGAACCTGCTGCGGCTGATCGAGGGGCTGCCGCTGTCTTACGTGCCGGCGATCGTCTGCATCCTCGTGACGCGCGACAACCAGCGGCTCGGCGACCTGGCGGCGGGCACCGTCGTCGCCCGCGAGCCGCGCCCGCAGCCGCTCCGCTCGCCGGCGCTCCAGCCGCCGCCGGAGCACACCGCGACCTGGGACGTGTCCGCCGTCACGCCCGAGGAGCTGACCGCCGTGCGCAGCTTCCTCGACCGCCGCGACGGGTTCGAGCCCGCCGCGCGGGCCGACGTCGCCAGGCGCCTCGCGGCCCGCCTGGCGCCGCGGGTCGGCGGCGTTCCCGACGGGGTCCCGGCGGAGCGCTTCCTCGAGGATCTCGCGCGCGCGAAGGCGTCTCGGCGCTGACGCGCTGTTGCAGGGGACGGGAAACCGGTGTGGAATCCCGAGCCGTCACACTGCGCCCTCAGGAGGGAGACTCGGATGTCAGACGTGCAAGGCGAGCCCACCCAGACCGGGGGGCCGCCGCCCGGCCAGGCGCCGGCGGTGCCGCCGGCCGAGATGCGGGCCGCGTCCGGCCCGTCCGGGCCGCGGGCCGGGTTCTGGCAGCGCGTGGGCGCGTCGATCGTCGACGCCCTGGTGCTGTGCGTCCCCGCGATCATCTTCTTCATCGTCTTCGACCTCGGGATCGCCTACGCCCTGACGCTGCTCATCGGCATCGGCTACTTCGTCTACTTCGAGGGCGGCCCGACCGGCCAGACGCTCGGCAAGAAGGCGCTCGGCATCCGCGTGATCGACGCGCGCGCCGGCGGCCCGATCGGCTACGGGCGCGCGTTCCTGCGCTACATCGTGGAGGCGATCTTCTCCGGCATCCTGCTGCTCGGCTACCTGTGGATGCTGTGGGACCGGGAGAAGCAGACCTGGCACGACAAGGCGGCGACCTCGGTCGTCGTGCCGGAGGACGCCTACCCGGTGCGCTGATCGTCCTGGGCGAGCCCGGCCGCCTGCGGCGGCCGGGTCCTCGCGCTGACAGAATGGCGGCGCGATGGCACCGAATCGCTCCGGATCGCTGGAGACCCTGCGCCGCCTCAACCGCCTGCGGGTGATCCACGCGCTGCGCGACGAGGGCCTGATCTCGCGCGCCGACATCGCGCGCCGGACCGGGTTGTCGCGCTCCACGGTGTCCAGCCTCGTCTCCGAGTTGCAGGCCGACGGCCTCGTGGTCGAGCGGCCAGAGCCCGCCGCCGCGCACGGCGACCAGGGCGGCCGCCCGCCGATCCTGCTGTCGTTCGACTCGCGCGCCGGCGTCTCGGTCGGGATCGACTTCGACCACCACTGCGTGCGCGTCGCGGTCGCCGACCTGTCGTCGCGGATCCTGGCCGAGCGCGAGCTCGCGCTCGAGACGGACCACCACGCCCACGAGGGCCTCGACGCGGCCGCCGAGCTCGTCCAGGCCGTGCTCGCCGACGCCCAGGTCGAGCGCTCGCGCGTGATCGGCGCCGGGCTCGCGCTGCCCGGCCCGATCCACCGGCAGAGCGGCGTCGTCAGCTCGACGGCGATCATGCCGGCGTGGGTCGGCGTCGGCCCGGCGGACGAGATGCGGCGCCGGCTCGAGCTGCCGATCCTGGTCGACAACGACGCCAACGTCGCCGCGCTGGCCGAGGCGGCGTTCGGCGCCGGGTCGCACGCGAGCGACCTCATCTACCTGATGGCGTCGTCGGGCATCGGCGCCGGGATGCTCCTCAACGGCCGCCTGTACCGCGGCGCCGACGGGCTCGCCGGCGAGCTCGGCCACGTGCTCGTGGACCCGGGCGGGCGCGTCTGCCGCTGCGGCAACCGCGGCTGCCTCGAGACCGTCGCGGGCGCGGACGCGCTGGCCGAGCTGCTGCGCCTGAGCCACGGCGAGGGGCTCGACGGGCACTCGATCGTCCGGATGGCCCAGGAGGGCGACCTCGGCTGCCGGCGCGTGATCGCCGACGCCGGCCGCGCGATCGGCCGCGCCGCCGCCACGCTCGTCAACGTGCTCAACCCCGAGCTGCTGATCGTCGGCGGCGACCTCGCCCAGGCGGGGGACCTGCTGCTCGACGGGGTCCGCGAGACGCTCGCGCTCGCCGCGCTGCCGAGCGCCGCCCAGCGCGCGCAGGTCGTCGCCGGCTCGCTCGGCGACCGCGCCGGCGTGCTCGGCGCGATCGCGCTCGTGCTGTCCGAGGCCGACCGCGAGCACCTCCTGCGCCCGTTCGCCGGGGCCGGGCTGCGGTGAGCGACCCCGTCCGCTGGGGCATCCTCTCGACCGCGCGCATCAACGGCGCGCTGCTCGGCGGCGCGCGCGAGGCGGACAACGCGGAGGTCGTCGCCGTCGCTTCGCGCGACGAGGCGCGCGGCGCCGCGTACGCCGCCGAGAACGGGATCGTCACCGTCCACGGCTCCTACGAGGCGCTGCTCGCCGACCCGGAGGTCGAGGCGGTGTACGTGCCGCTGCCGAACTCCATGCACGTGCCGTGGTCCGTGCGCGCGCTCGAGGCGGGCAAGCACGTGCTGTGCGAGAAGCCGCTGTCGCGGCGCGCCGCCGACGTCGAGGCCGCCTTCGACGCCGCGGAGCGCGCCGGGCGGATCCTGATGGAGGCGTTCATGTGGCGCTTCCACCCGCAGACGGAGCTCGTGTCGCGACTCGTCGCCGACGGCGCGGTCGGCCCGCTGCGGTCCGTGCGCGCGGCGTTCGGCTTCACGCTCGCGCCCGGCGACGCGAACGTGCGCTGGTCCGGCGAGCTGGAGGGCGGCGCGCTGATGGACGTCGGCTGCTACTGCCTCAGCGCGCTGCGGCTGCTGGCGGGCGAGCCGGAGCGGGTGTCGGGCGAGCAGGTGCTGGGCGGCGAGGGCGTCGACGCGCGCTTCGCCGGCCTGCTGCGCTTCCCCGGCGGCGTGCTCGGCAGCTTCGACTGCGGCTTCGACCTGCCGCGCCGGGCGGCCATCGAGGTCGTGGGGGAGACGGGCACGATCACGTCCGCGGACCCGTGGCAGGGGCGCGTGCCGCAGGTCAGGATCCTGCGGCCCGGGGCGGAGCCCGAGGACGTGCCGGTCGAGCCCGCCAACCCGTACCGGCTCGAGGTCGAGGACTTCTCGCGCGCCGTCCGCGACGGCGGCCGGCCGCGGCTGGGCCGCGAGGACGCGGCCGGACAGGCGCGCGCGATCGAGGCGCTCTACCGCTCCGCGGCCGAGGAGCGGGCGGTCACGCCGTGAGCCGCGGCTTCTTCCCGGCTGTCTACGGCGACGGAGGCGGCGGAACGGGCTGAGCCGCCAGTTTCCCGCGGCGGTCTCGTTGGAGGACCAAACGCTCCGACGAGGACGGAAGGGGAACCCATGCCCAGAAGGGGGACGCTGGCGACCGTGGTCGCCACGGCCATCACCGCCGTAGGCGCGGGCAACGCGCAGGCGGCCGAGCTGCTCCGCGAGACGGTCGCGACGAGCGGCACGACCGGCAGTTGCACGCAGAAGTCGCTCACGGCCGGCGCCGTGCAGCGCGCGGTGTCCGTGGCCGGCACCAGCTCCGTCACCGCGCGCCTCGACGGCGGCGCCGGCGACTGGGACCTCGCGGTGTTCGACCGCGCCACCGGCCGGCTCGTGGCCGGCTCGGCCTACTCCGGCACGCGCGAGGTCGCCGAGGGCTACGTCGTGGAGCCGTCGGTGCTGACCGTCCAGGCGTGCCGCCGGACGGCGGGCGCGAGCAGCGTCCAGCTGACCGTCGACGCGGCCGCCATCGACACCTCGAAGGCCGAGCCGGCGTCGCTGGTCAAGGTCTCCACGCCCACGCGCGAGCGCGCGCAGCGGCTCGCGAACCTCGGGCTGGACGTCACCGAGCACGGCGGGCCCGGCTTCCTCGAGGTCGTGCTGCACGGCGCGGCCGACGCCGCGAAGCTCCGTGAGGCCGGCTTCGTCTACACGATCGAGATCCCCGACCTGGCCGTGCAGGGGCGCCGCGACCGGCGCGCCGACGCGGACTTCGCCGCCGCCAACGCGAGCAGCGAGCTTCCCAGCGGCCGGACGACCTACCGCCGGATGTTCGACTACAGCGAGGACCTCAAGCGCCTCGCCCGCGAGCACCCGGACCTGGTGAAGCCGATCACGCTCCCGAACCGCACCTGGGAGGGCCGTCCCGTCGAGGGCATCGAGATCACCACGAACCCGACCGCCCGCGACGGCAAGCCCGTGTTCCTCCAGATGGGCGCCCACCACGCGCGCGAGTGGCCCTCGGCCGAGCACGCGATGGAGTGGGCCTACGAGCTGATCCTCGGCTACCGGCGGGGCGACGCCCGCACGCGCCGGCTCGTCGAGACCACGCGGACGATCGTGGTCCCGGTGGTCAACGCCGACGGCTTCAACGCCTCGCGCGAGGCCGGTGAGCTCCAGGGCGCCGGCGACGGCCGCGGCGGCGACGACACGCAGGAGACCGTCAACATCCTCACGCACCCGAACGAGTACCGGCGCAAGAACTGCCGCCTGGTCACGGACGCCGAGGCGGGGAGCTGCCTGCAGCCCGCGTTCGGGCTGGCGAGCGGCGGCGTCGACCCCAACCGCAACTACGGCGGCTTCTGGGGCGGCCCGGGCGCGAGCGGCGACCCCACCAACGAGACGTACTACGGCCCGGGGCCGTTCTCCGAGCCCGAGACGCGGAACATCCGCGACCTGATCTCCAAGCGCCACGTGACGACGCTGATCACCAACCACACGTTCTCGAACCTGGTCCTGCGCCCGCCGGGCATCCAGTCCCAGGGCCTCACGCCCGACGAGGGCATCTACAAGGCGCTCGGCGACGCGATGGCGGCGGAGAACGGCTACGCGAGCCAGCTCAGCTACCAGCTGTACGACACGACGGGGACGACCGAGGACTGGAGCTACTACGCCACCGGCGGCCTCGGGTTCACGTACGAGATCGGCCCGCACAACTTCCACCCGCCGTTCGCCGACACGGTGGCGGAGTACGAGGGCACGACCGCGGCGGCCGACGCGAACGGCGACGGCGGCGGCAACCGCGAGGGCTACTTCCTCGCCCAGGAGAACACGGCGGACACGAGCAAGCACTCGGTCGTCGCGGGCCGCGCGCCCGCCGGGGCCGTCCTGCGGCTGAGCAAGACGTTCGACACGCCGACGTCGCAGACGAACGCCGACGGCTCGCCGCGGACGTTCGCGGACAAGCTCGACACGACGATGAAGGTCGGGCCCGACGGCCGCTTCGAGTGGCACGTCAACCCGTCGACGCGGCCGCTGGTCGCGCAGGAGCGCGGCCGCGAGGCGACGGGCGATCCGAGCCCGCCGCAGCAGTTCGCCGCCCGTGGCGGGACCGTCCCGTGCGCGAACTTCGACGACCCGCCGGAGACGTGCTACGAGGACCACCTGATCACGGTCCCCAGCGGCGCGGGGATCGACAACGCGCGGGCGACGATCCGCGTCGAGTGGCCGACGCCGGCGAGCGACTACGACATGAAGGTCTACCGGGCCGACGCGGACGGCAAGGCGACGGGCGATCCCGTCGGCGTGTCCGGCCAGGGCACGACCAACTTCGAGCAGGCGACGATCTCCGACCCCGCCGGGCAGTACGTCGTGCGGGTGATCAACTTCGCCGCCGCCGAGCCGTGGAGCGGCTCGGTCACGTTCGAGGGACCCGGCGCCCATCAGGCGGCGCAGACCGAGACGTGGACGCTCACGTGCGAGCAGACGGAGGGCCGGCCGGACTCGGCCCAGCAGCTCCTGATCGCCCGCGGCGAGCGCCGCACGGTGGATCTGCGCAGCGCCTGCGCGCGGCGTAGCTAGGCGAGAGGACGGGGCGCCGCGGACGGCCGCGGCGCCCCGGCTCGCGCTCAGTCCTCCTCGCCCAGCCCGCGCACCTGGCGCACGCCGCCGACCACGGCCGGCACCACGAGCGCGGCGATCGCCAGGGCGAGCAGGATCGCCGCGAACGGCCGCTCGACGAAGGCGGTGAAGTCGCCGTCGGAGACGAGCAGCGTGCGGCGGAACTGCGCCTCCATCAGCGGCCCGAGGATCACGCCGAGGATCACCGGCGCCACGGGGAAGTCGAAGCGGCGCATGAAGAAGCCGAGGACGCCGATCGCGTACATGATCATCACCTCGGTGACCGAGCCCGAGATCGAGTAGGTCCCGAGCGTCGCGAAGACGAGGATCGCCGCCGTCAGCATGGGGCGCGGGATCTCGAGCACCTTGACCCACAACCGGATCAGCGGCAGGTTGAGCGCCAGCAGCATCACGTTGCCGACGTAGAGCGACGCGATCATCGCCCAGACGAGGTCCGGCTGGTCGTCGAACAGCTGCGGGCCGGGCTGGAGGTCGAAGATCTGGAACGCGGCGACGAGGATCGCGGCGGTCGCGCGAGGTCGGGATGCCGAGCGTCAGCAGCGGGACGAGCACGCCGGTGAACGCGGCGTTGTTGGCCGCCTCGGGCCCGGCGACGCCCTCGATCGCGCCGCGCCCGAACTCCTCCTTCGCCCGCCCGCGCGCGAGCTTCCGCTCGAGGGCGTAGGAGAGGAACGTCGGGATCTCGGCGCCGCCCGTCGGCATCGCGCCGAACGGGAACCCGAGCGCCGTGCCCCGCAGCCACGGCCGCCACGAGCGGCGCGCATCCTCGGGCGACAGCCGCTTGGAGCCCTCGACCTCGAGCAGCTCCTCGTCGAGGCGCGCGGCGCATCCGCGCGGCGATGTAGAGCGCCTCGCCGACCGCGAACAGCCCGACCGCCACGAGCACGACGTCGACGCCGCCCGCCAGCTGCTCGACGCCGAACGTCATCCGCAGCTGGCCCGACACCTGGTCGATCCCCACCAGCCCGATGTAGAGGCCGATGAACAGCGACAGCAACCCGCGGATCAGCGAGCGCCCGACCAGCGCGGTGACCGCCGCGAAGGCCAGCACGGTCAGCGCGAAGTAGTCCGGCGGCTGGAGCTGGACGGCCGCGTCGGCGACCGGCTCGGCCAGGAACGTCAGCAGCAGGATCCCGATCGTCCCCGCCACGAACGAGCCGATCGCGGCGGTCGCGAGCGCCGGCCCGGCACGGCCGCGCTTGGCCATCTCGTGCCCCTCCAAGGCGGTCGCCACCGACGCCGACTCGCCCGGGGTGTTGAGCAGGATCGCGGTCGTCGAGCCGCCGTACATCCCGCCGAAGTAGATGCCGGCGAACATGATGAACGCGCCGGCGGGGTCCTCGAAGTTGAACGTGATCGGCAGCAGCAGCGCGATCGTCAGCGCCGGCCCGATGCCGGGGAGCACGCCGACGAACGTGCCGATGAGGACGCCGAGCGCGGCGTAGAGGAGATTCTGGAGCTCCAGGACGGTCTCGAAGCCGCCGGCGAGGTTGCTGAGCGCGTCCACGTCAGAAGATCGGGGTGAGGCCGGCCGGGAGGGACACGCCGAGGAACTGCGTGAACGCCGTGAACAGCCCGACGCCGAGGACGAGGCCCGTGATCGCGTCGCGCACGAGCTGGCGGCTGCCGAGCAGCCGGGCGACGGGCAGGAAGAACAGCGTCGTCGCGACGATGTAGCCGAGCGGCTCGAGCAGCTGCGCGTAGGCGATCAGCGCGACGACGAGCAGCGCCGGCGTCCGCCAGTCCGTGACGGCGTCCTCGGCGGCCGAGCGCTCGGCCAGGTCCGTGTCCGGCCGCACCACGGTGCGCGCCAGGAACGCCGCCGACAGCGCGATGAGGCCGACGGCGACGATCAGCGGGACGAACCGCGGGCCGCTCGTCGAGTAGCCGCCGCGGCCGGGGATCGCGAAGACGGCGAGCAGGATCGCGACGGACGCGGCCAGCAGGAACAGGCCCGCCAGCCGCGGCCCGGTGAACGACGACCTCACTCCGTCAGCCCGACGTCCCGCAGGACGGTCTCCACGCGCTGGTTCTCGGAGTCGATGTACGCCTTGAAGTCGTCGCCCGTGCGGAAGAAGTCCGTCCACGCGTTCTTCTCCATGGCGTCCTTCCACTCGGCGGAGGCGTGCAGGTCCTCGATCGCCTGGATCGCCGCGTCGCGTTCCTCGGGCTTGATGTCGGGCGCCGCGACGACGCCGCGCCAGTTGGTGATCTCGACGTCGAGGCCCTGGTCCTTGATCGTCTTGACCTCCTTGCCGGCCACGGTCACCGGCTCGCCGGAGGAGACGGCGAGGATGCGCATCTTGCCCGCGTCGACCTGGTCGGCGAACTCGCTCACGCCCGAGACGCCCGCGTCGACGGAGCCGGACAGGATCGACTGGAGCGCCTCGCCCCCGCCGGAGTAGGCGACGTACTTCGGCTTGGACGGGTCGACGCCCGCCGCCTTGGCGAGCAGGCCGACGAGGATCTGGTCCGTCCCGCCCGCCGAGCCGCCGCCGAACGACATCTTCGACGGGTCCTTCTTCATGTCGGCGACGAGGTCGTCGAGCGTCTTGTAGGGGGACTGGGATCGCACGGCGATCGCCTCCGCCTCGGTCGTCAGCGACGCGATCGGCGTCGTGCGCGAGAGGTCCACGGGCGAGTCGTTCGTCTTGATCGCTCCCAGCATCACGAGCCCCATCACCATCAGCTCGTTCGACTGGCCCGAGCGCTTCGAGGCCAGCTGGGAGAGGCCGATCGTGCCGCCCGCGCCCGGGACGTTGTAGACCTCGACGTTCTTGTCGACGATGTCGGCCTTGCGGATCGCGTCGCCCATCGCGCGCGCGGTGCTGTCCCAGCCGCCTCCGGGGTCGGCCGGCGCCATGATCCGGAGGTCGCGCTGCGGCCAGTTCGCCGCTTCGCCGCCGCCTCCGCCGCCGTCGGACTCGGCCTTGTTCCCGCACCCCGCCAGCGCCAGCGCCAGCACGGCGGCGGCGATCAGTCCATGGACCCGTAGCATCCCCTGCTCCCTTCCTCCCGCGGAAAGACCCGTGACCGCGATTGCCCGCGGGGCGCGCGCCGGAAACGCCCGCACGAAAGGCGAGGACGGTTGCCCGTGGATCGCCGGGCCGGTAGCGTCGCGCCATGAACACGGGATCGCCCGCGGACTTCGCCGCGCACGCGGAGCGGGTGGACCGTGGCTACGTCGTCGCGCCGGTCGGGGAGCTCGACCTCGGCACGGTCGACGCCCTCCGCAAGCTGATCGACGAGCGGCCGCCGGACTGCGGGACGCTCGTGCTGGACTTCAGCGGGCTGACGTTCTTCGACACCTGCGGCATCCGCCTGGTGATCGAGACGATGCAGGAGACGAGCCGCGACGGCACCGCGCTCGCCCTCGTGCGCGGCCCGGCGGACGTCCAGCGCCTGTTCGCGCTGGCGCATCTGGAGGATCGGCTTCCGTTCTTCGATGACCGCGGCTCGGCGCTCGCCAACGGCTGAGGGCGTCGCCGGGCTGGACCTGCGGTCGGTCCTCGCGCCGGCGCCGTTCTCGCGCGCGCTCGCCTTCGCGCTGGTGGCGGAGCTGGCGCTCGGGGCGGCCGACGCCGCCCTCGGCGCCGAGGTGGTCATCGCCGCGCTGCTCGTGTTCCCGCCGCTCGTCATGGCGATGACAGCACGGGTCGGCGACACCGCGGTGGCGGCGCTCGTCGCGGTCGCGGTCGCCGGCGCCGGGCCGTTCACCGGAGCCATGGAGGCGGGCGACGTCGTCGTCTCGCTGCTGGTGGTCGCCGCCGGCGGGATCGTGGCCGTCGTCGTCGCCGTGGCGCGGACCGGCACGGCGGTGGCGCTCGAGCGGTTCCGATTGCTGTCGGGCGTCGCGGCCGCGGCCGACCGGCCGACGCAGAGCGAGTTCACCGGGGCGGTGCGCGAGGTGCTCGTGCCCGCGTTCGCCGACGCGGTCGGCGTGACGCTGTCGGAGGCGGAGGCGGAGGATGGCGTCGACGCGAGCGGCCGCGCCGTGCGGGTGCCGCTGCGCTCGCGCGGACGGCCGCTGGGGGAGCTGACGTGCTCCGTCGCGGCGTCGCGGCGGCGCTACTCCGCGTCGGACCTCCGGTTCGCGGGCGTGCTGGCGGGCCGGGTCGCGCTCGCGCTCGACAACGCCGGCCTCACCAGCGACCTGAGCGTGGCCCAGGAGCAGCTCGGCACGGTGGTGCGGACGCTCGCCGAGGCGGTCACGATCTCCGACGCGAGCGGCCACATCGTCTACGCCAACGACGCCGCCGTCGAGCTGCTGCGCGTCGACAGCATCGACGACCTGGTCGGGGCGGAGCCGGGCGACATCATGGCGCGCTACGACGTCTTCGACGAGTCGGGCGGGACGGTCGGGTTCGCCGACCTGCCCGGCGAGCGGGTCCGCGCGGGCGAGACCGGCGTGAAGCCGATGCTGGTGCGCAACGTCGTGCGCGCCACCGGCGAGGAGCGCTGGCTCCTGAACAAGATCACGACGCTGCGCGACGCCGAGGGGCGGATCGCCCGCGTCGTCAACGTCATCGAGGACGTCACCGAGGTCAAGCGCGCGGAGCAGGCCCAGCGCGACATCGCCGAGACGCTCCAGCACGGCCTGCTGCCGCCGGAGCTGCCCGAGATCCCGGGCTGGTCGAGCGCGGTGCTCTACCGGCCGGCGGGCGAGTTCAACGCGGTCGGCGGCGACTTCTACGACGTCTTCGCGGGCGCCGGTGGGTGGATGCTGGTCATCGGCGACATCGCCGGGCAGGGCGCCGAGGCCGCCGTCCGCACGTCGCTCGCGCGCTTCACCGTCCGCACGGCCGCGGAGCTGACCGGCGACGTCGGTCGCGCGGTCCAGCAGCTCAACGACACCCTGCGAGGGCAAGCGGGGCTGCCGCTGTGCACCGCGGTCTGCGCCGGCCTGGCCACGCGGCCGGACGGCTCCGCGCGGCTCACGATGGCGAGCGCCGGCCACCCGCCGCCGCTGCTCGTGCGCGGCCGCGAGGTCCGGCCGATCGGCGAGGCCGGCACGATCGCCGGCGCCTTCGACGGCGAGGACTGGCCGGCCGCGGCGGTCCACATCGAACCGGGCGACGTCGTCGTCTTCTACACCGACGGCGTGCTGGACGCCGTGGGGGAGGACGGCCGGTTCGGCGAGCGGCGGCTGCGCGACGCGCTGGCCGCGGCCGAGGGCGGCGTGCACGAGCGGCTCGCCGCGCTGCGCACGGAGCTGGACGCGTTCCAGCGCGGCCCCCAGCGCGACGACACGACGGTGCTCGTGCTCGAGTACGGCGGCGCGCCGGCGCAGGACGCCGCGGTTGGCGAGGGCGCGCGCGAGGTGGCGCGGTGAGCGCCGAGCACTGGCCGGACGCGGGCTACCTGGCGCGCGGCACGTGGCGGCCCGAGCGCGTCGCATACGAGCGGCTGGAGCTGCCTGGCGGGCTGTCGGCGCCGCGCCGCGCGCGTACGCTGGCGCGGGAGGTGCTCGGGCCGCTGGTCGACGAGCGCCGCCGCCACGACCTGCTCGTGCTGGTCACCGAGCTCGTCACCAACGCCGTCCGCCACGCCGGCGTGGACGAGGCCGGCACGGTCGTGGTGCACTTCGCGGCGGCCGCCGCCGTGGTCCGCGTCGAGGTCTGCGACGGCGGCCCGGGCTTCGAGCCCGTCGCCCGCGCGCCCGACGCGACGGGCGGGTTCGGCATGCCGCTCCTGCGGGCGCTGTCCGACCGCTGGGGCGTCGCGGTCGACGACGGCACCTGCGTCTGGTTCGAGCTCGACCGCTAGCTACCCCGCCCGCGCGAGCCGGCGGGCGGCTTCGTCGATGACCTCCTCGCGCTTGCAGAACGCGAAGCGCACGAGCGTCCTGCCGGCGTCCGGGTCGTCGTAGAAGACGGCGGTGGGGATCGCGACGACGCCGGCCCGCTCGACCAGCTCGCGGCAGAAGCCCGCGCCGTCGCGGCCGACGTCGGCGTTGGCGAAGTACGTGCCGGCCGGGCGCAGCACCTCCAGGCCCGCCGCCTCGATCCCCGCGCACAGGCGGTCGCGCTTGGCGCGCAGCCCGTCGGCGAGCGCGGCGTAGACCTCGTCGCCGAGCCCCAGCGCGACGGCGCCGGCGTGCTGGAACGGCGTCCCGCCCGCGAAGGTCAGGAACTGCTTGGCGGTCCGGACGGCGGCGACCAGCCCGGGTGGGCCGCACGCCCAGCCCGTCTTCCAGCCCGTGACGGAGAACGTCTTGCCGAGCGAGGAGATCGTGAGCGTGCGCTCGGCCATGCCCGGCAGCGTCGCGAGCGGCACGTGCTCGCCGTCGTACACCAGGTGCTCGTAGACCTCGTCGGCGATCGCCACCAGGTCGTGCTCCGACGCACGCGGCGGCGACGAGCTCCAGCTCGGCGCGGGAGAAGACCTTGCCGGTCGGGTTGTGGGGCGTGTTGAGCAGCAGCACCCGCGCCCGCGGCGTGATCGCGGCCGCCAGCGCCTCGGCGCCGAACGCCCAGTCCGGCGGGCGCAGGGTCACCGGCCGCCGCGTCGCGCCCGCCATCGCGATCCCGGCGGCGTAGGAGTCGTAGTAGGGCTCGAAGCAGACGACCTCGTCGCCCGGCTCGCACAGCCCGAGCAGCGCCGCGGCGATCGCCTCGGTCGCGCCGAACGTGATCTGGACCTGCGTCTCGGGATCGAGCTCGATCCCGTAGAAGCGGCGCTGGTGCTCGGCCACCGCCTCGCGCAGCGCCGGGACGCCGGGGAGCGGCGCGTACTGGTTGCGGCCGTCGCGGATCGCCGCCTGCGCGGCCTCCAGCAGCTCGGGCGGCCCGTCCTCGTCGGGGAACCCCTGGCCGAGGTTGATCGCGCCGGTCCGCTCCGCGAGCGCCGACATCTCGGTGAAGATCGTGGTGCCGAATCCGGCCCACCTGGCCGCCGTCCGCATCACAGTCGTGTGAAGCTACGCGATCGTGCCGCGCGAGCACCGCTTCACCTTCGGCCTGTGGACGGTCGGCAATCCCGGACGCGACCCGTTCGGCGAGCCGACGCGCGCGCCCCTCGACCCGGTCGAGTCGGTCCGCAAGCTCGCGGAGCTGGGCGCGTGGGGCGTGTCCCTGCACGACAACGACCTCGTGCCCTACGGCACGCCGGCCGCCGAGGAGGAGCGGATCGTCGCGCGCTTCGAGGCGGCGCTGGCGGAGACCGGCATGGGCGTCGGGATGGCGACGACGAACCTGTTCGGGCATCCGGCGTTCAAGGACGGGGCGTTCACGTCCAACGACCGCGGGGTGCGGCGGGCGGCGATCGGCAAGGCGATGCGGGCGCTCGACCTCGCGGGACGGCTGAACGCGGAGGTGTTCGTGTTCTGGGGCGGGCGCGAGGGGACGGAGGCCGGCGCCGCCAAGGACCCGCGCGACGCGCTCGACCGCTACCGCGAGGCGGTCGACGTCCTCGCCGGCTACGCGGTCGCGCAGGGCTACGACCTCCGGTTCGCGATCGAGCCGAAGCCGAACGAGCCGCGCGGCGACATCTTCCTGCCGACCGTCGGCCACGCGCTGCACTTCATCACCACGCTCCAGCGCCCGGAGATGGTCGGCGTCAACCCGGAGGTCGCCCACGAGACGATGGCCGGCCTCTCCTTCCAGCACGCCGTGGGCCAGGCGCTGTGGGCGGGGAAGCTGTTCCACATCGACCTCAACGCGCAGCGGATCGGCCGCTACGACCAGGACTTCCGCTTCGGCGCCGAGGACCTGAAGGAGGCGTTCCTGCTCGTGCGGCTGCTCGAGCGCGCCGGCTACGACGGGCCGCTGCACTTCGACGCGCACGCGTACCGCGGCGAGGACGCCGAGGGCGTGTGGGACTTCGCGCGCGGCTGCATGCGCACCTACGCCGCGCTGGCCGAGCGCGCCCGGCACTTCGACGAGCTGCCGGAGGTGCGCGAGGCGCTCGCCGCTGCGTCGACGCCCGAGCTGGGCGAGCCGTCCGTCTCGTCCGGCGACGACCCTGGCGCCTTGAAGGCCGAAGCCGCGGGACTCGATGCGCTCGCCGCCCGCGGGTACGCGAACGAGCGGCTCGACCAGCTCGTCGTCGACGTCCTGCTCGGGCTGCGATGAGCGCGCTCGTCGGGCTCGACGTCGGGACGAGCGCCGTGAAGGCGATCGCGGTCTCGCCCGGCGGCGAGGTGCTCGCCCGCGCGGAGGAGGGCTACCCGCTGTCGACCCCGCGCCCCGGCTGGGCGGAGCAGGACCCGGAGGACTGGTGGCGGGCCACGGAGGCCGCGCTCGCCGCCCTCGACTGCGACGAGATCGCCGGCATCGGGCTGAGCGGCCAGATGCACGGGCTGGTGGCGCTCGACGCGGCCGACCGCGTGATCCGGCCGGCGATCCTGTGGAACGACCAGCGCACGGCGGCGCAGTGCGAGGAGATCGAGCGGCGGGTCGGCTTCGAGCGCCTGGTCGAGCTGACCGGCAACCGGGCGCTGACCGGCTTCACCGCGCCGAAGCTGCTGTGGCTGCGCGAGCACGAGCCGGACGCCTATCGGCGGATCGCGCACGTGCTGCTGCCCAAGGACTACGTGCGGCTGCGGCTGTGCGGGGAGCGCGCGATCGACGTCGCGGACGCGTCCGGCACGCTGCTGTTCGACGTCGCGGGCCGGCACTGGAGCGACGAGGTGCTCCAGGCCCTGGAGATCCCGCGCGAGTGGCTGCCGCGCGCGCTGGAGTCCCCGGAGGTGTCCGGGACCACGCCCGACGGCGTGCCGGTGGCCGCCGGGGCCGGCGACCAGGCCGCGGGAGCGCTCGGCGTGGGCGTGGTCGAGCCCGGCCCGCTGTCGGTGGTGCTGGGCACGTCGGGCGTGGTGTTCGGCGCGCTCGACGCCTACAGTGCCGACCCGGAGGCGCGCGTGCACGTCTTCTGCCACGCCGTGCCGGGCGCGTGGCACGCGATGGGCGTGATGCTGTCGGCCGCCGGGTCGCTGAAGTGGTTCCGCGACACGCTCGCGCCGGACGCCTCGTACGGCGACCTCGTCGCGGAGGCGGAGCGGTGGGAGCCCGGCGCGGAGGGGCTCACGTTCCTGCCCTACCTGGCAGGCGAGCGGACCCCGCATGCCGACCCGGACGCCCGCGGAGCGTTCACCGGCCTCGGGCTGCGGCACGACCGCGGCGCGCTCGTGCGCGCGGTGCTGGAGGGCGTCGCGTTCGGGCTGCGCGACTGCCTCGACGTCGTGCGCGCGGTCGGCGCCGCGCCGGACCGGGTGCGGGCGTCCGGCGGCGGCGCGCGCAGCGACCTCTGGCTGCGGATCGTCGCCGCGGCGCTCGAGCTCCCGCTCGAGCGCGTCGCCGTCGAGGAGGGCGCGGCCTTCGGCGCTGCGCTGCTCGGCGGCGTGGCCGGCGGTGTCTTCATGGAGACCTCCGAGGCGGTCGCGGCGTGGGTCAAGCTGGGCCAGCGGGTAGAGCCCGAGCCCGCGTGGATCGCGGCCTACGCGGAGCAGCGGGAGCGTTACCGGGCGCTCTATCCGGCCCTACACGATATTCCCTGAAGCAACTACACTTCCTGAAGTCATGGCGCAGCAACTGGGGAACCGCCCGTGCGGCGGACGCTACGGCGACATCGTGCAGGCGATCGGCAACACGCCGCTCGTCGAGCTCAAGCGGCTCTCGCCGAAGCCCGGCGTGCGCATCTGGGCCAAGCTCGAGTCGCACAACCCGACCGGCTCGGTCAAGGACCGCGTCGCGCGGGCGCTGATCGAGGACGCGGAGGAGCGCGGCGCGATCGCGCCCGGCCAGACGATCCTCGAGCCGACGTCCGGCAACACCGGCATCTCGCTGGCGATGATCTGCTCCCGCAAGGGCTATCCGCTGAAGGTCGTGATGCCCGACAACGTCACGCCGGAGCGCACGCAGCTGCTGAAGATGTACGGCGCGGAGATCGTCTACTCGCCCGGCGACCAGGGCTCCAACGGCGCGGTCGCGAAGGCGCTGGAGATGGCGGCGGCCGACGCCTCGTACTACATGCCCTACCAGTACGGCAACGCGGCCAACCCGCGCGCGCACTACGAGGGCACGGCGCCCGAGATCCTCGAGGAGCTCGACGAGATCGCCGCGTTCGTGGCGGGCCTCGGCACGGGCGGCACCCTGATGGGCAACGGGCGGCGGCTGCGCGAGGAGCTGGGCGAGAGCGTGAAGATCGTGGCCGCCGAGCCGATGCAGGGCGAGCCCGTGCAGGGCCTGCGCTCGCTCGACGACGGCTTCATCCCGCCGATCATCGACCTGTCGCTGCTGGACCGGAAGATCTTCGTCACCAACCACGACGCGGTCGTGTGGACGCGCAAGCTGCTCGACGAGGAGGGCATCTTCGCGGGCGTCTCCTCGGGCGCGATCGCCTCGATCGCCGTGCGGATCGCGAACGAGCTCGACGAGGGCAACGTCGTCTTCATCGTCTGCGACGACGGCTGGAAGTACCTCTCGTCGGGCATCTACACGCGGCCCGTCGACGAGATCGAGAACCTGGACTCCACCGTCTGGTGGTGAGCGCCACGCGGCGCGGGCTGCTCGCCGCGGGCGCCGGCGCGCTGCTGGCCGCGGGCTGCGGCGCACCCGACGAGCCGCCGCCCGACGCCGAGCTGCTGGGGCGGATGCTGGTGCTGGAGGAGGCGCTCGCCGGCGCCTACGGCGCGGTCGGCGGCCGCCTCGGCGCGGCGCTGCGCTCGCGCGCCCGCTCGCACGCCGAGCGGCTCCGGCAGGCCGGCGCCGCCGGCGGCGGGCCGACGCCGCCGGCCGCGGGCGCGCCGCTGGAAGCGGCCCTCTCGCTCGAGCGCCGCGCGCTGGCGGCGGGCCTCGCCGCGGTCGGCGACCTCCGCGACGACGGCCGCCGCGAGCTCGCGGCCACCGTGATGACCGCCGCGGCCCAGCACGAGAGCCTCCTGCTCGCCCGCCTCGGGCGCGACCCGCTGACCACCGCGTTCCCGGACGGCCGCGCGGCATGAGTGCCCGCGACGACACGCGGGGCGCGGCGGCACCGGCCGTCTCCCGGCGCGCGGTCCTCGCCGGCGCCGCGGCCCTCGTCCTCACGCGGCCCGCCGCTGCCGCCGCCGCCCAGTCGCACGCCGAGCGCACCGCGCGGGCGCTCACCGACCTGATCGTGCGCGAGCGCGCCGCCGCGTTCGCCTACGAGGTCGCGGGCCGCGACGTGCTGGCCCGTCACGACGAGGAGCACGCCGCAGCGCCTCGTGCCCCACCTCCAGTCCGTCGGGCACTTGCCGCCGCCGCCCGTCACCGCCGTCGAGCAGCTCGACGGACTCGCCGCGGACGTCGCCGCGGGCCGGACGGCGGCGGCCGTGGCGCTCGAGCGCGAGCTGATCCGGGTGTACGCCGGCGCGCTCGCCGCGCTGTACGACCCGGCGACCAAGCGCACGGCCGCCACGATCATGGCGAGCCACGGCCAGCACGCCGTGTGGCTCAGCGGCGACAAATTCACAGCGGTGGTGTGAGCGGGGCGTTACCCTCTTCGTAATGCCCTTCTCCGTCGGCCCAGGCGAGCTCATCGTCGTCCTCGTCATCGCCCTGATCGTCCTCGGCCCGAAGCGCCTGCCCGAGGTGGGCCGCTCGATCGGGAACGGGATGCGCGAGTTCAAGGACTCGCTGAGCGGCGTGTCCTCGCGCAGCGACGATGACGACGAGGACGACTACGCGCCGCTGAACCGCAGTACCGCCGCGAAGTAGCTCCCCGTGCGCATCTCGCGGCAGCTGCTCGACGAGCTGATCGCCCATGCGCGGGCCGAGGCGCCGAACGAGTGCTGCGGCATGATCGCCTCGCGTGACGGCGACGCGGTGGCCGTGCACCGGGCGACCAACGCCGCCGCCAGCCCGCTGCGCTACGAGATCGAGGGCCGCGAGCAGTACCGGATCCAGACCGCCATCGAGGACGCGGGGCTGGACCTCGGCGCGATCTACCACTCCCACACGCGCTCGGCGCCGGAGCCCTCGCAGACCGACATCAACCTCGCGTTCTATCCCGACGCGCTGTACGTGATCGTCGGGGTCAAGGGCGAGGAGCCGGACGTCCGCTCGTGGCGGATCGCCGACGGGCAGGTCTCCGAGGCGCCGCTCGAGGTGGTCGGGTGAGGTGAGCCCCGGGAGCGCCCTCGTCCGCGTCGCCTGGGCCCGCAACCAGGCGGAGGCCGAGCTGATCCAGGGGCTCCTGCGGGAGGAGGGCGTGCCGTCGCTCGTGCAGCGGGCGGGCGGCTTCGACGTGCCGGACTTCCTCGCCGCCGGCCCGCGCGACATCCTCGTCCTCGCCGAGCGCGAGGTCGCGGCCCGCCACATCCTCGACGCCGTCGAGGGCTACGACGGCGAGCAGGAGCCGATCGGCGGGACGCCGGACTGGGTCCGGGCGCTCGCCGTGACGATGGCCGTAGTCGTCCTCGCGCTGGCCGCGGCGGGCATCTACGCGCTCATCTGAGGCGCCGCCGGGCCGGAGGCCCGACTACGGGCCGAGCGCCGTGCGGAGCCGCTCGCCGAGCAGCGCCAGGCGCTCGACCGGCTCGTTCGAGAACACCAGCCGCAGGTGGCGCGCGGCCACCTCGCCGCCCCAGCCGTGCATCGGCGTCGCCGCGACCCGCTGCGCGAGCAGGCGCTCGGACGCGTCTGCGGGGTCGATCCCCATCGCACGCGTGTCGAGCAGCAGCGACCAGCCGCCGTCGGCGCGGATCGCGGGGTAGCCGGCCAGCTGCGCGAGCACGGCGTCGCGGCGTCGCTCCCACTCCGCCACGCACTCGCGCAGCGCCGCCTCCGGCTCCGCCAGCGCCGCCAGCGCGCCAGCCTGGGCGATGCCACCCGGCGTCAGGCCGTTGTAGATGTGCACGACCGCGAGATCGCCGGCGATCGCGGGCGGCGCGGCGAGCCACCCGATGCGCCACCCGATCATCCGCCACTCCATCGAGACCGAGCCGATCGTGATCGTCCGCTCGGCCATGCCGTCCAGCGCTGCCGGGTGGCGGATCGGCGCGCCGTCGAACACGATGCCCTCCATCAGCGACCAGTAGAGGAGCCAGAGGTCGTGCTCGCGGCACAGCGTCGCGACCGCGTCCCACTCGGCCCCGGAGAGCCGGGCGCCGGTCGGGAACGACGGGTTCATGAGGAACACGGCGCGCGTACGCGGCGTGGCCGCCGAGCGCAGCGCATCGACGTCGAGCCGCCAGGCGCCGTCGGCGACCGCCATCGGGACGAGCCGGGGGACGGCGCCGGTGAGCCGGACGCGGTTGAGCATCCCCGCGTACACGGGGTCGGTGACGAGCGACCTCGTCGCCCGGGTCGCACACGGCGAGCAGCGCGTCGAGCATGTTGTCGCCGTCGCCGCACGTGATCGTGACGTGCGCGGGGTCGTGCGCGACGCCGCTGCGCCGCTCGAGGTGCGCGGCCACCGCCGCCTTCAGGTCGTCGCGGCCGGTGAACGGCAGGTACGAGTTCGCCTCGTCGGCGCCGACGGCCGTCCGCGTCGCCTCGACGGCCGCCTCAGGCGGCGGCACGTCGGTGTCGAGGTTCTCGAGCCGGAGAACCTCGGGGTCGGCGCCCGCCGCGGCGGCCACGCGGTCGATCCCGAAGCCTGGGACGTCGTCGAGGCGGCCGGCGCGCGCAGGGGTCACGCGCCGGAGTCTGACGGCTCAGCGCCGCCGGCGGGTCGGAGCGCCGCCGGGCTCCGCGACCCGCGCGAGGTGCGAGCGCCACGCGTCCTCGGTGCGCCGGATGCCGCGGCCGCCGAAGCCCTCCTGGAGCAGCGCGCGCGGGCCCTCGCGCGCCGCCGCGACCGCGGCGCGCTCGCCCTCCTCGCGGGCCAGCAGGTCGAACACCGTCCCGCCGAGCAGCAGCGCGTCGCGCCGGCCGGGCGGGAACGCCGGCGCCCCGCCCTCGTGCAGCCGCCGCGTCACCGCCGGCCGGACATGGCGCGTCTGGCCCGAGAGGAACTGCGCGGCGCCCTCCACGAACCACGCCGATCGCATCCAACGACGCAGTCGCAGCGGCCCCAGCGGCGGCGGGAAGCCCGGATGGCGCTCGGCCAGCGCCCGGCGCGCCAGCAGCGCCGACGGCGCCAGCATCAGCAGCTCCAGCGACCCCTCGACGTTCGAGGCCCGCTGCGCCAGCAGCCGCGGCGAGAGCACGTGCAGCTCCCGCTCCCCGGCCCAGCCGACGACGTAGCGCCGCGCCGCGGGCGCGGTCAGCCGCCGCTGGACGGAGATCCAGGGCTGCGCGGCGTCGAGCTGCGCGGGCGAGCCGTGCAGCACCACGGCGAGCTCCCCGAGGCGCACGTCGAGCTGGCGCTCGAGCCGCTCGCGCGCGTACTCGAGCTGGGCGAGCACGCGCGCGGCGTCGGTCTCGTCGCGCTCGTCATGGCGCGCGACGAACGTCTCGGATGTCGTCTCCGCCCAGGGCGTCAGGCGTAGGCGGGCACGCCGTTGGACTCGGCGACGGCAGCGATCTCCTCGGAGGCGCGCTCGAACTCCTCGTCGGAGAGCACGGGCGTGCCCTCGAACGGGAGGTCGCGCGTGATCTCCAGCCAGGACCGGCAGCCGCCGTAGTCGTCGCGCACGCGCACCGTGACCGGGCGCGGGATCCGGTACGTGCGCAGGAGCAGCACGTGCAGCGGGTGGCGCCGCTTCCAGGCCAGCCGCTTCTCCGCGTAGTCCGGCGTCCAGACGTAGAAGGGGGAGAGGCCGTCCACCGCGCGGCGGTCGGTGACCGTCCACGAGCCCGCCACCTCCGCCCACGCGCGGATGCGCACGCGGTCGGGCTGCGGGATGCCGCCGTCGCGCGTCAGCGCATGGGCCGGCGGCTCGCCCTCGGCCCACACGCCCTCCTCCAGGGCACGGCGCAGCTCGGGTTGATGCGACTCCCGGACCAGGTCTCGGCGCTGGTGGTCGAACGTCGGGTAGAGGAAGAAGCGGTCGTGGTCGAGCGCGAAGTGCTTGCTCGGCTCACGGATCCCGCCCTTGCGGAGCGTCACCAGTTGCTCGCCCTCGGCGAGCGCGCGCACGGTGACAGCCCATTCCTTGAAGGCAATTGGCATAGGTGGATGGTCTCGTCGAAGGAGAGAGAAGGGACGGTCGTACCTGTAGCGCCCCGCGCGCAAACCCATGGACGGAGCTGTCTCTAACAGCAACCGGCCGACCCCCGCGACGGGACGGTCACATACTATGCACAAAGTTTCGCGATCGCAAAATATCCCTGCAAACAGCCGGAAAGTACGTATGAGCGCCGGAACTTCGCTGACGGCGCGTCAGCGTGAATCCCCGATGAGACCCTCGACCACATCCAGGACCGCCGAGAAGTCCTGCTGACCCAATCCGCGCCCTACTCCGGCGCTGTACAGCTCGCCGGCGAGCGCGACGAACGGGAACGAAGCCCCGGCGGTGCGCGACTCCTCCAGGCACAGCAGCACGTCCTTGAGCATGTGCTCGAGCCGGAACAGCGGCGTGTAGTCGTGCTCGAGCATCGGCTTGCCCTTGAGCTGGCGCATCGTCGAGTCGGCGGAGCCGCCGGTCATGACCTCGAGCAGCGCCTCCAGGTCCAGCCCCTCGCGGCGGCCCACGGCGATCGCCTGGGCGAGCGTGGCGCAGTTGACCGCGGTCACGCCCTGGGAGAGGACCTTGACGGCCTGGCCCTGGCCGGCCTCGCCCGCGTGGACGATCTTCTCGCCCATCGCCTCGAACAGCGGGCGGGCGCGCTCGACGTCGGCCTCCGCGCCGCCGCACATGATCGTGAGCGTCCCGGCCTCCGCCTTCGGCGAGGAGCCGGTCACGGGCGCGTCGACGAACGCGTGGCCGCGCTCGGCGACGGTCGCCGCCAGCCGCCGCGCCGTGGCGGGCGCGATCGTCGACATGTCGACGAACAGCGTCTGCTCGCGCGCGCCCTCGACCGCCCCGTCCTCGCCGAGCAGCATCGCCTCGACCTGCGGGCCGTCGACGACCATCGTGATGACGATGTCCGAGCGCTCGGCCACCTCGCGCGGGCTCGCCGCGACGTGCCCGCCGTGCTCGGCGGTCCACGCCTCGGCCCGCTCGCGCGTGCGGTTGAAGACCGTCAGCTCGTAGCCCGCCTTGGCCAGGTTCGCGGCCTGGCGCGAGCCCATGATCCCGAGCCCGATGAAGCCGACCTTCGTGTCAGTCGCAGTCGCCATGTCCGCCACCTCCGGGCGTCTCGATCCGCAGCCGCTGGCCGGCGCGCAGGCTACCGCTCGCCTTGGGCTCCAGCTCCTCGCCGTCGAGCAGGTTGCGGCCCCGCTCGCCCGGCCTGCCGCCGGCCGCGCCCGGCGGGGCGTGGCGGCGGCGCTCGGTGAGCAGCGAGTACCGCATGTCGGCGAGCGCCTCCAGCTCGCGGACGACGCCGTCGCCGCCGCGGTGCTTCCCGTCGCCGCCGGAGCCGCGGCGCAGCGCGTAGCGGACCACCCGCAGCGGGAACTCGAGCTCGAGCGCCTCGACCGGCGTGTTGAGCGTGTTCGACATCGCGACGTGCACGCCGCTCGGGCCGTCGGCGTCCGGGCACGCGCCCTGGCCGCCGCCGAGCGTCTCGTAGTAGGCGAAGTCGTCCGAGCCGAGCGTGAGGTTGTTCATCGTGCCCTGGCCGAGCGCGCGGCCGAACGCGGCCAGCACGAGGTCGGCGACGCGCGAGGAGGTCTCCACGTTGCCCGCCACGACCGCGGCGGGGCGGCGGGCGTTGAGCAGGCTGCCCTCGGGCGCCTGGACGGTGACCGGGCCGCATCGCGCCGGACGCGGGCGGGATGTCGGGGTCGGTGAGCACGCGGACGGCGAACCAGCAGGCCGAGCGGGTGACGGCGAGCGGGCAGTTGAGGTTGCCGCCGTGCTGCGGGTCCGTGCCCTCGAAGTCGAGCGTCAGCTCGTCGCCGCTGACCGTCGCGGTCAGCTTCAGCTCGAGGTCGCCGTCGGCCGCCTCGAGCACGTCGCGCGCCTCGTAGGTGCCGTCCTCGAGCTCCTCCAGGCAGGCGCGCATCCGCCGCTCCGCGTAGTCGATCGTCTCCGTCATCGCCTCGTCGAGGCCGTCGGCGCCCAGGCGCTCGCGCAGCTCGGCGAGCCGCTTGGCGCCCGTCCGGTTGGCCGCGAGCTGCGCGCGCAGGTCGGCGCGGCGCTGCGCGGGCTGGCGCATCTCGGCGGCCAGGCGCTCGAGCGCGTCGTCGTCGAGCGGCTGCGGCTCGATCACCACGCCCTCGTCGTCGAGCGAGGTCGAGTCGGCGGGCATCGAGCCCGGCGTGGGGCCGCCGACGTCGGCGTGGTGGGCGCGGCTGGCCGCGAAGCCGAGCAGCTCGCCGTCCACCAGGGCGGGCGTGATGACGGTGATGTCGGGCAGGTGCGTGCCGCCGGCGAACGGGTCGTTGAGCACCCACGGCGTGCCGTCCGAGTGGTCCTCGCCCGCCACCGCCGCCACGGCGTCGGGCATCGCGCCGAGGTGGACGGGGATGTGCTCGGCCTGCATGACCATGTTGCCGTCGCGGTCGAACAGGGCGCAGGAGGCGTCGCGGCGCTCCTTGATGTTGGCCGAGTGGGCGGCCTTGACGAGCACGGCGCCCATCTCCTCGCAGGCCGCGCGCAGCGCGCCGGAGACGACGCGGAGCGTGATCGGGTCGACGCTCACGACTCCCGCTCCAGCCGGATCGTGCCGGACTCGAGCACCTCGCCGGCCCAGCCCGGGCGGCACGGCGAGCGTCGCCTCGGGCAGCTCGACGATGGCGGGCCCCGTCAGCTCCGTGCCGGGCTCGGGCTCGCCGGTGATGACCTCCGCCTCGTGCTCCTCGCCGCCGAACCGCGCCCGGCGGGTGGAGCGCTCGACCCCGGCGGCCGCGGCGCCCGCCGCTGCGGCGTCGACGTCGGGCCCGGGCTCCGTGGCGGTGGCGCGCAGCGTGACCAGCTCCACCTCGCCCTCGTCGTCGCGGAAGCCGTAGGCCTCCTCGTGCGCGCTGTGGAAGGCCTCCCGCAGCTTCTCCGGGTCGGGCCGCTCGCCGGCGTCGACGGCCAGCTCGAAGGCCTGGCCGCGGTAGCGCAGCTCGGCGGTGACGCGGACGCCCGCCTCCGGGGCGCCCAGCTCCCCACGGGCGCGCTCGGCGAGCTCGCCGGCCTCGGTGGCGAGCGTCTCGGCGGTCAGCTCGTCGCCCGACAGCAGCACGCTGCGCTGGGCGTCGCGCCGGCGCTCGGAGACGACGAGGCCGAGCGCCGCGAGGACGCCGGCGGCGCGCGGGCAGAGGATCCGGTCCATTCCCAGCTCGTCGGCGATGTCGGCGGCGTGCAGCGCGCCCGCGCCGCCGAAGGCCAGCAGCGCGAGCTCGCGCGGGTCGACGCCGCGCTCCACGGTCATCACGCGCAGCGCGCGGACCATCTCCGCGTTGGAGACGCGGCGGATGCCCTCCGCGCAGTCGAGCAGGTCGAGCCCGAGCGAGTCGGCGAGCTTGCCGACGGCCTCCGCGGCGAGGTCGCGGTCGAGCTCGATCTCGCCGCCGAGCGACGCGCCGGGAGCGAGCAGCCCGAGCACGAGGTTGGCGTCGGTGACGGTGGGCTCCGTGCCGCCGTGGCCGTAGCAGGCCGGCCCGGGGCGGGCGCCGGCCGAGCGCGGGCCTGCGCGCAGCGCGCCGCCCGGGTCGCGCCAGGCGATCGAGCCGCCCCCGGCGCCGACCGTGTGGACGTCGAGCATCGGCAGCGCGACGGGGCGGCCGCCGACCTCGCGGCCCGGTCGCCTCGCGCACGGAGCCGCCGAGGATCACGCAGACGTCGCACGACGTGCCGCCCATGTCGAAGCACAGCGCGTCGGGCTCCCCGGCCGCCTGGGCGGCCCACGCGGCCCCTGCCGCGCCGCCGGCCGGGCCGGAGAGCACGGTCAGCGCGGCGTGCGAGCCCGCGTGCTCGGCGCTGGCCAGCCCGCCGGAGGACTGCATGACCGCGGGCTCCGGCAGCCCGCGCCTCACGCGCGCGGTCGACGAGCTGCCGCAGGTAGGAGCGCAGCAGGGGGGAGAGGGCGGCGTCCAGCTCGGTCGTGGCGGCGCGCTCGAACTCCCGGAACGTCCCGACCGCCTCGTGCGAGAGCGAGACGTGCACGTCGGGCAGCCGCTCGGCGAGCGCCTCGCCGAGCGCGCGCTCGTGCTCCGGATGGCGGTAGGCGTGCAGCAGGCAGACGGCGACGGCCTCCGGCTCGGTGGCCGCCACGGCGTCGAGCGCGGCGGCGAGCGCCTCGTCGTCGAGCGGCTGGAGCGGGCCGTCGGGGCCCATCCGCTCGCGCGCGCCGACGCGGCGGTCGCGCGGGACGAGCGGCGCGGGGTGCGCCGCGCACAGGCGGTACAGGTCGGCGCGCGCCTGGCGGCCGAGCTCGACGAGGTCCTCGAAGCCCTCGGTGGCGACGAGCGCGGTCCGCGCGCCCTCGCCCTCCAGCAGCGCGTTGGTGGCGACGGTGGTCCCGTGGGCGAAGGCCCGGACCTCGTCGGCGCTCGCGTCCGCGCGCTCCAGCGCGGCGGTGACCGCCGCCAGCACGCCCTCGGACTGGTCGCTCGGCGTGGTCGGCGCCTTGGCGGTGACGAGCCGGCCGCCCGCGGCCACCACCGCGTCGGTGAAGGTCCCGCCTACGTCGACCCCGAGCAGCATCTGGCGGCGAACCTACCCGGCTGCCGCCGTCTCGCGTCAGGCGGCCAGGACGAGGTCCTCCGTCTCGGCCAGGTGCTGGTGCGACGGGCAGTAGCCGTTGTGCGGGCAGCGGCACGCGCTGGCAGGCCGTCCCGCGGCGCGTGGTCGCGCGGCACTCGAGCCGGTTGCCCTCGAGGTCGTAGCCGCTCAGCGGCTGCGCGGCGAGGAAGTCGCTGCGCGAACGTGATGTAGCGGTCCACGACGCAGTAGACGCGGCGCTGCGCCGACATCGGGAAGTAGATCCGGATGTCGTTGAACAGCTTCTTCGTGGGCTTCGCGAAGTAGTGGCGATCCGTGGCCAGCCGGCGGATGGCGGCCTCGCAGGCCCGCAGGACGCGCTCGTGGTTGCGTGGTCCCGTCGTGGTACGGAGCGGGCTCCTCGAGGATCTCCCCGGCGAGCTCACGGTAGATGGCTCGACTGAACTGATACATCGAACGTCATTCCCCCTAGGACTCGCAGCGGGCCGGTTCCTTGGCCCACGCAGAAGGGTCTTTGCCGAACTTGTGAGATTCCGAACGAAGTCTTTGTTGACTTCTCGTTAAGCCGAACGTCGGCGTTCGCTGAACCTTGCGGTCAGCGCCAGAGGTCGGCGTGCAGGGCCGGCTCGGCCGGGCTCGACGACGGTGTGGCGATCGTCGAGCGCGGGGTCGGTCTCGGGGAAGTCGGCGCGCCCGTGCGCGCCGCGGCTCTCCTCCCGGAACAGCGCGCAGGCGGCGACGAGGCGCGCGAGCGGATGCGGGTCGTCGAGCAGCGGCCGCAGCCCCTCGGCGGTGCGCTCCAGGCCCGCGTGCCGCCACATCGCCTTGCGGGTCTCGCGGCTCGGGGCCGGTGCGACCGGCTCCGCCGGGGCGGGTGCGGCGGGCGCGCCGGCGGGCGGCGGCTCGTCGAGCCCGGCGAGCGCCGCGCGGCGGCCGAACACGAAGCACTCCGACAGCGAGTTCGACGCCAGCCGGTTCGCGCCGTGGAGCCCGGTGCAGGCGCACTCGCCGACCGCGTACAGGCCGCCGACGCCGTCGGCGCGGCCGTGCAGGTCGGTGACGATCCCGCCCATCACGTAGTGGCTCGCGGGCGCGACGGGGACGAGCTGGGTCTCCGGGTCGAGGCCCGGCCTCGCGCAGCGCGGCGACGACGTTCGGGAAGCGGCCGGGGTCGACGTGGCGCATGTCGAGGCCGACGGCCGGCTCGCCGGAGCGCGCCAGCTCGTTGAAGATCGCGCGCGCCACGGCGTCGCGCGGGGCCAGCTCGTCGACGAAGCGCTCTCCCTTGGCGTCGTGCAGCGTGGCGCCCTCGCCGCGGACCGCCTCGGAGATGAGGAAGCCCTCGCGGCCGGGGAGCCCGACGACGGCGGTCGGGTGGAACTGGGCGAACTCGAGGTCGGCGAGCCGGGCGCCGGCGTGGCGGGCGAGCATCAGCCCCGAGCCGAACGAGCCGGGCGGGTTGGTGGTGCGCGACCACAGCGCCGCCGCGCCGCCCGTGGCCAGGACGACCGCGCGCGCCGGCGAGCGTGCGGCCGTCGTCGGTGAGCAGGCCGGCCGCGCGGCCGTCGGCGGTGACGATCGCGGCGGCGCGGCTGCCCTCGAGGACGTCGATGCGCGGGTGCTCGGCGACGTCGGCCGAGAGCTGGCGCAGGATCCGGCGGCCCGTCGCGCTGCCGCCGGCGTGGGCCACGCGGCGCACGCCGTGGCCTCCCTCCAGGCCGAGCGCCAGGTTGCCGTGGCGGTCTGCGTCGAAGCGAACGCCGAGCGCCTCGAGGTCGCGGAAGCGCTCCGCCGCCTCCTCCGTGAGGACCTCGGCGGCGGAGCGGCGGACCAGGTCGCGCCCGGCGGCGATCGTGTCCTCGAGGTGCCGCGCCGGCGAGTCCTCCTGCGCGAGCGCGGCGGCGAGCCCGCCCTGGGCCCAGTACGACGCCGTCTCGGCCAGCGGGCGGGCGGAGATCAGCGTCACGCGCGCGCCCTCGCGCGCGGCGCACAGGCACGCGTACAGGCCCGCGGCCCCGCGCCGACGACGATCAGGTCCACTGCCCTACCGTACCCGCGTGCCCTCGCGCCCCTGGTTCCGCCACGACGCGCATCTCGCCCACGACGTCCCCGGCCATCCCGAGCGGCCGCAGCGCGTCCGCGCGCTCGAGGCGGAGATGGCCGAGCACGACTGGTTCGGCTGCGAGCGGGTCGAGGCGCCCGCCGCCTCGCGACGAGCTGCTGGAGGCCGTCCATCCGTCGTCCTACGTCTCCGAGATCCGGCGGCTGTGCGAGGGCGGCGGCGCGCGGATCGACGCGGACACGATCGCCCTGCCCGGCACCTGGGAGGCCGCGCTGCGCGGCGCGGGCGGGGCGGCGGCGCTCGCCGACGCGCTGCTCGGCGACGGCGCGCCCGCCGGGGTCTCGGCGCTGCGCCCGCCCGGGCATCACGCGGAGGCCGCGCGGGCGATGGGCTTCTGCTTCTTCAACAACGTCGCGGTGGCCGCCCGGCGGGCGCGCGACGCGCACGGCGCCGATCGCGTGCTGGTCCTCGACTGGGACGTGCACCACGGCAACGGGACGAACGACATCTTCCACGCCGACCCGGGCGTGCTGTTCGTCTCCATCCACGAGTACCCGCTGTATCCCGGGACGGGCCCGGCCTCGGACGCCGGCTCGGGCGCGGGGGAGGGCTACACGGTGAACCTGCCGGTGCCGGGCGGCTCCGGCGACGCGGCCTACCGCTCGCTGGTCGAGCACGTGACCTGCGCGCTGATCGAGGAGTGGCGGCCGCAGGTCGTGCTGGTCTCGGCGGGCTTCGACGCGCACCGCGACGACCCGCTCGCCACCTGCCGGGTGACCGAGGCGGGGTACGCGGGGATGACCGCGTCGCTGCGGCGGGCGTGCGACGCCGTCGGCGCGCCGCTCGGCCTGGTGCTGGAGGGCGGCTACGACCTCGGGGCGCTGGCGAACTCGATGGCGGCGCTGATGCCCGTGCTGGTCGCGGACTCGGCGCCGGATGTGGAGGACGTCGCCGTGCACCCGCTGGCCGCGCAGGCGCGCGAGCGGCTGTCGCGCCGGTGGCCCGCGCTCAGGGAGCCTTCGGCACGATCCGGCGCGTAGAGCCGCCGCCGGCCTGATCGCGCAGGGTCGCCAGGCGCTCGTCGGCCTCCTGGCGGCTGTCGAACTGGCCGCTGAAGACCACGAACGAGTCGGGTCCGAGCGACTCGAAGTCGTCCGAGTCGAGGATGCCGAGATCCGGCACGCCCTTGGTGGCCAGCTCGCCCGCGAGCCGCTCGGCGTCCTCGCGCGTGCCGCTGGAGTTGAGGATCAGGGTCCAGGCGGTGCGGCCCTCGGGCCATTCGCGCGAGATCGGGGGCGGCGGCCGCGCCCGGCTCCGGGGTCGGCGTGCTCGGTGACGGACGGCGTGGCGGTCGGCGTGGGCGCCGCCGTGGTCGGCGCGGGGGTCGGCGTGGCGGGGACCTCCGTGACCTGCTCGGCGTCGCCGGCCAGCTCGACGAGCGCGAGGACCAGGCCGATCAGCGCGAGCGCGAGCAGCGCGCCGACGACGGCCACGGGCGCGCGCCAGCCGCGCGGCGGCGCGATCGCGTCGCGACCGCCGCGCCGCAGTCCAGGCACCACTCCTGGTCGCTGCTCAGCTGGGCGCCGCAGCGCGGGCAGCGCCGCTCGGCCTGCGCCGGCGGCGGAGGCGTCTCGACCGCGCTCACGTCCGGCGCTCCGCCGGGGTCGTCACGGCGTCGTCGTCATCGGCCTGCGCCGCGGGAAGCTCGCTCGTCGGGCGCCTCGCCGGTGCCGGCGGCGTCTTCCTTCGGCTTCGCGCGGCGGGCCTTGCGGACACGGCCCGCGGGCTTCGGGCGAGGTGCCTCGCCGGTGAGGTCCGCGGCCTCTTCGCGGCGGGCCTCGCCGGTCGCGGTCCGCAGGCTCCTCCCGGCGCGCCTCTTCGGCCGCGCCGGCGGCCGTGGCGGCCGGCCACGCGCCGTTGTCGGCCCCGGCTGCGCTCACGCTCGCGGTCGCGGCGGCCTCGCGGGCGCGCTCGGCCTCGCGCGCCTGCTCGTCGGCCGCTGCCTGGCGCGCGGCGATCGTGCGCGTCGACGTCGTGCTCGTGGCGCTGTGCGCGCGCGGTCGGTCAGCGGCGTGCCGCAGTACGCGCACCAGCCGGCCTCGCTGCCGTGCAGCTCGCCGCAGGTGGGGCACGTGCCGCCGATCCCCGGCTCCCGGACGACGGTCTCGATGCGATGCGGCTGGCCCGCGCGGGCCTCGAGCTGCTTCAGCTCGGCGTCGATCTCGGCCAGCCGGCCGGCCTTGCGCTCGAGGATCTCGCGGTGGCCACCGTGCTCGCGGCCGCCGGCGGTGCGGTGGACCTCGTAGGCGAAGCCGCCGAGGTCGCGCAGCAGCACCTCGCGGACGCGCCGCAGGTAGCGGATCCGGCGGCGGGCTGCCCGCGCCGCGAGTCCTCGCCCGGGACGGCCTCCAGCTCCGCCGCGTCGAGCCCGGCGGGCAGGTCGCGGCGGCGGCGCTTGAGCTCCTCCTCACGCGCGCGCTCGGCCTCGATGCGAGCCCGGTCCTCCTCGGACAGCTCGGGACCGCCCTCGACGGTGAGGTTGGTGGCGGTGGCGTCGACCGGCTCGGAGGCCGCCGGCGTGTCGGGCGGGGTCTCGTCGGCGGTCGCGGCGCGTCGTTTCAGGCGTCGCAACAGGCCGTTCATGGCACGACGGGACCGTCGGTGGAAGGCCCCGAGATGTCGAGTATAGGATCGGCGCCGACGGCCACGCTCCAGTCAACGCGCCGTGTTGCGGATCGGAGCGGTCCGCGTCCGTTACCCGGCCAGGCCGGCGCGCCGCGCGCGCCCGTCGCGTTCCTCGACCACACCGCGCCAGGCCGCGACCACGCGCGCGGCCATCCGGTCGGCCGAGAACAGCTCCGCGCGGCGGCGGCCGTCCACGCGCGGGTCGGCGGCGGCGAGGACCGGCGCCAGCGCCGCGCGCCAGGCGTCGCGGTCCCACGGCGCGCAGTAGGCGCCCTCGATGCCGTGCAGCGCGACGGGGTGGATGCCCACCGGCGTGCCGAACGCCGGGACGCCGCACGCGATCGCCTCGATCGCCGACAGCCCGAAGCCCTCGGCCTGCGAGGGGACGAGCACCGCGTTCGCGGCGTTGATCCAGTACGGGACCTCGTCGGGGGCGACGCGGCCCATGGTCAGCAGCGGCGTGTCGCCCGCCGCCTCGACCGCTCGGTCGTGGCGCTTGAGCGGGCGGGCGGGGTCGTGCGGGAACAGCAGGTAGCGGCCGTCGGGATCGAGGCCGAGCCGCTCGCGCGCCTCGCGCCGCGGGATCGGCCGGAAGCGCTGGAGGTCGATGCCGACGGGGAGCACCGCGACGCGCCGGGTCGTCCCCGCGCCCGGGAGGTTCTCGCTGAACTCGCGTGACACCGCCGCAGGCAGGGTGGTGAGCGGCAGCGCGGCGCGCGTGATCCGGCTGGAGCGCGGGTGGAACAGGTCGTTCCCGTGCAGCGTCACGACGACCGGGCCGAGGTTGGCGAGCAGCGCCGGCCACGCGGTCAGGCCGAAGTGGGCGTGGACGACGTCGAACCGGCGCCCGCGGTAGCGCCTGCGCAGCGCCCTCGCCGCCACGGGGTACGCGCGCAGGCCGGGCGGGAACGCGAACACCTCGATCTCGACGTCCCCGCGGCGCTTGAGCGCCTCGACCTGGTCGAGCACGAAGCGCCCGTACTCCGGCCGCTCCTCCGTCGGGTACATGTTCGTGACGATCAGCGCACGCACGCGGCCCGCGAGCCTACGCACACTCGGCGCGAACTCGTCACGCCCTCGTGACACTCGCGCGTAGATCCGTCACGCCGATCGCCGGAGACTGCCTCCAGGCCCCGCCGAGCGCGGGGGAAGGCGAACGGACCGGGGGTCCCGATGATCTACGAGCTGATGGGCAGGGTGCACGCGGCGTTGGTGCGCGAGCGGGGGCAGGGCACGGTCGAGTACGTCGGCCTGGTGCTGCTGATGGGGGTGCTGATCGCGGGGGTGGTGAAGGCCAGCGACGGCTTCTCCGACACCGGGATCGCGGACGCCGTCGTCCGGCGCCTGAAGGCGGCGATCGCCGGCGTCCACGGCGGCGGGTGACCGCTTCGCTCATCGCGCGCGGCGGGCTCGCGGTCGGGGCCGCGTGCCAGACTGGCCGCGTGGCCGCCGCCGACCCAGCCCGCACGCCCGCCGCGCCGGAAGAGCCAGGACACGGGGCCGTCCCCGCCGCGCCGGACGAGCTGCGCCGCCGGCCCGTCGGGGTCTTCGATTCGGGGGTCGGCGGGCTCACTGTGCTGCACGAGCTGCTCGTGCGGCTCCCGCACGAGGACTTCGTGTACTTCGCGGACGCCGCACGGTTCCCGTACGGCGAGCGGTCGGCGGCCGAGCTCGAGCAGTTCGCCCTCGAGGTGGCGGAGGAGCTGCTCACGCGGCGGATCAAGCTGCTCGTCGTCGCCTGCAACTCGGCGACCGCGGCGGCGCTGCCGCCGCTGCGCGAGCGCCTGATGCAGACGACGCTCGGCGTCGACGTGCTCGGGGTCGTCCAGCCGGGCGCCGTGCAGGCCGTGGCGGCGACCCGCAACGGCCGGATCGGCGTGATGGCCACGCCGGCGACCGTGGCCAGCGGCGCCTACGCGAGCGCCATCGCCGCCGCCGACCCGTTCGTCGAGGTCACGAGCATCGCGTGCCCGGACCTGACGGCGATCATCGAGGGCGGCTTCCCGTTCGACCAGCGCGTCGTCGACACCGTGCGCGCCTACTGCGAGCCGCTGCGCGAGGCCGCGGTCGACACCGTGATCCTCGGCTGCACGCACTACCCGCTCGTCCGGCCGATGCTCCAGCGCTTCCTCGGCCGCGGCGTCGAGATCGTCAGCTCCGGCGTCCCGGTCGCGCGCCAGGTCGAGCACGTGCTCGGGAGCCGCGGCCTCGGGTCGCCGCAGGCGGGGGAGGGGACCTACTCGTTCCTCTGCACGGGCGACACGGAGACCTTCCGCGCGCTCGGCACCCGCTTCCTCCAGATGCCGCTCGGGACCGTCGAGCACGTCGACCTGACCTCGGCCGCCGACGGCGGCGCCTCGGCGGCGCGCGAGTCGCGGCGCGCGCGCCGGTCCCACCCGCTCGGACCGCCTCGTTCTCGGGAACGCCCCGATGAGCGCCGCGAGCGCAGCGACGGGCGCGCGGCCGACGAGATCCGCGCCACGACGATCGAGCCCGGCTTCGTCCGCACCGCGACCGGCTCGGCGCTGATCAGCGCCGGGGAGACGCGCGTGATCTGCACCGCGTCCGTGCAGGAGTCCGTCCCGCGCTGGATGATGGGCCAGAGCCGGGGGTGGCTGACGTCGGAGTACGGGATGCTCCCCGCCTCGACCGGCGACCGGAAGCAGCGCGACGTCTCCAAGGGCCGCCCCGACGGCCGCACCGTCGAGATCCAGCGGCTGATCGGGCGCTCACTCCGCGGCGTGGTCGACTTCGCGGCGCTCGGCGAGCGGACCGTCTACGTCGACTGCGACGTCCTCCAGGCCGACGGCGGCACCCGCTGCGCCTCGATCACCGGCGGCTTCGTCGCGCTCGATCTGGCCTGCCGGTCGCTGCTGGAGAAGGGCCTCCTCCAGCGGTCCCCGCTAACGGGCACCGTCGCCGCGATCTCGTGCGGGATCGTCGACGGCGAGCCGCTGCTCGACCTCGACTACCCCGAGGACTCGTCCGCGGAGGTCGACGCCAACGTCGTCATGACCGGCGAGGGCGGCCTCATCGAGGTCCAGGCCACCGCCGAGCGCACACCGCTCTCGCGAGCGAACCTCGACACCCTCCTCGCGCTGGCCCAGCGAGGCATCGAGGACCTCCGAGAGATCCAGGCCGCCGCGGTCGCCTGACCACCGCCGCGCGCGACGAAACGTCGTAACGCGTCTTCAACGGCGGCTGGGTGGGGTGGCGGGTGTGCATTTCGTCACGCTCGCTTCGGCCCTGACGGCGAGCGTGACGAAATGCACACCAGAGGATCGAAACGTCACGCTCATCGACGCGGCACGAACGAGCGTGACGTTGTGCACCCTCACCACCCCACCCAGCCGCCGTTCGACGACCCGCGGAAACGGGCCGCGCAACAGGCGACCGCCCACCCCGTATGTCAGCCTGACCACGTGCCGCTTCTCCTGGCCACCCGCAACGCCCACAAGCTCCGCGAGTTCGCCCGGCTGCTCCCCACCGCCGCGCTCGACCCCCTGCCCGACGGGATCGAGGCACCGCCCGAGGATGGGGAGACCTACGCGGACAACGCCCTGATCAAGGCCCGCGCGGCGGCGAAGGCCACCGGGCGCCCGGCGATCGCGGACGACTCCGGCATCGAGGCCGAGGCGCTCGACGGCAGGCCGGGCGTCAGGACCGCCCGCTACGCCGGCCCGGAGGCCACGGACGAGGCGAACCTCGCGCGCTTCGAGGCCGAGGTCCCGCCCGGCAGCGCCCTCCGGTACGTGTGCGTGATCGCCCACGTCGACCCCGGCGGCGAGGAGCAGCTCTTCTACGGCCGCTGCGACGGCACCATGGCGCCGACCCGCGCCGGGATCCGAGGCTTCGGCTACGACCCGATCTTCGTCCCCACCGGCGAGCAGCGCACGATGGCCGAGCTCACGGACGAGGAGAAGGACGCCATCTCGCATCGCGGGAATGCCGCCCGCGCCCTCGGGGAATGGCTCCAGACGTGAGCGGGATCGCGGCTCCGATCGCGCCCGGCGGGCGTTCGCGCGCGGCGGCGCTCTCGATCGTCTCGAACAGCCTGCTGATCGCGCTCAAGCTCGTCGCGGGCGCCGTCACGGGCTCCGTCGCGATCCTCACGGAGGCGATCCACTCGGCGATCGACCTGATCGCCTCGTGCATCGCGTTCTTCTCCGTCCGCCAGGCCGAGGAGCCCGCCGACGCCGGCCACCGCTACGGCCACGAGAAGTTCGAGAACGTCGCGGCGGCCGCCGAGGGCGTGCTGATCCTCGTCGGCGCGGGCGTCATCGTCTACGCCTCGGCGAACGCGCTCGTCCACGGTCCGGAGCTCGAGTCGCTCGGCTTCGGCATCGGCGTGATCGCCTTCGCCAGCGTCGTGAACCTCCTCGTCTCCGGCTGGCTGTTCCGCCGCGCCGCCGCCGAGCAATCCCCCGCGCTGGAGGCGGACGCCGCGCACCTGAGGACGGACGCCTACACATCGCTGGGCGTCCTGATCGGCCTCGCGCTCGTGCACTGGACGGGCTGGACGTGGCTCGACCCGGCGGTCGCGCTGGTGATCGCGGCCGCGATCGTGGTGACGGGCCTGCGGCTCGTCGCCCGCTCGTGGCGCGTGCTGGTCGACGAGGCGCTGCCCGACGACGAGCTCGCGGCCATCCGCGAGGAGATCGCCGACTTCGGCCGCGGCGAGGTCGTCGGCTACCACAAGCTCCGCACCCGCCGGGCCGGCGCGCGCCGCTACGTCGACCTCCACATGCAGTTCCGCTCGGGAACGACGCTCGAGCAGGCGCACGCGATCGCGCACCAGCTCCAGGACCGCATCGGCGGCCGCCTGCACGACGCGGACGTCCTGATCCACCTCGAGCCCGAGGACCGCGTGCGCGAGGATCCGATCGGCGAAGAGCTCGCGCCCGAGCGCGCCCGCCGCTGATCAGCGGAGGTTGATGGCCGCCGCCAGCGCGACGGCCAGAACCACG
This sequence comes from uncultured Solirubrobacteraceae bacterium, assembly GCA_963728465.1. Lineage (GTDB taxonomy): Bacteria > Actinomycetota > Thermoleophilia > Solirubrobacterales > Solirubrobacteraceae > DATFQI01. Next base: position 839,426 of record CAVSJY010000013.1, read on the forward strand.
CCCGCGTACCCGTAGTAGTCGGACAGCAGGAGGATCAGGGACGCGACGACGCAGATCACGACGGTCATCAGCCAGGCGATCTTGGGGAGCGGCACGTACGGGTATTCTCGCCCAGGGCCCATGACCCCTGCGCTTACCCCCGAGCTCGCGGTCGGCTACCTCCGCGAGCTGTCCACCGACATCCGCGCCGTGGCGATCCTCACGCCGGACGGGAAGCCGCTGGCCGGCGAGCCGGAGCTCGCGGCCGCCGCCGGGAAGCTGCTCGCCGCCGCGCCCGACGCCGCGGAGATCGAGGTCGCCGCGGCGGGCGGCGTCGTGCACGCCGCGCGCTCGGACGAGCACGCCGTCGTCGCGGTCTGCGGCCGCTTCGCGCTCACGGCGCTGATCCGCTACGACCTCAAGATCGTCCTCGCCGAGCTCGCGAGCACCCCGGCGCAGGCGGCCTGATGCCGCGCCTCCCGAGGCTCCCGCGCCGTCCCGCCGCCCCCCGCCCGCACGGCGTCTCCGGCGCCGTCGCGGCCACGCTGGCCCGGCGCCGCGAGGCCCGCGCGGAGCGCGTGGTTGTCCGCGACCGGACCGGCCAGCCGCGCACGCTCGACCCCGTCGAGGACCCCACGGCGAAGGGTCTTCTCGAGGCCGCCGAAGACCTGATTTCCGCGGCGCAGCGCGGTTCGGAGGTCTGAATACCGCCGTTCAAGGGCGTTGGTTTTCCCGCAAAGTGCGGGTTTTTCGGCATGATTCCCCTTGGCGCGTCCGGAGCCGCTGTTAGCTTCGCGCCGTCAATCCCCGTACACGAGGGACAAGGAGGAGTCATGACGAAGTCGGACTTCGTGGAGAAGGTCGCCGCCGAGAGCGGCCTCAGCAAGAAGGACGCTGGTACCGCTGTGGACGCCGTCATCCGCTCGATCGAGCAGGCGCTCAGCGGTGGTGAGGAGGTCTCGTTCACGGGCTTCGGCAAGTTCCACGTCGCCGATCGCGGCGCGCGTGAGGGCCGCAACCCGCGCACGGGCGAGACGATGACCATCGCCGCCAGCCGCGTCCCGCGCTTCACCGCCGGCTCCGGCCTCAAGAAGGCCGTCAAGTAGCCACCGGTTCAGTGACGCCGAGGGGCGCCGGCGGAGATCCGCCGGCGCCCCTCGCGCCGCCTGCCCGCCGGTGACCGGCGCGACCCCGTCTCCCGGCTTCGGCGCCCGTCTCGAGGCCGCCGTCGCCGCGCGCGAGTCGCAGCTCGTCGTCGGCGTCGACCCCGACCTCACCGCCCTCTGGCCCAGCGAGCGCGCGCCCGAGGCCCGCGCCCAGCTCGCCGGCGCGCTGGCCGAGGCCAAGCGCGCCGCGCTCGCCGTCGAGGGCCATCCCGGCGCCGAGCACGGGACGGCCGCGCCCGCCCGCTTCGAGGCCGCCGCCGCGGTGCTCGCCCACGCGCTGGCGCTGATCGACGCCACCGCCCCCGCCTGCGTCGCCGCCAAGCCGCAGCTCGCGTTCTTCGAGCAGCTCGGCTTCGCCGGCTGGCTCGCGCTCGAGCGCGTGTGCGCGCACGCGCGTGAGCAGGGGCTGCTCGTGCTCGCGGACGGCAAGCGCGGCGACGTCCCGAGCACGGCCGCCGCGTACTCCCGCGCGCTGACGGGCGAGGGCGGCCTCGGCGCCGACGCGATCACCGCCAACCCCCTGATGGGCCGCGACGCGCTCGCGCCGCTCGTCGACGGCGCCCGCGCCGCCGCCGCCGGCGTCTTCGTGCTGGTCCGCACCTCCAACCCCGGCGCCGCGGACGTGCTCGACCTCGAGCTCGCGACGGGCGAGCCGCTGTGGGAGCGCCTCGCCGCGATGGTCGCCGGCCTCGGCGGCCCCGGCGACGGCCTCGCCGACGTCGGCGCCGTCACCGGCGCCACGGCTCCCGAGCACCTCGCGCGCATGCGCGAGCTGATGCCGCGGACGCCGTTCCTGCTGCCCGGGATCGGCGCGCAGGGGGGCGACGTCGCATCGCTCGCGCCCGCCTTCGCGCCCGGCCGCGCGGGCGGGTTGGTGACCGCCTCGCGATCGATCGCGAACGCCCACGCGCAGCGCGGCGGTGACCCCGCGGAGGCCGCGCGAGCGGAGGCCGAGCGCCTCCGCGAAGCCGCCTGGGCACTGGCCTGAGAGCCGCCTCCGGAGGCCGGAAAGAGCCGCCTTGACCGCCGCTATGCTTGGCCGCGATGGCCGGTCGAAGCCCCGCGCGGTTCCTGGCCCCGCTAGCGCTGGTGGCAGTCACCGTCGCGCTTCTCATGGTCATCTCCTCGAGCAGGAGCGACTCTGGCGGGGAGGAGCCCGCCAGCAACTCCCAGCCGGCGGCGACCTCCACGCCGTCGCCGGACAAGCCGCGCCGCAAGCGCCGCTTCTACGTCGTCAAGCCCGGCGACACGCCCTCGGGCATCGCCGAGGCGACCGGCGTGACGCTGGAGCAGCTCGAGGAGGAGAACCCGGATCTCGATCCGCAGCTGCTGGCCCCCGGCCAGCGGATCAAGCTGCCGCGGTGAGCCGGCTCCGCCGCGCACCCGGCCTGCTCGCCGCAGCCGCCGCCGCGACCGCGCTCGCCGCTCCCGGCGCGCACGCCGCGGAGCCCGCCTGCCCGCCGCAGGCGCGCGCACCGAGCGCGATCGTCATCGAGGTCTCGACCGGCATGGTCGCCTGCTCGCGCGCGGCGGACGAGCGCCGCTCGATCGCCTCCACGACGAAGCTGATGACCGCCCTGCTCACGCTCGAGCGGTCGAAGCTCTCCGACACGTTCCGGGCCGGCAACTACTTCCCGGCGCCGGCGGAGTCGAAGATCGGGCTCACGCCGGGCGAGGAGATGTCCGTCCGCGACCTGATGCGCGGCCTGCTCGTGGAGTCCGCGAACGACGCCGCGGCGACGCTCGCCGAGGGCCTCGCCGGCTCGCGCCGCTCGTTCGTGCGCGCGATGAACCGCCGCGCGCAGCAGCTGAAGCTCGCGAACACCCACTACGCGAACCCGATCGGGCTCGACGAGCGCGGCAACTACTCGACGGCGCGCGACCTCGTCCGGCTCGCCGCGATCCTGCGCGAGAACCGCTTCTTCCGCACGGTCGTCGACCGGCCGACCGTGCGCCTCACCACCGGCAACCGCGAGCGGTTCTTCCGCAACCGCAACGACCTGATCGCCCGCTTCAGCTGGGTGAACGGCGTCAAGTCGGGCCACACGAGCCAGGCGGGCTACGTCCTGGTCGGCTCGGGCGTCGAGCGCGGCCGCGGCATCCAGCTGATCAGCGCCGTCCTGGGCACACCGAGCCAGGCGGCGCGCGACGACGCGACGATCGAGCTGCTGCGCTGGGGATTCCGGCGCTTCCAGCGGATCACCGCAGTCAAGCGCGGCGACGAGCTCGCGCACGTGCCGATCCGCTACCGGCGCGGCGCGGAGCTGCCGTTGATCGCCGGGGACGACGTCTTCCAGGTCGTCCCGCGCGGCCGGCGCGACGACGTGAGCACCCGAGTGATCGGCGTACCCGACGAGGTCGAGGGCCCGATCCTCGCCGGCCAGGCGTTCGGCCGCATCGAGGCGATCTACCGCGGCAAGGTGGTCGGGCGCGCGCCGCTGGTGGCCGCGTCGACGGTCCCGCGCGCCGACCTCGAGCAGAAGGCCAAGTCGTGGTTCACCAGCCCGCTGCCGATCCTGCTCGCCTTCGCCCTCCTGGCCGGTACGGTCATGATCGGCAGGCAGCTGCGGAGGACGATCCGCGACGGCCGGAGAGCAGGCGAGGAGGCGCGGGCCGCATGATCATCACCGTCACCCTCAACACCGCGATCGACAAGACGCTGTCCGTGCCGAACTTCCGGCTCGGCCGCCGCCACCGCACCGTGGAGCAGACGACGATGCCGGGCGGCAAGGGCGTCAACGTCGCGCGCGTGCTGAAGGCGCTCGGCCAGCCCGTCATCGCCACCGGCTTCACCGGCGGCGCCACCGGCACCCGGATCGTCGAGCAGCTCACGCAGCTGTCCGTGCTGTCGGACTTCGTGCGGATCCGCGAGGAGTCGCGCACCAACACCGCGGTGATCGACCCCACGACGGGGGAGCAGACCGAGATCAACGAGCGCGGGCCGAAGGTGTCCGAGCAGGAGGTCGAGCTGTTCGTCGACAAGCTGCTCTACCTCGCCAAGGGCGCCTCGATCTGCGTGTTCGCGGGGTCGCTCCCGCGCGACGTCGACACGGACATCTACGCGAAGCTGATCCGCGAGCTGCGGCGGCTGGGCGTCTTCACGATCGTCGACACGGACGGTGACCCGCTGCGGCGCGCGGTCCGCGCGGAGCCCGACGTGATCTCCCCGAACGTGCTCGAGGCCGAGGAGCTCGTGGGCCACGAGTTCAACGACGGCGAATCGGACTGGCGCATCGCCGTGCGCGAGATGTGGGACCTCGGCGCCCGCGAGGCGATCATGACCATGCACGACGGCTGCTACGCGCGGATGCGGCCGGCCGAGCCCGGCGCCGAGCCCGCCCTGTTCCGGGTCAAGGTCGCCTCCGCGGCGCTCGAGCCTCGCGCCACGGTCGGCTCCGGCGACGCCTTCCTGGCCGGCTACGTGGCCGCCCGCTACAGCAAGCGGACGACCGAGGAGTGCCTCGCCTACGGCGTCGCCTGCGGCGCCGAGTCGACCCAGCACCTCGGCGCCGGGCTGATCGATCCCGACCGCGTCGAGCGGCTGCTCGGCGAGATCGAGGTCGAGCGGCCCGAGCAGCCGGCCGAGGTGGGCTGAGGCGGTTACATAACCGTCCGCGTTCGCTTCTAGACTCCATCCATGGAGATCGAGATCGGCAGGGGCAAGAAGGCGCGTCGCGCCTATGGATTCGATGACGTCGCGATCGTGCCCTCGCGGCGGACGCGCGACCCCGACGACGTCGACATCTCGTGGACGCTCGGGCCCTACCGGTTCGAGCTGCCGCTGCTCGCGTCGGCGATGGACGGGGTGGTCTCGCCCGAGACCGCCGGCATCATCGGCCGGCTCGGCGGCCTCGCCGTCCTGAACCTCGAGGGCATCTGGACCCGGTACGACGATGCGGAGGCGCTGCTCGAGCGGATCGCGGGGCTGGACCGCGAGGAGGCCACCAGGGAGATGCAGGAGATCTACCTGGAGCCGGTCAAGGAGGAGCTGATCGTCCAGCGGATCCAGGAGATCAAGTCCCAGGGCGTGGTGGCGGCCGCGTCGCTCACCCCGCAGAAGGTCGAGCGCTGGCACGAGCTGGCGCTGGACGCGGGCCTGGACATCCTGGTCGTGCAGGGCACGGTCATCTCGGCGGAGCACGTCTCCAGCCAGGGCCACGTGCTCAACCTCAAGGAGTTCGTGCGCGAGCTGCCGATCCCCGTGGTGCTCGGCGGCTGTGCGAGCTACCACACCGGGCTGCACCTGATGCGCACCGGCGCGGCGGGCGTGCTGGTCGGCGTCGGCCCGGGCGCGGCCTGCACCACGCGCGGCGTGCTCGGCATCGGCGTCCCGCAGGCGACCGCGATCGCGGACGTCGCGGGCGCGCGCTCGCAGCACATGCTGGAGACGGGCGACTACTGCCGCGTGATCGCCGACGGCGGGATGCGGACGGGCGGCGACGTCGCGAAGGCGATCGCCTGCGGCGCCGACGCGGCGATGGTCGGCTCCCCGCTCGCACGGGCCTACGAGGCGCCCGGCCACGGCTTCCACTGGGGGATGGCGACCTTCCACCCGACGCTCCCGCGCGGCGCCCGCGTCGCGACGACGCAGAACGGCACGCTCGAGGAGATCATCGTCGGCCCGGCCCGCGAGAACGACGGCACGTTCAACCTCATGGGCGGCCTGCGCACCTCGATGGCGACGTGCGGCTACCAGGACATCGCCGAGTTCAACCGCGCGGAGCTGATGATCGCGCCCGCGCTCCAGACGGAGGGCAAGTCGCTCCAGCGCGACCAGGCGATCGGCATGGGCGCGCGCGGCGGATCGTCACACGCGTCCGCCGGCGGGAAGGTCCCGGCGCTCGTCGGGGAGTAGTCGCGTGAGCGCGCTGAGGTCGTCTCGGCCGGCCCGGGCTCGTCCCTGCCGGCCGAGCAGGGCGTCGAGGAGCTCGCGCTCGAGCGGTCGGTCGCGGCCGACGAGGTCGTCGTCCTCGACTACGGCGGGCAGTACTCGCAGCTGATCGCGCGGCGGGTGCGCGAGTGCGGCGTGTTCTCCGAGCTGCTGCCGCACCACGTCGGCGTCGACGAGGTGCGCCGCCGCCGGCCCAAGGGCCTGATCCTGTCGGGCGGCCCCGCGTCGGTGTACGCGCCCGGCGCCCCGCGGCTGGACCCGGAGCTGCTCGAGCTCGGGATCCCCGTGCTCGGCATCTGCTACGGCATGCAGGCGCTGGTGCTCACGCTCGGCGGCCGGGTCGAGGGCGCCGAGGTGGGGGAGTTCGGCCGCTCGCGGCTGACGGTGTCGGAGCCGGGCCGGCTGCTGGGCGGCACGCCCGCCGAGCAGAGCTGCTGGATGTCGCACCGCGACACCGTGTTCGAGGCGCCGCCCGGCTTCACGCCGCTCGCGAGCTCGACCGAGTCGCCGGTGGCCGCGCTGGAGGACGTCGAGCGTGGGCTGTACGGGATCCAGTTCCACCCCGAGGTCGTCCACACGCCGTACGGCCAGCAGGTCCTGACCACGCTTCCTCGAGGACATCTGCGGCTGCGCCCGCACGTGGAGCGCCGCCTCGATCATCGACGAGCAGGTGGCCGCGATCCGCGCGCAGGTCGGGGAAGGCCGCGTGATCTGCGGGCTGTCGGGCGGCGTGGACTCGAGCGTGGCCGCGCTGCTCGTGCACCGCGCGGTCGGCGATCAGCTGACGTGCGTGTTCGTGGACCACGGGCTGATGCGCAAGAACGAGGGCGAGCAGGTGATCGCCGCGTTCCGGGACCACTTCAAGGTGCCGCTGGTGGCCGTCGACGCCGAGGACCGCTTCCTCCGGCGGCTGGCGGGCGTGAGCGAGCCCGAGGCCAAGCGCAAGGCGATCGGCGCCGAGTTCATCCGCGTGTTCGAGGAGGAGGCCGCCAAGATCGGCGACGCGCACTACCTCGTGCAGGGCACGCTGTACTCGGACGTCATCGAGTCCGGCGGCGGCACGGGGGCGGCGACGATCAAGTCCCACCACAACGTCGGCGGGCTGCCCGAGGACCTCGAGTTCGAGCTCGTGGAGCCGCTGCGGGCGCTGTTCAAGGACGAGGTGCGCGCCGTCGGGGCGGAGCTCGGGCTGCCCGAGCGGCTCGTCTGGCGCCAGCCGTTCCCGGGGCCCGGCCTGGCGATCCGCGTCGTCGGCGGCGAGGCGACGAAGGAGCGGCTCGACACGCTCCGCAACGCCGACTACATCCTCCAGGACGAGATCCGCAAGGCCGGCCTGTACCGCGAGCTGTGGCAGTCGTTCTGCGTGCTGCCCGACATCCGCACCGTCGGCGTGCAGGGGGACGAGCGGACGTACGGCTACGTCGTCGCGATCCGCGCGGTGACGTCCGACGACGCGATGACCGCCGACTGGGCGCGGCTCCCGTACGACCTGCTGGAGCAGATCGCCTCCCGGATGATCAACGAGATCCGCGAGGTCAACCGCGTCGTGCTCGACATCACGAGCAAGCCGCCGGGCACGATCGAGTGGGAGTAGCGCCCTGCCCCGGCTCCACATGCTCATCTTCGCGGGCTTCGTCGGGCTCCTCTACACGGTCCCGATGGTCGCCCGCGGGGCGGTCGCGCCCGGGATCGTCGGCGGCATCCTCGCCGCGATCCTGACCTTCCTCGTGTTCCGGAGGGTGGCCGAGCGCCAACGCAGTCGCGAGGAGGCGCGGGCGCGGCGGCGGTCGGGCGGCTAGCGCGCCGCGCGGCGCGACCCGATCCTCGCTCGCGCGCCGAGGGCGCGGAGACTGCGGCTGGGTGGGGGTGGCGAGGGACCGGCGCGGCGCGGTGGAAACGTCGTAACGGTGGCCGCCGGATGGCGCCGTTACGACGTTTGCGTCGCTGTGCGGGGGAAACGTCGTAACGTGCGCGGCGCTCGGCGCGCTGACGTCGATGCGACTCGCGTTACGACGTTGACCACTCGCCGCGGCGGCCCCCCAACCACCGCCACCTAGCCGCAGTTATCGAGCCTGCACGCGCCACGCTCGCGCGCGACGACTTGAGCTCGCGCGCGCTAGCCCGCGCCTCTCCGCGCGGGCGTGCGCGGGCGGGCGGCGGCCACCAGCGAGGTCAGGCACGCCGTGCCGACGATCGCGCCGATCCCGCCGAGCAGCGGTCCGGACAGCGCGCTGCCGCCGCCCAGCTCGGAGGCCGCGGCGACCACGAGCACGAGACAGGGGATGATCGCGCCGGCGAGTCCGGCCTGCACGGCCAGCCGGAGCACGGCCCCGCCGGTGACCGGGCCGGCCGCGGCCCGCAGCGGGAACGCCGCGATCCAGGCGCCGCCGAACAGGAGCCCGGCGACCACGTCGCTCGGGAAGTGCCAGCCGAGCATGACCGAGATGAGCCCCATCGCGGCCGGGTAGGCGACGCCGAGCGCGAGCGCCGCGCCGCGCCAGCGCGGCGGGGCCACGAGCGCGAGGCCGAGGGCGACGGTCGCCGCGACCGCCGTGTGGATGCTCGGGAAGCTCTCGGCCGCCGCGTGGTCGCTCGCCTCGCCCAGCGGCCCGGCGGCGCCGAGCGCCCACTTGAGCAGCTCCCCGCTGACGAAGCAGCCGGCCACCACGAGGCACGCCGCGACGAGCCCGCGCCGCCCGCCCCGCCGGAGGGCCTGCGCGGCGAGCGCGCCGGCCAGCGCGAACAGCGAGAGCGCCGTGATCACGTGCAGCAGCGATCCCGTGAGGAGCAGGTCGTGCCGCTCGGCGAGCACGTCGATCGTCATCGTGGACGCGGTCGCGATCGCGGCGTCGCGGTCGACGTCGAGGACGGCCGAAGTGCCGAACGCGAGCACGTAGACGAGCGCGACCAGGCCCAACAGGGCCGCGGCTACCAAGAGACGTCTGGTCAGCTCCGGCGGTCCCAGACCAGCAAGTGTGGCAGCGGGTCGAACGGCGAGCCGCCGTCGTACCACCCCGGGCCGCGCCACATCTCGAAATGCAGGTGGCAGCCGCTGGCGGCGCCGGTGTCGCCCACGTAGCCGAGCAGCTGGCCGGTGCGGACCCGCTCGCCCTGGTCGACGAGCGCCGCCTGCGCGAGGTGCATGTACGTGTAGTCGATCGCGGTCCGCTCGCCGTCGATCACGAGGTAGTGCCCCGCGCGCGAGTGGTACTGCTTGAACTGGACGACGCCGCCGCGCGCGGCGACCACCGGGGTCCCGCAGGCGGCGAAGACGTCCTGCCCCTGGTGGCCGCGGCCGCCGCCGAACTTCGCGGCGAACTCGCCGTAGCCGTGCGGGCCGCGGACCGGGAACACGTGGCGGAGGAAGACGAACTCGGACGGGTCGCGCTCCGCGCCGGCCGGCGGCGGAGCGGCCGCGGCCTGCGCGCTAGAGGCCCGCAGCGCGCCGCCCGCGTCGGTCGCCGTCACGCGGAACGAGTAGCGGCCGGGCTTCTGGAGCTTCCCGCCGGCCAGCCCGTCCCACTCCACGACCTGCGGCGTCTCCGGCGCGACGAGACCCGGCGCCCAGCTCATGACGACCGCGCCGTCAGTGCGGCGGACCAGCTCGACTCGGACCTCGACCGCCCGGTCGTCGTGGACGACGTAGGAGACCTGCATCGGCCGCACGGCGTCGAAGTAGGCCTTCGGCGCCCGGACGTCGGCGTCGATCGAGGGGGCCCGGGCGCCGGCCACCGCCGGCACCACCACGAGCGGGGCGGGGACGGGCGTCGCGAGCACCCCGTCGCGGTCGAGGATCGTCACCGGCCCGCTGACCGCGCTGAGCGGCACCCGGACGTCGACGGAGGTGCGGCGGCGCTTGACCGGCGCGGCGGCGACGTCGTCCGCGTCGCCCTCGAGCCCGAGGAAGTCGACCTCGGCGGTGCGCTTCAGCTTCAGCCCGCGGACGCGCAGGAGCGCGCCGGGATGGACGGCGGCGCCGTCCGCGCAGCCACTCACGCAGGCGAAGCGGGTCAGCTGGGCCTTCGAGCGGACGGGCGGGAGCGCGGGAGCGGTGCGCCGCGGCGCGGGCGCCGCCTCGGGTGACGCGCCGCCGGTCTGCGCGGTCGCCGCGGAGGGGAGGGCGAGCGCGGCGATCGCCATCGCCGGCACCAAATATGACCCCATGCCGCCGCGTCCGCACGCGGCGGCCCCCCGGGCGCGCGCCATCCGAGCTCCCTGATCGTGTGGCGGCCTACGGGGTTAGCTGACGGGCTCGCGCGTGCTGCGCTACCAGGCGGCACTGCCTGGATTCGCCCCAAAGACCGGTTCCCCCGTTCCACCCGTCCGAGGTGGATTCGGCCGTGTCTTGAACGGGCGGCAGTATATGCATGAGCGGCGGACGGCGCGTCGTCATAACGCCGGCACGTGGAATCGGTTCCAGTGGTGTGGGGCGGAGCGCCGGCCGGGGGCGCCGCGCCGGCGAACGTCAACGGCGGCTGGGTGGGGTGGTGGGTGTCCCCAACGTCACTCGGCGACACGATCCAACGGGTGAAAGTGACGTTGGGGGTCGTATAGGCCCCCAACGTCACTTTCGCGGCCCGAACCCTGACGGCGTGTGACGTTGGGGACACCCCCTCGCCGCCCCACCCAGAGCCGTTGCCCTTGCGCCGCGGGCCACGCCCCCGGCCGCGGCGGTCCCCGCCCGCGCGCGGTGGCTATCATGGTCCGCCGCCGCGCCGACCAGCGCGCTGCGTCTCCATGCCGATGAAGACTTACGTCGCCAGCCCGAAGGACCGCGAGCGCAACTGGCTGCTCGTCGACGCCGAGGGCCAGACCCTCGGGCGCCTCGCCACGCAGCTCGCGGACGCCCTGCGCGGCAAGCGCAAGCCGGCGTACACGCCGCACGTGGACACGGGCGACTTCGTGGTCGTGATCAACGCCGAGAAGATCTCGGTCACCGGCCAGAAGCGGCAGGAGAAGATGTACTACCGCCACTCGGGCTATCCGGGCGGCCTGAAGTCGCGCACGCTGAACGACATGCTCGAGCGCCGGCCCGAGGAGGTCATCCGCCTCGCCGTCAAGGGCATGCTGCCGAAGAACCGCCTCGCGCGGAAGCAGCTGACCAAGCTCAAGGTCTACGCGGGTCCTGAGCACCCGCACGCTGCCCAGCAGCCGAAGCCGCTCGAGATCGAGACGAGGTAGGAGCCAGATGGCCGACGACAAGCGGGACGAGACGCAGGAGCCGGACGAGACCGCGGCCGAGGAGACGACCGAGGCTCAGGAGACGCCGGCCGAGGAGACCGCGGCCGAGGCGACGCCGGCCGAGGAGACGCCGGCCGAGGAGACCGCGGCCGAGGAGCCGGTCGCCGAGACCGACGAGCCGGCCGAGGCCGAGACCCCCGCGCCCGCCGCGGAGGCCGAGCCCGCCGAGGCCGAGGCCGCGCCCGCCGCGCCCGCCGCCCCCACCGAGGAGGACGACGAGGGCGAGGAGCTCACCCCGCGCGTCAAGCCCGCCATCCCCGGCGCGGACCTCGAGGTCGACATCGTCCGCGAGGGCGAGGAGGCGCTGCGCGCCGAGGACCTCTACGCGGAGTACGAGGAGGAGTCCGGCGACGCGGCCGACGCCGACGAGGACCTCTCCCAGCCGATCGCCGACGCGGCCATCGACCTCGGCGCCGGCGCCCGCTACCAGGCCACCGGCAAGCGCAAGACCGCCGTGGCGCGCGTGATCCTCAAGCCCGGCGACGGCACGTACACGATCAACGGCCGCCCGCTCGACGTCTTCTTCCCGCGCGCGACGCTCCAGCGCAACATCCGCCAGCCGCTGGAGACCGTCGGCTACGAGACCCGCATGGACGTCATCGCGACGATGCACGGCGGCGGCGTGTCCGCCCAGGCGGGCGCCCTGCGCCACGGCATCTCGCGCGCGCTGATCGACGCCGACCCGAACCTGCGGTCCGAGCTCAAGCGCCGCGGCTTCCTCACGCGTGACGCGCGCGTGAAGGAGCGCAAGAAGGCCGGCCTGAAGAAGGCGCGCAAGCGGCCGCAGTTCTCCAAGCGCTAGTGGCAGCGGCGGGCCGCTGATGGCGGCGGGCGGTTCCCTCGCGTCGGCGACGAGCCGCAAGCTGTTCGGCACGGACGGCGTCCGCGGCGTCGCGGGCGAGTTCGTCACCGCCGAGCTCGCGCTCGCGCTGGCCCGCGCCGCGACCGCGCGCGTCACCGCCGCGGGCGGCGAGCGCCACCCGCGCGTGCTGGTGATCCGCGACACGCGCGAGTCGGGCGAGATGCTCGAGGCGGCCGTCGCGGCCGGCATCGCCGCCGCCGGCGGCGAGGCGCTGCTCGGCGGGATCCTGCCGACCCCAGGGGCGCCGCTGCTCACCCGCCGGCACGGCTTCGGGCTCGCGGTCGTGCTGTCGGCGTCGCACAACCCGTACCGCGACAACGGCATCAAGTTCTTCGGCGGCGACGGCTTCAAGCTGTCGGACGCGACCGAGCTGGAGATCGAGCGCGTGCTGGACGAGGCGTCCGCGCCCGCGCGACCGGGCCGCGTCCGGCGCTTCCACGGCGCGCTCGACGGCTACGAGGCCGCGCTCGAGGAGCGCTTCGGCGGGCTCGACCTGAGCGGGCGCCGGGTCATGCTCGACTGCGCCAACGGCGCGACCTTCGAGGTCGCTCCCGCGATCTTCCGCCGCCTCGGCGCGGACGTCGACGTGATCGGCGCGGAGCCCGACGGGCGCAACATCAACGACGGCTGCGGCTCCACGCACGTCGACACGCTCGCCGTCGCGGTCCGCGAGGGCGGCCACGACGCCGGCTTCGCGTTCGACGGCGACGGCGACCGCGTGCTGGCCGTGGACCGCAACGGCATCGTGGTCGACGGCGACGAGCTGATCGCGCTGGCGGCCGTCCACCTCGGCGTCGCGGGCGTCGCCGTGACCGTGATGACGAACTACGGCTTCCACACGGGCATGCGCGACGCGGGCATCGAGGTCGTCACCACGCAGGTCGGCGACCGCTACGTGCTGGAGGCGCTGCGCGAGCGCAACTGGGCGCTCGGCGGCGAGCAGTCGGGCCACATCATCGAGATGGGCTTCGTGCCGTCCGGCGACGGCATCGCGGCGGCGCTGCTCACGCTCGAGGCGCTCGGGGACGGCGACCTCGCCGACCGCCACGCGATGGAGAAGCTGCCGCAGCGCCTGGTCAACGTGCGCGTGAGCGACCGCGACGAGGCGCAGCGCGCCGGCGAGGTGCAGGCCGCCGTCGAGCGCGAGTCCGCCGCGCTGGAGGGCCGCGGCCGCGTCCTCCTGCGGCCCAGCGGCACCGAGCCGGTCGTGCGCGTGATGGTCGAGGCCCCGACGGCCGGCGAGGCCGACGGCGCCTGCGAGCGCCTGGTGGCCGCGGTCGAGCGGGCCGCCGGCTCGCAGGACTAGCCGAAGGTCAAGCGTTCTCCTGGCGCGGGCGCGCCAGGGTGGCGGTATGCGCGGCCGCGCCCGCTCCACCGCCCTGCTCGCCCTCGCGCTCGCGCTGTGCGCGCCGTCGGCCGCGGCTGCCGCGCCGGCCGGCGGGCTGCCGGAGCCGCAGGTGGACGTCCTCGTCGCGCTCGACGCGCCGCCGACCCGCGCGCGGGTCGCCGCGCTGGCGCGCCGCGAGGGCCTCGCTGTCGCCCGCCGCCTGACGCTGGTGGGCGCCGTCAAGGCCCGCGTGCCGGCGGGTCGCGTCGCGGCGCTGGCGCGCGCGCCCGGCGTGCGGCGCGTGGAGCGCGACTCGCGCGTCGTGCCGCTGATCAGCTCGGCGATGGAGTCGTTCGGCGTGACGGCGGCCCGGACGCAGGTGCCGGGGCTCGACGGCTCCGGCGTCACCGTCGCCGTGATCGACAGCGGCATCAACGCCGGGCATCAGGACCTCGACGGCGGCAAGGTGACCGCGTTCGCGAACTGCGTCACCGGCACCTGCGTGGACGCCGCGCCGTTCGACGACTTCGGCCACGGCTCCTGGGTGGCCGGGATCCTCGCCGGCGACCACGGCGTCGCGCCGGGAGCGAGTCTCGTCGGGGTCAAGGTGCTCGACTCGATGGGCGGGCCGCCGATCGGCGCGAAGTCCAACATGATCGCCGGCATCCAGTGGGTGGTCGCGAACCGCGAGGCGCTGGGGATCGACGTGCTGAACATGTCGATCGGCGTCCCGGTCGACGGTCCGTACGGCGAGGGCTGCTCCGACGGCGACGACCTCCTCGCGCAGGCGGCGGACGCCGCGGCGGCCGCGGGGCTCCTCGTCGTCACCGCCGCCGGCAACTCCGGGCCCGGGCCCTGCACCGTCGCCACCCCCGCCGCCGCGCGCGACGCGCTGGCGGTCGGCAACGTCGCGGACCTCAGCGACGCCGGCTCGACGGGCAACCCCGTGAGCGGCTTCCGCCTGCACCCGACCTCCAGCCGCGGGCCGACGGCCGACGGCCGGACCAAGCCCGACATCGTCGCCCCCGGCGTGGAGATCGCCTCGGCGTGGGCCGGCGGGCCGACCGCGTCGTTCGAGGGCTCCGGCACGAGCGCCGCGGCGCCGTTCGTGGCCGGCGTGGCCGCGCTGATGCTGGACGCCTCGCCGGGCCTCTCGGCCGAGGCGCTCAAGGAGCGGATCACGGACACGGCGATCGACTGGGGCGCCGCGGGCGCGGACTCGGACTACGGCGCCGGCCGGCTCGACGGGTACGCGGCGCTGGCCGCAGCGGGCGCCGACCTGGACGCGCCGCCGGCGATGCCGGTGCACGAGCGGCACACCGGCCACCTCGACGCCGCCGGCGACGTCGACACGTACGTGCTGGACGGCGCGGACGCGCTGTTCCCGATCGCGATCACGGCGATCGTGCCGGCGGGCAGCGCCGTCGCGGGCAGCGTGAACGTGGACCTGACGCTGCGCGGGCCGGACGGCGAGGTCGTCGCGACCGCGGCGAACGTCCCCGGCACGCCGCCCGCGCAGTTCTGGCCCCCGCACTCGGGCCGCCAGGAGGACCTCGGCTACCGGCCGCCCGCGTCGGGGACCTACACGCTCGAGGTCGTCGCGATCAGCGGCCCGGCGGACTACGGCCTCGACATCTCGCGCTTCGCGCCGCCGCCTCCGCCGCCGCCGCCTCCGCCGCCGCCGCCGCCGCCTCCGCCTCCGCCGCCGCCTCCGCCTCCGCCGCCGCCGCCTCCGCCGCCGCCGCCTCCGCCGCCGCCGCCGCCGCCGCCACCGCCGCCGCCTCCGCCGCCGCCGCCTCCGCCGCCGCCGCCGCCGCCGCCACCACCTCCGCCGCCGCCGCCGCCGCCACCGCCGCCGCCGCCGCCGCCGCCACCGCCGCCGCCGCCGCCGCCACCACCGCCGCCGCCACCGCCGCCGCCGCCGCCACCGCCGCCACCGCCACCGCCGCCGCCACCACCGCCGCCGCCACCACCCGTGGCGCCACCACCGCCGCCACCTGCGGTGGCGCCGCCGCCTGCGCCACCGCCGCCCGCCGCGGCGCCCCCACCGGCCCCGCCGGCGGACCCCGCACGCGTCGTGCCACTCCGTCTCGTGGGCACCGCCCGGCGCGACGTCCTGACCGGAGGTGCAGGCCGGGACCGGCTGCGCGGCCTCGGTGGCCCCGACGTGCTGCGCGGCAACGCCGGTGACGACGTCCTCGACGGCGGCTCCGGCCCCGACCGGCTGCGCGGCGGGCCCGGCGACGACCGGCTGCTCGGCCGCGGCGGCCGCGACATCGTCCGCTGCGGCCCGGGGCGCGACACCGTCATCGCCGACGCCCGCGACACCGTCGCGCGCGACTGCGAGCGGGTGCGCCGGCCGCCCTCGCACTGACCTGTGCGGACGACCAGTTTGCCGGCGCCACCCCCGGCCGGCGGGTCTACGATGGCCGTCTGCGAAAGGAGGCCGGGCCCATGTGCGGCATCGTCGGCTACGTCGGACAGCGCCCGGTGCAGGACGTCCTGCTCGCCGGGCTCGAGAAGCTCGAATACCGTGGTTACGACTCCGCGGGGATCTCCATCCAGGCCGACGGCCGGCTGGAGTCCGTGCGCGCCGTCGGCAACCTGAGCGCCCTGCGCTCGGTCGTGGACGCCGCCGACCGGGAGGCCGACTCGGGCGCCGTCGCCGTCGCCGCGCCGCCGGCCACCACGGGCATCGGCCACACGCGCTGGGCCACCCACGGGCGCGTCAGCGAGGAGAACGCCCACCCGCACTTCGACGCGGAGAACCGCGTCCACATCGTCGTCAACGGCATCGTCGAGAACTACATGGAGCTCAAGCAGGAGCTCCTCGACGACGGCGTCGAGTTCACCTCGGAGACCGACGTCGAGGTCATGGCCCACCTGATCGCCCGCGAGCTGGATCGCACGGACGACTTCGTCGAGGCCGTCCGCGCCGCGTACGCGCGCCTGCGCGGCCACTACGCGTTCGTCGCCGCCGCGGCCGACGAGCCGGGCGTGCTGGTCGGCGCCCGCAAGGAGTGCCCGCTGATCGTCGGGCGCGGCGACGGCGAGCAGTTCCTCGCCTCGGGCATCCCCGCGTTCCTCGCGCACACGCGCCGGGTCCAGTACATCGAGGACGACGAGATCGTCGTGCTCCGCCCCGGCGGCGCCGAGTTCCTCACCGCCGCCGGCGAGCCGATCGAGCGCGCGGTCGAGACGATCGACTGGGACGCCGAGGAGGCCGAGAAGGGCGGCTACGAGACGTTCATGCTCAAGGAGATCCACGAGCAGGCGGACGCGGTGGCCGAGACGATCGCCGACCGCACGGCGCGCCCCGACGGCATCGACCTCCCCGAGCTCGACGACGACATGCTGCGCGACTGCCGGCGGATCGTGATCGTCGCCTGCGGCACCTCGTACCACGCGGGCCTGATCGGCCGCTACGCGATCGAGGAGTGGGCGCGCGTCCCGGTGGAGATGGACATCGCCTCCGAGTACCGCTACCGCAACCCGATCGTCGGCCCCGGCGACCTCGTCGTCGGCATCACCCAGTCCGGCGAGACGGCCGACACGCTGGCCGCCATGCGCCTCGCCCGCTCGCGCGGCGCGCGCGTCATCGCCGTCACCAACATCATGGGCTCGCAGGCGACCCGCGACGCGGACGCCGTGCTGTTCACGCGCTCCGGCCTCGAGATCTCCGTCGCCGCGACCAAGACGTTCACCGCGCAGGTCGCGGCGATGTACCTGCTCGGGCTGCGCCTGGCCGAGGTGCGGGGCAGCCTGTCCCCGGAGCGCCGCCGGCGGCTGGTGTCGGAGCTCAAGCGGCTCCCGCACGCCGTCGCGGAGATGCTCGACGCCGGCTCGGGCGAGATCGACCGCGTGGCCGAGCGCTTCAAGGACGCGGACTTCTTCCTCTACCTCGGCCGCCACGCCGGGCTCGCGGTCTGCCTCGAGGGCGCGCTGAAGCTCAAGGAGATCTCCTACACGGCGACGGACGCCTACGCCGCGGGCGAGATGAAGCACGGGCCGATCGCGCTGCTCGACGAGGGCACACCGGTCGTGGTCGTCGCGACGGAGTCGCCCGTGCTCGAGAAGGTCATCTCGAACCTCCAGGAGGTCCGCGCCCGCGGCGCGTCGGTGATCGCCGTCGGCGGTGACGGCGTGGCGCCGCACGCGGACGCCCTGCTGCGGGTGCCCGACGCCGACTGGATGCTCCAGCCGCTGCTCGCGGTCATCCCGCTCCAGCTGCTCGCCTACCGCATCGCCCGGCTCCGCGGCCTCAACGTGGACCAGCCGCGCAACCTCGCGAAGACCGTCACGGTCGAGTAGCGCGCTCGCCGCGAGGCTAGGGCTACCTGGCCGAACGGTGAGTATCGCTTCTGGCGCGCTCTGCGGCGACATAGGCTCGCCTCCAGCGATGACAGCCATTCAGCAGCCCCCCAACCTCGTCGTCGTGCCGGGCGGCGCCCCCGGCCCGAAGATGGCCGACGGCCGCAGCACGATCGTCCACGTCGTCGGCGCCCGCCCCAACTTCGTGAAGATGGCGCCGGTCATCACGGCGCTCGAGCGCCGCGGCGTCTTCCGCCAGGTCGTCGTCCACACCGGCCAGCACTACGACAGCCGCATGTCCGACGACGTGCTCGCCGACCTCAACTTCCCCCAGGTCGACGTCTTCCTCGGCGTCGGCTCCGGCACGCACGGCGTGCAGACCGCCAAGGTGCTCTCGGCGTTCGAGAACGTCCTGCTCGACATCCGCCCGGACGCCGTGGTCGTGGCCGGCGACGTCAACTCCACGCTGGCGTGCGCGCTCGCCGCCTCCAAGCTCGGCATCGCGATCGCCCACGTCGAGGCGGGCCTGCGCTCGTTCGACTGGAGCATGCCCGAGGAGGTCAACCGCGTCCTCACCGACCGCCTGGCCGACGTGCTCTTCACGCACAGCCCCGAGGCGATCGAGAACCTCGCCGCCGAGGGCATCGACGCCGGCCGCGTCTACTCCGTCGGCAACACGATGATCGACTCGCTGCGGCGCTGCGAGAAGCGCGCCCGCCGGCTCGCGGCGTGGGAGTCGCTGGACATGACGGAGCGCGGCTACGTGCTCGTCACGCTCCACCGGCCCGTCCAACGTGGACGACCCGGCGCGCCTGAACGGCATCGTCGAGGGCCTCGTCAGGCTCGCGCACCACGCGCCGGTCATCTTCCCGGTCCACCCCCGCACCCGCGCCCGCCTCGCCGAGGACGGCGGCCTGGATCGCCTCGAGGCGGCCCGCGTCCGCTGCATCGAGCCCGTGGCGTACCTCGAGTTCCTCTCGCTCCAGGCGGGCGCCGGCGCGATCGTGACCGACTCCGGCGGCGTGCAGGAGGAGGCGTCGGCGCTCGGCGTCGCGTGCTTCACCTTCCGGCCGAACACGGAGCGCCCCGTCACGCTCACGCACGGCACCAACGTGCTGCTGGGCGAGGACCCGGACGAGATCGCCGAGGTGCGGCCCATCCACCGGCCGCCGACCCCCTGCGCCATCCCCGGCTGGGACGGGCACGCGGGCGAGCGCGTCGCGGACGCGCTGGTCGCGAACTACGCCCTCATGGCCGCGGTCGCCCAGAGCTGACGATGCCATGAGCGCCGGCGACGGGCTCGCGGCGGCTGACCTCGCGACCGGCGTCGTGTTCGGCGCCCCGCGCCGTGCGCCGCGGCTGCGCGGCGCGGCGGCGGATCCCGCCGCGGCGCTGGAGGCGGCCGTGCTGCCCGCGCTCCGGCGCGCGCCGTGCCTCGTGTCCTTCTCCGGCGGCCGCGACTCGTCCGCCGTGCTCGCCGTCGCGACGCGGGTGGCACGGCGGGAGGGGCTGCCGGACCCGGTGCCGGTGACGAACCGTGTCGCCCACGCCCGTCGCGCGGACGAGGCGGCGTGGCAGGAGAGCGTGGTCGCCCACCTCGGCCTGTCGGACTGGCTCAGGCTCGAGTGGGCGGACGAGCTGGACGCGGTCGGGCCCGTCGCCCGTGCGGTGCTCGAGCGCCACGGGCTGCTGTGGCCGTTCAACGCGTACTTCCACCAGCCGCTGCTGGCGCGCGCCGCCGGCGGCAGCCTGCTGACCGGCGTGGGCGGCGACGAGCTCTTCATGGCCTGCTCGCGCCCGGCTCCCGGGCGCGTGCGCGGCCGGCTGTTCGCCCGGGCGCCCTACGCGGCCCGCCGGGCGGCCCTGCGCCGGCGCCGGCCGTGGCTGCTCCCGTGGCTCACGCCCGAGGGCGTCGCCGCGGCGACCGGCGCCGCGGCGGCACACGCCGCCGGCGAGCCCGTGCCGCCCGCGCGGCGCCTGGCCTGGGCGCGCGAGCAGCGCTACCTCGCCGTCGGCGTGGGCTCGCTCGCCCGCCTGGCCGCCGCCGAGGGCGCCGCGATCGCGCATCCGCTGCTGGACCGCGGCCTGTGGGCGGCGCTCGCCGCCGCGGTCGGCCGGCGCGGCTTCGCGAGCCGCGCCGAGGGCGTCCGCCGCCTGGTCGGCGACGCGCTGCCGGCCGACCTGGTGGAGCGCAGCGACAAGGCGTGCTTCGACGAGGTGTTCTGCGGCCCCCACGCGCAGGCGGCGGCAGCTCGCTACGACGGCGCCGGCGCGCCGGGCGGGCTCGTCGACGCGGCGGCGCTGCGCGAGCACTGGAGCAAGCCGGATCCGCGGCCGCAGTCGCTGCTGCTGCTCCAGGCGGCGGCGCTCTCACAAACTGGTCATGCGGTCAGTGGTTTTGCGCGCCCGATGCACGACAATGCGGTTGTCTGAGTACCCGTCGTGGAAGGGATGAACGACATGGAAGACACCGCCAAGGAGAAGGGTGCCTACGAGGCGCCGCTCCTGACGGTGCTCGGGTCGATGGCGGAGTTGACGCTCGTGTGCGATAAGCGCCTGGGCGGCTCGGATGGCTTCACCTTCATGGGTATGGCCATCTCCTGCGTCTCCACGTGAGCCGGGCGTTCCCTCGGAACAGCGCGTAAGGGTCGCGTCGGCAACGACGCGACCTTTACCGCGCGCCGCGACGGCGCGGCAGTGAAGCGACCCCGCGTGCCGGCTCAGGCCGAGCAGTTGGTGACCGGGATCCAGTTCACGTAGTCTGGCGGCCCGATCGTCTTCTTCCACAGGCACGGCCACTCGTAACCGGTGAGCGTCACGTCGTGGAGGCTGCCGAGGACGGTCAGCGCCGGGGGCGCGTACGCGTCGTCGGGTGTGGGTTGAACATGAGAAGTCATGTCTGTTTTCGAACCGTACCGCCGAGCCCCGCGATCCACCACTGGCCACCCGGCTAGTCCAGCGAGCGGTTGAGCGCCACGAACGAGCGCCCGCGCGGCGCCTACGGCATCCGGCTGCGCGGCATCGACGCCGCCGCCGACCTGCTCGTCGAGGTTCCCGCCGACGCGCCCGTCTACGACCTGGCCACGGAGATCGGCCACGCCACCGCGCCCGGCGAGGAGGTCGGGGAGCGCCACGCGCGGCTCCGGCTCCAGAGCGGGGGGGAGATCGCCGTCGACCGCGATGCGCGGACGGTCGTGTTCCGCGTCCCGCACCCTGTCCGGCCCGACGAGCTCGTCCACCCGTACCTCGCCCCCGCGGCCGCGGTGATCGGGCGCTGGGCCGGGCGCGAGTGCATGCACGCGGGCGCGTACGCCGCCGGCGACAAGGTCTGGGGGGTGGTGGGCACGCGCGAGGCGGGCAAGAGCTCCACGCTCGCCTGGCTCGCCCGCGACGGCGTCGAGGTGCTGGCCGACGACATGCTGATCCTCGACGGGCAGACGCCGCTGCCGGGCCCGCGGTCGGTCGACCTGCGCGAGGACGCCGCGGCGCGCCTGGGCATCGGCCAGGCGATCGGCATGACCGGCGCGCGCCCTCGCTGGCGCGTCTCCCTGGGCGCTGTCGCCGCCGGGCGGCCGCTGGCCGGCTGGGTGTTCCTCGGCTGGGGCGACGAGGTCGCGCTGCGCCCGGTGCCGCCCTCCGAGCGGATCCCGCGGATCGCCGCCGAGCGCGGCCTGCGGCTGCCGCCGGTCAGGCCCGACGCGCTGCTGGAGCTCGCGTCGCTGCCCGCCTACGAGCTCACGCGGCCGCGCGACTGGAGCTCACTGCCGCACGCCGCCGAGCGGCTCGTGCAGCTCGCCGCCGGCTGAGCCGGCGCGCTCAAGCCACACCGACTGGAGCAGGGTGAACGTGTGAGGCGCCGGCGCGGGCGAGCTCCACTCGGCGCGCAGCCGGTCGACGTCGACGACGGCCTCGTCCACGCCCTCGCCGTCCCACGCCGCCACGAGCGCGCGGCTGTGCTCGCGCCAGAACACCTCGTCGAAGCGCGCCTTGGTCGAGCGGCCGAGCAGCGCGGGGGGCAGGAGGTCGCCGACGAGCATCTCCATCGCCGCCGTCCGCGAGGCCGGCCGGCGCGACCGCGGCAGTGCGGCGAGGGCGGCGAGGAAGCGGGCGTCCTGGAACGGATGGGCGAGCTCGACCCACTGGTCCGCGGCCAGCACCGCGAGGCTGTTGAGGCTCACGCCGATGTAGCCGGAGGCGGCGAGCTCGCGGTAGCGCCTGCGCCAGCGCAGCGGCTCGCGCGCCGCCTCCGCCGCCACGGAGCGCTCGATCTCGGCGCGCGCCTCGGGTCGCAGCCACGGGCACAGCTCGGGCAGCATGCGCCGCATCACCGTGCGCTTGACGGCGTGCGGCGACAGCGCGAACCCGATGCGCAGGACGTCGCGCGGCACGGGCCGTGCGCGGCCCGCCAGGACGGCCAGCGGCCGCGCCCAGCTCGAGGCGGCGAACGCCTCGTCGCCGCCGACGCCGGTGATCACCGCGCCTCCCGCGGCCGCCTCGAAGATCGGCGCGTGGAAGTAGGCGTTGCACGGCCACAGCAGCCCGTGCTTGCGCAGCGTCGCGGTGGCCACCGGGCCGACGCAGTCGAGGTCGCCGGCCGCGTCGATGCGCACCCAGTCCTCGAGGCCCAGGTGGTCGATCACCTGCTCCTGCCACTCGGACTCCTGCGTGTCGGCGGCGCTCGGGAAGCGGTGCGTGATCGGGATCGGCGGCGGGAGCCCCTCGCGCCGCGCGATCGCCGTGGCCACGGCGAGCACGGCCGACGAGTCGCGTCCGCCGGAGAAGCTGACCATGCACGGCGAGCGCCGGAGCGCCGGCGCGATCGCCTCCTCGAACGTGCTGCGCGGTGTGGCGCCGCGCGGCAGCCTGGGCAGCGGCGGGGCCGAGCGGGCCGGCGGCAGCACGAGCCCCGAGGCGATCTCGAGCGCGCTCAGCCGCCGTGGCGCGGGCGGTGTCACGCGCCCGGCGCCGGCAGCCGCATGAGCTCCCGGAAGTCGCCCGCCGCGCCGTCGGGCATGGTCTCCAGCCAGGCGTGGGCGACGAAGTCGTCGGTGGGGGCGCGCACGCCGATCACGACGTCCGCGCCGGCGCCGTGCGCCGCCTCCCAGCGCTGGAGCACGAGCGCCCGCTCCAGGCAGGTGCTGGGCCGGCGGTTGACGACGGCGAGGACGCCGCGGCGGGCGGCCGCCGGCAGCTCGGGCGGCGGTGACACGCGCGCGCCCTGGAGGCCGTCGCGGGCGAGGTCGCGGCGGACCCGGCGCAGCGCGCGGACAGTCCACGCGGCGGCGCGCAGCGCCGCGACGCCGGTCGTCGCCCGGCGCACGAGCCGGCTGCTGCGAAGGGCCTGCACAAATCGACTGTACGTCGCGGCCCGGAGCCGAGGCCTAGACGATCGGCTAAGGGCCCTTGGCACGCCCGCGCTTACGCTCATCGCATGCCCGAGGCCATTCGGCCCGACGTGCCCGCGGTGGAGGTGGAGGACCTCTGCCGGACCTTCGGCGCCGTCGAGGCGCTGGCGGGCGTCGACCTCGAGGTGGCGGCGGGCGAGATGCACGCGCTGCTCGGCCCCAACGGCGCCGGCAAGACGACGCTGATGCGCATCCTGTCGGGGCTCGTGGACCCCAGCGCCGGCTCCGCCTACGTCCTCGACCGCCGCGCCGGCCGCTCGCGCGAGCTGCGCGCGCTGATCGGCATGGTGCCGCCGGGCGACCGGACGTTCTACATGCGGCTCTCCGGGCTGGAGAACCTCGTCTTCTTCGGGCGGCTCCACGGGCTGCGGCGCCGCGCGGCGCGCGAGCGCGCGCTGGAGCTGCTCGCCGCGGTCGGTCTCGCCGACGCGGCCCGCCGGCCGATCAGCACGTACTCGCACGGGATGCAGAAGCGGCTGTCGTTCGCCCGCGCGCTGATCGCCGACCCGGCGCTGCTGCTCGTCGACGAGGCGACCCACGACCTCGACCCGGTGGCCGCGCAGCAGGTCCGCGACCTCGCCGCCGAGCGCGCCGCGGCCGGCACGGCGGTGCTGTGGGCGACGCAGCGGATCGAGGAGCTGCACGGCTTCGCCGACCGCGTGACGGTCCTGGACCACGGCAAGGTCGCCTTCACCGGCTCCGTCGCGGCGCTCACCGCGGTCGGCGGCGGCGACCGCCACGTGCTCGAGCTCGGCGCCGAGACCGCCGTGCCGCTGCACACGCTCGACACCGCGCTGGGCGCCCGCGGCCGCCTGCTGCCCGCCCGCGAGGCCGGCCAGGCGCTGCTCGTGCTCGCCGCCGGCGTCCCGCTGGGCTCGGCGCTGGTCGCGCTGGTCGAGGCGGGCGCCGTGATCGTGTCCTGCCGCGACGAGCGCCCGCCGATCGAGCGCGCGTTCCTCGCGGTGACGGGGGAGCGGGCGGCATGACCGCGCTCGTCGCCGAGGCGCGCAAGGTGCCGGCGTTCATGCGCCGCGACCTGCTCGTGCTGCTGTCCTACCGGGCGGCGTTCGCGAGCGACCTCCTGTTCATCGCCATCCAGGCCGCGATGTTCGGGTTCGTGGCCGAGCTGGTCGACCCGTCGAAGCTGCCGGCCTACGGCGGCGTGCAGGCCTCCTACTTCGAGTTCGTGATGGTCGGCGTGGTCATCACCACGGTGAGCGGCCTGCTGCTCCAGAAGGTGTCGACCGCGATCCGGCAGGAGCAGATGATCGGCACGCTCGAGTCGCTGCTCGTGAGCCCGACGTCGCCGACGACCGTCCAGGCCGGCTCCGTGGCGTTCGACCTCGTCTTCATCCCGATCCGCATCGGGCTGCTGCTCCTCGCCGTGTGGATCACGCTCGGCCTCGGCTTCGACGTCGCCGGCGTCGTCCCCAGCCTCGTGCTGCTGGCCGCGTTCGTGCCGTTCGTCTGGGGGCTCGGGCTCGTGACCGCGGCGTGCATCGTGACGTTCCGGCGTGGCGCCGGCCTGCTGGGCGCGATCATGAGCGTCCTCGGGCTCGCCTCCGGCGCGTTCTTCCCGCTCACGCTGCTGCCGGGCTGGCTCCAGACGCTCGCGGAGGCCAACCCGGTCGCGATCGTCCTCGAGGGGGCGCGTGAGGCGCTGATCGGCGGAACGGGCTGGGAGGGCGTCGCGCTCCGGCGCGCTGCTCCTGGGCGCGGTCTCCGTCCTGGCCATGCTGGCCGGCGTGCACGCCTTCCGCGCCGCGCTGGCGCGCGAGCACCGCCGCGGGACGCTGGGGCTGTACTGACCATGTTCGAGCACGTCGACACGCTGCTCGCCGCCGCGGACGCGCCGTACCCCGCGCTGCACCACCACCGCGTGGCGCTGCTGGAGGCGCGCCGCCGGCGCGCCGCGGGGCTCGAGCTCGGCCCGGAGCTGACGGCGGAGCGCACGCGCGCCGTCACCAACGACCTCGCGGTGCTGCCGATCCTCAGCCGCGCGCGTGCCGCGTTCGACGGCCCGCTGCTGCTGATGAAGGGCCCCGAGGTGGCGCTCGACTACGGCGGCGCCGGGCTGCGCACGTTCGGCGACCTCGATCTGCTCACGGACGACGCCCCGGCCGCGCAGGCCGCGCTGATCGCGGCCGGCTTCCAGGAGGTCTTCGACCCCGAGGTCTACCGCGACATCCACCACCTGCGACCGCTCTGGTGGCCGGGGATGCCGCTCGTCATCGAGCTCCACATGCGGGCCAACTGGCCGCACGGGCTCGTGACGCCCTCGACGGACGAGCTGCTGGCGGCCGCCGTGCCGAGCCGGCTCGGCATCGACGGCCTCGCCGCGCTGCCGCCGGCGCACCACACGCTGCTCCTGGCCGCCCACGCGTGGGAGCACCAGCCGCTGGGGCGGCTCGGGAACCTCGTCGACGTCGGCGTGAGCCTGCGCCGCAGCGACCCCGGACGAGGTCGCGGCGCTCGCGCGCCGCTGGGGCTGTCGGCGACTGTGGCGGACCACGCACGCCGCCGTGCGCGCGGTCGTGGAGGGCGAGCGCCACTCCGCCGCCGTGGCGGTCTGGGCGCGGCACGTCCGCGAGGTGCGCGAGCGCACCGTGCTCGAGTGGCACCTCAAGAACCTGCTGGCCCCGGCCTGGGGGATGTCCTGGCGCCGCGCTCCGGCGCGCATGACCCGGCAGGTGCTGCACAGCCTGGCGCGGGACACGCGCGAGCCCTGGCGGGTGAAGCTGGCCCGCACGCGGCTCGCGATGCAGAACGCGGGCATCGCCCGCTCGGAACACGATCTCGCGCTCCGTTCGCGCGGGCTGGCGGCGAAAGGGAGGTTCGACGCGGAATGACTCGGCTCAAGCTGCGCGAGAGCGACGTGCACTGGCGGGAGATCGACGGCGAGGTCATCGCCCTCGACGGCCGCACCTCGACCTACGTCGCCGCCAACGGCGCCGGAGCCCTGCTCTGGCGGGCGCTGGAGGGCGGCTCCACGCGCGACGGGCTCGTCGACGAGCTCGTGGGCGCCTACGGCATCGACCGCGAGCGCGCGGCGGCCGACGTCGACCGCTTCGTCGACGAGCTGGCCGGCCACGGGCTGCTGGCGGCCTGAGCGGCGCCCTGCCGGCACGAGCTTCGGCTCGCCGCGCCTTGCCGGCACGAACTTCGGCTCGCCGCGCCTCGCCGGCACGAACTTCGGCTCGCCGCGCCTCGCCGGCACGAACTTCGGCTGGGTGGGGTGGTGAGGGAGCGGGCGCGGCGGGTGGAGTCGATTGACCCCGCTATAGCCGGCAAATCGTTCCCACGCGAAACCGGTGCATCGGCGTCGCCGCCTCCCTACCCAGCCGCAGTTGAGGTTCGTCCCTCCGGGAGCGCTCAGTCGTGCACAGGCCGCACGAGCCGCTGCTGCTGGCTCGCGACGATGTAGCCCGCCGGCACGTCGGTCGCCACGACGGTCCCGAGCGCGACGACGGAGTCCTCGCCGACGGTGACGCCCTGGAGGATCGAGGTCCGGGCGGCGAGCCAGACGTTCGCGCCGATCGTGACCGGCCCCGAGCGCGGGCGGGCGCCGTCGTCCCAGCGCGAGCGGCGGGTGCTGTGGAAGTCCGAGGTGATGATCAGGCTGTCGGCGATCATGCACTTCGGGCCGATGTCGACGCGGTCGTTGGCGATCACCTCGACGCCGTTGACGTAGCAGCCCTCGCCGATCGTGACGACCGCGTTCGCGTCCGTCGTGCGGATCCGGTTCGCCTGGCCCATCGCGTTGTCGAAGTAGACGCGGTCGCCGATGACGATCTTGCCGGGGCCGCTGAACTTGAGCCGGCCCTTGACGCGGACGGTCGAGCCGAACTCCACGAACCGGCGGTAGCGCAGCCTGTAGTACGCCGTCAGCGTGCGGCTGAGGACGCCGGCGGGAGTGGGCACGGCGCTCAGCCTCCGAGGTCCGCCACGGCGGCGGACTTCTTCGCGTGCCGGCGCTTCGCGGCGT
This sequence comes from uncultured Solirubrobacteraceae bacterium, assembly GCA_963728465.1. GTDB lineage: Bacteria > Actinomycetota > Thermoleophilia > Solirubrobacterales > Solirubrobacteraceae > DATFQI01. Next base: position 866,593 of record CAVSJY010000013.1, read on the forward strand.
GGACGCGCGCGCGCTCCAGGATGTCGGCGCGCTTCCAGAACCGCACGAGCAGCCCGACGCGAGGCGGCGCCGGCATCGGCGTGCCCACCGGCTGCCACGGCTGCACGAGAGCCGGGTCGAACCGCACGGCCTCCGGGCGCGGGCAGCGGCTCGGCCCGCCGCCAGATCCACAGGCGCCGCTCGCCCTTGCCGAAGCCGCCGTGGCCGAACAGGGACAGCCAGCGCTCGCGGTCCTGGAGCGCGGCGGGGCCGAGCACGGACGGCGAGCGACGGGTCGGCGTCGCGCGGCGCGCGCCAGCGAGAGGAGGAGGTCGGCGGGACCGTGCGGCCTCGTGGCCCTCCCAGCCCTCAGGCGCCAGCTCGGCGGCGGTGCGGGCGCTCGAAGGCTCCGAGCGGGGCGACGGCGACGACGAGGGCCGTCGCGACGCGCGTCGGCCTCGGCGATCACGCGGGCGCCCGAGCCGGACGGCGGGTCGGTCAGCACGACGGCGGCCGCGGCGGCGTCGTCGAACGGAAGCGCGTCGCCGATGTCCGGGCGACTCGACGCAGACGCTGTCCGGCAGCGCGGCGCCGATCGTCGGGGCGCCCCACGTCAGCTCCAGCACGGCCCGGTCCTCGATGCCCTCCTCGCGCAGCACGGCGACGGCGGGGCCGGCGAGCGCCAGCTCCGACAGTTGCGGCATGCGGCCGATCAGGTCCATCTCGCGGTACACGGCGTAGGAGAGGTGCTTGGAAGCGAGGTGGGCGGGATGCAGCTTGTAGTCGTCCCAGCCGAGGTGGACGGCGCGGATGCCCGGGCGCCCAGCCGACGCGCCGGCCGGCGCGGCGCACGTCGGTGCAGGTCTGCCAGTCGGTCCGGTACGGCGTCAGGAGCGCGTCGCGCCGGATCATCTGCATCACGGTGCCGACGCCGGTCTCGACGATCTCCCCGTCGACGACGGTGGCCGGATCGATCGACCTCGGGGTCGAGCACGGCCGGCCGGTTGGCGTTGTCGAGCCCGATGCCGATCAGCCCGAAGTCCGGATGGCGGTCCATGAGATCGTGCATCCGCGCCAGCCACGACGGCCGCATGTCGGGCACGACGATGTCGGGGTCCGTGACGATGTACGGATCGCTGAGCGTGGCGTCGATGCCGTGCTGGAACGCCGCGACGTGCTCGTTCTCGGCCCGCAGGATCACCCGCTCGAACCGGTGGCGGTTCGCGCTCAGCCAGTTGCGCGACTCCGGCCCGGAGGCGTTGTCGACGATCGTGATGCGGATCGGCTCCGGCGTGTTGTCCTCGAGCGCCTCGACCGTCGCCACCAGGTGTTCCAGGCGGTTGTGCGAGAGGATGATGATGTCGGTGACGCCGCGCGTCACGGAGCCGTGCGCCTCGCATACACGTCGCCGTAGCCCTCGGGCTCGCGGGCCGCGAAGGCGGCGAGATCGTCGATGACCTCGGCGGCCGGGCGCCAGCGGCCGTGCAGGTCGTGCTCCTCGCCGAACGCCAGGTTGAACTCGTAGGCGCCGAGGCCGGAGACGAGCTCGATGCACTGGCGCGCGATGTCCGAGGCCCGGCAGAGGAACTCGAACGACAGCGCCGCGACGGGGTGGTGGAGCCCGGACAGGACGTGCGCCTCGAAGCCCTCGACGTCGATCTTCACGAAGTCCGGCGTGCCGTGGCGCTCGATCAGCGCGTCGAGCGTGGTGACGGGGACCTCCACGGAGCCCGACCAGCGGTCGTCGCCGCCGTCGCCGACGGCGTCCTGCCAGTCCGGCGAGACGGTGCTGTGGCCGCTGTCGCGGCCGAGCCGCAGGGTGGCCGTGCCGGCTGCGTCGCCGAGCGCGGTCGCCTCGACGGTCACGTTGCGCGAGCCGTAGCGCGCGCGGACCCGCTCCGCGAGGACGGGGTTCGGCTCGACGCTGACGACGGTCGCGCCGAGCTCCGCGAACGTCTCGGTCAGCCGGCCCTCGTTGGCGCCGACGTCGAACACAAGCCCGCCGGCCGGGATCAGGCCGCGGAAGAAGTCGCGGTCGCGCACGCGGCCGGCGTAGTAGTCGGTGTTCAGGAGCCGCTGGTAGGTGTTGCGCGCGACCCGGTAGACGCCGAGGCGGCAGAGCACCTCCTCGCTCTGTCGCCTGAAGTCGACGCGCGGCCCGGCGCTGGGGGCCTGGATCTGGTTCGTAGGCACGCAGCCAAGATATGGCCGCTCCGCCCCAGAGGCCCTATGCGGCCGTATAGTCGGCGCGCCGCCCGGGGTGGCCGGGCGGCGCGCCGTGCGAGGCTAGAGACTCGTACGCGCCGACGTCCGGAGCGCCGTTGCGCGCCTTCCCGTCCTTGTCGGTGGCGGGCGCGTACTGGGCGCTGCCGGCGTTGATCGCGGGCGACCCCGAGGTCAGGTGGAAGTCCCACTGGTTCGGGTTCAGCCAGCCGACGTTGTGCCGGCGCGCCGGATTGCAGGCCGGCGGAGCGCAGCCGCCGCCTTGCGGATCGAGCGCCGTGTCGCTCGCGTCGCACTTCTTGCCGAGGTTGTTGCGGTAGACCACGCCGGCCAGGCACATCCAGCCACCGCCGATGTTGTTGGCCCAGACGCCCGAGTGCGGCGCGGAGCCGATGTGGGTCGGATCCATGAGGACGGTGTTCTCGAACGTGTTGTTCACGACACGAGCGTTGTCGAACTCGTCGACGAACCAGGCCAGCCCGTAGTAGTGCCAGCCGCCCTCGTTGGTCGAGTGCCCGAAGACGTTGTTCTCGATGGTCACGTTCCCGTATGGCTGCTGGCCCCACCAGTCGCCGCGGTTGATCGAGATGTCCATCGTCGAGCAGTTCGTGAACCGCGAGTTGCGCAGCGTCAGGCCGGGCGTCTGCGAGAACACGCACTCCTGGTGGACGTCGCCGTTGCCGGAGTACATGACGTCGTGGAACTCGACGTTGTCCATGACCGTGTGCAGCGACGCCGGGCTGGACTGGCCGCCGAGCAGCGCGCCCTTCTCGTCCATGACGTTGCCGATGCGGCCGTTCTTGAACGTGACGTAGGACGCGCCGCCGCTCTCGAACACGGCGCCGGTCGTCTTGGTCCCGCCGGCGTCGAGGTCGAGGCCGTCGAACGTGATGTTGTCGGCGTTGCTCTTGACCTGGCGGATCTTGTTGCCGGCGACGCCGCGGAACGTGACCGCCTTGCTCCCGTCCGGGACGGTCTGCGGGCCGTACGACCCGGCGCGGACCTCGATCACGTCACCAGCGGCCGCGACCTGGTACGCGCGGGCCATGCTCTGGCACGGCGCCGCGGAGGTGCATGCGGCCGAGTCCGAGCCGGACGGTGAGATGAACTTGTGTCGCCGGCCCGCCCGGCGGCGGCGGCGGCGGAGGCGGCGGCGGCGGCGGCGGCGGAGGCGGCGGCGGCGGCGGAGGCGGCGGCGGCGGAGGCGGCGGCGGCGGCGGCGGCGGCGGCGGCGGCGGCGGCGGCGGCGCCGACGCGGTGCCGGTGTACTCGTAGGCCCCCGCGTCCGGCGCGCCGTTGCGGGCGTTCCCGTCACGGTCCTTCGCCGGCGCGTACGTCGCGTTGCCGACGTTGATCGCCGCCGAGCTCGACTTCAGGTGGAAGTCGAAGGTCGACGGGTCGACCCAGCCGACCGGCATCGTCTGCATCGACCCGCAGGTCGGCGGCCCGCACGAGCTCGAGGGCGACACCGCGACGTCGGAGGCGCCGCACTTCTTGCCCGCGTTGCCGGCGTAGGTGATGCCGGTCAGGCAGTCCCAGCCGCCGCCGATGTTGTTGGCCCAGACGCCGCTGGCGCCGTTCGGCATCTCGGCGGTGGTGATGCCGCCGACGGCGTTCTCGAACGTGTTGTTGACGACCCGCACGTTCGTCAGCTGGTCCATGTTGCCGTGGACCAGGAAGCCGAAGACGTGCCAGTTGGGGTCCTGGCCGTGCACGGAGTGGGCGAAGACGTTGTTCTCCAGCGTCAGCCCGCCGTACGCCGGCTGGCCCCACCAGTCACCGCGCGTGACCATCATGTCCATCGTCGCGCAGTTCCGGAACGTCGAGTTGCGCACGTGTCAGGCCCGGCGACTGCGTGAACAGGCACTCGTTGTGGACGCCCGCGCCGACCTGGCGGACGTCGTGGAAATCGACACGTGTCGAGCACGACGTTCTGCGACGCGGCGCTGCTCCAGCCGGCGAGCAGCGCGGCCTTCTCGTCGACCACGTTGCCGATCCGGGAGTTCTTGACGGTCACTCCCGGCGCGTCGTTCTCGAAGACGGCGCCGGTCGGCGTGCCGCCGTTGTTGTCGAGGTCGAGGCCGTCGATCGTGATGTTCGAGGCGTGGTTGTGGAACTGCCGGACCTTGTTGCCGGACACGCCGCGGAACGTCACGGCCTTCGTGCCCGTCGGGGTCTCCTGGCGCGGGTAGACGCCCGCGCCCACCTGGATGACGTCACCGGCCGCCGCGACGTTGTAGCCGCGGGCGAACGTCGCGCACGGCTGCGCCGAGGTGCACGGGTTCGCGTCGGAGCCCGAGGGCGAGAGGAACACGTTCGCCGCGCCGGGCGGCGGTGGCGGCGGCGGAGGCGGCGGCGGCGGAGGCGGCGGCGGCGGCGGAGGCGGCGGCGGAGGCGGCGGCGGGGGAGGCGGCGGCGGCGGCGGCGGAGGCGGCGGAGGCGGCGGAGGCGGCGCCGAGCTGCACGCGCTCGTGGACTCGTTCTTGATCGCCTCGGGCCGGTAGGACTCGTTGCCGGCCGCGTCGATCGCCGTCAGCCCGATCTCGTACGTCGTGCCGCAGGCCAGGCCCGTCAGCGTGTACTGCGTCGCGGTGACGGTCGCGATCCGCGTGCCGTTGCGGTAGATGCGGTAGCCCGTGACGCCGACGTTGTCGGTCGACGCGTTCCACGCGACGCTGATGCTGGTCTGCGTCTTGCCGGTCGTCGTGAAGCCCTGCGGCACCGACGGCGGCTGGGTGTCCGGCACCGGGGCCGGCGTCGGGCAGGCGGTGGTGGACTCGTTCTTGATCGCCTCGGGCCGGTAGGACTCGTTGCCCGCGGCGTCGACCGCGGTGAGGCCGATCTGGTACGTCCGCCCGCACGTCAGGCCGGTCAGCGAATACCGGGTCCGAGCGGTCTGCGCGATGCGCGTGCCGTTGCGGTAGATGCGGTAGCCGACGACCGCCACGTTGTCGCGCGAGGCGTTCCAGGCCACGCTGATCGACTTCTGCGTCCTGCCGGTCGTGCGGAAGCCCTGGGGGACGGTCGGCGGCTGGTTGTCGACGACCGGCAGCGGCGCGAGCGGGGCCGGGAAGGGCAGCGGATCGGACAGCGCGTCGCGCGTCCCGCCCGTGTTCCCGGCGAGCGGCGAGCTGACGGCGCCGACCTTCACGCGGACGCGCTCGCAGCGCCGCGCCCGCTTGCGGAGCGCGCGCTGGGAGGCGGGGAAGGCCGTCGTGATCGTCAGGCGGTCCCGCCCGGCGCCGCAGTCCACGCGGAACGCCACGACGTCCGCCAGCAGGTGGACCTTGTCGTTCCCGGCGCCGGCGCGCACGCGATCGCGGCCGTCGGCGTGGATCGTGTCGTTGCCCCTGCCGCCCAGCAGGCGGTCGGCGCCCGCGGACCCGTCGAGGACGTCCCGGCCCTTGCCCGCCCGGATCTTGTCGGGGCCGGCGGACCCGACGAGGTGGTCGGCCTTGGGCGTGCCCTCGAGCACCGCTGCCGACGCGGTCGCCAGGGACGCAAGGGCGACCAGCAGGGCGAGCGGCACCGTGACGCAGACGCGCCTGAGCGCATGGGACATGGACGTCTCCTCCGAGCCTGGGGTTCGGCCGCGACTAGACGATCCGCCGCGACACGGATGTGAAGCACCGACGGGCCCGGCACATCCGGCCCTGATCCCCTGCCTCGACCCGTCGGGGGGCGTTTATAACCCCTTGATAGTCAGAACAAACACATGTCTGATCGAGAACATCCGCGCGGCTGCCGAAAGGGGGCGGCCTGCAAGAAGACGGCCGGCTTGAAGCCGGCCGTCGAGAGGTGAGGTGCGGTGATCGTGGCGGCCGGCTGGAGCCGGCCGCCGCGGGATTGCGGAGGGGAGGCGCTAGGGCTTGACGGGCGTCGTCCATGTCCGTGCGCGATCTCGCGCGGGCGTGCGCGCCCGCCCGAAGATCCGGACCTCGTCGATCAGGCCGTTGAAGAACTGGCCGGCGGTGCCCGTCGCTGCCGATCCGCACGGCGCTCGGCGCTCGTGGCGACCGAGCCGGTCACCGCGCGCGAGCCGACCTCCGCGCCGTCGACGTAGAGCCTCAGCGTGGACCCGTCCCACGTCATGCGCGAGGTGGGTCCAGGTGCCGAGGCCGAGCGGCGCCGCGCCAGGCGCGTCGAACGGCGCGGTGGTGAAGACGCGTCGCCGCGGGCACGCTCGCGGCGGTGTCGGCGAACAGGCCGTAGTTGAAGCTGGCCGGCCGCTCCTTGGCGACGACCGAGCCGGCGCTGCCGAGCGCGGTCGGCTTGACCCACGCCTCGAGCGTCAACGCCGACGGGCAGGTCGAACGCCGCGCGGTCGGGCACGCTGACCCGTCGTCGGTCCCGTCGAACGACAGCGCCTGGCCGAAGCGGCCGCTCGGGACCCGCGTGGCGCCGCCCTCGATCGTGCCGTGGTGGTGCGTCAGGCGCGTCGGTCGCCGTCGCGCCCGACGCCTCGTCGAAGCCGTAGGCGGCGACCAGGCCCGGTGTTGTGGACCTCGACCGTGACCGCGGCCGACGTCGTCGTGTTGCCGGACGCGTCGCGGGCGACGGCGGTCATCGTGTGCGCGCCGTCGGTCGCCGTCGTCGTGTCCCAGTCGAGCGTCGTACGGCGCGGCCGTGTCGGCCGGCGCCGAGGTCCTGGCCGTCGAGCTTGAACTGGACGCTCTGCACGCCGACGTTGTCGGCGCGCGGTGGCGGTCACGTGACGCGTGTTGGTCACGCTCTGGCCGTTCGTCGGCGCGGTGATCGTGACGGTCGGGCGCGGTCGTGTCGCCGGCCACGGTCGCGCTCGCCTGCGGCGAGCGCCGCGCTGAGGTTGCCCGCCTTGTCGACGGCCTTGACGCGGTAGTGGTACGTGCCGGCCGGCGAGCCCGCGGTCCTGTAGGAGGTGCCCGGACGTGACGCGTGGCGATGCGGTTGGCGGGCGAGGGCGTGAAGCCGGCGGTCGTCGACCGGTACACGCGGTAGCTCGGTCGACGCCGACGTTGTCCGACGCGGCGGGCCAGTTGAGGTTCGCGCCGTCGGGCTGCGCGGTCGCGCGTCAGCGACGACGGCGCCAGCGGGGCCTGCGTGTCGCCGGCCGCGTCGACCTGGACGATCTGGCCGAAGGACGGGCACGCCCTTGTCGTCGATCGAGGAAGACCATGTAGTAGCCGGGCGGGGCGACGTTGGCGTTCTGCGGGCCGTTGATCGACACCTGGCCGTTGCCGGCCGTCATCGGCAGGTTCAGGAAGCGCTGGTCCATGTCGACGTTGTGCGTGACGCTGCCCATGTGCACGAGCGAGACCTTCTGGATCCGGCTCGCGTCGGGCGTGTCGACGGTGAACGACTGGCCGTAGTGCACGGCGTCCGGGGCGTCGGTGACCTGCGGCCGCGGGCCCTTGAACAGGTACGGCGGGGAGTAGATCTCGCCGCTGTTCTCGTTCTTGGCCTTGCCGTAGGCGCCGCCGCCGGCCAGCAGGACGCGGCCGTCGGGCAGCAGCACGGCCGACGAGTGGTACAGGCGCGGCCGCCGGCTCGACGCCATCGTCGTCCACGCGTTGGTGTCCGGATCCCACATCTCGGCCGGGAGCACGCCGGTCGTCTCGTCGACGCCGTCGGTGCCGTTCTGGCCGCCGGTGGCGAGCACCTTGCCGTCGGGCAGCACCGTGAGCGTGTGGTACGCGCGCCGGTACTTCATCGGCGCGACGTCGGCCCACGAGGGCGTGGCCGCCGTCATGTCGATCGCCGTCGCGCGGTTCGTCGCCGTGCGGTCCGGGAACTCCGGGTCCGACCAGGTGCCGGACTTCATGATCTTGCCGGGCCGGTACATGACCGCGCTCTGGCCGTCGACGCCGCTGTTGCCACCCACGGTCTGCCACTGGCCGGTCTGGAGGTCGAGCGTCCGCGTCACGGTGTCCGGGCCGGCGTCGAAGATCTTGCCGTTCGGCAGCACGAACATGAACGGGTACAGCGGCATCTTCCGCGAGGACGCCGGGCAGGCTCGTCCAGCTGTTGCTCGCCGGGTTGTAGATCTCCGGCAGCGTCTGCGACCAGTTGATCAGCGGCACCGGGGTGTTCGGGTCCGGGTTCGCGCCGAGCGTGATGTTGTCGCCGGAGACGACGAACACGCGGCCGTCGGGGAGCGTGGTCGCCGTCGGGTACCAGCGCGCGTTCGACATGTCCTGGCCGCGCGTCCACACGTCGGTCTTGGGGTCGAACAGGTTGGTGTCCTTGGTGCCCTCGTAGGCCTGGATGTGGCCGCCGGCGGTGAGCAGGCGCCCGTCGCTCAGCGTCACGTGGCCGGCGCAGAAGAGGTTGCGGCCGGTCGGGACGGCGTCGAACTGGCCGCTCCACGGGTCGAAGACGTGCTCGGAGTTCAGCGCGGCCTCGAAGCCGTCCCACATCGCCACGCGGCCGTCCGAGAGCATCGCGAGGTGCACGGGCGTGATCGGGAAGTCGATCGGCGAGCCGAACTGCCCGATCGCGTCGGGCTCGGTGTCCGACGGCGGCCGCGGCGTGCCCGGCGTCACCGGGATGTCCATGTCGGCGGCGATCTCGTCGCGGGCCAGCGGGCGGTTGTAGACGCGGACCTCGTCGATCAGGCCGCGGAACTGCTCGCCCCAGACCGTGTTGGCGCCGATCATCAGCGTGCCCTCGGCGCTCGAGAGGTCGCCGCTCATGGCCTTCGAGCCGACCTGCGTGCCGTTCACGAACAGCTTCAGGATGTTGCCGTCGTAGGTCGCCGCCAGGTGCGTCCACTGCGCTCGGGTCGAGCTCGCGGTTGCCGTTGACGCCGGTCTCGCCGTTGTTGCCGATGTGGACGTGCGGGCGGTCCGCGTCGTTGTTCGAGTAGAGGCCGTAGGAGAGGCCGCCGGCGGCCTCCTTGAAGACGACGGTGCGCCAGTTCGTGGCGGCGGTCGGCCGCACCCAGGCCTCGAGCGTCATCGCCGCTGGCCAGGTGCAGCGACGAGTCGTCGGCGACCTTGACGATGTCGTCGGCGTCCTCGAAGGAGAGCGCGCGCCCGAAGCGGCCGTTGTTCGACGCGGTCGGCGCCGGTGATCGTGCCGTCGTTGCCGCCGTACTGGTCGCTGGCGAGCGCGCCCGCGGCCTCCTCGAAGCCGTACGAGGCGACCGGATGGCCGTTGCCGCCCGCGACGGTGGTGCTGCCGGACGCGGCCGGGCTGGTGCCGCCGTGCCCGTCGAGCGCGTTGGCCTCGACGCGCAGGACGTCGCCGGCCGCGACGCCGCCCTCGAGCTGCGCGAGGTTCAGGCTGCGCCCGTTGGCCAGCGGGATCGCGCCGCCGTTGCGGAACCACTGGTACTGGTAGGTCAGCGAGTCGCCGTCGACGTCGGCGAAGCCGGTGAGCACCGCGGACACGGTGTCGTTGACGGCGGGCGTCCGTCGGGCGCACGGTGACCGTGCCGGCCGTCGGCGCGGTCGTGGCGACCGTCGTGGTGTCGGTGACGGTCTCGCTCGAGTTGTTCTGCGGGTCGGTCGCGCGGACGGCCACCTTGATCGCGTCTCCGCGGTCGCCGTTGCCGGCCTGTGAGAGGTCAGCGTGGGCCCGGTCGCGCCCGCGATCGACGGTCGCCGTTGCGCGACCACGTGTAGTGGTAGGTCAGCGCGGAGCCGTCGGGGTCGTGGAAGCCGGTCGGGTTCGGCCGTGACCACGTCGTTGGTCTTCGGGGACGCGGGCGTGATCGTCACGGTGCCCTCGACCGGCGTCGCGTTCGTGCTGGTGATCGTCTGGCCGCCGCGGACGGTCGGGCTCGTGCGCGGCGCCGGTCGTCGACCGCCGTCACGTCCACGTCGACGCGGTCGTTCGAGCTGCACGTGCCCGTCGACATCGAACGTCGCGTTCGTGGCGCCGGCGACCGGGGTGCCGTTGACCAGCCACTGGTAGCGGTAGGTGAGCGGGTCGCCGTCCAGGTCCGAGAAGCCGGCGGGCGTGACGCGCAGGAGGTCGCGCGTGGCGGCGGGCACGGGCCGGACCGAGACGGTGCCCGCGGCGGGCGCGGTGTTGGCGACGGTGACCTTCGCCGACGGCGGCGTCGCTGGCCGCCCCGCGCCCGTCGGAGGCGTACGCCTCGACGCGGATGCGGTCGCCGCGGTCGCCGTTGCCGGCGGCCGAGAGGTTCAGCGTGTTCCCGCTCGTGCCGGGGATCAGCTCGCCGTTGCGGAACCACTCGTAGTGGTAGGTCGAGCGGATCGCCGTCGGGGTCGCTGAAGCCGCTGACGGTGGCGGTCAGGGTCTGGTTGGTGCGCGGGGAGCTCAGGCGCGAGCGTCGACGGTCCCGGCGATCGGCGCGCGGTCGGTGCCGGCGCCGTAGGTCACGCGCACGCGTCCAGCGTCGGCGTCGCGGCCGGCGTTCGAGGTCGTCATCGTCGCGCGGTACTGGAGGAACCGGGAGGCCGGGCTGAGGATCGCGCCGCCGCTGCCGAGCGACTGCCATGGCGACCAGGCGCCGTCCGGCTGGCGGGTCCCGCCCGAGCGCGTCTGGAAGCGTGATCGCGGTCCCGGTGGGACGCGTCGAGTTGCTGGTCAGCGTCTGCCAGACGTTGGCGCCCGGGCCGCTGTCGAGCGCCCGCGAGGTGAACGTGCCGGTGCCCGGGTAGCTGCTCATGCGCATCCAGTGGACGCGCACTGCGGCGCCGAACAGCCCGTAGTCGCTCGCGACGGGGCCGATCTCCTGGTCGATGGCGACACGGCGTGGGTCGCGACGAGCGCGCCGTCGACGAAGTAGCGGATGGTCGTCGGCGTCCACTCGATCTTGTAGCGGTGCGGCCCGTAGACGCTCACGTTCGGCAGCGGCGTCGTCATCTGGTCGTCCGGGTTGGCGCCGCTCGAGGCGTACAGGCCCGGCGCGTCGCCGTCGGTGCCGGTGGTGAAGATCGCGTACGGGAAGTCGCTGAGATCGCCGCCGAGGCCGACCGACTGCTCGGGCACGGGCTGGAAGGTGGCGGCGAAATCGAGCACGCGCGGGCCGACGTAGCCCGTCGGCGAGTAGGTGACGGCGGTGTCCACGGCCAGCGAGCCGCCGCCGATCGCGGTCGTGCCGCCGATCTCCCACGGTGCGGGTCGACAGGTCGGGCGTCATGCCGGGGCCGTTGAACTCGTCGCCGAGCGTCGGCTGCAGCTGCACCTCGCCGTCCGGGCCCGACGAGCGTGTCGCCCGCGTACGTGTCGCGGTGTGGAGCCGAGGGCGAACTCGGCCGTGCGCGAGTCCACCAGCGCGCTGGCCGGCGTCGTGAAGGTCGCGGCGGACGACGTGACGCGTGTTGCCGGCCGTATCGGTCGAGGAGACCTTGAACGTGTACGTCGTGGCCGGCTGGAGGCCGGTCAGCTCGACGACGTGGTCGGTGACCTCGGCGGTGTTCTCGCGCTCGGAGCCGAGCGCGGCCGTCCGCCCGTACTCGACCACCGAAGCTCGAGGGCTCGTCGGTCTTCCAGCGGACCGTGGCGTGGCCCTCGGCGTCGGTGCTGGCGGCCACCTGGGTGATCTCCGGCGCCGTGGTGTCGTTCGCGTAGGCGGCCGTGTACGCGCCGGAAGCGCCGTCGAACATGACGTAGTCGACGCCCTTGACCGTGCGGCGGTTCCAGGAGACCGGCTGGCCGTCGCGCTTGAGGGTCACGATCGGGCCGCTCGCCGAGCGCGCGGGCAGCATGGCGCGGAGCCCGCGTGCGGTCGGGTGCGCCGTGAGCGAGAACGAGAGCTGGCCGCCGCCGTAGGAGATGTTGCTGAACGACGGAGCCGTTGCGCCCGTCGAGCCACGACAGCATCTGCGCGGAGGTGACGATCGGCACGCCGCGGCCCTGGGCGTCGGCCACGAGCTCGTTCAGCCGCCGGTGGTCGCCGGCGTCCGAGTGCAGGATCACGTCGAAGACGCCCCAGTAGTTCTTCGGCCCGAGCGCGTTGTCGAGCAGCTCGTGGATCTGCGACGTCGTCGGCAGCGTCTCGTTCATCTCGTCCGTGATCTGCGTCATCGACTGGTAGACGTCGATCATCGACCCGTCGAGGTCGCCGAAGCGCTGCGGGAAGCCCGAGCCCGGTCATGCAGGGCCGGCTTGTTCGCCCAGGCGGTCCGGGCCCTTGTAGTAGTAGTTGGTGTCGAAGCGGATGCCGTGGGCCGCGCTCGATCTTCGCCTGCGACGCCCAGTCGCTCCACACGATGCAGTGCGTGCGGTTGGTCATCGGCGGGGTGACGTCGGGCCACGTGGCCGCGAACGAGCCGAGCTGGCTGCTGTACATCTGGTCGAGCGACTCGGGCGTCCAGTCCTGGCAGCCCGTGTTGAGGTGGAGCGCCACCTCGAAGCCCGCGTCCTGGTAGGCCTTGGCCTGGGCCGGGGTGAAGTTCGGCGTGTTGGGATACATGTACGACGTCGCGCGCACGCACTCCCAGTCGGCGACGGAGCAGCCTGGCGGGGACGACGCCTTGAGGCGGTCGAAGTACGCCGACGTGCCGCCGACCGCGTGGTCGTCGCCGGTCAGCACGACCGCCGCCTTGTCGCCGCGCGGCAGGTACCACAGGCGCGGCAGCGGCGCCTTGTCGAGGTTCATCTGCGTGATGAGGTTCGCCAGCAGCCGCTGCTGCTCGTCGGCCTGCGGCACCTCGAGACGATCGTGGTGGACCCAGTCGGGCTGGACGTCGCCGGCCTTGGCGCCGTAGAACAGGTCGTCGGGGCGGATGCTCAGCGGCGGCAGGCCGTCGCGCTTCTGGCCCGCCCACGCCGGGTTGCCCTGGCGCGTCCAGATGACGGAGCGGGCGAGGTCGTAGCTGAAGGCCGCGGCCTGGCCGCCGCCCGTGCCGACGTCGCGCAGCGACACGGCCGGGCTCGTGGTGCCCGTGGAGATGTCGGAGTACAGCGTCGCGACGGCGGTGGCGCCGCTGAGCGCGTAGCGGTCCGCGAGGTCGTGGAACTGCAGGGTCATGCCCTCGATGCCGGCGCCGGCCGCCGAGCCCTGGTCGACCTTGAGGTAGCCGTCCCTGAGGGTCGCGCCGGCGTCCGTGATCCCGAGCAGCCCGGCGAGCTTCTTGTCCGGCCGCATCGCGATCAGGTTGCCGCCGCCCTGGACCCAGTTCGTGAGCAGCGTGACGTCGGCGTCGCTGACCGCGTTGCGCGCGAGGATGACCGTGGTGTGGCCCGTGAACGTCGCGGCCGTCAGCGGCTCGTCGGACATCTCGAAGCTGTTCAGGCCCTCGCTGCGCAGGATCTCCGCGTAGTAGGTGTCGAACTCGGTCGCTCGGCTCGGTGAGCACGAGGATCGGACCGCCCGGGCCCTCCGTCGGCGGCTGGCCCTGGACCTGGAAGCTCCACGTCTTGTCGGCCGTCAGCGGGTTGCCGGCCGCGTCGGTGACGCCGCCGGCGCCGCCCTTCAGCGTCGCGGTGTAGCGTGGTCTGGTAGGCGAGCGGCACGTCCGGGTCGAGCTTGGCCGTGCGGGTCTGCGCGTCGTAGCTGACGGCCGCCGGGACGAGCGCGCCGCCGTCGCCGCGCAGGGTGAACGTCTGCGCGTTGACCGAGCTCGGGGCGAGCTGCTCGTCGAAGGTCGCGGTGGCGTTGGCGTTGCGGCCGACGTCGCTCGCGGACGCGGCGGGCGAGACCTCGGTGGCGACGGGCCCGCGCGTATCGGGCGGCACGGTGCGCTCGAACGTGAGGTCGACCCAGTAGTTGGTGGCGCCGAACGTCGACGTCGGGTAGCCGCTGGCTCCGTACTTGTACATGCCGTTGCCGCCGTCGCCGGCCGCCAGCGCGGTGAGCATCCCGCTGTCGTGCGGGCCGTTGAAGTAGCCCTGGTCGAACGGGAAGAAGCCGCTCGGCGAGTAGTACGAGGCGGTGTAGACCGTGTCCTTGGTGATCGCGACCGGGTTCGGCAGGTCGACGTTCTGCCAGCCGGACGCGCGTCTCGCCCGAGAACGGGATCGACGCGAGCAGTTGCCCGTCGGGCCCCCACAGATGGCCGACGTGGCTGCCGACGTTGTTGGCCTGCTTGAAGAAGCGCAGCGCGGTGACGTAGCCGTCCTCGGCCGCGCGGAAGCGGACGCCGACCTCGACGGGCTGGTCGCGCGCGGCGTTCGGCGACGACGGGCCGTCGTTGGCGGGGTCGAAGATCCGGCACGGGCACTGCGGCGGCGTGGAGAAGGTCGACGTCTTGTCGGCCGGCGAGCTGGTTGCCGGCGACGTCGGTCACGCCGGCGTTGCCGCTGCGGAGCGTGATGACGTAGCTCTTGCCGAACGTCAGCGGGGCCGTGGGCGTCAGCGTCGCACTGCGGCTGGCGGGGTCGTAGTCGACGTGACCGGCGACCGGGTTGCCGGCGTCGTCGGCGAGAAGGATCGACCCCGTGTTGACCGTCAGGGGATCCAGCGCCTCGTCGAAGGTGACCTCGACCGTGCGAGTCGGTCGGCACGCGCTTGGCGTCGGAGGCCGGGCTGAAGGCGGTCGTGCGCGGCGGGCGGACGTCCGGCGGCCGGGTGCGCTGGAACGTCGCGTCGACCCAGTAGTTCGTGGCGCCGAAGGACGCGTCGGGGAAGCCGCTCGCGCCGTACTTGTAGACGCCGTTGCCGCCCGAGGGACCGTCCGCGGGCGCGCTGAGCGGCGTGCGGTCGACGGCCGTGCCGAAGAAGCCGGAGCTCCACGCGTAGCGGCCGTTGGCGGCGTGGTAGGAGGTGATGTAGGTCGTGTTCGCGTTGATCGCGACCGGCTCGGGCAGCTCCTCCTCCTGCCAGCCCGACGGCGGTCTCGTTCGTGAACGTGACCTCGGCGAGCTTCGTGCCGTTGCTCGCCCACAGGTGCCCGACGTGCGTGCCCGTGTTGCTGGGCTGCTTGTAGAAGCGCAGGGCGGTGATCCAGCCGTCCTCGCTCGAGCGGAGCTTCATGCCGACCTCGACCGGGTTGTCCGACACGGCGTCGCCGAGCGGGCCCTCGCTGCCGTTGAACACGGTGCACGGGCAGCTCGCGGACGTCTGGAAGCTCCACGTGCGGTCCGCGGCCAGCGGGTTGCCCGCCGCGTCCTCGGCGCCGCCGGCGCCGCCCTTGACCTTGGTCGTGTAGGTGCGCCCGAGCGGCAGGTCGCCGGTCGGGGTCAGCGTCGCGCGGCCGGTCGCGCCGTCGTAGGTGACGGTCGCCGGGATCGTGGCGCCGAGGTCGTCCGTGAGCGTGAACGTCGTCCCGTTGACCGTGGAGGCGTCCATCGGCTCGTCGAACGTGGCGGTCGGCCGGACGCTGCGGGCGACGTCGACGGACGCCGTCGGCCGGCGTGATGGCCGAGACCACCGGCGGCCGCGTGTCCGAGGGCTGCCCGCCGCTGAAGACGGCGTCGACCCAGTAGTTCGTCGCGTTCCAGGTGTCGGACGGGAACGCCGCGCTCGGAGCCGTACTTGTAGACGCCGTTCCCGCCGGACGCGCCGTCGGCCGGCGCGGTGAGCGCGCCGCTGCCGACCGCGCTCGTGAAGAAGCCCGGGCTCCACGCGAACTTGCCCTGCGGCGAGTAGTAGGAGACGACGTAGGTCGTGTTGGCGTTGATCGCGACCGGCTGGGGGAGGGGCACTTCCTGCCAGCCGGACGCGGTCTCGTCCACGTAGGTGGCCGAGGCCAGCTGGGTGCCGTCGGCGGCCCACAGGTGGCCGACGTGCGTGCCGGTGTTGTTGGGCTGCTTGTAGAAGCGCAGCGCCGTGATGAAGCCGTCCTGCGAGGAGCGGATCTTCATGCCGACCTCGATCGGCGCGTCCGAGAGGGCGTCGCCGCCGGGCCCGTCGGCCGGCGCGAAGACGGTGTCAGCCGCGGCGGCGCCTGGAAGCAGGAGCAGCGTCAGGAGCGCCGCGAGGGCGAAGCGCGCTGCGCGCGCGGGTATCGACGTGAAGACGCTCACGGCCGATTCGACCCTACGTCGGGGAGCGCGGCGCGCGGGGCAGGTCCAGCCTTTCGGCCAGGTCGCCATGGGTCGCGTTGCTCACCCGGAGCGCCCGATTCCCCCCGAATGGACGCGCGCGCCCGCGTGAGGGCCGTCTGGGCGCCGGCGGCGAGGCCCGCCGCGGCCATCGGCACGAGCACGAGCTCGAGCCGCAGCGCGCTGAACACGGGCACGGCCACCACGTAGGCCGCGCCGGCGACGGCGCCGGCCATCAGCAGGCGATCGGACTGGCCGCGCGGCGTGCGCGCGGCGAAGGCGAAGAGGAGGGCGAGCCCGGCGAGCAGGAACGCCGCCGACAGCCAGGCGCCGTCGCGGACGTAGCCGCCGTCGGCCTGGAGCATGTCGGCGATCGCGCCGGGGAAGCGGCCGATGACCCAGCCCCAGGAGGCGTCGGGCATCGGCTGCGCGCCGTTGACCATCTGGGCGAGCAGCTCGCGCAGCGGCACGCGGACGGCGATCATGGCCGGCAGCGCCGCGGCGAGCCCGATGGCGGCGAGGCGCACGGTGACGCGGCTGCGCTGCGTCACGGCGAGCCAGCCGGCGGCGAGGACCGGGATCCACACGCTGTCGCGGGTGATCGAGAGCAGCGCGATGGCCGCCGCCCACGGGACCAGCCAGAGCGCGCGCCCGCGGAGGGCGTGCACCGCCGTCGCGAGCGCGATCGTCTGGAGCGCCAGGCCCCAGCTGTCGGTCAGCGGGAAGCTCGAGTGGTGGGTGAGGGCGGGCAGCAGCGCCGTCGCCAGGCCGACCACGCCGGCGACCGGGAGCGGGAACCGCAGCGCGAGCAGCAGCCAGAAGACGGCGAGCACCGTGGCGACGTAGCCCGCGAGCGACACGTCGAGGATCGCGCGCTCGCCGGCCAGCGGCTCGACCGCGGCGGCGAGGGCGGGGACGGCGATGCGGCGCTCGTAGAAGCGGGCGTTGTAGGCGACCCATTGCTGGCTGCCCGAGCGCTCCGGGTCGATCGCGCGCAGCCGGTCGCCGGTCGGGCCCTGGAACGCACGGCGCAGCGCCGCGCCCTGCTCCATCCCGTCGCGGATCTCGTACACGCGTGCCTGGTAGAAGAGGCCGTCGGGCGTCCAGCGGGGGGCGCCGGAGAGCGATCCGGCGACAGCGGCCAGCGACGCCGCGATGAGGGCTGCGGCCACGAGGACCCGGGGAGCGAGGTAACGCACGCCGCCATCGTGGCGGCTCCGGGGCCCGATCAGGCCACCCAGAAGGCTAGGAATGGGTGCGGCGCCCTGCGTTAGCTTCGACTCGTGCTCGAACCTGCAACCACGCCGTCTCGGACCGCCTTGACACCTGACCCGAACCCTCGACTTGAGCCTGAGCTTGGGCTCGATGTCGACGTCGTCGTCGTCTCCTACAACAGCAGCGACAACGCTGCGGGGCTGCGTTGCCCCGCTCGCCGCCATCGAGGGCGTGCGGGTCACGGTGGTCGACAACGCCTCGCCCGCCGGCGACCCGCTGGCCACGATCGCCGACCTCGACGTGGACGCCGTGCGCGCGCCGCGCAACGGCGGCTTCGCGTACGGCTGCAACATCGGGGTCGGCCGCGGCACGGCGCCGCTCGTCCTCTTCCTCAACCCAGACGCGCGGATCGACGCCGAGTCGCTGCGCGCGCTCGTCGCCGCGCTGGAGGCGGACCCCGGCGCGGCGCTCGTGGCGCCGCGGATCCTCGACGACGACGGCTCGCTCGCGTACAGCCTGCGGCGCTTCCCGCGCCTGCGCTCGACCTAGTCGAAGGCGCTGTTCCTGCACCGCGCCCTGCCGCTCGCGAGCTGGACGGACGAGCTGATCCGCGACGCGGCGGCGTACGAGCGCGCCGCGGACCGCTGAGTGGGTCTCGGGCGCGTGCATGCTCGTGCGCCGCGAGGCCTACGAGCGGCTCGGCGGGTTCGACGAGCAGCTGTTCCTGTACTGCGAGGACACCGACCTCTGCCGGCGGCTGTGGGAGGACGGCCACGCGGTCCGCTACGAGCCGGCGGCGCTCGTCCGCCACGTCGGCGGCGCGTCGTCGGGCACCGGCCAGACCCAGGCGATCGCCGCCCGCAGCCGGGTCTACTACGCGCGCAAGCACTTACGGCCGCGTGGCAGCGCTCATGGAGCGTCTCGGCGTCGCGCTCGACGAGGCGACGCACGCGCTCGCCTCGATCGCCCGCCCCGCCGCCCGCCGCGGCCACCTCGCCGCGTTGCGCGCTGCGCTGCGGCCGACTGGCAGCAGCGCCTGATGCGGGTCTTCTACTCCTTCCCGACGCGCCTCGGGACGACGGGCATCGGCACGACGGCGTGGCACCAGGTCGCCGGGCTCGCCGAGCACGGCGTGGACGTGACGGTCGCGTGCGGGAGCCTCGAGCGTCCGCTGCCGGACGAGCGTGCGCGTGGTCGAGACGCTCCGGCCGGCCGGCGTCAAGGTGCCCTACCGGCTGCTCGGGCTTCGACCGGGCGATGCGCGCTGCACGATCGTCTGGCGGCCGGCGGCGCTGCGCCGCCTCGGGCCGTTCGACGTCGTGCACGCCTGGCCGCTCGGCGCCGAGCGGACGCTCGCGGCGGCGCGCCGCCTCGGCACGCGCAGCCTGCTCGAGCGCCCGAACGCCCACACCGCCTTCGCGGTCGCCGCCGTCGAGGGCGTGCGCCGCGAGCTCGGGCTCGGGCGAGGACCCCTCGAGCCCGCACGCCCACCGGCCCGAGCGGCTCGCCCGCGAGGAGCGCGAGTACGCGGGCGCCGACCGCCTCCTCTGCCCGTCGGACTTCGTCGCGCGCACCTTCGTCGACGCCGGCGTGCCGGAGGAGCGGCTCTTGCGCCACCGCTACGGCTACGACCCGGCGCGCTTCGGCGCGTCCGGGCGCCGTGACGGCGACCGCCCGTTCACCGTCGGCTTCGTCGGCCGCGGCGAGCCGCGCAAGGGCCTGCACATCGCGCTCGAGCGCCTGGCAGCGACTCCGGCGCCGGCCGCGGTCGGCCGGTTCGTGATCGCCGGCGCGATCGACCCCGACTACCGCGAGGTGCTCGCGCCGCTGCTCGCGCATCGAGCGTCGAGCACCACGGCCACGTCGCCGACCCGGCCGCGCTGATGCGCGAGTGCGACGTGCTCGTCCTCCCCTCGCTCGAGGAGGGCAGCGCGCTGGTGACCTACGAGGCGCGCGCATGCGGCTGCGTGCTCGCCGTCTCCGACCGCGCGGGAGCGGCCGTGCACCGACGGAGTCGACGCGCTCGTCCACCCGCCGGCGACGCGCGCCGCGCTCGCTGCGCACCTGCGGCGCGCTGCCACGACGATCCCGGGCTCCTCGACCGCCTCCGCGACCGCCGGGGTCCAGCCAGCGCCCGCGAGCTGACCTGGTCCCAGGCCGGCCGCGTGCTCGCCGGCGCCTACGCCGACGCCGTCGCCGCCTGACGCGCGCCTCGCCGCCGGGGCCGTCGCCGAGGGTCCGGAACTGCGGCTGGGTGGGGTGGCGGAAGGCGGGAGGTTCGCGAGGTGCGAGTTAGTGCGGCTCAGCGGCACCAAGTCGTATCTCGTGAACGCGCCGCCCCGTCGCCACCCCACCCAGCCGAAGTTCGTGCCGTCGGGCGGCCGCGTGGCCCGGGGCGGGCGCTAAGCCGCGGCGTGAGGCGGCCGGGGCCCGCCGTCCCAGCCCGGGCGGGCGACGAGGCCGGCGAACCCGAACATGACGAAGGCGAAGAAGGTCACCTGGATGAACGCGAACGCGTCGAAGGTGAACATCCCGACGGCGAAGGCGATCAGGGACGCGGCGATGCCGGTCGCGAGCCAGCAGTCGTCGCCCTGGCGTGCGTCTGGCGCACCCGCGTGAGCCGGCGCACGGCGCTCACGAACAGCGCCAGCAGGGCGAGCACGCCGATCGCGCCGATCTCGAGCAGGCTTCCGAGCCACTGGTCGTCGAGGATCTGCTGCTCGCTCTCCTTCGAGGCGGTCGGGTCGGCGACGGTCGTGCCGAAGCCCGTGCCGAGCGAGCGGCTTGCGCGACCAGCGGTCCAGCGCCGGGCCGAGGTCCGCGACGCGGCCGGCGGTGGCGCCCTGGTCGTAGGACTGCTCCTTGATCAGGTAGCTCGGGCTGAGCATCGACCTCATCGTGCCCGAGCGTCCCGGGCATCACGACCTGGATGACGATCAGCATCGGCAGCAGCAGCGGCGCCAGCCGCACGCTCTCGCGCGGCTTGATGCACACGAAGCGCCACCAGCAGGGCGATCAGCATCGTCGTGCCGGTGCGCGAGCCGGTGGACAGCGCGCCGAGCGTCGAGCAGGCCGCAGCACCCGAGCCAGAGGCGCCGGCGGTCGCGCTTGAAGAGGTAGAAGGCGAGCGGGACGAGCAGCACGAGCGCCGCGCTCAGCGCGATCGGATGCTGCGCGCGATCCGCGGGCGCGGACGCCGCTGCCGCGCGACTGGGCGATCGCCCTCGTCGACGTAGTGCAGGAACGGCAGCACGTGCCCGTACCAGTTGAAGAAGTTCGTGGTCGTCTTCCACTCCACGAGCGACGCGATCGCGACGATCGGTGCCGCCGCCGACGAGCAGCCGCACCATCCGGTCGAGGTCCCGGCGCGAGCGGATGACGCTGGCGATGAAGTAGACGATCAGCAGGTAGCTGGCGAAGAACGTGAAGTTCTTGACGACCGTCTGGCCCGCCGCGTTGACGCGGTCGATGTTGGCCGCCATCGACAGCAGCATCGCGCCGACGAGCGCGCCGATCGGCCACTCGAGGCCCGTGCGGCGCCAGCGGACCTGCGGGTCGACGAGCAGCGCGCAGAACCAGCACGCCAACACGACCATGATCACGATCCGGTACGGCTCGAGCTCGATCGGCAGGTTCCCCGCGACCGTGTACCGGCGGATCGGGATGAAGATGATGATCGCCAGGATCAGCCCGGCCATCGTCCGCCAGGCGAGCAGCACCTGCTGGTAGGAGACGACCACGAGCCCGGCGACGACCGCGCCCAGCGCGAGGTTCGCCGGCCCGTCGGCCGCGGCCAGCAGCAGGATCAGGAGGACCGACAGCGCGAGGACCAGCCACAGCCAGCGCTCGTCCCTGCGCGCTGCACCCGCGACGTCGGGCGCACCGGCGACGCGCGTCGACGGTGCTCACGGCTCAGGCCGCGACTCGCGGGTCCGCCGGACTGCGCTTCGCCGCGAGGTCGTCGCCGAGCGGGTCGTCCTCCCACGGATCGAAGTCCGCGAGCCGGCTCGGCGGCGCGGCGCGTCGCGCAGGTTCTCGAGCAGGTGGGTGATCGCGACCGCGCCGATCAGGCAGAGCAGGAAGGCGAGGATCGAGCCCATGCTGCGACGGCCCGGAGAGCAGCGCGCCCGCGCTCGGCGCGTTGAGCATGGAGATCTGGACGCTCTGCGCCGGCGAGATGTCGTTGCGCGCCTGGCGCTCCCTGAGCAGGTCGCGCAGCGCCTTGACCGTGTCGCGGTTGAGCTGCGGTCGCCGCGGAGGCCGTCGGCCCGATGACCGTGAGCTCGATGATCGGCAGGATCGGCGAGCCGGAGACGGCCGGCAGCGGGCTGGCGGAGATCTGCGCCTGCGCGGGACGCCCGGGGATCCGGCTGCGGACGTCGTCGGAGACGATCAGCTTGGTGTACAGGTCCGCCAGCGCCATGAAGCGGCGCGGGGTCGGCGAACTCGAGGCGGCCGGGGTCGACCTTGGGCTCCTCGGTCCTGCGTGCCGACCGGCGGGCCGGTCGGGAGCACGACGCGGCCCTCGGGGAAGCCCGGCTGCGTGACGAGCACCTGCGACGTGCTGCTGTACGTCGCGGCTCCGCGCGGGACTCAGCCCGTTCGTCGTGATCTTGTACGACGCCGCGATGGCGAGCACCACGCCGAGCAGCACGCACGCGGCGGTGATCACGCGGTAGCGCCAGAGGACGGCGACATGCCGGGCGAGGTTCATGAGCGCGAGCCTAGGGCAGTCCCGGGCGCGCGCCACCTAGCCCAAGGTCCAGGCGCTTGCGTCTACCAGTGTCCGGTCGTACGATCACCCGCGTGCCACGCGTACTGCAGATCGTCCGCGCTACTTCCCGCCCATCGGTGGCGCCGGCGTCCACCGGACGGTCGGGCTCCGTGCGGCATCTGCCGTGCGTCCGGCTACGAGCGCCCTCGTCACGGGCGCGGCACAGCAGCGCGGCCGCTGGGACGCGCACGATCCCGACCTGCTCGCGCGACTCCCGGAGTCGGCCGAGATCCATCGGCTGGCGAGTGCCGAGCCGCCCGGGCCGACCGGCACTCGCTCGCACGCCTGTCCCGCCTGCGCCCCGGCCCGGATCGCTGGGTGCGCTGGTGGATCGACGAGGCGGTGGAGCTGGGCCGCAGGTGGGCGCGCGGCGCCGACGTGGTGCTGACCTCGTGCGCTCCGCTACGAGACCGGCGCTGGTCGGCGCTCGACTGTCCGGGAGCTCGGCGTGCCCGTGGGTGGCCGACCTCGAGGACCCTGGGCACTCGACGAGATGCGCCTGTACCCGACGGGCCGCCATCGCGCGCATCGAGCGCGCCAGATGCGACGCGCATCTGTCGATCGCGTCGGCCATGGTGATGGCCGCGCCCGAGGCCGGCCGCGCGCGTCCGGCGCGCGGCGCCCGGACCGGCCGGCAGCTCGTCACGGGCATCCCGATCGGGTTCGACCGCGACGACTTCCCGGCGACGCCCACGCGCCCGGCGACGGGGCCTTCCGCATCGTGCCACACGCGGCTCGATGCACACGCGACTTCGGCTCGCGGCTGCGCCGAGACGCCGGCGCCGCCGGCGCCGTGCTCGGCGGCACGAGCCCGGCCTAGACATCCTCACCCGCTCGCACGTGTTCCTCGTCGAGGCGATCGAGCGCTGCTCGAAGCCGGCCGACACTGCGCGGCCGGATCGAGCTGAGCTCGCGGCGGGCGCTCGACGCGACGGCGACCTGGCCGTCGCCGGCCGGTCGTGACTTCGTGCCTCGATCGGGCTGCTGCCGCACCGCGAGACGGTCGCCGTCATGCGCGCGCGCCGACCTGCTGTTCCTGCCGATGCAGGACCTCGCCCGGGGCCCGCGCGGGTCTCATCCCGTACAAGACGTTCGAGTACCTGGCCGCCGAGCGGCCGATCCTCGCCGCCGTGCCCGACGGCGACGTGCGGGACATGCTGGCGCCGCTGGACACGTCGGCTCGTACGGCCCGCCGACGTGGCGGCGATGGTCGCGACCGATCGCGCCGGCGCCGAGCGCGGTCGCGCCGGAGAGCGTTCGCGACGGGATCGGGTCGCCCGCGCTGCGGCAACTCGAAGACGCACTGCGTGGCCGCGTCGGCGAGATCGCGGCGGCGTGCTCGATCGGCCTCCGGCTGCCGCGGTGGCCGAGCCGCGCGAGCGGTCTCGCGGTCAGGCGGCGGCCACGGTGGCGCGGTAGCGGCGGCGCGGGACGGCCGCGCGCCACGCGCAGGCCCTGCCGCGCGGCCCGCCAGGCGCGCCGGGGCGGGGTCGGCGAGCGGCGCGCGGGCGCTCAGCCAGGCGTGGACCTCCGGGTGGCCGGGCGCGAGCCGCTCCAGGCACGTCGTCCCAGAAGTGCGGCTCCATCGCGTCGTGGTAGTGGAGGATCCGCGTCTTGGCCAGCTCCTCGGGCAGGTCCGCGTGCGGCAGGAAGCTCGCCATCGGGAAGTTGTGCGTCGGGTCCAGCTGGCGCCAGCGCAGGCCCATCTTGTGCGCCGCGAGGCCGAGGCAGACCTGGTCCGTGTAGTTCTCGGCCTTGTGCGAGAAGCCGAACCGGTGGTCGAGCGCGCGCTCGCACATCTCCAGGTAGAAGCGCGAGAAGCCGATCCCGCGCCGGTAGGCGAACACGCCGGCCTGGAAGTACAGGCGGATGCGCTCCTTCTCCAGCTGCGTCGTCACCCACGGCAGGCCGTCGACGTCGATGTCGAGCAGCTCGCACAGCCGCCGCCAGTCGGCGTCGTGCGGCGAGTCGGGGCCGGTGGTGCCGATGACGCCGTTGTCCGTCGAGCCCGCGACGAAGTCGATCTCGGGCTCCAGCAGGAGGTCGGACGGCTCGCCCATGAACAGCAGGTCGGAGTCCGTCCAGCACAGGATCTCCGCGTCGGTCAGCTCCTCCGCCGCGGCGAGCGCGATCGGCGTGTTGAGGTAGTGGTACCAGGCGTAGCGCGGGTGCGACGCGAGCCGCTCGTGGCGGACGCCGAGCTGCTGGAAGCTGCCGGCGCGTGGCGCGCGCGAGCGGCGGGCCGAAGCGGGGCGTGACGGCCACGATGTCGGCGTCGGCGAGCGCGCCGCCGAAGCGCCGGATGCTCTGCGCGAGCCGCACGGTCTGCGCCTCGAGCGGGCCCGATTCGACGCAAGCGACGAAGCAGATCGAAGATGGTTCGTTGGCCATGCGCCGACGGTAGCCGCCGCCGCGCCAACGGTCCCTGTCCGTCCGTTCAGGCTGGCCGGCGCGCTACTCTGCGCGCCTCATGTCAGAACGGAGACTCCGGCGGGTCCTCGTGCTCTGCGGGCTGATGGTGCTCGCCAACGCCTCGGCGGCGTGCGCGAACACTCTGCGGCTCGCGCCCGGCGCGGCCAACAGCGGCAACTGCCAGGCGGCCGCCGTGCGGGAGCTTCTCGTACGCCTACGGCCAGGCGCAGAGCGGCGACGTCATCGAGGTCGGGCCCGGCGTGTACGGCGAGGAGGTCGTGCCCGAGGGCGACAAGACCGTGACGTTCGCCGGCGCCCCCGGGGCGGTCGTCCGCACGCTGAACAACCACGCGTCGAACGTCACCTTCGACCGGATCGACGTCGACGCCGGCGGCACCAAGCCGGACACGCGCGGCGTTCGAGAACCACGGCGATCCGTACGGCGTGAACGTCACGTTCCGCAACGGCCGGATCGGCAACGTGCGTCGACCAGAAGGGCGCGCTGCTCGGCGGCTCGCACCAGCACGGCGCCGATGAACGTCGTGTTCGACAACGTCGAGTTCCACGACGTCATGTACTCGGGCAACGGCGACGTGCACCAGGAGTGCGTGTTCTCGCAGACGCCCGGGCCTGGCGATCCGCAACTCGACGCTTCCGCAACTGCTCGACGATGGACATCTCGCTCGTGCGCGGCGACTGGTGGGGGCAGCCGCCCTACGGCAACGTCGACGCTCGAGAACAACGTCTTCGGGCACTCGACCAACGGGGGCGGCTGGCACCACTACGGGCTGCGCGTGGTTCATCGGCGAGTTCGAGAACGTCCGCGTCGTGAACAACACGTTCGAGAACGCCGTGCGATCAGCCCGAGCACATCGGCGCCGGCCCGTACTCGGGCGTGTGGGCGAACAACATCGGCGGCGGCTGGGAGTGCCTGCCCGGCGTGACGTACCGCAACAACGTCGGCACGCGGTGCGACGGCTCGGACCGGGCGCTGTCGCCGTCGAGCTCGTGCGCGCCGCCGGCGTGCGGCGACACGCGGACGGTGCCCGTCGGCTGGGTCGATCCCGCGAGCTTCGACTTCCGCCTGCGGGCCGGCTCGTCGGCGATCGACTGTCGGCAGCGCGGACTTCGCCCCGGCGACGGACCACGACGGCCACGGCCGGCGCGGCCGCGCCCGATGCGGGCGCGTACGAGTTCGGCGTCGGCGGCGCGGCCGGCCCCGGCCCCGGCGGCGGGCCCGGCGGCGGTCCTGGACCGGGCGGCAACGCCGGCGCGCTGCGCATCCGCTCGGCGAAGCTGCGGCCGCGGGTCATCTGCAAGCGCTCGCGCGCGCGCTGCCGCTCGCGCGCGCGGCTGATCGTCGAGCTGTCGCGCCCCGCGCGGCTGACGCGCTCAGGTCCGCCGGCTGCGTGCCGGGCGCAAGCCGCTGCGCGTGCGCCGGCTGGCGCGCCCCGCCGCCCGCCGGCGCGTGGTCATGCGCATCCGGGCGCGCGGCCTGCGCCGCGGCCGCCACCGCGTCGTCGTCGTGGCCCGCGCGGACGGCGCGCGGGCGAACGCGCGCGTGACTGAGGTCCGCGCCTGCGCGCCGCTGACTCAGGAGGCCGGCGCGCCGCGCCGCAGCGTCGCGCCGAGGCGCTGGCGCTCGCGCAGCGCGTCGACGAGCCGCCGGTCCGGGCAGCGCGGCGCGCGCCGGCGGGCGGCGCCGAAGTAGCCCCAGAGCATCCCCAGCGCGGCCGGCTCGCGGCGGGCGCGGTAGAGCGCGCGCAGCGCGAGGTAGGTCGGCCGGTAGCCCATGTACCAGGCGGCGCGGCCGAGCGCCTCGCCCTGGTGCAGCGAGCTCAGCTCGCGGCCGCCCTCGGGGCGGTGGTGGCGGAACGGGAGGTCCACGAACGTCTGCGTGCGCAGCCCGCGCAGCTGGACGCTGACCTCGTCGAGCCCGTCCCAGCCCATGCACGGCTCGAGCGCCGCGACGTCGTCCAGGCAGTCGCTGCGGTACGCGCGCGTCGCGCCCCAGACCGTCGACTCGGCCTTGGTCCGGCGCATCCACTGCGCCGTCCTCGAGCTCGTAGCAGGTGCCGCTGGCGATCGCGAGCGTGTCGTCGGCGGCGAAGCGCTCCGAGCAGGCGGCGCGAAGAAGTCGGGCTCGAAGTCGACGTCGGCGTCGACCTTGACGATCACGTCCGACGCGGTCGCGCGAGCGAGACGGCGCCGACGCAGGAAGCCGTCGAGGTCGCGCGCGCGGCGGCGGCCGTCGGCGAGCGACTCCTCGCGGTCGGCCGCCTCGCGCTGCACGCGGCCGGATCCAGGCGTGCTCGGCCGCCAGCTCGGCGAGCGATCGCCGGCGGTGCCGTCGGTCGAGCCGTCGTCGACGATCGACCCACGCGACCGGCGGCAGCGTCTGCGCGGCCATCGCCGCGGCCAGGCGCCGGAGGTTGTCCTCCTCGTTGCGCGCCGGGGTGACGACCGCGTAGCGCAGGGCCATCACGCGGCGGCCGCGCGGGCCGGCTCGTGCGCCATCGCGCGCGGGAGGTACTCGCCGAGCCACAGCTCGAGCATCACGAGCCCGAGCAGCAGCTTCGTGTGGTCCGCCCGGCGCCGACGCGCCACTCGACGACCGCGCGGCGCACGGCCGTCGGGTCGACGACCTGCGGCGTAGGCGGGGTCGCGCCGGAGCAGCACGTCGTCGAGCGACGGCGCCGTCGTCGGCGCCGATCCAGCTCGGCGACCGACTCGTTGAAGAAGCCGCGCTTGCGCTTCGCGAGGCACGAAGTCCGGCACGCAGGCCCTGCGAGGCGAGCCGCAGGACGTGCTTGCCCTGGAGGCGGCGCACCTTGTGCTCGGTCGGGATCGTCGCGCACAGCTCGACCAGCTCGTGGTCGAGGAACGGCACGCGGACCTCGAGCGAGCAGGCCATCGACGCGCGGTCGAAGTACGTGAGCATGTCGTCGACGAGCCCGAGCCGGGCGTCCATGTAGAGCGCGGCCTCCAGCGGCGCCGCGCCGGGCGCGCCGGCGAGCGTGCCGCGCACGACCCGCTCGGCGGCGTCCGGCGTGCTCGGCGAGCGCGCCGCCGAACAGCTGGCCGCGCAGGTCGGGGCGCACGAAGCCGCTCGACGCCAGCAGCCGCTCCACGGGATCGCCGGCCTGGAGCGCCTCCGCGAGCCGCCCGGCGCGGCCCGGGCCGCGGCGCAGCGCCGCCGCGGCGGGCCCGCGCAGGCGCGCCGGGCACCCGGCCCCAGCGTCTCGGCCAGCGAGGCGACGCGGTGCTTGCGATAGCCGCCGAACAGCTCGTCGGCGCCCTGGCCGGAGAGGGCGACGGTGACGTGGCCGGCCGCCAGCTCGCAGAGCGACAGGAAGCCGAGCGAGGACAGGTCGGCGAGCGGCTCGTCGAGGTGCCAGATCAGGTCGCGAGAGGTGCGCCGGGTCGCTCTGGAGCTCGACCTCGAGCTCGTGGTGGTTCGCGCCGAGCGCGTCGGCCACGCGCCGCGCGTCGGGCAGCTCGGAGTCCTCGCCGGCGAAGCCGACGGCGAACGTCTCGAGCGGCTCGGACATGTGGCGCGCCATCAGCGCGACGATCAGGCTCGAGTCCAGCCCGCCGCTGAGCATCGCGCCGAGCGGCACGTCGCTCATGAGCCGCAGCCGGACGGACTCGTCGAGCTTGTCGAGCACGATCTCCGCCCACTCCTCGGCGGTGCGGCCGTCGCGCACCGGGTCGGGCGCGGGGTAGTCCCACCAGCGCTCGAGGCGCACGCGCCGGTTCTCGACCACGAGGCGCTCGCCGGGCATGCAGCTTGCGGACGTCGCGCAGCGGCGTCATCGCGCCGGGGACGTAGCCGAGCATCAGGTAGGCGGAGATGGCCTCGGGGTCGAGCTCGCCGCTGACGAGGCCGCTGGCCAGGATGCACTTCAGCTCGGAGCCGAAGACGACGCGGTCGCGCGTGATCGCGTAGTAGAGCGGCTTGATGCCGAGCCGGTCGCGGATCAGGACGCCGCGGCGCGTCTCGGCCGTCCCAGACCGCGACGGCGAACATGCCGCGCAGGCGCTCGGCGAGCGCGGGGCCGTGCTCCTCGAAGAGATGCGGGAGGACCTCGGTGTCGCAGCGGCTGCGCAGCACGTGGCCGCGCGCGCGGAGCTCCTCGCGCAGCGCGTCGTGGTTGTAGATCTCGCCGTTCTGGGCGGCCCAGATGCGGCCGCGCTCGTCGGAGAAGGGCTGGTGGCCGCCCTCGACGTCGATGATCGACAGCCGGCGCGCGCCGAGCGAGGCGCCGTCGCCCGACACGTAGCCCGCGTCGTCGGGGCCGCGGTAGTCGATGATGTCCGTCATCGCGCGGAGGACGTCCTCGGGCAGCGCGCGGCAGTCTGCCATCCCGTCGAGTCTGAAAGCGCCGGCGATCCCGCACATGGACGTCACCGTAGTCGGGCGCCCGTCGCCGTACCCTGGCCGACCGTACAGGCTCGATTCGCGGCGGCCCGCCCTAGAGTCGGCGGCGATGTCGACCTCCCTGCTTCCGGGCGTTCCGGACCTGCGCGGGCGCGTCCTGCGGGGCCTGCTGTGGGTCGGCGCTTCGCAGGTCGGCGCGCAGCTCACGCGCGCGGTCGTG
The DNA here is from genome assembly GCA_963728465.1 of uncultured Solirubrobacteraceae bacterium. Lineage (GTDB taxonomy): Bacteria > Actinomycetota > Thermoleophilia > Solirubrobacterales > Solirubrobacteraceae > DATFQI01. The sequence continues at coordinate 895,675 of CAVSJY010000013.1, forward strand.
GCCATCTTCGTCGCCCGGCTGCTGACGCCCCGCGGAGTACGGGCTCGCGGCGCTCGCGCTCGTGTTCGCCAGCCTGGTGATGGTCTTCACCGACCTCGGGCTCGGCGCGGCCCTGATCCAGCGCAAGCAGCTCACCGAGGTCGATCGCAGCACGGCGTTCTGGACGTCCGCCACGCGCCGGGATCCTCTTCACGGTCGCGGGCGTGGCGCTGTCCGGCCCGATCGCGGACCTCTACGGGCAGCCCGACGGCCGAGCCGCTGCTCGTGGTCCTGTCGTTCACCTTCGTCGTCAGCGCGCTCGGCGCGCCGCAGCAGTGGCTGATGCTGCGCGAGATGGACTTCCGCCGCGTCGAGACGCTCGACGATGGTCGGCGGGCTCGCTCGGCGGCGCGGCCGCGGTCGTCGCTCGCCGTCCACGGCGGCGGCGCCTGGGCGATCATCGTCCAGCAGCTCGTCGACGGTCGTGGTCACCACGGCGCTGTTCGTGATCCGGTCGCCGTGGCGGCCGTCGCTGACGTTCTCCGGCGCGAGCCTCCGCGACCTCGGCGGCTTCAGCGCCTACCTGCTGGGCCAGCGGCTGCTCTGGTACGGGCAGGTCAACGGCGACTCGCTTCCTCATCGGCCGCTTCCTCGGCCCGGCCGCGCTCGGCATCTACGCGGTCGCCTACAACACGATGCTGGTCCCGGCGAGCAAGCTCGGCGGCCCGCTCCAGCGCGTCTTCTCGCCCGCGTTCTCGCGCATCCAGGACGAGCCGGAGCGGATCGCCGCCGCCTGGTCGCGCGTCGGCCGCCTGCTCGCCGCCGTCTCGATGCCCGCGCTCGGCGGCCTGGTCGTCGTCGCGCCCGACTTCGTGCCGCTCGTGCTCGGCGACCAGTGGAGGGGCGCGGTGCCGGTCGTCCAGGTGCTCGCCTGGGTCGGGGTGGTCCAGGCGGTGCAGGCCGTGAACATGGACATCCTGATGGCGCGCAACCGGCCGCGCACGATGTTCCGCTTCTCGCTCGTGATGACGACCTGCCACATCATCGCCTTCAGCGCGGGCCTGCACTGGGGCGTCGTCGGCGTCGCGGTCGGCTACGCGATCTCCACCACGCTCGTGGAGCCGGCGCAGACCGTGCTCGCCGCCCGCACGCTCGGCGTCTCGCCGCTCGTCTTCCTGCGGGCGCTGTGGCCCGTGTTCCAGGCGGCGGCCGGGATGTGCCTCGTCGTCGCCGCCATCCGCCTGGGGCTCCAGGACATCGGGGCCGGCCCCGTCACGCGGCTCGTCGTGTGCATCGCCGGCGGCGCCGTGGTCTACGCCGTCCTGTGCGCGTGGCGCGTGCCGGAGCTGCTGGAGGAGCTGCGCAGCATCATCCGCCGCGGGCGGCCGCGCCAGGCGCCGCTCGTGGCTGCGACCGCCGAGAGGCTGAGTTTCCGGCGGCGCGCGTCGTCGGCTCGGTGAGGTCGGGCCGGGGGAGTTGCGCCGCCGTAACGGCAACGGCGCTGGGTGGGGTGGGTGAGGGTGTCCCCAACGTCACACGCCGACACGATGCAACCGGCGAAAGTGACGTTGTGGGTCGTATACGGCCCACAACGTCACTTTCGGCCCCGTCGGCCTGACGCCGTGCGACGTTGAGGACACCCTCTCGCTTCCCCACGTGAGCCGTTGACGTTCGCCGCGCGCAACTCCCCCGGCTGACTGCTCGCGCGCAGCGCGCCGTCCGGCGCCATCGGCTAGCCTGCCGCGCTTCGCGCCGGCCGGACGCCGGCGCCGAGGCTCTTTCTCGTGTCGCTCGCTCGTTTCACGCTGCTCGCAGCCGTGCTCCTGGCCGCCGCCGCGCCGGCGGCCGGCGCGGCGACGATCCGCGTCGCGCCCGGCCAGAGCTGGGCCTCCGCCTACGCGGGCGCGTCGGCGGGCGACGTCATCGAGATCGCCCCGGGCGTGCACGGCCCGCAGGAGATCCCGTCGGGCACGAAGGCGGTGACCTTCCAGGGGCTCTCGGGCAACAAGGTGCGCAAGCTCGACAACCACGCGAGCAACGTCACCTTCGACGGCATCGACGTCGACGCGGACTTCGCGACGCCCGACGGCGCGGCGTACGAGAACCACGGCGTCCCCAACGTCACCTTCAGGAACGGCCGCATCGGCAACGTGATCGACGAGAAGGGCGCGCTGGTGGGCGGCTGGACCAGCACCGACTCGCTCGACACGGTGTTCGACAACGTCGTCTTCCACGACGTCCTCCAGCGCGGCGACGGGATCCACAACGAGTGCCTGTTCTCCCAGGCGCCCGGGCTCGTGGTCCGCAACTCCACGTTCCGCGGCTGCGCGACGATGGACCTGATGGTCACGCGCGGCGACTGGTGGGGCCAGCCCAGCTACGGCGGCGTGACGCTCGAGAACAACGTCTTCGCCCACTCCACGCACGGCGAGGACCCGGCCTGGCACTACTTCGGCTTCCTCGTCCACGGCAACATGGGCCAGCTCACGAACGCCCGGATCGTCAACAACACGTTCGAGAACGAGACCGGCGGCATCAACCTCGAGGAGATCCACCAGGCGAGCGGGATCTGGGCGAACAACATCGGCGGCGGCTGGGACTGCCTGCCGGGGATGACGTACCGCGGCAACCTCGGCAAGAAGTGCGGCGAGACGGACGTCGCGATGTCGCCGGCCGCCGGCTGCGCGCCGCCGCTGTGCTCGCCGCGGCAGGTCGCCCCGGCCGGCTGGGTCGACCCGATCGGGTTCGACTTCCACCTCACCGCCGGCTCGCGGGCGATCGGCGTCGCCAGCGCCGCCGACGCCACCGCGCGCGACCGCGACGGCAAGCTCCGCGACGCCGATCCGGACGCCGGCGCGTACGAGCACGGCGTGGGCGGCACGGAGGGCGGCGGGCCGGGAGGCGGCGGCGGGCCGGGAGGCGACGGCGCCGGGCAGCCGGGCGGGACGTGGCAGATCCGGTCGGCCCGGCTCACGCCCCGGAAGATCTGCCGCCGGGCGCGGGCGGGCTGCCCGCGGGCGGCGAAGCTGCGCCTGCGGCTCGGCCGCCCCGCGCGCGTCGCCGTGCGCGTGCAGCGGCTCCGCCGCAGCGGCGGCGCGAAGCGCGTCGCGACGCGCCGGCCGGCGGGCCTGAAGCGCCGCCGGGCCATGCGCATCCGCGCGCGCGGGCTCCGCCGCGGGCGCTACCGCCTGGTGGTCCGGGCCACGGACGCCACGGGCGCGGCGTCGCGGCCCGTCCGTCTCAGGCTGCGCGTGCGCTGATCTGCGCGGCGCCGAGCTGCTCGAGCAGCCCGCGGACGTCGGCGCTGAGCGCCGAAGGGCCGTGCAGCGAGCCCTCGGCGGTGCCCGGGTCCGGCACGGCGGCCGGGCGCCGGACGGCGGCGGCGAGCTCCTGCGCGTCCTCGACGACGGTCACGAGACCGGCGCGGTGCAGGCGGCGCGACAGCTCCAGCTGGTGCTCGTCGACGTGCTCCCCCAGCTCGGGGCGGCGCGGCATGATCACCGGCCGCAGGCCGCAGCGCCGGGCCAGCACGATCGAGCCGACGCCGGCGTGGCTGATGAAGACGCGCGCGGCGCCCGCCCGCTCCGCGAGCTCGTCGAACGACAGGAAGTCGACCCACTCGCCGGGCCCGTCGGTGATCGTGGAGGTGCCGTACTGCACGAGCATCGGCTCGACGGCCCCGAGGTCCGAGACCGCGCGCAGCATCCGGTCGAACGGCTGCTCGTGGGTGCCGACGGTGACGACGATCATCGGGCCGCGAACAGGTTGCCGGCGAAGCGGATGCGGCCGTCCGAGCTCTCGGCGAGCTCCGGCCACTGCGCGTACAGGCGCTTGGCGACGGGCGCGATCATGCGGCCGCTGAGCGACAGGCCCTCGATCCGGGTGACGCTCTCGACGTAGATCGTCGGGATCCCGAGCGCCCGGCCGATCCACGCGAACGGGACGGCGACGCCGGCGCCCGTGGTGAGGATCGCCGACGGCCGCTCCGCGCGCAGGACGCGCAGCGCCAGCCGCAGGTTGCGCAGCAGGTTCGGGACGTTGCGGTTGGTCGGCCCGTGGGCGTGGACGACCCGCTCGCCGCGCAGCAGCGACCGCGAGTCGGACTTGTCGAAGGTCACCCACACCCGCTCGAACGGCTCCCAGGCCTCGTGCAGCTCCTGCATCTGGAGCAGGTGGCCGCCCGTCGAGCAGACGATCAGCAGCGGTCGGGGCTCGGTCACGTGCGCCACCTCCACAGGGTCCGCATGAGCAGCAGCGCGGCGATCAGGCTCCCCGCCGCGAAGGCCACGCTGACGCGATGGAACGGGCTCCCGCTCAGCCACAGCTCGAGCGCGACGAAGCCGACCGCGCCGGCCGCCCAGCCGCGCGCGGCCGCCCACGCCTGCGTGCGGGCGAGCGCGGCCTGCGAGAACACGCCGGCAGTCATGAAGCCGCCGATGCCGAGCGAGAGCAGCGCGAGGTCCCAGCGGCCGACGGCGAACTCGCCGCCGTAGAGCAGCGTCATCGCGGCGGGCCCGACGGCCAGCGAGCCGGCCGCCAGCGCCAGCGCGAAGCCGCACAGGATCAGCGCGATCCGCACCGTGGCCTTGTGGAGCGCCGCCTCGTCGCCACGGGCGCGGAAGGTCGCGAGGTTCGGGAGCAGCGACGCCTGCACGCCCTGGAGCAGGAACACGGGCGCGCGGACCAGCAGCGTCGCGGCGAACAGGACGCCGGCGGCCGCGGCGGCGCCCTCGCCGCCGGCGATCAGCACGAGCAGCGGGCCGCCGCTCACGAGCACCTGCTCGCAGCCGGCGATCACCGCGGCGGGCAGCGCGAAGCCGGCCGCCTGGCGCAGCCGGAAGTCACCCTGGGCGGGCCCGGACAGCTTCGCCATCGCGCCGCGCCGGCGCGACAGCAGCGGCGCCAGCGCGCCGCCGATCGCGGCGGCGGCGATCGCCACCGCGGCGAGCGTCTGCGAGGCCACGAACAGCAGCGGCAGCGCGATCAGCAGCCGGATGGCGCCGTCGGCGAGCAGCACGAGCCCGTAGCCGCCGAACCAGCGCACGCCGCCGGCGAGCCCGCGGGCGAAGTACGAGACCGCGTAGCCGATCAGGCCGGCGATCAGCGCGACCGTGAGGACCGGCTGGCCGCCGAACAGCCGGTCGGTCAGCGGCGCCCACGCCAGCACGCAGCCGCCCACCGCGGCGGTCGTCACGACGAGCGTCAGCCAGCCGGCCGAGCGGACGGCGGGCCGGGCGTCCTCGCCGCGCGCCACGTGGTTCGCGACGGCGCGCGAGATCGTCTGCTCGAGCGGCCGGAACAGCAGCACGGCGAGCAGGAACATCCCGCCCCAGAGCGCGCCGATCGCGCCGTAGCCGACCGGGCCGAGCGCGCGCGCCGCGAGCACGTTGAAGAGGTAGGCGAGCACGCCGGAGGCCAGCGTGCCCACGCTCATCAGCGCCGCGTCGGAGCGGTCGACGGCCTCCAGCAGCGAGCGGCGGCCCTCGCCGCCGCCCGCCGCGGGAAGCGCTGTGGCGCTCAGCCGTGCTCACGCCGCCTTCGCGGTCGAGCCGCGCAGCGCGAGGTGCCACTCCAGCGTGCGCTGGAGGCCCTCCTCGAGCGGCGACGGCCGGCTCGAAGCCGAGCACGCGACGGGCCTTCGAGAGGTCCGGCACGCGGTGCTTGACGTCCTGGTAGTTGCCGCCCATCGACTCGAACGCGACCTTGCGGGCGCGCAGCGGGCCCTCGATCCCCATCGCGGCCTGGACCTTGCGGGCCAGCTCGACGATCTCGATCGGCTGGTCGTTGCCGATGTTGATGACCTCGCCGGAGCTCTCCGGCCGGGCCAGCGCGCGCACGACGCCGTCGACGGTGTCGCTCACGAAGGTGAACGAGCGGGTCTGGCGGCCGTCGCCGTGCAGCTCCATCTCGCGCCCGTCGAGCAGGTCCTCGAAGAAGACCGACAGCGGGCCGCCCCACCACGACGGGTGGTTGCGCGGGCCGTAGGCGTTGAAGAAGCGCAGGATCGTGACCTTCAGCCCGTCCTCCTCGGCCATCCGCAGCGCGAGGTGCTCGTCGTAGTACTTGGACGCGGCGTAGGACCAGCGGCGGACCGTCGGCGGGCCGAGCACGATCGGGTCGTCCTCGGCGAACGGCGGCGTCGCCTGGCCGTAGACGTCAGACGTGGAGGCGAGCACCACGTGCGCGCCGGTCTCGCGGCCCAGATCGAGCGCGACGTGCGAGCCGTCGACGTTCACGTGCAGGGTCTTGAGCGCCCCGCCGAAGCGGGGGATCTTCAGCGCGGCGAGGTGGGCGATCGCGTCGCAGCGGCCCATCGTCTCGCGCATCCGCGCGGCGTCGCGGCAGTCGAACTCCTCGAACGTGAAGTCCGGGTGCTCGAGCAGGCCGTCGAGGTTGCGCAGCGTCCCCATCGAGAGGTCGTCGACGCCGACCACGGCGCAGCCCTCGTCCAGCAGGCGCTCGACGAGGTTGGCGCCGATGAAGCCGGCGGCGCCGGTCACGCCGATCGTCTTGGGCAGGGTCATGGTGTTGGCCTCCTTGCTGTTCAACGTCATGCCGCCAGCAGGCGGGGTTCGGGTGCGGGCAGCCGGTCCTGGAGGCCGGCGACGACGCGCTCGGCAACGCCGAGGATCGCCTGCCCGTGCACGATGTCGGGATAGGTCTGGGCCGAGCTGGCGACGGTGAGACCCGGCGCCGGGGACACGGCCGCGGTGCCCGCGCCGGCGGGCCGGATCGGCTCCGCGAAGCGGGCTCGCGCGACCTGGCTCGCGATCACGTCGCCGCGCTCGAAGAGCGGGAACAGCGTCTTCAGGTCGGCGAAGTAGTCGCGCTTGATCTCGCTCGACGGACGCTCGAGGTCCGGCGAGTAGGGCGACACGTACCGCGGCAGGTACACGAGGTGACCGCCCACGGCCTCCTGGTCGACCACGTGGGTGGTCTCCACGACGCTCGTGAGCCGCACGCGCCGGTCCGTGATGTTCAGCGCGTAGTACGGGCTGACGCTCTGCTTCACGCGCGCGACCACGCAGACGACGCCGAGGTAGCGGTTGGGGTCGGGCCCGAGCGCGCGCGACAGGTCCGGCGCCAGCAGCATCTCCAGCTGCGGGCGCAGGATCGTCGAGACGATCTCGTCGTGGCTGCGCAGGCCCGCGTCCAGCACCACGCCGGCCGCGCGCCCGCCGGCGCTCGGGATGTAGCGGACGGGCGTCGAGGTGAGGACCTCGCCGCCGCGCTCGCGGATCCGGTCCGCCAGCTTGTCGACCATCGTCTGGTAGCCGCCCTCGATCCAGCCCATGACCTCGCGGCCGCGGCGGTCGCGGGTGCCCGACGTGCGGTTCATCCGCGACCACAGGTACGTGGCGGGCAGGTCGTGGTAGTTGCCGTCGAACTTGGACTCGAACAGCGGGCGCCACAGGCGCTCCCACAGCCGGTCGCCGCAGGTGCGGCGGGTCCACGCCTCGAGCGGCTCGGCGTCGAGCCGCGTGTGGTCGGCGATCCGGCGGCAGCGCAGCACGAACGCCACCAGCCGCGCGCGGTCGGCCGCGCTGAGGCCCGGGAACCGGAGCAGCTGCGCGGGCGTCGACATGCCGGCCAGCCGGCCGTCGTGGAAGAAGCCGACGCCGAGCGGGTTCCAGCGCACGCTCAGGCCGAGCTCCTCGGCCAGCGCGAGCACGCGCCGGTCCTCCGTGGTGACGGCGTGGTAGTAGCGGTCGACCTGCTTGCCGCCGAGGTCGGTCGTGCCGGCGAGGCCGCCGAGCCGCGGCGCCTGCTCGTAGACCGTGACCTCGACGCCCTGCTCGGCGAGCTGGTGCGCGATGCCGAGCCCGAGCAGGCCGCCGCCGATGATGCCGACGCTGCTCACGCGCGCGACCTCGCGATCGCCTGGCGCGCCATCACGCGGGCGTAGCCGCCCATCGTGGGGAGCACCTTCATCTTGCTCTCGCCCTCGCGGCGCGACCAGTCGAGCACGACCGGCACCTCCGCGACGGTGATCCCGATCCGCGTGAGCTTCATCAGGATCTCCGCCTTGCAGGCGAACCCGCGCTCGCGGATGAGGTCGTCGCCGTAGCGCTCGTAGCCGCGCTCGAGCACCGAGGCGCGGTAGACGCGGAAGAACGACGAGACCGTGCTCGCGTCGATGCCGCCGCTGCGGCGGATGGCCGACGAGGCCGCCCGCGACAGGAAGCGCCGGTGGCGCGCGACGTTGACCAGCTCGCCGCCGGCGTGGTGCGACGCGAGCACGACGTCGGCGCCGTGCCCGGCGGCCTCCATCATCGTCTCGAGCGCGTCGAGGTCGCTGGTGGTGTCGGACTCCATCGTCACGATCAGGCCGTCGTCGGCCGGGTCGGCGAGCGCCTCGCGGAAGCCGCGGTCGAACGCGCGCCCCGGCCCCTGGTTGCGGACCTGGGCCAGCACCTCGACCGGCAGCTCGCCCTCGTGGGCGTGCGCGGCCTCGATCGTGCCGTCCGTCGAGCCGTCGTCGACCAGGAGCACGCGGCCGCCCTGCCACAGGTGCGCGCGCGCCTCCAGGTCGGCGAGCAGACGCGGGACGTTGGCCTCCTCGTTGAAGGCCGGGATGACGAACACGGGCATCAGTAGGCCCCCCTGCGGGCGAGGACCACCGGCAGCGTCTGGACGAGGATCTTGATGTCCCACCAGAGCGACCAGTTGGTCACGTAGACGTAATCGAGCTTGACCATCTCCGCGAACGGGATGTCGTTGCGGCCGAGCACCTGCCAGAGGCCGGTGATCCCCGGCGTCGTGTCCAGCCGGCGGCTGGCCCAGCCGGTGATCTGCTCGGACTCGTGCACCACGAACGGGCGCGGGCCGACGAGGCTCATCTCGCCGCGCAGCACGTTCCACAGCTGCGGCAGCTCGTCGATGCTCCACTTGCGCAGGAAGGCGCCGACGCGGGTGATCCGCGGGTCGTCGTGGATCTTGAACAGCGGCCCGCCGCCCTCCATCTCGTTGAGGTGCGTGAGCGCGAAGCGCTGCGCCTCGGCGTCGGCGACCATCGTCCGGAACTTCACGATCCGGAACGTCTTGCCGGCGCGCCCGTGGCGGGGCTGGCGGAAGAAGATCGGCCCCTTCGTGTCGAGCCGGATCGCGATCGCGGCGGCCGCCAGGATGGGCGTCAGCACGAGCAGCCCGCCGGCCGAGGCGACGATGTCGAACGTGCGCTTGAGCGCGCGCACCGTGCGCGAGAACTGCATCGAAGGCAGGCTCACGACGGGGACGCCCTCGATGTCCTCGATCGCGGCGTTGGACGCGAACAGCTCGTAGAAGTTCGGGACGATCGACAGGTGCACGTGCGGCCGGCGCACCTCGCGCACCAGCTCGAGCGTGCGCTCGTGCGGCGCGTCGGAGAACGCGAGCACGATCCAGTCGATGTTCAGGCTGTCGACGAGGTCCGTGAGGTCCTCCGTGCCGCCGAGCACGTCCTCGCCGGGCGTGTCGTCGACGAAGCCGACGAGCTCCAGGCCGTACTCGGGGTGCGAGGAGATCTTGCGCTCCAGCGTCCGCCCGACCGGGCCCGCGCCCACGATCAGCGTCTTGCGCGGGCGCATCATGTGCGGGAAGACCCACGTGCGGACGATGCCGCGCAGCGTCGGGATCGCGAGCACCGCGATGGCGAGGAACATCAGCGCCTCGAGCGGCGAGTAGATGAAGACGTCGAAGCCCTTCTTGAGCCCCTGCCCGACCACCAGCAGCAGCAGCGAGCCGGCCAGCAGCGCGTGGAAGAGGTTCGCGACCTCGTCGAAGCTGGTCGGCGCGATCGCGCGCGACTGGCCCTCGTAGAGCCGGTACGACGCGAAGATCCCGAGCCAGCCGAGGGCGATCGCCGGGCCGAGCAGCGCCAGCAGCCACCCCGGCGCGATCACGGCCGGCGGGCCGATCGCCTCCGCGAGCACGTAGGTGCCGGCGAGCCCGATGGCGATCGCCACCAGGTCGGCGACGAGCAATGTCCTGACACGCCCACGCGAGAAGCCCCCGCCCTTGCGGGACTGCGCCGGAGCCTGCGGGACGACCCGCAGGCCCGGCCGGAGCGTCTCGACCTGCGCGGCCAGGGGCGTGGCCTCAGGACGCCAGCCGTTCATACGGTGCGACGAGGTTGTGCAGGTACGCGTAGCGGGTCGCCTCCGTGCGGTTCGCGACGCCGAGCTTGCGGTACGTGTTCGAGAGGTGGAACTTGACCGTCTGCTCGGTCACCCACAGCTCGCGGGCGATCCGCTGGTTCGTGTAGCCCTCGGCGGTGAGGACGAGGATCTCCTTCTCGCGCTCGGTGAGCGGGCAGTCGACCTGCTCGGGGCGCGCGATGCGCGGCTGGAAGCGCTGGACGACGTGGCCCTGCGTGATCTCGCGCAGGAGCGTGCCCATGCTGACCGGGTGGACGCTCTTGGAGAGGATGCCGTCGGCGCCGGCCTCGAAAGCCTCGCTGATCCACGACTCCTCCATGCGCATGGTGAGCAGCAGCCGCTTGGAGTCCGGCGCGTGCTCGGCCGCCTCGCGCAGCCGCGCGATGGCGTTCTCCGGGAGCTGCATGTCGTCCACGACGATGACCTCGGGCTTGAGCTCCGAGAGCGCGGGGCCGGCGGGCATGCGGCCGTCGATGAATCCGACGACCTTGAAGCCGGCGGTCTGGCGCAGAGCCAGGCGGATCGAGTTCACGACGAGCGAGTGATCCGCGACGATGACCAGGCGCTTCATGCGGCCACCTCCATTGAATGGGTTTCTTCCGTGAGTTCCTGGCGGGTCATGCTGCGTTCCCTTCCGGTGGTGTGAAGTCGGGGTACGCGCGCTGCCGTGCGCGCGTGAGGTCGATGACGGTCGCGGGGCCTTGCACCGGCGGCCGGAGGCGGCGGCGGGGCGACCCGCAGGCCGACGGCGGACGCAGCCGGTGGACGGTCGCGAGCGCGTAGAGCTGCGAGACCGTCGCGGTCCCTTCGTCCGCGAGCCTCATCGCCGGCTCCTCGCCGGGCGCTTGCGGGTCGTCGCCTCGGCGGCCTTGCCGTTGCCGGTCTCGTCCAGGTGCCGGCGGAGGCAGGCGACGAGCGCGTTGAACGAGTCCCGCTCGACCTGCGCCAGCTCGTGGAAGGCCGCCGCCGATGTGCGGTGGCCCTCGATGTTGGCCTCGTATTCGTAGATGGGCAGGCGCCCGCAGAGATCGAGCTTGGTGCTCATGATCCCGAGCAGGTTCTGCAAGGTGGCATCGGCCGGCAGGGCCCGGCGCAGATCGTCCAGGAGCGGCGCTGCCGTCGACTCGTCCTCGAGCATGGCACCAGAATGCGTCGGATCGCCCCTGGCTGGAAGGTGAGATCCCCGTGCCGCCGGGAGGATTTGTCTGCCCAGTGTCGACGGCAGAGGGGAGGGGAGGGGTGGTCACGTCCGCTCCCCTGCGCGGGGGACCCCTGGACCTTCGTACGGGGGGATATCTGTAACCCCCCGGGTGATAAAGGGACAAATGTCGGGTATCCGGCGCTTTGCGGCGGGCCGATGATCCGCTAGCGTGGAACCGTCATGAACGACGGAAATACGGAAGCCACGGTAGGCACCAATCACTCCGTAAGGAGCGACTTCTCCCCAGAAGTCGAGCTATACGAGCAGACTGAGACATTGCGGACGATCATCGCTGACGACGACCCGTTCGCCCGGCGCATGATCAAGGATGTCCTGCAACGGGCGGGAATCGTCGTCATCGCGGAGGCGCACAACGGCCGCGAGGCGGTCGAGCTGGCCCTGCACTATCGGCCAGACGTCGTCCTCATGGACGTCGTGATGCCGGAGCTGGACGGCATCGCCGCCACGCGGCGCATCATCAAGCAGATGCCGGACCAGCTCATCGTGATCCTCACGAGCTCGGCCGAGCAGGAGATGGGCATGCTCGGGCTGCGGGCCGGCGCGGTCGGCTTCCTGAGCAAGGACCTCGAGATCGACAGGCTCCCGCAGGCGCTGCGCGGCGCGCGCGAGGGCGAGGCCGTGATCTCGCGCAAGCTCGGGCGCCAGCTCGTGGAGCAGATGCGGCGGATGCCGGAGGCGGCGACCGGCATGCGGCCGGTCAAGAGCCCGCTGACCGCGCGCGAGTGGGAGGTCATCGACCTGCTCTACGAGAGCAAGTCGACGGACCAGATCGCGGAGACGCTCGTCCTCTCGAGCGAGACCGTGCGCTCGCACGTGAAGAACATCCTGCGCAAGCTCAACGCCCGGTCCCGCGAGGAGGCCGTGGCGATCGCGCAGCGCATGCGCGGCAGCGACGCCTGACGCCCAGGGGTTGATTCCCGCGCCGGCGCGCGGCACGTTGGGGGGTGATGGCCCCTCATCGACCGCGCGCCGAGACGCCGCCCGTGCGCCTGGTCGCCCCTGCCGGGGCGGCCGACGACGAGCAGCCGACGCTCGTGCACGTGGTCGCCACGCGCTCGGACGCGGTCGTCGTGGCGCCCGTGGCGGGCGCGCTGGAGCGGCATGGCGCGTTCCGCCAGGTCATCGTGCACACCGGGCGCCGCGGCGGCGCGTACGCCGGCGTGGGACTGCCCGAGCCCGACGAGCACCTCGGCGTCGGGGAAGGCTCGGCGGCGACGCAGACCGCGCAGGCGCTGAGCGCCGCCGAGCCGCTCCTGGTCGCGCTCCGGCCCGTGGCCGTCGTCGTGGCCGGCTCGGCGAACGCCACGCTCGGGCTGCGGGCTGGCGGCGGCCGCGCTCGGCATCCCGGTCGCGCAGCTCGAGGCCGGGCTGCGCGAGCGCGACTGGTCGATGCCCGAGGAGGTCAACCGCATCCTGCTCGACACGCTGGCCGACCTGCTGTTCGCCTCCGGCCCGCAGGCGGCGGCCAACCTGGTCTCGGAGGGGGCGGGGGCCGACCGCGTCCGCGTGGTGGGGAGCGCGATCGTCGACTCCCTGCGCCGCGCGGAGGCCGGCGCACGGGCCGTGGCGGCCTGGACCCGCTACGGCGTCGAGCCCGGCCGCTACGTGCTCGCCACGGTCCAGCGCCCCGTGAACGTGGACGACGACGAGCGGCTCGCCCGGATCGTCGAGGGCCTGGCGGCGCTCGCGGGCCGCGTGCCGGTCGTGTTCTCGATGCACCCGCGCACGCGCGCGCGGCTGGAGGAGATGGGCGACGCGCACCGGCTGGTCGCCGCGGGCGTGCGCTGCGTGCCGCCGCTCCCGTACGTCGAGTTCCTGTCGCTCCAGGCGGGAGCCGGGGCGGTCGTGACGGACTCGGGCGCGGTGCAGGTGGAGGCGAGCGCGCTCGGCGTCAGCTGCTTCACGCTCGGCGCCTCCACGGAGCGGGAGGCGACGGTGGTGCAGGGCACCAACCGGCTGCTGGGCTACGACCCGCGCGACATCGCCGTGGTCCGGCCGCGGCCCGCGATGGCGGGGCGGCGGCCGATCCCGCTGTGGGACGGCCAGGCCGGCGAGCGGATGGCGAGCGAGCTGATCGCCAGCTACGCGCTCGTGCGGACCGCCTGATCGGCGACCGCGCGCAGCCGGCGCGGGGCGTCGGCGATCGCCGTGGGCGCGATCGCGACGGCGGGCCGCCGCGGGACGTGCACGACGTTGCCCTCGACGACCGCCCGCAGGAGCGTCGCGAGCTGGGCGGGCGGGAGGCGCGCGGAGATGACCGCGTCGGCGCCCGCCTGCATCGCGTCGTCGACCGCCGCGCTGTCGAGACCCGCCGCGAGGAGCACGAGCGTCGCGTCCGGAACCTCGTCGTGGGCTTCCCGTAGCCGGGCCCAGGCGTTCGTGCGCTGACACATCTCGTCGACGACGACGACGCTCGGCGCGAGCTCGCGGACGCTCCGGCGGATCGACTGGCGCCCGTCGACGGTCCCGACCACGCGGAAGCACGGCCGCATTCCGCAGGGCGACGCGAATCGTCCGCACGGTCGCCGGGTCGTCAGCGATCAGGAGCAAGTCCCTCATCACCTTTGACTATCAGCCAGGGAGGCCTGGCTGGGAAGGTGGTATTCCTGCGCCGAGGGGGCAGATACGCCCCATGACTCATTTAGGATCACCGCAACAGTGACCGTCGGAGGAGCTGGCATGGACGCCCAGTGGGAAGACGAAGTAGACAACGAAGACGCGATCCGCATCGTGATCGCCGACGCCGATCCGTTGGCTCGACGCAGCCTGCGCGGCGCGATGACGGATCAGGGCATGGTCGTCGTCGCCGAGGCATCGACCGGCCAGGAGGCGATCGACCTCGCGGCCTTCTACCGGCCGCACGTCGTCCTCATGGACGACAGGCCGCCCGCGCTCGACGGCGTGGCCGCCGCGCGCTCGATCCACGAGCCGTTCCCGGACGTGCGCGTCGTGCTGCTGGCCGCGGAGCCGGACGAGCGCCGCGCGCTGGACGCGCTGCGGGCGGGCGCCGCCGGCTACCTCTCGCGTGACTTCGAGCCCGTCGCGTTGCCGCGGATCCTGCGCGGCGCGCTGTCCGGCGAGGCGGCGATCTCGCGGCGCCTGGCCATGTCGCTGATCGAGTCCTACCGTCGCGCGCCGCGCGGCCGCGCGGGCCTGCGGCCCGTGCGCAGCCCGCTCACCGACCGCGAGTGGGAGGTGCTGGACCTGCTGGCCGGCGGCGCCGGGACCGAGGAGATCGCGCGCACGCTCGTGCTCTCCACGGAGACCGTGCGCTCGCACCTCAAGAACCTGTTCCGCAAGCTCGACGTGCGCTCGCGCGAGCAGGCGGTGCCGGGAGGCCGAGCGCCTGCGCGACGCCGTCGTCTGACGCTGCCGGCCTACTCGGCCGGCAGCGTGAAGAAGAAGCGGTTGCCCGGACGGCTCGACGGGCGCGACGCCGATCGAGCCGCCGTGGCGGTGCACGATGTCGCGGCAGATCGCCAGCCCGAGGCCGGTGCCCTTCGCCCGGCGCTCGCCGTGGCCGCGGTTGAACGGCTCGAAGATGCGCTCGCGGTCCTCCGGCGGGATCTGCGGCCCCTCGCTCTCCACGAACAGGCTCGGGTCGCCGCCGTTGCGGCCGGCGCCGATGCGGATCGAGCTCCCCATGCGCGGGCTGTACTTGAGCGCGTTGAGCAGCAGGTTCTTGTAGACGCCGGAGATCATCGCCTCGTCGCCGGAGACCTCGGGCAGGTCGTCGAGCTCGACCTCGGCCCGGCAGGCCTCGATCTCGGGCTTGAGCAGCCGCAGCGCGTCGCTCACGACGCCGTTGAGGTCGACCGGCCGCCGGTCGACGCCGCGGGAGCTGTTGCGGGCGTCGTAGAGCATGGTCTCGACCAGCAGGCGCCCGCGGCGGGCGCTGCGGGCGAGCGCGTCGAGGTCGCGGCGCGTCTCCTCGTGCTCGGCGTCCTCGAGCCGCTCGTTGAGCAGCGTCACGTAGGACTCCGTGAGGATCAGCGGCTCCAGCAGCTCGTGGGCGGCGACGGCGGCGAACGCCTCGACCGACGCCTTCTCGCGCTCGAGGGTCTGGACCCGTGCCGACAGTCGGTCGATCTCGCGCTTGTGCATCACGCTCGGCGACCGTCGCTGGAAGCTTCGTCCCTGCTCCGTCGCATCATCCTTGGTGCTGTGGGGGTGGTTCGGCATCAATGCCCTCCGGGCTCGTTCCCCGTCGATCATCCGTATCGACGGCCGGGGGCCATGGGTTGACTCCCGGATCCTTGATCGCACGTCAGTCCAGTTTCCGGTCCTGAACTATAGTCGTGCGGCTGGACGCAACCCTGGCAGATCGGGCGGGTCCGGGTCAAGCCCTTCGCCCCCGCGACCTGCCCTTTCGCGAGCGCCGGTAGAGTCGCGCCCCTCATGAACGCCGTCGGCATCGACCTGCTGGAGATCGACCGTCTCGAGCGGGCGCTGGCGCGCCGGCCGCGGCTGGCGGAGCGCCTCTTCACGGACTCCGAGCGGGCGTACGCCGACACCCGCGCGCGGCCTGTCATGCACCTCGCCGCGCGGTTCTGCGCGAAGGAGGCGGTCGCCAAGGCGCTCAGCCTGCGCGAGTGGAGCTGGCGCGACATCGAGGTCGTCGGCGGCGGCGACCGGCCGCCGGAGATCCGGCTGTCGGGCACCGCGGCGGCGCGGGCCGGCGAGCTGGGCGCGGCGGTCGGCATCTCGCTCACCCACACGCGCGGCATGGCCGCGGCGGTCGCGGTCCTGCGGTGAGCCTTCCCCGCTGGATGGAGCCGCTGCTGGACGCGGCGCGCATGCGCGAGACGGACACGTGGGCGATCGAGGAGCGCGGGGTCCCGTCGCTGGACCTGATGGAGCGGGCGGGGGAGGGCCTTGCCGGCGTCACCGGCCAGTACGGGCCGGCGGGGCGGGTGGCGGTCGTCTGCGGCAAGGGCAACAACGGCGGCGACGGGCTGGTCGCCGCGCGGCTGCTGCGCCAGGCCGGCCGGGAGGTCGAGGTGCTGCTCGTGTGGCCGCAGGAGTGGCTCCAGGGCGACGCTTTGGCGATGCTGCGCAAGCTGCCCGGCCCGGCGCCCGAGCCGTTCGACGCCGCGCGGCTGAAGCGCGCGCACGTGATCGTGGACGCGGTGCTGGGGACGGGCTTCGAGGGCGCGCCGCGCGAGCCGGTCGACGCGGTGATCGCGGCCGTGAACGCCGCCGCCGCGGGCAAGGCGCGCGTGGTGGCGGCGGACATGCCCAGCGGCGTCAACGCCTCCACCGGCGAGGTGTCGGGCGAGGCCGTGCGCGCGTCCGCCACGGCGACGTTCCACCGCGGCAAGCCGGGGCTCTGGATCGCGCCGGGCAAGGAGTACGCAGGCGACGTGCACGTGATCGACATCGGCATCCCGCGCGGGGCGCCGGCCCGCCCGGAGTTCGGGCTGATCGGCGGCGCCGTGCTGCGCGACATGCCGCGGCGGAGCGCCGGGTCGACGAAGTTCTCCTCGGGCAACGTCTTCATCCTCGGCGGCGCGAGCGGGCTGACCGGCGCGCCGTCGATGGCGGCGCTGGCGGCGATGCGCGCGGGCGCCGGCTACGTGACGGTGGGCGCGCCCGCGAGCCTCGAGCTGTCCTTCACCGTGCGGCTGCTCGAGGCGATGATGGTCGGGCTGCCCGAGACGCGACGGAGCGCTGAGCCGCGAGGCGGCGGGGCCGGCGGTGAAGGCGATCGGCCGCGCGGACGCCGTGGTGCTCGGGCCGGGGCTGTCGAAGCGGCCGGGGGCGCGCGACTTCGCCCTGGAGATGTTCGAGCGCATCGACGTCCCGCTGGTGATCGACGCCGACGGGCTGAACGCGCTGGCCGGCTGCTTCCCCGAGGACCTCCCGCAGCGGCCGTGGCCGACGGTGCTGACGCCGCACGCGGGCGAGCTGGGGCGGCTGCTCGACGTGCCGTCCTCCGAGGTGGCGCCGTGCGCGCCTGGAGCACGCGCGGGCGGCGGCGGTCAAGGCGAAGGCGTTCGTGGTGCTGAAGGGCGACGACACGCTCGTCGTCTCGCCCAGCGGCCGCACCGCGATCTCCCGCGGGTCTGCGCCCGCGCTCGCCACCGCCGGCACGGGCGACGTCCTCGCCGGCGTGATCGGCGCGATGCTCGCGAAGGGCCTGCCCCCCGCCCACGCGGCCTGCGCGGGGGTCTACGCCCACGTCCGGGCGGGCCAGATCGCCGCCGGGCACCACGGCCCCGACGGCGTGATCGCGAGCGACGTGATCCGCGAGCTCCCCGCCGCGCTGACGGCGTAGGGCGCCGCGCCGGGCCGCCGCCTCGTCGTCGCGCCGCGGCGCCCTCGTCGGCGCGCCGCCGCTTGCCGGCGCGCTGCGGCTCGGCCGTGGGTGGGCGCCGGCCGGTCCAACTTCGGCTGGGTGGGGTGGTGGTGGGGCCAGCCGTGGTGGTCAACGTCGTAACGGTCGGCCGGCGCGCGCGGATTACGACGTTAACCACCCATACGGTGGTCAACGTCGTAACGATCGGCTGCGTGGGCCGGGGATTACGACGTTTACCACCGCTATACGACGACAACGTCGTAACGGGCGCTGAATCGCCGGACCGTTACGACGTTCTCGCCGCGGCCCGCTCCTCGCCGCCCTACCCAGCCGCAGTTCCGGAGCCGGCGGCCACGCCGGCGCCCTCGAACGCCGAGATCTGCGCGAGCGTGACCGCGCGGGCGTCCTCTCCGCCGAGCACCCGCCGGTACCACTCGGCCGTCGCGGCGAGGCCGTGCTCGAGCGGCCAGCGCTCCGTCCAGCCGAGGCGGTCGGCGGCGCGGGTGGGGTCGAGGCCGAGGCGGGCGGCCTCGGCGGGCCCGTCCGGCGGCGGCGCGGGGCACCGCGGGGAGCCACCCGTCGCCCCAGGCGGCGGCGAAGCGCTCGACGATCCAGGACGACGGGGCGCTGGGGGGCGTCGAGCGGCGGGGCGAAGTTGAACGCGGTGGCGACCTCGGCCGAGCCGTGGAGCCGCTCGGCCAGCTCGAGGTAGCCGTCGAGCGGGATTGAGGACGTGCTGCCACGGGCGGATCGCCTCGGGATCGCGGACCTCGAGCGGCCGGCCGGCCGCCGCGGCGCGGACCGCGTCGGGGATCAGGCGGTCCTCGGCCCAGTCGCCTCCGCCGATCACGTTGCCGGCGCGGGCCGTCGCCACGCGCAGGCCGTGGGCGTCGCGGTAGCTGGCCGCGACGAGCTCCGCGGCCGCCTTGGACGCCGAGTAGGGGTCCTTGCCGCCGAGGGGGTCGTCCTCGGTGAAGCGGCGCCCGCTGTCGGGGTCGGCGTACACCTTGTCCGTGGTGACGACCACGACCGCGGCGCCGGGCGCGTGCCGGCGGACGGCGTCGAGCACGTGGACCGTGCCGAGCGCGTTGACCGCGAACGCCTCGGCCGGCTCGCGCCACGCGCGCCGGACCAGCGGCTGCGCCGCGAGGTGCAGCACGACCTCGGGCGCCGAGCGCCGCACCGCGTCCTCGACGGCGCCGGCGTCGCGGACGTCCCCGCGCACGTCGTCCACCGCCTCGCCGACGCGCGCGAGCTCGAACAGCGACGGCACCGTCGGCGGCGGCGCGCCGAAGCCGGTGACCTCGGCGCCGAGCCGCTCGAGCCAGAGCGCCAGCCAGCCGCCCTTGAAGCCCGTGTGGCCGGTGAGGAGCACCCGCCGGCCGGCCCAGAAGTCCGCGCGCACGCGCGGCAGGATAGGCGCGTGCGCCGTAGTCTTCGCCGCCAGTGGCGCTGACGGTTCGCGACATCATGGAGACGGACGTGCCGCCGGTGTACCCGTCGGACCCGGTCGAGTCGGTGCTCAAGGTGCTGCGCTCGCACGAGCTGCCGGGCGTGCCGGTGATCAACGAGGGCGGGCGGTGCGTCGGCATCATCACGGAGACCGACCTCGTGATCTCCGGCGAGGGCGAGGACCTGCACCTGCCGCACTGGTTCCAGCTGTTCGGCGGGGTGGTGTTCCTCGAGTCGATGTCGCGCTTCGAGGCCCGGCTGAAGAAGGCGTTCGCCTCGACGGCGGCCGACATGATGACCGAGGACCCGGTGACGATCGAGGCGGGCGCGAGCGTCGAGGCGGCGGCGAGGCTCATCGCCCGCCGCAAGCACAACCGGCTGCCGGTCGTGGAGCACGGCCGCCTGGTCGGCGTCGTGACGCGGGTCGACGTGCTCGACGCGCTGACGAACGAACCGGAGTGACGCGGATGCTGCGCGCCCTGGCGCGGGTGAACGTCGCCGCGATCGAGCGCAACTGCGCGCGGCTGGCCGAGGCCGCGGCGCCCGCCCGCCTGTGCGCGGTCGTGAAGGCGGACGGGTACGGCCACGGCGCCGCGCACGCCGCCCGCGCCGCGCTGGCCGGCGGAGCGAGCTCGCTGGCCGTCGCCACGGCGCTCGAGGCCCGCGACCTGCGGGCAACCGGCATCGACGCGCCGCTCCTGGTGATGGGCGCGCTCTCCGACGAGGAGCTGGACGTCGCCCTCGCCGCCCGCGCGGACGTCGTCGCGTGGCGAGAGGGCTTCGTCGCCGACATCGCGCGGCGGGCCGGCGAGGCCGGCTCAGGCGGGCCGGCGAGGCCGGCCCGGCGCCCGTCGGGGTCCACGTGAAGCTCGACACGGGCATGGGGCGGCTCGGCACGCGCGACCCGGACGAGGCGACCCGTGTCGCCGACGCGGTGGCGGCCGCGCCGGGGCTGCGGCTCGCGGGCGCGATGACGCACTTCGCCACCGCCGACGAGCCGGAGACCGGCTTCCTGCGCGAGCAGCTCGAAGCGTTCACGCCGTGGGCGGAGGCCCTCAAGACCCGGCACCCCGGCATCACGGTCCACGCCGCCAACTCGGCCGCCACGCTGGCGGAGCCGGCCGCCCGCTTCGACCTCGTCCGCTGCGGCATCGCCGTCTACGGCATGGACCCCTTCCACGAGGACCCGGGCGACCACGGCCTCGAGCCGGCGCTCGAGCTGCGCTCCTACGTCGCCGAGGCGAAGCGCTGCGCGCCGGGCGAGAGCGCCGGCTACGGCCGCCGGTTCGTCGCCGACCGCGAGACCTGGCTCGGCACGATCCCGATCGGATACGGCGACGGCGTCCGTCGCGGGCTGACGAACAACGCGGACGTCGTGGTCGGCGGCCGCCGCGTCCCGCTCGTCGGCACCGTTTCGATGGACAACATCACCGTCGACCTGGGCGAGGACGACGGATCGAGGGGCGCCGAGGCGATCCTGATCGGCGGCGGCATCCTCGCCGAGGAGCTCGCGCGGCGCCTCGGCACGATCAACTACGAGATCACGTGCGGGATCACCGCGCGCGTGCCACGCGAGCACCACCGCGACGGGGAGCCGGCGTGACGGGCGCGCGCGCAGCGGCGCGGGGGCGCCGGGAAGGGGCCGAGGCGTGAACGCCCCGCTCGACACGGTCCGCGAGGCGCTCCAGGGCCAGGAGGCGTGGCTGGTCGGCGGCGCCGTCCGCGACCGCCTGCTCGGCCGCGACACCGACGACGTCGACGTCGCGCTCGAGGGCGACCCGCGCGCGGCCGCCAAGCAGATCGCGCGCGCGACCAACGGCGCGCACTTCCAGCTCTCCGGCGCGTTCGGCGCCTGGCGCGTCGTAGGCCGCGAGGAGCACTGGCACGTCGACCTCGTGCCGCTGCGCGACGGCGACATCCGCGCCGACCTCGCCGCCCGCGACTTCACGATCAACGCGATGGCCGAGCCGCTCGACGGCGGCGACCTGCTCGACCCCCACGGCGGCCGCGAGGACCTCGCCGCCCGCCGCCTGCGCATGGTGTCCGGCTCCGCGCTCCAGGACGACCCGCTCAGGTGCCTGCGGGCCGTCCGGCTCGCCGTCGAGCTGGAGCTGGACCTCGCAGACGACACCCGCAAGGCCGTCGTCGAGCACGCCGCCGGCATCGACCGCGTAGCCCCCGAGCGCGTCTTCGGCGAGCTGAAGCGCGTGGTCAGCGCCCCGCAGCCGCACCTCGGCGTCGCGCTGATGGACGGGCTCGGCCTGCTCGACGCCGTGCTCCCCGAGGTCGCCGCGCTCAAGGGCGTCGAGCAGAACGTGTTCCACCACGCCGACGTCTACGGCCACACGCTCGAGGTGCTCGACGCCGTCGTCCGGATCGAGGAGGACCCGGAGCGCGCCGGCCTGGGCGACCAGGCGGCCGCCGTCGGCGCGCTGCTGGCCGAGCCGCTCGCCGACGAGCTGACCCGCGGCCAGGCGATGCGCCTCGCCGCCCTGCTGCACGACGCCGCCAAGCCCGCCACCCGCGGCATGCTCCCCGACGGCCGCGTCACGTTCATCGGCCACGACCGCGAGGGCGCCGAGCTGGCGCGCGACGTGCTGGCCCGCCTGCGCTCCTCCGAGCGCCTGCGCGACTACGTCGCCGCCCTCACCCGCCACCACCTCGCGCTCGGCTTCCTCGTCCACGAGCGGCCCATCTCGCGCCGCGCGGCCTGGCGCTACCTCCGCGCCACCGCCCCGTACGCGGCCGACGTCACGATCCTCACGGTCGCCGACCGCCTCGCCACGCGCGGCAAGAACGCCGAGCCCGCCATCGGGGCCCACGTCGCGCTGGCCCGCGACATGCTCGCGCTCGCGTTCGCCGAGCGCGAGGCCGGCCCCCGGCCGCCGCTGGTCCGCGGCGACGAGCTCGCGCGCGAGCTGGGCCTCGCGCCCGGCCCGAAGCTCGGCGAGCTGCTCGCCCAGCTCGAGGAGGACCGCTACGCGGGCGAGATCGCCACCCGCGAGCAGGCGCTCGCCCGCGCGCGCCGGCTCACGCGCTCGTAGCCGCGTCGCGCACGAACGCCTCGCACAGTGCCGCGGCGTCGCGGAGCGTGCCGTAGTCCAGGTTCTCCGGCGTGTCGCGCTGCGAGTGGTAGTTGGAGGGGAACTTGTACTTCGTCACGGAGCCGAGCCCGGCGCTCGGATAGCCCGCCTTCAGCGCGATCAGCCCGTCCGTCGCGAGCCCGACGCGCAGCCCCCGCCGCAGGTGGATCCCCTCGCGCTCGGCCACCGCCGCGAGCCGGTCGCGGACGGCCGGCGTGTAGTCGCGCATGACCAGCATGCCCTCGCCCTCGATCACGACCAGCTCGGGCGAGCCCAGGCACTCGAGCACGACCACCTCGGTGCGCTCCGGGTCCAGCGAGCCGAAGTGGCGCGCGGCGAACCCGCGCATGCCCTCCATGAACGACTCCTCGGAGCCCGTCGAGACCAGCAGCACCCGCAGGCCGCGCACCGGCCGCTCCTGGAGCGAGCGGGCCAGCTCGACCAGCACGGCGACGCTCGAGAGGTTGTCGTTCGCGCCCGGCACCACCGAGCGGCCCGCGATGTCCGCGAACACCGCCGTGGCGGCCAGCGACACGCCCGTCCCCAGCTTCCGCAGCGCCGCCAGCCCGGTCAGGCCGCCGAGCGCGACCAGCGCCGGCCCGGCGACGGCCACCATCGCCACCTGCGGCGACGTGTCCTGCTTCGCGTACCAGCCGGGGAACGCGTTCGCCGGCCACTCGACGAGCTGGGGAGCGAACAGCAGCCCGCCGCGGGCGGCGTCGTGATGGGCCACGAGCACCAGCGTGCGCTCCGCGTCGCGGTCGCCCGCCTCCGCGACGACGTTGTGGGTCGCGCGGCGGCGCAGCAGCCGCCGGAAGCGGTGCGGCCCGGCGGAGACGTCGTCGGCGATGCCGGCCGCCGCGGCGGCGCCCGCCGCCGCCGCGAGCGCGCGGCTCGCGCGCGAGCCCGATCGCGCGGCCAGCCCGGCCAGCGCCGCGGCCGCGGTCATGAGCCCGAGCGGCACCCAGTACGTCCCGTGCGCGTGCTCCTCCTCGACACGCGCGTGCGCGCCATGGGAGGCCAGCCGGTCGCGGATCCACTCGGCGGCCCGGCGCTCGCCGTCGGAGGCGGACGGGCGCTCGATCGCGGCGAGGTGCTCGACGGTGGCGCGCAGGCGGTCGGCGGCGGCGGCCATGAGGGGCGGGAACGCTACTCTGCCGCGCATGGCGGCCGATCCGGACTGCATCTTCTGCAAGGTCGTCGCCGGGGAGCTGCCGGCGACCCGCGTCGCCGAGGACGACCGCACGGTCACCTTCATGGACATCAACCCGGCCACCCGCGGCCACGTCCTCGTCGTCCCGCGCGAGCACTCGAAGGACCTGCTGGAGATCGCTCCCGAGGACCTCGCCGCCGTCGCGACCGCCGCCCAGCGGATCGCCCAGGTGATGCCGGAGCGGCTCGAGGCCGACGGCGTGAACCTCCTCAACTCGTGCGGCCGCCCGGCGTGGCAGACGGTCTTCCACTTCCACATGCACGTGATCCCGCGCTACGGCGGGGATCCGCTGCGGCTGCCGTGGACGCCCGGCCCGGGCGACCGCGACGAGATCGCCGAAGCCGCGCGCGCACTCGAAGGGGGCTGATGCTCGCCGGGCTCGCGATCGCCGCCGCGTTCGCCGTCGCGCCCGCGCAGGTCGAGGCGATCGAGCCGACGTTCCAGCTGGACCGCAAGCGCGACGTCCGCGGCCCGCTCGACATCGTCCGCGTGGCCATGAGCACCCGGCTCGACGGCACGCTGCGCGGGGAGGTGACGATGCGGCGCGCATGGCGCACGGCTTCGCTCGGTGACCGCGGCTCGATCTGCCTGAAGCTCTACGTCAAGGCCGATCCCGACGGCGAGCTGCCCGAGTACCTGGTCTGCGCGACCCCTGCCGCGGAGGGCGGCGAGCTCCGCGCGCGCGTGCTGCGCACCCGGTCCAACGGGCCGCCGCGGACCGCCGGAGACGTCGCGGTCTCCCGTCCCACGAGACGCACCGTGTTCCTGTCGTTCGAGCCGGCCGCGATTCGCCGCCCGCCGCGGCTCAGGTTCGCCGGCGAGTCGATCTGGCGCGGCACGCGCTGCCCGCGCGCGGCGGGTTGCACCGACCTGGCCCCGGACCCGCCCGCCGCCAGAAGATTCCGCTTGCGTCAAGACGCTCGATCCGGATAGCGTCGTCCTGTCAGGGCCGGGATCGTTCCCATCCGGCCGAGGAACACGCAGCACCAAGTGGGGTCAGAGCAAAGTGGGCACCGGCACTGTCAAGTGGTTCTCCGACGACAAGGGCTTCGGCTTCATCACGCCCGACGAGGGTGGCCGCGACCTCTTCGTGCACTTCTCCGGCATCAACGGTGACGGGTATCGCTCGCTCACCGAGGGCGCCAAGGTGAGCTACGAGGAAGAGAACGGCGACAAGGGTCCGAAGGCCGTCAACGTCACCAAGATCTAGGACCGCCACTCCCCGCGTCCGCGAAGGGCGCAACCCCGGGGCTTCCGTCGTGTTCAATGCCGGGATGCCCCTGCACCGCGCGATCATCGCTGCCTGCGCCGCGCTCGCCTGCGCGGTCGTTCCCGCCACCGCCTCCGCGCGGATCATCGAGGTCGGCCAAGCGGCCACGGAGGCCGTCCCGACCTGCCCGGACAACCCCTGCCTGGCCGTCTCGCGCACGACCGGCTACCAGGCCAAGGTCGTGGACAGCCGCGCCGTCTACGTCGTGCCGAGGCGCGGGAAGATCGTCGCCTGGACGGTCCGGCTCGGCTCGCCGACGCAGCGGCAGATCAACTTCTTCGAGGACAACTTCGGCGCGGCGTCGGCCGGCCTCTCGGTGCTCCGCCGCGGCGACCGGCTGTTCGGGCGGGTCCGCGCGCAGACGCCGATCGTCCCGCTCAGCGACTACTTCGGCACAGACGGTCCAGTTCCCGCTCGACCGCGCGCTCAACGTCCGCAGGGGCGAGATCATCGCCCTGACCGTGCCGACGTGGGCGCCGGCGCTCTCGGCGCTCACCGAGGACGGGAGCTCGTGGCGCGCGAGCCGCGCGCTCAACCGCTGCGACGACACGGACCGCCAGACCGCGCAGCTCACGATCGGCGCGCTCACGCAGTACCGCTGCCTCTACAGGGCGCGCCTGACCTATACGGCGACGCTGATCACGAACCCGAAGCCGAACAAGAAGCCCAAGCCGCGTCCCCGCGACGACGGCTAGCTGCGGCGGCGGCGCTCCGGGATCCGCGGCGGCGGCCCCGGGATGCGCCTGCGGGCGCGGTTGGGCACCTCGGGCGTGCGCTCGCCCAGCAGGTCGAGCAGCGCGTCGACGACCTCGGGATCGAAGATGGCCCCCGAGCCCGCCTTCAGCTCGGCGACCGCCTCGGCGGACGTCATCGCCGGGCGGTACGGCCGCGGCGTGGTCATCGCCTCGAACGAGTCGCAGGCGAGGATGATCCGCGACCCCATCGGGATCGCGCTGCCCTTGAGCCGGTCCGGGTAGCCCGAGCCGTCCCAGTGCTCGTGCTCGTGCCGCACGATCGGGGCGATGGAGGCGAGCTCCGGGATGCGCAGCAGGATCCGCTCGCCGGCCACCGGGTGCTCGGCCATGATGGCCCACTCCTCCGGGGTCAGCGCGCCGCGCTTCTCGAGGATCTCGTTGGGGACGCCGAGCTTGCCGACGTCGTGCAGCAGCGCCGCGTGGGCGATCCGCTCGACCTTCGCGGTCGGAAGGCCGAGGATCATCGCCACGCCGCGCGCCAGGTGGACGACGCGGTCGGAGTGCTCGCGCGTGTAGCTGTCGCGGGCCTCGATCGCCGCGGCCAGCGCCTGGACGGCGGCGGGGGAGCCCTCCTGGGCGTTGAGGAGCGCCAGCTCGCGCTCGATGTCGGCGTTGGCGACCGCCACGCGGCCCTTGCCGGTGCGCTTGGCGAGCAGCAGCGCGCGGTCGGCGTGCTCGAGCAGCGCCGCGGCGTCGAGCGGCTCGCGCCACTGGGCGACGCCCAGCGAGCAGGCGCCGGCCAGCTCGAGCCGTGAGCCGGGCGCGGTCTCGGCCGCGACGGTGTCGCGGATGCGCTCGGCCACGGCGCACGCGGTGGCCTCGTCGCTGCCGGGGAGCAGCAGCACGAACTCGTCGCCGCCGTAGCGCGCGACCTGGTCATACGGCCGCAGCTCGTCCCGCAGCAGGTTGGCGACCGCGCGCAGCAGGTCGTCCCCGGCCTGGTGGCCGCGCGAGTCGTTGACGCGCTTGAAGTCGTCGAGGTCCACGATCACGCAGCTCAGCGGCGCGTGGTCGCGGCGGGCGCGGGCGATCTCCTCGCGCAGGCGGATCTGCATCGCGCCGTGGTTGAGCAGGCCGGTGAGCGCGTCGGTGCGGGCGGCCTGCTGGATCTCCTCGTAGCTCTCGGCGTTGCAGCAGGCGACGGTGGCGAGGTCGGCGATCGCCTCCAGCGTGCGGACGTCCTCGGCGTCGATCCGGTGCAGCCGCGTCCAGCCGACCGACAGCGCGCCCTTGAGCTCGTCGTTCCACGCCATCGGGACGGCGATGGCCGAGCGGAAGGAGCGCAGCGCCTCGTTCGCCGGGGCGCCGGCCTCCGTCTGGTAGTCGTTGGTGAGGTACGGCTTCCCGGTGGCGAGCGCCTTGCCGGCCGCGCCCTCGCCCGCGCTCAGCGTCATGCCGTGCCAGCTGTCCGGCACGTTGTGGCCGGCCGTGGCGACGCCGCCGGTCTCCGCGTTGCCGAGGTAGACGCCGGTGATGTCGCCGTCGAGCGCCCGCGAGGCCTCGCGGGCGAGCGTGCGCAGGACGTCGCCGAGCTCGAGGCTGGCGTTGAGCGCGCGGGCGGCGCGGACGAGCGCCTCGTCCTGCTTGGCCCGTGCCTTGGCTCGGCGCTCGGCCTCGATGCGGGCGAGCCCCGCGGCGGCCTGGTCGCCGAGCGCGCGGGCCCAGGCGAGCTCCGCGTCCTCCAGCTCCCGGCGCTCGCGGAAGATCGGGATCGCGACGTGGCGCACCTCGCCGGCCCAGGCGACCGGCACGAACAGCGCGGAGGCGACCTCGAAGCGCTCGACGTGGTCCGCGCGCACGATGGCGGAGCCGGGCGCGTCGACGACGTGCAGCGGCGCGCCGGTCTCGACGACGTGCTGGACGCCCGAGGGCCGGCCGTCGAGCGTCTGGACGTAGCCCGGAGCCTCGCCGCCGCCGGCGCGCATGACGTGCCCGTCGCTGGTCGCGGCGCCCTGCGCGACCTCGACGAGGTGCACCTCGTCGGCCGCCAGGACCTCGAACAGGGCGGCGGTCAGCGGCCCGAGGACGCCTTCGGGGGTGTCCGCGGCGGTCGCGGCGCGCGCGAGCTGCTGGAGGCATGCGGCAGCCGACCCCGTCCCGAGCGGGTCGGTCGCGGGTCCGGCGGTGGGTGCGTGGGCGGGGAGCGATTCGGGAACGACGGGACCTTCCCTCGAGATGGAGGGGTGTCAGTCGCTCTATCGGCGGCCCCACATGGCCGCTTGATGCGGGTAGCCGCCCATCTTGCGGCTTTTCCCCTCGCTCTGGACGAGTGTTCAGCAGGCGCCGGGGTTCTCGGCGCAGAACGCCTCGAACTGCTCGGCCTCGGAGCCCGCCGGGGGCGCCGTGTCGTTGCTCGGGCCGTCCTGCTCGGCGGGGGCGGTGCTGCCGCCGCTGTCCGTGGTCGCGCCGGTGTCGGTCGTGCCGTCGGTGGTGGGCGCGGCCGGCTCCGTGGTGGCGGCCGTGTTGGTGCCCGCGTCGCCCGACTGGCTGTCCGGGGCGGCGGTGGCCTCGGGGGTGGGGGTGGCGCTCGCGTCGCCGCTCGCGCTGGAGTCGCCGGAGCCCTCGAGCGTGCTCGTGTCGTTCGGGATCGGCACGCTGGCGGGCGGTCCGGGGACCTCGTCGTACTCGACCTCGCTGCCGCCGCAGCCGGCCGCGCCGAGCGCGAGCACGGCGGAGATCAGGAGGGCGGTTGCGGGACGAGCCGCGCGCACGGGAAGAAGCAGGTCAGAGGGGCAGGGCGCCCATGCGGCGCCCGCAGGTCGGGCAGTCGTTGAGGTCCTTCTGGGCGGGCTGGTCGCACCAGTTGCAGAAGCGCAGGTTCTCCACGGCCCACGGGAGGTTCGACTGCGAGGGCGGCAGCGGCAGCAGCTTGCCGACCACCTCGAGCGTCTCGCCGGTCTCGCGGTCGCGGTACGCCCGCCCCGGCTCGGCTTCCAGGATCGTCTCCCGGCCGGTCGACGGCGCCCGCAGGCGATACTTCTGCCGGATCACGGTGCGTGACCTTAGCAAGCGCACCGGCGGCGGCGGTCGGGATTCACTCTAGGCTTCCGGCGCCATGCGGGTCCTCATCTTCCACGGGTACCTCCTCGGGGGTACCGGCTCGAACGTCTACAACGCCGCGCTCGGGGGAGGCGTTCCGGCGCTTGGGGCACGAGGTGCACCTGCTGGCGCAGGAGCGCGACCCGCTGGCGCTTCCGTGGGTCGACGCCGCCGGCTCCTGGGAAGGCGGCGGCCTGGACGTGCAGGTACGGCGGGAGCCCGTGCGCGCCACGGTGTACCGGCCGGACATCGCGGGGCTGCTGCCCCTGTACGTCGCGGATCGCTACGAGGGGGTGGAGGCGCGGCCGTTCCCTGACCTGACCGACGAGGAGGTCGAGCGGTATCTCACGCGCAACGTGGCCGCCGTGCGCGAGGTCGCCGAGCGGGTCTCGCCCGACGTGGCGCTGGCGAACCACCTGGTGATGGGGCCCGTGATCCTCGCGCGGGCGCTCGACGGCCTCGGCGTCCCGTACGCGGTCAAGATCCACGGGAGCGCGCTCGAGTACGTCGTGAAGCCGCATCCGCGGTTCAAGCCGTACGCGGAGGAGGGCCTCGCCGGCGCGCGCGGCGTGCTCGTCGGCTCGCGGCACACGGGGGAGAGCCTGTGGGAGGCGATGGGCGATCCCGCCCTGCCCGCCCGGACCCGCCTCGGCCCGCCCGGCGTGGACGTCGGCCGATTCGTCCCGCGAGACCGCGCCGCGGCGCTCGACGGCGGCGGCGCTGCGGCCTGGGGCGCCGCGCTCGCGCGCGCGACCCGCGCTCGCCGCGCGTCGGCCGCGCCCGCCGCCGAGACCGCGCCCGACGCGGGCGGCCATTCCTTCGCGCGCCGCCACGGCGAGGCGGCCGCCGCGCTCGCCACGATCGGCGCGGAGCGACCGGCTGGTCGTGTTCGTGGGCAAGCTCATCGCGTCCAAGGGCGTGGAGCTGCTGCTGGCGGCGTGGCCGCTCGTGCTCGCCCAGGAGCCGGCGGCGCGGCTGGCGATCGTGGGCTTCGGGGCGTTCCGCGAGGGCCTGGAGGCGCTCGCCGCCGCGCTCGGCCGCGGCGACCTCGAAGGCGGTGCGCGCCACGCGCGGCGAGTCCGGGCAGGAGCTGCCGTGGCTGGCGGCGTTCGTCGACTCGCTCGAGGGCGAGGAGCGGGACGCGTACGTGGCCGCGGCCAGCGCGCTCCCCGACCGCGTGGCCTGGACCGGGCGGCTGGACCACGACGAGCTCGCCGACCTGCTGCCCGCCGCCGAGGCGATGGCCGTCACGAGCACGTTCCCCGAGGCGTTCGGGATGGTCGCCGCCGAGGCCGCGGCCTGCGGCGCCCTGCCGGTGGTCGCGAACCACTCCGGCCTCGGCGAGGTGGCGCGCACGCTCTCCGACGCCGTCCCGGCCGCCGCCCACGACTGGCTCACCTTCGAGGTCGGCCCCGAAGCGGTCCGCGAGCTCGCCGCCGGCCTCACGGGCTGGCTCGCCGCGCCCGACGACCTCCGCGCCGCCACCCGCGACGCCATCGTCGCCGCCACCCGCGAGCGCTACTCCTGGGACGGAGTGGCCAAGACCGTCATCGCCGCCGCCCGCGGGGAGCTGGACGACCTGCCGACGCCGTGATCCCGGGCCCGACGTCTTGAACGGCGGCTGGGTGGGGGTGGTGACGGGGCGGTGCGTTCGCGAGGTGCCGACTTTCTGCCGCCAGGGAGAAGAAACGCGCACCTCGTGGGCGGTTCCGTCGCGAGATCCGACTTTCTGCCGCCAGGGAGAAGAAACTCGCACCTGGCGATTCGCTCCGCCCCCTCGCTTCCGCACCCAGCGCCGTTGACCGGGAGCCTCGCCGCCACCGGAGCGGTTAGGATTCCGCGCCGATGACGAGGACTTGGGTTCGGGGGGCGTTGCTCGGTGCCTCGGCGGCGGCGTCGATCGCCTTCCTGAGCGGCTGCGGCGTGACCGATCAGGGCGAGAACGTCGTCAACGGCAAGCAGCAGTTCGTCGCGAACTGCGGCGCCTGCCACACGCTCAAGCGCGCGGGCACCACGGGCGTCACGGGGCCGAACCTGGACCAGGCCTTCCAGCGGGCGCGCAAGGACGGCTTCGGCGAGAGCACGTTCGCGGGCATCGTCCACCGGCAGATCCTCCAGCCCGCGAAGAACCCGCAGGTCGATCCCAAGACCGGCAAGACGCTGCCGCTGATGAAGCCCAACATCGTCACGGGCGACAACGCGGAGGACGTCGCGGCCTACGTCGCGAGCGCGGTGGCCAAGGGCGGCGAGGACACGGGTCAGCTCGCGCAGGTCGGCGCCGCCAAGGCGGAGGGCACGGCCGAGGCGGAGAACGGCAAGCTCGAGATCCCCGCCGACCCCGGCGGCGCCCTGGCCTACCAGTTCGCCGACGCCAAGGCGCCGCCCGGCGCGCTCGAGATCGACTCGCCGAACGAGTCGAACGTCCCGCACGACATCTCGCTCGAGGGCAACGGCGTCAACGAGCAGGGCGAGCAGGTCACCAACGGCGGCGTCTCGCGGATCAACGTGAACGTTCAGGCCGGCGAGTACACGTTCTACTGCTCCGTCACCGGCCACCGGCAGGCCGGGATGGAAGGCACCCTCACCGTCGAGGGCTGAGCGCAGCGGTGGGCGTCAGCGCGGCGCGCTGAGCGCGGCGTCGCGCGCCGCGGCGTCCTCGCGGGCCCCGTCCTGGGCGGCCCGGAGGAAGAAGAAGCAGAGCGCGAAGGCCATGATGACGATGTCGAGCGAGACCATCATGCCGCCGGCGAGCTGCTGGTCGTGCAGCGCGCTGAGGCCCAGCTCGCGCTCCCCGGAGCCGTACACGCCCGTGTAGACCGGCACGCGGATGATCACGAACGCCATCCCGAGCAGCATCCCGCCGAACCGCGCGCCGATCAGGTACGGCACCTTCCACAGCTGGCCCGACGACCCGTGCCCGCTTGGGATCGAGCGCCACCCACCACACGAGGATCCCGATCGCCACGAACGACGTGTGCTGGAGCGCGTGCACCACCGGATGGCGCACGGCGGCCTCGAACGCGAACGAGAAGTGCCAGGTGTAGAGCACCAGGACGTAGACCGGCACGGCCACGAGCGGCCGCCGCAGGACGCGGAACGCGTGCCGCCCCGCCCGCCAGCGCGCGAGCGTGACGAGCGCCGGCCGCGGGAGCAGGAACATCAGCACGGGGTAGCGGGCGCCCGCCAGCAGCAGCGGCGCGCCGAGGTCCGCGATCAGCAGGTGCTGGGCCATGTGGGCCGACAGCAGGTCGTCCCCGTAGGAGTCGACCGGCGAGACGAGCCCGATCACCCACAGCGCGATCCCCGCGTGCCAGAACAGCTTCTGGCCCAGACCCACCGACACGCCGCGCCGCCGCAGGATCCGCAGCGCCCGCAGGTACAGGTACTCCGCGACGGCGATCGTCGCGAGGACGCCGGGATCTAGCGTGAGTTCCATCCGTATCGTCGCCGAAGGCGAGGGCGACGAGGGAGCCCCTCGCCTGGCAGGCGAAACCTTAATCCGCGGAGCACTAGAACACTGCGCGGCCCAGCAGCACGAGGACCATCAGCACGCCGAACACCGCGATCACCCAGAGCAGGAAGCGGAACGCCTCACGCTCGGACCCCAGCGGGTTGATCACAGGATGTAGACGGTGCAGTAGACGACGACCCACATGACGTCGACGAAGTGCCAGTAGATGCCCGGCACCTCGACGCCCCGGTGCTCGACACGCGTGAAGTGCCCTCGGAACGCCCGGATCGTGGTGAACAACAGCAGCGTCAGGCCGATGAACACGTGCGCGCCGTGCAGCCCGGTGAGCCCGTAGAAGATCGTCCCCTGCGCGTGGTCCTGCGGCGAGAAGCCGACGTGGACGTACTCGTTGATCTGCACGAACAGGAACGTCGTGCCCAGCAGGAACGTCGTGAGGATGCCCGCCTGGAGCCCGAAGCGGTTCTCGGCCTTGGCCGACTCCAGCGCCCAGTGCATGGTCAGCGACGAGGACACGAGG
This sequence comes from uncultured Solirubrobacteraceae bacterium, assembly GCA_963728465.1. GTDB lineage: Bacteria > Actinomycetota > Thermoleophilia > Solirubrobacterales > Solirubrobacteraceae > DATFQI01. The sequence continues at coordinate 928,111 of CAVSJY010000013.1, forward strand.
ATGCACGTGTTGACGAACGCGATGAGCTTCGGCAGCTCCGTGCCCTCCGCCGGCCAGTCCGCGCCTCCGACGACCCTGATGAAGAAGTAGGCCGTGAAGAAGGCCCCGAAGACCATGACCTCGCTGATGATGAAGAGGAACATCCCCAGCTTCTGGGGCTCGACCCGCGAGGACTGGTGGGCCGCAGGCGGCCCGTGGTGGTGGTCTTCTTCGTGGGCCGTGTGGCCCGCTGCCACGGAGGCGGCTTCCATACGCGCCTAGGCCTCCGCCGCCGCCGGCTCGGCGGCGCTCGGGTCGGACTCGATGTGCTCGACCGGCGTGTTGCTCGCCGCCTGCACGCGCTCCACCAGCTTGTCGTGCACCCACTTCGACCGGTCGGCCGGCAGCGTGGAGATCACGACCTGCGAGATGTGGAAGTACGACAGCGCGTTCATCGCGGCCGTGTAGGGGTCCGGGTCGCCGATCATCCCGGCGGCCACGATCCCCGCCTCGTGCAGGTTGTCGAGCAGCCGATTCAGCCGCGCCCGGGCCTCGTTGACGGCGTGCCCGAGGCCGTGGTCCTGCGGCACCACGACGATGAAGCGATGCGGCCCCTCGGCCGCGAGCGCCTTCAGCCGGTCCGTCAGCTTGCCGCTGGCGGCCGTCTGGTTGGCGAGCACGAGCGTGACGTCGAACGGCAGGCCGTCGGAGGCGAGGTTCACGACCACGTGGTCGACCGGCAGCCCGGTCTCCTCGTGGAGGCGCTCGGGGATGTCGCGGCGCAGCCAGCCGGAGGCCTCCGCGGGCAGCGTGGAGACGATGATCTCGTCGATGCCGTGCTCCGCGACGGCGTCCTTGGCCGCGTTGTACGGGTCCTGGTCGCCGACCTCACCCGTGCCGTTGATGTGCTCGTTGCGCATGAACTCCATCGCCAGGTCGATGCGCACCTGGGCGCTGTCGCGCACGACGTCGTCGTAGATCACGTTGCCGTGGCGCGGGCGCTGCTGCGGGACGACCACGTAGAAGTGCGGGTCGTCACCGCGCGCGTGGCGGTTCCTGATCGCGTCGAGCAGGTTCTTGCCGCCGATCGTCTCGTTCGCCAGGACGAGGACGTTGGGCATCTACGTCTCTCTCCTCCCTCTCAGCGTCCCCTGACGCCGTACTCGCCCCCGCCGGCTGTTTGGGCCGGGCCTCCTCGGCCGGCTGGAAGATCCCGTGGACCGCGCCGGGCACGCCGTACTCGTACGGGCCGCCGACCACCGTCGGCACGCGGTCGAAGTTGAAGACCGGCGGGGGAGACGAGACCTGCCACTCGAGCGTGAGCGACCGCCACGGGTTCGCGGCCGCCCGCGGCCCGCTCCGCCACGAGGCGACCATGTTGTAGACGAAGATCAGCGTCGACAGCCCGAGCACGAACGACGACAGCGAGATCATCAGGTTCCAGCTCGCGAACTGGTCCGGGTAGTCGGCCACCCGCCGCGGCATCCCCTGGACGCCGATCAGGTGCATCGGCGCGAACGTCAGGTTGAAGAAGACGAACGTCAGCCAGAAGTGCAGCTTGCCGAGGCGCTCGTCGAACATCCGCCCCGTCATCTTCGGGAACCAGTAGTAGACGCCCGCGTAGATCGTGAACAGCGACCCGCCGTAGAGCACGTAGTGGATGTGGGCGACGATGAAGTAGCTGTCCGAGACGTGGATCGTCAGCGGCACCATCGCCAGCATCACGCCCGAGATCCCGCCGAGCGTGAACATCGTCAGGAAGCCGAGCGCGAACAGCATCGGCGTGTCCGTGTGCAGGACGCCGCGCCACAGCGTCGCCAGCCACGAGAAGATCTTGATCCCGGTCGGCACGGCGATGATCGCGGTCGTGACCATCATCGGGATGCGGATCCAGCTCTGCATGCCCGAGACGAACATGTGGTGCGCCCACACCGTGAAGCCGAGCAGCACGATGGCCAGCAGCGAGAAGGCCATCATCCGGTAGCCGAAGATCGGCTTCCGCGCCTTCACCGAGATGATCTCGGAGATGATCCCGAAGCCCGGCAGCATCATGATGTAGACCGCCGGGTGCGAGTAGAACCAGAAGACGTGCTGGTACATCAGCACGTCGCCTGAGCGGTCCGGCACGAAGAAGTTGAAGCCGAGCCCGTAGTCGAGCAGGACGAAGAACTGCGACGCGGCGATGAACGGCGTCGCGATGACGACCAGCAGCGACGTCGAGAAGTTCGCCCACACGAGCAGCGGCATGCGCCAGAACGACATGCCGGGCGCCCGCATCGTGATGATCGTCACGAGGAAGTTCAGCGCCGTGGCGATCGACGACGCGCCGGCGAACTGCACGCCGATCGTGAAGAACAGCTGGCCGATCGGGACGTCCGTCGACAGCGGGGCGTAGGCCGTCCAGCCGGTCGCGAACGACCCGCCGGGCGCGAAGAACGACGCGGTCATCATCAGGCCGCCGAGCGGCAGCATCCAGTACGACAGCGCGTTCAGCCGCGGGAACGCCATGTCCGGCGCCCCGATCATCAGCGGGAGCACGAAGTTCGCCAGCCCGGCGAACACCGGGATGATGAACAGGAAGATCATCAGCGACGCGTGGACGCTGAACAGGCCGTTGTAGGCGTTCGCGTCGACGAACTGCATGCCCGGCGCTGCCAGCTCGGCCCGCACCAGCATCGCCAGCATGCCGCCGACGAGCATGAAGAAGAACGAGGTGACGACGTACTGGATGCCGATCACCTTGTGATCGGTGTTGACCCGGAAGTAGTCGCGCCACGAGTACGCGCCGTGGCTCGAGTGGTCCTCGGGGCGCGTCGGCTTGCCGGACGCCCAGTAGAACCAGTAGTCGAACGCGCCGAGGCCGACGAGGAAGAACAGCGGCGCCGCGATCAGCGACACGATCAGGATCGCGTTCTGCGCCTTGCCGGTCAGCAGGTCGCCGCCGGCGAACGTGTCGAAGCCGTAGAGCTCCCGGATCAGGATCACCAGCCCGGCCGAGAACAGCACGCCCAGCAGCGTGAACAGGCCGGCGCGGGAGAGCCCGGGTGCGCGCAGTCTGGCCGCCATCAACTTCCCCTCACTTCGGTGTCACGGTACGTCATTGCGCCTCGGCCGCCTTCGCTCTCAGGTCGGACAGCCAGGTGTCGAACTCCTGTTTCGGCAGCACGTGGGCGGTCTGGCGCATCGCGGAGTGCCCCAGCCCGCACAGCTCCGCGCACACGACGGGGTACTCGCCCTCGCGGATCGTCTTGACCCGGTAGCTGGTCGTGATGCCGGGCACCGCGTCGATCTTCTGGCGGAAGGCGGGCACCCAGAAGTCGTGGATCACGTCCTTGGACTGGACGTCGAACTTGATCGGCGTGTCCACCGGCAGGTAGAGCTGCGGGGAGGCGACCTCCTCGCCGCCGTCGCCGGGGTAGTGGAAGGTCCACGTGAACTGCTCGCCGACGACCCGCACGTTCATCGTGCCCGTCGCGGCCGCCTTCTCGATGTCGCGCAGGACGACGTAGGCGTAGGCGCACAGGAGCACGAGCAGGGAGGCCGGGATCGCGGTCCAGATGACCTCGAGCCGCGTGTTGCCGTGGATCGGCGGGCCGTCCATCAGCTCCTCGCCCGGCTTCATCCGGTACTTCCAGACGCTGTAGAGGACGATCGTCTGGGTGAGCACGAAGACCGGCACCGAGGCGATCAGCAGGACGTCCCACAGCGTGTCGATGTCCTTGGCCTCGCCCGACGCCTGGACCGGGAACCAGTCGATCAGCAGGCCGAGCGCGATGCCGCACACCGACACGATCGCGCCGATCGCGAACATCTGGCGCAGCTGCGCCTTGCTCTCGCGCGATGAGGTCGGGGCCTCCGCCGCCATCAGTCCGTCTCCTCCGCACCCATGGACGCGGCATCCTATGGGACGAGACCGACGAACGTAACCGCAGCTTCAGGCGCGCTTACACGCGGCTCACGCCGCGCGCATGAGCCCGCCGGGGCGGCGGCCGTCGGCGCGGTAGTCCGACGGCGCCACGCCGTGCTGGCGCCGGAACGCCTTGGCGAACTGGGCCGGCTGCCGGTAGCCCACGCGCCGCGCGACCTCGCGCACGGTCAGGCCCGAAGCCGCCAGCAGCTCGGCGGCCTTGGCCATCCGCACCGCGGTCAGGTGATCGCGGAACGTGGTGTGGCCGATCTCGGCGTACGCGCGCTGGAGCTGGCGCCGCGAGGACGCGACCCGCCGCGCGATGTCGTCGAGCGACAGGTCGCTGCCGTACTCGCGGTCGACGATCTCCGTGGCCTCCTCGAAGAGGCTCGTGCGGAGGCGGATCGTGGTCGGTCGTTGCATGGTCACGTTGTTCCCTACGCGCCAGGAACCCCGGAGGATGAGCCGAGGACTTGCGCGAGACCTAAAGTGGCGCGTTAGCGCTCGTGTTGCCGACGTAGCGAACCACGACCGCCAGCGCGTCGTCGGTCCCCTTTACGTGGCGCTGGTGGATCCGCTCCGCGAGCCGCTGCGCCGGCACGCCGGGGGCCAGCGAGCCCGAGTAGTCCGCCTCGATCCCGTCCGTCGCGAACGCCACGGCGTCGCCCGGTAAGAGATCGAACGTCGACGGGCGGACGGTGGGGAGGTTGTAGCCGACGACCCCGCCGAGCACGAGCGCCGAGTCGTGGCGGTCGCCCCAGGCGGCGGCGCCGCGCACCAGCCGCGCCTCGACGTTGCCCACGCCCGCCCAGCTCATCTCCTCGTGCTCGAGGTCGAACCACGCGAGCGTCATCACGACCCCGCGGGTGCGCCGCAGCGCCTCGTGGCAGCGCTGGAGGAGGTCCGCCGCGGGCGCCGCGCGGTGGCGCCGGATCACCTCGGCGGCGATCGCCGAGGCGTCGGCCGCCGCGTCGCCGTGCCCGAGCCCGTCGAGCACCGCGACGAGCGCCCCGCCCGCGTAGCCGGCGAACACCGCGAGATCGCCCGACCGTTGCTCGCCCGCCATCGGCCCGCCGGCGACGCCTCGCTCCAGGGCGTCCGGCCAGCCGTCGTCGTGCGAGCTGTCGTCTATCGCGCCCTCGACCATTTGACCAACGTGACGGTGGTGCCCTCGCTGGGCGCGCTCTCGATCTCGAACTCGTCGACCAGCCGCCGCGCGCCCGGCAGCCCGAGCCCCAGGCCGCTGCCCGACGTGTAGCCGTCCTGGAGCGCGCGCTCGACGTCCTCGATGCCCGGGCCGTTGTCGCGCGCCACCACGCGGATGCCCTCGCGCCCGCCGTTGTCGCGCACCACGGAGAGCAGAGACCTCGCCGCGCTTCGCGTACGTCGTGATGTTGCGCGCAACCTCGGAGATCGCGGTGGCCAGCAGCGTCTGGTCCGTCGAGCTCAGCTCGAGGCCGGCGGCGAGCTCTCGCGCGCGCTGGCGCGCGGTCACCACGTCCGCGTCCGACTCGATCGCGATGTGCTCCTCTACGTCAGGGTGCACCGTCGGTCGGGACCTCCTGCCCCTGGAGCAGCGCGAGCCCCTCCTCGAGGTCGAGCGCGGTCAGGACGTCCTCGAAGTTCATGCCGAGCTGCACCATCGCGAACGCCACCTCGGGCTGGATGCCGACGATGACGGTCTCGGCGCCCCGCAGCCGCGTCATCTGCGCGATCCCGCGCAGCGAGCGCGAGACGAACGAGTCCATGACGTCCAGCGCGGTGACGTCGACGATGATCCCGCGCGAGCGGTGGCGCGTGACCTGGGCCATGACGTCGTCGCGCAGCTGGAGCACGTCGGTGTCCGTGAGCGCCGCCTGGATCGAGGCGATCAGGAACGGCCCTTGCTTGAGGATCGGGACGGCCACCGGAGGCCCCTAGCGGAGCTGGGAGTCCTCGAGCGTGTCCGAGCCCAGCGAGACCTGGTAGCCGAGCTGGCGCTCCGCCTCCTCGATGCCGCCCTGGAGGTCGCCGACCGCGTTGACCTTGCCCAGCTCGACGCCGAGGGTCACCAGCGTCTGGGCGATCTCGGGCGACAGGCCGGTGATGATCACGCTGGCGCCCATCAACCGGGAGGCGTCGACCGTCTGCACGAGGTGGTTCGCGACCGTCGAGTCGATCGTCGGGACGCCGGTGATGTCGATCACGACCACCTTGGCGCGGTTCGTGCGGATGCCCCGCAGGAGCTGCTCGGTGAGCTGGCGGGCGCGCTGGCCGTCCAGCACGCCGATGATCGGGAGGATGAGCAGGCGCTCGCGGACCTGGAGGACCGGCGTGGAGAGCTCGCGGATCGCCTCCTGCTGCTGGCGGATGACGCGCTCGCGCTCCTGCACGAAGTTGATCGCCACGGTGTTGGCGATCCGGTTCGCGGCCGGCTCGTAGGCGTTGAGGACCTGGTTGAGGTAGTCGAAGTCGGTCTGGTACTTCTGGAACAGCGAGCGGGCCAGCACGTCGCGGAGCAGCAGCACGATGCCGAGCACCTCGTCCGTCTCGACGCCACGGGGGATGATCCGCTCGGAGAGGTTGCGGGCGTAGTCCTGGAGCGCCTCGACGGAGCCCGTCTCCAGCACCTCGACGTAGTTGTCGTACACGGACGTCGCCTCGGAGAAGATCTCCTCCTGGGTCAGCGCGGTCAGCAGCCGCGCCTCGCCGATGCGGCGGGCCCACTCCTGGCGCAGGTTCGTCCGGTTCGCGCTGAGGTGGGCGACCAGCTCCTTGAGCAGGTCGGCGCTGGTCTCCTGGGCTCCGTTCGTGATGCCGGCCGCGTCCGTCTGGTCAGCCATCCGTCTCCTCCGTTGCTGTGGCGGCGGGAAGTATCCCAGGCTCCCCCTCGGGCTGATGCACAGGCCCGAAGGCGAGGATCGCCACGTCGTCGCGCAGCCGCCCCTCGGACGCGTTGAGGACCGCCGCCTCGATCCGGTCCGCCACGGCCGCGGGCTCGAGCCCGCCGCACGTGGACAGCAGCTGGATCAGCTCCGCGGTGCCGAACACCTCCGTGCGGTGGCGCCGGACCTCCGTGACGCCGTCCGTGTAGAGCACGAGCACGTCGCCCGGGTTGAGCTCCACCGACACGTCGGCCAGCAGCGGGTCGATGTCCGTGCCGAGCAGCGTGCCGAGCCGGCCGACCGGCTCCACCGTCCCGTCGGGGTGCACGACGAGCGGGAGGGGATGGCCGCCGCAGGCGATCTCCAGGAGGACGTGCTCGACGGCGACCTGCATGTGGGCGTACGCGACGGTGATGAAGCGGTCGTCGGAGCGCTGCTCGCGCAGCGCGCGGTGCAGGAGGCTCAGCACCGCGCTCGGCGACTGCTCGTAGGTGGCCGCCGCCCGCAGCGTGTGGCGGGCCAGCGCGGTGACCGCGGCGGCGTCGGGCCCCTTGCCCTGGACGTCGCCGATCAGCGCGGCCCAGCCGCCGTCGCGGGCCTTGTAGAGGTCGTAGAAGTCGCCGCCCAGCTCGATGTTCTCGCCCGCCGGCCGGAAGCGCACGGCGGCGGCGAGCCCGGGCACCTCCGGCAGTGCGCCCGGGCGCAGGCTGCGCTGGAGCGTGCGGGCGATCGTGCGCTCGCGCTCGTACAGGCGCGCGTTGGCGATCGCGACGGACGACAGGCCCGCGAGCTGCGCGAGGATCGCCTCGTCGCGCGCGGTGTACTCGCGCCCGGGGCGGTCGACGAGCTCGATGGCGCCGATCTCGCGCCCGCGGTCTCTCAGCTGCGCGCTGAGCCGCGAGGGCTCGGGCTCGCCGCCGTCGAGCTGCGGTGGGGAGGTGGCGGTGAGCGGGGGCAGCCGCGCGCTCGACGCCATGACCGCGACGGAGGCGCGATGGGTGCGGATGATGCTGCGCGCGGCGTCGGCGGTGAGCTGGAGGATCTCCTGGACGGTGAGCGACGAGTTGATCGCCACCGAGGCGTCGGCCAGCGCGCGCAGCTGCTCGACGTGCTGGTGCTCGAGCCGCGCGACCTCCTGCACCTCGGTGTAGCCGCGGTGGACGCTCTCGAAGATCGACAGGCTCTCGCGCAGGAAGTCGCCTGCGGCGCGGACGGTCGCGTCCGCGTCCTGACCCCCGCCGGCGAGCGCCTCGCGCACCGCCGCGTGGTGCGCCTCCGCGAGGTCGAGCACGCTCATGCCGGCGGCCACGGCCTCGCGCCCGAGGTCGTAGGCGATGCCGAGGCCCGTCTCGCCCTGGTCCCCTAGGTACGCCGAGAACGCCGCCGCATAACGGTCGGCAAGCGTTCGCGTGCGGTCGGGCCCCTCCTCGTGGTGAACCGCCACGTCGGCCAACTCTACGCGTGGCGACCGCGAAAGAGGAGTGTCGCCTGCCGGGCGGCGCTACTCAGTGATGCTCGAGCGGCAGGTTGTTGATGTCGCGCCGCACGTCGGCGATCCACTTCGCCGTCGTCACGAGGAACACGAACCCGGCGCCGGCGACGAGGATCCACGACAGCGTGAGCGAGACGATCGCGATCGCCAGCGAGGCGGCGTTGATCACCGGGATCACGCTGTGCTCCGGCATGTGCACCTCCTCGCCGATCGGCGGGGCGGCGGCAGGGTCTCGCGCCTGCTCGCTCATCCGCCCTGGACGTAGAGGTAGGCGGCCACGAAGGTCAGCGCGAACATCAGCAGGCCGATGATCGCGGTGATCAGCGCGGTGCGGAGGTTGCGGCGCGCGAGGCGGCGGTCCATGGGCGCGCAGTCTATAGCCGGGCGTCGGCGACCATGGCGCCGAACAGCAGGGCGAGGTAGGCGAGCGAGTACAGGTACGTGCGCAGCGCGCTCTGGCGGTCCGCGCGGCGCTGGAGGCGCACGGCGAGCACGAGGAACGCGCCGCCGAGGCCGAGCGCGGCGACGGCGTAGATCGCCCCGAAGAAGCCGAACACGACCGGCAGCAGCGTCAGGACGCCGAGCAGCGACGTGTAGAGCACGATCTGCCGCCGCGTCTCGGCCTCGCCGTGTACCACGGGCATCATCGGCACGCCGACGCGCTCGTACTCCTTCTTCATCAGCAGCGACAGCGCCCAGAAGTGCGGCGGCGTCCAGTAGAAGACGATCGCGAACAGGTACCAGGCGGCCGGGTCGACCGAGCCCGTGACCGCCGCCCAGCCGACCAGCGGCGGCACGGCGCCGGCGGCGCCGCCGATCACGATGTTCTGCGGCGTCGAGCGCTTCAGCCACATCGTGTAGACGAGCACGTAGCCGAGGAAGCCGCACAGCGCCAGCACGGCCGACAGCACGTTCACGGTGAGCGCCAGCAGCGCGAACGAGAGCGTCTGGAGGATCAGCCCGTAGGCGAGCGCGGCGCCGGGCCGGACCCGCCCGGCGGGCACCGGCCGGGTGGCGGTGCGGGCCATCTGGGCGTCGATGTCGCGGTCGTAGTAGTGGTTGACCGCGGCGGCCCCTCCGGCCGACAGCGAGCCGCCGAGGCAGGTGAGCAGCACGAGCGTCAGCGACGGGTCGCCCGCCACGTACATCGTGGTGATCGTCGTGAGCAGCAGCAGCAGCTGCACCCGCGGCTTGGTCAGCGTGACGTAGTCCGCGAGCACCTGGCGCGCGCCGCCGAGCTCCCACGCGGTGGCGGGGGCGGTGTGCGCGCTGAGCCGCGTCGTGCTCATGGGCGCAGCAGCGGCTTTCCGGACTCGTAGCGCTGGCGCGTGCCCGTCTGCTGCTCGATCTGGCGGCGGATGTCCTTCATCGGCTCGACGGAGCGCACGCGCGGGATCACGTCGAAGTTGTTCTCCGGCGGCGGCGAGGGCGTGAACCACTCGAGCGTGTTCGCCTTCCACGGGTCCGGGCCGGCGACGCGGCCGCCCTTGAGCGACAGCACGAGGTTGATGATCGTCAGCAGGACGCCGGTGGCGATCATGAACGCGCCGATCGTGGAGACGAGGTTGTAGCCGAACCAGCCGGACGACTCGGAGTACTCGTAGATCCGCCGCGGCATGCCGTCGAGCCCCATCGAGTGCTGGATGAGGAACGTCACGTGGAAGCCGACGAAGAAGAAGACGAACGAGACCTTGCCCAGCGCCTCGCTCAGCATCCTCCCGCTCATCTTCGGGAACCAGAAGTAGAGCGCCGCGACCATGCCGAACGCGCTCGCGCCGAACGCCGTGTAGTGGAAGTGGGCGACGACGAAGTAGCTGTCGGTCAGCTGCCAGTCGATCGGGAAGACGGCCAGGAAGATGCCGGTGATCCCGCCCATCATGAAGGTGAAGATGCCGCCGACGCAGTAGATCAGCGCCACGCGGTACTCGACCGTGCCGCGCCACAGCGTCGCGATCCAGTTGAAGATCTTCACGCCGGTCGGCACCGCGATCAGGAAGCTCGAGAGCATGAAGAACGCGAGCACCACGGTCGACATCGGCGTCGCGAACATGTGGTGCGCCCACACGAGCATGCCGAGGAAGGCGATGCCGGCCGTGGCCGCCGCGATCGCCTTGTAGCCGAAGATCGGCTTGCGGGCGAACACGGGCAGCACCTCGGAGAAGACCCCGAAGGCCGGCAGCACGAGGATGTAGACCTCGGGGTGGCCGAAGAACCAGAACAGGTGCTGCCACAGCAGCGCGGAGCCGCCCTCGTTGGGATCGAAGAAGTTCGTCCCGAAGTTGCGGTCCAGCAGCAGCATCGTGACCGTGGCGGCCAGCGACGTCAGCGCGAGGATGATCAGGTACGCGTAGATCAGGACCGTCCACACGAACAGCGGCATGCGGCCCCAGCCCATGCCGGGCGCGCGCATGTTGTGGATCGTCGCGATGAAGTTGATCGCGCCCAGGACCGACGCCAGGCCGGTGAGGTGGACCATGTAGATCCACGCCTCCTGGCCGTTGGAGGGCGTGTACTCCTTCGTCGACAGCGGCACGTAGGAGAACCAGCCGGCCTCGGGCGGGTTGAAGAAGAACGACGCGTACAGCGCCAGGCCGCCGAACAGGAACATCCAGTACGACCACGCGTTCAGGCGCGGGAACGCGACGTCGCGCGCGCCGATCATCAGCGGCAGCAGGTAGTTCGCGAAGCCGGCCCAGACCGGGACGATGACCAGGAAGATCATCGTCGTCCCGTGCATCGTGAACAGCTCGTTGTACGTCTCGGGCGACAGGAACGTGTTGTCCGGCGCGCCGAGCTGGATCCGCATCAGCAGCGCCTCGACGCCGCCGAGCACGAAGAAGACGAGGACGGTGAAGAGGTAGAGGATCCCGATCTTCTTGTGGTCCGTGGTCGTGAACCACGAGGTGAAGCCGGTGCGCTCGGGCTCGACGCCGTGGGCGATGATCTGCGGCCGCGGGCGCTGGCCGATCGGCAGCTCGGTGGTCTCGGTGGTGGTGGTCGTCGTGGCCATGGTTCCTAGGGCTGCTCGCCGGACGCGCCCTCGATCTCCTCACGTGTCTGCGCGGCCTGCTTGCGCGCTTCGTCGATCGCGCGGACCTTCTCGTCGTACCAGGCGCGCCAGTCGTCGTAGCGGAGGCCGATCACGCGGCCGTACATGTTGGCGTGGCCGCGGCCGCAGAACTCGGCGCACTGGCCCTCGTAGACGACGCGGTCCTCGCCCTCGGGGATGGCATCGAGCGGGATCTTGAACCAGGACTTGTTCTCGTAGCCGGGGATCGCGTCCATCTTCGGCCCCAGCTTGGGGATCCACCACGAGTGGGCGACGTCGTCGGCCGTGATGTCGAGCGTGATCGTCATGCCGATCGGCACGTACATGTCGACGTAGGCGAGCACGTTGTCTCGCCGGGATAGGCGTAGCGCCAGACGTACTGCTGGCCGTCGACGTCGATGTTCATGCTCGCGCTGCCGCTGGGCGGGTCCGGCTGGTCCGTCGAGGCGAGCTGGATGGCGGAGGCCACCGGGTTCCCGTTCTCGTCGATGTCCGACGCCTCCGGGTTCTTGATGCCCGGCAGCGTGATGAACGTGAAGACCGTGATGAAGACGAGGATCACGAAGGCGCCGACGGTCCAGCCGATCTCCAGCCGCGTGTTGCCGTGGATCTGGGCGGCGACGGCGCCCTTGCGCGCGCGGAACTTGACGAGCGCCCAGACCAGCGTCCCGCACACCCCGAGGAAGACGATCCAGGCGAGGATGAAGATCAGCAGGTAGAGCGTGAAGATGCGGTCCGCGTTCGGCGACCCGCCGCGCTCCGGGAAGACCCAGCTCGCCTGCGCGGCGGCCGGGAGCAGGGCGAGACCGGCGATGGCCAGGCCCACGGCACGTGTCACGAGCGCTTTGCGCATGCGGCGGCGCAGTATATGGGCGTAAGAGGCTGAAGAGGCGCCCGGGCGGCTACGCGCCGCCAAACCGCGGCGGGCGCTTCTCGAGGAACGCCTGGACGCCCTCCAGGAAGTCGCCGGAAGCGGCCGACTGCTGCTGGATCTCGGCCTCGAGGTCGAGCTGCGCGTCCATCCGCGCGAACAGCCACTCGTTGAGCTGGCGCTTGGTGCCCGCGTAGGAGCGGGTCGGCCCGTTGGCGAGCCGTTGGCCGAGCGCGTCGGCCTCGGCCTCGAACTCGTCGTCCGCCGCGACGCGGTTGATGAGGCCCCACTCGAGCGCCTGGCGCGCGGGCACCCGCTCCCCGAGCAGCGCCATCTCGGCCGCGCGGGCGAACCCGATGCGCTCGGGCACGAACAGCGAGGAGCCGCCGTCCGGGACGAGGCCGATGTTCACGAACGCGAGCATGAAGTAGGCGCTCTCGCGGGCGAGCACGATGTCGGCGGCCAGCGCGAGCGACATCCCGATCCCGACGGCCGGGCCGTTGACGGCGGCCAGCACGGGCTTCGGCAGCCTCCTGAGGCCGGCGATGATCGGGTGGTAGAGCTCGGTGAGCGGGGTCAGGACGTCGGGATTGCCCTCCGGCGTGGGCGTGAAGCCGGCCTTGAGGTCGGCGCCGCTGGAGAACGCGCGGCCGGCCCCGGTGAGGGTGACGGCGCGGATCTCGTCGTCGGTGGCGGAGAGCTCGACGGCGGCGAGCAGGTCCCTGCCCAGCTGGGTGTTCCAGGCGTTCATCGCCTCGGGGCGGTTCAGCGTGATGCGCAGCTCGCCGCCGCGGCGCTCGAGCTCGACGGTCTCCAGGTCCATGGCGGCGGATCCTATGCTCGCCGCGTGTTCGTCTTCGGCTACGGGTCGCTGCTGCGGGGCGCGGACGGCGTCCCGTGCCGGCTGCGCGGGTTCCGCCGGGCGTGGAACGTCGCCATGGAGAACCGCCGGACGATCCCGGGCTACAAGTACTACCTCGACGAGGCCACGGGGGAGCGGCCCGAGGTCTTCGTCACGTTCCTCAACGTCCTCGCCGACGGCGACGCCGTCGTCCCCGGCCTCGCCATCCCAGTAGACCGCGACGCCCTCGCGGCGCTCGACCGTCGCGAGTTCAGCTACGAGCGCACTGACGTCACCGACGCGATCGACGAGGACCTCGGCGGCCGCGTCTACGTCTACCTGGGCCGCTGCGCCGCGCGGGCCCGCTTCGAGCGGGGGCGCCGCTCGGGGCGGGCGGTCGTCTCGCGCGCGTACGTGGACAACGTCCGCGCCGGCTTCGCCGCCGTCGGCATGCTCGACGAGTTCGACCGCACCACCGAGCCGCTCGAGCTCCCCGCTCGCGAGCTCCGCCAGATCCCCGTGCCGTGGTCCGCGTAGCCTGCGCCCAGCTCGCGCCGGTGCTCGGCGACGCGGAGGGCAACCTCGCGCGGTCGGCCGAGGCGATCGACGCCGCGGCCGCCGGCGTCGTGGTCCTGCCCGAGCTCGCGCTCTCGGGCTACGTCTTCGAGTCGGTCGAGGAGGCCCGGGCGCTCGCCACCCCGCTCCCGGTGCTCGAGGAGGCGTGGTCGCGGCCGGGCGTCGTGGTCGTCGGCGGCTTCTTGGAGGCGGGCGCGACGGCCGGCTGTTCAACTCCGCGGCGGTCGTGGACGGGGACGGGGTCCGGGCCGTCTACCGCAAGGCGCATCTGTGGGACCGCGAGCCCGAGTTCTTCACGCCGGGCGACGAGCCGCCGCCCGTGGTGGAGACGGCGGCCGGCCGCGATCGCCCCGCTCGTCTGCTTCGACCTCTTCTTCCCCGAGTGGGTCCGCGTCGCGGCGCTCGCCGGGGCGCAGCTGCTCTGCGTCTGCGGCAACTGGCCGCGCGGCCCGCGGCCGTTCGGCCGGCCCGTCCAGCTCCTGCGCGCGATGGTCGCCGCCGAGGCGAGCGGCGCCGCCGTCGCGACGTGCGACCGGTCCGGCGACGAGCGCGGCGCCCGGTGGGCCGGGGCGACCGGGATCGCCGCGCCCGACGGGACGCTGCTCGCCGCCGCCGCGGGCTACGACCCGGAGACCGTCGCGGCGGACGTCGAACTGCTCCGAGGGCCTCCCGTTCGCGGCCGCGCGGCGGCCCGAGTTGTACGGGCCGCTCGTCGAGGATCGGCCGGGGGAGTAGCGCCGCCGGACGTCAACTGCGGCTGGGTGGGGGTGGGTCAGGGCCTCCGCGAGTGTCGACTTAGGGCGCCTGAGCGGCCTAACTCGACACTCGCGGGACCCGCTCGCCCACGCAGCGCCGATTGCCGTACGCGACCGCGCGACTCCCACCGGCCGAGCGCCGCCGACCGCCCGCGCCGCGCCGACGCCGAGCCGACCGCGCCGACGCCGAGCCGCCGAGCCGCGCCGAGCCGCGCCGCGCCGAGCGCCGCGCCGAGCCGCGCCGAGCGCGCGCGGAGCGCGCGCACGAACACGCGCCGAACGCGTCAGAACGCGCACGCACGCGCGCCGAACAGTGCGGCCACCCGCACGAAAGCCGTCTTCGGGCGCTAATACACTCGCCCGCGCCGTGCGCTTGTCCACCGCCATCCGCGTGGCCGCGGGGGCGGCGCTCGCCGCAGGTGTCGCGGCGCCGCTCGTCCGTCGCCGCCTGAAGCTCCCCCCGCCCGTCGTGACAGGCACGGCCGCGATGGCGCCGCTGGCCATCAGCATCCTCGCCCCGCGCTCGCGTGCCCGCGACGCTGCCGTGTGCGTCGCCCAGATGTGGGCCTACGTGGCCACGTACAAGATGCCGTACGACGACCCGGCGGCGCTCGAGAGGCGCGTGAAGGTCGCCTACCCCGTCAAGGCGGACAAGGTGATCGGCCTCGGCACGACGCCGACCCTCCGCCTCCAGCGCGCCCTCGCCACCCCCGGAGCCTTCAACGCCTGGGAGAAGCTGCTCGTCTGGTCCCACTGGCTGTGGTTCCTGTTCCCCCACGGCACCGTGGCCTACCTGCTCTTCCGCAGGCCCGAGCACTTCCCGAGAGGCGCCACGCAGATCTACGCCACCTTCGACACCGGGCTGATCGGCTACTGGGCCGTCCCGACCGCCCCGCCGTGGTACGCCTCCGCGGAGGGCCTGATGGACGACGGCCGCACGCCGGAGCTGCGGCGGATGATGGTCGAGTACGGGGAGCACTTCTGGAAGTCCGGCTGGGCCCCTCTGTACGGTTTCTTGGGAGGCAATCCCCTGGCCGCCATGCCGTCGCTGCACTTCGCCACGTCCGTGACGGCCGCGCATGCCCTGACCGACAGTGGCGCGGCCGCCGGCGCGCTCGCCTGGGCCTACACGGCCACGCTGGGCGTCGCCCTCGTCTACCTCGGGGAGCACTACGTCGTGGACCTGGCCGCGGGGCTCGCGCTCGCGGAGACGGTCCGCCGCGCCACGCCCGTCGCGACGCCGCTCGCCCGCGGCCTGAGCCGCGCCGTCCGAGCGCTCGAGGCGGGAGCCCGCGCATGAGCGAGACGGGCCGGCGCGAGGAGACCACCGCCGAGCCCCTGGTCGAGCCGTCCGACGACGCCGAGCTGCTGGCCCCGGAGGACGACGAGCCCGGTCTCGACCTCAACCGCCGCGGCCTGCTCGGCCTCGGCGCCTTCCTGATCCTCTCGATCGCCGCCCTGTACTTCCTGCTCCCGCAGCTCGCGGGGCTCGAGGACACCTGGCACCGGATCGAGAACGGCAGCCCGTACTGGATGCTGCTGGCGCTGGCCTTCGGCGTCGGGATGTTCGCCGGCTACGTCGCGATGTTCCGCGGGATCTTCCTGCGCGCCGGCGCCGCGCGGATCGACTGGAAGGCGAGCTACCAGATCACGATGGCCGGGCTCGCGGCGTCGCGGATCTTCGCCGCCGGCGGGGCCGGCGGGCTGGTGCTGACGGCGTGGGCGCTGCGCAAGGCCGGGCTCGCCCGCCGCGTGGTGGCGGACAAGACGCTGACGTTCCTGATCCTCACCTACTTCCCGTACATGGCGGCGCTGATCGTCTGCGGCCTGGGGCTGCGGCTCGGGCTCTTCAACGGCGAGGCGCCGTTCGGGCTCACCGTCGTCCCCGCGATCGTCGCCGTGATCCTCACCGCCCTCGGCACGTCGGCCGTGCTCGTGCCGACCGACCTCCAGCGCCGGCTCGACGGCTGGGCCAGCAGCGGCGGCCATCTCGCGCGCTGGGCGCAGCGGCTCGCGAACCTGCCGGCGTCGGCCTCCGCGGGCATGCGCGACGCGCTCCAGCACATCCGCCATCCCGATCCCGCGCTGGCCGGCGCGATCCTCTTCTGGGCGTTCCAGGTCGCGGTCCTGTGGGCGTCGTTCCGCGCGTTCGGCGACGCGCCGCCGCTCGCCGTGCTCACCCAGGCCTTCTTCGTGGGCATGTTCGGCAACCTGCTGCCGATGCCGGGCGGGGTCGGCGGCGTGGAGGGAGGGATGATCGCGGCGCTCGCGGGGTTCGGCGTGGACGCCGGCCAGGCCGTCGTCGCCGTGCTGCTGTTCCGCGCGGTGACCTTCTGGCTGCCGATGATCCCGGGCGTGGTGGCCTACTTCCAGCTGCGGAAGACGGTCGAGCGCTGGCGCCAGGAACGCGCGGCGGCGCCCGCGTAGCACGCGCGCGCTACACTCACTATACAAAGTGAAGTAAAGGGGAACGAGAGAAGCATGGCCGACGTCGAGAACGTGATCATCATCGGGAGCGGCCCGGCGGGCTACACCGCCGCGCTCTACACCGCACGCGCCAACCTGGAGCCGCTCGTCATCGAGGGCTTCCTGTGGGGCGGTCTGCTCCAGCAGACGACCGACGTCGAGAACTACCCCGGCTATCCCCAGGGCGTCATGGGCCCGCAGATGATGCAGGACCTGCGCGACCAGGCGGAGCGCTTCGGCAGCCGCTTCATCACCGACAACGTCACCCGCTTCGAGCCCGGCGCGCGGAGGGCGAGCCGCACACCGTCTGGGTCGAGGACGACGAGTACAAGGCGCGCGCCGTCATCCTCGCGATGGGCGCCGAGCACAAGAAGCTCGGCGTGCCCGGCGAGGAGGAGCTCGGCAGCCGCGGCGTGTCCTACTGCGCGACCTGCGACGCCGCCTTCTACAAGGACACCCACTCGATCATCGTCGGCGGCGGCGACTCCGCGATGGAGGAGGCGATCTTCCTCGCCAAGTTCGCCGACAAGGTCACGATCGTCAACCGTCGTGACGAGTTCCGCGCCTCGAAGATCATGCTCGAGCGCGCGCGGGGCACCGAGAACATCGAGTTCCTCACGCCGTACGTCGTCGAGGAGTTCCTGGCCGGCGAGTCGGGGGCGCTGGAGCGCGCGCGGGTCCGCAACGTCGAGACCGGCGAGACGCGCGAGATCGAGATGAGCGGCTGCTTCATCGCGATCGGCCACGAGCCGCAGTCGGAGATCGTCCGGGACATCGTGGACACGGATCCCGAGGGCTACGTCGCGACGGAGGGCAAGTCGACCCGGACCAACGTCCCGGGCGTGTTCGCCGCCGGCGACCTCGTCGACCACACGTACCGCCAGGCGGTCACCGCCGCGGGCTCCGGCTGTATGGCCGCGCTCGACGCGGAGTGGTACCTGCGCGACAACCCGGCCGTCCCGACGCCCGCCGCGCTGGAGGGCACCGGCGACCTCGCCGAGGAGCAGTGGGTGCCTAGCGCCTCGCGATCGTGAGCCGGTAGCCGGCGTCCACGACCCGGCCGCGCTGCACGGCCAGCCCCACGAAGAACGTCCGCGCGCGGCCTGACCGGTTGCGGAGCGTGATCCGCTCGGTCCGGTCGCCGCGCCGATGCGAGACCGCCAGCGGCTTGCGCCGCACCGACCGGGTGCCGGGCGCGAAGCCGGCCAGCACCGGGTTCCCGAACGCGGGCCTGGCCGTGACGCGCACGCGCGCGTGCGGCCGGATCCGGACGCGGTAGACGTCGACCGGGTCCTCGTAGGCGTCGACGATGCCCGACAGGCGGACCTTGCCGCGCCCGCGGAAGACGGGCGGGCTCGGGCGGCCGAAGCTGCGGCCGTTGACCCACGTCACGTCGTCGTTGGGCTCCAGCGGGTCGTGCGGCGGCGGGGACTTCGTCAGCGCCGCGCCGACGTCCAGCAGCCCGAAGCCCGTGTCGTCGTCGTAGCCCTCGCCGCGCGAGGTCGCGCGCCGACAGGCGGACGACCTGCGCCACCTGGTCGGGCTCGAGGTCCGGCCGCGCGGCCCGCACCCAGGCCACGGCGGCCGACACCATCGGCGCCGACAGGCTCGTCCCGTCGAGCGCCTGGTAGCCGTCCTGGTTGCCGTCCTCGTCGAGCGCCGGCGGCACGGCGGTGAGGATGCCCTCGCCGGGGGCGCTCAGGTCGACCGCGCGGTTGGCGTTGGAGAAGGCGCTGCTCCGGAGCTCCGCGTCGACGGCGGCGACGGTCAGCACGTGCGGCAGCGACGCCGGGAACTCGGGCGGGTTGCCGGCGGCGAACTCGTTGCCGGCCGCCGCGACCGGGACGACCCCGCCTCTGACGGCCCGCTGGAGCGCCGCGTACTCCGCCCGGCACAGCGTCTGCGAGCCGTAGCTCATGTTGATCACGGCCGCGCCCGCGTCGAGCGCGCGCTGGATGCCGCGGGCGGAGGCGGAGCAGCTGATCCGCCGCGGCGGGAGCGGGACGTTGAGCGCGCGGGCGCCCGGCCACACGCCGAGGATCCCGACGCCGTTGGCGGGCGCCACGGCGACGGCCGCCGTCGCGGTGCCGTGCAGGTTGTCGACGGGCCGGCCGCCGAGCGTGCTGAGGCGCCCGCCGCCGAACTCGGGATGCGTCTCGTCGGCGCGCGTGTCGATCAGCGCGATCAGCGGGCTCGTGTCGGTCACGGGCGGCGGCGCCAGCTCGGGCGGCGCGACGACGGCCCGCCACGCGTGCGGCGGCGTCGACAGCGGGTCGTCCGGCACCGCCTGGCGTGTCATCGCGAAGGCGTTGGGGTGGGCGTACACGAGCGCGCGCCCGAGCGCGTGCGCGAACGCCCGCGCGCGGGAGCGCTGCGAGCACGTAGTCGCCGCCCGGTCCGATCCGGCGGGCGCCGAACCGGCGCGCCGTGGCTCGCGTGGCCGGCGACGGCCGCGCGCCGACCATCCAGGTCGCGGGATCGGCGGCGATGCCGGCCGCCGCGGCGTCCCCGGGCAGCTGCCGCGGCTCCGGGATCGCCGGCAGCCCGGCCGCGGCGGCGCTCGCCGGCGCCGCGGCGGCGGCCAGGAGGGCGATCAGGAGCGGGCGCACCACCGACGCAACACGCTAGCCGTCCGGACGGAGCGGCTCGCCGGCGCGCGCGGCGCGCAGGAGCGCGGGCGCGGGCCGGTAGCGCTCCTCGTGGTACTCGTCGCGGAGCCCGCTGAGCAGCGTCAGCACGTCCCACGGCCCGATCGCGTCTCCCCACTCGAGCGGCCCGCGCGGGTGGTTGAGGCCGAGCACCATGCCGGCGTCGACGTCAGCGGGCGAACCGACGCCCTCGCCGACCGCGAACGCCGCCTCGTTGACCAGCTGGGCGACGATGCGGCCGAGCACGAGCCCGGGGGCGTCGCCGACCCGCTCGGTGACCATCCCGAGCGTCGCGAAGAAGCGCTCCGCCGCGGCCAGCGTGGCCGGGGCGGTCGACGGCATCGCCGTCAGCTCGGCGAGCCGCCCGAGCGGCGGCAGCAGGTGGAAGCCCGCCGACGACCCGCCCGGGTCCAGCGCCGCCAGCGGGGCGGTGTCGCACAGCAGGAGCTGGGGGCCGCCTTGCAGATCGGCGGATCGTCCTCGGTGGTCCCGCAGTCGAGGATGAGGGTCGGCACCTCGCCCTCGGCCTCGGCCGGGTCGGCGACGTCCCAGCCCGCTTCGGCCGCCGCGTCGGCGACCGCCAGCGCCAGCTCGCCGTCGCCGGCGATCACCACCAGGCCGTCGCCGCCGCCCGGCTCGGGCGGCTCGGGGTCGGGCGGCGGCCCGTCGGGATAGCGGTACCAGCCCTCGCCGGTCTTGCGCCCGTGCCGGCCGGCCGCCACCGCCCGCGCGGCCAGCGGCGACGGCCGCCAGCGCGGCTCGCCGAACGACTGGCGGAAGAAGGACTCGGAGATCGTGAAGCCGACGTCGATCCCGACGAGGTCCATCAGCTCGAACGGGCCCATCGGGAAGCCGCCGGCCATCCGGCAGATGCGGTCCACCTGCTCCGGCGTGGCCAGCCGCTGCTCCACCAGCCGCAGCGCCTCCAGCCCGAACGGCCGGTTGCAGCGGTTCACGAGGAAGCCGGGCCCGTCGATCGCGGCGATCACGTGCCGGCCCATCGCCTCGCCGGTGGCGCGCGCGACGGCCAGCGCCGCCTCGCCGGAGCGCTCGCCGGCCACGACCTCCAGCGCTCGCATCAGCGGCGGCGGGTTGAAGAAGTGCATCCCGACGACCCGCTCCGGGCCGGGGACGGCGGCGGCGAGGGCGGTCACGCTCAGCGACGAGGTGTTGGTGGCCAGCACGGCGTCGGCGCGGACGTGCCTCGCGACCTCGGTGAGCAGCTCCTGCTTGAGCTCGAGGTCCTCGGGCGCGGCCTCGATCACGAGCTGGGCGCCGGCGAGGGCGGCGAGGTCGGCGGCGGGCTCCAGCGCGCCCACTTGGTCATGCTGGAGCCGGCCCTTCTCGATCCCGCGCTCGATCCGCCCGCTCGCCGCCTCGAGGCCGCGCTCCAGCGCCTCCGGCACGGGGTCGGCGAGCAGCGTCCGCGCGCCCGACTGCGCCGCGAGCTGGGCGATCCCGGCGCCCATCGTCCCGGCGCCCACCACGCCGATGACCTTCGCGGCCGCGCTCACCGGTGGCAGTATTGCGGTGTGGACGCCGTTCACGGTGATCTTCGGGGGGACGCTGGCCTTCTTCATCGTCATGGTGCTCCTGCTCGGGCTCTTCTCGCAGCGCTCGGCGCGCGACTACCTCGACTGGAAGCCGACGCGCTCGCCCGACGTCGAGGCCCAGAACGACGTCGACGACATCACGCAGATGATCGAGGCGCAGAACGCGATCCGCCGCCGCCGGGGGCTGCCGGACCGCGACGAGGAGGAGATCGAGGCGAGCGTCCGCCGGCACGAGGAGGAGCTGGCCGAGGCGCGCCGCCGCTACCGGACTCGCGGCAGCGACTAGGTGGCCCGCATCCTGATCGTGCCCTGCGGCTGCCGGGGCCGCGCGCTGGCGGCCGACCTGGTGGCCGCCGGCCACGCCGTGCGCGGCACCACGCGCTCGCCGGCGCACGCGGACGCGATCCGCGCGGCCGGCGCCGAGCCGTACGTCGGCGACCCGGACCGCATCGGGACGCTGATGGACGCGCTCGCCGGCGTCACCGTGGTCTGCTGGCTGATGGGCACCCTGCCCGTGCCGGAGCTGCACGGCGGCCGCCTGCGGATGCTGTGGGAGAAGCTCGTCGACACGCCGGTCCGGGGCGTCGTCTACGAAGGCTCGCTGCCGGAGGGCGAGGACGTCGCCCGCGCGGCCGCCGAGACATGGCAGATCCCCTTGGAGGTCCTCACCGCCGATCCGGGCGACCACGATGCCTGGCTCCGCGACGCGCGCCGCCGTCGACCGCTTGTTGGCCTCTAGCCGGCGCTTCGGCGGCTCGTAAACGGCGGCTGGGTGGGGGTGGTGAGGATGTCCCCAACGTCACACGGCGACACGACCGAGTGGCCCAAAGTGACGAAAGGGGTCGTAGACCCCAACGTCACTTTCGGCCGCGAATCGCTGACGTTGGTTGGGGACAGGCCCGACCTGCACCCCCTCGATGCCCGCCGTTCGTCCACCCCGCGGATCCGTCGTGAGGGTCAGACCCCTCGCTCCGGCAGGTCGCGCCAGGAGGTCCTGGAGCACGTGGCCGCGTGGCGCCCCAGATCAGGTGTCCGCCGACCTCGTACGTCGGCGTCCGGAACGGGATCCCCTTGCGCACGAGCCGCCGCTCCCCGTAGGCGGCGCGCAGGTCGCTGAGCCGGAGCTCGAGCACCTCGGCGACCTCCGTCTCGCCGACCACCCACTCGAAGCCCGGCTCGATCAGCCCGACGAACGGATAGATCGCGTAGTTGGTGACGAACGTCGGCGTGGGCTCGAGGGCGCCGAGCACGTCCACCGCCTCCGGCGGCAGCCCCACCTCCTCGTGCGCCTCGCGCAGCGCCGTCTCCATGAGCGTCTCGCCGGGGTCCTGGCGCCCGCCGGGGAACGAGATCTCGCCCGCGTGGCGGCTGAGGTCGTGGCGGCGGCGGGTGAAGACGGCGTGCAGGTCGCCGGCGTCGTCGGCGTACAGCGGGGCGAGCACCGCGGAGTCCGTGCGGCCGTGGACGTCCATCGCCAGCGCCTCCTCGTGGGAGAGCAGGCCGGCGGCGAGCTCGTCGCGCAGCGCCGTCAGGTCAGCTCGACTCGCTCATCGAACGCCACCTCGCCCTCGAGCGTGCGGTGCACGGGGCACTTCGCGGCGATCACGCGCAGCTTCTCGACCTGGTCCTCGCTGAGGTGGGCCGGCATCTTCATCACGAGCTCGAAGCGCGTCACGCAACCGCGCTCGGCCGGCGTGTACTCGCAGTCGACCTCGAGGCCGGAGACGTCCCAGCCCTTGCGGTCGGCGTACATCTCCATCGTGATCGCCGTGCACGAGGCGAGCGAGGCGGCCAGCAGCTCCTGCGGGCTCGGGCCCGCGTCGTCGCCGCCCTTGTCCTCGGGCTCGTCGGCCGTGACGTGGTGCCCCCGCACCGTCACGTCGTGGCTGAGCTTCTTGGTCTGGCGGGCGACGGCGCGCATCAGTCGGACAGCGGATTGAACACCATGCCGGTCAGCACCTTCGGGAAGAAGTAGGTCGACTTCGGCGGCATGCTCTCCCCGGCGGCGGCGACGTCGCGCACGTGGGAGACCGGCGTCGCGCCCATGAAGAACGCCGCCTCGGCCTCGCCGCGCCTCCACGCGCTCGCGCGCCTGGGCGGCGGAGCGCGCGTAGTCGAGCCCGCGGAAGTGCGAGATGTCGTCCTCCGTCATGCCGAGCGCGCCCTGGAGGAGCAGCGCCTCGAGGACCGCCGTGTCGAGCCGCTGGTAGGGCTCCGGCTTGTCCGGCATGGCCCGCGCGGCGATCGCCGGGTCGCGCAGGGTCAGCAGGAGCGGACGGCGGTGGTGGGCGTCGTAGTAGCCGATGCGGACGCGGCCGTCGGCGGCCGGCTCGGGCTCGAGCTGGTCCGCCTCGACGGGCGCGACCTCCCAGTCGCGCTCGATCGCGGCGCGCAGCGCCTCGCGGCGCGGCTGGTCGAGCCCGGAGACGAGCCGGTGGGTGGGGAAGACCTCGAGCCCCGGGTCCTGGAGCGCGACGAGGCACATGAGCACGTGCCCGGCGCCGCCCTCCTCGTGGTAGACGCGGGCGGTCTCGTAGCGGTGGTGCCCGTCGGCGATCAGCAGCTCGGTGCCGGCCAGCTCGGCGGCCACCGCCCGCGCCGCCTCGGGATCGCCGACCCGCCACAGCCGGTGCCGGGTGCCGTCCTCGTCGGTGACCTCGCCCCAGGGCGCCTGCTGCGTGTGCGGCTCGACGGCGCCCCACGCGCCGCCCTGCGGGTCGTCGTAGAGCGAGAAGATCGGCGACAGGTTCGCGCGCGTCGCGCGCGTGAGCCGCAGGCGGTCCTCCTTCGGCCCGGGGTGGGTGCGCTCGTGCGGGCGGATCCGGCCGGGGCCGTAGTCCTCCACGCGCACGCGCGCGAACAGGCCGTGGCGCGTGCGCGCCCGGCCGTCCGGGCCCGTGTAGTCCTGCGCGATCGCCCACAGCGCCGGCTCGTCGTCGCGGGCGAGGACGCCCTCCTCCTGCCAGCGGGCGAACACCTCGGCGGCGTGGGCGTAAGGGTCGCCCTCGGCGCGCGGGAGGTCGATCTCGACGACGTTGTACGGCGAGCGGGCGACGAGCTCGGCGCGCTGCGGCTCGTCGATGACGTCGTACGGCGGCGCGGCGACGGCCTGGAGGCCGCCGACGGTCGCGAGGTCGTAGTGGAGGGCGCGGAAGGGCTGGACGTCGGCCACGAAGCCGCGCAGGCTAGCGCCTGATGACCCCGAAGTCCGCGGTGTAGGTCGCCCCGCCGCCGCCGGCGGACGGGGTGGCGGCGACGACGCCGATCCCGATCTCGCGGTACGCGCGCTTGACGACGTTGGCGCGGTGGCCGGGCGAGTCCATCCACGCCCGCATGATCTGGCGCGGGGTGGCGAGGGAGCCGGTGCCCCAGGCGAGGTTCTCGCCCAGCGCCCAGCCCGCGTTGCGCGGCACGTAGCGCGCGGCCCTGATCCGGTCGACCATCGTGACGCCGTTCGGCGTCGTGTGCTCGAAGAACCGCCGGTTGACCATGTCGGTCGTATGGCGGGCGGCGGCCCGGCGCAGGCGGCCGTTCTCCTTCAGCAGCGGCAGGCCGCGCTGCGCGCGGATCTGGTTGTGGAGGCAGAGGATCGCGCCGCGGATCGCGGCGTCGTTCCCGGGCGCGGGCATCACGTCGGCGTTCGCGCAGGGCTGCTGGGCGCTGCGGGCGCGGCGCTTGCCGGCGTCGGCCGTCGCGGCGGGCAGCAGGAGCCCGGCGATCAGGACGGTGACGGCGGCTGTGCGGCGGCGGAAGGTGGCTGGCATGTCTTCGGCAGCCCGGCTGGCTCTGGGAGCTCCGTGGCTTTGCGTCCCGTCCTCGCGGACGGTTTGCCTTTCTCGGTCTTCCTGGGTTATCGGAAACCAGCGCCGCGGCTTGACGCAGCGTGGACGCCCGTACGAGTTGCGATACTTCGCGCGGTCAACGGGGCGTGGCGCAGCCTGGTCAGCGCGCGTGCTTTGGGAGCCGAGGTCCCCGGTTCGAATCCGGCCACCCCGATATGAGGATCTTCCTGACCGGCGGGACCGGCTTCATCGGCCGGCGCGTCGCCGAGAAGCTGCGGGAGCGGGGCGACGAGGTCGTCGCGCTGGTGCGGACGCCGTCCAAGGCCGGGCCGCTCGAGGCCGCGCGGGTCGAGATCGTTCCCGGCGACCTGTCCGACACCGCCGCGATCGAGCGCGGCGTGCAGGGCGCGGACGCCGTCATCCACTCGGGCGCCGACTACCGCGTCGGCGTGCCCAAGCGCGAGCAGGAGTCGCTGTGGGAGGCCAACGTCCGCGGCACGGAGCGCGTCCTGGACGCCGCGATCGCCGCCGGCGCCTCCCGGATCGTCTACGTCTCCACCGGCAACGTGTTCGGCAACACGGGCGAGCGGGTCGCCGACGAGAGCTACGAGCGCGACCTCGCCGACGGCTTCCTGTCCGCCTACGACGAGACGAAGTACCGCGCGCACCAGGTCGCCAAGGAGCGGATCGCGGCCGGCGCGCCCGTGGTCATCGTCCAGCCGGGCGCCGTCTACGGGCGCGGGGACACCTCGCAGGTCGGCAACATCATCGACCAGACGCGCACGGGCAAGATGAAGCTGCTCCTGTTCCCGGAGTTCACGCTCCAGTACGTCCACGTCGACGACCTCGCGGACGGGATCATCCTCGCGCTCGACAAGGGCCGGGTGGGGGAGTCCTACGTGCTCGGCGGCGAGGAGGCGAGCCTGCGCGACCTCGTGACGAACGTCGCCGAGCTCTCCGGCCGCAAGCCGCCCAAGCACGCGATGCCGACTGGCGGTGATGAAGGCCGGCATCCCGTTCGGGCCGGTCGTGGGGAAGCTCATGGGCTTCCCGCCCAACCTCGCGGAGCTCATCCGGACGTCCGACGGCGTGAAGATCCGGACGTCCGACGCGAAGGCGCGCAACGAGCTCGGCTACGCGCCGCGGCCGCTCAGGGAAGGCCTCCGCGACGTGGTCTGACAACGTCATACCGTATGGTATGACGACATGAGACCAGCGAGACAGGGCACGCCGTTCCCGTTCGAGGGGCCGGTGCCGTCCGACCTCCTGATCGATCGCGCTCGCGAGCTGGACGTGCTGGCCCGGCGGGCGGCCGACCGCGTCAACGTCCGGCTGGTCGCGCCGCGCCGCTACGGGAAGACGAGCGTCGTGCTCGCCCACGCCGAGCGCCTGCGCGAGACCGGATGGCGGACCGCCCACGTGGACTTCTCGCGCGTCGCGGACGTGACCGACGTCGCGCGGCGGCTGGCCGCCGCCTACGCCCACCTGGACTCGCCGTGGGTGCGCTCGCACATGGCCGGGCTGCTGGCGCGGCTGGGCGTCTCGCTGTCGGCCGCCGGACCGGCGGTGGCGATCGGCCCGCGCCCCGCCGCGCCGGACGCCGACGCCGCCGAGACCGTGCTCCACCGCATGCTCGATCTCCCCAAGGCGCTGTGGGACGCCGACCGCACGCCGACGCTCGTCGTGCTCGACGAGTTCCAGGACCTGCTCACGGCCCGCAAGGACCTCGACGGGCTGCTGCGCTCCCGGATCCAGTACCACGGCGACGCGGCCGCGTACGTGTACGCCGGCTCGGAGCCGTCGATGATGCGGGAGCTGTTCGACACGCGCGAGCGGCCGCTGTTCGGGCAGGCCGACCCGCTGTCGCTCGAGCCGCTGCCCGTCGACGACGTCGTCGCCGACCTGGCCGCCCGCTTCGCCGCCGAGGAGCTGGACCCCGGCGACGCGCTCGGCGAGCTGGTCGTGTTCGCGCAGGGTCACCCGCAGCGGACGATGCTGCTCGCCTACCTGCTCGCGGACCGGCTGCACGACGGGGCGACGGGCACGCCCGCGCTCGTGGGGGAGATCGTGGAGGCCGCGCTCGAGCGCGTCGCGCCCGCCCACCAGGCCCTGTGGCAGCAGCTCGGGCGGTCCGAGCGAGCGCTGATCGCGGCCGTCGCCGACGGCATCCCGCCCACCAGCCGCGCGCTCGCCGCGGAGCACAAGCTCGCGCGCGGCACGCTCGACGCCGCCGCGGCCCGGCTCGCCGATCAGGGCCACCTGATCCGCTCGCCGCGCGGCAGCCGGCTCGTGGACCCGCTGCTCGCCGAGTGGCTGCGGCGCCGGTGATGGGAGACTCGCGGCCATGATCGCGGTCACGGGAGCCACGGGCGGGATCGGGCGGCGCGTCCTGGCCCGGCTCGGGGAGAGCGGCGTGCGGCTCGTGGTCCGCGACGCGGCACGGGCGCCGGCGGGCTTCGAGGCGGCGGAGGCGACCTACCGCGACGGGGACGCGATGCGGCGCGCGCTGGACGGCGCGGACACGCTGTTCCTCGTCTCGGCGGCCGAGTCGGGCGACCGCGTCGCCGAGCACGTCAGCGCGGTGGAGGCGGCCGAGGCCGCGGGGGTGCGCCGGATCGTCTACCTCTCGTTCATGGGCGCCGCGCCGGACGCCGCGTTCACCTTCTCCCGCGACCACTGGGCCACGGAGGAGCGGATCCGCGCCGGCGGGCTCGAGCACACGTTCCTGCGCTCCTGCATGTACGCCGACTTCGTCCCGTCGCTCGCCGGGCCGGACGGGGTGATCCGCGGGCCGGCGGGGGAGGGGAGGGCGGCGTTCGTGGCGCGTGACGACATCGCCGACGTCGCGGCCGCGGTCCTGCTCGACGGGACCGGGCACGCGGGGAGCACGTACGACATGACCGGTCCCGTGGCGATCGGGCTGGACGAGGCGGCGGGCCGGCTCGCGCGTGCGGCCGGCCGGCCGGTCCGCTACGAGCCGGAGACGGTCGAGGAAGCGTGGGCCGCGCGGCGCGGGAGCGGACATCCGGACTGGGAGCTCGAGGGCTGGATCACGTCCTACGTCGCGATCGCCGAGGGCGTGCTCGAGCCGGTCAGCGACGCCGTCGAGCGCATCGCCGGCCACCCGCCCCGCAGCTTCGAGGACGTGCTGCGCGAGCACCCGGAGAGCTACGCGCACCTCGCCGGGTAGGCAGATGCCGATCGAGGCGACGAACACCGCGGGCTACGAGGCGCCGATCGGCCTGTCGGCCGACCCCGTGGTCTTCACGCTGCTCCACGGCCGGCTGTCCGTCCTGCTCGCCCGCAGGCTCGAGGAGCCGCAGCGGGGCATGTTCGCGCTGCCGGGCGGGTTCGTGGGCGCCTCCGAGTCGCCGGAGCAGACCGCCGAGCGCAAGCTGCGGGAGAAGACCGGCGTCGGGTCGGTGCACCTGGAGCAGCTGCGCACCTACGCCTCGCCCGACCGCGATCCGCGCGGCTGGCTGCCCTCGATCGCCTACATGGCGCTGGTCGCGCCCGAGGCGCTGCCGGAGGAGCGCCCGGCGGACCGCGACCCGAGCTGGCATCCCGTCGACGCGCTCCCGCCGCTCGCGCTCGACCACGCCCGCATCGTCGACGACGGGCTCTGGCGGCTGCGCGCGCGGGTCGCCGACAAGGCCTGGTTCGTCCGGGTCGGCGGCGGCCTGCTGCCGGCGGTCTTCACGCTCCGCGAGGCGCAGCGGCTCTACGAGGCGCTGCGAGGCGAGCCGGTCGACCCGGCCAACTTCCGGCGCGACGTCCAGACCACCGGTCTCCTAGCTGACACCGGTGAGCGACGCACCGAGGGGCCCGGAAGGCCGGGAAGGCTGTTTCGGTTGGCTCTGCCCGGCGCTTGAGCGCCGTTCAACAGATGTACGAGCAAGTTTTTCCCACGCGCATGTGCCGCGTCCGTACAGTCGCGCCACCTGGGAGGCAAACCGCTGCAAAGGATCTGCTGATGTTTGAGGTGCAAGGCCGGGCTCGCCAGACTCTTCTCGCCGCCCTGTTGGCGGCCATCTTCGTGTTCGCCCTGGGAGCGGCGAACGCGTGGGCGTCGGACTACGACGGTGACGGCGTTTCCACGCCCACTGACTGCGACGACTTCGACCGGGGGATCCGCCCGGGAGCCGCCGACAAGCCCGACCTCCAGTTCGAGGACTCGAACTGCGACGGGATCGACGGCACCGAGGCGAACGCGATCTTCGTCGCGGCGTCGGCCGCGAACGACGCCGGCACGGGTTCGAAGGAGAACCCGCTCAAGACGCTGGCGCTGGCGATCAGCCAGGCCAAGGCGGCGACGCCTGACAAGGACGTCTACCTGATCACCGGCACGTTCGACCAGGGGACGGTCAACCTCGAGTCCGGGGTCAGCCTCTACGGCGGCTACAAGCTCGTGACGGGCCAGCGCTCGAACACCGAGCCGACCCTCATCAAGGGGCGGCCGCAGGCGCTCCTGGCGAACGCCGACACGGACGTGGTGGTCCAGAAGCTCACGCTCGAGGGGCTGGCGCCTGCCGGCGCGTCCTCGAGCGCGTACGGCCTCCGTGCCGTCGCCGCGTCCGAGGTTCTGCTCCAGGGCGTGCACATCTTCAGCCGGAACGCTACGGCCGCGCCCAATCGGAGCCAGCCGGGCCAGCCCGGGCGCGCGCCCGACGGCGACCCCGGGACGGGCGGCCAGTCGTGCGGCGCCAGCGGCAATGTCGGCGGCGGCGCTGGCGGGTCCGCCCTCGGCGTTCAGGGCGGCACCGGTGGGTTCGGCGGCGGCTCGTCGTTCTTCCTCGGCGGCCAGGGCGACCCTGGCGGCGGCACGCAAGGCGGCACCGGCGGGCCCGGCGGTGAGCGGACCGGCAACGTCGGCGGCAACGGCACCGGCGGTGGCGCCGGCGGCACCCTGGGCATCTTCGGCATCGGCACCACGGGCGGCAGCCCCTCGTTCTCGACGGTCGCCGCAGCCGCCGGCTGGGCCGGTCGCGACGGCGGCGGTGGCGGCATCGGCTCCCGTGGCCATGGCGGCGGCGGTGGTGGTGGCGGCGCCTCCGGCTGGGGTGATGAGGGCAACGCCACGTGGGACGGCGGCGGTGGCGGCGGCGGAGGCGGCGGCGCCGGCGGGTTCGGCGGCTCCGGCGGTTCCGGCGGCGGCTACGGCGGCGGCTCGTTCGGGGTCTACTCGCACAACTCCAAGGTGATGGTCGTCGACAGCGCGCTGACCACCGGCAACGGCGGTCGCGGCGGCGACGGCGCGATCGGCGCGCTCGGCGGCCAGGGCGGCCTCGGCGGCGACCCCGGCCCCGAGGGCTTCTGCCCCGGCCCGCCCGTCGGCAACGGTGGCGCCGGCGGCCGCGGCGGCAGCGGCGGCGTCGGCTCGCCCGGCGGTCCGGGCGGCGGCGGCACCGGCGGCCCGAGCATCGCGGTGCTGAGCCTCGGGACGGCCACGCACTTCGTCCGCGGCACGAACTCGACGCTCGGCACGGCCGGCCTGGGCGGCTTCCAGGGCGGCAGCGGCTCGGTCCGCGGCGGCGCTGGTCAGCGCTCTGCGGTGGTCGGGACGACCAGCAATCTCCAGAACTTCGATGGGGACGGCGTGCCGGACCGGAACGACCTCTGCCCCGGCGTCGCGGCGACGACGGACGCCAACCACGACGGCTGCCAGGATCGCGCCGCGAGGCTCACGGACGCTGACGGCGACGGCATCCCGGCTCCGGCCGACCGGTGCCCGAACACGCCGCGCGGGAACGACCCGGACGGCGACGGTTGCCCGGCAGTGGTCGTGACTGCCGCCGCCGCCGGTGGCGCCCCCGCCGCCTCCGCCGATCGCGGAGCCGAGCTCCATCGTGTTCATCTTCGGCTACGAGTACCTGAAGTCGACGAACAAGTTCACGAAGTTCAACATCCTCCAGTTGAAGGCCCTGCCGGTGCAGTCGATCGTGAAGGTGACCTGCAAGGGGCCCAGGGGGAAGAAGTGCCCGGGCGGCAAGTCGTTCTCGAAGTCGAACGCCTTCGGCACCGTGAACCTGAAGAAGTGGAAGAACAAGAAGCTGCGGGCCGGGACCAAGCTCACGGCGACGGTCACGAAGGCCGGCAACTTCATCGGCAGCGTCAAGGTCTTCACGGTGCGCAAGAAGAAGGCGCCGAAGATCTCGACGAAGTGCCTGCCGCCCGGCGCAACGAAGGCGGTGAGCTGCTAGCCCGCCAGCCGGGGCACCAAGGATCCGCTCCGCGAGAGCCGCGCGGCCCATCCGGGCCACGCGGCTCTCGCGCTTTAAGCTTCACGCGCGAGCCCCTGTAGCTCAGCTGGATAGAGCAGCGGACTTCTAATCCGCAGGTCGCTGGTCCGCCGGTACCGCTCTCCGGTACCACTTGTGCTCAGCGCCGACAACGCGGACTCCCCGTTGATCTACGCGGACTACCAGCCGGAGAGCGCGAGTGAGAGCCGGTGAGCCGGGCATTCAGTTCGAGTGCTGCAGCTCAAGAGAGACGGTTCCGAGTAACCGCGACGGTCAGAGCATCGTGGCGATGCTCGCCGGCGCTCCTAACACGAGGAGGGGACCAACTCATGGATGGCGCTTCGGCCTCCAGGTTTGCTGGTGGGTTCGGCGTGACGTCGCCCGATGCAAAGTCCTCAACGGCTTTACAGTCGGTAGGCCGAGATGGAAACGCACGAGCCCGACGAACCCGCCGCACGCGGTATGGCGGAAGCATCGATCGACGAAGAGCTGCGCACGTCCGCCACGCGCTTCGCGCAGTCCGCCCTGCGGGCGTTTCTCAGCGACGAGCCGACGGTATTCCTCTTGCACGCAGCGACTGCGCTGGAGCAACTCGCGAAGAGCTTCCTTGCGTCGATACATGGCAGCCTCGTCGCCGCGAACGACTTCGACTCGCTGCTGCATGCGTGCGGGGAGTCGACGCACGCCCGCAAGCCTCGATCGCGGATGAAAACGATCACTGCCGGGGAGGCCGTGGAGCAGGGCGGGCCAATTGATCCCGGCGATCGAGAATCTCAAGCGGTCGCTGCTGCTGTTGATCCTCGTCAGAAACGGCGTGGTGCACGCGGGTCACATGGAACGCGACAAGGAAGCGTCCGTCCTAGTGCCGTTTCTAAGGGCGTGTGACCACCTCCTCGCTGACAGCCGGATGGGCGACCGCGCGAGCTTCTGGGGAGATGCGCTGGACGTCGTGGACGCGCGGCTCGCGCGGTCGGCCGGAGACGCGGCCCGGATCCGTTGCGCCGACGCGATTACGGTTGCACGCGCGCTTTTCGAGGACCGTTATGCCTCGATGGACCCCGCAGTGAGAAAGGCCGTGATCGCGAGCATCGAGGCGAGCTATCTCCCGGAGAAGTACGAGCAAACTCTGATCGCATGCCCGGCCTGTGGAAGCGTCGCTTTGGTCTATGGAAGCTACGAGGTTGATTGGGAGGCGGACTGGGACTACGCCGACGGCAAACCATTGCTTGTCGGTGCATACCCGGTGGTGAGATTCTCGCCAGGGGACACTCTCGAGTGCCGAGCCTGCGACCTGGTTCTGGACGGCGAGGACGAGCTCCAAGCGGCGGATATCCCTTTCACCTGGCAGCTCGACGACAGCGAGGTGGAGCCGCCGACTTCTACGAGCCCGACGACGAGTATCAGTAGGTCTGCGCCAATCGCTTCCTGCGTCGCTCGGTCGACCTCCGTTGACGAAATCGTGATCGCCGAGCAGATCGTTGAGGGTCATGCGCAGCTCATGGCCGGCATAGCCGGCCTCGATCACGACGGCTCGACGTAGTAGCACCCATCCGTAGCGGGCCCTCGGACCGAAGGCCTTCGATCAGTGCGGCGCTACGCAGGAACACGTCTGGCTCGTTGTCGACCGCCCATCGGAGGGGGTCTCTGCCGTCGTTCGCACGCGAGCCGCAGCATCCTCAGCGAAACGCGTAGCGAAAGCGCGTGCCGTTGCAGACCCCGCGCAGCTGCCCGCCAAGCGACGAGCCGTGGGAGCGGTTCTCGGCGCTGCGCACGTAGCGCACGTCCGCCTTCCACCCGCGCGGGTCGCGGCCCCGTTCGAGGCCTGGTCCTGTGCCCCGCCCAACGGCCGGCGGGTACTCGTCGCGGTCGTAGCCCGGGCGCGTCGGGATGTCGGCGAGCAGCCTCTCGCGGCGCGTCGTCGGCGCCGCGGCGGTTGACGGACGAGCGTGCGCGGCCAGCCCCGCCGGACGGCCGCCGGAAGTGCTGGCGGATGCCCGGGTACTTGGCCGCGCTGAACACGATGCGCTGCACGCAGGCGGGCCGCGTGCGATGCGGGCGCGGTCGTGTTCGCCTTCGGTGCGGCGGCTGGCCCGGCGAGCAGGCTCGCCGCCACGGCGAGGCTAACGCCATCAGCGGTCGTGGGCCGCGCGGGACATCCGGCAGCGCAGGGTAAGGCGAACCGCGGACGACCACGGATGCAACCCAACGCCGTAACGACGAACGACGGTTCGTTCGCTACTACGACCGCCGGCGGCCCCACTAGGCGTCGACTTCGATCACGTTGAAGTCGACATCGGCGTCGTCCTCATTGAGGGGGTAGTCCCCTGGGTTCGACAGGTGCAGGACTTCCCCGCCCGCGACGTAGTTGCTGACTGCTCCCGTATGCGCGTGCATCTGCTTCCGTCTCGAAGCCCTCATCGTCTTCTTCCGTCGTCCCGTCCGAGTAGACCATGACCACCTTGTACATCCGCTCCGCTCCTCTGCGCGCGACTCGGTTACGTGCGTATCAGTCAGGCGCTCGAAGTCGGCCTCCGCGCGAAGTTGCTCGACCTCATGAACGTCGAGGACTCTTGTGGCGCGAGGGACGAGCCGCCGCCGGAGTTGCCGCCCGCCGATGGCTGACACTTGGTACGACGACCTGCGTCGTCAGTGGAAGCCGGAGCCCGTGCGGCTGCTGCTCGTGGGCGAGTCCGCGCCCGATCCCGGCGCGGCCGAGCGCCGGTTCTTCTACGCGCCGACGCTCGACCGACGCGACAACCTGTTCCGGGGCGTCGTGGAAGCGCTGTACGAGCCGATCCCGCGCGGGAGGCACCGGCCAGCCGAAGCGCCCGTGGCTTGAAGGCCTGCACGCGGACGGCGTCTACCTGGTGGACCTCGTGCCGTTCCCAGTGGACAAGCTGACCTCGGGCGAACGTCGCGGGGCGCGCCGCGAGCACGTTGCCGCGCTTGTCGAGCAGGCGCAAGCGCTCCACCCCAGCGGTGTCATCGTCTGCCACGCGCCGACTTCGAGGAGGTCGCCCCTGCGGTTCGTGCCGCCGGTCTGCCGCTGCTCCACGGAGGGGACGATGCGTCCGCTCGGGAACACGCGGCCGCGCTTCGTCGCTGGGGTGCGAGCGGCCCTCGCGCCGCGAGCGTGACTCGGACCACCGGGTGTCAGACGCGCGTGCTTCCACGCCATGACCAACCACAACACCCTGAGCGCCGGAGCGCTCGACGCCGCCCGTGCTGTCCTTCGTCGTCGCGACGACTGGCGGTCCAGGGCAAGCGGAGCCGCGGGACCTTGTCGACCCGGAGCTTTCGCCATTCGATCTGTCAGACGGAGAGCACCTCGCCTGACGAGTAACTACCGTGGGTCCGTCGCCGTGACACGCGACACGGCATCCGTCTGACGGCTCTTCTCTGCCTCGCTCATCGCTACGGTTCCGGGCGCAATGGCGAGGTTTCCATTCGGACCGCGCGCCCGTGGACGCCGTCTCCTCGACCGGTGGCGCGAAAGTCTGCTGCTGGAGGACGGCCTCGCTGTTCTTCGACGACGAGGAGCTTTGGACCGCGGATAACGCACAGGAACTCGTCGAACGCTTCAACGACCACCGGCTTCGAAGACGCGCGCTGGTTTCGAGGACAAGTGTACGAAAATCTCAGCCAAGAGCTGAACTTCAACCTGCTCTTCTCGCAGAACGGCCACCTCACGCTGGCCCACTCGGACCGCGCGATGTTCGTGATGGCGAACCGCGCGAGGGTGAACCGGCTGCACGGGATCGACTCGCGCCTCATCTACCCGGACGAGATCAAGAAGCTCGCCCCGACGATGCAGGTGGACAACCCGACGCCGTCTATCCGATCCAGGGCGCGCTCTACCACCCGCCCGGCGGGGTGATCCGCCACGACGCCGTGGTGTGGGGGCTCGCGCGCGGGGCCGACGAGGGGCGGCGCGGAAATCCACCCCTACACCGAGGTCACGGGCATCAACCGCTCGAACGGCAAGGTCACCGGCGTGCACGAACCGCGGCGACATCAGCGCGCCCGTCGTCCTCAACTGCACCGCCGGGTGGACCACGCTGATCTCGGACATGGCTGGCGTGGCGATGCCGATCACGCACATCCTCCAGGCGCTCGTGACCGAGCCGATGAAGCCGCTGCTCGACGTGGTGATCGTGTCGTCGCAGATGCACGTGTACATCTCGCAGACCGACCGCGGCGAGTTCCTCATGGGGGCGGAGATCGAGCCTCGACCACGTACCGGATGCAGGGCACGCTGAACTTCCTGCAGGAGGTGTGCCGGCACTCGCTGAAGCTGTTCCCGCAGCTGGAGCGCGCGCGGGTGTTGCGCAGCTGGGCCGGGCTGTGCGACCTCTCGCCCGACTACTCGCCGATCCTCGGCAAGACGGAGGTCGAGGGGTTCTACTGAGCGCCGGCTGGGGGACGTACGGGTTCAAGGCGGCGCCGATCGTCGGAAAGACGCTGGCCGAGCTGACGGACAGGTAAGACTCCGGAGCTGATCGAGCCGTTCAAGCTGGAAAGGTTCTACGAGGACAAGCTCGTATCCGAGCTCGCCGCGGCCGCGGTGAGCCACTATGACTCGCAACACGCCACGCCCGCGCTCCCGCGCGCGCACCGAGGGAAGGAGCACCGATGAAGAGCGGTCTGCGAGATCGCGCAGGAGGCCGAGCTTCTCCCCATCGAGACCATCGCCGAACGCACCGGCCTGACGCCGGACGAGTTCGAGCCGTACGGGCGCTACAAGGCGAAGATCTCGCTGGACGTGAT
>CAVSJY010000014.1:0-142657 GCA_963728465.1 uncultured Solirubrobacteraceae bacterium
CGGCGCGGGCGCCGGCCGGCCCGCTGCACGGCGTCCCGTTCACCGTCAAGGAGGTGCTCGACGTGGCGGGCATGCCGACGGACCAACGGCTCGCGGCTGCTGGCCGGCACCCTGGGGTGGAGGACGGGGAGCTGGTCCAGGCGCAGTGCGCCGCGCCGGAGCGATCCTGCTCGGCAGAACGGAACCTGTCGGAGTTCAGCTCGTTCTGGGACTCGGTCAACCTGGTGTACGGCGCGACTGTGAACCCGCACAACCCGTCGCGCACGTCCGGCGGGTGGTCCAGGAGCAGGGTGAGGCGGCGGCGATCGCCGCGGCGATGGTCGCCGTTCGGGATCGGCAGCGATCTTCACTGGGTCGATCCGCGCGCCCGCGCACTGGACCGGCATCTTCGGGCTGCAGGGCAGGGCCGACGCGCTGCCGTTCCCCCACCGCACCGCCCGCTGCCCGCGAGCCGCGGAGTGCCGATGTCGGCATTACCGGGGCGAAGTGGCGCCGCCAGCGCGGCCGACCTCGATCTGATGCTCGCCGCCCTCGGCGCGCGCCGCGTCGAGCCCGCGGAGGTGGGCAGCGGGTCGCCGTGTTCGAGGACGACGACCTCCAGCCGGTGAGCCGCGCGTGCCGCGAGGCCGTCCGGCGGGCCGCGGCCGCGCTGCGCGACATGGACGTCGAGGTCGTGGAGGCGCGCCCGCCGCGCCAGGCGGACCTGCGCGCGGCATTCGACATCGTGCTGGGCCACGAGATGACGAGCGGGCTGGCCGAGCAGTGCCGCTCCCGCCCGAGGGCGAGGTGATGCCCTGCATCGCGGAGGCGGCCGCGGCCGCCCAGGGCTTCACGCCATCGCTCGACGCGTACTTCGGCGCGCATCGAGCGGGATCGCGGAGATCGACGCCGCCGCTCGGCGCTGGTTCGAGCGCTACCCGGTGGCGCTAGGCCGGTCGCCCGGACGTCGCGCCGCCGAGCCGCGGCGTGGCGTGGCCTCCGATCGACGGCGAGCCGCCGCGGCCGGGCGGCAAGCTCTCGCTGTGCGCGTACGCGAACGCGCTGGGACTGCCCGCGCTGGCGCTGCCCGTCATGCGCTCGCCCGGCGGCCTTCCGGTCGGCGTGCAGCTGATGGCGCCGCGTGGCGAGGACCGCACGCTGCTCGCGCTCGCGGGCCTCGAGGACGCGCTCGGCGGCTGGCTGGACCCGGACTACGCGGCCGACTGATCGAAGCCGCTGCTGCTCGCCGCGCAGGTAGGCGCCGAAGCCGGTGCCCGGCGCGTGCAGCTCGAGGAAGCGGCCGGCGCCGGCGCGGGCGTGCGGGACGCCCGGCGGGCACGGTGATCCACGTGCCTGGCGCCGCGCGCAGCTCGCGGTCGCCGAGCGTGACCTCGAGCTCGCCGTCGAGCACGTACAGCGCCTCGAGGTGGCGCGCGTGGACGTGCCGCGCGCCGTCGCCTCCGCGCAGCTCCGCGACGGCCAGCGCCTCGCCGTCGGCGAGCAGCGTCACGCCGTCGCCGATCTCCTCGGCGCCGCCGACGACGCCTCGCTCACCGGGCGGCCGCCGTCCTCCGGCGGCTCGTGCTGGTCGTAGGCGAGCGTGCGGCCGTCGCGCAGCGCGCGCATGAAGCCGCGAAGCCCTGCCCGGGCGCGTGCAGGTTGAGGTAGCGCAGCTCCGCGTCGCTGCCGTTGCGGAAGCCGTGGACGACGTCCGGCGGCACGCGGGCGAGCGTCCCGGCCGGCACGCGACCGGCCGGTCCTCGATGCCGAGCCGCACGGTCAGCTCCCCCTCGAGCACGTAGAAGCAGTCCGTGTGGCGGTGGTGGACGTGCAGGTCCGCGCCCTCCCGCCCCGGCCCGAACCGCGACCACGTCGCGTGCAGCGCGTCGTGGTCGCACAGGATCTCGACCCGCCGGTCCGGCGAGTCGCCGACGATCTCCCCCGCGCCGGGCGGGATGACGGCGCCTCGCTCATCGCGCCGAGTCTAGGGAGCCTCACATCGCGCGCGAGCGCGCCGTTGCACCGGGCATGACCACGTTCGTCATCCACCCGCTCCCCGCCGGCGAAGTCGACACCGCCGGCCCCACGTCCGTGCACCGGCACGCCGACACCCCCCCCGTCCACTTCGCCGGCCCCGGGTGCTTCGCGTCCGGGTCGACCCGGCGTAGTCAGGCGGCGCGGCGGAAGCCCGTCGGGGCGGGGTTCGCGGGCAGCGGGCTGGCGGGAAGGTCGGCCGCGGGGTGTCGGCGTTGTAGCCTTCGGCGCGGTGTCGTTCGGGCCGTCGGCGTGGAACAGCGACGCGAGCAGCTGGATCTGGTCGCGGCCGTGGGACAGCTCGCCCATCCCGCCGCCGTAGGTGATCAGCCCGCGCGCCTCGACGGCCTCGTAGACCTCGAACAGCGAGCGCAGGTCGCCGACGCGGCACGGCTTGATGTTCACGGCCCGCGGCGAGAGCGGCACGGTGTCGAGGTCGGCCGCGGTGTGGATCGGCGCGTCGTAGGAGATCCGGTGCGCGTCGCGGCTCGAGCAGCGCCGCGACCTCCGGCAGGTCGTGCGCGTCCTCGAGCAGCGCATCCGGGAACGCGGCGATCACGCGCTCGTACATCGCCAGCAGGTCGGGCAGCTCGCCCGTCTCCATGCCGTAGTGGCCCTTGAAGTCGATGATCTCGACCGCGCCCGTCGCCGCCACCTCGTCGATCAGCTCGGGCGTCCACGCCGGGACGGCGTCGAGCTTGAAGCGCAGGTCGGGATGGCGGTCGAGCCGGCCGCGGATCGGATCGAACGTCGGCGGGTCGCCGAGCCCGAGCGAGTTCACGAAGCGCACGGGCCGCGCCGCGCGACCCAAGGCCTCGTGCAGCGGGCGTCCGGCCTGGTTGAGCGCGAGGTCGAGCGCCGCGGACTCGAACGCCCAGTTGCGCCACCGGCGCTGCACGTCCCAGTCCGGCGCGACGGGCCACTGGTCCAGCTCGGCCAGCCGGTCGCACAGCGACTCCAGCGTCCACTCGCCCACGAGCGGCAGCACCGGGCCGGCGGCGTGCAGCGTCGCCTCCTCGTTCTCGTACGGCGACACGTCCTCCCCCAGCCCCTCGGCGCCGCCACCCTTGAGCCGTACGAGCGTCGTCACGCGCTCGAAGCCGTAGGCGAACGTCTCCGAGAGCTTCTCGACCTCGTAGGACTCGACGAGAACCGGGAGGTCGCGGAGCGCGCCCCATGCCGTGGTGTCGCGGGCGACCGTGATCGGTGCACTCTAACCCGGTAGGGTCGATCCATGGCCGTCCGGCTGCATCCGCTGCTCGAACCTCTGGGTCAAGTTCTCCGGCCATCCGTGCTGGCGCGTGCAGAAGGCGCTCGACGAGGCCGGCGTCGAGTACGAGATCTCGACCGGCCCGCTGCGGCGAGGGAAGCGAGACGAGATCGAGCGCCTCACCGGGCAGCACGCCTATCCGGTGATCCAGTTCGAGGACGGCTCGGTCTACCGCGAGGAGTCCAAGGACATGGCGGCGACGATCGCCGCCGGCCGGCTCGACGAGAAGCGCGCGCCCACGCCCTGAGCGGGGTGCCGCCCCGCGGGGCGGGCGCTGGCCCCAGTGCCGCGGGTGGCGGGCCGTACGGGCGCTCGGTGGGGAGCCCCGATGGCGCCACGCGCGTCCGGGCCGCAAGCTCTTGCCATCCCCCGCTCCCGCCCCCGCATCGCCCCGCCGCTCATCGGCGTCGTCACGCACGAGCTGCGTGCCGAGCCCGAGCCGGCCTGGGCGCCCGCTCCCGGGCGCACGGAGCGCGACCTCGCGCCGCAGCGCCTGTCGCTGCGGCTGAGCTACACGCAGGCGATCCAGGAGGCCGGAGGCATCGCGGTCGTGGTGCCGGCGCACGGCTACGTCGATGACGCCGAGGCGCTGCTCGACCGCCTCGACGGCCTGCTCTTCAGCGGCGGCCCGGACATCGACCCGGCGGTGTACGGCCGGCTTCGCCACCCCGCGCTCGGGCCCGACGTGGACCGCGTCAGCGACGAGTACGAGCTGGCGCTGCACGCCGCCGCGCGCGAGCGCGACCTTCCCGTGCTCGGCATCTGCCGCGGCATGCAGGCGCTCAACGTCTCCCGCGGCGGGACGCTGCACCAGCACCTTCCGGACCTCACGGACGTCGACCACGTCCAGCGACACGCGGCGTACGAGCCCGCGCACGCCGTGTCGGTGGAGCGCGGCTCGCTCCTCCACCGCTTCACCCGCTCTTCCCGGCTCGAGGTGAACTCGTACCACCACCAGGCGGTCGACCGGCTCGGCGAGGGCCTTGCCGTGTGCGCGACGGCGCCGGACGGGACCGTCGAAGCGGTCTGGGACCCGACCGCCCGGTTCTCGCTCGGCGTGCAGTGGCACGCCGAGATGCTCACCCACCGCCGCGAGCAGGCCGCGCTGCTGGAGAGCCTCGTCGAAGCCGCCCGCGGCGTCCCGGCGCTCGCGCTCGTCGCCTGACGGTTTACGCCCGCGGGGCCGCGGGCACGGAAAGCCGCGGTGCTCCGGACCGCCGTTCTCGTCCTCCTCACCGCGCTGATGCTGCCGGCCGCTGCCGCGGCCGAGCAGGCGCCGCCGCGCTGGGTGCCGGTGCCGACCGGCTCGGACCAGCAGTACCGCGGGCTCGACGGCGTCGACAAGCGCGTCGCTTGGGTCGGCGGCAGCGCGGGCGAGGTGCTGCGCACCACGGACGGCGGGAGGACGTGGCAGGACGTCTCGCCGCGAGGCAGCGAGGGCCTGCTGTTCCGCGACGTCGAGGCGCAGGACGCTCGCCGCGCGAGCGTGATGTCGATCGGCGTCGGCGAGGAATCGCGTATCTACACGACGACGGACGGCGGCCGCAGCTGGCGGCTCGCGTTCGTCAACGAGGATCCGGACGCCTTCTACGACTGCATGGACTTCTTCGCGGGCGGCCGCCGCGGCCTCGCGATGAGCGATCCGGTCGACGGCAGGTTCGTCATCGCCGCGACGGACGACTTCGGGGAGAGCTGGCACGTCCTCCCCGCCGACGGGATGCCGCCCGCCGCTGCCGGCGAGTTCGGCTTCGCCGCCAGCGGGACCTGCCTGGTCACGAGCGGCGGGCGCGACGCCTGGTTCGGCACCGGCGGCGGCGCGTCACGCGTCTTCCACTCGCGCGACCGCGGTCTCACGTGGACGGTCACCGACGCGCCGATCCCCGCGGCCGACGCCGGCGGCGTGTTCTCGCTCGCGTTCCGCAACCCGCGCCAGGGCGCGATGGTCGGGGGCGACTTCCTGGCGCCCGAGGACGGCGAGGACGCGTCCGGCTTCACGCGTGACGGCGGCGCCACCTGGGAGCCGGGCGGCGACCTGTCCGGCTACCGCTCCGGCGTCGACTGGGTGTCGGGCGCCGGCCCCGCGACGCTGATCGCGGTCGGCCCCACCGGCTCGGACGTGAGCTACGACGGCGCCCGCAGC
This sequence comes from uncultured Solirubrobacteraceae bacterium, assembly GCA_963728465.1. Lineage (GTDB taxonomy): Bacteria > Actinomycetota > Thermoleophilia > Solirubrobacterales > Solirubrobacteraceae > DATFQI01. The sequence continues at coordinate 5,424 of CAVSJY010000014.1, forward strand.
TGGACCGCGTTCGACACGGCGCCCTACGACGCCGTCGACTGCGTGCCCGGCGGCACGTGCTGGGCGAGCGGCCCGCGCGGCGCCGTCGCCCGCCTCGCCCGCCTCGCCCGCTGAGCGGGCGCTTCCGCGGAAGCGGTGGCAGCATGTCCGCCCATGGCGGTCCCGCTCCCCCATCGTCGCGCCCGCATGAGCGGGCGCGACACGGCGGAGTCGCACCGGACCGCCACGCCGCTGGAGCTGCTGTTCGACCTGACGTTCGTGGTCGCGTTCGGGATCGCCGCCGACGAGCTGGCGCACTACATCGCCGACGACCACGTGAAGGCCGGGCTCGCCGGCTTCGGGTTCGCGACCTTCGCGATCGTGTGGGCGTGGATCAACTTCTCCTGGTTCGCGTCCGCCTACGACACCGACGACTGGGTCTACCGGCTGACGACGATGGTGCAGATGGTCGGCGTGATCGTCGTCGCGCTCGGCATCCCGGACGTCTTCGCGTCGATCGACGAGGGCGAGACGGTCGACAACGACGTGCTGGTGGCGGGCTATGTCGTGATGCGGCTGGCGATGATCCTCCAGTGGTCGCGCGCCGCCCGCCACGATCCGGCGCGGCGCGGCTGCTGCGAGACCTACATCACGACGATCGCGGTCGCCCAGGCCGGCTGGGTGGCGCTCGCGATCGCCGACACCTCGGTCCTGACGACGTTCGCACTGGCGGCGCTGCTCACGCTGATCGAGTTCGCCGGGCCGTGGCTCGCGGAGACGCGCCGGGGCGGCACGCCGTGGCACGCGCACCACATCGCCGAGCGCTACGGCCTGCTCGTGATCATCGCGCTCGGCGAGGGAGTCGTCGGCACGATCGCCTCGCTGTCGGCGGTGGTCGGCGGCGAGGGTCCGGGCTGGTCGGTGGACGCCGCCGCGCTCGCGGTCGCCGGCACCGCTCTGACGTTCGGGATGTGGTGGATCTACTTCATCGTGCCGTCGGCCGAGGTCCTGGAGGCGCGCCGCGAGCGCTGCTTCGGGTGGGGCTACGGGCACATCCCGATCATCGGCGCGGTGGTGGCGACCGGCGGTGGGCTCCACGTCGCCGCGTACTACCTCGAGGAGGAGGCGGTGATCGGCGCTTCGTCTGTCGTGCTGAGCGTGGTGATCCCGGTGGCGGTGTACGTGCTCGGCATCTTCGCGCTCTACACGTACCTGGCGCGCACGTTGGACCTGTTCCATCTCTGGCTCATGGCCGGCACCGTCGTGTTGCTCGTCGCTCCGGTGGTCCTGGCCGCGGCCGGCGTGTCGATGGCCTGGTGCCTGATCGTGCTGAGCCTCAGCCCGTGGGTCACGGTGGTCGGCTACGAGCTCCGGGGCCACGAGCACAACGCCCGGGTGGTCGCCGCGATCACGGGCGCTGAGCAGCCGTCCTAGTCCCTTCCTGGAGGTGTCCGTGTCCGTTTCAGAGCTCCGCGTCGCCGTCACCGCAGAGGACTACGACGAGGCGCTGGCCTTCTACCGCGACGTCCTGGGGCTGCCGGAGCGTGCCGCGTTCTCGTCCGAGGACGGCCGCGTCACGATCCTCGAGGCCGGCCGCGCGACGCTCGAGCTGCTCGACCCTGTTCACTCCGCGTTCGTGGACGAGGTCGAGGTCGGCCGGCGCGTCGCCGGGCACATCCGCCTGGCGTTCGAGGTGGCCGACAGCGAGGCGACGACGCGCGCTCTGGAGGGCGCGGGCGCGACCGTCATCGCCGAGCCGACGCTGACGCCCTGGAACTCGATGAACGCCCGTTTGGAAGGCCCGGCCGGGCTCCAGCTGACGCTCTTCACCGAGCTGGGCCGCTGACCCGTCAGAGGATGCGGTCGTCGCTGTGCGCGCCGAACCACGCGCTCTGCCTCGTCATCCGCTCGCGGGCGGTGGCGTCGCGCGGCAGCCCGTAGACCGTGCCCGGGAAGTCCAGCTCCCGCTGCACCGCCCAGAGCTCGTCGTGGCGGTCGGGTGAGAAGAGCTCGGCGGGATCGCCGGCCGCGATCCAGCCGATCGGCACGGTGGCGCACCTGCTGGGAGCTTCGAGTTGACGTGGACGACGGCATGGATGCGGACCTCGCTGCCCGCGCCGACGACGGCGCCCGGGAAGATCGCGGCCCCGGTGGCGAGGAAGACGCCGTCCTCCACGATCGCGCCGTTGACGTGCGCGTGCGGTCCGACCAGCACGTCGTCGCCGATCTGCGCCGGCGTCGCACGCCGGCCCCTGACGAGCGCGTTCTCCATGACGACGGTGCGCTCCCCGATCTCGACGCGGCCGTCCTCGGCGGTGAGTACGGCGCCGAACAGGATCCGCGCGCCGGCGCCGACGTGGACGTCCCCGCACACGACCGCGTTGGGCGCCACGTAGGCGGACGGATCGACCGTGGGTTTCTTGCCGCGGTGCTCGATGAACATGTTCGCGTGAGTGCCCGCTCGATGGCGCCGCGTACCGTTCGCCTCTCGAGGCGGACCGCCCCGAGGCGCGCCGCCGGCTGGGCGCCGCGAACGTTCCCAGTCTCTCAAGCTCACCTCGCGCGTGATTTCGGCGAGGAGCCCGGCGTCGCGGGCCGGCGGTTCCTGTCACGAAATGGACCCGCGTGCCCTTTCGTGCCACCCACCGGAGGAGCGTTTACAGCACCGGAGGTTCGATGCGGTCCTGCTCCCCGATCTCCCGGATCACTCTTGCCGGGACACCTCCCGCGAGCACGCCGGCGGGCAGGTCGCGCGTGACCACGGCCCCGGCCCCGACCACCGTGTCCTCGCCGATCGTCACGCCGGGACACACGATCACCCCGCCGCTCAGCCAGACGTTGTCGGCGATGGTGATCGGCGCACCGGACTCCCACCCGGCCCGCCGCGGCCCGGGATCGATCGGATGCGTCGCCGTGAGGAACTGCACCCGCGTAGCGACCTGGCACGCGGCCCCGATCGCGATCGGCGCCACGTCCAGCATCAGGCAGTCGTAGTTGAAGAACGTCCCGGCGCCGATCGACACCCGCGCCCCGTACTCGCAATGGAACGGAGGCCGGATGATGCACCCCCTCCCCGACCTCCCCGATCAGCTCCCGGAGAAGCGCGTCCCGCACGTCCTGCTCGGCGTACAGCGTGCGGTTGTAGCGCTCGACTAGCTCCTGCGCGCGAGCGAAGTCGGCGGCGAGATCCGGGTCCTCCGCGATGTACAGCTCGCCCCGCAGCATCCGGTCTTTCATCTGTCCCATGGCGTGCGTCCTACCAGGCGTGGAACCCGTGCTGCCCGACATCGGCGTGGACGTGGATTCACGGCGAGCTGTCGATGCGGCGCATGCCGAAGCGGTTCGGGCCGGGCACGAGGTCATCTACGTTGCGAACGAGCTCTCCAAGCGGTCCCATCGCGCCTGCTCTCGGATCGGCCGCAGTGATCATCGCGCCCGGCCGCCCGCGCGCAATCCCTACGGGCTCATGGATGGCAGCGGGCCTGGGATGCTCGCTGTCATGGAGGGCAGGCTGAAATGAACCGTGGTGCCGCCACCGCGCGCCGGGGCCGCGGTGATGGCTCCGCCGTGGGCCTCGATGATCTTGCGGCAGACGGCGAGGCCGATGCCGCTGCCTTCGCGGTCGTCACCGTGGGCGCGTTTGAACATCGCGAACGCGTCGTCGCCGAGCTCGGGCGGTATCCCGACCCCGTTGTCGGTGGACCTCGAACAGCCAGAACCCGTCCGTTGGCTCGGCCGCGATCGTCAGATGAGGCGGCTGGTCGGCTCGGTACTTCAGGCTGTTCGCGATCACATTCTGGAGAACACGGCTGAGCTGCGCCGAGTCGCCATCGATGGTCGGCAGGTCCCCGACGTCGACCGAGGCGTTTGCCTCCCGCAGCGCAGCCGACAGCGAGTCCAGGACCTCGGAGACGAGGGCGCCCATGTCGACGTCCTCCACCTTGACCGCCGCGCCGTAGCGGGCGTACTCCAGGATCCCGTCGACGAGCCCCTTCGCCCGGGTGTTGGTGGCGCGCATCATCTCGAGGAGCCGCTCGTTGTCCGCGTCCCGCCCGCGCTCGAGGCGAGGGCCGAGTTGCGCGATGAACAGGCCGAGCGCCATCAGCGGATCGCGCAGGTCGTGGGCCGCGACCTTGGCGTAGCGCTCGAGCTCGTCTCCAGCCGGCGCTGGCTGGTGATGTCGGTGATCAGGTTCATCACCGCATCGGGCCCGAACGGGATAGCCCGATGCACGAAGACTCCTGACACCCGGGCGATCGGGCCTGCTCGGGACTCCACCTCGCTCTCCACGACGGCCGGCGTCCCCGACTCAACCACCGCACGCATCCTCATGAAGGTCTCGTCGTCGCGGAACGCCGGCGTCTCCTTCAACAGCCGGCGGCCGAAGCTCTGCTCGATCGAGACGCCGAGCATCCGGTCCATCGCCGGGTTCGAGTAGCCGGTCTCGAAGTCGACGACCGCACCCGCCGCGTCCCGGATCGCCCACAGCAGGCCGACAGGATCCGGCACCAGATCGAAGCTGGCACGGAACACCGCCGCCCCGGGACCGAGCAGCTGGTCCAGGCGAGCATCGGCAGGCCGCATGCCCGCGACTCTAAGCGTCGGCAAGCGAGCGTTTCAACCGCTGGGTGGGAGTGCCGCATTCGCGTGGCAGCAAGGAGCGCGCCGTCGTCGCTGGCCGTCATCGCGTTCGCGTGATTGGCGACAGCGCCGTACGGCGGGCAGGTGGTGTCAACGCTCCTCCGGTGGGTGGCACGAAAGGGCGCTGCGGGCCGTGGCGAGCTTTGCCGACCTGTGGGGGTCCGGGGCCACGGCGTGGCATCGGGGAGGCAAAGTCGGCACGGCGGGTTCCATTTCGTGACAGGACCCGCCGGCCCGGTGCGCCGATCCCTAGCCCGTAGCGGCGGACGCGGCGGAGGACGCCGCCAGAGAGCTCGACCGGGATCGGGTCGAGGAGCTCGAAGTCCGGGACGATGCCCTCGGGCTCGGTGTTGCGGAAGCCGACGAAGGCCCAGGAGCCGTCGTGGCGCTGCGCGAGGGGCGCGGCGAAGAGGGAGGGCTCGGCCTCGAACGGGCGGGCGGCGTCGATGTCCCAGGGGCCGAGCACGGAGTCGCCCAACACGTACCAGGTGCAGAAGCGGCCGAAGCGGGCGATCTGGTCGGCGCTCTGCTCTTCCGGGTGGCAGCAGAACGTGAGGAGCGGCGTCCCGTCGATCACGCGGACCTGTGGGACCTCGATCTCGCCGAAGCCGGCGGGCGTCGTCAACGGCGGCTGGAGGTCCCAGTGCAGCATGTCCGAGCTGCGCGCGTGGCCGACGACCCCGTCGCGCAACCGCGGCGCGCCCGGCGCCCGGGCGGTGATGAGCATGTGCCAGCCGTCGCCGCCCGGGTCGCGGAACACGAACGGGTCTCGCCAGGTCTCGCTCGCCGCCGGGTCCTCGGCCAGCGTCATGTACCAGCGTGGGATCGGGGTTCACGAGCGGCGGGCCGGCCGTGCGGCGCCAGGTCCAGAGGTCGTCGGACTCGGCGAGCCCGATCCGCTGGTCCCTGATGCCGTGCCCGGGCTCGGTGGAGAGCGCCGTGTAGTACATGCGCCAGACGCCGTCGTCGCCGCGCGCGACGGAGCCGGTCCAGGCGGCGAGGTCGCCCCAGCCGGTCTCGGCGGGGCCCAAGGCGTCCGGGCCGACGTCCCAGTCGGCGAGGTCCGCCGACGTCGCGTGGCCGATCGTCGCCGCCGCGTGGCGCAGCTTCGGGTCCGCCAAGGACCGGGGCGCCTTCAGGAAGAACAGGTGGAACCGCTCGCCGTCGTCCGCGATCCAGCTGTCCCACACCCAGTGCTCCCGCAGCCGCAGCACGCGCGGCAGTGTTCCACCGAACGCCGGATCAGCGGGCGCGCGCCAGGAACAGGTAGCGGTTGAGGCTGAAGAACCAGTCGTCGCCGAGCGCGATCAGCTCGTCCGCCCACGCCGCCGCCTCGTCCGCGCTCACGCCCCCACGGCCACCCACGAAGGCGCGGATGATGTCGAGGATGCCGCCGCTGTAGGTGGACGGGTCGTAGCCGCGCTTGAGCAACGGGATGACGAGGCAGGTCTCCAGCGAGAACCCCGCCTCATCCAGCAGCCGCGGGAGCCGGCGCGGCAGGTACGGGTCGGCGAGGTGCTCGTTCCAGGCGACCAGCACCCGCTCCATCCGCGCGCGGTCGGTCGTGTGCCAGACGATCGAGTCCCAGTCCGTGTCGAGGATCAGCAGCCGGCCGCCCGGGCGAAGGACGCGCCGCGCCTCGCGCAGCGCGCCCGGCACGTCCTCGACGTACTCGAGCACCTGGGTGGAGACGGCCACGTCGAACGACGCGTCGGCGAACGGCAGCTCCAGCGCGCCGCCCTGCGCGAACTCGACCGGCGCGGATCCCGGAGCGAGCTCACGCCGGCGCGCGATCGCGAGCATGCTCTCGCTCGGGTCGACGCCGACCACGCGACCGTCCGGGCCGGTCTCCCCCGCCATCTCGACGGCCAGGAAGCCGGGCCCCGCACCGATGTCGAGCACCGCCTCGCCCGGCCGCAGCGCCAGCGCCCGGCGCACGGCGGCGCGCTGCTCGACGACGTCCGGCGTCGAGTAGACGGCCTCGACCTGGCGCGACGCATGCTCGTCGAACTCGAGCATCCCGCTCATGACCCGAAGCTACTTGACATCCGAAGTTAGGTATCGTAACTTCTGAGTTATCGACCATAACCAAGGAGCAGACATGACCGCCCACACCCTCACCGCCCCACTCGCCACGCCCCCGCGGCAGGACCCTCCGCCTGGCGGCGATCGTCTTCCCGCTCGCCTGGATCCTCGGCCTCGCCGTCCCGGTCCCGATGATCGACCTCGACGCCTCGGCGAGCGCCGCGCTCGACGCCGTCACGGGCCACGAGGCCGCGACCGCGCTGCGCTCGCTGCTCGCCCACGGCCTCGCCGGCCTCGCGCTCGTCGCCGTCGCGCTCGGCATCGGCCGCGCCGGCGCCGGCCGCGCCGCCGCCATCGCTCGCACGGCCGGGCTCACGGCCGCCGCGCTGTCGTTCCTCCAGTGCGCGCTGGAGCTGATCCTCGCCGGCCCGGTGGCCTCCGCCGGTGACGCGGGCACGGCGGGCGCGCTCGTCGACGCCGTCAACCACATCGACGGACTGAAGATGCTCGCGCTGGCGGCGCTGGCCGCCGGCGGCGCCGCGACGAAGCTGCTGCCGCGCTGGCTCGGCATCCTGGGCGTCGTGCTCGCACTCTCGCTCGTCGTCTCCGGAACCGCCTACGGCCTGCTCCATCCCCGCCCTCGCCCCCGCCGCCGCGCCGGCGCTCCTGCTGCTGCTCGTCTGGATCGCGGGCACCGGCCTGGCGCTCGCGAAGGCGGCCAGGTAGTGCCCCGCGCCGGGCTCACGCGCGACCGGATCGCCGCCGTCGCGGCCGAGGTGGCCGACGACACCGGCCTCGAGCGGCTCACGCTCGCGGCGGTCGCCGAGCGGCTCACCGTCTCGGGCCCGGCGCTGTACAAGCACGTGCCGGGGCTCGAGGCGCTCCGGCGCGACGTGTCGGTGCTGGCGCTCAGGGAGCTGACCGCGGCCCTGAGCGCCGCCACCGTCGGGCGCGCGGGGCCCGACGCCCTCCGCGGCCTCGCGCACGCGTACCGCGACTACGGCCGGCGCCACCCCGCGCGCCTGAACGCATCGGTCCGCGCGCCCGCGCCGAAGGACACCGAGCACGCCGCCGCATCCGAAGCGGCGCTCGCGATCCTCACCGCCGTCCTCACCGGCTACGGCGTGCGCGAGGACGACATGATCGACGCGCTGCGGGTCCTCCGCGCCGGCCTCCACGGCTTCGCCGCGATCGAGAGCGCGGGAGGCTTCGGCCTCCCGCGCGACGTCGACGCCACGTTCGAGCGCTACGTCGAGACGCTCGACGCGGGCCTGCGGTCCTGGGCGACCACGTCGCTAGCGGCTCCAGATCACCGCCTCGGGCCGCGCCGGCGTCAGCACCTCCTGCCCCTGCCAGCCGAGGAACGACGCGCCCGGCAGGAAGTCGGCGCCGAGGAAGAACCCGCGGTTGATCGAGGTCACGACGATCCGGTAGTCCGGCGGCGCGCCCACCGGGACGGCGACCGCCTTGACGGCCTCGACGTCCGCCGCCGACGCGCCCGGCGGGAGCTCGACGGTCGTCGCCGCGGGGATGTCGCGCTGGATCGACCAGTCCGGCACGCCGTGGTGCGACGAGTACCACTGCGGATCGCCCGCGAGCTTCACGAGGAGCGCGGTGCCGGCCCACGACCCGCCGGCCGGCGGAGTGGCGTAGCTCGTGTCCTTGTCGAGCTCGGCCCACAGGTAGTTGCGCTGGTCCGAGACCTCGGGGGTCGCGGGCGAGGCGACCGGCTCGACCTTCCCCTCGCGGATGATCTCCTCGGCCATCACCTGGTAGGTCCACGGGTTCGCGTCCATCACGGCCTCGCGCGCGCGGTTCGCGGGGAGCGTCCGCGACGGGTCGGCGATGAAGCGGTAGCCCGTCGACGCCTCCGGATCGTCGACCTGGAGCATGTTGTTGTTGATCGTCGCGGTGACGAGCATCGGGTGGTCGCCCAGCCGCGCGCCGGTGAACTGCCTCGTCTCGTGGTCCGGCGCCTGGTACTCCTCGGAGACGACGGCGCCGGCCGCGTCGAGCGTGACGCGGTAGATCCACTCGATGTCGGTCGTCCGGCCCCAGCGGGCCATCAGCGCCGGGGTGTTGGTGCCGCCGTCCTCGTTGGACCAGATCACCGTGTACTCGATCGTCGTCTGGCCGCCGCTGCGGAAGATCTCGTGGTAGGTGAGCAGCGGGACGTCGGTGTGGTTGTTCTCGTAGCGCCCCGGGATCACCGGGAGGTCGCGGCCGTACACGATCGGCGCGTAGCGCAGCGCGAGCGCCCGGTCGCCGGTGGCCGGCGCCATGCTCGCCCGCAGCGAGTCCACCTTCGCGCCCCGCACGCCGGCGGGCGACTTCGCGCGGTTGAAGCGCGCGTCCACGACGTGGCGGCCGCGCGAGACCGGGCCGAGCGCGAGCTGGTAGTCCGCCGGCCGCTCGCCCTCGAACAGCACGACGTCCTGGTTGTAGCGGCCGTCGAGGGAGACGGTCACGACCGCCGACTCCCGCCCGGCGCGGCTCCAGTCCGCGTCGCGCGCCAGCCCGCTGAGCTCCAGCAGCGCCTCCCCCGGCTGCTTCGCGGTGAACGAGACCTCTTTCGCCTGCGCGGCCGCGGGCAGCGTCAACGCCACTGCCAGCCCGGCCACGATCGAGCGCGTGCCACGTCGCACGGCGCCTCCCTTGGTCGCTTGCACCCCTGGCCTCAGTGATATCCACGAGGCCGAGGCTCACACCTCCGGCGTCACGACCCGGTCACATGCGCCGAGGGGACAGCCACACCCCCGGACGCCCTGCGGCGGCCCCCACGACGCCTGGAGGCTCCAGCGATACGGGCGCCGCGGACCGGCACCTTGGGAGGCACACGAAACCGACTGTTCCCAGGAGCCTTCCATGCCGCAGACCACCACCACCAGGACCCGACCGCGCACCGTCGCGATCGTCGTCGCCAGCTTCCTCGGGCTTGCTGCCCTGATGTCGCTGGCGATCGGCGGCGCCGCGATGTACGGCCAGAACCAGAAGGACGACGACGGCTACCTGTCGACGGACACCCACCGGCTCGCCACCGACCGCAGCGCGATCGCCACGGACGACCTCGACATCGACGCGGGCGGCTCCGGCTGGCTCGTCGACAGCGACAGCTACGGCAAGGTGCGCGTGCGCGCCGAGTCCAACGACGCCAAGCCCGTGTTCGTCGGCATCGCCCGCTCGGGCGACGTCGAGGACTACCTCGCCGGCACGGACCACGCGACGCTGACCGATGTCGACTTCAACCCGTTCGACGCCGCCTACGACGACCACCGCGCCGCGCGCTCGCCCGCGCCGCCGGCCACGCAGGACATCTGGGCCGCCTCCGCGCAGGGCACCGGCCGCCAGGCCGTGACCTGGGATGTGGAGAACGGGTCGTGGTCGGTCGTCGTCATGAACGCGGACGGCTCGGCCGGCGTCGACGCCGGCGTCAGCGCCGGCGCCGAGGTCTCGTTCCTCGACGAGATCGCCTGGGCCGGGATCGCCGCCGCCCTCCTCGCCGCGCTCGCCGCCGCGGGCGTGCTCGTCCTCGACGTCCGCCGCCAGCGCGCCTGAGCCCGATGGCCGCGATCTCCCTCCCCCGTGGGAACGCCCTCTCCGGTGCGCCGGCGCGACTCGCTCGCGCCGTGCGCACGGAGGCGGGGCTCTTCCGCCTCGCGATCGCGCTGATCGCGGTCCATCTCGTGGACGACAACTTCGTCCACCCGGCGGCCGGCACCACCGCCGCCGACCACTTGGCGAGCGGGCTGATCCCCCTCGGCGCGCTCGCGCTCGCCGCCTGGGCGCATCCCCGCCTCCGCGGCGGCCGCCCGCGGCGCGCTCAGCGCCGCGCTCGGGATCCTCGCCGTCGCCGTCGCCATCCCGCCGGCCCACTACGCGAACCAGGTCGGCGCGTCGGGCAGCGACTACACCGGCCTGCTCGCCCTCCCGGCGGCCGCGCTCCTGCTCGGGCTCGGCGCCGCCACGCTGTGGCGGACGCGCCGCACGCCGGCAAGCCGCCCGTGGCGCTACCCGCGCCGCACGCTGCTCACCGGTGCCGGCGTGCTCGTCGCCGGCGTGCTCGTCTTGCCCGGTCGCGCTCGGCTACGTCACCACCCACGTCGGCCGCGCCGTCGTGCCGGAAGCCCACCTGGGCGTCGCGCACGAGGACGTCCAGTTCGAGACCAGCGACGGCCTCACGCTGCGCGGCTGGTACGTGCCGTCGCGCAACGGCGCGGCAGTGATCGCGTTCCCCGGCCGCCAGGGACCGCAGCGCCAGGCGCGCATGCTGGCCCGCCACGGCTACGGCGTGCTGCTGTTCGACCGCCGCGGCGAGGGCGCCAGCGAGGGCGAGCCGAACTCGTGGGGCTGGGGCGGCGACCGCGACGTCAAGGCCGCGATCGACTACCTCCAGCACCGGCCCGACGTGGATCCGGACCGCATCGGCGGCCTCGGCCGCTCGGTCGGCGGCGAGATGATGATCGAGACCGCGGCCGAGACGAGCGACCTCAAGGCCGTCGTGTCCGACGGCGCCGGCGCCCGCTCCTACCGCGAAGAGCTGGAAGCTCGAGGGCGGCCCGGTCGAGCAAGGTGCTCGGCACGCATGATGTCGGTGGCCAAGAGCGCCTCGGTCGCGGTCTTCTCCAACGAGCCGCCGCCGCCGCACCTGAAGGACCTCGCGGCACGGGTCGCCCCGCGCCCGCTGCTGCTCATCGCCGCGCCCGACAGCGGCGCCGGCGAGGAGCTCAACCGCGACTACCACGAGGCGGCCGGCCCGACCTCGGAGCTGTGGGAGATCCCGGAATCGGCCACATGCAGGCGGCCAAGAAGCACCCGGCCGAGTACGAGCGGCGCATCGTCGCCTTCTTCGATCGGGCCCTGCCGCGATGATGTGCCGTACATGACCACCGTCATCGACCCCAACCAGCACGACCGCTTCGTGCTGCGCCAGCGCTTCAGGCTGGTCATCAACCAGTACGAGTTCTCCCTCCCGGGCGACGACGGGACGTCGCCCGGGGAGCCGTTCTGCTTCGTGGAGCAGAAGCGGTTCAAGTTCAAGGAGGACATCCGGTTCTACACGGACGAGTCGAAGCAGTACGAGCTGCTGCGGATCAAGGCGCGCCAGCGGTTCGACCCGCGGGCCAGATACGACGTCACGGACGAGCAGGGCCTGAAGGTGGGCGAGATCCAGAAGGTGTTCGGCGCGAGCCTGCTGCGGTCGACGTACGCGCTGTTCGACGCCGACGGCGCCGAGCTGGCGCGCGCGAGCGAGCGCAGCCTGCCCGTGGCGCTGTTCCGGCGGCTCGTGGGCTTCGTCCCCTACCTGGGGGACTTCGCCGACTGGCTGCCGATCCCGTACCACTTCGACTTCAAGCGCGGCGACGACGTGATCGCGACGCACAGCCGGCAGCCGTGGAAGTTCGCCGACACCTACGTGATCGACCTCGCCGGAGACCCCGGGCGCACGCTGGACCGCCGGCTCGTGCTGGCGATCGCGGTCGGGATGGACGCGCTCCAGGCGCGCTAGGCCCGCAGGAAGGCGAGGACGGCGAGGATCCTTCGATCGTCGTCCTCGCCCGCGGGGAGGTCGAGCTTGGAGAACACCGAGCTCACGTGCTTCTGCACGACGCCGGGCGACACATCCAGCCGGTCGCCGATGCCGCGGTTCGAGCGGCCCTCGGCCACCAGCGCGAGGATCTCGCGCTCGCGCGGCGTGAGCGACGAGAGCGGGCCCTGCTCGCGCGTGCCGGCGAGCAGGCGAGAGACCACCTGCGGGTCGAGCGCCGTCCCGCCGGCGGCGACGTGGCGCAGTGAGCGGACGAACTCGTCGACGTCCGTCACCCGGTCCTTGAGCAGGTAGCCGAGCCGCGCCGGGTTCTCGGCCAGCACCCGCATCGCGATCCCCACCTCGACGTGCTGGGAGAGGATCACGACGGCGATCCGCGGGTCGCGCTCGCGCACCGCGTGCGCGGCCTGGATGCCCTCGTCGGTGTGCGTCGGCGGCATCCGCACGTCGACGATCGCCACGTCGGGCGCGTGCTCGGCGGCGAGCGCGACCAGCTCGTCGCCGTCGGCCGCCTCGGCCACGACGTCGAGCCCCGCGCGCCGCAGCAGCGACACGATCCCCTCCCGCACGAGCAGGGAGTCGTCGGCTATCACGACTCGCATTGGCGCAGTCTGCTGACCCCGGCCGATTCGGTCAACCGCACCTCGGCGGTCACTCGGCGGACCCCCAAGACGCTGGCTGACCCTGGCGATCCGGACGCCTCCAGACGGGACTCTTGCAGCGTCAACCACGCCACTCCCAGGAGGAGTCAGATGAGTCCCAACAGGCCGCGCGGCTTTGCCGCCCGGGCAGGGCGCTGGAGCGCCCAGCATCGCAAGACCGCCATCTTCGGATGGCTCGCGTTCGTCCTGATCGCGTACATGATCGGCGCCGGCCTCGGCACCAAGAAGGTCGAGCAGTCCTCGCCCGGTGAGTCCGGGCGCGCCGAGCAGCTCCAGAAGGACGCGTTCCCCGAGGACGCCAAGGGCGAGGTCTCGGAGATCGTGCTCGTCCAGAGCAAGGACCTGAAGGCCACGGATCCTGAGTACCGGGCCGTCGTGAAGGACGTCGAGAAGCGCCTTGATGCCACCGCCGAGGTGGCGGAGGTGACCTCGCCGTACGGCGAGGACGCCAAGTCGCTGATCTCCGCCGACGGGCACAGCGCGCAGATGCCCTTCGAGCTCGCCGGGAAGGCCGACGACGCGACCGACAACGTCGAGCCCACGCTTGCCGCCACGGAGGCGGCGCAGAAGGCTCATCCGGACTTCCACATCTCCCAGTACGGGGGTGCGAGCACCGGCAACGAGCTCATGGACGTCTACGAGAAGGACATGGCCAAGGCGGAGACGCTGTCCCTGCCGATCACGCTCGGCATCCTGCTGCTCGCGTTCGGCGCCCTCGTGGCCGCCGGCCTGCCGCTCCTGCTCGGCCTCACCGCCGTGGGCGGGACGATGGGCCTCGTCGGCATCGTCTCGCAGCTGATCCCGGTGAGCGATTCGACCAGCAACGTCGTGCTGCTCGTCGGCCTCGCGGTCGGCGTCGACTACTCGCTGTTCTACATCCGCCGCGAGCGCGAGGAGCGCCAGAAGGGCCTCGGCAAGGAGGCGGCGCTGGAGGCCGCCGCAGCGACGTCCGGCCGCACCGTGCTGGTCTCCGGCCTGACGGTGATGGCCGCGATGGCCGGCCTGTACTTCGCCGGCGACGCCGAGTTCGCGGGCCTTGCGACGGGCTCGATCATCGTCGTCGCGATGGCGATGCTCGGCTCGATCACGGTCCTGCCGGCGATGCTCTCCAAGGTCGGCGACGGCGTCAACCGGGGCCGCATCCCGTTCCTCGGCAAGCGCATGCAGCGCCGCACCCACTCGCGGGTCTGGTCGGCGATCCTCAAGCCGGTCATGCGCCGCCCGCTGGTGGCGACGATCGCCGCGAGCGCCGTGCTCATCGCCCTCGCCATTCCGGCGCTGGGCATGCACACCGCGCAGTCCGGCATCGAGCAGCTGCCCCAGACGGCGACGATGAAGACGCTCGAGCGGGTGCAGGATGCCTTCCCGGGCAGCGCCGATCCCGCCCAGGTCGTGGTCAAGGCCGACGACGTCACCACCAAGGAGGCGACGGCGGCGATCCACGCGCTCGAGTCGCAGGCGCGTGACACGAAGGGCATCCAGGACGGCATCACGAGCGACATCAGCGAGGACGGCACGGTCGCCGTCGTGAGCCTGCCGCTCGCGGCTCCGGCAACGACGACGAGTCGTACGCCGCGCTGGGCAAGGTGCGCGACGAGCTGGTCCCGCAGACCGTCGGCAAGATCGACGGCGCCGAGGTGGCTGTCGGCGGCACCGCCGCCTACTCGAAGGACTACAACGACATGGTCAAGGGCGCCGCCCCGATCGTGTTCGCGTTCGTCCTGATCCTCGCGTTCCTGCTGCTGATGGTGACGTTCCGGTCGATCGTCGTGCCGATCAAGGCGATCGTCCTGAACCTGCTGTCGGTCGGCGCCTCCTACGGCCTGCTCACGCTGGTCTTCCAGCACGGCTGGCTGCACGAGCAGCTCGGCTTCGAGACGCCCGGGTTCGTCGTGGGCTGGCTCCCGCTGTTCCTGTTCGTGATCCTGTTCGGGCTCTCGATGGACTACCACGTCTACATCCTCAGCCGGGTCCGCGAGGGCTTCCTGCGGGGCATGAAGACGGAGGACGCCGTGGCCCACGGGATCAAGCAGACCGCGGGCGTCGTCACCAGCGCGGCGTTCGTCATGGTCGGCGTGTTCGGGATCTTCGCGACGCTCAGCATCATCGACTTCAAGATGCTGGGCGTGGGTCTCGCGTTCGCGATCCTGATCGACGCCACGATCGTCCGGGCGGTGCTGCTGCCCGCGACGATGAAGCTGCTCGGCGACCGCAACTGGTACCTGCCGAAGTGGCTCGAGTGGCTGCCGCGGTTCGACCACGAGGGCTCGGTCCACGAGCCCAAGCGCGGCCCCGGCCTCGTCCCGGAGCCCGCCGCGGCGTAGCCCGCGCAGGACATCTCGCAGCACCAGCGGCCCGCCTCCCGGCGGGCCGCTGTATTTTCGCGGCCGTGAGCGATGTGGTGGTCATTACCAGCGAGGCGCTCGTGGACCTCGTGCTCGCGCGCGACGGCGGGCTCGCCGGCCATCCGGGCGGGGCCGGGTACAACGTGGCGCGCACGCTCGGCCGGCTGGGGCGGCCCGTGGCCTACCTGGGCCGCGTGTCGACCGACGGGTTCGGCGCGCGGCTCCGGCACGAGCTCGAGGCCGACGGCGTCGGCCTCGACGCGATCGTCGCGACGGACGACCCGACGACGCTCGCGCTGGCCGAGATCGGCGAGGACGGGGGCGCGCAGTACCGGTTCTACGACGCCGGCACGTCGGCGCCGGGCCTGACGCTCGAGGCGGCGACCGCGGCGCTGCCGGGGCAGGTCGGGACGCTCTACCTGGGGACGCTGGGCCTCGTGTTCGAGCCGATAGCGACGACGCTCGAGGCGCTCGTCGGGCGGGTGGGCGACGACGTGCTGGTGGCGGTCGACCCGAACTGCCGCCCGACTGCCATCCACGACCGGGCCGCCTACCGCGGGCGGCTGGACCGCGTGCTCGCGCGCGCGGACGTCATGAAGGCCAGCGAGGAGGACCTCGAGTGGCTCGAGCCGGGCGCCGACCCGGTGGACGCCGCCCGCACGCTGCTGGCGGCGGATCGGTCAGTCGCGCTCGTGACGCTCGGCGGCGACGGCGCGCTGGTGGTCACCGCGGACGACGTGATCGAGGTGACGGCGCCGCCCGTCGAGGTGGTCGACACGATCGGTGCCGGCGACGCCTTCATGGGCGGCTTCCTCGCGCGCTGGGGCGAGCGCGGGCTCGGCCGCGAGGACCTCGCGCGGCTCGACGAGCTCACCGAAGCCGCCGCGTTCGGGTGCCGCGTCGCAGCGATCACCTGCTCGCGCGCGGGGGCCGACCCCCCGCGCGCGGCTGAGCTCTAGTTCCGGCTCGACTCCTCCCAGATGTTGATCCCGGCATCGACCGCGTGGCGGTCGATCTCCTCCAGCTCGTCGTCGGAGAAGTCCAGGCGCTCGAGCGCGCCGAGCGTCTGCTCGAGCTGCTCGACGCTGCTGGCGCCGACCAGCGCGGAGGTCACGCGCGGGTCGCGCAGCACCCAGGCGACCGCGAGCTGGGCGAGCGTCTGGCCGCGCCGCCCCGCGATCTCGTTCAGCGCGCGGACGTGCTCGAGCCGCTCCTCGGTGAGCATGTCCTCGGTGAGGAACACGCCCTTGGCGGCGCGCGAGTCCTCCGGGACGCCGCCCAGGTAGCGGTCGGTGAGCATCCCCTGCGCGAGCGGGGAGAACGCGATGCAGCCGATGCCCTCGCGGCCCAGGACGTCGAGCAGCTCCTCCTCGATCCAGCGGTTGAGCATCGAGTAGGAGGGCTGGTGGATCAGCAGCGGCGTGCCGAGGTCGCGCAGGATCCTGACGGCCTCGCTCGGTGCGCTCGGCGGAGTAGGACGAGATGCCGGCGTACAGCGCCTTGCCCTGCCGCACCGCCGTGTCGACCGCGCCCAGCGTCTCCTCCAGCGGCGTGTCGGGGTCGAGCCGGTGCGAGTAGAAGATGTCGACGTAGTCCAGGCCCATCCGGCTCAGGCTCTGGTCCAGCGACGCGAGCAGGTACTTGCGCGAGCCCCACTCGCCGTACGGGCCGGGCCACATGTCGTAGCCGGCCTTGGTCGAGACGATCAGCTCGTCGCGCTAGGGCTCGAGGTCCTCGCGCAGGATCCGCCCGAAGTTGATCTCGGCGGAGCCGGGCGGCGGGCCGTAGTTGTTGGCGAGGTCGAAGTGCGTGATGCCGCGGTCGAACGCCCGCCGCAGGATCGCTCGCTGGGTCTCGAGCGGCTTGTCGTCGCCGAAGTTGTTCCAGAGTCCGAGCGAGATGGCCGGCAGCTGGAGCCCGCTCCGGCCGCAGCGGCGGTACGGCATCGCGTCGTAGCGATGCTCGTCTGGGACGTAGGTCATGCCGCAATCATGGCGATGTAGCGCTCGATCGCGGCGCGGCGCCGGGCCGCGGCCTGAGTCAGCGCGCGGCGACGGCGAGGCGGCCGCGGCCGGCGGCCTTCGCCTCGTAGAGCGCGGCGTCGGCGCGCTCGACGACCGTGTCGGCCGTCTCGACGCCGTCCCACGTGGCGACGCCGGCCGAGGCCGAGTGGCCCGGCGGCACGGTGCGCCGGAGGCGGTCGACGATCGACTCCGCCTCCTCCGCGGCGCAGTCGCTCAGCAGCACGGCGAACTCGTCGCCGCCGATCCGCCCCACGAGGTCCGAGCCGCGCAGCTCGAGCGCCCAGCCCGCGGCCAGCTCCCGCAGCAGGCGGTCGCCGGCCAGGTGGCCGTGGTCGTCGTTGATGGCCTTGAAGTCGTCGAGGTCGAGGATCGCGACGGAGATCGAGCCGCCGGTGCGGACCGAGGTGCGGAGCGCGCGATGCAGGGCGTCGTACCAGGCGCGGCGGTTCGGCAGGCCCGTCAGCGCGTCCGTGTGCGCGAGGTGGTCGAGCCGCTCGAGCAGGCCCTCGCGCTCCCGGTCGCGCTCGCGCAGCTCACGGACGAGCCGCTGGATCGTGAGCCCGATCAGCGCCGAGAACAGCACCATGAACGCCGCGATCCTGAGGCCGCCCAGGAGCGGGTACTCGGGGCTTCCGATCACGGCGACCGGCGCGAGGATCACCGCGCCGACGCCGCCGATCGCCGCGTAGAGCGCGCGCGGGCTGCCGTGCAGCGCGCACGCGATCACCGGCAGCAGCGCGAGCATGCCGACGCCGCTGCCGGCGCCGCCGCCGAAGTGGCGCAGCAGCGCTACGGCGACGAGGAAGGCGACGGTCGCCGGCGGCCGGCGTGCGAGCACGCCGAGCAGCGCCTCGCCGCTCAGAGGCGAACCGATGCGGTTCGTGGCCGTACGCACACTCCCCTCATCGCCAAACCGGGGGGCTCGCTTGAGCGGACCGCCGCTAGGCGCGCGCGGCGGAGAGCAGCTCTTCGCGGGAGGCGAGCTTGACGCGCGGGCGCTGCGCGCCGCGGCCCAGCGCGCGCTCGCGCGCGTCGATCGCGTGCCAGCCCTCGACGGTGACGAGGTCCGGGCGGCGCTCGGCGAGCAGGGCGTCGAGCTGCTCGCGGCCCTTCGGCGCCTGCGGGAGGCGGCCGGCGCGCAGGTCCTCGGCGAGGCAGCTCACGGTCTCCTCCGCGTCGCGCTTGTTGGTGCCGAGGATGCCGGTCGGCCCGCGCTTGATCCAGCCGACCGTGTAGACGCCGGGGAGCGGATCGCCTTCGGGCGTGAGCGCGCGGCCGCGCTCGTTCGGGAGGACGAAGTGGCGCTCGTCGAACGGCACGTCGGGGAGCGGCACGGCCCGGTAGCCGACGGAGCGCAGCACGAGCCCGCACTCGATCGTCTCCGGCTCGCCCGCGACCGCGCGGGCGCGGATGGCGCCGTCGTCGCCGCGCACCAGCTCGTTGCGCTGGACGTCGACGGCCTCCACGCGGCCGTTCCCGCGGATCGCGACCGGCGAGCGCAGGAACCGCAGCTCGATGCGGCGCGCGGCGGCCACGCGTGGCGGGCGGTCCGCGAACTCGCGCAGGAGCTCGACGTTCTTGCGCGCCGTGAACGTGCCCTCCTCGTCGAGCCACTCGCGTGAGACCGGGTCCAGCTCGACGGCGTCGGGCCCGACGCGCATCTCGACCCCCTCGAGGCGGCCCAGCTCGCGCAGCTCGGCGCTCGTGAACGCGGCCTGGGCGGGGCCGCGCCGGCCGAGCACGACGACCTCCTCGATCGCGCTCTCGCGCAGCGCCGCGAGCGCGTGGTCGGCGACGTCGGTGCGGGCCAGCTCGTCGTGGCCGAGCGTGAGCATGCGGGTCACGTCGGCGGCCACGTTGCCGTTGCCGATCACCACGGCGCGGCGGCTCGAGAGGTCGAACTCGAGGTCGCGGTAGTCCGGATGGCCGTTGTACCAGGCGACGAACTCGGTGGCCGGGCGGCTGCCGGGCAGGTCCTCGCCCGGGATGCCGAGCGACTTGTCGGTCTGCGCGCCGGTCGCGTAGACCACGGCGGCGTAGTGCTCCATCAGCTCGGCGTGGGAGAGGTCGGCGCCGACGTCGACGTTGCCGAGGAACCGGCAGCCGCGGGCGAACGTCTGGCGCTCGAACAGGTCCTCGAGGCGCTTGATCTCCTGGTGGTCGGGCGCCACGCCGGCGCGCAGCAGGCCCCACGGGGTCGGGAGGCGCTCGAGCAGGTCGATCTCGACGTCGCCGTACGCGCGGAGGAGCGAAGCCGCCGCGAACGCGCCGGCCGGCCCGGCGCCGACGATCGCCACGCGGTTGCGGGCCATCACGCGGCCGTGCGCTCGGCCGTGCTCTTCTCGGCGAAGAACTCGGCGTTCAGATCGAGCGCGTAGTCGAACTTCTCGGGCAGCTCGAAGTCCGGGAAGATCGCGTCGACCGGGCACGCCTCGACGCACGCGTCGCAGTCGATGCAGACCTCGGGGTCGATGTAGAGCTGCTCGGCGGTCTCGAAGTCGGGCGCCCCGGGCTTGGGGTGGATGCAGTCGACGGGGCACACCTCGATGCACGAGTCGTCCTTGATGCACGTCCCTGCGATGACGTAGGTCATTACCGACAGGCTACAAAAGCCTGAAACCCGAGTCTGATTCGGGTGGTTGACATCGAATAGTCAATCCTGAATAATCGTCCTATGACGACGGCGGGCGAGGGCAAGCGGCGGAAGGTCTCGAACCTCCTGGGGCTGGCGGTCCTGTCGTATCTCAGCCAGCGGCCGATGCACCCCTACGAGCTCGGGCGGACGCTGCGCGAGCACGGCGACGAGCGGAGCATCAAGTTCAACCACGGCTCGCTCTACATGGTCTTCCAGCAGCTCGAGCGCGCCGGCTTCGTCGCCGCGCAGGAGACCACGCGGGAGGGGCAGCGGCCCGAGCGGACGGTGTACGCGCTGACCGACGCGGGCCGGCGTGAGCTGCGCGACTGGCTCCGAGAGCTCGTCGAGGAGCCGCGCCACGAGTACCCGCGGTTCGTCGCCGCGCTCTCGCTGATCGCCGCGCTGCCGCCCGACGAGGTGGTCGAGCTGCTGAGGATCCGGCTGCGCAGGCTCGGCGAGCAGCGCGCCGAGACCCGCGAGCTCACCGACCAGGCGCTGGCCTCCGGCGTCCATCCGCTCTTCCTCGTCGAGGAGGAGTACCGGCTCGCGGTGCTCGACGCCGAGATCGCGTTCGCCGAGCGCTTCGTCGAGCGCATCACCGACCCCGACGACGGATGGGCGGCGCCCTGGGCCGCCTTCCACGATCAAGAAAGGCACGCGCCATGAACTCGAAGGCCCTCGTCATCGGCGGCGGGATCGCCGGCCCGGCGACCGCGATGGCGCTCCAGCGCGTCGGGATCGAGGCGACGGTCTACGAGGCACGGCCGGCCGCGGCCGCCTCCGACGCCGCGGGCGCGTTCCTCACGCTCGCGACCAACGGCCTCCACGCGCTCGAGCGGCTCGGCGCGGACGAGGCGGCCGTCGCCGCCAGCTTCCCGACCCCGGGCATCACCCTGCGCAGCACCACCGGCAAGCGGCTCGGCGAGGTGCGCACGGGCAGCACGCCCGCCAGCCGCACCCTGCGCCGCGCCGACCTGTACCGCGCCCTCCACGACGAGGCGCTCGCGCGCGGGATCGAGATCCACCACGGCAAGCGGCTGCTCGACGCCGTCGAGGTCGGCGACGGCGTCCGCGCCGTGTTCGCCGACGGCACGGACGCGATCGGCGACATGCTGATCGGCTGCGACGGCGTCCACTCGATCGTGCGCGGCCTGATCGACCCCGCCGCGCCGCCGCCCGCCTACGCCGGGCTCCTGAACAGCGGCGGCCACGCCCGCGGCGTGCCCGTCGGCACCGAGCCCGGCAGCTACGAGATGGTCTTCGGGCGCCGCGCGTTCTTCGGCTACGTCGCCGCGCCGCACGAGGAGGTCTGGTGGTTCGCGAACGTCCCGCGCCGCCGTGAGCCCACGCGCGGCGAGCGCCGACCTCGGCCGCGACGCGCTGCTCGAGCACTACGAGGGCGACGCCGGCCCCGCGCTCGCGCTCATCGAGGCGACCGCGGAGCTGATGGCGCCCTCCCCCATCCACACCGTCCCGCGGCTGCGCAGATGGCACAGCGCGCGGATGGTCGTCCTCGGCGACGCTGCGCACGCCCCCTCCCCGTCGTCGGGCCAGGGCGCGTCGCTGTCGATCGAGGACGCGCTCGTGCTCGCCACCTGCCTCCGCGACGCCCGCGACCCCGAGACGGCGTTCCCCCGCTTCGAGGCCGCGCGCCGGCCCCGCGTGGAGCGGATCGTCAAGTGGGCGGCACGGATGAACAGCAGCAAGGCCGCCGGCCCCGTCGGCCGCGTCGTGCGCGACGCGATGCTGCCGGCGATCCTGAAGCTGACCGCCGACAGCCGCGCCGCGCGCGCGATCTACGAGTACCGCGTGGAGGGCGACGCACCCGCGCTCGCTCGGGCCTAACGCAGTTGCAGCTCCCCGATCTTGTTCGCGGAGCCCATCACCCACCACGGATCGCCCGTCGAATCCGTGGTGATGCCGAACGGCTCGCTGTTCTTGACCGCTTTGCCCTCCGTGATGACCCCCGCGTCGGTGACGTGGGCGACGTTGCCCTTCAGCGTCTGGGTGATCCAGACGCCGCCGCCGGGCGCAGCCGTGATCCCCTCCGGGCCGGTGCTGTCCGCGACCGGGAACTCGGTCACCGCGTGGGTCGCCGGATCGAGCCGCCCGACGCCCTGCGGCGTGAAGCGGTGGGTGAACCAGACGTCGCCGTCGGTCGCGACGGCGATCGCGCGCATGAAACCGCCGACGGTGGTCACGGTCACGGCGCCGGTCGCCGGGTCGAGCTCGCCGATCGCCCCCTCGGCGGCGTTGATCGCGAACCAGACCGTGCCCGCGGCGTCCACGGCGACGTCGGTCGGGGTGTCCGGCACGGGGAACGCCGTGAACTGGCCCGTGAGCGTGTCGTAGCGCCACAGGTTGTCGCCGTTGAAGTCGTTGAACCAGACGTCGGTGCCGTGCACGGCGAGGTCGCCGCCGACCGCGCTCGACGACGGGATCACGATCGGCGCCAGGAACTCGCCGGCGGTCGTGATGCGCCCGAGGAAGGGGTCGTTGCTCGTGAAGAAGAGGACGCCGGGGTCGGGCCCCTGGGCGATGTCGGTGAGGATGCAGAACTCGCACGCCGGCCCGAACTCGGTCATCGCGCCGGCCGGGGTCACGCGCCCGATCTGCGCGGGCAGGTTCTCGTTCGACTCCGTGAACCAGAAGTTGCCGTCGGCGCCGCGGGCGATGTCGCGCGGCTCGCTGTTGGCCGTCGGGATCTTGTACTGCTTGAGCGCCCCGATCGGTGCGGCCTGGGCGGCGCCGGCGAGCAGCATCAGCAGCGCGGCGGTGGCCAGGGCGAGGCGTAGGACAGGCATCAACGGCTCCTCTCTCAGGAGTTGGGACGCCCGTGCTACGCACGAGGTGGCGCCGTGGTTCGACGCCGCGCGCGCCGAAGCCGCCCGCGGGGAGCGGGCGGCCTCGGGATGCGCGGGAGTGCTAGCGCTTGAGCTTCAGCTTGGCGTTCGAGCGCCAGCCGTTGCCCTGCTGGTCCTTCGCGTCGATCCGGGCCCTGACGGAGCGGCCGGTCGCCGGCGCGTTCGCCATCAGCCGGCGGCCGCGGCGGTTGAGCTTCACGCGCACGATCTTCGACTTGCGCGTGATCGTGAAGCGCTTGCTGCCGAGCGCCTTGCCGTTGCGCTGGAGGCGCACGACGCCCCTGCAACTCCGGCCGCCGACGCACGTCAGCTTCATCGCCGCCACGCCGCCGGCGCTCACGAGCGCCCGGCGCGACGACTTGACCTTCGCCTTGCCGCCGAACGCGAGGTTGCAGTCGCGGACGACGTCGAGCTTGTCGACGCGCGCGATGTCGAACGCGGCACCGCAGTCGACCTGATCCTCGGCCTTGTCCTTGGAGCGGACGAGGTCCGAGCCGTTGCCGCCGTTGAGCGAGTCCCGGCCGTCGGTGCCGCGGATGCTGTCGTTGCCGTCGTCGCCGTTGAGCGTGCTCTTGATCAGGCCCGCGAGGCCCTTCTTGGCGCCCTGGATGCTGTCATTGCCGCCACCGGCGTTGAGCACCAGGTTCTCGGTGGTGCCGATGTCGACGTTGAACGGGCCGGGGCCGGGGGTGGCCAGCCGGTCGAACGCCACGCGGCCGGGCGTCGCGGACGGCTTGACCGTGAACCGCTCGGCCACGCCGCCGCCGTTGACCTCGGACGTGTCGTTGCCGTCGCCGCCGTCGTTGACGTCGTCGTCGTCACCGGGGTTCCAGACCATGGTGTCGTCGCCGGCGTCGCCGCGGGCGATGTCGCGGGTCCCGAGCGGGTTGTCGTCGCCCGCGATGCGGTCGTTGCCGTTGCCGCCCGACAGCGTGTCGGCTGCGTCGCCGCCGTCGATGCTGTCGTTGCCGTCGCCACCTTCGACGTCGAGCGCGGGGCTGGCGAAGCCGGAGTCGGCGGTCACCTTGTCGTCGCCGCCGTTCATGTTGAGGTCGAGCCGCTCGGTGGTGCCGATGTCGATGTTGAACGCGCCGGGGCCGGGGGCGGCGAGCCGGTCGAAGATCACGCGGCCGGCGGTCGCCGACGGCTTGACCGTGAACTCCTCCGGCGCGCCCGCGCCGTTGACCTCGACGGTGTCGGTGCCGTCGCCGCCCTCGTTGAGGTCGTCGTCGTCGCCGCCGTTCCAGACGATCGTGTCATCGCCGGCGTCGCCACGCGAGTCGTCACGCGTGTTCGCCGGGTTGTCGTCCGGCACGATCCGGTCGTTGCCGTTGCCGCCCGACAGCGTGTCGGCCGCTGAGCTGCCATCGATGCTGTCGTTGCCGTCGCCGCCGTCGACGTCGAGCGCCAGGTCGGCGTCGGCGGTGACCTTGTCGTCGCCGCCGTTCATGTTGAGGTCGAGCCGCTCGGTGGTGCCGATGTCGATGTTGAACGGGCCCGGACCGGGAGCCGCGAGCCGGTCGAAGATCACGCGGCCGGCGGTCGCCGACGGCTTGGTCGTGAACTCCTCGGGCGCGCCCGCGCCGTTGACCTCGCTCGTGTCGTTGCCGTCGCCGCCCTCGTTGAGGTCGTCGTCGTCGCCGCCGTTCCAGACGATCGTGTCATCGCCGGCGTCGCCGCGCGCATCGTCGCGGGTGTTCGCCGGGTTGTCGTCCGGCGCGATCCGGTCGTTGCCGTCGCCGCCCTTGATCAGGTCGGGGCCGTCGCCGCCGTCGAGGTTGTCGTTGCCGGCGCCACCGTCGACGTCGAGCGCGAAGCCGAGCGCGTCGAGGCCCGCATCGGCGGTGAACGTGTCATCGCCCGCGTTGGCGTTCATGTCGAGCCGCTCGGCAGTGCCGATGTCGAGCGTGAACGGGCCGGGCGGGGTCGGCCCGGTGCGGTCGAACTGCACGCGGTCGGCGATGCCCGAGGGCTTGACGGTGAACTGCTCGCCGGCGCCGCCGCCGTTGACCTCGATCGTGTCGGCGCCGTCGCCGCCCTCGTTGAGGTCGCTGTCGTGACCGGGGTTCCAGACGATCGTGTCGTCGCCGCCGTTGCCGCTGACGTCGTCGTCGTTGACGCCGCCGATGAGGCGATCGGCGAGCTCGCTGCCCTCGATGTCGTCGTCGCCGGCGCCGCCGTTGACGAGCACCGAGGCGAGCGTCGGGAAGGCCGCCGCGGTGACACCGCTCAGGTCGATGTCGTTGTCGTCCGGGCCGCCGGTCACGTCGATCGAGGTGATCGCGGCGCAGTTGGCGGCGCCGCTGTCCGGGTCGTCGCCGTTGATCTTCACCCAGCCGGCGTCGCAGATGATCGCGATCGGGTCGTCGGCGTCGCTCGAGACCGTCAGCGCGCCGTTGGCCACCCCCGAGGTGACCGCCGCGCTGGCGAGGCTGGGAAAGGCCAGTGCCGCGGCGACCGCGGCGCCGGCCAACACGCCGGTTCTCCTGTTCAGTGCCACTTCAACTCCTTCGATGCTGGGGGTCGGCATCAAGGACGCCGGGCGGCGCGATCTATTCCCGTACGCTCAAACGAGTGGCGAAGGCCGAGTACACGATGGTCGAGGCGGCGGGTCTCGAGGTGCGGCTCTCGAACCCGGGCAAGGTCTACTTCCCGAGGCCCGGCTGGACCAAGCTCGACCTCGCCGGCTACTACCTCGAGAACGCCGACGCCGTGCTCGTCCACGTGCGCGAGCGCCCGACGGTCATGAAGCGCTTCGTGAACGGCATCCAGGAGGAGCCGATCTGGCAGAAGCGCGTGCCGAAGAACATCCCGGAGTGGCTGCAGACGGCCTCGGTCGCGTTCCCGTCGGGACGCACGGCCGAGGAGCTGGTGGCGAACGACGCCGCGCACCTGGCGTGGGCAGTGAACCTGGGCGTCATCGACTTCAACCCGTGGCCGGCGCGGCGCGCCGACCTCGACCATCCGGACGAGCTGCGCGTGGACCTCGACCCGACGCCGGGGGTCGGCTGGGACGACGTGCGCCGCACCGCGATGGTCGTCCGCGACGTGCTGTCCGAGCACGGGCTGCGCGGCTATCCGAAGACGTCGGGCTCGAAGGGCATCCACGTCAACGTGCGGATCGAGCCGCGGTGGGAGTCGCTGGAGGTGCGCCGGGCGGCGCTGGCGCTGGCGCGCGAGGTCGAGCGGCGGGCGCCGGAGTTGGCCACCAGCAAGTGGTGGAAGGAGGAGCGCCACGGCGTGTTCGTGGACTACAACCAGAACGCGCGCGACCGCACGGTCGCCTCCTGCTACTCCGTGCGCCCGACGCCGGACGCGCGCGTGTCGTGCGCGCTGGAGTGGGACGAGGTGCCCGACGTGGAGCCGGGCGACCTCCGCATCGACACGGTGCCCGACGGCCTGCGCTCGGTCGGCGATCCGGCGGCGGACATCGACGCGAACGTGGGGTCACTCGACGCGCTGCTGGATCTGGCGCGCCGCGACGAGGAGGAGGGGCTGGGCGACGCGCCGTGGCCGCCGCACTTCCCGAAGGCGCGCGGCGAGCCCAAGCGGGTGCAGCCGAGCCGCGACCGCGACCGGCCGACCCACCGCGGCCGCGCCGGCGACCCGCAGCCCGGCGGGCCGCCGCCGGGCGTCTCGCTCCAGCGCGGGTTCGGCTCCAAGCCCCGGACGGGGCAGGGCCACGAGCACGAGTTCGACGAGTAGGCCGGGCCGAGGTCGGGGCGCCGCCACGTGGGCATCAAGAAGGTGAACATCCTCAGCGTCGAGCTCGACGAGCCGCTCGACGAAGCCGGGTTCCGTCACGTCGCGACCTCGGTCGGGCCCCGGCTGGGCGCTCAGCGGATCGGCGCGAGCGTGTATCGAGCCGAGGCGGGGTCGCCGATCTGGCCGTACCACTACCACCACGGGATCGAGGAGTGGCTGTACGTGATCGCAGGCACTCCGGTGCTTCGCGAGCCCGCGGGGGAGCGGATCCTGGCGCCGGGTGACCTGGTCTGCTTCCCGTCCGGCCATGTCGGATCCCACACCGTCAAAGGTCCGGGCCGGTTCGTGATCTTCGCAACCGGCCACCAGGTCGAGCCGTACATGAGCGTCTATCCCGACTCGGACAAGGCCAGCGGCCCGGAAGGCATCCTGCTCCGGAGCAGCGCGGTCGGCTACTGGCACGGCGAGGGAACGGCGGGCCCGTCGGAGCCGGTCGAGATCGAGCGTGAGCTCGAGAGCTCGCCGCCGCAGCCGGCCGTGAACGTGCTGGCTCTCCGTGCGGAGGCGGAACGAGGCGTCGGCGGAGTATCGCGCCGCGAAGCTCGGCCCGCTCCTGGGCGCCGAGCGGCTCGACGCGACGGTGGTGGAGTTGGATCCTGGAGAGGGATCTGAGGCCTACCACTACGTGTTCGGGCGCGAGGAGTGGTTGCTCGTTCTGGCCGGAACGCCCGCCTTGCGCCATCCGCAAGGCGAGGATCGGCTCGAGGCCGGCGATCTCGTGTGCTTCCCGGAAGGCCCGGCCGGCGCTCACCGGATCCTGAATCGCGGCGAGTCCGTCGTGCGCGCGCTGTTCCTGTCGACGACGGGCCTGCCGGCCAACGTCTGCTACCCGGACACCGGGCACTGGCGGATCCGAAACGCGCCCGGCCGGGATGAGATCGTGGTCCGCGAGACGGTCCACCCGTAGCTGGTCAGACACGGCGGACGACGCCATACTCGTCGCATGGACGCTCGGCCAGACGGCGAGCCGGCGATCTCCGTCGAGCCCGGCGGAGTCGACTGGCGCTCGCACGGGGTTCGGGTCGTGCACGCCGACGAGCTCGATCCGAATACGCCGCAGACGCCGGGCATGAACCGCGCCGCCGCGATCACCACCGCTCGGGCCGGGGCCGAGAAGCTCTGGGCGGGCACCGTGCTCATCCACCCGGACGCCAAGACCGGCGCTCACCACCACGGCGCGCTGGAAAGCGTCATCTATGTCGTGAGCGGCCGGGCGCGGATGCGCTGGGGCGACCGGCTCGAGTTCATGGCCGAGGCCGGCCCCGGCGACTTCATCTACGTCCCGCCGTTCGTCCCGCATCAGGAGATCAACGCCAATCCGGACAGCGAGCTGTCGTGCGTAGTCGTACGCAGCGGGCAGGAGCCGGTTGTGGTCAACCTCGACCTGCCCGATGTCGAGCCCGATCCCGAACGGGTCCACTGGGTGGACGACATCCACCGATAATCGGCGCCGACGGCCATGCTGCAAGGACGGCTGATCCATCTCCGCCCGGTTCGCGATGCCGACCTCGACGCGATGTATGCCGCGCACGTGAACATCGCGGACCGGGGCCCTCACTTCCCCCTCGGCGTTCTCTCCGAGCCCGCCTTTCGACGGGAGTTCGCCGAGCACGGGTTCTGGCAGCGGGACGAAGGCACGCTCCTGATCGTCGCCTCGGAGGACGGCGAGATCGCGGGCCACATCGAGTTCTTCAAGCCGGTCAGCTACTGGGACGCGTTCGAGCTCTCCTACCAGCTCTACGGGGACCGTTTCGCCGG
Organism: uncultured Solirubrobacteraceae bacterium; assembly: GCA_963728465.1. Lineage (GTDB taxonomy): Bacteria > Actinomycetota > Thermoleophilia > Solirubrobacterales > Solirubrobacteraceae > DATFQI01. Next base: position 33,667 of record CAVSJY010000014.1, read on the forward strand.
TCGGGGGTATGCGACGGAAGCCGTTCAGCTCCTGGCGGACTACCTGTTCGCGACGAAGCAGCGGTATCGCATCCACCTGGTGATCGTTCCCGAGAACGCCGCCTCCCGTCATATCGCCGAGAAGTGCGGGTTCGTGTTGGAAGGAACGCTTCGCGGCGCGTTCTTCAACGACGGCCGTAACCGGGACGTCCTGCTCTACTCGCTTGTGCGGACCGACGTGCGGCCCTGGCACGGTGACCCGTCGCCGTGAATCATCAGACGGCCGAACCACGGGCGCTCGCGGCCGCGCTCGCCGAGGCGATGAACGCGCACGACATCGACGCGTTCGTGTCGCTGTTCGCTCCCGATTACGACAGCCGGCAACCCGCTCACCCGGATCGGGCGTTCGTGGGCCGCGATCAGGTCCGCGCCAACTGGTCCGCCGTGTTCTCCGGCGTCCCTGACTTCCGCGCCGAGCTCGTCGCCACGGCAGTCGAAGCGGACACGCTGTGGAGTGAATGGCGCTGGCGCGGCACGCACGAGGACGGAAGCGCTCTGGACATGGCGGGCGTGATCGTCTTTGGCATACAGGGCGGGATGTTCTCGTGGGCGCGGCTGTACGTCGAGCCGGTCGATTCGGGCGGTGATGGGATCGACGCCGCGGTGCGCGAGATGTCCGGGCGCGACTGAACCGCTGAACGGGTACTAGGGGCGCTGTGCGCGTGCTGGTTTCCGGTCTGCTGGTTCTGGCCGCCGCCGGCGGGACTCGGAGGACGTTCCCGAGCTCAATCGCAAGGCGCTCGAGATTCTCCGTCCGGGCCTGGACCGCCTCGCCCGCGAGACGGCGACCGAGCTCGGCCTCGACGACTGCGCGCCCGCCGGGGGCCGGTGACAAAGCTCACATCCGCACTGAGTCAAAGGGCGCGGTCACGCGCCCCACGCTTGGGACCGTCCCGCCCCATGTACACATCTCGCCAGTTCTCCCGCCACCGTGCCGCGGCCACGATCGCCGTGCTCGGCGCCCTCGCTTCGGCAGGGCTCGCAACGACAACGACAGCGACGGCAAGCGCCGCGCCATCGAAGGGCAACGCTCAGTTCACGAACAAGGTGACCGCGGCAGCGTGGGCTGCCGGCCGGGCGGCGAAGGGCCGTGACGTGACCGCCGCGGAGGCCGTCGCCGCGTACTGGACGCCCGCGCGGATGCGGGCCGCCCAACCGGTCGAGGAGTCGCCCGGGTTCCGCAAGGCGCTCGCAGCCCAGCGGAAGGACGCCGCGACGGCCTCCGCGGCCCGGACCGCAAAGCGCAGCACCACCCGCCGGGGCAAGCGCTTCGAAGTCCCGCCCGTTGCCGGCAAGCTCGGCCTCAGGGCGCGCCTCGCCGCCACGAACCCGAACCTCAACTACTGGTCGCCGACGGCCTACACCACCGGCAAGGTGTTCTTCACCCAGTTCGGGCGGCCCAAGGAGTGCTCGGCCGCGATCATCAGCAGCGAGGGGGCCGACACCGTGTGGACAGCCGGACACTGCCTCCACAGCGGCGGTGGCTATGGCGTGTGGTCGACGAACGTGCCTTCGTGCCGGCCTACGACGACGACCTCGCCAACCCGAAGCCGTATGGCAGTGGTGGGCAGGACCCTCTACTCGCGGAACGCCTGGATCAGCAACAAGTACGAAGGTGAGGACCTTGGCGTGATGATCATGCACCCCAGCTCTGCGGGGACGCACATCGTCAACTACTTCGGCGGACACGGGTTCCCGCGAACCTGCCCAAGTACACGGCGGAGACGGCGTTCGGCTATCCGGCGGAGGCGCCGTTCGACGGCGGGAACCTGTTCCGCTGCGCGGGCAACGTGCAGCCGCTCTGGGACTACGGGACGTTCAGCTCGCGATGTCATCTGGATGCCGTGCGACATGAACGGAGGGGCGAGCGGCGGGCCGTGGCTGTGGGCCTACAACGGCAACTTGGGCTACCTGAACGGCGTCAACAGCCTCGGGACCCAAGTGGAGGCGTCGATCATGGCGTCGCCGTACTTCGGCAACAACGCCTTGTCGCTCTACAACGCCACGCGCTACCTCTAGCGCGGATCGCCGGCGGGCGGCGGCGCGACGACGCGCCGCCGCTGCCGTGCCCGGCTCCGGGTTGGCTTACCCACCAATCCGGCCTAGAGTTTGGCGACGCCGATGCACCGGTTTCGCGTGGGAACGATTTGCCGGCTATAGCGGGGTCAATCGACTCCACTCGCGCGTGGCCGCTGAGAAACGGGGTCCCAGGCCCCGGTTGCACCCGCGTGGCCGCGCTCCGCCGATTACTTTTCGCGGGACCCGCCGTCACACGAGCATGACCACCACGCTTCTCAACCGCACGTCGTTCACCAACAGCGTCGAGCGTCACCGCCGCGAGCTGCACGTCCACTGCTACCGGATGCTCGGGTCCTTCGAGGAGTCCGAGGATGCCGTCCAGGAGACGTTCCTGCGCGCGTGGCGCCGGCGCGAGACGTTCGCCGCGCGCTCGTCGCTGCGCGCCTGGCTGTACAAGATCGCCACCAACGCGTGCCTCGACGCGCTCGACAAGCGCCCGCGCAGCGTGTCCGCGTCGGGCGAGGCGCTGTGGCTCCAGCCTTACCCGGACGGACTGCTGGACGAGCTGGCCGGCGAGGAGGACGACCCCGAGGCCGCCGTCGTCGCCAAGGAGACGGTCGAGCTGGCTTACCTCGTCTCGATCCAGCGGCTGGTCCCGCTCCAGCGCGCGGTGCTGATCCTGCGCGACGTGCTCGGCTGCTCCGCGAGGAGACGGCCGACGTGCTCGAGACGAGCGTGCCGGCCGTCAACAGCGCGCTCCAGCGCGCACGCTCCGCGATGCACGACCACCTGCCCCGGCAGCGCACCGAGTGGCCCGCCGGCACCGACGCGACGGCGGCCGAGCGCGAGTTGCTCGACCGCTACGTGCAATACAGCGAGAACCCCGACCCGCTCGCGCTCAAGCGGCTGCTCAGCGAGGACGTGCGCTTCTCGATGCCGCCGCAGCCGGGCGTCTGGCAGGGCCGCGACGCGGTCGTGCAGTCCTGGATCGACGGCGGCTTCGGCACCGAGCGTTCGGCTCGATACGGTGCGGGCCACGCGCCCCAACCGGCAGCTGGCCGTGGGTGCCTACATCCGCCGCCCCGGCGACGACGCGTACACGCCGATGGCGCTCGACGTCCTGGGCATCGCCGGCGGCGCGGTAGCCGACATCGTCACCTTCGACGGCTCCGTGTTCGGCTGGTCCGGGCTTCCGAGAAGCTCTAGCTGTAGTTCCTAGCCAGGTTGGTCTGGTGTAGGCGAGTTCCGGGCGGTTGGTGGCTGAGCGCGCCGTGTGGTCGGCGCCAGTTGTAGCGCTCAAGCCAGCGGGGCAGGTCGGCGGTGCGCTCGGTGGAGCTGCCGTAGAGGCGGCCGTAGGCCCATTCGTTGATGAGGGTCTGGATGAATCGCTCGGCTTTGCCGTTGGTGCGCGGCCGGTAGGGGCGCGTGAAGATGTGGCGGATCGCGAGCTCGCGGCAGGCGGCGGCGTGCACGCTGGAGCGATAACAGGCGCCGTTGTCGCTCATCACGCGTTCGACGCGGACGCCGTGGCCGGCAAACCAGGCGACGGCGCGGCGCAGAAAGCCGGTCGCGGTCGCTCCGAGCTCATCTTGGAGCACTTCGACGTAGGCCAAGCGGGTGGCGTCATCGACGCAGACGTGCACATATTCCCAGCCGGCGACGCCGACGCGCCTGCCGTGGCGGCGGGTCTTCTTCTGGCTGGCGCGGCTGCCGGTCATGCGGTGACCGGCGCCGCGGACAGGTCCGAGTTTCTTGACGTCCACGTGTACCAACTCACCGGGGTGGCGACGCTCATAGCGATTCGGCGGCTCGGGCCGTTCAAGCCGTGAGCGCTTGCCCAACCCGATGCGCTTGAGCACCGCCGAGACCGTCGAGAGCGGCATCTCGAGCACTTCAGCGATCTCGGCGGCGGTCATCCGAAGCCGCCGCAGCGCCTCGATCGCCGCTTCGCGCTCGGGCGCGGTGCGTCCCGGTCGACGACGCGGCGCCGAGCTGCGATCGATAGCCCGGCCTGGCCCTCGTCGCGAAAGCGCCCCACCCACTTGCGGACCGTCCGCTCGCTGCACCCGAAATCGCGTGCGACATCTCTGCGGCCGTGCCGTTCAAGACACGCCCCACCAACAATTTCCGACTGTCCGGACAGGTAACCGCGTTAGCGTGCAGCTTCATCCGGTGTCCTCCTTGGAGCCCCTGGGTCGTCTCGCAACGCCCAGCCTCCAAGGAGGCCCGGATGAACAACGTGGTCAGGAACTACATCTAGCCGGCGGATCCGCGCGCCTCGGGCGAGGAGCTGCGCAGACCGGCGAGCGCCTGCTCGGCGGCGCGCAGCTCCTGGCCAGCGTCTGCGTGCTGGGCGCTCGCGGACTCCCGCGCCGTGGCAACGACGGTCGCGACTCCCGAACCGTCCTAACTCGCATGCCTGCGCCGCGTTGTGGTTCTGGTGAATCGAGCCGTGCTCACGTTGTTCGTCGCGTTGTTCGGCGCGGCGCCCGGTGAGGCGGCGAGGGCGCGCGGGCCCGACCTGTCCGAGGCCGCGCTGGCCGGGAGTCGGATCGTGTGGGCCGAGGGTGAGGGGGCGCAGGAGAGAATCGTGGGCGCGCGGGCCGGGCGCCGGTCGGTGCTGCACCGGCTCGGCGCGGACGGCGATCTGTTCGTGACCGACATCGCGGGCTCCCGCGCGCTCGTGGCGTACGAGCGGGCGAACATCACGGGCAACGGGTACGAGTCAGGCTCCGACCGCCGTGAGATCGCCGTTCTGCGCGCGGGCCGTGCGAGGCGGCTGTGGCGCTGCAATCGCTTTGACGCAGGAGAGACCGGGCTGACCGGCGTGCGTGTCGCCGGTCGCCGCGTCGCGTTCGGGTTGGGAGCGTGTGGCTCCGGCCGCGTCCGGGTCGCGACGCTCGGTCGCGACCAGCGCTGGCGCACGACGACCTACGCCGGCAGTGGCGAAGACCTGCACCTCTCCGGCGATTACCTCGGGCTGCGTGGGCGCAGGGATTCGATGCGGGTCATCGACCTGCGCACCGACCGCGTAGTGACCCGCTATCGCGGCGGTCTGGTCCGCGAGAGCGCGCTGCTCACCGACGGAACGCTCGTGATCGCGCACGAATACGGCGACGGACGGCTGCGCTTCGTCGCGCCGGGCGCTCGCCGCGCGCGAGCGGCCGGCGCGCCGTTCTACGAGCGGCCGTTTCCAGCCGGCCGACGCGTCGCGGGCAACAGGATCCTCCAAGCGGGCGAGCGCGTGCGCGAGCACCAGATCGTGACGGTCGCTCCGAGCGGACAGCGGATCGTCCAGACTCGCTGGACATCCGGAACCGGGGACCGAGGACTCGTCGACGCCGACGCACGCTGCCTCGTCTGGATGCGCGCCACGCCTGAGCTCGCCGGGCTGTCGATCTTACCGCGGCCGATCCGCGGCACGCCGGGCTCACCCGCCTGCCCGAACTAGACCGGCGCGAGCCGGCTTCCTGCCATCACACCGGCTTCGGCTCGCTCAGTCCGCAGTTCGGCTTGTGCGAGCTGAACTCGCCGCCGGCCGGGATGCGCACGATCCGCTTGGTCGTGAAGAACGCGATGCGCCCGTACCAGACGGCATCGCCGTTGTCGGCGCAGCGGCTGCGGGCGCGACAGCTCGACCTTGAAGCGCTCGCCATGGCCGGAGGTGCGGCGGGTGCAGGTGAAGCCCGGGGGCGAGTCCACGACCATCCGGCCGAAGCCGATCGCCTTGCGGCCGCCGAACCTGCGCCAGCGGATCTTGCGCACCGTGGCGATGAAGCGCATCGTCACCGAGCGAGGACGCGTCTTGAGCTTGCCGGTGCCCGACCAGTAGCGCGCGCTCACGCGCTCGCGGAAGGCGATGTCGTCATCGTACGCGGCGTCCAGGGTCGCGTGGAGGTGGACCCGGGTCCTCGGCCGGATCGCAGATGAACTCGCTGTCGCCGACGGCGGTCAAGCGCACGCTCGCCCCCTACGACCGCCGGCCTCGGTCAACCGCGAGTCGGGCGTCGTGTCGCCCACCTTCGGCTCCCGCACCTGCACCTCGGTGGCCGACGCCGGCAACGCCACCACACGCGACGCGGCCGCGCCGCACCCGACGCCGTCGATCCGACCTGGCCGATCCACTGGGACCGTGCGATCAGCGAGCCGGCCGCGGCGACGGCCGGGCACCCGACCGCGAGCACGAGAGCGAGACCGATCGCACGCCTGTACACCGGCCGACAGTACGCCTCCGGAGGCTCCCAGCGCAACGCCGAGCCCCACGGCGGGAGACCGCGGGGCTCGGTGTCGCGTGGTTTCTCGGCGGCGGCTAGGCGCCGAGGTTGTCGATCAGCAGGTCGACCAGGGTCGCGGACCGGCGCTGGGCGCCGCAGTCGCGGATCCAGTCGTCGCCGTCGGCCTGCGGCGCCGCAGCCGTCGAGGTGCTTGCGCACGTTCTGCAGCTCTTCACCGCGGCCGGCCGTGTCGCCCTTGAGCAGGATCGACTCGACCTCGTCGAGGTTGGAGAGCAGCGCGTCGCGGTTGCCGGCACCCGGCGACCGGAAGGCGTCGAGCGCCAGCGCCTTGACGGCGTGCTGGACGAACTCGACGTCGTGGCCGTCGAGCAGCCCGTCGTTGTCGCTGTCGTTGTCGAGCGGGTCGTCTCGGACGTGATCTCGAGTCCGTCGTTGAGACCGTCGCCGTCGGTGTCCGCCTTGTTCGGGTCGGTCCCGAGCGCCTTCTCCTTGCCGTCGTTGAGACCGTCGCCGTCGCTGTCGCCGTTGTTGGGGTCGGTGTGCGTGGTGTTGACCTCGGTGCCGTCGCTGAGGCCGTCGCCGTCGCTGTCGGCCTTGTTCGGGTCGGTGTGGGTGGTGTTGACCTCGGTGCCGTCGCTGAGGCCGTCGCCGTCGCTGTCGGCCTTGTTGGGGTCGGTGTGGGTGGTGTCGACCTCGGTGCCGTCGCTGAGGCCGTCGGCGTCGCTGTCCGCCTTCTTGGATCGGTCCCGAGCGCTCTTCTCGCTTGCAGTCGGTGAGACCGTCGTTGTCGCCGTCGCCGGCCGTGGTGCTGACGTGAACGTGGCGTCGAGGTCGCCGCCGCTGACGGTGTGCTGGCCGGGCGAGAAGTCTGCCGGACAGGCTCTTGGTCGGGCCGCGCAGCGCCTCGTCCTCGCTGCCCTCGACGTCGTCGTAGACGCCGTTGCCGCCGATGCCGGGCTCGTCGTCGTCCCAGCCCTGGACGGTCATCGCGACCGTGTCGGACGGGTCGACGCAGAGGGTGACGGGCGCCGGGAAGTCGCCGGAGGTCGAGTCCTTGTCGTCGCCGTAGCTTGAACGCTCCCGCCGCGTCGTTCTGCGCCGAGCGCTTGAAGTCCGTCGTGTAGGCGCCCAGGACGAAGTTCAGCTCGCCGCCGTCGGCTCCGTCGGTGGACTCGTTGACGTGGAGCTTGTCGAGGCTGATGGTCACCTGGGTGGGCCGGCCGGTCGCCGCGGCGCAGGACGTCCCGCCGGGATGCGGCGAGTGCTTGGAGTCCGCCCCACAGCTCCATCGCCAGGCTCGCCCCGCCGATGCCCTTCTCGGACTGCAGCAGGTTCAGCAGGCGGCACCACTCGTGCTTCGTCTGGGTCACGGCCAGGCCGCGCGCGGCGGCGAAGCCGGTGCGGCTGTCATCGTCCTTGTTGAGCTCGGAGTGGTTGACCGTGATCGGATCGGCGCAGTCGTCGTTCAGCGGGCTCAGCGGTGCTGTCGTTGTAGCCGCTGACCAGCGCCTTGAACGTCTGGTTCGTATCAGTCGTGACCGTCGGGACCAGGCTTCCGGGGTCGCGATGCACGCTCCAGCCGGCCGGGAGCGTGTCCATCTCGCCCTGGGCGACGATGACGTCGGGCCGGATCTGGCTCCATTCTGCGGCACCGCGCGGAACCCGAGGCCGCGTCGACGAGGTCGGTGCGGCCCGTCTCGACCCAGTTCGAGTGCGAGTAGAAGTCCTGCGTCGGATGCGTCATGTAGCCGAAGTCGTCGGCCGCCTGCCACGGGTCGGCGTTCGGGTTGCTCGGATCGAGCTCGTCGATGGTGTCGTGGTACAGCGAGTTGATGAGCTCGGATCCTTCCTTGATCTCACAACCGTCGAAGTGGACCTTGTTTGGACCGTGCCGTCGGCGAAGTCGGCCTGGGCGTGCTCCCCGTCCATGTCCTCGACCACGTCGGTGCGCATGAACGCCGAGCGCCTCGGTCGTGATCTCCTCGTGGACGGGTCGCCCGCCGAAGACGGGGATGTGGGCCTTGAAGGCGAAGGCCGACTGACTGAAGAGCCCGATCACGAGCACCGTCAAGCCGACGGCCACTGCTGCTTTGTACTGCCTCATACGATCCTTCCGGTTGGGGGCGCCCATGCCGGGGCGCCGAGGGGGCTGGGGAGAGAGCGCAGCCTCCTCAAATGCGGCCCAACCGGACTACGGCGCCGACCGCCACGATCTGTCGGCCAACCGCCATCACCATGCGGGCGACCCGCCACTTGCCAGCCCCGCTTGGGCCGGGGCGCCGTCACGACCTCCCGATGCGGCGCTCGCAAGCTCGCGCCCGGAGCGCGTCGGGAGGCCGCGCCGCGCCCCGTCCGTCCACCCCCCGCTGACGCCCGCCACGTACACCACCCTCGTTGGACGGCCCCGATGGGGGCAGCTACCGGCAAGCGCCTGGGCCATCTGCTCCTTGTGGGGTCGCGATCGGAATACCCGGCCGGCAGGATCCGCTGCGGTCTCCGTGTTGCCGGGTCGGACCGGCCTATTCAACGATCGCTGCGCTGCGCGCGCCCAGGACCACCGCCTGGCCGGTCAGACCCGCACTACGTCTCCAGCCGCACTTACGCCACAGACGGCGACCACATCGCTCCACGCGCCCGCTCGCCCGTCCCCGCCCGTCAACGACACGCGCAACTCAGCGGGGCTGACGCCTTCGACACGTACGACCTTGTCCCTGGAGGTCTGTCCACGAACGATGCTCACGGACCGCATAGGCACGCCCGCGCGCCGCGCGACGAAGCGACACAGCGCCGCGTTCGCGGCGCCGTCGACCGGCGGCGCAAGCCGAACAAGTACACGGCCGCTACGCTCGCCAGCAATCTCGTCGCGTCGCGCCCGCGGGATGACGCGCACCTCGAGATCAGCCATCCCGTCAGCGTAGGCCGAACCCCGCGCGGTCAGCGCGCCGCATGCGCTCACGTGCCCCCCGAGCCGCAGGCGCGCCGCCGGGTCAGACCGCGGCTCCGCGTGAGCCGCCGCCGCGCCGACCGTCGTTCGCGTGAAGGACGCGAGTGTCGAGATCACGCGAAAGGAGCACTCCGTCGGCCCTACGGTCGCGTCGGCCCACGAGAGTGCCGGAACGACGTGAAAGGAGCACTCCGTCGGCGTCTTGCCCGACGGCTCGCATCACCCGAATGCAGCAGCGCCGGCGGCGGTATTCCGCTGGCGGGCGCTGGAGTTGCACAGTCGCGAAGCGATCGGTTTGCTGGCCCGCGTCGACGCTCCCGCCGTTTGGTGTCGAGCTTGACTAGCTAACGGTGTGGCTGACACGCTGCGGCGATGGAGCGCGAGGATCATGGGTAGCGGGACGCTCTTCGCGGTGCTGGCCGCCGGCGCGTCGTACGACGCGTCCGCTCTCGGCTAGACCTTCGCGACGCCCAGCCATACACCGCAACCCACTAAATCGGCGTGACCGAGTTCGATGATGCATCTGCCGCTGCAACGGACGCGGCCCGTCCGGTCGCGGACAGCTCCCCGAGTACCGACGGGGGACCAGTTCCGCACCGGATGCCAACGCCGAGTCAGGCACGCTCCGCGTGGAGGCGTGGAGGAGGAGGTTCGGCGCTGACGCCGAGCATGCTGCTCGCGCTCCAGCGTAGTGCTGGAAATGCTGCGGTCGCGCGCACGCTCGGAAACGCCGCGGTACCTCGCACGCCGGCGAAGCGCACGTCCGCGTCCTCCGTTGAGCGCAAGGCGATCACCACGGCAGGCACTACAAAGCAGCCGGATCGCCGGCTGGTCCAACGCGAGTTCGCCGGGAAGCTGGACCAGATCAGCCTGGTGGCCTTCCGACAGCAACTTAAGGCTCACGGGGTACAACTCACACTTGTAGACGCGAGCAGTCTGTACCAGAAGGCTCTGAGTAGCCCGAAGAAATTCGAGACCATCGGCGACGTGATCTCGGAATTCGGCGTCGCGACGGGCACGCCCCCCGAGACATTCCAAGCAAGACCGACTCAGCGGGCACGACCCCCGAAAAACCTCCAAGCAAGACCGACTCAGCGAGGAGATCCCGGTGGACACCCTGAGCGAAATCGCCTCGGTAAGCGACGAGGCCCAAGCGGAAGCCGTGGCGGAAACCAAGGATGTCGAGAAGCGCCGGCGCAAGCACACCCAAGGACCAGATAAGAAGCACACGCCCGTCGGTCCGGGAGGCGGCGGACTGATCATCAATTACGTCTGGCTGGGCAGCAATCCCCTGGGACCCCTGGAGAAATTCAACCTCTACTCCTGGAGAGCACTCGGCCACTTGGTCAACATCTACACCCATCCCTTCGAGCGTGATCCGCCTCGCACCGAAGCCACCTTGGAGATAGATGCGGCTGACGCCACAGTTATCCATTTGGGCACCCTGCTTGGAGTTGACAATCTCGCACCACCAGGCTCCGCCAAGGCGACCCTCGGCGACGCGCGGTCAATACTGATGCGCTGGCTTGGGCGATACCGACACAGGCAAACCCAGCAAAGAGCACATATTTACATGGTTGATCTCACGAAGTCCTACCTCGGCGGCACGCAACGGGGGATCGTGTTGGACATGAAGGTCGGGCCGAGTGTGCATCTCCAAGATTATGCGGAGAGTTTTAGTCACAAGCTCATTAGTTACACTCGGGGCCGAAATACAGCTGGAAGTCTGCCCGAGAACCAGAGCATCGGACAATGCAGCAATCGGAAAACCTACGAAAAGTCTATGCAGAGAAATTCAACAGCAAGGTAAGGGACCTCGCCACCGCGAGCCATGACGCCCCGTGGTTCAATGAGCTCACCGGTTATCACGGGCGGTCGTATGAGCAAACTAAGCAATGGCTTGACGTGGCCAAGAAGGCACCATCAGGGAGCGCGGCGACGGGTACCGCTTACGAAGTAAGTGAGCCGGGAGACAGGAGCCGAGGACCGTTTCGTGTGTTAAGCATGCTGGCGATCAAAGCAACCGAGCTGGAGAGAAACCGAGTCCGAGCATCGTGCGGAACTTGGCCGAAGATGTCTGGGAAGGGGAACTGTCGGTCAGCGGGGGCGACGCCACCTTCATTCGCAAAGCACAAGCTGCGATGAGGGACCGGCCTTCCGCCTAGGCTAGCGCGCACGTTTGAACCCGAGTGGTGGAGCCTTGGGGCCCTAAGTTGGACTGACTCCGGGTTCTCCCGACAGTTGTTGGGGGGTTCTCGCCTGAAGAAGTGGACGGCCCCGGAGTGTCGGGGCCGTCCGGTTTGCGGCTCACGCTCCCTCTCACCGCCGAGCGAAGGGAGCAGCCGTGGAGTTCCCGGTTGGGGCCTTCGGCGGCGAAAGCGCGGTCGATGAGGTCCTCGCAGGTTCATCGCGGCGAGGAAGGCCGAGCACTCGATCGCGATCATGTGTCGAATTCTGGGCGTGAGCCGGTCGGGCTTTCACGCTTGGCGAGAAGCGATAGCCGGCGGCGACGCAAACTCCGCTCTCGATTTGCTCTCAACGCAGGCGTCGCCCGCGGCGCTGGGCACCGGCTCGCTACCCGCCGCGTTATCCGTCGCCGAACGTGAACCGGGTTGCGTCCTCGGGGAACCGGTTCCACGCCAGCACGGTTGCGGGGCGCAGTCGCCAACTGCCCGCCGTCGCGTAGCTCGCCGGATCCGGGCCGTAGCCGTACTTCGCGCGCGAGTGCTTTGACAGTTGTGCGGCCAGGCTCTGGTCGGGAACGAATTCCTCGCACGCGCCCTCGACGATGATCGCGCTGGCTGCGTCCTCGAGATGCATGACCGCGCGTGGGTCGTTGGTCAGGTTGCGATGCTTGACGGTCGCGGAGCTTCCACCGAAGTACCAGGCGTCGGCAAGCCAGATGCCGTCGAGCGGAACGACGTGTGGCCGCCCGTCGGGCCGCACCGTTGCCAGCCAGTAGTGCGCCGCCTCCTCCAGTCGAGCGCGAACGGTGGCCCATGGGAGTGGCGTCCGCGGCGTGCCGTATCCCGGCGGAAGCTCGAGCAGCTCGTACGTCGGATCAGCCGACATCGATCCGTTCTACCGCGTTCGCCCGCCACGGGCCGGCCCGATGCCGTTAGGTCCCGAACCGCGAGATCAGCCCTTGGACCCGCCGCATCATCGGGATGCTCGGGTGCTGATCGTTCTCGATCCCTTCCATCAGAACGAGGGTGTACTCGAGCAGCTGCCTCGGCGGGGCGATCGACTCGAACAGGTCCATGTGCGTGACGCTGGGATGCTGGTCGCTGCGGATCCTGTCGAGCAGTACTTCGGCGTAGCGTTCCTGAAGCGGATTGGCCACCTCGGCCTCCGATCGTCTCGGCATGGTCATACGCCCCGCCAGGCGGCGGGCTCCTGCACGAGCGTCCCCCGGGCAAGTGGAGCCCAGCCACCTGACTGTCCCCAACCTGACACGTGGGCGCAGACCAAGCTTGCGCTCGCCCGGCTGTGCCCGCCTGCGCGCCTTACGCGAGCCGCTCTGGGCTGATTGGCAGACTGACGCGCATGGCACCGATCCAAGAGCTCGACTTCATCGGCATCCCCTCGCAGGACGCCGAGCGCGCACGCAGCTTCTATCGCGACGTCCTCGGCATGCGCCCCGATGAGCACGCCGAGTACGAGCAGTGGGCGGGCAGCACCTGCTTCGCCGTCTGGGAGCCCGAGAGGGTCGGGATGGAGTTCGTCGCCCAGACCGGCAATCCGCTGCCCCTGCGCGTGGAGGACGTCCACGTGGCGCGCGCGGAGCTCGAGTCCAAGGGCGTGACGTTCTTCGGCGACACCCTCGACACCGGCGTGTGCCACATGGCGATCTTCGCCGACCCCGACGGCAACCAACTCATGTTGCACCGCCGCTACGCGCCGTACGGAAACGCGTAGCAGGCGGTCTGTGGCGTAAGTGCGGCCGGAGGCGTAGTGCGGGTCTGACCGGCCAGGCGTTGGTCCTGGGCGCGCGCAGCGCAGCGATCGTTGAATCAGGCCGGGCCGACCCGGCAACGCGGAACCAGAGCGGCTGCTGCCGGCCGGCAATTCCGATCGCGACCTCCCACAGAGCAGATGGCCCGGGCGCCTGCCGGAAGCTGCCCCCACCAGGGCCGCCCAACGAGGGTGACGTACGCGGAGGGCGTCAGCGGTGGGTCGATGGGCGGGGCGCGGCGCGGCCTCCCGATGCGCTCGGGGCGCGAGCTTGCGAGCGCCGCATCGGGAGGTCGTGACGGCGCCCCGACCTCAACCACCTAACGGCAACGGAAGGTCCGGCAGCGCAGGCCCGCCGCCGCCGTTGTTCGCGTTGCCGCAGGCCGTGTCGGCCATCGTGGCCCGCGACGTCGTGCGGTCCTGGTTGACGAGGTAGAAGTTGCCGCCGAGGTAGCCCAGGATGCGGGTGATCCGCGTCCCCGCGAGGTCGCTGCCCGGATACTTCGGGTCGACGACGAGGTGCGTGAAGTCACCCGCCGCCGCGTCGCTGCCCACGATCGTCACGCCGCTGCCCCTCGACTGAGTAGAGACGGCGCGCTTCCGCGGAAGCGCCCTCAGGACTTCCTGATCACCGAGCCCCGCAGATCCAGGTGCCCGCCTTGCTCGACCGTGATGGCGACCGTCTGCGTGTCGCCCTGCACGGTGTCCCGGTTCAGCGCCGCGACGACGAGGGCGACGGTGCCGGCGATCATGGCTCCGGCGATGATCCCGACGCCGCCGTCCTGATCCTGCGCCAGCTCGGCCAGCGCGACGACCTCACCGACGACGAGGAGCGCCGCCGGAACCAACGCGCCGCCCGCCTGGAACAGTGTCCGGCCGCGGACGCGGAAGTAGCCGGCCTCCAATGCGAGACCGATCAGCAGGACCGGAAGTACCTGCGCGGCCTGCTGGTGGAACTCGTTCGCGAGCTTGCCGGCCGTGACCTGATCGGGGACCACCCTGGCCGCGAGCACGAAACTCGCCGCGACGATCAGCGGCTGCCACGCCGCGGCGGCGAACTTCAGCGGCCGGCGCAGCGCCTTGCGAAGGCTGTCGATGAGCTTCGCCTCGTCACTCAACGTCCCGATGACGGCCCCGAGCGCGACCGCGGCCACCGCGGCTACGACGCCGACCGGGCCGATGACCGTCGCCGCGACGACGCTGAGCGCGGAGAACACCACCTGAGCGACGAGCGACAGCTGCGGCTTGGGCGCGTGCTGCTCATCGCCCGCCGGCTTCGTGTCGGTCGTGGATCCGTCTTGGGACGTCTGCGAGGACATGCTTTCCCGACAGGAGCTTGCCTCGCGACTCTATGGAGCCACGGTGCGCCGCTGCAAGCCGCGCCGCCGCCGCTGACGCAATCAGCGCGCTTCGGCGAGCTGCGCGCGGACCACCAGGACGTCGTGGTCGGTGTGCGCGGCCGGGATCACGTCGGCAGTAGGCGAGCGGAAGGCGGCGCTCGCGTAGACGTGCTGGAGCCCCGGAGCCTGGCGCGCGGACGTGTCGGTGCGCGTCGAGAAGCCGTCGGGCGCGCAGGAGCCGCGGCGGTTGACGTCGCCGCCGAAGATGACGGTGCGGGCGGCCGCGCGACCCGCGAGGAGCGCTCCGAGCTCGGCGCATTGCGCGTCGTTCCCCGCCACCTCGACGGTGGAGCGCGTGTTCAGGTGGGCGGTGCACACGTCGACTCCGACGCTGGTGGTGACGCACAGCCACCGCCGGCGCTCGAGCCCGGCCTGTGCCTCGAAGTCGTCGAGGTCGGTGCTCTCGATGGCCGCCCGGGTGAGCACCGCGTCGCCGAACAGCCCGCGGCCGCCCGGTCGGACGCAGCGGAGGCGCTCGCCTCGGTAGAGCACCCTCGAGAAGCGCAGGTCGTAGCCGGTGCGCCGGGCGATCCGCGCGACGTCGCTCCGGCAGGCCTCGTTGAGGGTGACCGCGTCCGGATGCGCCTCACGGATCCGGGCCACTGCCTCCTCCACGACCGCCGGGTAGTCCACCTTCGCGTAGCAGCCGGCCAACCCCGACAGGCACAGGTTCATCTGCATCAACGTGAACGGCGTGCCCGCGGACATCGCCTCCGAGGATCGGCCGCAGCCCGTCAGGGCGAGGACGAGCGCCGCGAGCAGACTCCCGGCGCCGGCGCGGAACATGTCTTCGACGGTACCGCCGGGCGGGCCACGAGCACGAGTCGACGAGTAGAAAGCCGCAGCGCGGCGGGCGGTTCGTGCGGATGACCGGCGCTCACGGCGTGGGGATGGTGATGGGGTGTCCTCGGCCGTCGACCTCTACTGGATCCCGTTGGGCGCGGGCGGGCGCTTCGTGCGTTTCAACGGTCGCGTCTTCGAGGCGATCGAGGCCGCGTGGCAGCGCCGGTCGCGCTATGACCTGTTCCACTCGGCGCTGGTCGTCGACGTCGACGGCGAGCGCTACGCGATCGAGGTCGGACCCTCGCAGGATGCTGACGAGGCGAGCCGCGGCGTGGTCGGAACGGGCGCGGTCGGAACCCGCTGCGCGGGCCGGCTCCGGCTGTTCCGCTACGAGGTCCGGCGCTGGCGCGGCGGCTCGATCCCCGACCTGGCCGAGGCGGCCGGCGGGCCGCGGCACCTGAGCGCCGACCCGGGCCTCGCGCGGCGGCTGCTCGCGCTCGTCCCAGCCGTGCCAAGGCCGGTGTGGGGACGGGACGAGCTGCGCGCCGGCGAGATGTGGAACTCGAACTCGGTCATCGCGTGGCTGCTCGCGTCCGCCGGCGTCCCGACCGAGCAGATCCGGCCGCCTGAGCGCGGCCGCGCCCCCGGCTGGGACGCGGGCCTCGCCGTGTCGCGCCGCCGCCCGCACGTGGCGGGGGCATGACCGCCGCCCCGCCTGCCTCGGCCGACGCGCCCGGCCGGGCGACGCCGACCGACCTCGCGCGCGCATTCGGCGTCGTGTTCGGGGGCTCCGCCGTGCTCGACGCTGCCGCGTGCGCCGCGGTGGTCGCGACCGCACGGGCCGCCGCCCGCCGCACGCGCCCGCCGCGCTGGGCGCTCGCCGGCGCCGGGCTGCTCGCGCTCTACGCCGTTGCCGGGCGCCCCTGGGTGCTCGGATGGGGCTCGACGCCTGAGGAGCGCGCCGCGGCGCTTCCGGGCGACGAGATGGTTCCCGACCCGTCCTCCCAGTCGACGCGCGCCGCGACGATCGACGCGCCGGTCGAAGCGGTGTGGCCGTGGGTCGCGCAGATCGGGCAGGACCGCGGCGGCTTCTACAGCTACGAGTGGCTCGAGAACCTCGCGGGCTGCCGCATGCGCAACGCGCAGTCGATCCATCCCGAGTGGCAGCGCCGGGCGATCGGCGAGACCGTCCTCCTCCATCCGCTGCACGGGCTGCCGGTAGTGCGCTTCGAGCCGGAGCGCGTGCTCACCCTGAAGGGCTGGGGCTCATGGGTGCTCGAGCCGCTGCCGCGCGGCAGGACCCGCCTGCTCCTGAGGAGCCGCACCGGGAAGGGACCCGAGGCGATCCTCGGGCCCCTCCTGGTCGAGGTCCCTCACTTCGTCATGGAGCGCGCGATGCTGCTGGGCATCAAGCGCCGTGCCGAGCGCCACGCTCCTGTCAGGCGCAGTGGATGGCGCCCTCGTAGGCGCCGCCCGTTCCCGGCACGCCGGTGAAGGTCCCGCTGCCGCGCGCTTCGCTGGCGCCGCGGTCCTTGACGACGTAGGTGCCGCTCATGGTGTTCGTCACGAAGTCGACCTTGGCGACCACGAGGAACGTGAGGGTGACCGGCTGGCCGCAGGCCGTGCCGGCGAAGTCGATCGTCATGTTCGCCTCGGCGCTGCCGTCCTTGTGGATGACGATGCGCTGGTCGGCCTGCCCGACGCCCGTGTAGCTGCCGGAGAACACGGCCTGGCGGGTGAGCGTGTAGATCTCGTTGCCGTCGGCGAACTTGGCGCTGGTGATCGTCTCCGGGCCCTCCGTGAACGATCCGGCCGCGGGCTGCGTCGCGGCGAGCGCCGGGCTCGCCCACAGGGCGAATCCGATCGCCGCGGCCGCAACCGCGGTGCTCCTGCTGATCCTGCGCATGCTGCCCCTCCTTGGACTACGTGGTCGCGCGACCCTATGCGGGCGGAGCTCTCATGAGCACCTCCCAATTGGTCCAGTTCTCGGGGCGGCGGATTCACGACGCGGTCACATGGATCGCCGGGGCATGCGACAGCTTGCCGGGCATGACGATGATCGATCCCACCGAGGGCCTCTCCCGCCGCGGCATGCTCACCCGCTCCGCCGCGGGCCTGGGCATCGCGCTCAGCGGCAGCGTGAGCGGCCTGTTCGGCACCGCCGCCTCGCCGGCCGTGGCCAAGCCCAAGCCGTCCGGGGCCGGCTACGGACCGCTGATCGACGACCCGGCGGGGAAGCTGTCGCTGCCCGAGGGCTTCGAGTACAAGCTCGTCGCGGAGAGCGGCGTGACGCAGCTCGAGAGCGGCGAGCGGACGCCGTCGGACCCCGACGGCACGGCGGCGTTCGTGCGCCACGGCGGCAGCGGCAGCGTGCTCGTCATGAACCACGAGAACAGCGGCAGCGAGCCGTATCCCGTCCCGCATCTGGAGGGCTTCGTCTACGACTCGACCCACGGGCGACCGGCGGCACGACGAACCTCGAGGTCGACCGCAACGGCGAGCGCGTCCGCCAGTACGTCTCGCTCGCCGGCACGAGCACGAACTGCGCCGGCGGCCGCACGCCGTGGGACACGTGGCTGACCTGCGAGGAGACCGAGGCGATCCTCGGCAAGCGGCACGGCTACGTGTTCGAGGTCGACCCGTACGACCAGGACGCCAACCGCGACCCGAAGCCGATCAAGGCGCTCGGCCGCTACGCGCACGAGGCCTGCGTCGTCGACCCGCACGAGCACTTCATCTACCTCACGGAGGACGCCGGCAACCCGAACGGGCTGCTGTACCGCTGGACGCCGCCGCGCAGCGCGCTCCCGCTCCGCCGCGGCTCGCTGCGCGAGCTCGCGGACGACGCCGGCACGCTCGAGGCGATGACGGCCTTCAACAGCAGCGGGCAGCACGTCCCCGACCTCTCCCCCTTCACGGCGCCGGGCACGACGTTCCGGCTCGGCTGGGTCGCGGTGCCGGACCGCGACGCCACCGCGGTCTCGACGCGCAAGCAGTTCACCAACGACCAGATCACGCGCAGCCGCAAGTACGAGGGCATGTGGTGGGGCGACGGCGGCGCCTACTTCGTCTGCTCGTTCGCCCGCACGACGGACGGCAGCGCCGGGCAGCACGACGGCCAGGTCTGGTTCCTCGACCCGCGCGACGACACGATCGAGCTCAAGCTCCACTTCGCGTACACGCCGAGCGACCAGGACAACGACCCGGATGGGCCCGACAACATCACGGTGTCCGCGTACGGCGGCGTGATCATCGCCGAGGACGGCGACGGCACGCAGCACCTCGTCGGGGCGACGGACGACGGCGAGCCGTTCTTCTTCGCCCGCAACGACGACCCCGAGGACTCCGAGTTCGCCGGCCCGACGTTCTCGCACGACCGCAAGACCCTGTTCGCCAACGTGCAGGTCCCCGGCTACGTGTACGCGATCCGCGGGCCGTTCAAGAAGCAGCCCTGAGGGGTGAGCGGATTCAGCGCCGGCTCGGATCCGCCGGGAGCGCGACGTCGGCGGCGAGTCCGAGACCGCGTGCCTGCTCGAGATCGACGATGTCCCGCCCGAACGGCGTCAGCGAGACCGGGATCAGCTTGAAGTTGGCGAGGCCGAGCGGGATCCCGATGATCGTCAGGCACATGAGCACGCCGGTGATCACGTGGCCGAGCGCGAGCCACCACCCGGCGAGCAGGAACCAGATCACGTTGCCGATCAGCGACGCTGCGCCGGCGTCCGGGCGGCGCACCAGGGTGCGGCCGAACGGCCACAGGCAGAACAGCGCGATCCGCGCGGACGCGATCCCGAACGGGATCGTGATGATCAGGACGAACATCACGAGCGCGACGACCGCGTAGCCGAGCGCGAGCCAGAGCCCGCCGAAGACGAGCCAGATCAGGTTGAGCAGGACGCGCACGCGCGCTCGCTACGCCCGGGCGGGGGGCGACTCGGCGCGGCGGGCGTCGGTGTCCCAGCCGGCCGTGTCGGCGACCTGGCGGCGGCGGAGCGAGAAGTGGAGGTCGACCGGGGTGAAGGCCCTGGCGAGCACGAGGGCGAAGGCGCCCATCGCGACGCCGGCGATGTCGTCGAGCACGTAGTGCCAGCCGAGGTAGACCGTGCCGAGCACGGTGATGGCGAGCCAGACCCAGAGCGCGATCCGCAGGCGCCGCCCGAGCCCGAGCAGGTGCGCGGCGAGCGCGGCGGTGAAGCTCATCGAGACGTGCAGGGAGGCGAAGGCGGCGATGCTCTGCGGCGTCCCCGTGGCCGGGTCGGCCAGGAAGTCGACCCGCTGGTCGAGCAGCACGGCCTGGAGGTGCGTGACCTCCGACGCCGGCAGGTGCGCGAACGCGGCCGGCTCGAAGTAGATCGGGCCCAGCGACGGCAGCAGGAAGTAGCTGGCGATCCCCAGGCCCCAGTTGATCGACTGCGCGGTGACGTAGAACAGCGCCGGCTGGAGGCGCGTGGAGAACACGAGCGCGACGCCGATCGTGAGCGGCAGGAAGACGATGAAGGCCACGTAGAAGGTCGAGAGCACGTGGTTGGCGATCCCCGTCCCGAGCAGCGTGTGCAGCAGCTCCGCGGGGTCGTGGCCGCCGAAGAGGTCGCGGTCGAGCTCGGCGAGCTGGCGGTCGAAGTTCGCTTCCGGCCGCAGCAGCGGCACGATGCTCTTGAGGTTCCGGTACGCCATGTAGGTCGCGTAGAAGCCGACCAGCGCGCTGCCCACGGCCACCCCGCGCGCGAGCGTCCAGCGCTCGCGGCGGACCCGCCGCATGGCCTCGCGCGTCGGCCGGCGGGCGCCCGGGCGCCCCGCGCGCAGGACGATGTCGAGCCCGACGAGCACGAAGACGCCGAAGCCCACCATCAGGAGGTACAGCGCGGCCACGTGGTCGGGATCGCGCAGCGGCAGGCCGACCTCGGCCGTCGCGATCGCGCCCGCGATCACGGTGAGCACGGCGACCACGGGCCCGGCCGTCAGGCCGCGCCAGCGGGCAGCGGCGGGCGACGGCCGCGCGCTCACGCCGGCTCCGCCTCCCGCGCGCCGTTCCGCCGCGCCGCTACCAGGTCGATACCCGTCAGCGCCCGCGCGCCCAGGACCGCGAGCCCGGCGATCGCCAGGCCGCCGAGGTCGTCGACGACGTAGTGCCACCCGAGGTGGATCGTCGCGGCGACCGTCAGGGCGAACAGGACCCACGCCGCCACCTTCACGCTCCGCCCGTACCCGAGCAGGTACGCGGCGAGCACTCCGGTGAAGAAGATCGAGGCGTGCAGGGACGCGAACGCGCCGATGCTCTGCGCCGTGCCGGTCGCCGGGTCGGTGAGGAACTCGGCCCGCTGCTCCAGCAGGATCGCCTGGAGGTTGCTCACGTCCGTCGCCGGCAGCGACGGCGAACGCGCCCGGCTCGACGTAGATCGGCCCCAGCGACGGCAGCAGGAAGTAGCTCGCCGCCCCGAGCAGCCAGTTGAGCGACTGCGCGGTGACGTAGAAGACGCCGGCCCGGAGGTCCTTCGAGTAGACGAGCGCGAACGCCAGCGTCCCCGGGATGAAGAGGAAGAAGAGCATGTAGACGAACGACATGACGTGCGTCGACGCACCCGCGCCCCACAGCCCGTGCAGCAACTCGGCCGGGTCGTGGCCGAAGAACAGCGCGCGGTCCACGTCGGCCAGCTGCCGGTCGAACAGGTCGCCCGGCCGCAGCAGCGGCACCACGCTCTTGAGGTTACGGTACGCGAGGTAGGTCCCGTAGAACGCCAGCAGCGCGCTGGCGACCGCCACGCCGCGGCCCAGCGTCCAGCGGTCGCGCCGCACGGACAGCAGCGCATCGCGCGTCGGCCACCTGCCCGGCGACCGCCGCACGGAGCGGACGACGACGTCCAGCGCGACGAGGCCGAGCACGAACCAGATCACGAGCAGCAGGCGCCGGCCCGCCACATGGTCGGGATCGCGCAGCGGCACGCCGGCGGCGTCGGTCGCCAGCAGCGCGGCGATCACGGTCACGAACGCCACGACCGGGCCGGCGAGCAGCATCCGCCGGTCCAGCATGCCGCGCACGGACAGGTCGCGCTCCCGGTCCTGGGAGACGAGCGACTGGCGCTTCTCTGTATGGAGATCGACGGTCAAGGCGGTGAGCGGTGCGGGGGTCGGTACCCGGACCGACGATCGAGCCTTAACCGCGTCCCGGGACGCTCGCCCGTCACCGGAAGGGCCGAAATGGGCCCTTCGAGCCGCTCGAACCGGCCCGCCGGACCGCCGTCACGAGGGTCGCGGGCGAGCCGGTGAGACCCGCCCTCGACGCGCCTACGACTTGCCCGCGGCGGCCTTGCCGCCTTTGCGCCCAGCCGCCTTTTTCTGCTGGGTTGTGCCGCCTTGGCTGCTGTCGCTCTTGCTCGCGGAGCCGGAGCCGGAGGCCTTCCCTCCGCGGCTCGAGGCACCCTCTGAATTGGCGATCGCCGCCGCCCGGCTCTTGCTCATTCCCTTCTTGCGGAGGCCCTCGTATTGCTTGTCGTTCTTAACACTCGGACCGTGATCTTTTGCCATGGCGCGGACCTACCCGGAGCCCCCGCCGCTCATGCGAGCGGCGCTCACCCGTGAGAATGCCGGGATGCCCGAGACGTACCTCACCCACGGCCTGGTCCTGACCGAGCACGAGTTCGAGGTCCCGCTCGACCACGCGGACCCCGCCGGAGACACGATCACGGTGTTCGCGCGCGAGGTCGCCGACCCCGACGGCCGCGACCGGCCGTTCCTCGTCTTCTTCCAGGGCGGCCCGGGCTTCGAGGCGGTGCGCCCGACGCGCAACCCCTCCGACCCCGGATGGCTGGACCGGGCACTGACCGAGTTCCGCGTGCTGATGCTCGACCAGCGCGGGACCGGGCGCTCGACGCCGGTCGGCGCGCTGCCCGGGCTGACGCCGCAGGAGCAGGCCGACCACCTCGCCCACTTCCGGGCGGACGCGATCGTGCGCGACGCCGAGCACATCCGGCGTGAGCTGGGCGCCGGGCGCTGGAGCGTGCTCGGCCAGAGCTACGGCGGCCTCTGCGCGACGACGTACCTGTCGATCGCGCCCGACGGGCTGCGCGAGGCGTTCATCACCGGCGGCCTGCCCGGGATCGGCCGCCGCGCCGACGAGGTGTACGCGCTCACCTACGCCACCCAGCTGGAGCGCAACCGGCGCTACTACGAGCGCTACCCGGCCGACCGCGAGCGCGTGCGGGAGCTCGTCGCGCGCCTCGACGCCGAGGACGTCCGGCTGCCCGACGGCGACCGCCTGACCGGGCGCCGCCTCCGCCAGGCCGGCCACATGCTCGGCATGAGCGACGGCGCGGAGGCGGTGCACTACCTGCTCGAGCTGCCCCCGGGCTCACCGGCGTTCCTGCACGACGCGGCGCGGATCGTGGAGTTCGCCCGCAACCCGATCTACGCGATCCTGCACGAGGCGTGCTGGGCGGACGGCGGCGCGACGCGCTGGGCGGCCGAGCGCGCGCTGCCCGCCGACTTCCGCGAGCAGCCGGAGCTGCTCACCGGCGAGCACGTGTTCCCGTGGGCGTTCGAGGACTTCGGCGCGCTCGCGCCGCTGCGCGAGGCCGCCGAGATCCTCGCCCACCGCGAGTGGCCGCGCCTGTACGACGAGGCCGTGCTCGCGGCCAACGAGGTCCCGGTCGCCGCCGCCGTCTACGCCGACGACCCCTACGTCCCGCGCGCCTTCTCCGAGGAGACGGCGCAGCGGGTGCGCGGCCTGCGCGCGTGGGTCACGAACGAGTACGAGCACAACGGCCTGCGCGCGGACGGCGAGCGCATCCTCGGGCGCCTGATCGACATGGCCCGCGGCCGGGCCTAGGAGCCCTGACTCACTCGATCCCCGCCTCGGCGCACGCGTCCGCGAAGTCGTCCGTGCAGATCTGGTCGGCCGTCACGAAGCCGTCCTTGACGACCGTGTCCTGGATGTTGTCCTTGGTGATCGCGATCGTGTCGACGAGCACCGACGGGACGTCCTCCTTGCCGTTGTTCGTCTTCTCCTTCGCGATGTCCGGCGGCTGCTCGCCGCGTGCCAGCGGGACGGCGAGCTCCGCCGCCGCCGCGGCGATCTGCTTGATCGGCTGGTAGACGGTCATCAGCTGCTCGCCGGCGAGGATCCGCTGGAGCGCGGCGACCTCGGCGTCCTGGCCCGTGACGGGCAGGCTCGACGGGTCGACGCCCGCGCGCTTGAGCGAGGCGATCGTGCCGCCCGCCATGCCGTCGTTGGCGACGTAGACGCCGGCGAAGCCGTCCTTGCCGACGCTGGTGATGGCCTGGTCCATCTGCTGCTGCGCCTTGTCCGGGCTCCAGTCGGGCGTGTCGTACTCCTTGGCGACCTTCACGCCCGCGCTCGTCGAGGACGCTGTGGGCGCCCTCCTTGTACGGCGCCGAGTTGCTGTCGGTCGGCGAGCCGTTGATCATCACGATCGGGCCCTGGTCGTCGCCCTTGGACTTCAGCGCGTCGAGCAGCGCCTCGCCCTGCTGGACGCCGACCTTGTACGGGTCGATCGAGACGTAGTAGTCGAGGTCGGAGTCGGCGACGAGCCGCCCGTAGCTGATGACGGGGATCTTCGCCTGCTTCGCGCGCGTGACGATCGCGGCCGCGGACTTCACGTCGACCGCGTCGAGCAC
Source organism: uncultured Solirubrobacteraceae bacterium (assembly GCA_963728465.1). Classification (GTDB taxonomy): domain Bacteria; phylum Actinomycetota; class Thermoleophilia; order Solirubrobacterales; family Solirubrobacteraceae; genus DATFQI01. The sequence goes on from CAVSJY010000014.1 coordinate 57,672, forward strand.
CATCACCTTGGCGCCGTTCGTGATCGCCTGCTCGGCCTGCGACTGCTGCTTCGCGGGGTCCTGGTCGGCGTTGGAGTACAGGACCTCGCAGCCCGAGCACAGCTCGTCGACCCGCTTGATGAAGTTCGGCCGGTCCTGCTCCTCGTAGCGCGTCGTCTTGGACTCCGGCAGCAGGAACGCGATCTTGCCGGCCTTCTCGCCGCCCGCGCTTCCGCCGGACTCCTCGTCGTCGCCGCAGGCCGCGGCTCCCGCGGCCAGTGCCATCGCGCACGCTGCCGCCACGCCCGCTCGCGTCATCCGAATCGACATGTGTCTCTCCCCTTGCCTCGTGACTCGCGTCGGCCCTGAACGCTACACGGCCGCGTGCTCCGCGGGATTAGGGTTGGGTGATGCTCGTGGCGGTGTTCGGCGACGCGCACGCGCACGCCGAGGCGCTCGAGGCGGTGATCCGTGCGGCCGAGGCGTCGGGCGCCGAGCAGCTGTGGTCGCTGGGCGACATGGTGGGCGGCGGGCCGGACCCGGAGCGCGCGGTCGCGCTCGTCCGCGAGCACTGCGCGGTCGCGCTGCTCGGCAACCACGACTACGGCGCGACGGGCTCGGTGGAGCCGGAGCGGCTGGGCGAGCCGGGCTCGCCCGGCGTCCGCTCGATCGAGCTCGCGCGCGAGCGGCTCGGGCCGGACGACATCGCCTGGCTGCGATCGCGCAGGCCGGCGGCGCGCCGCGACGGCGTCCAGTGCTGGCACGGCAGCCCGCGCAACCCCGTGTGGGAGTTCGTCGGCCGCGGCAACGCCGCCGCCTGCCTCGCCGCGCAGCGGGCGCCGCTGGGGCTGGTCGGCGCACACGCACGTCCCGGGCGCCTGGCGGGCGGCGCCGGGCGGCGGCGCGCGCCCGGTGCCGATCGAGCCCGGCGTGCCGCTCGACCTCGCGGACGGGAAGTGGATGCTCAACCCGGGCGCGGTCGGCGCGCCCGTCCCGTCGCGGCTGGGCTGGTGGGACGGGCTCGACGCGCAGGCCGCCGAAGGGGCGTTCTGGCTGTCGCTCGACCTCGGGCGCGGGCTCGCGACGTGGCGCCGCGCTCCCTTCGACCCGGCGCCCGCGCGCGGCCGCGCGCGGGCGCTCGCGCTGATCGAGTGACGCTCGTCAGTTCTGCCCGGCGAGCAGGCAGACCCCGGGCGACCAGCCCGTGCTGCGCAGCTCGGCGGCGAGGGCGTCGCGCTTCGCGGCCTGGGCGGCGTTCGGCGCCTTCGGCGGCGTCACGCCCTCGGTCCCCTTCGCCTTGCCGCGCTGGCGGCGGACTCCGCCGCGGCCGTCCGGCACGTAGTGCTCGCCCTTCCAGCGCAGGATGTCGATGCCGCGCATGTAGTCGATCGAGTACAGGACGTCGTCCTTGCCCGCCCACTTCGGCGACGAGGACGAGCTGCCGAGCGAGAGGAAGTAGCCCTGCTCCTCGATCTGCCCGTCGGGCTTGATCTGGAGGAACCGCACGCCGTCCTCGTACTCCGAGATCGCGACGAGGCCGCCGTTGCTGAAGGTCGGGTGCTCGTGGAACCAGTGCACGGAGCAGCCGAGCGCGCCGGCGACGGGCTTGCCGTCCGCGTAGACGCCGTTCCCGGCCGGCGGGACCTGGGCGAGCGGGCCCTCGAACTCGGTCGACTGCCCGGCCAGCACGCGGTCGGCGCTGTAGACGGAGAACTCGCTGTCGTTGAGCTCGCAGCGGCCGGTGAAGTTCTGCTCGCCGCCGGTCATGCACGAAGCGGTCGGCGCCCTCGCGCGGCCAGCGGGCGGAGTGCACGAACTTCGCCGCCTGCCCGGTGTAGAGCACCTTGGGGTGCTCGGGCGAGCCGCCGTCCTCCGCGTTGACGGAGATCGCCGCGAACGGCTGGCAGGCGGTCAGCAGGACGCCCGGGCGGATCTCGCGGATGTGGTGGCAGCTGCGCTCGTCGACGCCCTGCGCCCGCAGCTCGTCGATCCAGTTGCCGACGACGGTCGGCGGCCGGCCCTCGAGGATCCCGCGCGCGTCGATGATCGTGCCGGCGCGGCCGTAGAAGAACTGGCAGTCGAGCACGCACTCGACCGTGTGGTTGGCGATCGGGATCGTGCCGACCTGGCGGATGTTGGCCGGGTCGCGCACGTCGAAGAACTGGACGCAGCCCGTCGGCGCGAGCGCCGCGACGCACTCAGGGACGCCGACGGAGTAGAAGTCGCTCGCGACCGCCAGCACCTTGCCGTTGGTCGGGACCTCCTCGTTCTCCCAGGCCACGTTGACCTTCATGCCGCCGAGCGCCTTCGGGGCGGCCGGGTCGGTGATGTCGTAGATCGAGATGTTCTTGCCCGACGTGACGAACATCCGGTCGCCGAGCACCTTCGCGCCCGCGGTGAGGCCGACGTCCTGCTGGATCGAGCCGAGGTACTCGACGTTGTCGGACATCACCGCGTCCGGCAGGGTCGGCGCGGCCGCGGCGGGAGCGGCGGCGGCGAGCGTTGCGAGCAGGGCGGGCAGGACGACGCGGAAAGGCCTCATGCGTGCGTGAACGCGCGCGCGGCCTGAAACTGGCGGCGACTGGCCCGCCGGTCGCCCATCCGGGTGCGGACGGGCGCGGCGGGCCGGGCGCGCGTTGGCTGACGATCACCCGCGCCCGTAGCGAGCCGTCAGCAGGCCGCGGGCGAGCGCCTGCTCGGAGAGCGCGTCGCGCACCTCGTCGGGCGAGGCCGACTCGCCGAGGTCGAGCGGCTCGCGGAGCGCGTAGAGGGCGAACACGTAGCGGTGCGGCGCTTTGCCCTCGGGCGGGCACGGGCCGCCCCAGCGGCGATCGCCGAAGCTGTTGACGGTCTCGACCGCGCCGTGCGGGACGGCGCCCTCGCCGACGCCGGTCGCCCGCGGCGGGATCCGCAGCACCGTCCAGTGCACGAACCGGTCGGCGTCCGGGTCCTCGACGACGAGCGCCAGCTCGCGGGCCGCGCGCGGCACGCCCGACCAGCTCAGCGGCGGCGAGACGCCGGCGCCGTCGCACGTGTAGCGCCGCGGGACCGTGCCGCCGTCGTCGAACGCCGGGCTCTCGAGCGTCAGCTCGGCCGCCGCCCGCGGCAGCGGCGTGCTCGGCTTGTCGCCACCGCCGCACGCCGGCAGCAGCGCCGTGACGGCCACGACGACGACCGCGATCCGCATGCCGACAGTGTCGCGGCTCGGCGCTGTCGGTTTCAGCGGCGGGCGCCGGACTGGATCCGCGTCTCGATCCGCTCGAGCCGCTTCACCCGCAGCGCCGTCGGCGGATGCGTCGAGAACAGGCGGCCGAGCCGGGACCGGCTCGTGCCGACGATGCACAGGACGGCGTTCGCGCCGGTCTGCCGGAGGTCGGTGTGCGGCGCCCACTGCGCCCGGCTCCTCGATCTTCATCAGCGCCGAGGCGAGCGCGCTCGGGCTTCCGGTCAGCGTCACCGCCGCCGCGTCGGCCGCGAGCTCGCGGGCGCGCGACAGCCCGAGCACCGACAGGCGCGCGATCCAGCCGATGACGAACGCCGGCGGGATGGCGAGCACGGCCAGGAACCACATGCAGCACGGCGACCTGGAACGGCACTCCCAGGACGATGATGTCCTTGGTCAAGCGGAAGATCCGCGGGGCGAGCAGCCCGGCGAACCCGAGCAGCATCCCGCTCGGCGCCGAGCAGATCTCCATGACCGCCGCGTCGCGGCGCGCGAGGTGCGCCAGCTCGTGCGCGAGCACGGCCTCGAGCTCGCGCTGGTCCAGCCGGTCCACCAGCTCGCTGGTGAGATGGATGCGGCCGCCGGCCGTCCAGGCGTTCGCGACGACGTCGTTCTCGACCACGAGCTCGGGGACCGGGATGTCCGCGCGCATGCACAACCGCTCGAGCAGCTCCGAGGCCGCGGGACAGGACAGCCGGTAGGTGCAGTCGACGGCGGCGGCCGCGTCGGCCCAGCGCACGAACAGGGCGGCGCAGCCGATCAGGACGACGGGGGCCACGAGCAGCCACGACCAGACGACCACGGCGAGGACGGTGACGCCGGCCGCGACCGGCAGCACGAGCGCGAGCAGGACCGCGGCCACGCCGAAGCCGCGTGCCGGCCGTATGCGCACGCTGACCCTGCCCACGGCGCGCGGGAGCGAAGCAGTCGCTCCCGCCCGGTAGTGCGCGACCGCGCGCAGCGTCGCGCACAGCAGGAGGACGGCGAGGCCGGCGGACGCGAGGAAGCGGGCCACCTCGGCGGGGTTGTCGGTCGCGACAGCGGCGAACGGCGCCGCGACGATCAGCCCGACGCCGATCAGCAGCGACTGCTTCTCCAGCGTCGAGAGCCTGCCCTTCTTCGCTTCCTGACGCACATGAAACCGGCGCATCATGTGCACATCTCATCGGCCGGTCCCTAACGGGACCTAAGCCCTGCGGGTCAGGCGCGGACGGCTTCGACCGCGGCGCGCTGGCGCTCGACGTACGCCGGGTCGCCGATCTCGTGCCGCCACTCGAGCACCGGGGCGTCGCCGAAGGTCGCGGCGATGCAGTCCTCGATGCGGGCGTGGGCGGCTGCGAGCGTGTCGGCGGTGGTCGTGAGCGCGAGGACACGCGAGGAGCCGACCGTGCGATAGCGGTCGGTCCCGATCCGCTCGCACGCGCTGAAGTGCACGGTGCAGTCGCGCGCCGCGGCGTCCTCGAGCGAGAAGTCGAACGCGATCGGATCGGCCTTCTTCGGATACGAGGGGGCGACGAGGTAGGTGACGACGGACGCCGCCGCGCTGAACTCCACGGGAAGGCCGGCGAGCTCCCCGGCGACGATCGCCTCCGCCACGGACGTCATGTCCGTCTCCAGCAGCGCCATGATGTTCATCGCCTCGGGATCGCCGAAGCGGGCGTTGAACTCGATCACCTTGAGCCCCTCGGGCGTCAGGAAGAAGCCCGAGTTCAGCACGCCGGAGAACGAGCGGCCGGCGCTCCCGCCACGCGGCCAGCACGGCGGGGATCAGCTCGCACGCCTCGCGGTAGTGCTCCTCGGTCATGAACGGCAGCGGACCCGGGGCCCGACGTGTAGCAGCCCATCCCGCCCGTGCCGTCGCCAGCGTCGCCGTCGTAGCGGTAGGGGTAGTCGAACGTGGCCGGCGGGAACGCGCAGCCCTCGCCGTCCGAGAACGCCTGGATCGTGAACTCGATCCCCTCGACGCGCTCCTCCAGGATCACCGCCCGCGGGTGCGGGCCCGTCCGCAGCAGCTCGGCGGCGTAGTCGCGCGCCTCGGCGTGCGAGCGCAGGTGCGGGCCCATGACCTTCACGCCCTTGCCGCCGGTCAGCCCGGCGGGCTTGACCACCACGTCGCGGTCCCCGATCGCGGCGAACGCGGCGTCCAGCTCGGCCTCGTCGCGGGCCATCGCGAACAGCGGGTTGGCGCCCGGCCGCACCTCGTCCAGCAGCTGCCGCGCCGCGGTCTTGTCCCACTCGATCTGCGAGCCGAGCCGGTCGGAGCCCATCGTCGGCACGCCGGCGTCCCGCAGCGCGTCGACGACGCCCGCCTCGAGCGGGCCGTCCGCGCTCACGACCGCCAGGTCCGGGCGCACCGACCGCGCGTACTCCGCGACCGCCGCGGGGTCGCACACGTCGCCCACCGCGTGGGCCTCCGAGCGGTCCACGAGCGAGGGGTTGGCGTGGCCGGTGAACGCGCAGACCGCGCTCGACTCGGCCAGGCGCTGCGCGATCGCGCCCTCCCTGCCGCCGCTTCCCACGAGGAGCACACGAGGCACGGCGGCAACCCTAGCCGACGAGTCGGCGGCTCACTCCGCCGGCGGCAGGACCTCCTCGACGAGCTCGAACACGGCGCTCAGGAGCACCTTCTCCTCGACCTCGGAGATGCGGCGCAGGCGGCGCTCCTCGGCCCGCATCGTCTCCGGCTCGTCGCGCGCCGCCTCGTACTCCTCGCGCGTCCCGTCGAAGAACGCCATCGTCATCACCTCGTCCGGGAGGCCCTCCCGGCGCAGGACCAGCGCCTTCTGGTAGCGCGGCAGCCACGGGTCGTGCTGCCACGCCTTCCGGAACTCGTCGTACGAGTCGGGCCTGATCTTCCGCACCGCGACCGCGCACATCATCTTCGAACCTCCTCGCTCATTTGCGTGCGGGATTATCAGCCTCGGCGCGCGCGGCTGGGCGCGACGCGCGGCGGCTCGTCCGGCTGCTTGGGGTAGACCGGCGGCCACGGGGCGTCGAGCAGCCCGTTCGCGCGGTCGCGCTCGTGCATCGCCAGCAGCGGCTCCAGCGACTGCGGGGCGGCGTCGATGCCCTCCCACGGGATCGCCGTCGCGCTCCACCCGGCCGGGAACGGTGGCGAGCGTGAGCTCGTCCGGCTCGACCGCGTCCAGCTCGTCCCATGCGAGCGGCGTCGACACCTGCCCGCCGCGGCGCGCGCGCACCGACCAGGCGCCGAACACGGTCTTGTGCGGCGCGTTCTGGTTGTAGTCGACGAAGATCCGCTCGCCGCGCTCCTCCTTCCACCAGGCGGCGGTCAGGATGTCCGGGCGGCGGCGCTCCAGCTCGCGCGCGACGGCCACGGCCGCGGAGCGCACCGCGTAGGAGTCCCAGCGGGGCTCGAGCCGGACGTAGACGTGCAGCCCGCGGTTGCCGGTGGTCTTCGGGAACGACGCGACGCCGAGCTCGTCGAGCAGCGCCTTCAGCTCCCACCCGGCCGCGCGCGCCTCGGCGAACGCCGTGCCCGGCTGCGGGTCGAGGTCGAGGCGCAGCTCGTCGGCGTGCTCGAGGTCGTCGGCGCGGTTCGGCCAGACGTGGAAGCCGAGGCAGGCGAGGTTCACGGCCCACGCCACGTGCGCGACGTCCGCCGCGACGAGCGCGCGCGACGGCGTGCCGTTGACCGTCATGACGGTCGTCGTCTCCAGCCAGTCCGGCGCGCTCTCCGGGACGCGCTTCTGGAAGAACGACGGCCCGCCGGCGCCCTGGGGGAAGCGCTGCATGAGCACGGGGCGCCCGCCCATCGCGCGCATCAGCGGCTCGGCGACGGCGGCGTAGTAGCGCACGAGGTCCAGCTTCGTCTCGCCGCGCTCGGGGAACATCACCTTGCCCGGGCTGGTGATCCGGACCTCGCGGCCGGCCAGCTCGAGCACCTGGGCGTCGTCGGGGCTCACGCCGGGACCCCGCTGAGGTGCTCGTGGACGTAGCGCACGACCATCGCGCCCTCCCCCACCGCGGTCGCGCAGCGCTTCACGGAGCCCGAGCGCACGTCGCCTGCCGCGTAGACGCCCGGGACGCTGGTGTCGAGCAGGCCGGTCGCGCCGGCGTCGGCGCCCGTGAGCACGAACCCGTGCGGGTCGCGCGCCACCGCGTCGCCGAGCCAGTCCGTGCACGGCGCGGCGCCGAGGAAGAGGAACAGGAACGAGAGCGGCATCCGCCGGCCGTCGCGCAGCGTGACGGCCTCGAGAGCTCCGTCGGCGCCGTGCAGCGCGGCGATCTCGCTGCGGTCCTCGACCGCCACGCCGTAGCGCGCGAGATCGCGGATCAGGTAGTCCGACATCGTCTCGCGCAGGTCGCCACGGCGGTGCAGGAGCGTGACGAGCGCGCCGCCGCGCGCGAGCCAGATCGCGGCCTGCGCGGCGGAGTTCCCGCCGCCGACGACGCCGACCCGCTGGGCGCCGCAGCGCTGCGCCTCTGGCGGCCCGGCGGCATAGAAGACGCTCTTGCCCTCGTAGTCGGCGAGGCCGTCGACCGGCAGGCGCCGGTAGTCGGCGCCCGTGGCGAGGATCACCGCGCGCGCGGCTATCGCGTGGTCCTCCTCGAGGCGCACGACGTGCCGGTCCTCGCCCGGCTCGAGCGCCACGGCGCGGTAGGGCGTGGCCGTGCGCGCCCCGAACCTGCGCGCCTGGCTGATCGCGCGCGCGGTCAGGTCGCCGCCGCTGACGCCGGCCGGGAAGCCGAGGTAGTTCTCGATCCGCCGCGACGTCCCGGCCTGGCCGCCCAGCGCCGTGGCCTCCACGACCAGCGTCTCGAGGCCCTCGGAGGCGCCGTAGACGGCGGCGCCCAGGCCGGCCGGCCCGCCGCCGACCACGACGAGGTCGACCTCCTCACGCTCGGCGAGCTCGAGGCCGATCCCGAGCGCGCGCGAGATCTCCCCGCCGCTGGGACCGCGCAGCTCGGGGCCGCCGGGCAGCCGCACGAGCGGGAGCTCCGCGTCGGGCACGCCGTCGGGCGAGTCGTCCCGCCACGTGTGCGGCAGCCGGTTGCGGCGCACGTAGTCGACGATCCGGCGCGTGCGCCCGGACGCCTGCGGCCCGACGATCTCCAGGCCGACCCCGTCGAGCGCCTGGAGCGCCTCGCGCCGCGCCATGAACGTCGCGAGCAGCACGTCGGCGAGCAGCGGGTGCTCGAACATGCATCCGCCTCAGCACCTCGCGCTCCACGGCGATGTATCGCATCGGCTCGGTGGCGACCGCGGTCAGGTACACGGTCTGCCCGGAGAGCAGGTTGATCTCGCCCAGGAACCCGCCCGCGGCGTGCCGGATGATCTCGTTGCCCGCGCCGTCGAGGATCGCCGCCTCGCCCTCGAGGATCACGACCAGCGGGTAGCTCCGGTCGCCGACGCGGAAGAGCACGTCTCCCGCATCGGCGCGGCGCTCCTCCCCGTGCGCGCGGAGCGTCTCGATCTGCGCGCTCGGAGAGGACCGCACGGCCCGGGGTCGCCATCACCAGAGCGTAAGCGACCCGGCAGATCAGCCGCCGGTGTTGACGGTGATCTTGGCGATGCCGACCTCGAGGCCGCCCTTGAGCGCGTCGACGCCGAACGTCTGGTTCAGCAGCTTGGCCGACTCGTCCTTGAACTTCACGGTCGTGCCCTGGAGCACGGCGGTGCCGTCGTCGTTGGCCTTGAGCGGCTCGAGCGTGCGGCCGTCGAGGAAGAACAGCGGCGCGTCGGCGGCCGCCTCCTCGCCGTCCACGGTCACCTTGCCGGTGAGCACGGACGCGCCGGGGTCGATCTGGAAGTCCGTGAGCTGCACGGTCTTGCCGCCGCCCTTGAGCTGGAGGCCCGAGCCGTCGTGGTCGATCTCGCCCTGCACGAACGGGGAGACGCTGCCCGGCTCGTAGTAGGTGACGTTGCCGCCCGTGATCGGGAAGCTCGCCGTGCCGGAGGACGAGATCTTGGCGTCGCCGACCGGGCTCGGAGTGAGCTTCAGCGAGGTCAGCGCCTCGACGAAGCCGGGGTCGAGCGCGACGGCGGTGGTGCGGCCCGTCAGCTGGTCGATCTGCGCGACGGGCTCGGGCTTCGACGTGCTGGACGAGCCGCTGCTGCTCGAGCTCTCGTCGTCGCCGCACGCTGCGGCGCCGAGTGAAAGCGCGGCGGCGGTGGCGAGGATGGCGGGGGTACGGAGGTTCACGGTGTTCCCTTCGGTCGTAGCCGGGTTCACGCATCACTGCGCGCGGGGCCCCGCCGTCGGATCGCATCGCCGAAGCGATCTGGCGCGGCGCCGTCAGGCGCGCAACGGCGCAAACGCGAACTCGCGCATCCCCGCCTCGAAGTCCTCGGCGGCCCGGAAGCCGAGCCGTCGCTCGGCGAGCGCCGCGGACGCGAAGACGTGGCGGACGTCGCCGAGCCGCCACTCGCCCGTGACCTCCGGCTCGATCCCGTCGCCGAGCGCCCGCGCCAGCGCACGCGCCATGTCCAACACCGTCCGCGGCGTGCCGCTGGCCACGTTGAACGCGCCCGGCACCGGCTCGGGCGCGAGCAGCGCGAGCATGTTGGCCGCCGCGACGTCGCGCACGTGCACGAAGTCGCGGCGCTGGCCGCCGTCCTCGAACACCCGCGGCGCGCGGCCGGCGGCGAGCGCGGAGCGGAAGATGCTCGCGACCCCCGCGTACGGCGTGTCGCGCGGCATCCGCGGCCCGTAGACGTTGTGGTAGCGCAGCGCGGTGACCGGCACCGCCCGTCTCGCGCGAGAACGCGGCGCACAGGTGCTCCTGCGCGAGCTTGGTCGCCGCGTAGACGTTGCGCGGGTCGAGCGGCGCGTCCTCCGGCACGGCGCGGGGCTCGAGCGGGCGGCCGCAATGCGGGCACGGCGGCTCGAAGCGCCCGGCGGCCAGCTCGGCGGGCTCGCGCGGCGCCGGGCCGCACGACGCCGTGCTCCGCGCACTCGTAGCGCCCCTCGCCGTAGACCACCATGCTCGACGCGAGCACCAGCCGGCCGCCGAACCCCGTCACGGCGAGCGCGCGCAGCAGCTGGGCGGTGGCGAGGTCGTTGTGGCCGGCGTAGTCCGCGATGTCCCTGATGTCCGAGCCCAGGCCGACCATCGCCGCCTGGTGCGAGACGGCGGCGACGCCCTCCACCGCCCGCCGCGCACCGCCTCGTCGCGCAGGTCGCCCTCGATCAGCTCCGCGCGCGGATCGAGGTAGTCCGGGCGCTCGCGATGCGCCGCGGGCAGCAGCGCGTCGACGACGCGGACCTCGAGCCCGCGGTCGAGCAGGGCGTCGACGACGTGCGAGCCGATGAACCCGGCGCCGCCCGTGACGAGGATGGGGCCGTCCACGGCGCAGCACCGTAGCGGCGGCGGTCCTCAGCGGCGCGCCGGCAGGCTGAAGCGGACGCGCGTGCCGGCGTCGGCGGGCTCGAGCCAGATCCGCCCGCCGTGCGCCTCGACGATCGCGCGCGAGATCGCCAGGCCGAGCCCCGCGCCGCCGTCACCGCCGCCCGTGTCGCCGTTGCCGCGCCGGAACGGCTCGAAGACGCGCTCGCGCTCCTCCGCGGCGATGCCGGGCCCGGTGTCGGCCACCTCGACCTCGAGCCGGTCGCCGACGGGCTCGGTGAAGACCGTGACGCTGCCGTCCGCCGGCGTGTGGCGGATCGCGTTCTGGATCAGGTTGAAGAGCACCCGCTGGAGGCGCTCGGGATCGCCGGCCACCGGCGCGAGGTCGTTCGGCCATCCGCGCGTGCACCGCGACGCCCTTCGCCGCGGCGGCGGGCCGCATGGCGTCGATCGTCTCGTCGACGAGCGGCCGCAGCTGCACGCGCCGCATCGACCACGTGACCTCGCCCGCCTCGAGCCGCGACAGCTCGAACAGGTCGTCGATCAGCGCGCTCAGCGCGCGCAGGTGGACGGCCATGCGGTCCAGCGTCGCCGCGCGCTCCTCGGCCGGGATGACCTCGTCGCGCAGGCCGTCGGCGAGCAGGGTCAGCGACGTGATCGGCGTGCGGAGGTCGTGCGAGACCGCGGTGAAGAGCCGGCGGCGGGCCTCCTCCTGGGCGTTCAGACGGCCGGCCATCGCGGCGGCCGAGCGGGCGAGGTCGCCGAGCTCGCCGCGCCGCGCGCCGTCGAGGTCCAGGTCGCGGCGGCCGGACGCGACCGCGTCGAGCCCGTCGCGCACCGCCGCGATGTCGCGGATCACGCCCTCGGCGACGGGCCGCGTGGCGGCCGCGCCGACCACGCCGGCGTACACGGCGACGAGGCTGAGCAGGAGCGCGTCGTGCGTCGAGACGAACATCAGGCCGGCGAACGCGGCCGCGGCGAGCAGCAGCTGGAGGACGGCGAGCGCGCCGGCCAGCAGCAGGAGCAGGCGCAGCGAGCCGATCCGGCCCGCGCCGCCGCGCGAGGACGGCGCCGGCGGCCAGCGCCGCCGCGCCCACGAGCGCCAGCAGCACGGCCGTCTGGGCCGCCGCGGTCGCCGAGCCGTCGGCGATCCCCACCGCCGCGCTGCCGAGCATCGCGAAGATGGCGACGACGAGCGGCTCGCGCCGGCTCATGGCTCGAACCGGTAGCCGACGCCCCACACCGTCCGGAGCCGGCGCGGCTCGCCGGGGTCGTCCTCGAGCTTGGCCCGAAGCCGGCGGACGTGCACGGTCACGGTCGCGGTGTCGCTGTAGAACGGGAACCGCCAGACGGCGTCCATCAGCTGCTCGCGCGTGAACACCCGGCCCGGATGGCGGGCGAAGTGCAGCAGCAGGTCGAACTCGCGCTGGGTCAGCTGGAGCTCCTGCCCGCGGTGCTGGACGCGCCGCGCGGCCGGGTCGATCCGCAGGTCGCCGCTGACCAGCGGCGGCTCGACCTCGTCGCGCCGCTGCGTGCGCCGCAGCACCGAGTCGACGCGCGCGACCAGCTCGGCGGGCGAGAACGGCTTGGCGACGTAGTCGTCGGCGCCCATCCGCAGGCCGGCGATCCGATCCTGCTCGTCGCCCCTGGCGGTGAGCAGGATCACGCCGACCGCCCCGCCGCCGTCGGCCCGCACGCGGCGCATGACCTCGAGGCCGTCGAAGCCCGGGAGCGCGATGTCGAGGACCAGGAGGTCGGGCCGCCGCGCGGACACGGCCGCGACGGCCGCCGGCCCGTCGGCGGCCGCGCGCGTCGCGTATCCCGCGCGCGCCAGGTAGCGGCAGACGACGTCGGTGATCGTCGGCTCGTCGTCGACGACCAGCACGTCGGACGGAGGGTCGGGCGTCACGTCAGGATCGTCGCATCGAAGCCTTACGCGCGGCGAACGTAATCGCCTCGTTCGATTTCGCTCGTAGCGTCGGGCGGGTGGCAGGGTCGTCCGCAAACCGCCGAGCCGCGTAGGGACTGACATGAGCGGGACGCGCGACGTGGTGCTGCCGGTGCTGAACGAGCGGGAGGCCCTGCCGTGGGTGCTCGAGCGGATGCCGCCCGGCTACGAGCCGATCGTGGTCGACAACGGCTCCACCGACGGGTCGGGCCGGCTGGCCGCCGCGCTCGGCGCCCGGGTCGTGACGGAGCCCCGGCCCGGCTTCGGCGCCGCCTGCTTCGCCGGGCTGCTCGCCGCGCGCGCCGGCGTCGTCTGCTTCATGGACTGCGACGCGTCGTTCGACCCGCGCGAGCTCGCCCGTGGTGGCCGAGCCGGTGGCGGCCGGCGCGGCCGACCTCGTCCTCGGCTCGCGCCGCCCGGCGCCCGGCGCGCGCTGGCCGGCGCACGCCCGCGCCGCCAACGCGCTGCTCGCGCTCGAGCTGCGCCGCCGCACGGGCGTGCGGCTGTCCGACCTCGGGCCGATGCGCGCCGCCCGGCGCGAGCCGCTGCTCGCGCTCGGCCTGCTCGACCGGCGGTTCGGCTGGCCGCTCGAGATGGTGATCCGCGCGGCCGCGGCGGGCTGGCGGATCGACGAGGCGCCGGTGCGCTACCTGCCGCGCGAGGGGCGCTCGAAGGTGACGGGCACCGTCCGCGGGACGCTCCGCGCCGTCCGGGACATGGCGAGCGTGCTGGCATGACCGCTCCCGCGCTGCTCGTCATCGCCAAGGCGCCGGTCCCGGGACGCGTGAAGACCCGGCTGACGCCGCCGTGCACGCCGGGCCAGGCGGCGGCCCTCGCCGCCGCGGCGCTGCACGACACGCTCGACGCGGCGCTGGCGTGCGAGCGCGCCGGCCGGCGCGTGCTCGTGCTCGACGGCGCGCCGCCGCGCTGGATCCCCGGCGGCTTCGAGATCCTCCCCCAGCGCGGCGCGGGCCTGGCGGCACGGCTCGCCGCGGCGTTCGCCGACGCGGGCGCGCCGGCGTTCCTCGTCGGGATGGACACGCCGCAGCTGACGCCGGCGCTGCTCGAGGCGGGCCTCGCGGCGCTCGAGCACCGCGACGCGGCGCTCGGGCTCGCGCCCGACGGCGGCTACTGGGGCATCGGGCTCCGCGCGGCGGACGACGCGGTGTTCCGCGGCGTGCCCATGAGCGAGGCCGGCACGGGCGCCGCGCAGCGCCGCCGGCTCCACGCGCTCGGCCTACGGACCCGGCTGCTGCCGGAGCTGCGCGACGTCGACACGATCGCCGACGCGCACGCGGTGGCCGCCGCGGCGCCGTGGACGCGCTTCGCCGCCGTGCTGGACGAGATCAGCGCCGCGCGCGAGGGCGAGGCCGCGTGACCGCGACGGCGGTCACGGGCGGGCGCCGCGTGATGCGGGCCGACCGGCTGTACGGCCGCCTGCTCGCCACTGCGGTGCAGCACGGGCTGGGCGCGGAGCCGGCGGCCGGCGGCCGCATCCGCCGCGCCGGCGGGCCGCTCGAGCCGCTGCCGCTCGGCCGCTGGCTCGGGCCGGCCGACGCCGCCGACGCGGCCATCCTCGAGCGGGCGACGGCGCCCGTGCTGGACCTCGGCTGCGGTCCGGGCCGCCACCTCGCCGCGCTGCCCGGGCGGTCGCTCGGCGTCGACCTCTCCCCCGTCGCCGTGCAGATCGCCCGCGCCCGCGGCGTCGACGCGGTGCTCGGCTCGCTGTTCGGCTCGATCCCCGGCGCCGGGACGTGGGACACCGCGCTGCTGCTCGACGGCAACATCGGCATCGGCGGCGCGCCGGGCGCGCTCCTGCGCCGGGCACGCGAGCTGCTCTCCCCCGCCGGCACGCTGCTCGTGGAGCTCGAGCCGCCCGGCGCGCCGACCCTGCGGACGCGGGTGCGGCTCGAGGCGCCGCGCGTGGTCAGCGATTGGTTCGCGTGGGCGTTCGTGGGCGTCGACGCCATCGGGTCGCTCGCGGACGGCGCCGGCTTCGCGGCGGCGGAGGTCCTCGAGGCCGACGGCAGGTGGTTCGCGGTGCTACGCCTGGAGCGCACGATGACCCCTCCGGGTCCTTTCCGGCCGGGCTTCTGGCGCTCGCCGCTGCGCGGACCGTGGCTCACGGCCGCGCTCGGGTCGGTCCTGCTCGTGCTCGTCACGATCGTGGCTGCGACCGGCTTCCTCTCGCACGCGGCCTACCAGCCGGACCTGCGCGGGAACGCGATCGTCGACCCCGGCGCCGACCTGCCGCTGATCCTCGACTGGCCGACGCGGCCGCGCTACCTGTACGCGATCACGCAGGGCCTGCACGTCAACGTCGGCCTGGTCGCGATCCCGTTCCTGCTCGCGAAGCTGTGGTCGGTGATCCCGCGGCTGTTCGCGTGGCCGCCGGTCGCCTCGCCGGCGCAGGCGATCGAGCGGCTTGTCGATCGCGCTGCTCGTCTCCAGCGCGGTGTTCGAGTTCGTCACGGGCGTGATGAACATCCAGTACTGGTACGCGTTCGGCTTCAACTTCGTCGTCGCCCACTACTACGGCGCGATCGTGTTCGTGGCGGCGCTGGTCGTGCACGTCGTCGTGAAGCTCCCGGTGATCGCGCGCGCCTACCGCGAGCGCGGCGTCCTGCGCCCGCTCCGCGACGACCTCGCCCGCACGCGGCCGGAACCGGCGGACGAGGCCGGCGGCCTCGCGCCGGTCGCCCCGGCCGCGCCGACGATCAGCCGCCGCGGCCTGTTCGCGCTGGTCGGCGGAGGCTCGGCCGCGCTGCTGCTGGCCAACGCCGGCGAGACCGTCGGCGGGCCGTTCCGGCGGCTGTCCATCCTCGCGCCGCGGCGGCAGGTGATCGGCGACGGGCCGAACGACTTCCACGTCAACAAGTCGGCCGTGGCCGCGGGCGTGACGCCCGCGATGACCGGCACGGCGTACCGGCTCACGCTGCGCGGCGGCGCCCGCGAGCTGGTGCTGAGCCGCGAGCAGCTGCTCGCGCTGCCCCAGCGCACCGCGGTGCTGCCGATCGCGTGCGTCGAGGGCTGGACGACGACGCAGGAGTGGACCGGCGTGCCGCTGGCCGAGCTGGCGCGGCGAGCGGGCGTGCCGCGGCCGCGCGCCGCCTTCGTGCGCTCGCTCCAGCCGCGCGGCGTGCTCAGCAAGGCGAGTCTGAACGCGGACCAGCTCGCCGACGCCGACGCCCTGCTCGCGCTGCGGGTCAACGGCGCCGACCTCTCGCTGGACCACGGCTACCCGGCGCGGATCATCGTCCCGGCGCTGCCCGGCGTGCACGCGACGAAGTGGGTGGCGTCGATCGACTTCGAGGCGGCGGCGTGACCGCCCGGCTGCGCCGCGCGTACGGCGCCTCCCCCGCCCACCTGCTCGCCCACCTCGCGCTGCTGCCGCTGGCGGGCTTCGCGCTGCTGGAGCTCGCGGGTGCGGGCAACGCGGCGCGGATCTTCGCCTGGCTGGCCGCCAGCGTCGTCGTGCACGACCTCGTGCTGCTGCCGTTCTACGGCGCGCTCGACCGGGTCGGCCGGCGCGCGACCGGCCCGGCCGTCAACCACGTGCGCGTGCCGGCGGTGATCTCCGGGCTGCTGCTGCTCGTGTACTTCCCCGCCATCTCCGGCAAGGGCAACGGCGCCTTCCACGGGGTCAGCGGTCTGGACTACGAGGGCTACCTCGCCCGCTGGCTGCTCGCCACCGCGGCGCTGTTCCTGGCGTCCGGGGCGCTCTACCTCTGGCGCGGGAGGGCCGGCGGATCGAGCAGCTGAAGCACCCCGTCGGCCTTGCCGGCGACGACGACGCGGCCCGAGCGCGGCTCCACCGCGACGCTGTTGGGCTGCCGCACGGCCGGGAAGCGGCGCAGCACGCGCGGGCGCGCGCCCGCGCTCAGCTCGACGAGCTCGTTCGTCGCCGTCAGCGTCACCCAGAGTCGGCGCTCGGCCGCGTCGTACGCGATGCCGTACGGGGAGCCGGCGAGCGGGTAGCGGCGCGTGAGGCGCAGCTCGGGGACGATGCGGAACACGAGCAGCGCGCCCGCCTTCGTGTCGACCACGTACAGGTGGTCGCCGCCGTCGGAGACGACGTGGGTCGGCCCCGTGCCGGCGGGCGCGGCGGCGATGCGGCGCAGGTCGCGGGCGTCGAAGAGCTCGAGCTCGCGGGCGCGGACGGAGACGAGCGCGACCTTCGTGCCGCCGTCGCTCGCCGCGACGCCGCCGGGCTGGAGCGCGGCGTCGAGCCGGGCGATCCGGCGCGTGCCCTCGAAGACGCTCAGGCTCGCGCCGAGCTCGTCGGCCACGAAGTCGCGGCCGCCGACGCGCGCGGCGTCGTGCGGCTGCCGGCCCGTCGGCGCCGTGGAGACGGTCCCGGCCGGCAGGCTCACACGGGCGAGCTCGTCCGCGGACTCGGCCGGCACGAGCACCGGGCCGCCGGGCGCGGCGAGCTGGAGGTGGCGCGCGGCGCCCGGCAGCGCGACGCGGCGGCGCACCGCGCCCGTGGCGACGTCGACGAGCGCCAGCCGAGCCGGGTCGCGCAGCGCGACGGCCGCGAGGCCGGTGACCGGATCGGCGGCCACGCCCTCCGGCTTGCCGCCGACGGGGACGACGCGGCCGGCGGGGCGCCGCGACATTGCGGGCGAGGACGCCGGCTCCGCGGCCGGCGGAAGCTCCGTCTCGGGCAGCGAGCCGCACCCCGTCGCGGCGAGCAGGCTCAGCGCGACGATCGTCCAGCGGCGCGCCTCCGGGGTCAGGTCTTGCATTCGGTCATCCCGGAGAGTGATACGTGAGCGCCGTGCGCACCGGGTCACCGAGGCGCGGCGCTGCGGCGATCGAGGGACTGCCGTGGCTCGGAGCGGCCGTGGCGCTCGTCGTCGTGGCGTCGGGGCTGTACCTGCGGCGCGCCACGGACACGGTGCTCGGCGCCCCGTACCCGCCCTCGTTCGGGAACCTGGCGCCGGCGGCGCACCCGCTGCTGGGCGTCTCGCTCGTGTGCTTCGCCGCGGCGGTCGCGCTCGCGCCGCGCCTGCTCGACGCCCGCCTGCGGCCCGCGGCCGTCGCGGCGGCGCTGCTGGGCGGCACGCTCGTCCTGCGGCTCGCGCTCGCCGCCGGGCGCGGCGGCACCGGCGCGTGGGACCGCGTCTTCGACCCGCAGCGCTCGTTCGAGGCGGCCAACGAGTACCTGCCCGCGCTGCCGTCGCTGGACTACGGCCCGCGCTTCTTCCTCGACCGCTTCGCGGAGCTCGTGCCGTCGTTCCCCGTCCACGTCGCCGGGCATCCGCCCGGACTGCTGCTCGTGGCCGACGCGCTCGGCCTCACGACGCCCGCGCGGTTCGCGGCGCTGTGCATCGCGGTCGGCGCGCTCAGCGCGCCGCTCGCCTACGGGCTCGGGCGCACGCTGCTCGGGGAGCAGGGCGGCCGCCTCGCCGGCCTGCTGATGGCGGTCGCGCCCGGCGCCCTGATGTTCGGCGTCACGACGGCCGACGCGGTCTACTGCACGCTCGGGCTGCTCGCGGCGTGGCCGCTCGCCGTGCCGCGCTGGCGCGTGCGCGCGCTCGGCGCGCTGGTGCTGGCGCTCGCGTCGCTGTTCGCGTGGTCGCTGCTCGCGGTCGCCGCGTGGGCCGCCCTGCTCGCGCTGCGCCGCGAGGGGCTCCGGCCGGCGCTCCTGCTCTCGGCGCTCTGCGGCGTGGTGCTGCTCGCCTTCCACGGCGCGTTCGCCGCCGCGACCGGCTTCGATCCGATCGGCAGCGTCCGCGCCACCGAGGAGGTCTACCGCGCGGGCGTGGCCTCGATGCGCCCCTACTGGTACTGGGTGCTCGGCTCCCCGGTCGGCTTCCTCGTCGTGCTCGGCCTGCCGATCGCCTGGCTCGCCCTGCGCGACCTCGCGAACGGGTCGCCCGAGGCGACCGCGATCTTCGCCGTGCTCGCCATCGCCGCCGTGCTCGGCTTCACCAAGGCCGAGACGGAGCGGATCTGGCTGTTCCTCGCGCCGTTCGTCTGCCTCGCCGCGGCGGGCGCGCTCGCCGCCCGGCCGTCACGGGCTCGGCTCGTCCTCGCGGCGCTCGCGGTCCAGGCCGTGCTCCACGAGCTGTTCTTCGACACCGTCTGGTGAGGTACGCACGCTGACAATCGACGCCTTGCGGCGCGCGTGGTCATGGGCCGGGATCGGCGTGGAGCGGTGGCGTCGGCCCGAGTGCCGATCTAGCGTCGGCAGCCCGGCGAAGGAGGCGCTTCCGGCGAGATGAACGACCGAGACTGGGAGATGCTGCTCACCCGGATCCGGGCGCGGAAGTGCACTCCGTTCCTCGGCGCCGGCGCCTGCGCGGGCACGCTGCCGCTCGGCAGGGACATCGCGAGGGCGTGGGCCGGCGAGGACGGATACCCGCTCGAGGACTCGGAGGACCTCACGCGCGTCGCGCAGTTCCTCGGCGTCCTGCACGAGGACGCGATGTGGCCGAAGGACAAGATCCGCGACGAGCTGCTCGGGATCGGGCCGCCGGACTTCTCGCGCCCGGACGAGCCGCACGCGGTCCTCGCCGGCCTGCCGCTGCCCGTCTACCTGACGTCGAACTACGACGACTTCATGGTCAAGGCGCTCGAGTACCGGCGCCGGTCGCCGCTGATGGACTTCTGCCGCTGGAACACGCGGGTGGCCGACGACCCGGGCCACCTGAAGGACGAGGCGCTCGTCCCGAGCGTGGAGGCGCCCGTCGTGTTCCACCTCCACGGGCACCTCGGCGAGGCGGCCTCGATCGTCCTCACGGAGGACGACTACCTCGACTTCCTGGTCGCCGTCGCGCGCGACCGCGACCTGCTCCCGCACCAGATCCGCAAGGCGCTGGCCGACTCGTCGCTGCTCTTCATCGGCTACAAGCTCGCCGACTGGAGCTTCCGGGTGATCCACCGCGGCCTCGTGACCAGCGGCGAGCCGAGCCTGCGGCGCCTGTCCGTCACCGTGCAGCTCCGGCCGTCCGAGGAGGCGGAGAAGTACCTCGACGAGTACTTCGGCGCGATGCACGTGCGCGTCTACTGGGGCACGGCGACGGAGTTCGCGGCCGAGCTGCACGAGCGCTGGGAGGCGTTCGAGCGCCGTGGCTGACCACGACCGGAACCCGTACGTCGGCCCGCGGCCGTACGAGCGCGCCGACGAGGGCCGCTTCTTCGGGCGCGACATCGAGATCCGCCGGCTGCTGTCGCTCGTGGTCGCGCACCGTGTCGTGCTCCTCTACGCCGCGTCCGGCGCCGGCAAGTCCTCGCTGCTCAACGCCGGGCTGATCCCGTGCCTCGAGGCCGAGGAGGGCTTCGAGGTCCTGCCCGTCGCGCGGGTCGGCGGGCCGGCGCGCGGCGATCCCGGCGAGAACGTGTTCGTCGCGGGCCTCCTCGCGGGCTGGGAGGCCGGCCGGTCGGGCGCGGACGGGCTGGTCGAGTACCTCGCACGCCGGCCCCGCAGCGCGGGCGCCGACGGCTTCCGCAGTCCCGCGCGCCGTCGTCGTGGACCAGTTCGAGGAGCTGTTCACGCTGCACCCGGATCGCTGGGAGGAGCGCGAGGGCTTCTTCCGGCAGCTCGCCGAGGCGCTCGACGAGCAGCAGCCGCTGCGCGTCCTGCTCTCGATCCGCGAGGACTACATCGCCCAGCTCGACCCGTACGCGCACCTGCTGCCCGACCGCCTCGGCGTCCGCTTCCGCCTCGAGCGGCTGGGCGAGCAGCAGGCCGAGCGGGCGGTGACCAAGCCGCTCGACGACACCGGCCGCTCGATCTCGGACGCCGCCGCGAAGGCGCTCGTCGGCGACCTGCTCAAGACGCGCGTCGAGCTTCCCGGCGCGGGCGTCAAGGAGGTGCGGGGCGAGTACGTCGAGCCGGTCCAGCTCCAGGTGGCGTGCCAGAGCCTGTGGGACGAGCTGCCGGAGGACGTCGCGGAGATCCAGGAGGAGCACCTGCGGACGTTCGGCGACGTCGACGAGGTGCTCGCGCGCTTCTACGACGAGGCGATCGCCGCCGCGGCGGCGAAGGCGCACGCGCGCGAGCTGCGGCTGCGCGGGCGGTTCGAGAGCGAGTTCATCACGCGCGCGGGAACGCGCGGGACGCTCACGGCCGACATGGCGCAGGCGCGCGGCGTCCCGCCGGCGGCGATCGAGGAGCTGGAGCGCCGCCACCTCATCCGCGCCGAGATGCGCGCCGGCGCCCGCTGGTTCGAGCTGACGCACGACCGCTTCATCGAGCCGATCCGCGCCTCGAACCGCCGCGCGCTGGACGCCCGCCGGCGGCGCCGGCTTCGTGTGGTCGCCGGCGCGGTGCCCGTCGGGGCGATCGCCGCCGCGGCGATCACGCTCGGCCTGGCGGACGAGCCGGCCGCCCCGAGGGCGGCTCGCGGGGACATCCCTGAGCGCGTCCTCGAGCAGTCGCTCCAGGCGCTCGTCGGGACGGTCCGCGGTCATCCGGGGGCGGTGACGGGGGTCGAGTTCAGCGGCGACGGGCGCCGGCTGCTCACGACCAGCCGCACCGCACGGCTCTCCGGCGCGGACACGGGCGCGACGCTTCGCCCGCTCGGGCAGTCCGGCCGGGTCACCTCGGCCGTCTTCGATCCGAGCGGCCGGCGCGTGGCGACCGCCTCGCGCGACGGCACGACGACGCTCTGGGATGCCGCCACGGGCCGTCGCGAGCTGCTGCTGGGAGGATCGGGGCGTCCCGTGCGCAGCGTGGCGTTCAGCCCCGATGGCCGCACGATCGTGACCGCCGGCGACGACGGGATCGCGCCGCACGTGGAATCGGGGCGGTACACCCAGGATCGAGTTCGAGCCGAAGATCGGCCCGCTGACATCCGCCGTCTTCAGCCGCGCGAAGGAGCGATCGCGATGTCAGGCGCCCGCGGCGCCGCGCTGTGGCGCCCCGGGCGCGGGGCCGTGACCCCGTTGAAGGGGCACGTCGGCCGCGTCGCGGGCGTCGAGTTCAGCGCCACCGGCCGGCGCCTGGTCACGTTCGGCGCCGACGGCACGGCGCGGGTCTGGCGGGTCGCGCAGGCCCGACCGCGCGCCGCTCGTCCTGCGGCACGGCGCGGCGCCGTGACGGCCGCGCGCTTCCGGCCGGGCCCGGCGACCGGATCGCCACCGCCGGCGTCGACGGGACCATGCGGATGTGGTCGCTCCCCGACGGGAGTCCGCGCGGGAGGCTGCACGTCGAGCGCTTCGCCGATCCCCGCTCTGGCCTTCAGCCGCGACGGCCGGCTGCTCGCCATCGCCGGCGGTGACCGGACCGCCCGCGTGTGGGACGTCCGGCGACGCCGCCAGAGCCAGATCCTCGCCGGCCACGAGGGACCGCTGACGAGCGTGGCGTTCGCCCGCGACAGCTCGTCGCTCGCGACCGGCAGCGTGGACCGGACCGCGCGGATCTGGTCGATAGGCCGGCGGCTGCCCGACCTCGTCATCGCGACCGTCGAGGTGAACGAGCGCGGCGAGCTGCTCCGGGTCGGCGTCTCGAATCAGGGCGAGGCGCGCTCGCCGAACACGGTGCTGCGCGTCAGCGGCATCCCCGGCGTGGAGCGGGGCGTCGGGTTCCCGGCACTCGCGCCGGGACAGGCCGTCGGCGTCGTGATCGACATCCCGCCGGACGCCGAGGCGGGCGTCCTGTCGCTGGAGGTCGATCCGGGCAACGACATCGCCGAGACGTCGGACTCCAACAACGTCGCCGACATCGAGTACGTCCCGAAGCCGAACGTGGCACCGCCACCACCGCCACCCGGCGTGCCTCCTCCGCCTCCTCCGCCGCCCGGCGTGCCTCCTCCGGCGCCACCGCCACACCACCGCCCGGCGTCCCGCCACCGCCACCGCCGCCACCGCCGGTGTCGAACCCGACGCCGGCGCCGACGGTCATCGGCACCCCTACGCCCACCACGGCGCCCGAGGAGGAGGGCATTCCCTGATACGGATCCGACCGGGCGACCGCGCGTCAGCCCAGCGCGGCGCGCAGCGCGTCGCGCGCGGCCTCGAGCGAGCGGTCGACGTCGTCGTCGGTGTGCGCGGCGCTGATGTGGCTGCGACCCAGGCTCTCGGGCATCTCGAACACGCCGCGTGAGACCAGCTCGCGCCGGTAGCGGCCGAACAGCGCCGTGTCGTTGCGGAGCACGTCCTCGTACGAGCGCAGCGGGCCCTCCATGAAGCAGAGCACGAACAGCGACCCGTAGCCGCCGGCCAGCACCGGGATCCCCGCCTCCGCGCCGATCGCCTCGAGCCCGCCGCGCATGCGGTCGCCGAGCCGGAACACGTGCCGGTGCACGTCGTGGCGCTCCAGGTGCTCGATCGTGGCGAGCGCCGCCTCGACGCCGATCGCGTTGCCGTTGTACGTCCCGCCGAAGTGCACGTCGCCGGTCCGGGTGGTGTTGAAGCGCTCCATGTGCTCGCGGCGCCCGGCGACGGCGGCGATCGGGAACCCGTTGGCGATCGCCTTGCCGAGCGTCGTGAGGTCGGGCGTGACGCCGCAGATCGCCTGGTAGCCGCCGAGCCCGTGCCGGAAGCCGGTGATCACCTCGTCGAAGATCAGCAGCGCGCCCTCGCGGTCGCAGATCGAGCGCAGGCCCTCGAGGAAGCCGGGCTCGGGCAGGATGCCGGGCGAGTTGTGGCCGACCGGCTCCAGGATCACCGCGGCGATCTCGTCCGGCGCCGCGGCGAACGCCGACTCGACGTCCTCGAGGTCGTTGTAGCGGCAGACGAGCGTCGCGTCGATCGCGGCCTCGAGCATGCCGGCCGACCCCGGGTCGCGCCGGCCGACCAGCTCGGGCGCGCTGAGCACGTTGCGCAGGACCGAGTCGTGGAATCCGTTGTAGGAGCCCTGGAACTTGACGATCCGCTGGCGCCCGGTGACGCCGCGCGCGAGGCGGATGGCGTGGTAGGTGGCCTCCGAGCCGCTGTTGCAGACGACCACCTGGTCGGCGCTCGGCACGTGCTCGGCGATCTTGCTCGCGAGCGCCATCTCGCCCTCGGTCACGCCGACGCCGAACAGCACCCGCTCCCGCATCGCGGCCGCGACCCGCTCGGTGACCGCAGGGTGCGAGTGGCCGAGCAGGATCGCGCCGTACGCGGCGTGGAAGTCGACGTAGCGCCTCCCTTCCAGGTCCCACAGGTAGGCGCCGGCGCCGCGGGCGAAGCAGAGCTGCGGATCGCTGCGCCTCCGGCACGTGTTGACCCCACCGGGGATGAACTCCGCCGCGCGCTCGAGCAGGTCCGCCGACGCGGGTGACAGGACGGTGGTGCTCACGCGAGAGATTAGATCACCATATCTCCTAGAACGCAAGCGCGATGCCGCTGGCGTGGAGCGCGCGACGAAGCTCCGCCTCGCCGACGGTGTCGGCGATCACCGTCTCGCCGAGCGATCGCGGGAGGACGAACCGCAGGCTGCCCGCGCGGATCAGCCGCACCTTCTCCATCGCCGCCAGCAGCGCCTCCCCGTCGACGGCGACCGGGAGGTCGCCGGCGCAGGCGGGCAGCTCGAAGCGCCGGAGCAGCTCGATCAGCCGGTCCAGCAGCGACGGGTCGAGCAGCCCGCGGGCGACGGCGATGCGCGACTCGACGACCATCCCGAACGCGACCGCCTCGCCATGGAGCAGCGGCCCGTAGCCCGTGACCGTCTCGAGCGGATGGCCGACCGTGTGGCCGAAGTTCAGCGGCCGGCGGAGGTCGCGCTCGTACGGGTCGTGCCGCACCAGCTCGCACTTGATCGCGCTCGCCGCGCGGACGAGCCGGCGGAGGGCGGCGGTGTCGCGCGCCAGCACGCGCTCGGCCGACTCCTCGAGCAGCGTCCAGCACTCGGGCGACGCGATCATCGCCTTCTTGACCACCTCGGCCGCGCCGGCGGCGAGGTGCCGGCGGCTGCTCGTCGCCAGGTAGCCCACGTTGGAGATCACCGCGGCGGGCTGGTGGAAGGCGCCGAGCAGGTTCTTCGCCAGCCGGTGGTTGACCGCCGTCTTGCCGCCCAGCGCGCCGTCGACCTGGGCGAGCAGCGTGGTCGGGAGGTTGACGTAGGGAAGGCCGCGCATGTAGCCGCTCGCGACCCAGCCGCCGAGATCGCAGACGACGCCGCCGCCGAGGTTCACGACGACGTCGCGACGGCCGATCGACGACGCCGCCAGCCAGTCCCACAGCTCGACGGCGCTCTCGAGGCTCTTGGTGCGCTCCCCGGCCGGCACGCTGCGGGCGAGGACGTCGGCCCCGCCGGCCCGCAGGCTCGCGATCAGCTCACCGGCGTAGAGCGCCTCCACCGTCTCGTCCGTGACGAGCGCCACGGCGGCGCCGTCGAGCTCCGCGAGCAGCAGCGCGGCCAGCTGGGAGGCGTCGTCGACGACGTGGATCGCGTAGGCGTCGTCGCGCCGCGCGTGGGCGCCGAGCGCGGTGGACGGGTCGGGCAGCGGCACGAAGTCCCGGACGAGGAAGCCGGGCAGGGCTTGAGCGGTCATGGCCGTCAGCGTCCGGCCCGCGGCCGGGTTCCACCATCCCGCGGACGGACGAGGACCGGGGACGAGACGGGTCGGCCGCGCTCAGGACCTCGGCGGCCGCCGCCGCGACCGGCCGGCGCGCTGGACGGCCGAGCTCATCGCCGCGCGCGCGACCTCGGCATCGCGGTCGCGCACCGCCGCGACGACGTCGCCGGAGGCATCCGGCGCGGCTGCGCCATCGCCGTCGAGCGTGCTCACGACCTGGCCGAGGAAGCGGTTGCGGGCGCACGCCACGAGCGCGTTGCGCAGCTCCTGCGCGTCGCCGGCCGACTCCAGCCGCGCGAGGTCGGCGGCCGTGCGGCGCCTGGCGGCGAGCGCCGCGACCTCGGGCCAGACGATCGCCGCGCACTCCGCACCCTCCGTCCGGGCGGCCGACGCGTCGGGCCCCTCGAGCATCGCCTCGAGCAGCGTCGGGTCGAAGAGGTTCCAGCGGTGCCGCGGGCACACGAACGCCCCCACACCATGGGTCACGGTGATCAGCCCGCGATCGCGCAGCGCCTGGATCGCCTCGCGGGCGACGTAGCGGCTGACGCCGTACGAGTCGGCGAGCGCCTTCTCCTTCGGGAGCTTGGCCCCCTCCTCGTGCTCGCCGCGCACGATGTCGGCGAGCAGCTCCGCGACGACGGCCTCGTGCAGCTTGGGGACCTTCACGCCGGTCATCCAATCACCGGATGCGCTGATGATCAAGTACGTCTTTCGTCCCGTTTGCGCAGCGAGTGCTGCGCATTGACAACGGCCAGCTAGCTACTTACCTTTGCGGGTGAGATGACGAGGCAGGTGACCGTGCTCGTGGCGGATCCCTTCCCGATCTACCGTGCCGGGGTCTGCCGAGCCGTTCGCCAGGACGCCGGCCTCGCGCTCGTCGCCGAGGCCGTGAACGGCGAGACCGCGCTGCGCGACGTGGAGGCCCGCACGCCCGACGTGGCGGTGCTCGGCGTGCCGCTGGGCGACATCGCGGCGGAGCGCGTCACCAACGCCGTGGTGCGCGACGGGTTCCCGACGCGCATCGTGCTCGTGCTGACGAGCCCGGACGCGGAGACGGCGTTCGCCGCTCTCGGCCGCGGCGCCTCGGCATGCGTCACGCGGCGGATCGAGATGCCCGCCCTGATGCGCTGCGTGACCGCCGCCGCGCGCGGGGAGACGGTGCTCGCCCCGGAGCTGCAGACCGGCATCGCGCGCGAGATCCGGCGCCGCAACGCCGACGGCCGGGCCGCGCTCTCCGTCCGCGAGCGGGAGATCCTCCGCCACGTGGCGGACGGCCGCGCGACGATCGACATCGCCAGGGCGCTGCGCATCCGCGAGTCGACCGTCAAGACGCACGTCGCCAACGCGTCGGAGAAGCTCGGCGCGCGCACGCGGGCCGCCGCCGTCGCGATCGCGATCCGCAGCGGCGCGCTCGACTGAGCCGATGCGAGCGCTCAGCCGCGCTCGAAGTGCAGGATGCCCACTTCGGTGCGCAGCGGCGCCGGCGCGTCGCCGAGCCGCTCGCTCGCCTCGTCCCTGATCGCCTCGACGCGCTCGAGCGCCTGGGCCAGCACCTCCGCGACGGCGTTCATGCCGTCCTCGTCGAGGTCGAGCAGCGTGTAGCTCAGGTGCGCCTGCCGGTGGTCGAAGCCCGTGCGCGCGGCGGCGGCCGCGGCATCGCCCACGAGCTTCCGCAGGTACTGGGTGACGAGGGCGCGGCGGGTCCCGATCGGCAGGCGCGCGGCCGCCTCGTCGTCGAAGAACTCCGTCACCGCCGTCTTGTAGAAGTGCTCCGTGGCGCCGCGCCGCGGCTCGGTGCGCGTGAGCTCGATCGCGCCGAGCTCGGCCAGCACGCGGACGTGGTGGCTGACCCGGCCGATCGGCTCGCCGAGCGCGTGCGCGACGGCCTTCGGGCTCGCCTCCCCTGCCTCGTCTATCGCATTGAAGACGCGATGCCGCAGCGGGTGGGCAATCGCCTTGAGCAGGCGCTCCTGCACGTCGTCGGTGCGTGCGGCCACGACGCGACTCTAGTCGCACGGGCCGTCGGCTTGACCGCAGACACGAATCAGAGATAGGATCACCGGGTCACCGACACACGAGGGAGGTGAGTCCGAGATGCTCCGCATCGAGCGCACCGATCGCCAGCTCGCACCCGAGCAGTCGATCCTCAAGGCCAACTAGGCCCCTGCGCGGCGCGCCGGGTTCCGGCGCGCCGCGCCCACCCATGCCGATCACCCTGAAACGCACCATCGAAGTGCTCGACGCCTCCGACGGCGTCATCTACTTCCTGCGGGGCGCGGCCCGCGCGGAGTTCCAGATCGCCGGCGCGCAGCCGCGCGAGCGCGCGCTGCTCGCCGCCCTGCGCACGGGCGTCGAGTCCTGCGAGGCGCTCGCCCGCCGGCTCGAGGCCGCTGGCCACGAGGTCGACCTCGATTCCCTGGCCGCGACCGTCGAGGAGCTGCGGGCGCTCGGCCTGCTCGAGGACGAGGATCTCGCGGCAGCGCTCGGCGCCGAGACGGCCGAGCGCTACGACCGCCAGCTCGCGTACTTCTCGGACGCCCGGCCGGGCGAGGCGGCGGAGCTCCAGCGGCGGCTCACCCGGGCGAGGGTCGCGATCGTGGGCGTCGGCGGGCTCGGCACCTGGACGGCGGCCGCGCTGGCGTGCTCGGGCGTCGGCCACCTCACGCTGGTCGACGACGACCGCGTCGAGCTGAGCAACCTCAACCGGCAGTTCCTGTACCGGACGAGCGACGTCGGGCGCCTGAAGGTCGAGGCGGCCGCGGACGCGCTGACCGCCTTCGACCCGGCGCTGAGATCGAGGGCGCTCGCCGAGCGCGTCGCCGGGATCGAGGACGCGGAGCGCGTGGTCGCGGGGCACGACTTCGTCGTCGAGCTCGCCGATTGGCCGCCGCAGGACCTGAGCCGGTGGCTGGACGCGGCATGCTGGCCGGCCGGCATCCCCCGCATCACGGCGGCGCTGTTTCCGCCGAGGATGCGCCTCGGGCCGATCTACGTCCGTGGATCCACCCCCTGCTTGGACTGCCAGGAGCGCGCGACACAGCGCGATTTTCCGCTCTACGACGAGCTGATGGAGATGCGCCGTGCGAGCCCGCCGCGGACGCCGATCCTCGGCCCCGGGGCGGCGATGCTCGGCGCGGCGGTGGCGAACGACGTCGTCGCGTACCTGACCGGCCTGTTTGAGCCGGCGACGCTCGGCGCCGCGCTGATCGTCGACTCCCGCGATCTGACGGTGGAGCGCCACGCGCTCGTCCACGATCCGGGCTGCGGCCGCTGCGATCCGCGCCGCCGTCAGCGCCGGTCGCTGAACGCAAACGTCCCTCGCCCGTCGAGCCATCTTCCTTACCGATTTGTGCTTTCGGTCCTGGACCGAAAGCACATGGAGCCTGAGCATGCCGACGCTTGGAGCCAGGAGCCGTGTTCGGAGCGAAGGTGCGCAGGCTGCGCGAGGACGCAGGGCTGACGCTCGAGCAGCTCGGCGGCCGCTGCGGCATGCAGCTCGCGTACGTCTCGCGCGTCGAGCGCGGCGAGAAGGACGTCCAGCTCAGCACGATCGTGCGGCTCGCGTGCGCCCTGGGCGTGGCCCCGGCGACGCTGATCGAGGACGTCCGCTGCCCCGAGCCGCCCGTCCGCCCCACCCCCTAGCATCGGGCAGGCAACCAAAAGCAGCGCCCCGGCGACGATTGAGGCGTCCCGGGGCCGGCGCCGAAGGGATCAGCTCCGGCGCGCCCGACACGATAGCCCCGCCAGCGGCTTCCCGCCGGGCGCCTCGTCGCCCTCTTCGCGCCCGACGCGAAAGGATCACGATGCCCCAGCACGTCACCCTCGATGTGCCCGCGCAGGACGCCGAGCTCGTGCTCGAGGCGCTCCTCGCCGTCTACGCCGCCCGTGCCACGAACCTCGCCGAGCAGGTGGGCGACGCCGCGCGCCTGGGCGACGCCCGCGCCGAGCTCGACGAGGCCGGGCGGATGCTCGACGTGTTCGGCTGGGAGCGCGGTCGGCGCGTGCGCGGCGCGAAGCTCGTCGGGCTCGGAGTGGGACGTCGGCGAGGTGCTGCGACTCGCGCTGTCGGACGCGCACGACGCGCTCGGCGCCGCGATCGAGGAGTACCACCGCGGCCACGCGGCGCTCGAGGACCTGCGCGAGGCGTCGGAGCGGCTGCGCGCGATGCTCGGCCGCTTCTGCGCCTTCGAGGCCGAGCACGCGCTCTAGGGCCTCGGCTCGTGCGTCCACCGTTCGGGGTGGCCCGCGCCCGCCGGGCGAGGCCCCTCGGCCCGCCGGTCCACCGTTCGGGGGATGCCCGCGCGCGCGGGCCACGGCGAGCATGGCCGCCATGCGCGGCACGCTGGAGGAGCTGGGGGCGTCGCTCGACGAGACCGTGCCGCAGCTGCTGCGGCGGACGGGCGTCCCGGGCCTGTCCGCCGCCGTCTGCTCCGGCGACGACCTCCTGTGCCGCGCGTGGGGCCTGCACGACGTCGCGGCCGGGCGGCCGCTGACGCCGCGCTCGCTGTTCCCCGTCGGGTCGATGACGAAGCTCTACACGGCGGTCGCCGTGCTCCAGCTGGTCGAGGACGGGGTCCTCGGCCTGCACGACGCCGTGGAGGCGCTGCCGGCCGGGATCGCCTGCCGCAACCCGCTGGGCGCCCGACCCGTCACGGTGTACGACCTCCTCACGTTCCGCAGCGGCCTGGCGGTCGACACGCCGGCCAGCACGCCCGAGCTTCCCCCGCCGCTGGCCGAGCACGTCGCCGCGAGCCTCGCGGGCTCGCACGTGCGCGAGTACGCGGGCGCCGCGCCGCGCTGGACCGCGCGCGCCGGCGAGCGCTACCAGTACGCGAACCTCGGCATCAGCGTGCTCGGCCTCGTCGTCGAGCGCTGCAATCCCGACGGGCTCGCGCTTCCCGAGCTCGTGCGGCGGCG
Source organism: uncultured Solirubrobacteraceae bacterium (assembly GCA_963728465.1). GTDB lineage: Bacteria > Actinomycetota > Thermoleophilia > Solirubrobacterales > Solirubrobacteraceae > DATFQI01. The sequence goes on from CAVSJY010000014.1 coordinate 87,502, forward strand.
CATCCTCGAGCCGCTGCGCATGCGCCGCACCTGGCTGTCGGACTGGCGCGAGGAGTCGGCGCACCCGGACCGCGCGGCCGGCTACGCCTGCTACGGCGGCCTCGCCGTCCCGTCACCCGAGCTGCGCTCGGCCGACTTCCCGGCCGACGGGATCCACACGACGCCGGCCGACCACCTCCGGCTCCTGCGCGCGCTGATGGGCGGCGGAGAGCTCGACGGCGCGAGGATCCTGCGCCGCGAGACCGTCCGGCTCATGCTCACGCCGCAGGTCGGGATGGACGGCAGCGATCACGTCTGGCCCAGCGACGGCTGGCAGGCCGGCCTCGTCGCGATCCTCACGGACCTGGGGAGCCGGCGGCGGCGCTTCGGGCATCCCGGCGCGCACCCGTGGGGCTGGTGGGCGACCGCGTGGGCCTATCCCGCGCTCGACTGCGCGGTGGTCGTCTGCGCCAACGGCTGGGACATGCTCGGGTGGCACAACCCCGCCAACCGCGACCCGACTGCGGTCGTGGCCGACAGCGTCGCGGCGTTCTGTGACGCCGCGCCGGCGTCACCTCCGCGACGCTCGTGGGAGTGGAAGAAGTCCTTCGTGGCGGCCGCCCTGCTGGCCGAGCGGACCGCGGGAACGCTCGGCGTCGCGACCCCGCTCCAGCCTTCGACGGCGCCCCTCGGGCCGGGCTGGGATCCCGACGGCTTCAGCGCCGGCCTGCGCGCCGTCGCCGAGGCCCCGCTCACGCCCGCCCGCGCCGCCAACGTGCTCGACCGCCCCCGACGCCCCGCCGCCCGAGCAGCACGAGACCCTCCTGCTCGACCTCGGCATGGCCTACGGCTGCCCCATGCCCCTGCCCATGTGGCCGGACGCGCCGGCAGTCCCGCTGCTCGAGTGACCGGCCGCTGCTTGCGTTTCCCTTGCGCTTGCGTTTCGATTGCGCTACGGTTCGGAACGTGGTGACAGCTCGCGAGACCGTCCATCCGCTCTTCGAAGCCCCGGACGCCGAGACGGTGCGCGAAGCGCTTCGAGGAATCGGGGGCGATCTCCTCGGCGAGCTGCGCGGCAGTCTGGACGGCGCGCTCCACGGGTCCGACGACGCCGCACGAGAGTACGTCGGCCACTACCGGAGGCTCACGGGCGTCCTGCTCAACGAGGGGCGCAACGTCCGCCCGGACCTCGTCGTCGAGGCGGACGACGGCCGCCTCGTCATCGCGGACGCCAAAGGTCATCCCGTCCGGGCCTGGATCGGGGTGCTGGACAATGCCTCGGTCGATGGCCCGTTCCTGTCGTGGACCGCACGCTACGAGCCGGACGAGGCCGTGGCGCTCGAGCTGACCAACCGCATGCGCGGGTTCATGGGCTGCCTGGCGATCACGCCGCCCGCCGAGCCGATGAGCGCGCCGGTAGACGACGTTGCCGCCGAGCGCTTCCAGCGCCGAGTGCGCGCACACCTGGACGACCCGGAGAACCCGCTGGAGCGACTGATGCGCGTCTTCGCATTGTCCAAGTCCGAGCTCGGCCGGCTGTTCGGCGTCTCGCGTCAGGCCGTCGACGGCTGGCTCGCCCACGGCGTGCCCGCGGAGCGCCAGGAGAAGCTCGCGACGCTGCTCTCGCTCGCCGACCTGCTGGAGCGCAAGCTCAAGACCGACCGCATCCCGGGCATCGCGCGCCGCGCGGCGGACGCCTACGGCGGCAAGACGATGCTGGAGCTCATCGCCGCCGACCGCCAGCGCGAGCTGCTCGAACTCGTTCGCGAGTCGTTCGCCTGGTCGCAGGCCGCCTAGCTCGTGGCCTACGGACGGACCGTGCGCCGCGGCGGCGCGTGCAACCGCCTGGCGGAGCCGCACTGGAACGACCCGCTGGACACGAGCTTCTCCAAGCGGCACGGGGGCCGCTGGAACGCGCCGGGCGCCTACGGCGTGCTGTACCTGAACGTGAGCGCGAACATGGCGCGCGTCCAAGTCGAGCACAAGCTCGCCCGCCACCCGTACGACATCGAGGAACTCGTGCCGGCCGCTCAGCACGACCTCGTCGAGGTCGACGTCGCCGAGGTCGATGCCCTGGATCTGCTCTCGGACGAAGGGCTGGGGGCAGTCGGCCTGCCCGTGAGCTATCCGCTCGACGAAGACGGCGAGCCGGTCGGGCACGCCCGATGCCATCCGGTCGGGCGAGCCGCCTACGACGCGCCGCTCCCCGCGGTCGCCTGCCGCTCCGCCGCCACCGGCGCGGAGCGGACCGACGAGGAGCTCGCGGTGTTCGACCGCGACACCGGCATCGTCACGCCGACGGCCCGCCGGCCGTTCGCCGACTGGTACCTCGGTCAGTAGAGGACGGCCTCGAGGATCCGGCGCTGGCCGGTGATGGTCGGGTGGAGGCCGTCGGCCAGGAGGTCGCCGTCCGCGACGGATGGGGCGAGGCGGGCGCCGGCGTCGACGACCTCGAGGCCGGACTCGGTGAGCCATTGGGAGAGGCGCCGGAGGTCGGCCGCGTCGATGTCGAAGGCGCGCTCGCCCACGCCGGCGAGGAGCGCGTCGCGGTCCACGGGCGGTGGCGTGAGCCAGACGACTCGGGTTCCGGCCTCGGCGAGCCAGCGCGAGATCGCCGTCACGTTGTCGCGAGACGCGCCTGGTGAGACGAGCTGGGCGCGGTCCGGCCCGTGGAGCTGGCAGTCGTTGGTGCCGAGCATCGCGATGACGAGGTCGGGGCGCAGGGCGGCGATCCCGTGCAGGCGCGCGAGCGCGTCGGCGGTGGTGTCGCCCGAGACCCCGGCGTTGACGACCGTGACCTCCCCCGGCCGCACCCGCTCGAGGCAGCCGCGCAGCAGCTCGGCCCAGGACTGGAGGTCGTCGGTGATCGAGTCGCCGAGCGCGACGACCGTGCCGCCGGGCGACACCGGGAACGCGGCGACGGCGCTCGCGCATGCGCGCGCCGGACACCATCGCGCCGGCGACGTCGGCGACCTGCATCGACAGCTCGCCCCGCACGCGCGCGAGCGCCTCCGGCGAGCAGCCGTACGCTCGCGCCAGGCACTCGTCGCCGAGCAGCGCGCCGCCCGGCAGCTCCTTGACCGCCAGGAACTTCGCCGGGTGCTCGAAGCGCACCAGCAGCTCGAGCTCGTCCGCGTCCGGAACGGGCAGGCGCGGCGCCGGCAGGCCGAAGGCTGGGCCGCCGGCATAGAACCCCCGGCGTGGGTCGTACGCCGCGGCGCCGCTCACGCGAGCACGTTGTCGCCGTGCCGGTCGAAGAGGTGCAGACCCTCGGCCGGCAGGCGCACGTCGACCGGCGCCTCGGCCGCGAGGCCGCTGTCCGGCCGGACCCGGCCGCGCACGAACGCGTCGCCGCAGCGAAGGCCCGACGATCGAGTCGGCGCCGAGGTGCTCGACGACGTCCACGCGCCAGCCGGACGGCGGACCGCCGTTCGATGCCGCCACCTCGACCGCCTCCGGCCGGATGCCGAGCGTGCACGGCCCGCGCTCCGGCCCGGCCGCCCGGATCGCCGCGGCCAGCGCGTCCGGCAGCCGCAGCTCGACGCCCTCCGCGCAGAACCCGAGCCGGCCGTCGCGCTCCTCGAGGCGCCCCTCGATGAACGACATCGGCGGGGAGCCGATGAACCCGGCGACGAAGCGGTTGCGGGGCCGGCGGTAGACGTCGAGCGGCGTCGCGACCTGGACGAGCCGCCCGCGCTCCATCACCCCGATGCGGTCGCCCATCGTCATCGCCTCGACCTGGTCGTGGGTGACGTAGACGATCGTCCCCGGCACCGCGCGGTGAAGCCGGAGGAGCTCCTCCCGCGTATGCGTGCGCAACAGCGCGTCGAGATTCGAGAGCGGCTCGTCCATCAGCAGCACCGCCGGATCGCGGACGAGCGCGCGGGCGACCGCCACTCGCTGCCGCTCACCGCCCGAGAGCTCCTGGACCTTCCGGCCCAGCAGCGGCTCCAGCTCGAGCGCCGCCGCTGCGCGCGCGATCGCCGCATCGGCCCGCGCGCGCGGGACCTTGGCCATGCGCAGCGGGAAGCGCACGTTCTCGCGGGCGCTCATGTGCGGGTACAGGGCGTAGCTCTGGAACACCATCGCGACGTCCCGCCGGCCCGGACTCACGTGGTTGACGATCCGGTCGCCGATCAGGATCTCGCCCTCGGTCGGGCTCCTCGAGCCCGCCGATCAGCTTCAGCAGCGTGCTCTTCCCGCAGCCCGAGGGCCCGAGCAGGACGAACAGCTCGCCGTCGTCGATGCCGAGGTCGACCGCCGCGACCGCCTCCACCCCGTCGCCGGCGTAGCGCTTGGAGACCCCGTGCAGCTCGACGGACGCCATCTCAGCCCTTCAGCCCCGCCGTGAGCGACCTGCCCACCAGCCGGCTCTGGAAGGCGAGGAACACGAGCGTCACCGGGACCATGCTCAGGACGCTCGCCGCGCTCGCCAGGCCCCAGTCGACGTTGATCGTCCGCGGCTTGAGCGTCGCCAGCCCGGTCGAGACGAGCAGCTTCGACTCGGACTGCGTGGCGACGAGCGGCCACACGAAGTCGACGTACTGGACGAGGAAGACGTAGCTCGCCACGATCACGAGCCCCGGCCGGATCGACGGCAGGATCACGTGCCGGTAGACCTGCCACGGCGAGGCGTCGTCCATCCGGGCGGCCTCCTCCAGCTCGACGGGGACGCCGCGGATGAACGCGCGCAGGATGAACACGCCCACCGGGTTGGCGAGCGCCGGCAGGATCAGCGCCCAGTAGGTGTCGAGCAGGCCGGCGTCGCGGACCAGGAAGAACAGCGGGATGATCAGCAGCGCCGGCGGGATCATGATCGCCGCGCCCATCAGCGCCAGCACGGGCCGCCTGCCGACGAAGTCCATGCGCGCGAGCGCGTACGCCGCCATCGAGTCGATCAGCAGCTTGACCGCCGTCACCACCGAGGCGACGAACAGCGTGTTCCCCACCCAGCGGGCGAACGGGTAGTCGACCAGCAGCGCCTCGTAGCTCCCGAGGTAGGGCGACGTCGGGATCCACTGCGGCGGGTAGTCGAACAGCACCTTCGACCGCTTCAGCGAGCTGGAGAGCACGTAGAGGAACGGCGCCGTCGCGACGACCGCGAACGCCAGCAGCGCCAGGCGGCGGCCGAGAGCGCTCACGCCCGCGCTCCGACCCGCCGCGCCAGCCGCGCCATCGCGAACGTGAGCAGCACGACGACGGCCAGCAGGATCAGGCTCAGCACCGCGCCGTAGCCCGGGTTGCCGGTCTCGAAGATGCTCGTGTAGATGTAGAAGACCGCGGTCCGCGTCGCGCCGGCGGGCCCGCCGTTGGTGAGGACGTAGACCGAGTCGAACACCTGCATGCTCGTGACGGTCACCAGCAGCGCGGCGACGGCCAGCACGGGCCGGATCGACGGCAGCGTGACGTGCCAGAACCGCCGCAGCGGCGAGGCGCCGTCGAGCGCGGCGGCCTGGTAGAGCTCGGGCGGCACGGCGAGCAGGCCGGCGAGCAGCAGGATCCCCCAGAAGCCGAAGCCGCGCCAGATGTCCAGGCCGGCGATCGTCGGCAGCGCGAGCCGCTCGTCGCCGAGCAGGTTCAGCGGCTCGACGCCGAGCGCGCGGTTGACGAGGTTCAGCAGGCCGAAGTCCGGCTGCACCATGAACACCCAGACGAGCGCCGCGAGCACGATCGGCGCCAGCGACGGCAGGTAGAGCACCGTGCGCAGGACCGCGCCGCCGCGCCGGACGCCGCGCAGCAGCACGGCGAGCACGCAGGCCGAGGCCGATCGTGGCCGGCACCACCATCGCCGTGTAGAGCACCGTGTTCGCGAGCGCCTCGCGCAGCGCCGGGTCGCCGGATCGCCTCGCGCCAGTTGTCGAGCCCCACCCAGGTCGGCTCGCCGAGCACGCCGCCCGCGAGGAACGACTGGCGCACGACCCACGCGACCGGCACGAGCAGGAACACCGCGAAGGCGGCGAAGCCGGGCGCGAGGAACGCGTAGGCCGTCAGGTTGCGGCGCAGCGCCTGCCGCCGCCGCGCCCGCGCGACCGAGCCGGTGCGGGGCCGCACGCCGTCACGAGACCAGCGCGTCGATCTTCGCGTTGGTCTCCCGCGACCATCGTCGCGCCGTCCTTGCCGCCGCGGACCATCGACTCGAACTCCGTCGTGAAGACCCGCAGCGCGTCGATCATCCGCGGCACGCCGCGCACGGCCCGCCCCTTCGGGATGGAACTCGTCCATCAGCTTCTGCGGCACGCGGAACTTCGCGCCGTGTCGGGGTAGACGCGGTCCTTGACGTCCTGGCGGCACGGCTGCAGGACGCCGTCGAGCTCGCGGTCGTAGGCGATCGACCTGGTCGGCGCTCGTCAGGTACTTGGCGTACTCGAACGCCTCCGCGGCTTCTTCGAGCGCGAGGCGATGTGCAGCGACTCGAGGCCGACGACGACGAAGTTGCCCTTCGGCCCGGGCGGGACGGGATAGACGTCCCACTCGAACGGCAGCGTCTTGCCGTCGACGGCGCCCGTGATGAGCGCGGCGTTGCCGCCGCTGTGGTACATCGCGACGCGGCCCGCGCGGAACAGCGCCTCCTGGCCCGCGCGGTCGTACTGGCCCGGGCCGCGGCGTGCTGCGGTCGTCGACGTGCATCGCCCGCAGCAGCTCCATCGCCTCGCCGCACTCGGGCGTGTCGAACGCGCCGCGCGGTGCCGGCCTCGTCGAGGAAGTCGGCGCCCGCGTTGAAGACGTAGTTCATGAGCTCCTGGTAGGCGAAGTCGGTGAACGACGTCGCGATCGCGTAGCCGTAGGTCTTGCCGCACGTCGTCGCCTTCGCCGCGCCGCGCAGCGCGTCGTAGGAGGAGCTCCAGTCGCTCACGCCCGCCTTCGCCATCAGGTCCTTGTTGACGTACAGGCACGAGTAGACGCCCGGTGAGCCACGGGATCCCGTAGATCTTGTCCTGGTAGGTCAGCGCGTCCCAGTAGCGCTGCGGGACGGCCTTGCGCGTCTTCGCGTAGTCCGTCGCCGTCGACGAGATCGGTGACGTCGAGGAACGCGCCCTGGCTGGCCAGCTTCGCCCAGAACGAGTCGCTCATGTGCAGCAGGTCGGGCGGCTTGTTGCCCGCGTAGGCCGTCGTCAGCTGCGGGATCATGCTGCCCCAGTCGAACAGGCTCACGCGCACGTCGATCTTCGGCTGCTCGCGCGTGAACGCCGCCGCGTAGCCCTGCTGGAGCTTCAGGTCGTCCGACGTCAGCGGGCCGGTGAGGAAGCGGATGAGCCCGCCCTCGAGCGCCGCCGGCGGCGAGATCGGAGTCGCCGCACGCGGCGAGCAGGCCGCCCGAGCTCAGCGCCATGCCCCGTGACCGCGGACCTGCGGAGGAACTCGCGTCTGTTGTGGATCACTGCACCTCTCCCCTCTGGCTCATCGTGAGCCGGCCATGTCGCGGCCCTCGACCGCCTCCTGCAGCGCGTCGGCCGCCGACAGCAGCAGGCCGCCGTCCGCGACGATCGACGCGCCCGTCACGTACGCGGCCGCGTCCGACGCGAGCCACGCCACGAGCGCGGCGATCTCGTCCGGGCCCGCGGGGCGGCCGGCCGGGATCTGCGGCAGCGCGACGGACGCGGGGTCGACGCCGTCCTTGCCGGTCATCGGCGTCGCGACGTGCCCCGGCGCCACCGCGTTGACCGTCACGCCGCTGCCGGCGAGCTCGAGCGCCATCACCTTCGCCGCCATGCCGGCGCCCGCCTTGGCGGCGCGAGTAGGCGGCGGCACGGCGGCAGCGGCACGTGCTCGTGGACCGACGTGACGAACACGATCCGGCCGCCCTCGCCCTGCCGCGAGCATGCGCCGCGCCGCGGCCTGGGCGCAGAAGACCGGGCCGGTGAGGTTGACCTCGATCGCGCGCCGCCAGCCCTCGAGCGTGTCGTCGACGACGGCCGCGCGGTGGTTGGCGCCGGCGTTGTTGACCAGCACGCCGAGCCCGCCGAGCGCGTCCGCCAGCGCGTCGATCGACCGCCGCCGCCGCGTCCGGCTCCTCGAGCGTCGAGCCGGGCGACCGCGGCCTGGCGCCCGCGCGCGCGGACCAGCCGCGCCGTCGCCGCGGCGCCGGCCTCGTCCGTGCGCCACGTGATGCCGACGTCGTGCCCGGCGTCCGCCAGCGCGAGCGCCGTCGCGCGGCCGATGCCGGAGTCCGAGCCGGTGACGATCGCCGCCGGCTCACGCCGCCACCTGGGTCGCGTCGTGCAGGGCCGCCAGGAGGGCGATGTCCGCGCGGGCCTGCTCCGGCGGCGTCCGGCAGGCGGCGCCGTCGACGACGCAGGCGTGGAAGTGCGCGAGCTGGCGCGCGTAGCTCTCGCGCCAGGAGCGGAACGTGCGCTGCTCGTTGCCCCGCGGGTCGCGGCGGATGCCACGTGTACGAGGTCGGCGACTGCCGCAGGTACGGCGCCGGGAACTCCAGCCGCCGCACGCCGTGGGAGCCGAGCAGCTCGATCCGCTCGCTGAACGTGCCCGCGTGCGGCAGCAGCGCCCAGGCCATCGTCCAGCGCAGCCCGTCCGGCAGCACCGCCGTGCCGCCCGCCAGGGTGCCGTCGGGGTCGGCCGAAGCCGTCGAGGACCCGCGCCTGGCCGGCGGCCACGCCGAGCGCCTCGAGCATGCCGTGCACCGCGTTGACGTCGTGCACGAGCGCGCCCATCAGCGCTCCGCTCAGCAGCCGGTCGCCGCCGCCGGGGCCCGGCGCGGGGGCCACGAACGGGGCCGAAGTGCTGGGCCAGGCCCGGGTCGACGGTGACCGTCGAGACGTGGGCGAGCTCGTCGCGGCTCGCCGCCAGGTCCTCCAGCGAGCGCCTCGTACGCGGGGTCGAAGCGCTTCATGTAGCCGACCTGCACGACCCGGCCGGCGCGGTCGCGCGCGGCGATGACGCGGTCGGCGTCATCGACGGAGAGGCACAGCGGCTTCTCGACGAGCACGTGGCAGCCGGCGTCGAGCGCGTCGACGACGACGTCCGCGTGCGTGTCGTTCGGGCTGCACACGAGCACGGCGTCGAGACCGCCGGCCGCCGAGCAGCTCCTCGTGCGTGGCGATGCGTCGCGGCGACGCCGAACCGCGCCGCCACGGCCGCGCGGACGCCCGGCGTCGGGCTCTGCGAGCGCCGACGACCTCGAAGCGCGCGCCCGCGTCCGCGAGGTGCGGCAGGTGCACGACCTGCGCGACGAAGCCGGCGCCGACGAGGCCGACGCGCACGCGCTGCGAGCCGCGAGCCGTTCACCATCGACCACCGGGGAGCCGTGATCCGTTCTCCACGACCGGAGATTGGATCACCGAGTCTCTAGCGGCTCAAGATCGATTCCGTCCTCGCGCTGCGGCGAGACATCCGGCCGGGACGGAACTGCGTCTCGACGCCCACCGCAGCCAGTGATCCAATCACCGCATGTCTCGTCTGCACCGGAACCTCATGCGGGTCCTCATCGGCGACATCGTCGGCGGCGTGCACCCCGTCGGGTCCGCGCTGCCGCGCGAGGCGGATCTCGCGGCCCGCTTCGGCGTGAGCCGCGGCGTCGCGCGCGAGTCGCTGCGCGGGCTGGAGGAGCGGGGGCTCGTGACGCGTCAAGCACGGCCGCGGCGCGACCGTCAACGCCGACGACCGGTGGGACGTGTTCGACCCCGTACGTCCTCGGCGGCGCTGCTCGACGGCGAGCAGGGCGCCGGCGATCCTCGCGCGAGTACCTCGAGTGCCGGCGGATCCTCGAGATCGAGGCCGCGTCGCTCGCCGCCGAGCGCGCGACCGAGGCCGACCTCGCCAACCTCTCCGACGCGTTCGCGCGCATGTCCGCGGGCGCGGAGCGCGTGCGCGGCAACCCCGCCGCCGAGGACCTCTTCCACGACGCCGACGTCGCCTTCCACCAGGCGCTGATCGCCGCGACGGGCAACCGCGCGCTCGGGAACATGACCGGGCCGGTCCACCGGGCGCTCGCGGCGGCGCGGCGCCCGCTCGCGCGGCCGGAGCACCGGCTCGAGCGCGGGCTCCCCGAGCACCGCCGCATCCTCGCGGCGATCGCCAGCCGCGACCCCGAGGAGGCGCGCGCCGCGATGTGCGCGCACCTCGACACGGTCGAGCGCTACCTGCGCGAGTACGCCGGAGCCGCCGAGCGCGAGCCGCTCGAGCCGCGCGCCGATGGCGGCTGACCGCGCGAATGGCGGATCGCGTGCTCGTGACCTGGATGGACTACGACCCGGACGGGCCGCGCACCGGCGCGCGGCTGCGCGCCGCCGGCCTGGAGGTCGACTGCGAGCCGAAGCTGGGCGCGCGGTCGGCGACGGAGGTCGCGGCGGCTCGCCGGCGACGCGGTGGCCGCGATCGTCAGCACGGACCCGTTCGACCGCTCGGTGTTCGCCGCCGCGCCGCGGCCTGCGCGTCATCGCGCGCGTCGGCGTCGGCACGGACTCGATCGACCTCGAGGCGGCCACGGCGGCCGGCGTGGCCGTGCTGGTCACGCCCGGCGGCAACCGCGAGACGGTCGCCGACCACGCGATGGCGCTGATCCTCGCGGCGCTCCGGCGGATCGTCGAGCACGACGCGTCGGTGCGGCGCGGCGAGTGGCGCCGCGGCGGCGACCTGATGGCGTGGGACCTCCACGGCTCGACCGTCGGGCTGGTCGGGCACGGCGCAGATCGGCCGCGCGGTGGCGCGGCGGCTCGCGGGCTTCGGCGTGCGAGATCGCTGGTCTGCGACCCCGCGCGCGCCGCCGGCGAGACGCGTGGGGCTCGCACGAGCTGCTGCGGCGCGTCCGACGTCGTGTCGCTGCACCTGCCGCTCACCGCGCGCGACGCGGCGCGTCATCGGCGAGCGCGAGCTGGCGCTGATGCCGCGCGCACGCCGTGCTCGTCAACACCTCCCGCGGCGGCCTGATCGACGAGGCGGCGCTCGCGGCGCGGCTCGCGGACCGGCGCGCTGCGGGCAGCGGCGCTCGACGTCTTCGAGGACGAGCCGCCGACGCTCGGCGCTCCTGCGCGGCTGCCGAACGTCGTGCTCACGCCGCACGTCGGCGGGCTCAGCGAAGCGCTCGGTCGCGCGACATGACCGAGCAGGCCACGGGCCACGTGCTCGCCGCGCTCGCGCGGGCGCGCCGCCGCTCGCCGCGCTGGCCAACCCGGACGTGCTCGCGAGCAGGGCGCGCCGCGATGACGGCTGCTCGAGGTGCGCTCGCCCTACTCGGGCGAGGTGGTCGGCGAGGTCCCGCTGGCCGGCGCGGCGGCGCTGGACGCGACGCGCTCGCGGCCGCCGAGCGGCGCGGCCGCGGCGATGGCGCACATGCCGGCCCACCGGCGCTCGGAGATCCTCGAGCGCGCCGCCGACCGCGATCGACGCCGACGCCGGCGAGCTCGCGCCGCACCATCACGGCCGAGCAGGGCAAGCACCTCGCCGAGGCCGCCGCCGAGGCCGAGCGGATCGCCGGGCATCGTGCGGCTGTGCGCCGAGGAGGCGCGCCGGATCGGCGGCGAGGTGCTGCCGATGGACGCCGCGCGCGGTCGGCGTCGGGCCGCTTCGGCTACACGCTCCCGCGGCCGACCGGCGTGGTCGCGGCGATCACGCCGTTCAACTACCCCGCGATCCTCGTCATCCACAAGATCGGGCCGGCGCTCGCGGCCGGCAACGCCGGTCGTGCTCAAGCCGGCGAGCGCCACGCCGCTCACCGCGCGCTTCCTCGTCGAGCGCCTCGTCGCGCGCCGGCCTGCCCGACGGCGCGCTCCAGCTCGTCGCCGGACCGGGCGCGGAGCTCGGCGCGGCGCTGTGCGCGGATCCGCGGGTCCGGAAGATCTCGTTCACCGGCAGCTACGAGGCGGGCGCCGCGATCGCGCGCGCGGCCGGCGTGAAGCGCCTCACCTGCGAGCTGGGCTCGAACGCGGCGCTCGTCGTGCTCGACGACGCCGACCTCGACCGCGCCGCGGGCGCCGATCGCGTTCAGCGGCTTCACGAACGCCGGCCAGAACTGCGTCTCGACCCAGCGGGTGCTCGTCGACGAGCGGGTCGCCGACGAGCTGCTCGCACGGCTGCTGCCGCGCGTCGACGCGCTCGTCCCGGGCGACCCGGCGCAGCCGTCCACGTCGCTCTCGCCCGTGATCGACGAGCGCAGCGCGGAGCGCGTCGTGCGCTGGCTCGGCGGAGGCGCGGCGACGCCGGCGGGCAGGTCGTGCGCGGCGGCGAGCGCGACGGGGCGGTCGTGGCGCCCGGCGTCGTGCTCGATCCGCCGCGCGGACTGCGCGGCTCTGGCGCGAGGAGCTGTTCGGGCCCGCCGTCGCGATCCGGACGTTCGCCGGCGACGACGAGGCGCTGGCGGGGGCGAACTCCACGCGCTACGGCCTCGCCATGAGCGTGATGACCCGCGACCTCGACCGGGCGATGCGCTTCGCCCGCGGCCTCCGCGCCGGCATCGTCAACGTCAACCCGCCGCGCGGGTCGACGTGGCGGGCGGACCACATGCCGTGGGGCGGCCTCGCCGACAGCGGCTTCGGCAAGGAGGGCGTCCGCTACGCCGTGCGCGACTCGCTCGAGGACCGGCTCGTCGTGATCCATCCGGGAGATGCCGGATGACGCGGCTCGGCACGGTCCTCTCGATCGGCGACCCGGTGATGGCGGAGCTGGTCGGCGCAGGCGTTCGACGTGCTGTGGATCGACCTCGAGCACGGCGCGCTGTCGGCCCGCGACGCGCAGGTCCTGGCGCTGGCGGTCCAGAGCACGGGCGCGCAGGCGTTCGTGCGCGTCCCCTCCTCCCGGAGCGACGTGCTGGCCGCGGTGCTCGACGCCGGCGTCGACGGCGTCGTCGTGCCGTCGGTCGGCTCCGCCGACGAGGCGCGCGAGGCGACCCGCAGGCTGAGCTACCCGCCGGCCGGCGTGCGCGGCTTCGGCCCCCGCCGCGCCGGCTCGTTCGGCCGGGCGCCCGACTTCGCGTCCTCGGCCGAGGCGAGGCCGTCGTGCGTCGTGCAGATCGAGACGCCGGCCGGGCCTCGCGCACGTCGCGGAGATCGCCGCGGTGCCCGGCGTCGACTGCCTGGTGCTCGGCTGCGCCGACCTCGCGGTGTCGCTCGGCATCGACCGCCGGCTCGACGCTCCCGAGCTCGCCGAGGCGGCCGAGGCGGTGGCCGACGCGGCCGCGCGCGGCCGGGCGTCGCGTTCGGCATCGCCGGCACCGGCCCGGCCCGGCAGCTCGCGTCGCTCGCCGCGGGTCGCGCCGACGTCGTGCTGGTCAGCGCCGACGTGCGGCTCTACGCCGCCGGCGTCGATGCCCAGGCCGACGCGCTCCGGCGGGCGTTCGAGGCGGTCCGTGCGCCTGCCTGAGGCGCATTTCGTCGCGCGGACGATGCAGGCGCTCGAGCTGCTGGCGCTGCACCCGCTGTCCGCGCCGCAGGTGGCCGAGGCGCTGGAGATCCACCCGCGGACGGCGCGCCGGCTGCTGACCCGGCTCACCGACGACGGCTGGCTGGACCGCAGCGCCGACGCGCGGCGGGTCTACTCGCCCACGCTCCGGATCGCCGCGCTCGCCGGCCACGTCGTGAAGCGCCACGCGGTCGCGGACGCCGCGAGGTCGTACGTGCGCGACCTCAACGCGGAGTTCGGCGCGGCGGCCCACCTGATGGTGCCGAGCTACCGCTGGGCGCTGTGCATCGTGCACGGCGCGAACGGCGAGCCGCTGCCAAGGGCTCCACGAGGTCGTCCCGTGCCACGCGACCGCGGCGGGGAAGGTGCTGCTCGCCTGGCGGGGCGCCTGGCGCGAGAGCGTGCTCGCGACGCCGCTCGAGCGGTCGACGCCGAGGACGCTCGTCGACCCCGACGCGATCCGCGACGCCGCAACGCAGGCGCGCGCCCGCGGCTACGCGACCGAGGACGGGGAGTGGCGGCCGGGGCTCCGCGCCGTCGCCGCGCCGGTGTTCGCCGGCGCCGGCGACGCGCTGGCAGCGCTCGGGGTCGCGGTCCCCGGCGGGCGCGACCTCGACGGCGCGGGGCGGCTGGTCGCCGAGCGCGCACACGAGCTGAGCGAGCGGCTGGCGGCCGATGCCTGAGCACCTGAAGCGGCCCGCGGGCGGGGGCGACGCGACGTCCGCGCGCGTCCGGCAGGACGTGTCCGAGATGCTGCTGCGCATCGAGCGCGGCGGCGAGCCGGTCGTGCGCGAGTACTCGAGGAAGCTCGACGACTGGAGCCCGCCGTCGTTCGTCGTCGAGCCCTCGCCGGCGGGCGCCGGCGCCCTGACCGAGGAGCTGCGGTCGCACATCGACTTCGCGCTGCGCCAGGTGCGCGGGTTCGCCCGGGCGCAGCGCTCCACGCTCGCGGACCTTCGCGTCGAGCCGCTGCCCGGCGTCGTGCTCGGGCACCGTCACGTGCCCGTCGACGCGGTCGGCGCGTACGTGCCCGGCGGGCGCTACCCGATGCTCGCGTCGTCGTTCATGACGATCGCGGTCGCCAAGGAGGCCGGCGTCCGGCACGTGATCGGCTGCGCGCCGCCGCGCGCCGGGCAGGGCGTGGACCCCGTGATGCTGCACGCGATGTGCGCCTCCGGGGCCGACCAGGTGCTCTGCCTCGGCGGCGTGCAGGGTCTCGCCGCGCTCGCGTTCGGCCTGTGCGGCGTCGAGCCCGTGGACATGCTGGTCGGCGCGGGCAACGCCTACGTCGCCGAGGCCAAGCGGCAGCTGTTCGGCAGGGTCGGCATCGACCTGCTCGCGGGCCCGACCGAGGTGCTCGTGATCGCCGGCGACGGCGCGGATCCCGAGCTCGTCGCCGCCGACCTCCTCGGCCAGGCGGAGCACGGGCCGACGTCGCCGGCCGTGCTCGTCACGACCTCGAGGCGGCTCGGCCAGGCGGCGCTCGCCGCGGTCGAGCGGCTGCTCGGGAGCTGGCCGACCGCGGCCGTGGCGGGCCCGGCGTGGCGCGACCACGGCGAGGTGCTGCTCGTCGCGGACCGCGAGGAGGCGGTCGCGGTCGTCGGACGCGCGGGCGCCCGAGCACCTCGAGGTGCACGCCGCCGATCCCGGGTGGTGGCGCGACCGGCTGAGCAACTACGGCTCGCTCTTCCTGGGCGACTCGACCGTCGCCTACGGCGACAAGGCGGTCGGCACCAACCACGTGCTCCCGACGGGGCGCGCCGCGCGCTACACCGGCGGCCTCTGGGTCGGCAAGTTCCTGAAGACGCTCACCTACCAGGAGCTGACGCCGGAGGGCACGCGCGCCGTGGCGCCGGCGGTCGCGGCGATCTCGCACGCCGAGGGCTTCGGCGGGCACGCCATCACCGCCGAGATGCGGCTCGAGCGCGCCGGGGGCGGGACGTGACGGCACTGCCGGACGGGACGGTCGCGCTGGTCACGGGGGCGACCGGCGGCATCGGCAGCGCGTGCGCCCGGGCGCTGCGCGGCGCGGGCGCGACGGTCGTGCTCGTCGGCCGCTCGGCGCCGGCGGTCGCGCGCCTCGCCGCCGACCTCGGCGCGATCGCCGCGCCGCCGTGCGACCTCAGCGACCCCGCGCAGGTCGGCGAGGTGTTCGGCGAGCTGCCGGTCGCGGACGTGGTGGTCGGCTGCTGCGGCGGGAACCGGCCGGCTCCGTTCCTCGAGATGACCGGCGAGGACCTCGGCTGGGCGCTGAGCACCAACGTCGTCGCCGCGCTGCTCCCCGCGCAGGCGGCCGCGCGGCGGATGGTCGCCGCCGGCCGCGGCGGCGCGATCGTCACGGTCACGTCGCAGATGGGTCACGTCGGCGGGCGCGACCGGACCGCCTACTGCGCGGCGAAGCACGCCGTCGAGGGCGCGCACAAGGCGATGGCGCTCGAGCTCGCGCCGCACGGCATCCGCGTCAACACCGTCGCGCCCACGTTCGTCGAGACGGCGATGACGCGGTCCTGGCTCGCGGACGCCGGCTTCCGGGAGGCGGTGTTGGCGAAGATCCCGCTCGGCCGCCTCGGGACTCCCGACGAGGTCGCCTCGGCGGTCGTCTTCGCCGCCTCGCCCGAGGCGCGGCTGATGACGGGCAGCTCGCTGCTGGTCGACGGCGGATGGACCGCCCAGTGACGCTGCGGCTCGCCAGCGGTCCGGTCAGCTGGGGCGTCGACTTCGCCGACCGGCCCGCCAACCCGGACTGGCGGGAGGTCCTCGACGGCATCGCCGCGGCCGGCTACGCGGGCACGGAGCTGGGCCCGCTCGGGTTCCTGCCGGTCGACCGCGACGTGCTCGCGCGGCGCGGCCTCCGGCTCGCCGGCGGCTTCGTCTTCGAGCCGTTCCACGATCCGCCGCAGCGCGTGGCGCGCGGTCCGGCTGGCGGCCGCCGTCGCCGCCGCGGTGGCCGAGCTGGGCGGCGAGTACCTGCTGATCATCGACGCGATCAGCGCCGAGCGCGCCGCGACCGCCGGCCGCGGCGAAGCGGCGCCGCGGCTGAGCGACGCGCGGCGCGACGAGATGGCCGCGACGATCGCGGCCGCCGCGGCGGCGGCGGAGCGGGCCGGCGTGCGGCCGCTGCTGCACCCCCACGCCGGCACGTACGTCGAGTTCGCGGACGAGATCGAGCCGCTGCGGCCGATCTGCGGGATCTGCGTCGACACGGGCCACCTCGCCTACGCCGGCATCGACCCCGCGGCCTTCCTCGCCGCCGACCCCGCGGCGGTCGGCGCGGTGCACCTGAAGGACCTCGACTCCGGCCGGATCTCGGACGGCTTCTGGAGCTCGGTGGCGGCCGGCGCGTTCGTCCCGCTCGGGCGCGGGAGCGTGGACTTCGAGGCGGTGCTCGGCGCGGCCGCCCGGGTCGGCTACGACGGCTGGATGGTGGTCGAGCAGGACCGCCGGCCCGGGCACCGGCGACCCGGTCGGCGACCTCGAGGCGTCCAGGGCGTTCCTGGAGTCGCTGCGATGAGCGGGCAGCGGCTGACCGCCGCGCAGGCGCTCGTGCGGTTCCTCCAGGTCCAGTACAGCGAGCGCGACGGCGAGCGCCGGCGCGCGATCCCCGCGATGTTCGGGATCTTCGGGCACGGCAACGTCTGCGGCCTCGGCCAGGCGCTCACCGAGCTCGGCGGCGACCTCCCGTTCCACCAGCCCAAGCACGAGCAGGCGATGGTGCACACCGCGATCGGGTACGCGAAGGCGTCGCGGCGGCTCGCCGACGCTCGCGTGCACGGCGTCGATCGGCCCCGGCGCGACGAACCTCGTCACGGGCGCCGCGACGGCGACGACGAACCGGCTGCCGGTCCTGCTGCTCCCCGGCGACACGTTCGCGAACCGCCGCCAGGGGCCCGTGCTCCAGCAGCTCCAGCACCCGGGCTACGCGGACTGGAGCGTCAACGAGTCGCTGCGGTCCGTGTGCCGGTACTTCGACCGGATCTCGAGGCCCGAGCAGCTGCTCACCGCGCTGCCCGAGGCGATGCGGGTGCTGCTCGACCCGGCGGAGACCGGCGCCGTCACGATCGCGCTCCATCAGGACGTGCAGGGCGAGGCGTACCGCTACCCGGACGCGTTCTTCGCGCCGCGCACGTGGGCGGTGACGCG
Organism: uncultured Solirubrobacteraceae bacterium; assembly: GCA_963728465.1. Taxonomy (GTDB): domain Bacteria; phylum Actinomycetota; class Thermoleophilia; order Solirubrobacterales; family Solirubrobacteraceae; genus DATFQI01. The sequence continues at coordinate 104,971 of CAVSJY010000014.1, forward strand.
GCGGCCTCCGGCGCCCGAGGAGATCGACGCCGTCGCCGAGCTCGTTCGCGCGCGCGGAGCGGCCGCTCGTCATCGCGGGCGGCGGCGTCCGGTACTCCGCCGCCGAGGGCGCGCTCGCGCGGCTCGCCGAGCGGCGCGGCATCCCGGTCGCCGAGACCTCGGCGGGCAAGGGCACGACGTCGGGCGCGGCCGCGCTCGGCGGCATCGGCGTGAACGGGACGGAGGCGGCGAATCGCGTGGCCTCGCGCGCGGACGTCGTGCTGTGCGTCGGCACGCGGCTGAGCGACTTCACGACGGCGTCCTCGAGCCTGTTCCAGGCGCCCGGCGTGCGCTTCGCCGGCATCAACGTGTGCGCGGCCGACGCGCACCGGCTCGGCGGCGTCCCCGTGGTGGCCGACGCGCGGCTGGCGCTGGAGGCGCTCGACGCGGCGCTGGGCGACTGGTCGGCGAGCGAGCGCCACCGCCGCGAGACGGCCGCCGCGCGGGACGACTGGGAGGAGGTCGTCCGCGCGCACCTCGACGCCGGCGTCGCCGGCGCCAGCGCGACGCCGGCGCCGCCGGGCTCACGCAGACGCGCGCGCTCGCAGACGATCAACTCGCGGGCGCGGTCCGGCGACTGGCTCGTCGCGGCGGCCGGCGCGCCGCCGGGCGACCTGCTGAAGCTCTGGCGCTGTCCGCCGGGCAGCTCCGCCCACATCGAGTTCGCGTTCTCCTGCATGGGCCACGAGATCCCCGCCGCCCTCGGGATCCGGCTCGCCGAGCCGGGCGCGGCCGAGGTGCTGGCCGTGATCGGCGACGGCACCTACCTGATGGCGCCGACCGAGCTCGCCACGGCGGTGCAGGAGCGGCTGAAGATCACGCGTCGTGGTGCTCGTGAACGGCGGCTACTTCTCGATACGCCGGCTCCAGCGAGACCTCGGTCGGCCACGGCTTCGGCACCGAGTTCCGCCAGGGTCACGGGACGGGTGACGTGATCGACGTCGACTACGCGGCCAACGCGGAGAGCCTCGGCTGCGTCGCGTTCACCGCGCGGACGGTGGACGAGCTCGAGCAGGCGCTGGACGCCGCGCGGGCGTGCCCGCGGCCGGCGGTGATCGCGTGCCACGTCGAGCCCGAGCCGGCGCCCTCGTCGGGCGCATGGTGGGACCTCGGCGTGCCCGAGGTGTCCGGCGACCGGGAGGTCGTGGCGGCGGCGGAGCGGCAGCGCGCGGGCGCGGCCGCGCAGCGGTACTTCGGATGAGCAGCTCGCACGCCAGGCTCGCCTACGACGCGTTCGCACCGTTTTACGATGCGTTCACCGCCGATCACGATTACGGGGCTTGGACGCGTGACCTCGAGGCGCTCGCGGTGCGCGCCGGGCTGCGTGGGCGCCGGCTGCTCGACGTCGCCTGCGGGTCCGGCAAGAGCTTCCTGCCGTTCCTCGAGCGCGGCTACGAGGTCACCGCGTGCGACGTGTCCCCCGCGATGGCCGCGCTCGCCGCGGAGAAGGCCGGCGATCGCGCTCGCGTCGAGGTGCACGACATGCGCGCGCTGCCGGTGCTCGGCGCGTTCGACCTCGTGGTCTGCCTCGACGACGCGGTGAACTACCTGCTCGAGCCCGGCGAGGTCGTGTCCGCGCTGCGCGGGATGCGGAGGAACCTCGCGCCGGGCGGCGTGCTGGTTTTCGACGTGAACTGCTTGTCGCGCGTATCGCTCCGGCCTTCGCCTCCCTGAGCGTCGTCCCGGCGGACGACCTCGTGATCGTCTGGCGTGGTGAGGCCGGCACGGACGTGAGCCCCGGCGGCTACGCCAGCGCGGTGACGCAGGTGCTCCACCGCTCCGACGACGGCTGGCACGAGACCGCGCAGCGCCACCGGCAGCGCCACCACCCCGAGCCGGAGATCCGGGCCGCGTTGCGCGCCGCCGGCCTCCGGCTCGCCGGCGTGCACGGCATGGACCTCGACGGCTCGATGCGCGAGGGATTCGACGAGCTGCGCTGCTCGAAGGCCGTCTACGTCGCCACCGCCCCGCCCGGGACCGTCGGCGGCCGAGGCCGAGGGGCCTGGGCCCGCCGCCGTTCGGGCTCAGGCCCACAGGCCGGGGACCGGGACGCGCGGGACCTGAGGCCGCTCGCGATCGACGCGGCGGACCAGCTCCTCCGCGTGCGCCTCGCCGATCGCGGCCACGCGCGCGAGGAACGCGGAGACGAGCGCGCGGCCCTCGTCGTCCAGCGCGGCCGTCGCGAGGTCCAGCTCGCGCACGAGCGGCGCGTACAGCTCGGCGGCGCGGCGCTCGCCGTGCGGGCTGAGCCGCAGCAGCGCGCTCCGCCGGTCCTCGGGATGCGGCTCGCGCGTGACGTAGTCCAGCCGGATCAGGCGCTGGATCAGCGCCGTCGTGCCGCCCGACGTGAGCTGGAGCTTCGCGGCGAGCTGGCTCGGCGTGAGCGTCCCCGCCCAGGCGAGGTGCTGGAGGGCCAGCACGTCGGTCTCCGTGATGCCGAGCAGCGCCGCGGCGGCGGCCCGCTGGCGGCTGTCCGCGAGCGCCTTGCGCGCGAACGACGCGCGAAGCGACTCCAGCTCGGTGTTCGGCACGGGATTCGGTGGCATTCGCTGATTGGTTCGTGCTTGCGGTCTAAAGATACGCCGCACGCCGCCCCGCCGGCGCTGGACTCGATTCCAGGTGGCGCCGCGGGCGCGCGGTCAGCGCGCGACTCCGATTCCAGGTGGCGTCCGCGGCCGCCGTGGTCAGCGCGCGACTTCGAGCGCCACGCGGCGCCCCCGGAGGAAGCGCACGACGCCTTCGCCGCGCAGGGGCTGGTTGGCGCTGCCGACGCGGCGCAGCAGCCGGCCGTCCGGTGTCGTGACCACGCGCGGCGCGACCGCGGGCACCGCCACGGCCAGCACGGCGCGCCCCGCGACGTCCAGCCGCTCGACCCGAAGGTCGACCTCCGTCTCGTGCGCGATCGCTGAGATCCGGTCCAGGGACCGCTGGTCGACCGCGCAGCCCGTCACCCGCCGGTCGTCGGACACGCCGACCAGGATCGTCCCTCCGCTGGTCATCGCCATCGCGACCACCGACTCGGCGAGGTGGTTCACGGACGACTTGAACTCGAGCGCCTCGTGCTCGAAGCGCCCGAACCGGCGCCAGAACGCGCGCCTCGTCAGGCGCCGCCTGCGCCGGGCCCGGATGGTTCGTGCGCTCGGGAGAGGTCTCACGCTCAGCAACTTAGCGGCGGCTCCGGACGGAAGCTGCTCACCGTCTGAGCGCCGTGCCACCATCGACGGCATGACGGACGAGGCGCTCGGCACGACCCTCAAGCGGGCACGCACGGCGCGCGAGCTGAGCCTCCGCGACGTCGAGCGCCGGACCGGGATCAAGAGCGGGCATCTCTCGCAGATCGAGACCGGCGTCATCGCGAAGCCGGACCTCGCGATCCTGTGGGATCTGGCGCTCCTCTACGAGTTGGAGTTCTCGCGCCTGGCCGCGCTCGCCGGCCTCACGGCGGCCGAGGGCACGAGCGACCGGTCGCGCCAGCGCGTCACCGTGGCGCTGCGCGCGCTCGAGGGCCTGTCTCCCCGCGAGCACGCCGAGACGCTGTCGTTCATCGCCGAGCTGAAGGCGCGCCGTGAACGCGGTTGAGCTGTCGGGCTACACGCGCGAGCGGATCGCCGCGATCGTCGACGGCGCGCTCCGGGACAGCGACGCCCTCGGCGTGCTGCCGACCCCGCTGGAGGCGGTCCGCCGGTCCGCGGGCCTCGACCTCGTGCCGGTTGCGGGTCTCCGCGACGAGGTGCTCGGCGCGCTCTGGTTCGAGGACCGCGCGATCTACGTCAACGAGTCGCAGTCCGCGTGCCGCCGCCGGTTCACGGAGGCGCACGAGATCGTCCACGCGCTCGTCCCGTGGCACGACGCCGTGCTGCGCGAGGACACCGAGGCGGAGCTGTTCCGGCCGGTCCGGGACGCGATCGAGGCCGAGGCGAACGCGGGCGCCGCGATGCTGATCTTCCAGGGCAGCGCGTTCGCGGCGCGAGCGGCGGAGGCGCCCTGCTCGCTGGCGGCCGTCCGGCACCTGGCGGAGGCCTACGGCGCCTCGCTTCACGCCACCCTCCATCACTACGTCCAATCGCACCCGCGCGCCGTCGCGATGCTCATCACCGGCCGCTTCCCGAGGAAGGCTGACGGCGCGCTGCCCGTGTGGCGCAGCGTCGAGTCGGCGGCGTACCGCGAACGGCTCGGCAGCGCCCTCGCGCTCGCGCCCGAAGGGCTCGCGCCCGGCACGCCGCTCCGCGAGCTGGCGGAGGGCGCCCGGGCGGGGCAGCCGGCGACCGCGCGGATCGGGGCCGGCGCGGCGCGGCTGCGCGCCGAGGCGCACTACAACCGCCACGCCTTCCTCGTCCTGCTCGAGTCCCACCCTCGGCCGGCCACCGTCCCGATCCCGCGACGTCGCGGCACGCCGGCCACCGGCCGGTTGGCTGCGTGAGCCCGCCGTGGCGCTCCGGGGGCGCCGACTCGTAGCCGCGGGCGTGGCGCCGGCGGACGTCAACGGCTCGCTCTTAGGGGGTCGGGAGGAGCGGGTGGAGTCGATTTGCGGGCTATAGGGCGGTCAATCGACTCCACCGCCCGGCCGATCCACCGCCACCCCACCCAGCCAAAGAAGTAGACGCCCGCGGCGAGCCGCACGCCGGGGTCCCCCGGCGGCCACGCCCCGCGGCGAGCCGCACGCCCGGCGGTCGCGGCCCCACACTTGCGAAGAGGGGCGGCTGCACGGCCGCCCCTCTTCGCTTCCCCCTACCCGACCGTAGGCCTCTGCCTCGTTGCCGGTCTGCACCGGTCGCAAAGCGCGGGAGGCGTACGACGGGCGTACGGGACCGCCTCCGAGCTTCGATCGAATTCCGGGGCGTAGCGAGCCGACCGGCGCTATAATTGCGCTCGCAATTAACCTCAGTTCTGGATGACCACCGCAACACCACAACGACACTCCGCAGAGCCGTTCACAGCGCAGGAGCTCGCCGCCTGGCGCGGCCTGCTCCAGGTCCACGCGGAGATCACCCGCGCGCTCGACGTGCAGATGCGGGCCGAGCACGGGCTTCCGGTGTCCTCCTACGAGGTGCTGATGTTCCTCGCCGACGCGCCGGGCCACCGGCTGCGCATGGCGGACATCGCCGAGCGCGTGCTGCTGAGCCGCAGCGGCCTGACGCGGCTCGTCGACCGGCTCGTGCAGCTCGGATACGTCACGCGCTGCGCGGTCGAGAGCGACGGGCGCGGCGCCTTCGCCGAGCTGACGGCCGCCGGCCTGGAGAAGCTCCAGGCGGCCCGGCGCACCCACCGCGAAGGCGTCCGCGCGTACTTCCTCGGCCGGCTCGGCGCCGCCGACCAGATCGCGCTCGGCGAGATCTGGACGCGGCTCCGCGCCGGCGGCTGACGGCGCGCGCCGCTCAGGGCGCGCCGGTCAGGACGCGCCCGCGCGCCGGCCCGCCTCGGCGGGCGCGAGCGTGCCCTCGAGCCAGGCGACCGCGGCCGGAACGTGCGCGGGGTCGATGTGGTGCGCCGCGTCGGACTCGTGGTAGGAGACGTCGATCCCGCCGGCCTCCAGCAGGGCGCGGGCGCGCCGCGCGAACTCGACGCCGATGACCGGGTCCCGGCGGCCGTGCGCGATGAAGGCGCGCGTCCCCGAGCGGCTCGCGAGGTCGGGCTGCCAGCCGTCGACCGTCGGGACGAACCCGGAGAACGCCAGGATCCCCGCCGGCGCCGGCCGGTCGCCGCTGAGCCCGAGCGCGTAGCTCATCACCGAGCCCATCGAGAACCCGCCGAGGACCGTGCGCTCCGGAGCGATGCCGGTCCGCTCCCACAGCTCGTCGTGGAAGGCGGCGAGCTTGGCGAACGCGGCGTGGAAGGTGTCCGGATCCGGATAGCCGACGCGCGGCACGACGTACCAGTGGTTGCCCGGCCAGCCGGGCAGCTGGAGCGGGGCGCGCGGCGTGACGACGTGCAGCCGCCGCTGCGGGTCGAGGACGTCGGCGAGGCCGAGCAGGTCGTGCTCGTCGGCCCCGCGGCCATGATGCAGGACGAGCAGGCCGGAGGCCTCTCCGTCCGCCGGCCGCTCGCGAAAGACGAGCCGCGCTCACGCCGCGCACCCTCGTCCGCGGGTTGGTCAGCGGCGTCAGCATCCGCTCGAGCACGGGGCGCAGCCGCTCGTGCTGGGAGGGCAGGCGCAGCTCCTCGCCGAGGTGCTCGGGGTCCTCGTCGACGGCGAACCCGGGCGAGGTCGTCGCGATCTCGAACAGGATCCCCTGCGGCTGGCGGAAGTAGATCGAGTGGAAGTAGTCGCGGTCGATCACGGGCGTGACGCGCATCCCGGCCTCGGCGGCGCGCGCGCTGCCAGGCGACGTGGTCCTCGTCGCGCGAGTGCCACGCGATGTGGTGCACGGTGCCGGCGCCCTGGAGCCCGCGCTCGGCGGGCGGCGCGTCGTACGCCCAGTGGAAGTGCCGCTCGTCGCCCTGGAGGCGATACGAGCCGTCGCCGGTCGCCGTGAAGCCGAGCGTGCCGGTCAGCAGATCGGCGTCCGCGTCGAGCGGGCCGGCGGCGTAGGCGCGGGCGCCCTCGACGCCGAGGATCGCGTGCTCCGCCGGCACCTCGGGGTGCTCGGCGCGCAGCGGCGGGTTGTCACCGTCGGCCACCACGAGCTCGAACGCGAGGCCGTCGTAGTCCTCGAAGCGCAGCGACCGCTCGCCCCGCGTGCTCGCGTAGCCCTTGGCGGCCAGCCGGTCGGCCCAGAAGTCCAGCGACGCCTCGGAGCCGACGCCGAGCTGGATCGTGTGGATCATCCCGGCGCCCGCGCGGCCGCGCGGCGCGCCGGCGAACTCGAACCACGTGAGGATCGACCCCGGCGACCCCTGCTCGTCGCCGAAGTAGAGGTGGTAGGCCTCCGGCGCGTCGAAGTTGACGGTCTTCTTGACCAGCCGGAGCCCGAGGACGTCCGCGTAGAACTCGACGTTCTTCGGCGCGTCGCCGGTGATCATCGTGAGGTGGTGCATACCGTCGAGCTTCATGTCGGCCTCTCTCCGTACAGGTGATCGTCTCGCCGCCATCGTAGCAGATAATTGCGCGCGCAACTACCCTAATGGTGCGCGCGACTCGAAGGAGGCCGCGGCGGGCACACGCCCGCGACGGACCCGCGCCGCGGCATCGGCCCGCCGCCGCACGTGCAGCTTGTCGAGGATGTTGTGCACGTGGTTCTTGACGGTGGTCAGCTCGATCTGGAGCTCGCGCGCGATCTCCTTGTTCGACAGCCCGCGGTCGACGAGCTGGACGATCTCGCGCTCGCGCGCGGTCAGCCTCGCGTGACCCGACGCCGCGTGGTCGTCGGCGAGCGCGGCCACGCGCCGCAACAGCGCCGCGGCCACGCGCGGTGAGCACAGCGTCTCGCCGCGCCCCACGCTCTCGAGCATCGCCTCGAGGTCGTCGAGCGACCCCTCGAGCGTGACGAGGCCGGCGGCGCCCGCCTCGGCGCACGCGATCACCTCGGACTCGTCCTCGGGCACGCCGAGGGCGACGACGTGCGCGTCAGGACGGGCGTCGCGCAGCGCGCGCACGAGCTCGAGGCTGCCCGGCAGCGCCAGGTCGACGAGCGAGACGTCGGGGCGGGTGACCGGGAGCTCGTCCATCGCCTCCGCCGCGGTCCGGGCGGTGCCTGCCACCGCGAAGTGGTCGCGCTCGTGCGAGTGCCTGGGCGATTCCGTCGCGGTAGAGGCGCGCGGCCGCGACGACCAGCACGCGCGTCTGCTTCGGCTCCGAGCCGGTGGCCATGCTCGTCTCCTACGAAGCGGCCCTGCGCGTTTGACAGACGGTCACATTCCTACCCCGGCCGGGCGAGCCGTGTCAATCGCGCGTCCGATGTCTGCCCGAGCAGGCAGAACCGCTGCACCGGCGGGGGTTCGAGGGCCCGGATCCGAGGATCCGGATCCTTCCGGCGGCGCCACGGCGCGAGAGCCGGACCCACATACCGATCCAAGTCGGATCCGACGGTCCATTTACCGCGGGCGAGGCGCCGCGTACGAATGCCGGACCGGTCAGATGACCCTCCTGCGCTCGATCCGAGTCCTGCTCGCCGCCGACGGCCTTGCCGCCGACCTGCTCGAGCGACAGCTGCGCCAGGACCTGGACTTCGAGGTCGTCGGCCGCGCGCGGGCCGCGTCCGCGCTGCCGGCGGCGCAGCGCTACGAGCCCGACTTCGTCGTCGTCCCGCTGTGCGGCGATCTCGACCGGGAGACCGTCGAGCTGCTCGAGGCCGTGCCGCACATGCGGGTGCTGGCGCTCCAGAGCAGCCGCGGGCGGGCGTTCCTGACCGAGCTGCTCGACGACGTCTCGCCCGACGACCTCGCCGACGCGCTGCGCCGCGCCGCGGACCGGAGGGCCGCGTAGTGGCCACCTACCAGGCCATCGCCGCGACCAGCCAGGCGATCGCCGGCCTGCTCACGTCCGCGGCCGGGGCGCCCGGCACCGAGCTCGACGGCGTGCCGGTCCAGGTCTCCCGCAGCGAGGACCTCCAGAAGCCGATGGGCCTGGGCGTCTCCGTCTACCTGCACCGCGTGGTCGTCAACACGGAGCACCGCAACCGCATCGGGCGCGTCGGCTCCGGACGGCAGGCGCCGCCGCCCGGCGCTGCCGCTCGACCTCCACTACCTCCTCACCGCGTGGGCGCCCGACGCGGTCCGCCAGCAGCGGATGCTCGGCTGGTGCCTGCGCGTCCTCGCCGACACGCCGACGCTGCCGGCCGGCGTGCTGAACCAGTCCGGGCCGGAGCACGACGTCTTCCTGCCCGAGGAGACCGTCGAGCTGCTGCTGGAGCCGCTCTCCATGCAGGACCTCAGCTACGTGATGGAGATCAGCGGCGGCCGGCGCGAGGTCTCGGCGACGTTCGTCGCGCGCGTCGTCGAGCTCGAGTCGCTCGACCCGACGCCTGCCGGCGAGCTCGTCCAGACGCGCGACTTCGAGCTGGACTCGCACGTGCCATGAGCCCCGTGGCGAGCGACATCCCGGGCTTCAAGGCGCTCGACTCCGTCACGATCGTCACGCCGCTCGGCCTGCGGTTCCGCGACGCGGCCACCGGACGCGTCGTGCGCGACGGCCTCAGCGTGCGCCACGTGCCCTCCGGCGGCGGGCGCGTCCGCACGGCGGTCGCCACGCCCTCGGGCGTGTGGGCGCTGCGCGACCTGCCCGGGCTGCGCGAGCTGGAGTCCGGAGCGGGCGACGACGCCTACTGGGCCGCGGTGCCGGCGCTCGCGCGCGCGTTCGAGGTCGAGGTCGCGCGATCCGCGGCGCCGCTACCTGCCGCTGCGGCTCCAGACCGAGGCGCCGTTCCGCGGGCTGTTCGAGCCGCTGTGCGGATCGCCGGCCGGCTCGCCGCCGGGGCCCGGAGCAGGGATCCCGCTGTTCCGCACGCCGAGCGAGCCCGCGCCGCCCGGGTACGCGATGGTCCGCGCCACGCTGCGCGAGCCGTCCGGCGCGCCGGCCGCCTGGGCCGTCCTCGAGGTCAGGCCCGACGGCGGCGAGGCCGCGCTCGGGATGGCCGACGAGCACGGGCGCGTGGCCCTTCCGATCGCGTACCCCGCGCCGGCGCACACGGCGGGCTCGCCGCTCCGCGGCAGCCGGCGCCCGCTCGCCGAGGAGCGCTGGCACCTGTCGATCGCCTGCCGTTACGACCGAAGCTGCCCACCCATCCTGGCGCCCGACCTGTGCTCCGCCCTGGAGCAGGCGCCGGCCGCCCTCGAGCTGCAAGGCGTCGCGCTCGAGCTCGCCTACGGGCGGGATCTCGTCCTGCGCACGCCCGGCCACTCGGAGGTCCTCGTCCTCGCGGCCGCCTCACCGCCCTAAGGAGAACCCATGCCCGAGTACCTGGCACCCGGTGTCTACGTCGAGGAGGTCTCGTTCCGCGCGAAGTCGATCGAGGGCGTGTCGACGACCACGACCGGCTTCGTCGGCCCGACCCGCTACGGGCCGGTCGACCTCGAGCCGGACGTGATCACGAGCCTCGTCGAGTTCGAGCGCACATACGGCGACCGGCGGATGTTGCGCTACGCCGCCGAGAAGGACGTCAGCGTCGCGCTCGACCCGATGGACAACTACATGTGGCACGCGGTCCGGGCGTTCTTCGAGCAGGGCGGCAAGCGGCTCTACGTCCAGCGCGTGTTCCGCGGGCTCCTCGACGAGGACGATCCGGCGTTCGACGACTCCCAGGCGGACGGGCGCTCCAACGACGGCCGCGCGGCCGCCGTCCTGCCCAGCGGCGGCGACCCGCGCACGGCGCTGCGGATCAAGGCGCGCTTCCCGGGAGCGGCCGGCGGCCGGCGCGTCCGGGTCACGCTGCGGCTCGGTCCGAACGCGCTCACGGGCGCGACGGGCACGCCCCGGGTGACCGGGCTGCGCGACCACGACGTCGTCTACATCCTCCCCGAGGCCAGCCCGCTCGCCAGCCCGCTGCGCCGGCGACTTCTACCGCGCCGTGCGGCGCCTCGACGACACGGGCGCGCCGCAGTGGAGCTTCACCAACGCCGACGGACACGCTCCAGCTGGCCACGGACCTCCAGCCTTCGACCATCGGCGGCGACCAGGTGCGGATCGTGACGGCCACCGTCACCGCCATGCCGAGCGACCCCGACATGCCCTCGCAGGTGTGGTCGAACCTGCCGCTCGACCCGGAGCACGAGCTGGCCGGCGCGCCGGACTCGCTCTTCGACCGCTTCGCCGAGCGCCCGAGAACCTCTCGCTCGCCCGCACGGTGCCGATCACGATCACGGCGGGCGAGAACGTGGCCGACGGCGTCGGCGTGCTCGGCGCGCTGTTCGCCGCGGCGCCCTCGCTCCGCGCCCAGCTGATCCAGCACGCCGACCCGAAGGATCCGTCCACGGACGCCGAGCGCTCCGTCGACGTCCTGCTCGCCGGCGGCAACGACGGCCACCGGCCGACGGCGACGGAGTACGAGGGGACCGCGGACCCGACGCGCCGACGACGAAGACCGGCCTGAAGTCGTTCGAGGACATCGAGGACATCTCGATCGTCGCCGCGCCGGGCTCGACGTTCGGCTACGACGAACGGCTACGGCGCCGACGCGCCGACGATCATCCAGCTGCTGATCGCCCACGCGCGAGCGGATGCGCTACCGGATCGCGGTGCTCGACTGCGGCGACGGCCAGACGATCTCCGAGGTGCGCGCGATGCGCGCGCAGCTCGACTCCAAGTACGCCGCGCTCTACTACCCGTGGGTCCGGATCCTCGACCCGGTCACGCGGCAGGAGATCCACCTGCCGCCGAGCGGCTTCGTCGCCGGCATCTACGCGCGCAACGACATCAACCGCGCCGTCTACAAGGCGCCGGCCAACGAGGTCGTGACGCTCGCGATCGGCTTCGAGACGCTGCTCAACAAGGCGCAGCAGGAGGTGCTCAACCCCGAGGGGATCAACTGCTTCCGCTTCTTCGAGGGCCGCGGCTACCGGCTCTGGGGCGCGCGCACGATCAGCTCGGACCCCGAGTGGAAGTACGTCAACCTGCGCCGCTACTTCGCCTACCTCGAGCGCTCGATCGACAACGGCACGCAGTGGGCGGTGTTCGAGCCCAACGGCGAGCGCGCTGTGGGCCAACGTGCGCCGCACGATCGAGGACTTCCTGCTCAACGAGTGGCAGAACGGCGCGCTGCTCGGCGACAAGCCGGAGAAGGCGTACTTCGTCAGTGCGACCGCTCGACGATGACCCAGAACGACCTCGACAACGGCCGGCTGGTCTGCCTGATCGGCGTCGCCCGCTGCGCCCGGCCGAGTTCGTGATCTTCCGCATCGGCCAGTGGACGGCCGACCGCAAGGTCTAGACCGCAGAGGAGGACACGCGATGGCCGTCCTGCGCGACCGCCCGTACGTGCAGTTCAACTTCCTGGTCGACCTCGGCACCGGCAACGACCGACGGGCCCGGAGGCCGGCTTCCAGGAGTGCAGCAACATCGGCATGGAGGTCACCGTCGCCGAGTACCGCAACGGCAACGAGAAGGAGAACAGCGTCCGCAAGATCACCGGGCTGAACAAGGCGACCGACGTGACGCTCAAGCGCGGCGTGATCGGCTCGCTGAACCTCTACCAGTGGCTCGACGAGATCCGCAACGGCGACCAGGCCGCGCTGCGCACCGTCGTCGATCCAGCTGCAGAACGAGGACCACACCGCGGTCGTGCAGACCTGGAAGCTGCTGCGCGCGCGCATCATCAAGCACGTCAGCGGCCCGTTCAACGCCAAGGGCACCGACGTGGCGATGGAGGAGCTCGACGCTCGCCTACGAGCGGCTGGAGATGGAGTAGCCGATGGCCGTCGCCGCGCCACGCCGGCTGCCCGGGCATCCGCTTCGAGGCCGGCGCGCGCCGGCTCGCCGAGGCTCGTCCTGCCGCGCATGGACGTCGCCGGCGTTCGTCGGGCTTCGCCGCCGCCGGGCCCGCTCACGTGCCGGTGGCGGTCGAGGACGCGGCGCGAGTTCGCGGCGATCTTCGGCGCCGACGCGCCGCTGGCGTGGGACGCCGAGCGCGGCGAGCCGGTGCACGCCCAGCTCGGCGCCGGCGGTGCGCGCGTTCTTCCGCAACGGCGGCCGGCGCTGCTGGGTCGTGCGCGTGGCCGGCGAGGACGCGGAGAGCCGACGTCTTCGAGGTCCCGGGGCTGGCGCGGCTCGGCGACGGGCGGGATCGAGCCGGCGCGCATGCGGGCGCGCTCGGAGGGCAGCTGGGCCGACGGGCTGCGCGTGGCCACGGCGCTCGAGGCGTCGACGCTCGCGCTCGTCGCCGGCGACGGCGCGCGCTTCACGTTCGCGGTCTCGCGGCCGGGTCAGCTCGCCCCGGGCGACCTCGTGCGGCTGCGGTCGGACCGGACGTCGTCCTGCTCGCGGTCGCGGCGGTCGAGCCGGCGCCGGCCGCCTCGCCGCTGCCGGGCGACCGCCGCGCGCTCGTGGACGGTGACGGCGCGCCCTGGCTCGGTGATCCGGCTGCTGCGCGAGCCGCCCGCGGCCGGCTCGGCCGGCCAGGCGACGTACGTGGACGATGCCGGGCGGCCGCACGCCGCCGCGGCGACCGTCGCCGGGTCCGCGCGCGACCGGCTCACGATCGAGCTCGCGGGCGCCCCCGCCCCGGCCGAGGGCGCGTGGCTCCGCCTCGACCTCGGCGCCGAGCGCGTGTGGGCGAGCGTCACGGACGTCCGCGGCGCGGAGGGCGTCGCGTCACCGGCGCAGCGCGGGCTGCGCGTGACCGGCGCGCTCGTCCGCCCGGCGGCGCTCGGCGCGGCCCGTTCGGACCCGAGTACCTCGCGGAGCGGCTGACCTTCGAGCTGTCGGTGCGCCGCGGGGCGACCGACATGTGGCGCCTCGACGGGCTCGGCTTCGCCCCCGGGCATCCGCGCTACGCGGGCGACCTCCCGACCGACCTCGACCTGTACCGCAGCCGCGACGGCGAGCAGTTCGAGGAGCCGCCGGCGCTGTGGCCGGCGGCCGCCGAGCCGCGCTTCCCGCTCGCCGCCGAGGCCGAGCGAGCAGGCCGTCCTGCTCCCGCTCGGCATCGGCCTGCTCCCCACCCGCCCGGTCGGCCCGCTCGCCGCCGCGGCGCCGGCGCCGGTCCGCGACGGGCTCGTGCCGTTCGACGACGCGCCTGTTCATCGACGGCCGGCTGCGCGACGACGGCACGCGCACGGTCCTGACGTCGGCCGAGGCGCTGCGCGTGCGACGGCGCGCAGCTGCGCGGCATCCACGCGCTGATCGGCGTGGACGAGCCGACGATCGTCGCCGTCCCCGACGCGATCCAGCGCCCGTTCGCGCCGGCGCCGGATCCCGACGTGCCCACGCCCGAGGCGATCGCGCCGCTGCTGCGGCCGGAGTGGTGGCGCTTCCTCCCCTGCACCCCGCCACCGGCGGACGACCCGGCCGCGGTGCCGATCTCCGAGCACTACCTGTGCGCCGGCGAGCGGATCCCCGGGCCCCCGGTGCTGGAGGCGAGCGCTCCCGCCGGCGGCGCGTTCGAGCTCCGGTGGACGGCCGTGGCCGAGCCGGGCGTCGCCTACGTCCTCGAGGAGGCGGCGCGCCCGGACTTCTCCGACGCGACCGAGGCGTACCGCGGCGCGAACCTCCGGCGGCGCCTGTTCGGGCGCGTCGGCACGCGCTATCACCGCGTGCGCGCCGAGGCCGGCGACGCCTCGACCGACTGGTCGAACCCCGTCCGCGTGCGCGTCGAGCCGCGCGTGGCGTTCGCCGTGCCGGAGCCCGAGGCCGGCGGCCACTTCCTCGCCTGTGGCACGGCCGCCCTGGGCGTGCCCGAGCTGAGCCCGCGCCGGTGCCAGTCGGCGGCAGCTACGTCGTGCGCTGGAGCGCGATCGCCGATCCGGGCGCCGTCTACGCGCTCGAGGAGGCCGGCCGGCGCGACTGGTCGGACGCGCGCGAGATCCACCGCGGGCCGGACCTGTCGCTCCAGCTGCTCGGGCGCGCGCCGGGCGTCTACTACTACCGCGTCCGCGCGCTCGTCGGCGAGCGACTCGAGCGACTACTCGCAGGGCATCGCCGTGCTCGTCCCGCCCGCGGTGCGCTGGGAGCGCGAGCCCGCCGCCGACTACGAGCCCGCCGCGCTGCTTCGCGGTGCAGCGCGCGCTGATGCGCCTGTGCGCCGCGCGCGGCGACGTCCTCGCCGTGCTCGCGCTGCCCGAGCACTACCGCGAGGACGACGCGATCGCCCACGCGCACGCGCTGGCCGCGTTCGACCCGCTCGACGACGACCACGACCGCACCGCCTCGTTCGCCGCGCTCTACCACCCCTGGCTGACCGTCCCGGAGGCGGACGACCCGCGGGCGTTCCGCATCACGCCGCCCGACGGCGCGGCGGCGGGCGTGCTGGCCCGCCGGGCGGCCGACCCGCGGCGCCTGGATCGCGCCGGCCAACGAGCCGCTGCGCGACGTCGTGCTGCTCACGCCGCGGCTGCGGCGCGACGCCCTGCGGCGCGCTGCAGGACGCGCAGGTCAACGTCGTGCGCCAGGAGCCCCGCGGCTTCCTCTGGCTCGCCGCCGACACGCTGAGCCCCGACGCCGACCTGCGGCCGATCGGCGTGCGGCGGCTGCTGATCCTGCTGCGGCGCGTCGCGCTGCTCAACGGCGCCGGCTACGTCTTCGAGCCCAACGACGCGACGCTGCGCCGCGCGCGTGCAGCGCGGCTTCGAGGAGCTGCTGGGCCGGCTCTTCGCGCTCGGCGCCTTCGCGGGCGCGCACCGCCGAGCAGGCGTTCCGCGTCGTCGTCGGCGCGCCGAACACGCCGCAGTCGATCGACGCCGGGCGCCTGGTCGTCGAGCTGCAGGTCGCGCCGTCGCAGCCGCTGGCGTTCCTGACCGTGCGGCTCGTGCAGGCGGGCGACGGGCCCTGACGTGGAGTCGAGGTAGCCGTGGCCGCCGTGTCCCCGACCGCCTACCCGTTCACGGCGTTCAACTTCGCCGTCGAGATCCGGGTCGACGACGACATCCCGCGCCTGTGCAGCGCGGCGTTCGCCGAGTGCGACGGGCTCGAGATGACGATGGACGTCAAGACGATCCGCGAGGGCGGCAACAACGCCGAGCAGATCCGCCTCGCCGGGCCGGTCGCCTACGGGCAGCTGACGCTCAAGCGCGGCATGACCGCCAGCTTCGACCTCTGGGACTGGTTCGCGGCCGTCACGCGCACGCCGTCGCTGCGCGCCGACGGCGAGGTGGTGCTGTTCGGCGGCGACGGGATCACCGAGCGGGCGCGCTTCGTGCTCACCCGCTGCTGCCGATCAGCTCAAGGCGCCCGCGCTCAACGCCAAGGACGGCATGGTCGGCGATCGAGGAGCTGCAGGTCGCCTACGAGTCGCTGACCCTCAAGCGTGCCGGGGAGTCCTCGGTGGCTGACTCCGAGCTGACGAAGGCGGAGCTGATCGAGCTCGACGCGGCGTTCGAGATCAAGTCGGACGGCAAGCGCGCGAAGGTCCAGTTCAACCCCGAGACGCTGAAGGTCAGCTACGCCAACCAGCTGCCAGCAGGGCGGCGGCGGCAAGGCGGCCGAGGGCAAGACCGCAGCGCCAGCGGCGACCAGGCCGGCGGCGCATCGCGCCAGTTCGTCGGCGCGGGCACGACCAAGCTGGCGCTCAGCTGTGGTTCGACGTGACGGGGCTCGGGCGGCGACGCCGTCGACGTCCGCAAGCTCACGGACCCGGTCCGCTACTTCATCACCCCGCAGCCGCTGGGCGAGAACAAGGAGCTGCTCCCGCCGGACGTGCGCTTCCTGTGGGGCGCGTTCCAGTTCGACGGGACTTCGACTCGCTCGAGGAGTCGCTCGAGTCTTCTCGCCGGACGGGCGGCCGCTGCGCGCGCAGGTCTCGCTGACGATGTCGCACCAGCAGATCCAGGCTCGCGTTCACCAAGGACGGCGCGGCGCCCGCCGGCGGGCGGAGCCCGGGCACCCGGCCGCTGACGCCCGCGGCGGCCGGCGCGACGCTGCAGGGGCTCGCCGCGGGCGCGAGCGCGGCTTCGGCGCCTAGGGCGGCGACTGGCAGTCGATCGCGGCCGCCAACGGGATCGAGAACCCGCTGCGGCTCGCGCCCGGCCAGCTCGTCGACCTCAACGCTCAAGGTGCGCGGCTGCGAGCGCGATGGCCGTCGTCGTCGACGAGATGGAGGTCGTGCCGGCGCAGGCGCCGCCGCCGCGCGAGCCCGTGGCGCAGCGCCGCGCGCCGACCTCCCGGGGCCCACCGTCGCCGAGCAGGTCCGAGACGCTGCTGATCGCGCGCGCCGACGCGCGCCGAGCGCCTGAGGGCGGACTGACGTGGCCGACGCCAGCCGTCATCTCCGCGCGCCCGGCGTTCACGGTCGGCGGCCAGGAGCCGCCCGTCGCTCACCGGCGGGCTGCTCGATCTGCGGATCGCCGAGGACGTGCACGGGCTCTCCCCCTGCGAGGCCACGTTCGGCAACTGGGGCGCGACCGGCGGCGAGCACGGGCTTCCTGTACTTCGACCGCGCAGATCGCTCG
This sequence comes from uncultured Solirubrobacteraceae bacterium, assembly GCA_963728465.1. Classification (GTDB taxonomy): domain Bacteria; phylum Actinomycetota; class Thermoleophilia; order Solirubrobacterales; family Solirubrobacteraceae; genus DATFQI01. The sequence continues at coordinate 121,981 of CAVSJY010000014.1, forward strand.
ACTTCGGCAAGGACTTCGCGGTGTCGCTCGGCGGCGAGCGCGCTGTTCGACGGGCGCATCACCGGGCTCGAGGCGGGCTACTTCGAGGCGAGCCCGCCGACGCTCACGGTGCTGGCCGAGGACCGCCTCCAGGACCTGCGCATGACGCGGCGCACGCGCACGTTCGGCGACGCACCGACGACGCGGACGTCGTCCGCGCAGATCGCCGGCGACCACGGCCTGACGCCGGACGTCGACGTCGGCGGGCCCGCAGCACGCGGTGCTCGCCCAGGTCAACCAGAGCGACCTCGCGTTCCTGCGCGAGCGCGCGCGCGCGATCGACGCCGAGCTGTGGCTGGACGACCGCACGCTCAGCGTGAAGACCCACGCGGCCGCCGGCGGCGGCGCCGCTGAAGCTCGGCTACGGCGAGCGAGCTGCGCGACGTTCACGCGTCGCTCGCCGACCTCGCCGGCCAGCGCACGCGCGTCGACGGTCACGCGGCTGGGACGTCGCCGCCAAGCAGGGCGCTCCAGGAGACGGCCACGGACTCCGTGCGTCGGCGGCGAGCTGAGGGGCGGCGACAGCGGCGCCCGCGTGCTCCAGTCGGCGCTCGGCGAGCGCAAGGAGGCCGTCGCCCACAGCGTGCCGCTCACCAGCGCCGAGGCGCGCGCCCGCGCCGAGGCGCTGCTTCCGCCAGCGGCGCGGCGCTTCGTCAGCGGGCGCGGCGTCGCCGAGACCAACCCGGGCCTGCGCGCCGGGCGCACGGCTCCGGCTCGACGGCCTCGGCCCGCTGTTCGCCGGCGACTACTACGTCACCGAGGTACGCACCTGTTCGACGCGGACGCGGGCCTGCGCACCGAGTTCGCGGTCGAGCGCCCGGGCTCGGCGGAGGCGCGCCGTGACGCTGCTCGAGCCCAGCGTCGCGGCCGGCGACGCCGGCGCACGGCGCGCCGCGCGCGCGCTGGTACGGCGTCTACCCGGCGCTGGTGACCGACATCAAGGACCCCGACAGCCAGGGCCGGGTGAAGGTCGCGCTGCCGTGGGCGCCCGACGCCGGCGGCCGGCAGCTACGAGGCGTGGGCGCGGCTGGCGACGCTGATGGGCGGCGACGAACCGCGGCAGCTGGTTCGTCCCCGACGTCGACGACGAGGTGCTGGTCGCGTTCGAGGGCGGCGACCCGCGGCGGCCCGTACGTGCTCGGCGGGCTGTGGAACGGCAGCGACGCGCCGCCGGAGACGATGGACGGCGGCGGGCGCAACGACAAGAAGGTGCTGCGCTCGCGCAACGGCGTCAAGGTCACGCTCGACGACACGCGACGGCAGCGAGAAGCTCGATGCTCGAGACGCCCGGCGGCCAGAAGCTCACGCTCAAGGACGGGCCGGGCTCGATCGAGATCGCGGACGCCAACGGCAACTCGATCAAGCTCGAGTCGAGCGGCATCACGGTCACGACGTCGCGCGAAGGTGACAGGTCAACGCGTCGCACGGCGAGATCTCAGCGCGGGCATGCGTGACGGTCAACGCCGGCATGTCGAAGTTCAGCGGCGTCGTGCAGGCCGACACGGTGATCACGAACTCGGTCGATCGTCGGCGCTCGCTACACGCCGGGCGCGGGGAACATCTGGTGACCCGCACCCGGCATCCAGTCGAGTGGCGCGCGCCGCTGTGGCCGACGTGCGCGCGTCGCGATGCCCGACGCGGACACCGGCGCGCATGCTGCGGCCCGGCGCTGCTGCGCTTCGACGCGCGACACGTTCATGGACGACCTCGCGCGCGCTGCTCGCGACGCGACCCGCGCGAGCTCGCCGAGCCTGGTGGCCGAGCCGATCACGCTACCGCGTGCCCGGCCCCGGCGCGCGCGGGCGACCCGCCGCCGAGCTCGACGCGCTGAAGCTCTACCAGCCCGCGCACGGCGACTTCAACCTCGTCGCCGCCACGCTCGTGTGCCGATCCCGGGCTGCCCGACCGCGGCGTCGACGCGGCGGCGGGCGACCGCGTCGCTTCGTCCTGCGGCGGCTCGACGCCGACGGACCGAGCTGGCGTGGGTCGACGACCCGGCTCGGCGACGGGGCGCTCGTGGCTCGCGGTCGGCGCCGACGCGCGCACCGTGCTCGCCGACGGCGAGGAGCTGCTGCCGCTGTTCCCCGTCCACTTCGCGACGGCGAGGAGAAGCGCGCGCGCTGCTCGTCGGGCTCGTCCCGACCGCGAGCATGGAGAGTCCTACGTCGCGTCGGCGCGCCGCTCGACGCCGCAGGCCGCACGCCGAGCCGGCGCCGACACCGCGCGCCGAGCGAGCCTCGAGGCGCGCGTCGATCGCGCCGTACCCAGCGTCTCCTGGCGCGCCGAGGACAAGGCGGGCGCCGAGCCGGAGCGCATCGAGGCCTCGCGCTTCGTGCTGCTCGACTTCGCCGAAGCTCCTGTCGCGACGCGTCGCCGGCGCTGTGGAACGCGATCGTCGACCGACGTGCAGCCGGCGCCCGGCGCCGGCCCGCGACGCTCTACGACATGCTCGCCGGCGACCGCCGGCGGCGACGCACGACGTGGCGCGCGGCGCTCTCGCAGGCGTGGGACGCAGCGGCGCGATCATCGACGGGCGACAGCGGCAAGGCGCCGCGCGCTGGCGATCGACCTCGCCGGCGCCGACGCTCGCGCCCCGGCGTCCTGCGAGGCGCACACGGTCCGGGCCGTGCTCCCGCCGAGCGCTCGAGCGGCCGCCGACGCCGACCGGTCGGCGCCGCTGCGCCGGTGCCGAAGCTCGACCCGCGCGGGCGACGCGCGCTACGTCATCCGCTGCGTCTACCGCGGCCCGCAGTGCGCGCCGCTGCACCCGGACGTCGTCAGCGCGCCGACGCGAGGCGTTCCGATCGCCGGCTTCTTCGACCTCGACGCGCCGGCGCGCGCCGATCCACATCGTCGCTGCCGGTCGACACGTCGATCAAGGACCTGCGCAAGCTGCGCAAGAACGTCAACTTCCTGATCTCCGACCAGCTGCGCCGAGCAGATGAACCGGCGTCACCGACCTCAAGAACGTCGCTCGACGGCGAGTTCGGGCCGGCCAGAGCGCTCGACGTCGGGCTGATCTGCTCGTTCTCGATCCCGATCATCACGATCTGCGCGCTGATCGTGCTGATGATCTTCGTCAGTCCTGCTGAACATCGTCTTCTGGTGGCTGCCGTTCCTGCGGATCTGCTTCCCGATCCCGATTGAAGGCGGAAGTGAGCCGGACGCCGGGGCGCTCCTCGGCCGCGGCATCGCGTTCCCGCCGCGGATCGGCGCCGACGGGCGCCTGGCTGGTCGGCCGGCGAGGCACAACGTCCGCGAGGCGATCGAGATCATCCTGCGCACCGAGCAGCGCGAGCGGCTGCGCGCTGCCGCGGTTCGGCGCCGGCCTCGCGCGCTTCCTGTTCGAGCCCAACACGCCGGCGACCGCCGTCAGCTCGAGGACCGGCATCGACGCAGGCGCTCGCGGCCTGGGAGCCGCGGATCGCGGTCGACGCCGTCGACGTCGACGGCCGACCCGGACGACGCCGAGGCCGCGATCGCGACGATCGACTACCGGCTCGTGGCCACCCAGGCGCGCGGAGCGCTGGCCAGCGCTGACCCTCCGCTGGAGGGCTGAGCACGTCGGCGGCCGCACCCGTCATCGACGCCCGCGGCTACGAGGAGCTCCTCGACGAGGCGCTCGCGCGCATCCCGGTCCACAACCCCGAGTGGACGAACTTCAACCGCAGCGACCCCGGCGTCACGCTGCTCGAGCTGTTCGCGTTCCTGACCGAGAGCCTGCTCTACCGCGCGAACCAGATCCCCGAGCGCAACCGGCGCAAGTTCCTCTCGCTGCTCGGCGTGCCGCTGCACGCCGGCGTCGTCGGCGCACGGGCATCGTCGACGATCGCCAACGAGCGCGGGCCGCTGCGAGACGCATGACGCTCGAACGCCGACCTCGAGGTGCGCGCCGGCGCAGGTGCCGTTCCGGACCGACGCGCGGGCTCGACGTGCTGCCGGTCGAGGCGCCGGCCGTTCTTCAAGCGCCCGCTGCCCGACCCGCCGCCGGAGCTGCGCGAGCACTACGCGCAGCTGTACGCCTCGCTGCACGGGCGCGCCGCCGGACCCCGACGCAGCTGCGAGCTGTACGAGACCGTGCCGCTCGAGCCGCGCACGCCGAGGGCGTCGACGCTGCAGGCGACCGCCGACCACTCGCTGTGGATCGCGCTGCTGCTGCGCGAGGGCGACGAGGCGCCGACGCCGGCGCGCCGCGCCGGCCGCGCCAGGCGCTGGCCGGCCGCGACGCTCAGCCTCGGCATCGTGCCGGTGCTGGCCGACCGCGAGCGCGCGGCTCGCCCCCGGCGGGCGCTCGGCGACGAGGCCGGCGCGCAGCTCGACTACCAGCTCCCGCGTCGTGCCGCCCGGCGGGCTGCTGCCGCGCCGAGCCGGAGCCGCGTCGCCGCACTACCGGTCGCTCGACGCGCGGTCGCGTCGCCGAACGTGCTCGACGAGCCCGGCGATCGTCCAGCTCACGCTGCCCGACGACGGCCGGCGCTCGCGGCTGTGGGACGAACCTCGAGCCGCTCGAGGCCGGGCGTCGGCGAGTTCCCGCCCGCGCTCGAGGACACCAAGCTCGAGGCGCGCGCTGGTCACCTGGCTGCGGGTCCAGGCCGCCGCCGGGCGCGCAGGCGAAGCTGCTGTGGGCCGGCATCAACGCCGACGACGGTCTCCCAGCGCGCGCACGTGGCGCGGCGAGGTGCTGCCGCGACGGCACCGGGCAGCCCGGACCAGGCCGTGCGCCTCGCGCACGCGCCGGTCGCTGCCCGAGACCGTGCGCATCTTCGTCACGCAGGCCGGCGGCGCCGCCGAGGAGTGGACGCGCGTCGACGACCTGCTCGCCGCCGGCGCCCGAGGTGCCGGTCGCCCGACCCGCGCGCTGCCGCCGGGCGCGCCCGCGCCGCCGCCGGCGCCCGTCGAACGTCTTCGCGGTCGACGCGCAGACCGGCGTCGTGCGCTTCGGCGACGGGATGCGCGGCGCACCGCCCGCCGGCCGACGCCGACCTGCGCGCCGACTACGACTACGGCGCCGGGCCGCGGCCGGCAACGTCGGGCGCGCACGCGATCAACACCGGCGCCGGCGCTGCCCGCCGGCCTGAAGGTCGACAACCCGGTCCGGACCTGGGGCGGCGCCGAGGCCGAGACCGTCGCGGAGGGCGAGAAGCAGGCGGCGCGCTACCTGCAGCACCGCGACCGGCTGGTCAGCGCGGACGACTTCGAGACGATCGCGTGGCGCACGCCCGGCGTCGACATCGGCCGCGTCGACGTCCTGCCGGCGTTCAGCCCCGAGCTCGCGCCCAGCCCGCCCGGGTCGGCGCCCGGCGCGGTGACGGTGATGGTCGTCCCGCGCTTCGACCTGCGCCAGCCCGACGCGCCGGTGCCCGACCGGCTGTTCCTCGACACGATCTGCGACTACCTCGACCCGCGCCGGCTGGTGACGACCGAGGTGTTCCTGCGCGGGCCGGTCTACAGCCGATCTGGGTCTCGGTCGGCGATCGAGGTGGTCGCCGGCCGCTCGCGGCGGTCGTCGCGCAGGACGTGCGGCGCAGGCTCCTGCGCTTCCTCTCGCCGCTCGGCCGGCTGCCCGAGGACGCCGACGCCGGCCGGCCCGCGCTGCCGGAGGCGCCGGACTCGCCCACGCCGGCGCCGCAGCCCGGCTGGCCGCTGCAGCAAGGCGGTCGTGGCGCTGGAGCTCGTCGCCGAGGCGAGCCGCGTCGACGGCGTCCAGCTCGTGCGCTCGATCGCAGCTCGCGGAGGGCAACGGCCTGCGCCGCGCGACCAGATCGAGATGACCGGCCTGCGAGCTGCCGCGGGTGCTCGGCATCTCCGTCGTGCCCGGCGACGCGCTCGCGCTCGACCAGCTGCGCGGCACCGTGCCGCCGGACGACGACGACCCGCAACGTCGTGCCCGTCCCCGTCGTGCCGGAGAGCTGCTGATGGACGCCAACGGCACGCGCCTCCACCTGCTCCTCGGCCGCGACGACTGGGGGCGCTGCCGGCAGGAGGGCGCCGCGGCGACGCTCGGCGAGCTGTGGCCGGACTCCGGCATCGCCGCGGACGCCGACGCGGCGTGGGACCCCGCGGCCGCCGAGCTCAGGCTGCGGCCGAAGCCGTTCCGCGTTCGAGCAGGCCGGCGAGGCGCCGCTCGACGCGTCGGCGCGGCGCGGCGCGGCCGTCGACCGCTTCGGCACCTGGTACTGGATCGGCGACGACCGCTCGGAGATCCGCGCGTGCTCGGCCGGCTCGCGCCTGACCACGGTCGTTCTGGCGCCCCGGCATCGCGCAGCCGCGGCGGCCGGCGCGGCGGCGCGGCGAGTTCGCCCGCCGCCGAGCCGCTCCCGGGCGCCGAGGAGCTCGCCGGAGCGCGGCTCGGCGGGCTCGCCGTCACGGCCGACCACCACCTCGTCGCCGGGCTGCTCGAGCCCGGGCCTGCTCGTCTTCGACCTCCAGGGCGGCGGCGCGCCGCTGCGGCTCGCATGGCCCGAGGCGGTGCCGTTCACGCCGTTCGACATGGCCGCCCGCCGGCGCGGCGGCGTCTTCGTGCTCGAGCGCCGACGACGAGGCGAAGCGCCTGTGGGAGCTCGACGCCACTTCCTCGTCGTCTCGATCGGCCCGGCGCGGCCTGCCGCGGCGCGGCCGAGCGCGTTCGGGCCCGCCGGGGCCGCGCCCCGCCCGCGGCCGCGGTCGGTCGCCGCGCGCGCGATCCAGCTCGACGACGCCGCCCCGCTCGCCGGCGAGCCGATCGCGATCGAGGCCGCCCGCGACGGGACGGTGCTGGTCCTGGACCGCAACGCCACGGCGCCGCACTCGCTGCTGCGCCGCTACCGCAACGGCGCCGAGGCCGGCGAGCCCGTGGCGCTCGCCGGGCTCGGCGCCGACGTCTCGCGGCTACGACATGGCGCTCGCCTCGGCGGACCTCGGCGCGGCGCCCGCGCCGCTCGGGCGGCTCTACGTGGTCGCCGCGACCGGCAACCAGGCCTTCGCGTTCAGGCTGGCGGCGCCGGACGACAGGCTCACCGCGACGGCGCTCGAGGAGTACTTCCCGCTGCGGTCGTTCGGCGGCAGGGCGCTGGCCTCCGACGGCCGGCTGGCGTACTACGACTGCGGCGAGCGGTTCGTCCCGCTGGCCGCCCAGGCGCGGCCGCGCTTCGTGCCGGAGGCGATCCTCGTCACGCCGCCGTTCGACGGCGGCGAGCCCGACTGCGTGTGGCACCGGCTGATGCTCGACGGCTGCGTGCCGCCGCAGGCCGCGGTCGAGGTCGTCGAGCCGCGCGGCCGACGACGCGCGGGACCTGGCGGCGGCGGAGTGGCGGCCGGAGCCGCCGCCGCAGCGGCGCGCGGAGGGCAGCGAGCTGCCGTTCGCGGCCGATCCGGGCGACCTCCGGGGGACGTGGGAGCTGCTGTTCCAGCGCGCCCGCGGACGCTACCTCCAGCTGCGCCTGCGGCTGACCGGCGACGGGCGCACCTCGCCGCGGCTGCGCGCGCTGCGCGCCTACTACCCGCGCTTCTCCTACCTCGAGCGCTACCTGCCGAAGGTCTACCGCGAGGACGCCGGTGTCCGCGTCGTTCCTCGACCGCTTCCTCGCCAACGCGGAGGGCATCCACACCGGCATCGAGGACCGGATCGCGACCGCGCAGGTCCTGCTCGACCCCGACACCGCGCCGCCCGAGCACCTCGACTGGCTGGCCTCGTGGTTCGAGCTGTCGCTCGCCGCCGACTGGGACGAGCACAAGCGCCGCGCGTTCGTGCGCAACGCCGCCCGCTTCCTGTCGCTGCGCGGCACGATGCGCGGGCTCGAGCTCGCGCTGCGGCTCGCGCTCGAGCCGTGCGTCGACGAGGACGCGTTCGAGTCGCCGGAGGCCGAGACGGGCGGGCCGCGGATCGTCGAGCGCTTCCGCACGCGAACGACGCCCGCCGAGGTGCTCGGCGACCCGACGGCGCCGGGCGGGCCGCGGATCGTCCCGTCGACCGGGCGCTGGCGCCCGCAGGACGGCGGCGACGCGCTCGACGAGCGCTTCCGGGCGTTCGTGCAGGCGGCCCGCGGCGACGACCGCCCGGACCCGGCGATCGGGTTCACCGCGGCGCCGCCGTGCCGACGAGAGCGAGCCGCTGTGGCGCGCGTTCGCGCAGGCGGAGCTCGGCTTCGTGCCGGTCACCGACGGCGGAGCGGCGTGGGCGTCGTTCCTGCGCTACCGCTACGGGCGCATCGAGGCCCTGCGGGCGGCCTACGGTCTCGCGGGGCCTGAGCCCGAGACGTTCGGCGAGCTGGCGCTCCCGGCGGCGCTGCCCGCCGACGGGCCGCCGCTGGGCGACTGGTACCAGTTCCACGCGGTCCAGCTGCCGATGCGCCGGCCGCCCACGCTTCACGGTGCTGCTGCCCGTGCGGATCGGCGAGGACGCCCCGGCGGACCACGAGGCGCGGCGCGCGCTGGCCACCCGGGTCGTCGCGCTCCAGAAGCCGGCGCACACCGTGTTCGACGTGAGGTTCTTCTGGTCGGCCTTCCGCGTCGGCGAGGCGCGGCTCGGGCACGACACGGTGATCGACCTCGGCAGCCGCTCGCCGGCGCTGCTCACGCCGCTCGTGCTCGGCCGGGGGCACCTCGGCGAGGAGCGCCTCGGCTCACCGACCATCCACGAGGAGACGCCATGACGAGCTTCGCCTCGGTTGCCGCATCGGCGGGTGCGGCGGCCCTCGACCCGACCAAGCACGTCAACTACACGCTCGGGATGGTGCTCGGCGTCGACGACTTCACGCAGGAGTTCGCGTACCTGTCGCACCGCGACCGCCGGCTCGCGGCGAGCTGATCGGCTACGGCACCGTCTCGGGCCTCGCGATCTCGATCGAGGACGCCGGCGAGGACGGGCCGCGCGTGAAGGTCGCGCCGGGCGTGGCGCTCGCCGAGTCGGGCCAGCTGATCTGCGTCGAGCCGGCGCAGTGCGCGCTCCTCAACGAGTGGCTGGCGGCGAACCGCGCGGAGGTCGAGGAGCGGCTCACCTCGCCGCCCGAGGGGCTGCTGCGCCTGCACCTCGTCCTCTGCTACCGCGCGTGCCCGACCGACGACGTGCCGATCCCCGGCGAGCCGTGCCGCAGCGAGGACGACCTGATGGCGCCGTCGCGCCTCAAGGACGACTTCACGCTCGAGCTGCGGCTCGACCCGCTCCCGCAGTCCGAGGAGGACGCGGTGCGCGCGTTCGTCGCCTGGCTGGCCGGCATCGAGTCCGTCGAGGAGTCGCCGCTCTCGATGAGCCCGCCGGGCGCCGACGTGGAGGCCTTCCTCGACGCGCTGCGCCAGGCGGCCGCCGACTTCGGGAAGGCCGCGGCGGCGCCGGCGCTGCCGCTGGCGAGCGACGAGGTCTGCGGGTTCCTGCGCGCCGCCTTCCGCGTCTGGGCGACGGAGATCCGGCCGCACGTCCGCGGCGGCGAGGGCGGCTGCGGGTGCGGCTGCGACGCCGTGACGGCGCCCGGCTGCGAGTGCGTGTCGCTGGGTGACGTGCTCGTCAACACCACGCGCGACCTCGACGGCGAGCTGGTGGCCGCGAGCGCACCGGGCGTCGAGGTCGACGAGTCGAGGCGCCCCTACGTGCTGCACCTGCGCCTGCTCCAGGAGTGGCTGCTGTGCGGGCGCGGCGGCGGCGAGGCGCTCGCCGGGCTGGCGGGTCCGGCCGGACCGCAGGGGCCCCAGGGCCTCCAGGGGATTCCGGGCCAGCCCGGCCAGAAGGGCGCCGACGGCATCGGCATCCAGGGCGCCGAGGGACCGCGCGGGCCGGAGGGTCCGCCGGGTGACAGCGCGATCATCGCCGCGGGCCAGTTCGAGGCCAACGGGGGCGACCCCATCTGGTCGGTGGGCGACCTGAGGATCGAGGACCGTCCGACGCCCGTCACCTACGTCCTCACGTGGAAGCCGCGAAGCGAGCGCGAGCGTGAGAACTACATGATCAAGGGGACCGTCCTGACCACGGAGGAGGAGCCGAACCACACGTTCGAGGTCATCACCATCGACGGTCCCAAGGCGCTGGTGCGCGTCGCGGAGGTCGCAGCCCCGGGGGAGCCGCCGAGGGAGCGCGCGGCCGAGCGCGGCTTCATGGTCGAGGTCAGCGCGTTCAAGGGCGAGCGGTTCCGATGAGCGCCACCGCCACGCCGCTCCAGCAGCCGGTCACCGACGGCGGCATCGCCTCGGTGAACTTCTTCAACGGACGGCTGCTGACGGGCGAGGACCTCAGCCGCGAGCAGATCGCCGGCCGCACGGGCCTGCGCCGGCTCGGGCGCGCCGTCGGGACCGGCGTCGCCCACGGGCTGGAGGTGTCCGAGGCGCTCGGCGTGAGCGCCAAGCCGCGGCCGGTGCTGCGCGTCGAGCCCGGTCTCGCGGTCAACGCCGAGGGGACGGCGCTGGAGCTGGCGGATCGCACCGACGTGCTGCTGGTGCGCGACGACACGCCCGGGGCGGCGGCGCCTACGCGAGCTGTTCGCCGACTGCCTCGACACCGGCGGCCCGGGCTACACGGCCGGCTTCGGCGTGTACGTCCTCACGATCGGCCCGGCGCGGCGCGGGCAGGGCCGCGCGCCGACGAGCGGCCTCGGCAACGCCGACGCCTCCTGCGCCACCAACGTGTTCGTCGACGGCGTCGCGTTCCGCCTCGTCAAGGCCAGGATCCGCGCCGGCGAGGTCCCCGCGCCGGCGCTGCTGCGCTCGTACGTCGCCGCCCGCGCCTTCGGCGTCGGCGCCGCCGCGCGAACGGACTTCGACGGCAACCCGTTCGGCCCGCCGCCGCTCAGCTACGGGCTGGTCGACGAGCTGCTCGGCGGCTGCCTCACCGCCGCCGAGGTGCCGCTGTGCGCACTCGCCTGGACGGCTTCCGGCGGGATCCAGTTCGTGGACCTGTGGTCGGTGCGGCGCAGGATCGTCGCGCCGCCCGCCGACACGCGCTGGCCGCTGCTCACCGGCGACCGGACCGTCGCCGAGGCCGACGCGATGCTCCTCCAGTTCCAGGCCCAGGCGGGCGCGCTCGCCGACGCCTCCGCCACGACCGTCAAGCTCGCCGCCGCCGATCGCTTCGCGTACCTCCCGCCCGTCGGGATGATCCCGATCCCCGGCGGCGGCGGGAACCGCGGGTTCGACCCGGAGCCGTTCTTCGGCGCCCAGGGCTCGAGCAGCGCCGAGATGACCGACGCGGCGATGCTGCGCGTGCTCGTGGCCGAGGGCTCGCGCCACGCCACGATCCCGCTGGACGGCAGCGAGCGCGTCCAGCTCTACCTGCTGTGGGAGAACGTCGAGGCGGTGCGCGCCGGGCGCTCGCGCCAGCTCGCGCTCGTCTTCGCCAAGTCGACGATCCCGTTCCGCGGCATCCCGCGCTACGGCGCCGCGAGCTGGGATCTCAGCCGCTTCGCCCCCACCGTCACGTGATCGGAGGATTCGAATGGCACAGGCAACGCCGCCGCAGCCGCAGAAGCAGCAGCAGACGTTCATTCCCGGGCAGGCCCTGACCGCCAACTTCGGGCAGGGGTTCATGATCGCGCAGACGCTGACGCCGGCGACCATCCTCCAGATCCAGAACCTGGTCGCCAGCGGCGTGCTCGGCGCCGACGCGCTCGCCGTGACGCAGGGGCCGCCTCCCGAGGCGCGCGACGCGATCGCGGCGATCCCGATCGCGCGCGACGGCGAGGTGATCGGCTCCAACTACCACAACTCCCTGCGCACGGCGCTCAACGCGCTGCTCAACCAGGTCGACATCGGCTTCCGCCCCGTCGCCCCGCTCGCACCGGCGTTCCGCGAGGACGGTGCCAACAAGATCTGGACCATCGAGCCGGGGATCGCGCATACGCCCGCCGTGGTGACCGGCGACACCTACAAGGGCTGGATGCCGCTCGACCTCGCGCACAACGGGCAGATCGACCGCCTGATCGTCACCGGCCAGCGGATCGGGTCGGTGGGCGCGTTCCTCGTCGAGGTGAGCCGGCAGGCGATCTCCACGGATCAGTCGCCCGCCATCCAGAAGATCATCTCCCTGGACCTCAAGGCGGCGGCGCCGGCCTTCCTGGAGACGGGGAACAAGATCGCGCCCGACGTCGCCAACCCGTCGGCGTCGGTCGTCGCGGACCGCAGGCTCGTCGACAACGTCAAGTACAAGTACCTGCTCACCGCGACGGCCACGGTGCCGACGGGCACGAAGGCGCAGATCAACTCGCTCCAGGTCGTCGTCGAGCAGATCTGACGCCGATGCCCAGCGTGGCGGTCCGCAGGCTGCGCGTGCACGACGCCGGACCCGGCGCCGCGGAGCTCGAGCGCCTCGTGCGGGCGGCCGACCTGGGCACGGCCGGACTCCCCTCCGCGGCCACGCTGGTCGTCCGCCGCCTGGCGGACCCGCTGCCCGGCGCGCTGCGGCCGGGCGAGCAGCGGCTGCTGCCCCCGCCGGCGTGGGAGCGCGCCGCGGCCGCCGCGCTCGCGTCGCTCGCCCGCCGCGCGCGGCGGCCGGCGGTCGAGCCCGGCGGCGCGGACGCCGACGCCGTGCTCTTCGCCGACCCGGCGGAGCTGCTCGCCTGCCTCACGCTCGCCTGGCTCGACGGCTCCTGGCGGCACACGTGGTGGTGGCAGGCGGTCCTGGGGCACGGGAATCCCGAGGCGCTGCTGCGCGGGCGCTGGCTCGACGCGCCCGAGCGGGCGCCGGCGGCGCTGGAGATCGTGGCGGCCGCCGGCGGCGCCTCCGGCTTCGCGCGGATCTTCGCGCCGCCCGCGGCCGACGATCTCCGCGAACGGGTCGCCGCGGCGTTCGGCCTTCCCGCGGCGAGCGAAGGACCCGCGCTCGGGCCGCTTCGTGCGCCGCCCTGGCGGCGGTTCGCGCCCGAGGCGCTGGCCGCGGACCTGGCGCCCGCCCAGCAGGCCCTGCTGGGCGTGCTCCTCACGCTGCGGCGCGCCCCGCAGGCGGCACGCGGGCCCGCGTTCGCCGTGGCCGCCGCGCGCTGGGCGGCGCGCGTCGACGCGCAGCCCGTGCCCGGGGGCGCGCGCCCGCCGGCACCCCGGCGCCCGCCGGCACCCCGGCGCGCGGCGGAACCGCCGGCCGCAGCGAGCATCGTGCCGCGCGACGCGCCGGCCGCCGGCCCCTCACGACCGGCCGCGCTGCCCGGCCCGGTGACCGCCGGGGCCGCGCGGGCCGCCCTCGGAGCCACCGCGCACGACCGGCCGGAGGCGGCGCCGTCCGCGGTGAGCCGGCCCGCGGGGATCGAGCCGGCCCGCGAGCCGGCGGCGCCCGGGCCGCGCCGGCAGCGCGAGGCATCGTCGCGCGAGCCGCCGCCCCTCGCGGCGGCGCGCGCGGTCGTGTCGCCCGCGTCAGCGGATCGACCGCGCGGCATGGCGCTCGATGCCGGCGACATCGTCGCCCCGCGCGCGCTGCGGACCGAGCTGGGCGGCCTCTTCTACCTCGTCAACGCCGCGCTCGCGCTCGACCTCTACGGCGACTTCACGGCGCCGCGCGATCCCGGCATCGCCCTCGACCCGTGGGACTTCGTGACGCTGCTCGGCGCTCACCTGCTGCACGTCCCGCGCCCGGCCGACCCCGCGTGGGCGCTGCTCGCAGGGCTTGCGGGGCGGCCGCCGCGCCGGCCCCCGGGGGCCGGGCTCGCCGCGCCGCGGTGCTGGCACGCGCCCACGGCCTGGCTCGCGCCCTTCGGCGAGGCGCGGCTCGTGCGCCGCGGCGGCTCGCCGGGCCGCATCGTCGTCTGGCACCCCGCGGGCTTCCCGGTGCTCGACGTCGCGCGCCCGGCGCAGCGGGCGCTCCGCCCACCGGCACGCGCCCCGGGCCCGGTGCGCGCCGGGGCCCGGGTGGCGCGGGAGCGGCCGCTCGCACGCTGGGTGGGCTGGATCGGCGCCTACCTGCGGGCACGGCTCGGCGCAGCGCTCGACGCTCCCGATCCGCCGTCGCTCTCACGCCGCCTGCTGGAGCACCGTGCCGCCGTCCACGTCACGCCGAGCCACGTCGACGTCGTCCTCGCGCTCGCCGATCTGCCGATCGAGGTCCGCCTCGCCGGGCTCGACCGCACGCCCGGCTGGATCCCCGCCGCCGGCCGCCACCTCGCCCTCCACTTCGAATGACCGGCCGACTCGCCGACCTCCCGCACACGCCCGGCGAGCACTTCAAGCTCCACTTCTTCCGCGCGATCCTCCAGCTGCGCGAGCGGCTGCTCGAGGCGCGGCCGCCGGACGAGCACGCCACCGGCATCGGCTTCCTCGACGCCTACTTCGCCCAGCTCGGCCGCGTCGGCCACGCTGACGCGCGGCCGGGCGCCCAGGGCGCCTGGGACGCCGATCTGCTGGCGTGGGAGCGCGCCACGCCCGGGCACCTGCCGCTCCGCGCGCTGCGCGAGGCCGCCGGCCTCGACGCCAAGGCCATGGGCCTGCTGTTCGCGATCGGGCTCGTGGAGGAGGACCCGCGCTTCGCGAGCCTGTTCGACGCGCTCCAAGGCCGCGCGGGTCGCGACCGCCCGACGCCGGCGCTGCTCGTGAACTGGTGGGACGGCGAGGGGCCGGGCGGCGTCCGCGCGGCGCTGCGGCAGCTGCTCGACCTCGGCCTGTGCGAGCCCGCCGACGGCGCCCAGGTGCGCCCCGACACCGGCCTCCAGGTCGCCCCGCTCGCGTGGGACCTGCTGCGCGGCGACACGCTCGCCGACCTCGGCCGCGGGGTGCGCCATCTGCCCCGCGAGGCGCTCACCCCGCTCGACGAGCTGATCGCCCCGCCCGAGCTCGTCGCGTCGCTGCGCGCGCTGCCGGCGCTGATCGCCGACGGCGACGTGCGGACCGTGATCGTGCGCGGGCCGCGGGCCGGCGGGCGCAAGACCGTGCTCGGGGCGCTGGCGGCGGCCACCGGGCGCGGCGCGCTGGCGTTCGGCCGCCTGGGCGCCGGCGAGGGCGTGCCGCGGCTCGCCGGCGTGCTCGCGACGCTCCTGCACGCCGTCCCGGTCGTCGAGCTGGACCTCGCGCCCGCGGAGACCGCCGAGCTCGAGCGGCCGCGCGCCCTCGACGGACCGCTGGCGATCGCGCTGGGTCGTCAGGGCGGCGCCGGCGGGCCCGTCGTCGACGGCGCGATCACGCTCGCGCTCGGGCTGCCGGACGCGCCCGCGCGGCGGCGCCACTGGGCCGCGATCCTCGGCGAGACCGGCGGCGCCGACCTCGACGCGCTCGCCGGGCGCTTCCGCATGACCGGCGGCAACATCCGCCGCGCCGCGCGGCTCGCGCGCTCGGCGGCCGCGCTCGACGGGGGCGGCCGCCGGCCCCGGCCGACGTGCGGAGCGCAGGCCGCGCGCTCGGCCGCGAGACGCTCGACACGCTCGCCGTCGCGCTGCCGCCCGCCGGCGACTGGAGCCGGCTCGCGGTGGACGACCGCACGCGCGAGGAGCTGACGCTGCTCGAGCTGCGCTGCCGCCACCGCGAGCAGCTCGGCACCGGCCTCGAGGCGGTCCGCAACGCCGGCGTGCGCGCGCTGCTCACGGGGCCGAGCGGCACCGGGAAGACGCTCGCGGCGCGCGTGCTCGCCTCGGCGCTCGAGCTGGACCTCTACCGGCTCGACCTCTCCACGGTCGTCAACAAGTACATCGGCGAGACGGAGAAGAACCTCGACCGCGTCTTCGCCCGCGCCGAGGAGCTCGACGTCGTGCTGCTGCTCGACGAGGGCGACGCGCTGCTGACCCAGCGCACCGACGTCCAGACCGCCAACGACCGCTACGCCAACCTCGAGACGAACTACCTGCTCCAGCGGCTGGAGACCTTCGAGGGCATCCTGGTCGTCACGACCAACGCCGCCGACCGGATCGACCCCGCGTTCCAGCGGCGCATGGACGTGGTGGTCGACTTCCGCGCGCCGGACGTCGCCGAGCGCTGGGAGATCTGGCGGCTGCACCTGCCCGCCGCGCACGCCGTCGACGAGGCGCTGCTCGACGAGGTCGCGCTGCGCTGCGCGCTCACCGGCGGCCAGATCCGCAACGCCGTCCTGCACGCCTCGCTGCTCGGCCTGGCCGCCGGCTCGCTCGGCTCGGCGCACCTCGAGGCCGCCGTGCGGCGCGAGTACCGCAAGGCGGGCGGCGTCTGCCCGCTGCGCCCCTCGCTCGTGGAGACCCATGGCTGAGACGGCCGAGCACTCGGCGGCGGGCGCGCCCCGGCGCCTGCTGCGGCGGCGCCGCCCGGCCGTCGCGCCGGCCGCCGCGCCGGCGCCCGTCGCGCAGGCGATCCGCTCGCCGGGTCGCGGCCAGCCGCTCCCCCCGGCCGTTCGCCGCCCGCTCGCGCACAGCCTCGGCGTGGACGTCGAGCCCGTCCGCGTCCACACCGACCCGGCCGCCTCGGCGGCGGCCCGCGCGCTCACCGCGCGCGCGTTCGCCTACGGCACCGACGTCTACCTCGCGCAGGGCGAGCGCGCCACCGACCTGCCGCTGATCGCGCACGAGGTCGCCCACGTCGTGCAGCAGCAGGCGCAGCCGGCGCCGCAGGCCTACACGCCGGCCGGGAACGGCCTCGAGCGCGAGGCCGAGCAGGCCGCGGCCGCCGTCGCCCACGGCGAGCCGGCGCGCGTCGAGGGCGCCACCGGCGGCGCGCGCGTGCAGGGGCTGTTCGGGTTCGGCGACTGGGTCGAGGGCAAGATGTGGGACGCGCTGGAGGAGTTCGCGCCGGTGCTCGTCCCGATCATCCGCAAGGGCTTCTTCACGTGGCTGACCGAGAAGATCGCCGCCGCGGTCGAGGCGCTGTTCGACACGTTGATGAAGCCGGTGCGGGCGGTCACCGGGATCATCGAGTCGCTGTCGGGGCACTTCGCGAACCTCGTCCAGTGGGTCAAGGAGGCGGCGGCCAAGATCGCCAAGGGCGACTGCTCGTCGATCACCGAGGCGGCGCAGAAGATCCAGGACGTCTTCATGGGCCTCGCGACGCCCGTGATCGAGAAGGTCCAGGGCTGGATCGCCACCGTCAAGGGGTTCTTCGTCGACATGTGGGACCGGTTCGGCGCGCCGATCTGGGACTTCCTCAAGCAGATCGGCGGCGCCATCTGGGAGACGATCAAGGACATCGCGTCCTGGATCTGGGACAAGACCAAGCCGATCCGGGACTGGCTCGGCCGGGCCTGGAAGTGGATCAAGGACAAGCTCGGGATCGGCGAGGGCCCCGAGGGCCAGAACGGCATCCTCCAGTGGGTCCAGGAGAAGGCGGGGCAGGCCTGGACCTGGGTCAAGGCCAAGGTCGAGCCCTACAAGAAGCAGATCCTGATCGTCGCGGGCGTGATCCTGGCGATCACCGGCGGCCCGATCTTCGCGATCGCCGCCGTGATCGGCGGCGTGATCTACGGGGTCCGCTGGATCGCGCAGCACCTCCGCACGCGCGGCTCGGTGCTCGATCAGCGCAGCGTGCTCGAGCGCGAGGTGATCCCGCGGATCATGGGCGCGGTCAACGCCGTCAGCGCCAAGCTCGGCGGGATCGCGGCGTTCCTGACGGAGAAGTTCGGCGCGGTCGTGGCCGGCCTGGGAAAGGTCGTGGGCCAGCTCGCCGGCTCGATCCTCGCGTTCCTCGTCAGCGTCGTGGACTGGCTGATCGCCAAGTTCAAGCTGCTGCTCGCGTGGGCGACCGAGAAGGTCGAGGCGATCGCCGAGTGGGTGAAGTCCGCGCTCGAGCGCCTCAAGACGTTCCTCGCGCCCGTGCTCGAGTTCGTGCGCTGGATCGGCTCGGTGATCGCCGACGTCTGGAACCTCGTCTCCGGCGTCGTCAAGCGGATCTGGAACCGGATCCCGGCCTGCATCAAGGACCCGGTCGTCGCGTTCCTGATCAACCAGATCCTCAAGCGGATCCCGATCTTCAGCAAGCTGCTGGAGGTCAAGAACATCTGGGACAAGGTCAAGGGCGCGGCGCTCGAGGTCGTCCGCGCGATCTTCGTCAAGTGGGACCTCAAGGCCGCGGTCCTGCGGTTCTTCGACCTGATCCTCGTGATCCTCGAGATCCCGATGGACCTCGTGAAGTCGATCTACGCGAAGGCGCGCGCGGCGTTCGCCGAGATCGTCAAGGACCCGCTCGGCTTCCTGCGCAACACGCTCATGGCGGTGTTCGAGGGCTTCGGCCTCTTCTTCGACAACATCGCGACGCACCTGTGGAACGGCGTCACCGGCTGGTTCCGGGGCCAGATGAAGAAGGCGGGGATCGAGGTCCCGACGGAGTGGACGTTCAAGTCGGTCGTCGCGCTCGTGCTCTCGATCGCCGGCATCTCGGTGGAGAAGGTCTTCCAGATCCTCGAGAAGAAGCTCAACAACAAGCCGCTCGTGGCGAAGATCCGGAAGCTCTACCGCTTCCTCACGGGCGTATGGGAGTGGGTCTCGGTCGCGCTGGAGCAGGGCGCGGCCGGGCTGTGGGAGAAGATCAAGCAGACGGCGGGGGATCTCGTCGACGCGCTGATCGGCGCGCTCGTCGGGTGGGTGACCAAGCAGGTCGTCAAGCTCGCGTCGCCGCGGCTGCTCGCCGCGCTCAACCCGATCGGCGCGATCATCAACGCCATCCTCGCCGCGTGGGCGGCGATCCAGACGGCGGCCGAGTACGCCCGCCAGATCCTCGACATCGTCAACACGGTGCTCGACACGGCGCTCGACCTCGCCCGCGGCGTCACCGGGCGGGCGGCCGGCTTCGTCGAGAAGGCGCTCGGGATGGCGATGCCGATGGCCGTCGGCTTCCTCGCCAACTTCATCCGCCTCGGCAACCTCGGCGAGCGCGTCAAGGAGATGCTCCTGCCGGTGCAGGAGAAGGTCGAGGCCGCGATCGGCGCGATCATCGACAAGGCGCTCGCGATCGGCCGCGCGATGCTCGACAAGCTCGGCCTCGGCGGCGCGGCAAGGACGAGGTGACGTTCGACGCGGGCGGCGAGACGCACGGCTCTACGCCGAGGGAGAGGCGAACGCGGAGGAGATCTGGCTCGAGTCCACGCGGCGGACCGCTGCGGGCTGGATAGACCACTGGGAGAAGGACGAGCTGGGCAGGCTGCCGCGGACCGAGGATCAGGCCCAGGCGCGGAACGACATGAAGGCCGCCAGGTCGCTCCTCACGAAGCGCAGGCAGTCCAAGGAGACGAAGCTGACGGAGGTCGCCGACGTCCTGAAGAAGCTCTTCCAGATGTTCGGTCACCCGTCGGTGAAGTCGACCGTCCTCTTCCTCCGTGGGAACACCGACAGCAAGACCGTCCGTGGCGGCTTCGCGAAGGCCGAGCCGCTGACGCTCAAGTTCCCGGAGGGTGGGCGACTCGCCTTCATCGTCCACCAGCGCGCCTGTGCCCGGCGAGAAGCGGATGGCGCAGATGAACCGCGTCGAAGCAGCAATGGGTGAAGCTGCACATGATCCACTTCGACTTGGGGGGGCCCGACAAGAGCCAGAACTTCGCGATCGGCGACAAGGACGCGAACACCAACATGTGGTCGCGGGCGGAGGAGAAGGTGATCAGCCTCCTCACGGGTCACGAGAAGGGCGCGCTCACGCTCTGGTACGAGACGAAGGCGACGTACCGGACCGGCAAGAACCTCGACTTCCTGAAGGAGATCACCGCTCAGTGGGGCGAGTACGACGTCAAGGGGGAGAAGCGCGGGAAGGCGCTCACGCCCGTCCTGTCGTTCGAGTCCGGCGCTCCCGGCGCGCGCGAGACCTCCGCGGTGATCAACGACGATGGCGCCGAGAGCCTCGAGGTGATCGGCGAGCTCGAGCCGAGGATCGCGACGATCGTCCGGGACGCGGCCCGCGCGTCGTCCAGCTCGCCTCGGAAGCCCCGCTCAGCTGGAGAAGGCCGTCGCGAAGGCGCGCTCATCGTTCTCACAAGCTGAAGTCGACACGGTGGTGGCCGCCGTGCGAGCGGCGATCGACAACGAGACGCTCAGGTGGGAGCCATGAGCGCGTCGAGCCGACCCACCGTGCTCGTCGGCGTCCACGTGCACGAGCGGCCGGACGGGCTGCTGGCGACGCTGGAGTCGCTGCGCGCCGATGCCGAGGGCGGGCGGTTCGAGCTCGTGCTGCTGCCGGACGGGCCGGATGCCGCGACCCGGTCGGCGCTGGCCGCGCTCGGGCGCCGGCGCCAGGACGGCACGGCCGAGGCGCTCGGGCCGCCCGCCTGCTTCAACCGGCTCGCCCTCGCCTCGGACGCCGAGGTGATCGTCCTGCTCGAGAGCGGATCCGTCGCCGGGCCGGGGTGGCTCGACGCGCTGCTCACCGCGCTCGCGGCGGACCCCGCCAACGGACTGGCGGGCCCGTCGACGAACAGCGCGTGGAACGCGCAGGCGGTGTTCCGCGGCCGCGGCGGGTCGCCGGCCGAGGTCGCCGCGACCGCGGCCGAGGCGGCCACGCGCTTCGGCGCCGAGACGCGCTCGCTGGCGCCGCTCCACGGGCCCGCCGACTTCTGCCTCGCGGTCCGGCGGCCGGTGCTGGACGCGGTCGGTGCGGCCGACGAGGGCTTCTCGCTCGGGCCCTGCTGGGAGATGGAGTACGCCGCCCGCGCGCTGCGCGCGGGCTTCCGCTGCGTGTGGGCGTGCGGGGCGTACGTGTACCGGGGGCCGTTCACGCCGCGCCGCCGGCGCGAGGAGGCGGCGCGCTTCACGGCCTCCAAGCGCCGCTACCAGGACGCCGTCTGCGCCCTGCGGCTGCGCGGCGCGCGCGCCGGCTACGAGCCGCA
>CAVSJY010000015.1:0-573737 GCA_963728465.1 uncultured Solirubrobacteraceae bacterium
CTCGACCTCGCGCCCAAGGACGAGCGCAACACGCTCAAGAGCCAGCTGGACGCCGCCAAGCAGCAGGCAGCTCGCCCCAGCAGGTCCAGCAGCAGAGCCAGGAGTCGAACCGCACCGACGGGCCATGCCAAAGCGCTGACCGGCGCTAACATTGGGCTCCGCCGCCCTCGTAGCTCAACTGGCAGAGCAGCGGACTCTTGATCCGAAGGCTCCAGGTTCGATTCCTGGCGGGGGCACTCGAAGGCTCGCTACGGCGGGCCTCGTTCGGGGTGGACACTGGAGCTCGTGGCGGAGGAGGGGGCAATCGGCGAGCGGGTCGCGGCGACCTACGACGCGCATCGGGGAAGCATGTTCGACCCGGACGTGGTCGCGCCGGCGGTGGAGACCTCGCGCGAGCTCGCGGGCGACGGCGCGGCGCTGAGTTCGCGATCGGGACCGGGCGGAACGCGCTGCCGCTCGCGGAGCGCGGTGTGCGGGTCGCCGGGATCGACAACCCGGTGGCGATGCTCGCGGAGCTGCGGGCCAAGCCCGGGAGCAGAAAAGGTCGAGGCGCTGGTGGGCGACACCGCCGTCACCCGCGTCGAGGGGGGTTCGCTGCCGCCTACCTCGTCTTAAACACGATCTTCAACCTGGTCGAGAGGACGGCCAGGTCGCGTGCTCGAGAAATGCGCCCGCCACCTACCAGCGGGGGGCGGTCGTATCGAGGCCCGCGTACCGGAGCTGCAGCGGGTGCCGCTCGGTCAGGCCGTCCTCCCGTGGCGCGCCGACCCGGAGGCGAGTCGTTCTACGTCTACGACGTCGTGGCCAGCGCCTCAGCGGCCGGCACTAGGACTTCGAGGGACGGCGGGGCCCAGCCGAGCCGATGAGATGCGCTACGCGTGGCCGAGCGAGCTGGACCTGATCGCCCGCCTCGCCGGGATGCGCCTGGAGGACCGGTGGGGCGGCTGGAGCCGGGGAGCCGTTCACGGGCCGAGCCCCGCCCACGGGTCGGTCTACGTCAAGGCTTGACGCCCAGCAGCAGCGCCATCTCCAGGGCTTCCAGTACAGTCGGCGTCCTCGAAGCCGATCTCGCTCAGCCAGCGGACCTGGGTCCAGGCGTCGAGCAGCGGTCGGAGGGGTCGTCGTGCTCCTCTGCGGCTCGCCGACCGCGGCCAGGAACGTGTAGTGGATGCGTCGGTCGGCGACGTCACGTGCTCGAAGTTCGCGAACAACCCTCCGGGCTCCAGCAGCTCGAACGCCTCGGCGAAGACCTCGCGCTTGCGCTCGTCCTCGAGGTGGTGGATGGCCATCGAGGAGACGATGGCTCGAAGGGGCCGAGCGAGGGAGCGGGTCGACGAGGTCGTGCTGGACGACCTCCAGCGGTCCTCGCCGGCGAAACGCTCGCGCGCCGCGGCCAGCATGACGTCGGAGAAGTCGAGCGCGACGCCGGTCGCCTCCGGGCGGTCGCGCAGCACGATCGCGCAGCAGGCGCCCGTCGCCGGCACCGAGGTCCAGCACGCGGCGCGCCCGCGGCAGATGGTCGAGCAGCACCTGTTCGCCCTCGAGGCGGTGCGGGAACGCGTCCGCGCGGGACAGGGTACCGCTCGACGACCTCGACCTCGGTCCAATCCTCGCTGTGCATGCCGCGATTCTCCGGCGGGAGCGGGAAAAGCTCCAGGAAGCTCGGCGGCTCGCCCGGACAGCTCGATCCCGGTGGAACCAGGGCGCGCCCGTGCCACAGCACGCGGTCAGCTTCCGCCGGCGCGCCGCGGATGACGCCGTCCGGGTCCCGCGCCTCTCCACGAGCCGCCTCCAGCGTCCCGTCGGCGACCACGGTGAACGGCTCGCGGTCGAGACGAGCCGAACGGTGCCGGGGCCGCCGCCCGTACAGCGTCTCAGCGCAACCACGAAGGCGTCGACGCGATCCGCGTCCCGGCGGGTGGGGACGAGGCGACCGAGCCCCAGCGGCCGATGCGAGGACGACCGGCTCCAGTCCCGGGCGCGCTACGTGAGCAGTAGACCTTCGAGGCGTCCGGCGGCGGGAGCGGCGCCGCCCCGCCAGCCACCGACTGCTCCAGCTCGCGCAGGCGCGCGGCGAAGATGTCGGCGCTCACGGGCGGCAGGCCCGGCCCGCAGGTCGCTGAAGCGCTTCGGGGCCGAGCAGGAGCCCGCGACGACGAGGAGCGCCGAGCGCTGGCACCGCGTCGAGCCGCGGGCCACGCCACATCGGTCGCCATAGTCCGGGCCACGAAAGTAAGTCTAACCGACTAAGTTGGAAACTCGAACGCTCTGGTACGGTTCGTGTATGACGCCAACGTGACCGAGACGAACCCGGGGTCCCGTGCTTCGTGGCCACCATCCAGCCGACCCAGGGCCGCAGCCGAGCTCTACGCCCGGTGTCGGGTGGACGTACGAGAAGGGCGACATCTACGTCGCGAAGCTCGGGGAAGCCCGTCGCCGCCGTGACGCCGTTGCCGCCACGGCGTCGAGCCGAAGCCCGCCCGGCGTGGATCACCGACGTGGCGGTCGCGAGCGCGATAAGGTCGTCGAGAAGACACGCGCGGCCGGCGGCGACCGAGGTCGTCGAGCCGTTCGAGGGCCCTCAGGTCGGATCACCGTCATCACGGTCCCCACCGGGGGCGTGATCGCCGCCTGTGAGCGCACGACCGGCGCGCAGCTCGTGAACGAGTTCGGCGCGTGGGCGATGAGCAGCCTGAGCACCCCGGACCCGAAGCCGCCGCGGCGTTCTACGCCGCGGTGTTCGGGTGGACGATCGAGACGTTCGAGATGGGCGACGTCTCGCGACGATGTTCCGCCTCCCCGGCTATGTCGGCGGGGAGCCCGAGCAGCCCGTCAGCCGCGAGGTCGTGGCGACGATGATGCGCGGCGAGCACCGCCGGCTGGAACGTCGACTTCTGGGTCGACGACGTCGACGCGCCCGGCCGCCCAGGAGGCGCGGCGGCACGCCTGGCGGGCCCGGTCGACACCCCGCTCGCCGCCAGGCGGTGTTGGCCGAACCGGCCGGCGTGCCCTTCTCCGTCACCCGCATCGGCGCCAATAGCGACGCACCGCTCTATCCGCTAATCATTTGAAATTAGCTGTGCGTCCCGGTACGTTCCGGGGCGCGCTTGGTCATTGAGGAGAGGGTGGAGCGGTTGCAGGAGGAGGAGCTGCGGGCTCAGCCCGCGCCGACGTCGTCGCCCGACGACGCACGGGAAGACGAGCACGACGATCGCGGACTGGTCCGGCGCGCGTTCGAGGTCGAGTCCAACAGCGTGCTCGTCGCGACGATCGCGCTGATCGCGTTCATCGGGATCCTGCACCCGGACTTCCTCGAGTGGGGGCAGCTCAAGGAGGTCGTCCAGAACTCCGCCTACGTCGGGATCATCGCCGCGGGGATGGCGTTCCTGATCTCGATGCGCGAGATCGACCTGTCCGTCGGCTCGATGTTCGGGCTCTCGCTGGTCACGGTCGCGATCTTCATCCAGCACGGCATGAACCCGTGGCTGGGCGCGCTGCTGGGGATCCTGCTCGGCTGCGCGATGGGCCTCTTCAACGCGATCCTCGTGCAGTTCATCGCGATCCCCGCGATCGTCGCCACGCTCGCCACGCTGTCGATGTACCGCGGGCTCTCGCAGGCGCTCTCCGACGGCGAGCAGGTCACCGGGCTGCCGGCCGACAACTCGTTCTTCACCTTCGTCGGGGGTGACTTCGCCGGCCTGCCGGTGAGCGTGTGGGTGCTGATCCTCGTCGCCGTCGGGATGACGGCGGTGCTGCGCTTCACGCCGTACGGCTACCGGGTGCGCTCGATCG
The DNA here is from genome assembly GCA_963728465.1 of uncultured Solirubrobacteraceae bacterium. Classification (GTDB taxonomy): domain Bacteria; phylum Actinomycetota; class Thermoleophilia; order Solirubrobacterales; family Solirubrobacteraceae; genus DATFQI01. The sequence goes on from CAVSJY010000015.1 coordinate 3,793, forward strand.
GCTCCAACCCGGAGGCGGCGACGTTCTCGGGCATCTCGATCCCGCGCGTGCGGGTGCAGACGCTCGTGCTGGTGGGCGCGCTCAGCGGCCTGTCGGGGATGCTCGGGCTCGCCTTCTTCATCTCGGGCGACCCGAACATCGGCACGGGCTTCGAGCTGCAGGCGATCGCCGCGACCGTGATCGGCGGCACGCCGCTGCGCGGCGGCAGCGCGACCGTCGTCGGCGCCGTGCTCGGCTCGATCCTGCTGAGCGCGGTCAACAGCGGGCTCGCCTACTTCGACGTGCCGGTCAACTGGAGCTCGTTCGCCACCGGCGCGGTGATCCTCACCGCCGTCGCGCTGGACAGCGTGATCCGCGGCCGCCGCCGCCATCGCCGCACAGGACTGGACCTGTGAAATCACGAGAGGAGAGGTCTGCCGTGTTGAGGAGGGGGACGGATCGTGCTCGCGGTGGCGCTGCTCGCCGCAGCCGCGGGGTGCTCGACGAACAAGAGCGCCGACGACGACACCTCGAGCGCGTCGGGCGGCGAGCGGGGGCGGCGCCAAGGAGGTCAAGCTCGCGTTCGTCTACCCGACGACGACGACCAACTTCGCCCAGGAGATGGCGCTCGGCGCGAAGGCGGCGGCGAGCGACACGCCGGGGGTCAAGCTCACCGAGTCGGCGCCGGCCGAGGTCAACGGGCCCGAAGCAGGTGCAGCTGTTCCAGTCCGCCGCGCGCGCGTCGCGCGACGGCGTGGCGATGATGACGCTCACGCCCGAGCTGTTCATCCGCCCGCTGCAGCAGGCGGGCGATCAGAACGTGCCGCTGGTGGCGGTCGACGTGCCGCCGCCCAAGGGCACCGAGGACGCGGTGAAGCTGCTGATCGGCAACTCCAACGTCGAGATCGGCCAGGACCTCGCCAAGGCGCTCCTCCCGAAGATCCCGAAGGACGCCAAGGGCGAGATCATGATCGGCACCGACACGCCCGGCCTGCCCGTGCTCGAGCAGCGCAACCAGGGGTTCAAGGAGGTCATGGGCAAGGAGCGCCCGGGCGTGAAGTTCATCGTCTTCGACGCCAAGCAGAGCCCGACCGACAACTACAACACCTGGAGCGCGCAGGTGAAGGCGCACCCGGACGCGCTCGCCTACGTCGGGCCGGGCAGCCAGGCGGCGGTGTCGATGTCGCGGATCTCGCGCCGGACGGCAAGAAGTACGTCGTCGGCGCCTGCGACCTCGACCAGGTGGCCCTGGAGGGCGTCCGCGACGGGCTCGTGACCGCGCTCGTCTCGCCCGAGCACTGGCTCAAGGGCTACCTGGCGATCAAGCTGATGGCCAAGTCCGCCCAGGGCGACGGGGACCTGCCCGAGGGCATGTGGAACTCGGGCGCGCTGATCGTCAACGACAAGAACATCGACGAGATCATCACCCGCCAGAAGAGCGAGGCCTCCCGGGCGGAGTACTTCAAGGACGAGGTGACCAAGCAGCTCGACAACCCGGACCAGTACCTCGGGGAGATGCCCGGCTAAGTGCTGGAGGCGCGCGGCCGTCCGGAAGACCTACGGCGGCGTGGTGGCGCTGGCCGGCGTGGACCTCACGGTCCGCGCCGGCTCCGTGCACGCGCTGCTGGGGGAGAACGGCGCCGGCAAGTCGACGCTGGTGAAGGCGATCGCGGGCGCGGTCGTCCCGGACGAGGGGACGATCGCGCTCGACGGCGCGCGAGGTGCGCTTCGCCAACACGGCCGAGGCGGTGCGCAGCGGGATCGCGGTGGTCTCGCAGGAGCTCAACGTGTTCCCGGACCTCGACGTGCTGGCGAACCTGTACACGATGCGCGAGCTCCGGCGCGGGCCGTTCGTCGACCGCGCGGAGATGGCGCGGCGGGCGCGGCCGGTGCTGCGCGAGCTCGGGCTGGACGTCGGCCTGCGCACGCCGGTCGAGGACCTCAGCCTCGCCCAGCGCCAGCTGCTGGAGATCGCCAAGGCGCTGCTCACCGAGCCGCGGATCCTGATCCTCGACGAGCCGACCTCGGCGCTCGGGCAGGCGAGCACGGAGATGCTGCTCGACACGCTGCGGGTGCTGCGCGACCGCGACGTCGGCGTCGTGTTCGTCTCGCACATCCTCGAGGACGTGATGGCGCTGTGCGACGAGGTCACGGTGCTGCGCGACGGCGCGGTGGCGATGAGCGCGCAGCCGCGCGCGGAGCTGACCGTGCCGGCGATCGTGAAGGCGATGCTCGGCGCAGCCCGAGCAGGAGGAGGTGAAGGTCGACGAGCGCGCTGCGCGAGCAGGTCGCCGACGCGCTCGACGTCGAGGGCGCGGCGCTGGAGCTGCGCGACGTCGCCGTCGAGGGCGCGCTGAAGCCGTTCTCGCTCCGGGTGGGGGCCGGCGAGGTGGTCGGGCTCGCCGGGGTGGCGGGCGCCGGCCACCACGCCGTGCTCGAGCTGGTGGCGGGCTGCGGCGGCCGGACGCCGGCGTCGGTGACGCTGCCCGGCGGGCGGCCGGTGCCGCGCGGAGCCTGCGCGGCGCGATCCGCGCCGGCGTGGCGCTCGTGTCGGGCGACCGGCGGCGGCTGGGCTTGATGCTCGACAAGCCGATCTGGGAGAACGTCGCGCAGATCCGCTCGGTCGGGCTGGCCGCCGACGGCTGGATCGTGCGCGCCGGCGACCTGCGCCGCCGGGCGCGCGATCAGGTGCGCTGGCTGAAGGTGCGCGCGCGCAGCGTCGACCAGCCCGCCGGCTCGCTTGTCGGGCGGCAACCAGCAGAAGCTCGTGTTCGCCAAGTGGCTCGACGCCCAGCCCTCCGTGGTGCTGCTCGACGACCCCACCCGCGGCGTCGACGTCGGCGCCAAGGCGGAGATGCACGCGCTCATCCGCTCGACCGCCGAGGCGGGCGCGCCCGTGCTGATCTGCTCGACCGACATCGACGAGCTGGCGACCCTGTGCGACCGCGTGGTCGTGCTGCACCAGGGCGAGGCGTCGGCCGAGCTCTCGGGCGACGCGCTCCAGACGCACGCCGTGCTGGAGGCGATGAACACGGGGGCGGTGGCCGCGGCCTAGACGTCGAAGGTCGGGTCGGGCTCGACCATCACCTCGAGCAGCAGCGGCGTGCGGCGGCGGGCGAGCTCGGGCAGCAGCCCGTCGAGCGTCGTCAGCAGCTCGTCGTGGCGCTCCACCCGCACGGTCTCGCACCCCTGGGCGCGGGCGAGCGCGCCGACGTCGATCCCGTCGAGCGCGCGGCCACGGCCCGTCGGCGCCGTTGCGCTCGGCCAGGCGGTCCATGATCGCGTAGCCGCCGTTGACGAGCACGACGAACAGCACGCCGGCGCCGTACTCGACCGCGCTCCAGCGCGAGCACCTGGTAGAGCGAGGAGCCGTCGCCGACGACGGCGAGCACCGGGCGGTCGGGCCGCGGCCATGCCGCAGGCCGATCGCGGCGGGCATCGCGAAGCCGAGCAGCCCCATCGCGCTCACGAACCCGAGCGGCGCGGTGGCGGGGATGCGGGCGTGCAGCTCCGGGCGGCTCGAGGGCGTCTCCTCGACCAGGATCGCGTCGCGCGGCAGCCGCGTCGACAGCGCGGCGAGCACGTGGCCGGCGCGCAGCGGGATGGCTGGGCGCCGGGGCGGCGGGGATCACCCGCTGCGCGACGATCGGCTCGCGCGCGGCGCGGGCACCGCGCGCGACGAGCGCGGCGCAGATCGCCGCCGGCTCGCCGATGACCGCGATCTCCGCCGGGCTGCGGTGCGCCTCGGCCGGATCGTCGGTGACCACCGCCGACGCGCGTGCCCGGCTCGACCAGCGGCCCCTCGTCGTACGGGTACTGGCGGAAGACGCGCCGCGCCGACGACGAGCACGACGTCGTGCGGCGCGAGCGCGTCGCGCAGCCGCGGCGCGCGGCGGCAGGTGCCCGGCGAACAGCGGATGGTCCTGCGGGAAGCCGGCGCGGCCGCCGAACGCCTCCTGCCACACGGGGCAGCCGAGGTGCTCGGCCAGCGCGACCAGGGCCGCCCAGCGCTCCTCGCCGTCGGCGCCCGCGCCGACCACGATCGCCGGCCGCGTCGCGCGCCTCGAGCAGCCCGGCGAGCGCCTCGACGGCGGCCGGGTCGGCCGCCGCGGAGCGCATCAGCGATCTGCGGCCGATCGTCTCGTGCGGCTCGCCCGCGGGCGCGGACCAGTCGTCCATCGGCACGATCACGATCGCCGGGCCCTCGCCCGGTGGCCGCCTCGTGGTGGGCGCGCACGATCGCGCCCGGCACGTCCTGCGCCCGCGCGGGCTGGTCGTCCACACGGGGTAGTCGCCGGCCAGCCCGCGAGCCGGCCGGCCAGGAACGGCTCGAGCGCCAGGTGGCGGCGGTCCTGCTGGCCGACGAGCACCACCAGCGGCGCGCGGTTGGCGCGCGCGGTGGCGAGCGCGGCGACCGCGTTGCCGAGGCCCGGGCGTCGAGTGCAGCAGCACGAGCGCCGGGCGGCCGCGGCCGAGCGCGTAGCCCGCCGCCATCGCCACCACGGAGCCCTCGTGCAGGGCGAGCACGAACGTCGAGGTCGTCGGGCAGGCCGGCGAGGAACGGCACCTCGGTCGAGCCCGGGTTGGAGAACATCGTCGTGAGCTCCAGGCGGCGCAGGACGTCGAACGTCGCGTCGCGGACGGTGGGCGGAGCCGGGGTCACGGCGGGACTAGGTACTGCAAAACGTTTGGTATTCGGCGTGCGGGCGGTGGCGCGCCGATCCGTACGGCCTCCATGCGTCACGTCCCCGCAAGAGCCCGCGATTCGGCGACCACGCTCGGGCGCGAGCGAGCAGATCGCGATCGAGATCCGCCGCTGGCTCGAGGCAGGGCCTGCAGCCGGGCGAGCGCATCGGCACCGAGCAGGAGATGGCCGACGAGTTCGGCGTCAGCCGGCCGACGATGCGCGAGGCGCTGCGCCTGCTGTCCGCCTCGCACCTGATCCGCGTCAGGCCGCGGCCGCTCCGGCGGCATGTTCGTCGCGCACACGCCGAGCGAGGGCATGAGCCGCAACCTCAGCGAGTCGATCGCGCTGATGCTCGCCGCCGAGAGCATCGCGATGGACGAGCTGCTCGACGCGCGGCTGTCGCTCGAGGTGCCGCTGGCGCGGGGCGGCCGGAACGCCACCGCGGAGATCGTCGAGCGGCTCGAGGAGGCGATCGCCGACGCCGAGCGCCACGCGCCCGGCGAGCCGATTCAACGAGGCCGACGCCCGCTTCCACCAGATGCTCGCCGAGGCGGCGGGCAACGACCTGCTGCTCGCGTTCACCGGCTGGATCCTCGAAGTCTGCCAGCCGTCGCTGATCGTGCAGATCTCGGCCGCGTCGAAGCGCGAGGCGATCCTCGCGCCAGCACCGCGCCATCGCGCGCGCCGTCCGGCAGCGCCGCCCGGCGCCGCCGAGAAGGCGATGCGCGCGCACCTCCAGCACCTGCACGACGTGCTCACGTCGGCAGGCTGAGCGCCGCCGCGCGGACCACCGCCGCGGCCGCCGCAGCGCGGCCGCTCCTCGTCGGCGAGCTCCCACTCCTGCACCTCGCACGCCGCCGCGCCCGAGCGCACCGGCACGCCGACCGCGACGTCGGCGATCCCGTACTCGCCGTCGAGCACCACCGACGCCGACCCACGGCCCGTCGCCGCCGCGCCCGATCGCGCCGCGACCATCCGCGCGACGCCGGCGCCGGTCGTCCAGGTCGAGGAGCGGCCGGAGTCCAGCGCGACGTGCCGCATGTACCAGCTGCGCACGAAGTCGGCGGCCCGGCGCGCTGCGGCGGCGTCCAGCCGACCGGCGCGCCGCCGACCGCGACGCGGTTGAGCAGCGGCACGCAGCGGTCGCCGTGCTCGCCGAGCACCCAGGCGTCGACGCGGCCGCGGCGGCACGCCGAGCGCAGCGCCGACCGCCGTGCGCAGCCGCAGCGCTGTCGTTGGCGTGTAGCCGAGCACCCGCCCGCGGTCGAGGCCGGTCCGCGGCGGGAGCCAGGTGACGAGCGGGTCGACCGGGTTGGTGACCACGACGCAGGACGCCGTCCCAGCCGGGCGGCAGCGCGTCGGCGATCCGCGCCAGGATCTCGGCGTTGTCCGCAGGTAGGACATGCGCGAGCGGTTCACGGTCAGCGGCGCGGCGGCGGTGACGACCACGACGTCGGCCTCCGCGAGCTCGGCCAGCGTGCCGACGCGGACCGAGCCCGTGCCGCCCAGCGCGAGCACCTGCTGGAGGTCCATCTCGTGCGAGGCGGCCATCCCCGGGCGGCCGTCGACGAGGACGATGTCGTAGGGCTCGGGCCGGAGCAGGAGGTTGAAGCGCGGCGGAGGAGCCGACGCCGCCTCCGCCGCCGACGATGCGCGACCGTGGCGGTCATATAGGGTCGAGGATAGGATCGTCAGGCCATTTGCATGGCGCGTGCTGGACGGCAAGGTCGCGTGATCACCGGTGCCGGCCGGCTGCATCGGCGCGGCCACCGCGCGGCGCTTCGTCGCCGAGGGCGCGCGCGTGGTGCTCGCCGACCTCGACCGGGCGCGCTCGACGCGCTGGCCGCCGAGCTCGGCGGGACCGCGCGCGGTCCGCGCGCGGCCGACGTCACCGACTCCGCCCAGGTCGCGCGCGCGGTCGTGCCGCGGTCGAGCGCTTCGGCGGGCTCGACGTCGCGTTCGCCAACGCCGGCGTGTTCGGCGCCGTCGCGCCGGTCGCGGAGTACCCCGAGGACGTGTTCGACCGCGTGATGGCCGTCAACGTCCGCGGCGCCGTTCCTGGTCGCCAAGCACGCGCTCGGCCGCGATGCGCGACGGCGGCAGCCTGATCCTCAACTCGAGCGTCGTCGGCCTCACCTCGGACTCCGGGGATCGTCGCCTACGCGACGTCCAAGCACGCGCTCGTCGGGCTGATGCGGACCGCGGCCAAGGAGGTCGCCGCGCGCGGCATCCGCGTCAACACGCTGCACCCGGCCCGGTCGACAACGCGTTCCAGCACCGCGATCGAGACGGTGGCGACCGGCGAGCCCGACGGCGCGCGGCCGCGGCGATCTTCGAGGGCATGATCCCGCTCGGCCGGCACGCGACGGCCGGACGAGGTCGCGGCCGCCGCGCTGTTCCTGGCCTCCGACGAGAGCGCGTTCATGACCGGCGCGGCGATCCCGCTCGACGGCGGGATGAGCGTCTAGAGTCGGCAGATGAAGCCCCGCGCCGTCGCTCTCGCCGCCTCGCCCTGCTCCTCTGGTCGCCCCGTCCGCCCAGGCGGCGGGCTGGAAGCGCGTCACCACGCTCGACGGCGCGAGCACCGACCAGGTCGGCATCGCGCGCTCCTCCGACGGCGTGCTGCACGCCGTGTGGCACCACCCGACGGGCCCGAACACCGAGGACCTGCTGCACACGCCGATCTCGGCGTCGGGCAAGGTCGGCGCCGCGACCCCGGTGCAGTCGGGCTGGACCGGCTTCACCAACCCCGCCGTGGTCATCGACCCGGCCGGCGGCCTGCGCGCGTTCTGGGGCGGCTTCCGCTCGACCGACACGAGCGACCCGCAGAAGGAGATCAACACCGCGCTGTCGGGCGACGGCGGCGCCAGCTGGGCGCTGCAGCCGGGGCAGGTCAACCCCGACGGCGGCCAGGCCTACGGGAGCTCGATCGCGGCGACCGTGCGCGGCGGCGAGATCCTGCAGGCGTGGGCCGGCACGCTGGGCACCTGGGTGCACTCCGGCCTCAGCCCGGCGACGCCGAACTTCGAGTACCAGAACTCGATCGGTCAGTACGGGAACGATCCGCAGCTCGCCACCGACGCCTCCGGCACGACCCGGATGGCGTGGTACTCGAGCGCCGCCGGCCGCCTCGGCGTGCTGACGCAGGTCGTCGGCCCGGGCGGCGCGCCGGCCGGCTCGCCCGAGACGATGCCGAGCACGGACGACCTCGCAGACCGGCAGGCTCAGCCGCACCCCGTTCGTCGCCCGGCCCGGCGGCGGCTTCTACGCCGCCTACGCGACCGGCTACCCGGCGCAGAAGGCCGTCCGGGTGTGGCGGGTCGGCGACTCCAAGGCGCCGCGGCATCGCCAAGCTCAGCGGCTTCGGCAACACGCCGGTGGCGATCGCCGGCGTCAAGGACGGCCGGCTGTGGATCGCGTGGGTCGACAACCGCGGCGGCGACCCGGTGGTGCGCGCCGTGCGCTCCAACCGCAAGGCGACCGTGTGGGGCGCGACCGTCTCCGGCGGCGCCGTCAAGGGCACGCAGGCCGCCTACCGCGTCGACGCCAGCGCGGCGCCGGACGGCGGCGTCGACGTGCTCGCCAACTTCAACGACGGCACGAGCTCGACGACCGCCACCTACTACCGGCGGCTGCTGCCGGGCCTGACCCTCCGCGCCGCCCCGAGGAAGGTCCGCAAGGGCGAGAGGACCGACGTGCGGTTCACCGTCCTGGACGCCGGCGACCCGGTGAAGGGCGCCACCGTGAGCGCGGCCGGCAAGAGCGGGAGGACCAACGGCAAGGGCCGCGTCGAGCTGACGCTCAAGAGCCGCAGGGCGGTCAAGGCGAAGGCGACGAAGAAGGGCTACGTGAAAGCGGAGCGGCGGCTGCGCGCGCGTTGAGGGCCGAACGTCGGGCCGTTCGGCCCTAGCGAGTCCGGCCGCGGCGGCTTAGGGTCGGTCAGGCTTGCCCTCCCGCGATCTCGATGCTCAGCCGGACCGCCCGCGCGACGACGAGAAGGCGCGTGCTCCCGAGGAGGCGCCGCGCACCGCGGCCGCCGACGTCGTCGCGCTCCAGCGCGCGGTGGGCAACCGCGCCGTCGCGGCGATGCTCGCGCGCGCGCCCGGGCCGGTCGCGCCGGTGGTCCCGGACCCGCGCGCGATCGCCTCCGAGGAGCACACCGTCGCCGAGCTGGAGGCGATGACGCTGGAGGAGTTCCACAGCTACACGGAGCGCCAGGCGGACTGGCGGACGACCCCGGCGATGACCGCCGACGCCGCCAAGGCCGACGCGCTGCGCGCGCTGCTCGAGTACGCCGAGGGCGGCCTGTCGACCCGGCGCGGCGCGCCCGCGCCGCCGGTGCTGCGCGCGTGCGGCGCGTTCCTGGTCTCCGACCTGCTGGCCCACGCGACCGACGACGAGAAGCGCAACCTGCGGGCCTACAGCGACGCGTTCGCCCAGACGCGGCAGACGATCGAGGTCGCCATCGCTCCCGATCTCACGAAGGCGCTCGCGTGGGGCGAGGCGATCGTCGCGCTCGAGGCCGCGATCCCGCCGGCGTCGCTGCGCCTGACCATGCAGCAGAAGGGCGACCGCACCGACCTGCAGAACCTGATCGACGGCCGTGGCTGGCGCGGCGGCCCCGGCGGCAACCAGGTCGCCAACTTCGTCGACTTCGTGACCCGCGCGCGGCCGTTGATGCAGGCCACCAACGGCGAGGAGATCTCCGCCTACCTCGGGCTCGCCGCCACCGTCAACCCGGCCGACTACGTCGGCCAGATCCAGCACGTCCGCAACCTGCACCACTTCCAGGCGCCCGCGCTGGACAAGCTCAAGGACAACTGGACCAACGGCAACACGAGCAACCTCCCGTTCACGCTGGTGCTGCACTCGGGGATGGACCACAACGGCGCGTTCCATCACGACCCGAACATGACCGCCGCGATCACCAACGCGAACAACTTCACGCTGATGGTCGAGGGCGCCCGCACGCTCGCCGAGATCTCCGGGATGCTCCCCGACCTCGCGGCGCGCTACGGCGTCGGCGGCAAGATCCAGCAGGCGATGATCGCCGGCCACGGCGACAGCCGGTCGGTCGAGATGGCCGGCGGCGAGGGCGCCCGCCCCGGCGAGATCCGCTCCGAGGGCCTGGACCTCGACGACAACCGCCGCCAGACCGAGGCCATGTTCAACACGCTGCTGACGAACATGGACAACGGGCCGCAGGCGCGGATCCTCGTCAACGCGTGCCTCACCGCCTCCCACGAGCCGCTCGAGCGGCTGCCCGCGGGCGAGCGCGCCGCCGCGCTGGCGATCCGCAACCAGGCGCAGCGCGAGCCGGCGATCGCCGACCGCCTGCGCGACATGGCCGGCGCCAAGGGCTTCGGCGCGGACACGGTGAGCGCGGCCAACGCCTCCTTCACCTCCGACGCGACGCTGATCGACCCGGCCACCGGGCAGCTGCGGCTGGGCTCACCCGGCTACGACCCGCAGCTGACCGCGCGCGACCGGCTCGACTACGTGCGCGAGGGCGGCGAGCCCGAGGGCGCGCTGCGCGCCGTCCTGGAGCTGTGGGGCCTGGCCGACCACCCGGCGGCGGGCGGTCGCCCCGCGCTCGGCGCGGTCGCCCCGTCGGCGGGCGGCGCCCCGGCGCACACGATGGCCGAGCTGGAGGCCGCGATGCGGGCGCGGGTGGCGACCGGCGGCGCCCGCTGGGACGACCACGTGATCGTCACGACGTACAACATCATCCTCAACGACCTCTCGAACGCGCGCGTGATCAACGCGCTGACGCAGGTCGGGGTGATCCGCGAGCTGTCCGAGCTCAAGTCCGAGGACCACCAGCACGTGTCCTCGATCTACCAGGTGCCGTTCGCGTTCGTCGACGACCTCTACACGGGCCTCTCGCACGCGACGGAGTGGACCAGCCACCGCCTGCGCATCGTCATCTACCACCAGTGGGCCGCGCAGATCGCCGCCCATCGCGTGGACATGCTCGAGGAGCTCTCGAACTTCACCTGCCAGGAGCTCAACGACATCGTCGACTTCGCGGCGCTCGATCCCTGGGGCCTCACCGGGCCGCTGCTCGACGCCGCGGTCGCCACGACGCCGAACGCCCGTGCCGGCCAGCTGCGGCTCGCGCTGATGGAGGCGATCCGCAAGGGCAGCGGCATGCACGCCAACGCGCTCACGCTGCTGCGCGCCGAGCGCGGCGCCGGCCCGGGCTGGCCCGACGTGGCGAAGATCCGCACCGCGCTGGGCGGCGCCTCGACGGCCGACAACATCCTCGACGCCATCCGCGAGCCGGAGCCCGACCCGGGCGGCGGCGGAGGCGGCGGTGGCGGCGGAGGCGGAGGCGCCGCGCGCGGGCGCGACTTCAACGTGGACCTCGACCAGGACGACGTCAACGACATCTTCGTCGAGCCGATGGCGCGCCAGGGCGCGACGGCCGCCATCCTGCTCAACGTCCGCGAGCGCCCCGGGATGTCGCACCCCATCCTCGACACGCTGCCGCGCGGCAGCCACGTGCTGCTGATCGGCAAGGTCGGTCAGTGGTACGCGATCGAGCACGGCGGCACGACCGCCTTCGTGCACTCGAACTACGTGCGGCTCACGCCGAACCCCTGATCGCGAGGCCGCCGGCCTCGAGCACCAGCAGCCGGGACCCGTCCTCGGAGAACGCGAGGTCGACGACCGGCGAGTCCGCGGGCGCGCTCCCGCGCAGCTCGCCCTCGAGCGTGCGCAGCTCGACGCCCTCGCGCCCGCCGATCGCCACCAGCGTCTCCGCCGGGTGCATGGCGAGCGCCGTGGCGCCCGCCGTGCCGGCCAGCTCGCGGCGGAAGTCGCCCTCCGGGCTGCACAGCAGCACGTCGCGCCCGTAGGCCGCGGCGGCGGCGACGAGCCCGTCGGCGCGGAGCGCGAGCGCGTCGACCGGCGGGAGGTCGGCGAGCCGCTCGGGCTCCCCGGCGCCGTTGCGCCACGCGAGCACGCCGTCGGCGCCGGCGACGATCGCGCCGGAGGCGGCGGCGAGGCGGTGGACCTGGAGTCCCTGGAGCAGCACGGCGCGCTCCTCCCGGCGGTCCGGGTCGAGCACGACGGTGCGCTCGGACGGGGTCCACGAGCCGCCCGCGCCCCGGCGGCGCGGCGGCGGGGTGCGGCCGAGCGAGGCGACCACGCGATCGTCGTCGAGCCACGCGGCGTCGCGCAGCGTGATGTCGGCGGGCAGCGGCGGGAGCGCGGCCCAGGCGCCCTGGGCGAGGTCGTAGGCCGCGAGCCCGGCCCACACGCGGCCGTCGGTCACCCGCAGCGCGCCGGCGAGCCGCTCGCGCGAGGAGGCGCCGATCCGCCGCCCGCCCACCGACGCGACCAGCGACCAGTCGCCGAGGACGGCCCAGTCCTCGCCCGGCCCCGCCCCCACGCGCGTCCCGCGGGCGTCGTCGTGGCGCTCGAGCAGCTCCACTCAGAACACCCAGGTGAAGGTCACGCCGGCGCTGAAGCCGCCGGCCGAGTCGCCCTTGAGCTCGGCGCCGACCCGCCAGCCCGGCTTCTTGGCCTGCTGCGCGCTCTTCTTGGCCTTCTCGAGCACCTCGGTGACGGCCTCCTTGAGCTCGCCGCCGTGCTCCTTGACCTTGCTCGGGTCGTCGAGGTTGTGGATCAGCTCGCCGGCGCTCTTGGAGAACGTCGACTGCGTCTTGGTCATCACCTTGGCGACGTCCTCGGGCATCAGCAGCTTCCCGATGGTGCCGATCGAGACCTCGGCCTTCCAGCCCATCACGTTGTCGGCCTCGCGGGTGATGCTGGTGTCGATCGTGACCAGGTCGCCGGCCTTGACCTGCGCCTTGATGCCCTTGCCGCCGACCTCGAGGCCGAACTCGGCGCCCGGCACCTTGACCTTCGCGCCGCCGCCCTCGGGCCCGCCGTGGCCGGTGATCTTGCCGCCGCCGGGGAGCGTCACCGAGCCCTCGACGCCGTCGGGGGACGCCTCGCCCTCCACCTTGACCTTGCCGAGCTTCGCCTCGCCGGTCACCTTGCCGGTCAGCGACGCGGTGAACTTCGCGTCGTCGTCGCCGTAGGAGATCTGCGTCGGGATCGCGCCGAGGTTGGCCAGCACCGCGCCCAGCTCGGAGCGCACGCCGGCGACGTCGGAGGCGTCGCGGTGCTCGGTGAGCCGCATCCCCTGGGAGCGGGCGCGGGTGCGGAACGCGTCCTCGATCTCGGCCGGCTTGGCCTTGTCGCCGATCGACGCCCTGGCCGCCGTCGCGCTTCGTGTAGGGCTGCAGGCACGCCTCGTGGACGAGCTCGGCGATCGAGCCGGGGATGTTGCCGTGCTCGCGATGCGGCGCGGCCGTCTTGTCGAACCAGGCGCGGGCCGCGTCCATCGCCGCGGTCCAGTCGGCCAGCGAGTGCTCCGCGGCGCCGCTGGCGCCGAGCGGGTCCTCGACGGCGGACTTGCCGGCGGGCCGCATGGAGAGCGGGTTCACCACCCATGGGTCGCGCGCGAGCATGCTGGGCGACCGCGGCGTTGCCCGCGCTGCGCTGGAGCGCGAGGACGGCGGGCTCGGGCGGAGCCTCCTCGCGCGTGGCGGGCGTCGTCTCGCCCGGCTCGTCGGCGAGACGCCGCACGGGTGGCATCGTCCGAAACTACTGCGCGCGGGCGGCCGCGTGCAACGCCGGATCGGGCGGCCTTTCGGGCGATACCCTCCAGAGCGTGCGTACCGTCCGCCGCCTGCCGCACGTCGACCGCGTCGCGGTCGAGGAGCGTGCCTCCACCCTCGCCAAGCGCTCGATCAAGACCGACGCGAAGCAGCAGGGCATCCGCCTCGCCGTCTCGATGCTGGACCTGACGACGCTCGAGGGCGCCGACACGCCCGGCAAGGTCCGCCAGCTCGCCGCCAAGGCGGTCTGCCCGGCGCCCGGCGCGCCCGGAGATCCCCAGCTGCGCCGCCGTCTGCGTCTACCCGGCGCTGGTCGGCGTGGCGCGCGAGGCGGTCGCCGGCACGGGCGTGCAGGTGGCGAGCGTCGCGACCGCGTTCCCGTCCGGGCAGAGCTCGCTCGAGATCCGTCTGCCAGGACACGCGCGAGGCGGTCGCCGCGGGCGCCGACGAGATCGACATGGTCATCTCCCGCCAGGCGTACCTGGCCGGCGACGACGCCCGCGTCGTCGACGAGATCGTCCAGGTCAAGGAGGCGTGCGGCGACGCGCACCTGAAGGTGATCCTCGAGACGGCGGAGCTGCCGTCCTACGACCACGTCCGCCACGCCTCGATGCTCGCCATGGACGCCGGCGCGGACTTCATCAAGACCTCGACGGGCAAGGCGAAGGTGGGCGCCACGCCCGGCGTCGTCCTGGTGATGCTGGAGGCGATCCGCGACTACACGCAGCGCACCGGCCGCGTCGTCGGCATGAAGCCGGCGGGCGGCGTGTCGACCTCCAAGCAGGCGCTGCACATGCTCGTGCTGGTCAAGGAGACGCTGGGCGACGACTGGCTCACGCCCGAGCGCTTCCGGATCGGCGCCTCCTCGGTGCTCAACGACCTGCTGATGCAGTACGAGAAGACGCAGAGCGGCCGCTACGGCCGGGCCGAGGACTTCTCCAAGGAGTGACGCCATGGCCGTGACGCCCACGCCCAACCCGAGCGGACCCGCATCCGCTGGGACTACTCGCCGGCCCCCGAGTCGGCCGGCCACGCCCGCGTGCGCGACGCGTACGGGCTGTTCCTCGACGGCGAGTTCGCCGACCCGCGCAGCGAGGCGCTCGGCGCCGACGATCAACCCGGCGACCGAGGAGCGGATCGCCGACGTGGCCGTCGCCGGGCCGGACGACATCGCACAAGCCGTGAAGAGCGCGCGCGCCGCGCAGGAGGGCTGGGCCGCGCTGCCCGCGCTCGAGCGCGGCAAGTACCTGTTCCGGATCGCGCGCCTGATCCAGGAGCGCGCCCGCGAGCTGGCCGTCGTGGAGACGATGGACGGCGGCAAGCCGATCCGCGAGTCGCGCGACATCGACATCCCGCTCGCCGCGGCGCACTTCTTCCACTACGCGGGCTGGGCCGACAAGCTGAGCTACGGCCTCGCGGGCCGCGACCCGAAGCCGCTCGGCGTCGTCGCCCAGATCGTGCCGTGGAACTTCCCGCTGCTGATGGCGGCGTGGAAGCTCGCGCCCGCGCTCGCGTGCGGGAACGCCGCGATCCTCAAGCCGGCCGAGACCACGCCGCTCACCGCGCTGCTGCTGGCCGAGATCTGCCAGGAGGCGGAGCTGCCGCCGGGCGTCGTCTCGATCCTCACCGGCGACGGCGCGACGGGCGCCGGGCTGGTGCGCGCGGACGGGATCGACAAGGTCGCGTTCACCGGCTCCACCGCGGTCGGCAAGGACATCCAGACCGCGCTCGCGGGCCGCGACGTCTCGCTCACGCTGGAGCTCGGCGGCAAGTCGGCGAACATCATCTTCGAGGACGCCGCGATCGACCAGGCGGTCGAGGGCATCGTGCAGGGCATCTTCTTCAACCAGGGCCACGTCTGCTGCGCCGGCTCGCGGCTGCTCGTGCAGGAGACCGTCGCCGAGGCGGTCGAGGCCAAGCTGTGGGAGCGGATGCAGAAGCTGCGGCTCGGCGACCCGCTCGACAAGAACACCGACGTCGGCGCGGTCAACTCGGGCGAGCAGCTCGAGCGGATCGAGACGCTCGTCGCGGCGGGCGAGGAGGAGGGCGCGGTGCGCCGCTCCGTCGCCTGCGAGATCCCCGAGCGCGGCCACTGGTTCGCGCCGACGATGTTCACCGCGGTCTCGCCCGTGCACCGGATCGCGGTCGAGGAGATCTTCGGCCCGGTCGTCTCCATCCTCACGTTCCGCACGCAGGCGGAGGCGATCGAGAAGGCCAACAACTCGCGCTACGGGCTCGCCGCCGGCATCTGGACCGACAAGGGCGGCAAGGCGTTCGAGGTCGCGAGCGCGCTCCAGGCCGGTGTCGTGTGGCAGAACACCTACAACCACTTCGACCCGACGGCGGCGTTCGGCGGCTTCAAGGAGAGCGGCTTCGGCCGCGAGGGCGGCGCGGCCGGGCTGCGGCCGTACGTGCGGGTATGACCCAGCGGCTGGCGGTCAAGAAGACGTACAAGCTCTACGTGGGCGGCGCGTTCGTGCGGTCCGAGTCCGGCCGGCACGACCCGGTACACGACCGGAAGGGAAGGCACGTGGCCAACATCACGCGCGCCTCGCGCAAGGACGTCCGCGACGCGGTGAAGGCCGCGCGCAAGGCGCAGCCGGGATGGGCCGCCAAGACCGCGTACAACCGCGGCCAGGTGCTCTACCGGGCGGCCGAGGCGCTCGAGTCGCGGTCGGCGGAGTTCGAGGCCGCCGAGGTCGCCGCGGCGATCGACGTGCTGGTCCACTACGCGGGCTGGACGGACAAGCTGCCGGCCGTGCTCGGCGGCGTGAACCCGGTCGCGGCGCCGTTCCTGTCGTTCTCGATGCCCGAGCCGACCGGCGTGGTCGGCGTCGTCGCCCCTGACGAGCCGGAGCTGCTCGGGCTGATCGGCGCGATCGCCGCGCCGCTGGCCGCGGGGAACACCGTCGTGGCGATCTGCTCGGAGAGCCGGCCGCTGCCGGGGCTGGACCTCGGCGAGGTGCTGGCCGTGTCCGACTTCCCGGGCGGCGTGGTGAACCTGCTGGCGGGGCGCCGCGACGAGCTGGCGCCCGCGCTCGGCGCGCACCGCGACCTCAACGCGATCGTCGACGCGAGCGGCGACCCCGCGCTCGGCAAGCAGCTGGACGAGCTGGCCGCGGAGACCGTCAAGCGCGTGCTGCGGATCCGCGAGCACGACGCGGCGGCCGAAGACGCGCTGCGGCGGCTCGAGGCCCTCACCGAGCTGAAGACCGCCTGGCACCCCATCGGTGCCTGAGCAGGTCCTCGGGCGACGCGAGCTCAACCGCGCGCTGCTCGAGCGGCAGCTGCTGCTCCGCCGGGCGGCCCTGCCCGCCGCGGAGGCCGTCGAGCGGCTCGTCGCGATGCAGGCGCAGGAGCCGCCCGCGCCCTTCTACGGGCTGTGGTCGCGCGTGGAGGGGTTCGAGGCGGCCGAGCTGGTCCGGCTGCTCGAGGAGCGCGAGGTCGTGCGCCTGTCGCTCATCCGCTCGACCGTGCACATGGTCACCGCCCGCGACTGCCTGTACGTCCGCGCGCTCGCGCAGGACGTCCTGGAGCGCACGTTCCGCTCGAGCCAGTTCCGCAGGGACATCGACGGCGTGGACGTCGGCGAGCTGCTCGCCGCGGGCCGTGAGCGGCTGGCCGCCGAGCCGATGACCACCGCGCAGCTCGGGCGGGAGCTGGCCGAGCGCTGGACCGGCCCTCCGCCGAACTCGCTGGCGTACGCGATCCGCTTCCTGCTCCCGGTGGTCCAGCTCCCGCCGCGCGGCACGTCGCTGGCGAAGGCCGGCGGCCCCGCCGTCGTCACCACGGTGGAGGAGTGGCTGGGCAGCGAGCCGGCGGCGGCGTCCGCCGACGCGCTCGTGCTGCGCTACCTCGCCGCCTACGGGCCCGCGAGCACGGCCGACTTCCGCATCTGGTCCGGGCTGGCGGGCATGACGGAGGTGTTCGAGCGGCTGCGGCCGCGGCTGCGCTCGTTCCGGGACGAGAACGGCCGCGAGCTGCTCGACGTCCCGGACGGCCCGCTGCCGGACCCGGACACGCCCGCCCCGCCGCGCTTCCTGCCCTGGTTCGACAACGCGCTGCTGGCGCACGCCGACCGCACCCGCGTCCTGCCCTACGAGCACCGGCTCGGCGTCATCGCCGGGAAGTGCTTCGTCCTCGTCGACGGGTTCGCGCGCGCGACGTGGGCGATCGAGCGCGCGAAGGAGGCCGCGACGCTGCGGATCGAGCCGCTGGAGCCGCTCGGCGACCTCGACGAGATCGTCGCCGAGGGCGAGCGCCTGCTCGCGTTCGCCGCTCCCGAGGCGGATAGGCGCGAGGTCGCCGTCGGCTAGCAGCGGCCGGCGCCGAGCGACGGATCCGTGACGTCGAGCCGGCCGCCGTCGGTGACGAGCTGGATGTGTCCCGTCGGCTCGCAGCGAACATCGAAGCCGACGACCGCGTCGCCGATCGTGCCCTCCGCGACCTGGTCTTGAGTCCTCCGCGTAGCAGGTCTGCGCGAACTCCCGCTTCCCCACGATCAGGCTGGGGTAGTGGTAGTCGCCGTTGTAGTCCGCCTCGTCGCCGACGTTCTCCATCGTCGTCGCCAGCACGACCTCCCATTGCCCGTCGCGCTCTCGCGAGTGCGCCTGTTCCACGCCGTAGATACCGGCCGGTCCCGGGTCCTCGAGAGCGCAGGCTGGGCTCGGCGGCGAGCTCGATCGTGCTGCCACGCCTGACCGGGCGGCAGGCGCAGGCGGTCGGAGGTCGGACCGTCGTCGTCGGCAGCCGAGGGATCGCCGGCGCCCGTGACGAGCCACACGGCGGCGGCAGCGGCGAGCACCGCGACGCCGCCGAGCGCGGCCACGAGGCGCCGGCGCGGCCGCCCGCCTCCGGGCCTCGAGCTCGCCCCGCAGCTTGCGCACCAGGCCCCGAACGTCCTCGTGAAGGTCTCGTCGTGCAAGACGACGCTCTGGCGCTGGACAGGCCGACGAGGTCGTCCGGCAGGTCGGCGGCACGTCGGAAGCCGCGCCCTGCCGACCAGCACGGGCACGACGGGAACGCCGCGCTGGAGCGCGCGCGCCAGCTCGAGGCGCACGTAGTCGCCGGGCTGCTGGAGGCGGGGGCCGCCCTCGGGCGACGAGGCGTCGAGCCAGTCGCGACCGATCACCGCCAGCACGGCGTCGCACGCGTCGAGCGCGCGGTCGATCGCGACCGTGAAGTCCTCGCCCGGCGCGATGGCGCTGACGTCCTGGAAGACGCCTCCCGGGCCCAGGCGGGCGCGCAATGCGTCGGCGAGGCGCCCGGCGTGCCCGCCGGCGTCGTCGCGCCGGTAGCTGAGGAAGATCTTCACGGGCCGGGCGCAGCATCCCACCGCCCGCCGGGCGGGCAAACCGGGCGCAACCTGGTCGATCGTCGGGTTGACCGAGCCTGCCGATCCGCGTAGACCAGCCGGTGTCGACGCGGTCACATGCTGCCCGGACCCTTGCCATCCATGCTGGGAGTGGCGCGCGTCGGCGCGCTGGGAGTTGTGCTCGCCGTCGCGACGCTCGCAATGTGCGCCCCGGCCACCCGAGCGGCGACGCGGCCGATCGACGTCGCTCGCCCGGGCGAGCAGCTGCTCGACTACGCGGCCGCAGGCGGGAACCACCTGGCTGTGTTGCGGAGCGCCGCCGGCTCGCGGCTTTGCCGTTCCAGCGCGGCGTGTAGGGCGGTGGTAGTGATGTGGAGCGCGCCGATGGCGGCCAACACGGCCTGGAAGCGGTGCGAGCGTAGTAGACCTTGAGCGTTGTCGGTCATCACCGCCTGCGGGGCGCCGCAGGCCGAGCTCGGCGAAGTGCGCCAGCGCGCGCTCGAGCGTGCGAGGCGTTGGTCTCGGCGTCTTCGTGAGCGTGTTGTTCGACGTAGAGGTAGCGGGAGTGGTCGTCGATGACGCACGTGCAGATAGGCCCAGCCGGCGCCGCGGGGTGTATCTGGTAGTTGCGCGGCGCGTTCGGTGGCCCAGTGGCCGGGGTGATCAAAGCGCGCGAGCCGCTTGACGTCCATGTGCAACAGCGCGCCGGACTCAGCCCACTCGTAACGCTTGAAGGTCTGGCGCTGGGCGCGCGCCGCCGACGCGAGAGACCGTGGCGGGCAAGGACCTTGCAGATCGTCGAGCGCGCTCGCCCGAGCAGCCCGGCCAGCCGGCCCGGGCCGAGATTCGCCTAGCGCGGTCGACCAACGGCGCGCTCACGTTCGGCGACCTCGCAGTCCCCGCGGCGATCAGGGCACCGACGCAGGCATCGATCGAGGACGACGGACGGATCTGGATCGCCGGTGATCGCGCCGACGCGCCCGGCCAGATCCTCCTCACGATCGCGCCGGGCGGCCACTCGACGACCGTCGCGCAAGGACCTTCGGGGACCTTCTTCAGCGCCCCTGCGCGCGCCTTCGGACACCGCTTCGTCGCTGTGAGCGACCTGGCCGGCGGCGACCAGCTCGAGCTGCGGCAGGTCGAGCCGGAGGGGCTGGCGGCGAGCGGGATCGATCTGGGCGCGACCGGCGCGATGTCCGCCAGGCTGCGAACGGACACCAGGGGGCTCTGGGTCATCGCCGATGCGACGTGGCGAGTGGACGCGACGGGACGCGCCGTGGCCGTGGATCGGCTCGATGCCGACCCCGCCGTGCTGGCGCCGGGCGCCCGCCGGCTCAACGAGCGCTACTACCGGCCCCTGACGCCCGAGGTCTGGTGGCCCATCGCCGACGACGTGATCGGGCCGGACCACTTCCAGGCGGTGGACGGCGGCGTGCTCGCGAGCTTCGTGTGGGCAGTGGGCGTCCTTCCGCAGGTGCCGGTGCTCATCACGAGCGTCGAGACCTACGGCTACCGCGGAGCGCTGCCGCCTGACGCCCAGGCGCTGATCGACGCTTCGAACCGAATCCGGCGGCAGCAGGGCCTGCCGACCTGATCGGCGACCCGCTCGTCTCGCAGGCGTCCCTCAGTCATGCGAGGTACGCGCTGCGATGGGACGCAGGGCATTACGAGTCGCGGAGCCGTGCCGGGTTCACGGGCGAGGATCCGTCGCAACGCTGCGCGGCGGTCGGCACGACGTGCACGGCCGAGATCATGCACTCCGGCGCTGGATCGCAAGATGCGGTCGAATGGTGGTGGGCGACGCCGTTGCACCGGCTGATAACGGGCGAGCCTCGCCGCGTCGTCGCCGGCGGCGCCTACGTACGAGACGAGACGGGCTCGGCGGCCGTGATGAACGGCATGACGAGCTTCGCCGAACTCGTGGCGCCGGTAGGGCTGCCGCGCGGCGAATGGCCCGGACAGCTCGGATTCACCGGCGAACGGCCCGATCCGGGTGCGCCGTGCGGGATGTCGCCGCCGTACGGGTTGGCCGCGACGGCGTACGCCTTCATTGATCCGGCAACGGGGATCCGGTGGGAGCCCAGCTCCATCGTCCTGCGCGACGACAGCGCGGGCGGCCGACTGGTGCCCGGCTGCTCGCCGCCGGGAAGCGACTACTTCGTCCCCGAGGCCGCGCTCACCACGGGACACATGTACACCGCCACGACGACGTACGTAGCGGAAGGGGGCGCGCAGCCGTTCTCCTGGAGTTTCTGGACGACTGGAACTGCGGGCGCGTATCCCGAGCCTCCGCGCCGTGGTTCCGGCAAGCGCCGATGCGTGAGGCTCTCCCTCGTGCGACGGCGGAGCGGCCGTTCCCGGCGGTCGGCTCTGGGCCTCAAGCTGCGCTCGTGCGTCGCGGGACGAGGGGTGCTTGTCGTCCGCCGGCAGCGGCGCGTCGTCCTGCGCCGCCATGTCCGGCTGCGCAACGGCGGCGCGAAGACCATCCGCATCCGGGCGCGGAAGCGGCCTGGCCGCTACAAGCTGCGGCTGAGGGTCGGCGCCGCCGATCGGCGTGCTGGTCGTCCGCGTCCTCTAGGCGACGGAGCGCAGGCGGCGGCGGGGCTTGGCGCCGCGCAGCTCCCGCACGACGGCCTGGACGAGCGCCTCGGACTCGTCGCGGCGGCCGTCGGTGACCGCGCCGACGATGCCGCGCTTGCGCGAGATCAGCTCGATCATCGTCTCGTCGATCGTGTCGGCGGCCAGCAGGTACCAGGCCGTCACCGCGTCGTGCTGGCCGATGCGGTGGCAGCGGTCCTCGGCCTGGTCGTGCAGCGCCGGGGTCCACTCGAGGTCCAGGAACGCCACGTTCGACGCCCGCGTGAGCGTGATCCCCTGGCCCGCGACGCGGGTGGCGCACACGATCAGCTGCGGCCCCTCCGGCTCCTGGAACGTCTGCACCGCGGCCTCGCGCGCGTCGAGCGAGTCGCGGCCGAGCACGTGCAGCGCGCCGGGGAAGCGCTCCACCACCATCTCCTGGACCTCGCGATTGCCGGCGAACACCACGAGCGGCTCGTCGGAGGCGAGGAAGTCGTCGATCCAGGCCAGCGCGGCCCCGGCCTTGCCGCGGGCGGCCAGCCGCTTGAGCGCGTTGAGCTGGGCGAGCCGCTCCGCGCGCAGCGCGGCGGCCACCTTGGCCTCGACCTCGCCCAGGTCCAGCGGCTGCTCGCGCAGCCAGGCGATCACGTCGTCCTGCGCCAGCCGGTACTCGGGCTCGTTGTCGAGCGCCACCGGGAGCACGACCTGGCGCTTGGCCGGCAGCTGCGGCAGCACGTCGGCCTTCAGCCGCCGGACGAAGCAGGTCCGGCGCAGGTGCCAGTGGATCCGCTCCTCCGCGCCGGCGCCCTGGAAGCGGCGGGAGAAGCGGGCGCCGGAGCCGAACTCGCTCAGGCGGCCGAGGATCCGCAGCTGCGAGATCAGCTCGTCCGGGTGGTTCATCACCGGCGTGCCGGTCAGCGCCAGCCGCAGCGCGTCGGCCGGGAGCGCCTCGGCCAGCCGCCGCACGGCCTGGCTGCGCTTGGCGCGCGGGTTCTTGACGTAGTGCGACTCGTCGAGCACGAGCGCGCGCGGCTTGCGCAGGGCGAGCCGCACGCGGTGCGCGTGCACGATCTCGTAGTTGATGACCGTGATGTCGGCCTCCGCGGAGGTCACGCTCGTGCCGGCCACGACGGTCAGCGAGCGGTGCGGCACCCAGCGCTCGATCTCGCGCTTCCAGTTGAGCTTCAGGCTCGCGGGGCAGACCACGACCGCCGGGTAGGCGCCGTCGGCCTCCAGCGCGGCCAGCGCCTCGACGGTCTTGCCCAGGCCCTGCTCGTCGGCCAGGAACGTGCGCCGGGAGTGGAGGACGTAGGCGACGCCGGCGCGCTGGAACGGCCGCAGCTCGCCGCCCAGCCGGTCCTCGATGTCGAGCGGCTCCGCCGAGGTCGCGCGCGAGCGGCGGACGTCGCCGATCGCCGAGTCGTGCTCCGAGCGCAGCCGGTCCAGCACCTCGAGCGCGTTGGCGGCCGGCTCGACGCCGTACGTGCGCAGGTAGTGCTCCAGCGGCTCGAGCAGGTACGGGTCGACGGGGACCGTGCGCCCGTGCGCCTCGCAGGCCGGGAGCTGGAGGAACGCGGGCAGCGTGTCCGGGTCCCAGTTGATCTCGAGCTTGAAGCGCGGCTCGCCGACGCTCTCGACGAGCGTCAGGCTCGCCGGCGCCGGCTCGAGCCCCACCTGGAGCCGCGAGGCGCAGCGCAGCGCCCGCGGGTCCAGCCGCGCGCCCTTCGTCTCCAGCAGCGCGTCGGCCACCTCCTGCGTGAACGGGAGCCACAGGCGGCCGCCGTGGCGCTCCGCATGGCCGGACAGCGGCTCCTCCAGCTCCCCGGCGATCGTCTCCAGCACGAAGCGGCCGGCGCCGTGCAGCCGGCCGGCGGTCACCCGGCCGATCCAGCCGGTCACCGCGCGCGACAGCCATTCCTGCACGTCCGGCGCGACGCTCAGCGACGGGTGGCGCTCGAGCACGCCCTTGACGAAGGGGGCGACGGCGTCGGCGCGCGGCGCCCACCACTCCTTCGCCTCCCAGTCGAAGCGGCGGCCGGGGATGGCGCGCACGGAGTCGACGATCTCCGCCCGGTACGGGAAGGCGAAGACGACCGATTCGTGGCCGTGGGCGTTGCGCCGCAGCTCGACGTTGTGGACCGGATCCGCAGCGCGCATGAAGCGTCCTACGGTAGCTGCGGAAGCGGCTGTAGTCTCGTGTCCATGCTGGCGAGCGTCGACGGCGCGATCGGCCCTGCGGCCGACGCGCGCATCCCGATCACCGACGAGGGCCTCCTGCGCGGGTACGGCGGCTTCGAGGTCTGCCGCCTGTACGGCGGCAGGCCGTTCGCGATGGACGAGCACTACGCCCGGCTCGGGCGCACCTGCGAGGGCCTGCGCGTGGAAGCTGGATCTCGACGTCCTGCGCGCCGAGGTCGACGCCCTGCTCGCCGAGGCGGGGCCGGTCGAGGCGCTGCTGCGGATCGTGGTCACCCGCGGCGGGCGGCGGATCGCTGATCATCGAGCCGCTGCCGAACCGCGCGGCCGTGGCGCGCGTCGGCACGGTCACGTACGCGCCGACGCGGGTGCTCGACGGCCTGAAGACGCTCTCCTACGCGGCCAACATGCTGTCCACCCTGCTCGCGCAGGAGCGCGGGTTCGACGAGGCGCTGCTCGTCACGCCGCACGGGCGCGTGCTCGAGGGGCCGACGTGGAGCTTCTTCTGGGTCTCCGGGGGCGCGCTGTTCACGCCGCCGCTCGAGGACCGGATCCTCGCCTCGATCACGCGGGCGCGGCTGATCGAGGAGACCGGCGCCACCGAGGCGGTCTGCACGCTCGACGACCTGCGCGGCGCCGAGGAGGCCTTCATCGCCTCCACCGTGCGCGAGGTGCTGCCGATCGCCGCGGTCGACGACGTCGAGCTTCCTGCGGCGCCCGGCCCGGTCACGCTGGACGCGCGCGAGCGCCTGCTGCGCCGGATCGAGCGGGAGCTCGGCGCGCTCGCCTAGGCCTTCGCCCGCGCGGGGCGGGCGGCCGCTGCGCCGCGGGTCTGCCAGTCCACGTACCAGAGGACATGGCCGGCGGCGGAAAGCACGCCTTGTACGGTGTCGCGGAGCAGGTGCGGCATCGTTGCGCCTCTAATTACCCCCAGATCGTGCGCGTACTAACCGTCATCGGAAACCGCCCGCAGTTCGTCAAGGCCGCCGCGGTCTCGTTCCGGCTGCGCGAGGTGGCCGACGAGGTGCTGGTCCACACGGGCCAGCACTACGACGACGACCTCTCGCAGGTGTTCTTCGACGAGCTCGAGCTGCCGCGCCCCGAGCACCGGCTGGACCTCGGCGGCGGCTCCAACACGGAGCAGACCGCGCGCATGCTGGCCGCGCTGGAGCCGCTGCTGGCGGCCGAGCGGCCGGACGCCGTGCTCGTCTACGGCGACACGAACTCCACGCTGGCGGGCGCGCTCGCGGCCGCCCAGGCGCGGATCCCCGTGGCGCACGTGGAGGCGGGGATGCGCTCGTACGACCGCTCGATGCCGGAGGAGCTCAACCGCGTGCTCGCCGACCACGCGTCCGACCTCCTGCTCTGCTCGTCGGCCGGGCCCGCCGAGAACCTGCGCTCGGAGGGCGTGCACGGCGAGGTGGTGGTGGTCGGCGACGTCATGGTCGACGTCGCGCAGCTGCTCGCGCCGCGGGCGCGCGAGCACACGGCGGTGCTGGAGGCGTGCGGCGTGGCGCCGGGCGCGTACCTGCTCGCGACCGCGCACCGGGCGGGCAACGTCGACGACCCGGCGCGGCTGGAGCGGCTCGTGGCCCTGCTCACCGCGCTGCCGGGCCCGGTCGTCCTCCCGCTGCACCCGCGCACGCGGGCGCGCCTGGCGTCCGCCGGGCTGCTCACCGCGCTCGGGGACGTGTGCCTCGTCCCGCCGCTGGGCTATCTCGACTTCACGGCGCTGCTCCTGCACGCGCGGGCGGTGCTGACGGACTCCGGCGGCGTGCAGAAGGAGGCCTACCTCGCCGGCGTGCCGTGCGTGACGCTGCGCGACCGGACGGAGTGGGCGGAGACGGTGGCGACCGGCTGGAACGTGCTGGTGGACCTCGACGCCGGGGCGGCGCTCGCCGCGCTGGACCGCGAGCAGCCCGCCGAGCGGCCGCCGCTGTACGGCGACGGCCGCGCCGGCGAGCGCGTCGTGCAGGCCCTGCTGGCGCTGCGCGAGCGGGTGGCGGTCGCATGAGGATCGGCGTCGCCGGGCTCGGCTACTGGGGCCCGAACCTCGCGCGCAACTTCGCCGCGATCGAGGGCTGCGAGCTGGCGTGGTGCTGCGACGGCTCGGCCGAGGCGCGCGAGCGCTGGCGCCCCGCGTTCCCGGGCGCGCGGTTCACCGGGCGAGCTGGAGGACCTGCTCGGCGACCCGTCGCTCGACGCGATCGTCCTGGCCACCCCGGTCCCCACCCACGGGCCGCTGGCCGAGCGCGTGCTCGCCGCGGGGAAGCACTGCTTCGTCGAGAAGCCGCTCGCGGGGTCGGAGGCGGCCGCCGAGCGGGCCGTCGCGGCGGCCGAGGCGTCCGGGCGGATCCTGATGGTCGGCCACCTGCTCGAGTACCACCCGGGCGTGGGCAAGCTCAAGGAGATCGCCGACTCCGGCGAGCTCGGCGACATCCACTACATCTACTCCAACCGGCTCAACCTCGGGAAGCTGCGCGCGGACGAGAACGCCCTGTGGTCGCTCGGCGCGCACGACGTCTCCGTGGTGCTGCACCTGGCCGGCGAGGAGCCCTACGAGCTGGACGCGCGCGGTGAGTCCTACATGCGCCAGGGGATCGAGGACGTCGTCTTCGGCTTCCTGCGCTTCCCGTCCGGGCTGGCCGCCCACCTGCACCTGTCGTGGCTGGACCCGCACAAGGAGCGCCGCTTCACCGTCGTCGGCTCGCGCCGGATGGCGACGTTCGACGACATGGACATCGAGCGCAAGGTGACGGTCTACGACAAGGGGTTCGACGAGTCGTCCGCGTCCTACGGCGAGTACATCACCCGCGCGGGCGACATCTGGAGCCCGCGGATCCCGAACCGGGAGCCGCTGCGGATCGAGTGCGAGCACTTCGTCGAGTGCGTCCGGACGGGGCGGCAGCCGCGCTCCGACGGCGCCTCCGGCCTGCGGGTCGTGCGGGTGCTGGAAGGGCTCCAGCGGGCGCTCGACGCCTCCCGCCGGGAGCAGCGTGCAGCCGTCTGACCTCGCGCCGGGCCTGGTGCTCGGCGAAGGGGTGCGGCTGGGCGAGGGCGTGCGGATCGGCGCCCACGTGGTGATCCACGCGGGGACGGTGGTCGGCGACGGCTGCGAGTTGCAGGACGGCGCCGTGGTCGGCAAGCCGCCGAAGCTCGCGCGCCACTCGACGGCGCCGCGGGACGGTGTTGAGCCGCTGGTGCTCGGGGCGGGCGCGGTGGTCTGCTGCGGGGCGATCGTGCTGGCGGGCGCCAGGGTCGGCGAGGGCTGCATCATCGGCGACCAGTCGTTCGTGCGCGAACGGTCGGTGGTCGGGGACGGCAGCGTGATCGGCCGCGGCTCGACGGTCGACAACGACGTGCGGGTGGGCGCGCGCGTGCGGGTGCAGACCGACGTGTACCTGACCGCGTACTCCGTGGTGGAGGACGACGTGTTCGTCGGGCCGGGCGTGCTGACGACCAACGACTCGACGATGGGCCGCCACGGCTCGGAGTACGCGCTGCGGGGGTGCACGCTGCGGCGCGCGTGCCGCGTGGGCGGCGCGGCGGTGCTCACGCCGGGCGTCGAGGTGGGCGAGGAGGCGTTCGTGGCCGCGGGCGCGCTCGTGACGCGGGACGTGCCGCCGCGCGCGGTGGTGATGGGCGTCCCGGCGCGCGTGGTGCGCGAGGTCGGCGACGAGGACCTGCTGGAGCGCTGGCGTTAGAGTCGGCGGCGCATGAGCGGTGGCGGACTGACATCTGGCGATCCGCTGGGCGGCGACCCGGAGCGCCCGCCGGCCACCGGCGCGGACCAGCCCGGCTCGCTGTGGAGCGGCGGGCCCGCCGGCTACACCTCGCCGGCGCCTCCTGGCGCGGGCGGCCCGCGGCCGTCGGTCGCCGCCGGCCCGGCCGGCCGCCCCGTGCTGGCGTCCTGGGGCCGCCGCGCGCTGGCCCAGGTCGTCGACGCCGTGATCATCGGCGTCGGCGCGCTGATCCTCGTGCTCCTGCTCACCGCGCTCGGCTTCTCGGCGGACAGCGACAGCGGGCTGGTCGCGTACATCCTCTTCGCGCTGGTGTCGGTGCTCGCCTTCACCGTCGTCGCGTTCCTGTACGCGCCGCTGATGATGGCCCGCACCAACGGCCAGACCGTGGGCCGGCAGCTGACCGGCATCCGCGTGATCCGGGCCGACGGGCAGCCGATGACGTTCGGCTACGCGATGCTGCGCGAGGTCGCCGTGAAGGCGCTGCTCGTCGGCGTCGCCAGCTCGTTCACGTTCGGGATCGCGTGGCTGCTCGACGTCCTGTGGCCGCTGTGGGACGAGGAGAACCGCGCGCTCCACGACTTCGTCGTGAACACGCGGACGATCCGGACCTAGGCTAGGCGGGCGCCGCGTCGCGCGCCGCGAGGCTGTTGCGGCCCGTCTCCGTCCAGATCACGTGGTCCCGCCCGGGACCGACGCCGATCAGCGCCACGGGGACGCCGACGAAGTCCGATATGTACGCGAGGTAGTCGCGCGCGGCCTGCGGCAGCTCGTTCTCGTCGCGGCAGGCGGTGATGTCCTCCTCCCAGCCCGGGAGCGTCTCGTAGACGCCGCTGGCCTGGTGCATCACCGTCTGGTGGTACGGATAGTTCTCGAACGTCGCCTCCTCGCCGCCGCGGTAGCGGGTGCAGACGGACAGCGAGCCGAGGCCGCTCAGCACGTCGAGCTTGGTGATCGCGAGGTGGGTCAGCGAGTTGATGCGCGCCGCGTAGCGGAGGGCGACGAGGTCGATCCAGCCGACGCGCCGCGCGCGGCCGGTCGTGGTGCCGTACTCGCCGCCGGCCTCGCGGATCGTCGTCCCGAGCTCGTCGTCGATCTCCGTGGGGAACGGGCCGGCGCCGACGCGGGTCGCGTACGCCTTGGCGACGCCCCACACCTCGTCGATGTCCTTCGGCCCGACGCCGGTGCCCGTGCACGCGCTCGCGCTGACCGGGTTGGAGGAGGTGACGAAGGGATACGTGCCGTGGTCGATGTCGAGCAGCGTCCCCTGGGCGCCCTCGAAGATGACGTTGCCGCCTTCGTCCAGGACGTCCCAGGTGAGGCGGGCGGTGTCGGCGATGTACTGCTCGATCCGGTGGCCGTAGGTGAGGTAGTCCTCCGTCATCGACTGGAGGTCCAGCTCCGGCGACTTCGCGAACGGGCGCAGGCTGAGGCGCTTGGGCTCCATCGCGGCGGCGATCTTCTTCTTGAGGATCTTCTCGTCCAGCAGGTCCTGCACGCGGATGCCGAGGCGCGCCGCCTTGTCGGCGTAGCAGGGGCCGATCCCCCGCCGCGTGGTGCCGATCTGGAGCTTGCCGAGCCTGGCCTCGCCCGCGTGGTCCAGGAGCATGTGGTACGGCATGATCAGGTGCGCGTTGGCGCTGATCCGCAGGCCGGAGAGGTCCATGCCCTTCGCGCGGAGGTCGTCCAGCTCGGCGGTGAGGACCTTCGGGTCGATCACGACGCCGTTGCCGATCGCGCACAGCCGGCCGGGGTACAGGATCCCGCTCGGGATCAGGTGGAACTTCCACTTCACGTCGTCGCGGACGATCGTGTGGCCGGCGTTGTTGCCGCCCTGGAAGCGGATGACGAGCTCCGCCTGCTCGGCGAGCAGGTCGACGACCTTGCCCTTGCCCTCGTCGCCCCACTGGGCGCCCACGATCACGATGCCGGCCATGCCGCCGCTCAGTCTAGGCGCTGCGCCCGCGGCCGCCCGTACGCCGGAGGCTCGTCCGGATCGGCGTCCTCCCATGCCCGGTCGCTGTCGGAGCGCCAGCGCCCGCGGCCGCTCGGCGCCGTCGCTCTCGTGGGCGCCGGAGCGGGCAGGTCGTAGCCGACGGCCGAGCGCTGATCCTCGCCGTGCAGCGGCAGCACGCTGCACATCTCGTTGAGGCGCGAGACCGTGCGCGCGCCGATCTGCGCGCACAGGGCGTCCTCGGCGAGGTTGGTCGTCAGCATCACGGCGCGGCCGTCCTCGTAGCGCGTGTTGACGATCGTGTAGAGCTGCTCCAGGACCCACGGCGAGCGTCTGCTCCGCGCCGACGTCGTCGACGTGCAGCAGGTCCACGGCGCACAGCCGGTCGATCAGCTCGTTGAGCGAGTAGGGCGCGTCGTCGTCGTAGGTGTCGCGCAGCATCCCGAGCAGCCGCGGCAGCGAGTAGATCGCCACCGTGCGGTCGGCCTCCATGGCGAACTTCGAGACGAGCATCGCGAGCGTCGTCTTGCCCGTGCCGACGTCGCCGGTGAACCACAGCCCGCGGCCGGCGGCGAGGTGCTCGGCGACGTCGCGGCAGTAGCGCTGCACCTCGCGCACGACGTGCGGCGCCCGCCGCTCGATCGAGACGACCGGCTCGCGCTCGAAGGACACCTCGCGGAAGCGCTTGGGCAGCCGGCCCGCGACCGCGGCCGCGCGCTTGCGTGCCAGCCGCAGCGGCCGGCACGAGCACGCCCGCGAGGTCCGCCGCTGCTCGTCGAAGAGGAACCCCGAGCCGTCGCAGCGCCCGTCCGGGCACGCCGCCGTCATCAGTACCGGTCCTCCCCGACATAGGACATGAACCGGGGGAACTCCTTCTGGAACGTCAGCTCCACGGTGCCGAGCCCGCCGTTGCGGTGCTTGGCGATGATCACGTCCGCGATCCCCTCGCGCTCCGACTCGTGGTCGTAGTACTCGTCGCGGTAGATGAACATCACGAGGTCGGCGTCCTGCTCGATGGCGCCGCTTTCTCGTAGGTCGGAGAGCACGGGCTTCTTGTCCGTGCGCTGCTCGACGCCGCGGTTGAGCTGCGAGAGGGCGATGACCGGGACCTCGAGCTCGCGCGCGAGCGTCTTGAGTCCACGCGAGATCTGACCGATCTGCTCGACGCGGTTCTCGACGTGGCCGGCGGCGCGCATCAGCTGGAGGTAGTCGATGACGATCAGCCCGAGGCCGTCGGCGTGCTGCTGGACGAGCCGGCGCGCCTTCGCGCGGACGTCGAGCACCGACAGGTCCGACGAGTCGTCGATGTAGAGCGGCGAGGACGCGAGCCGCGCGCTCGCCTGCATGATCTTCGGCCAGCGCGAGCTCGGCACGTTGCCCTTGCGCAGGTCGTCGCCCTTGATCGACGCCTGCGACGCGATGAAGCGCTGCGCGAGCTCGGACTCCGACATCTCGAGCGAGAACAGCGCCACGGCCTTCTTGCCCTCCAGCGCCGCGTTCTCGCAGAAGTTGGCCATCAGCGCGCTTTTCCCCATCGAGGGTCTTGCGGCGAGGATGATGAGGTTGCCGGGCTGGAAGCCGCCGGTGATGACGTCGAGGTCCTCGAAGCCGGAGGCGGTGCCGGTGATCGCCTTGCCCTCGCGGGAGAGCTCGGCGAGCTTCTTCGTCTCGTCGTCGAGGACGAGCTCGATCGGGCGGAAGTCCTTGCGCGAGTCCTCGTGGGCGACCTCGAGGATCGTGCGCTCCGCGAGGTCCACGAGCTCGCGCGGCGGGGCCTCGTGCGAGTGGACCTTGGCCTGGATCTCGTAGGAGGCGGTCAGCAGGCGGCGGAGCATCGCGTTCTCGCGGACGATGCGCGCGTACTGGCGGACGTTGCCGACGGCGGGAACCGAGCCGGCGAGCAGGTCCACGGTCGCGCGCCCGCCGACGGCGTCGAGCTGCCCGTTCTGCTTCAGGTGCTCGACGAGGGTCAGCGCGTCGATCGGCTCGCCCGCTCCGTGGAGCTCGAGCATCGCCGCGAAGATGCGGCCGTGGCTCTCGCGGTAGAAGTCTCCGGGCTGGAGGCGCTCGTCGATGATGAGCGCGGGCAGCGAGGTGTCCGAGAGGAGGACCGCGCCGAGGACGGACTGCTCGGCCTCGAGGTTCTGCGGCGGGGTGACCGGACCCTCGAACGGGCGCGAGTGTCCGTTCGTCGCGATGCGGTCGGGGGCGCTCATCGGACGACCGAGTCTAGGTCGAGGGTCGGCTGCAAAATCGCGTCCGCCCCGCAGGGAGCGGAGACTTTCAACATCCCGTTCACGAAGTTGTCGCGAAGCTGCGCGGAGGCGTTTCAGTGCACGGGCACGAGCTCCGTGCGGAGCTCGTGACTGCCGTCGGGGAGCGGCGCCTCGTAGTAGAGGCGGTGGGCCCCGCCGGGCAGCGGCAGTACGTCGAGGTAGCGGACGTCGGCGACGGGATCGCCGATCGGCGCCATGACCGGCGGGCCGGCGTCAGGCGTGGCCGCTCGGGGCTGGGTCGCGTGAGCCGCGGCGTTGCCGGCCGGTGCGGCGATCCCGGTGCGCTCGCGGAAGTTCTCCTCGCGGCTCGCGCGGCCGTCGTAGGCGGCGCGGCCGTCGGGCAGGAACGCGGTCAGGCGGGCGCCGCGCGCGTCCCAGTGCCCGGGCCGGCCGGCGAGGACCGTGCCGCGCCACTCCCACGCGAGGCCGTCGCGGCTCGTCGCGAAGCGCGTGGTCATGCGGTCCTCCTCGCCGGGCACGTCGAGCGGGTGACAGCAGATCCAGCCGCTCCAGCCGTGGCGGTCGCGGCGGACGACCGGGTCCTTGACGCCCGTGTGCTCGTCGCCCGCGAGGACCGTGCGATGCTCGGCCTGCCCAAGTCCCTCGGGCGTGGCCGCGTCGAGCGCGGCCACGAACCAGTGCTTGCTCCCGGGCGTGGCGCAGCTCACGTACAGCGCGCCAGCCCGCGTCGGTCCGGACGAGCGCCGGGCGCTCGAGCGACTCTGCACCGAAGCGGGCCTTCTCGAGGACCGCGACGGTCGTCAACCGCTCGCCGTCGTCGCTGCGCGCGATGACGACGTGGCCGCCGCGCTGCTCGGCCGTCCGCAGGCGGTAGGCGACGACGATGCCGCCGTCGCCGTCCAGGGCGGCGCTCGGCGCGCCGGCCCAGTTCCCTTCGCCCGCGCCCGGGGCGGGCACCGCGACCGCGACGCGGCCGGTGCCCGGCAGCGGCACTACTTCTGCTCGACCACCATGGTCTTGACGTTGGCGAGGACGCCGTCGGAGACCTCGACCGTGACCATGCGCGTGCCGACGTTCTTGATCGGCTCCTCGAGGTGGACCTTGCGGCGGTCGATGTTGATGCCGCGGGCCTCCTTGATGGCGTCGACGATGTCCTGCGACGTGACGGCGCCGAACAGGCGGCCGTCGTCGCCGGCCTGGTGGGCGATCGTGAGGACCGTCTTGTTGAGCAGCGCGGCGCTCTCCTCGGCGCGCTGGGTCGCCTCGGCGACGGCGCGCTCGGCCGACTGCTGGCGGCGCTCGGCGGCGGCGATCGAGGCGCGGGTGGCGGGCTCCGCGAGCTTGCGCGGGATCAGGTAGTTGCGCAGGTAGCCCTTCGAGACGTCGACGACGGTGCCGCGCTCGCCCAGCGTCTCGTGGTCCTGGAGCAGGATGGCCTGTGGCATGACCTCAGGCCCCGGCTAGCGGTCGCGGTCGCCGCGATCGCGGTCCCGGTCCCGATCCCGGTCACGCCCGCGCTCGTCGCGGCTGTCCGCGCCGACGTAGGGCAGCAGGGCGAGCTCGCGCGCACGCTTGACGGCCGTCGCGATCTGGTTCTGGTGGCGACGGCACGCGCCGGTGATGCGGCGCGAGCGGATCTTGCCGCGATCCGAGATGAACTTGCGCAGGGACGCGATGTCCTTGTAGTCGACGAACTCGACCTTGTCGCGGCAGTACTGGCAGGACTTGCGACGGCCGCTGCCAGGCCCGCCCTTCCGATCACGCCGGCGCGTCGGCCGGCTGCGCTGCTTCGCCACTTGGAACCCTCTCTTGGTGCCGAGAAATCTGTTGCCGCGCGTCGCGCAGGCTGAACCATCGCCCTGAGCAGAGCGACCAAAGAGGGTAGCGGGAACGTGGCCGCGGGCGCCCGGCGGGACCGGGCGCCCGTCGTGCCGGCCTAGAAGGGGATGTCGTCGTCGGCCGGGGCGGAGCTGCGCCGCCCGCGCCCGCGCCCGCCGCGGCGGGCTGGAAGTCGCTCTCGTTGACCGGGACGTCGGACCGCGGGGTGAAGCCGCCGCCCCCGCCGCCGTTGCCGTCGTCACGGCCGCCGAGGAACTGCACGGCGTCGGCGACGATCTCGACGCTCTGGCGCTTGTTGCCGTCCTGCGTCTCCCACTCGCGCCACTCGAGGCGGCCGTCGAGCGCGACGGGGCGGCCCTTGGACAGGAACCGCGCGCAGTTCTCGCCCTGGGCTCCCCAGACCGTGACGTCGAAGAAGTTGGGCTTGTCCTCCCACTCGCCCGTCGACTGGTTCTTGCGCCGCGTGTTGGACGCGATGCGCAGGGAGCAGACGGACATGCCGCTCGCCGTGGAGCGCAGCTCGGGGTCTCGGGTCAGGTTGCCCGTGAGGACAACTCGGTTGATGTTCGTCGCGGCCATGAAGGGCTCCTTTCGGCGGCGAAGTGGCTCTGGAAGCTCGTCGGTGCGCCGAGTCTAGGGGTGGGTCCGGCCGGCAAAGCCCCCGCTCCGCAGATTGGGGCTTAATCGTTGCTCGGTTGATGCAGAGTCGTTACGAAGCGCCGCGGTCTGACGCGGGATCGCCGCGGCGCGCGCTAGGCCTCGGGGACGGCGTCGCCCGTGGGGGCGGTGGGAGCCGTCGCGGCGGCGCTGAGGTCCGGCGGCGGCGGGGTGCCCGGGCGGAGCTTGATGATCCGGTGGCGGAGGATGCCGTCCGTGATCTTGAGGTTGTGGTCCAGCTGCTCGAGCAGATCGCTCGGGCCGCGGAACTGGAGCAGGTGGTACTCGGCCTCCGCGTGCTTGCGGACCTCGTAGGCCGTCGGGCGCACGCCCCACTCGTGGCGGCCGACGATCTCGCCCCGCCCTCGATGGCGTGCTCGACGTTCGCGAGGATCTGCTCGCGCCGCTCGGCCTCCATCTCGGTGTCCAGCAGGAGCGTGAGGTCGTACAGGGGTGGTTCGGTCGCCATAGCGGCGGAGGATGCTAGCAACGCGCGACTGACCGGCAGGGCGGGGGCGAAGGGCCGAGGGCGGGGCGGCTACGTCCGGCATGGAGCGGGAGCTGCTGCGGCGCGTGCGGTGGGGGAACGTCGGCCGGGCGGTGGTGGTCGCCGGCGTGATAGCGGGCGTGGCGTTGTGGCCGCGGCTGGCGCCGCAGGGGCCGGTGGTGCCTCGGGGTGAGGCGGTACCTGTGGCGCGGCCGGGCGTGGATGGGGTGCGGGGCGGTGGTGAACGGCGTGGTCGGGCGGGCTCGGGGCGTGGTGAACGGCGGGCATCGAGGGCGCGTGGTCGGGCGGGCGTCGGGGCCGGCGTCGGCGGGATCGCGGGCGGCGGGGTCGATCTGTCCCGCCAGGCGGGACCAGACCGCCCCGAGGCCCGCGGCGGGGTCGGAGCACCGTCGTGACGGCCGACGGTTAGCGACCCCGCGCCGATGAGCGCGCCCGAGGTGGCGCCGACGATCGCGCCCGCCGCCAACCGTCCCGCGCCCCCGGACCCCGACCCCGCCACCGCGGAGTTCGGCTTCGAGCGCTGAAGCCGGCCCTACCCCGCCGTGGCGGCGGCGCCCCGGGCCTTCTGCCCGGATGTCGGCGATCTGCTCGTCGATCCAGTCGCCCGGATCGCGCGAGGTGACGATCTCCTTCAGCCCCGCGAGCCGCCGCGCGCGCTCCTCCGGGCTCATCGTCAGCGCCGTGTAGATCGCGTCCGCCAGCTCCTGCACGTCGAACGGGTTGACCGACAGCGCGAACTCGCCCAGCTCCTCGTGCGCGCCCGTGTTCTCGCTCAGGATCGAGACGCCGTCGCGCTCGTTGACCAGCGGCCCCTCCTTGGCCACCAGGTTCATCCCGTCGAACATGGCGTTGACCATCATCACGTCGTAGTGCTTGTAGGAGGCCACCGCCTCGTCGAGGTCGTCGCGCAGCTTGAGGTGGATCGGCATCCAGTCCGGCGTCCCGTGGCGGTGGTTGACGACCGCCACCAGCGCCTCGATCCGCTCCAGGTACTCCGCGTACTCGGGCACGTCCTTCCGCGAGGGCATGAGCTGCGCCGTGAACGTGACCCGCTCGAGGAACTCGGGGTGCTGCTCGAGGAAGATGTCGAAGCCGGTGAACCCGCGCAGGACGTTCTTCGACAGGTCGGCGCGGTCCACGCGCAGGATCGAGAACTCGCGCCGGCGCCGCAGCAGCTTCTCCTCGAACTCGGCCACCCGGGGCCGCGACGCCAGCGCTCGCGTCGCCTCGTAGTCGATCGGCAGCGGATACGCGCGCACCCACACCTCGTGGCCGTCCTCGCAGTGCACGACGCCCGCGTCCATGTCGACGTCGAGGTCCAGCAGGTCGCGGCAGCACTGGAGGAAGTTGCGCCGGTAGGAGCGCGTGTGGAAGCCGACGATGTCGTTGGCGAGCAGCCCGCGGTAGATCTCCTCGCGCATCCGCGACGGGAGCACCTTCCAGGCGTCCGACTGCGTCCACGGGATGTGGATGAAGTGGTGCAGGAAGACGTCCGGCTTCTCCTCGCGGACCATCGCCGGGAGCGTGTAGAGGTGGTAGTCGTGGACCATCACGACCGGGGCATCCTCGTCCTCGATCTCCTCGAGCAGCGACCTTCGCGAGGTCCCGGTTGACGACGTTGTAGCCGTCCTCGAACGCCTCGACCTCGTGGCGCCGGATGTCGGGCGCGTTGCTCTGGTCCCAGAGGTAGTGCTGGATGAACCAGAGCATCGGGTTGGCGACGATGTTGTAGAAGCGGTCGTAGGCCTCCTCGTCGGACTCGACGAAGCGCACCCGGAAGGTCGCCGCCCTCGGGCGCCTCGACCTCGAACGGCCGGCCGCCGTGCTCGCGCGTGACCTCGACGTCCTGCTGCGTCATCGCCGAGGCGATCCAGACGGCGTCGCGGTGGGACGCGAGGCCGGTCAGCGCGGTCACGAGGCCGCCGGTCCCGCGCTTGACCGAGCCGTCCTCCTGATAGGTGACCGGCCCGCGGTTGGAGACGAGCACGAGGGGAGACTGCTCGGCCATCATCTAGCCTCCGTTGGACGGCGACGAGAGCGGCCGCTCGCCGAGCTTGACCTTGATCGTCCTTGGTGTCGCCGCCGCGGTGGACCTCGACCGTGACCTCCTGGCCGGGCTGGAACTGCGCGACCGCCGAGGAGAGGTCGTTGGCGTCCGCGATCGGCTTGCCCTCGACCTCGGTGATGATGTCGCCGCCCTGGGCGTAGGTCTGGATCTGGAAGCGGACCTCGCCGCGGCCGCCGCGGATCCCCGCCTCGGCCGCGGGCGTGCCGGGCTCGACGTCCTGGACCCACGCGCCCTTGTCCACCGGCAGGTCGAAGCGCTCGACGAGCTGCGGGTACAGCGGGACGGAGCCGACGCCGAGGTAGGCGTACTGGGCCTCGCCCGTCTCGCGCAGCGCGCCGAGCGAGCGCTTGACGACGTCGACCGGGACCGCGAAGCCGACGCCCTCGCCGCCGCCCGAGTTCGTCTTGATCTGCTGGTTGATCCCGATCACCTTGCCCTCGGCGTCACCAGCGGGCCGCCGGAGTTGCCGGGGTTGATCGCGGCGTCGGTCTGGATCGCGCCCGGGATCGCGAACTGGCCGTTGAGCGACTGGATGTCGCGGTCGATCGCCGACACGACGCCGACCGACAGCGACTGGCGCTCGCCGAACGGCGAGCCGATCGCGGCCACCGGCGAGCCGACCGGCACGTCGGCGCTCGAGCCGAGCGGCAGCGGGCGCAGCGTCAGGCCCTTCGGCTCGACCTTCAGCAGCGCGACGTCGGCGTTCGGGTCCTGGCCGACGATCTTCGCCTCGACGCGGTTGCCGTCGGCGAACTCGACGTAGACCTCGTCGCGCCTGCTCGGCGGCCCTGCCCTCGCCCTGGGTGACGACGTGCGCGTTGGTGGCGATCTCGCCCTCGCCGTTGAGCACGAAGCCGGAGCCGACGCCGCCGCCGCCCCCCGCCGCCGAGGATGTCCTCAGCCGCCGGTGCCGAACAGGGAGATGACCGTCACGACGCCCTGGCCCTCGTTCTTGAAGATCCGCTGGGCGTCGAAGCCGCCGCCGCCCGTGCCCTGGCCCTCGACGACCTCCACGCGCGTGGTCGTCGTCTTCGTCGAGTCGAGCCGGACGACTTCTCGTCGTCGTCGCCGCCGAGCGAGCAGCCGGCGAGCGTGCCGCCGCCGAGCGCGACCGCGAGCGCGCAGCGCCCAGGCCGCCGGACGGCGCTTCATGACGGCAGCTCCAGGGAGAACGTCGTGCGCCCGGGCACCGACCGCACGGTCAGCTCGCCGTGCATGCGCTCGGCCAGCTCGCGGGCGATCGCGAGGCCGAGGCCGGCGCCCTGCGCCTCGTCGTTGGAGGTGAAGAAGGGCTCGAAGATGTGGGGCATGTTCTGTCGCTTGATCCCGAGTCCGCGGTCGGAGACCTCCAGCCGCACGTGCCCGTTGGCGCGCGCGGCCGAAACACGGACGCCGGTCCCTGCCGGCGTGTGCACGAGCGCGTTGTCGAGCAGGATACGAAGCACCTGCGCCACGCGCTCAGGGTCGCAGTCGAGCTCGATCGGCTCGTCCGAGCAGATCCAGCTGCACGTCGGCGTCGTGGCGCGCGGCGGCGGGCGTGAACTCGGCGGCGACCTCGCGGGCGAGCTGACCGACGTCGGTCGGCTCCGGGCGCAGCTCCAGCGCGCCCGCCTCCAGCCGCGAGAGGTCGAGCAGCTCGGTGGCGAGGTTGCGCATGCGCTCGACCTGGCCCTGGAGCTGCTCGAGGAACTGGCGGCGCGTGTCCTCGTCGAGCTCCTCGTCGGCGAGCAGCTCGAGGAAGCCGCCGAGCGAGAAGATCGGCGTGCGCAGCTCGTGCGAGGCGGAGGCGATGAACTGCTTGCGCGCCCGGTCGAGCCGCGCGAGCTGGTTCTGCATGTCGTCGAACGCGGCCGCGAGCTGGCCGAGCTCGTCGTCGGAGTCGGCGCGGATCGGGTCGGTGAAGTCGCCGGCCGACACCTTGCGCGCGGCGCGCTCGAGCCGCTTCACGCGCAGCGAGAGCGCGCGCGCCACGAGGTAGCCGGCGAGGATCGCGATCACGAGCGCGATCGCGCCGGAGATCAGGATCTGGCGGCGGATCAGCGACACGTTGGCCTCGACGTCGTCGAGCGCGTCGGCGAACACCGCGACGCCGACCACCTCGCCGCCGCGCATCAGCGGCTCGGCGGCGAGCGCCTGCGCGGCCGACGCGCGGTTGGCCACGGTCGCCATCTGCGGCTCCCGCTCCTCGAGCGCCTCGACCGCCAGCGAGCTGACCTCGTCGAAGCTCACGCCGCCGTTGACCGTCGAGTCCTCGGCCAGGGTGACGCCGCCGGCGGCTCGCCGACGCAGCGGCGATGCCGACCAGCACCTCGGCGCTCGAGCGCGACGCGGCCGCGGTGACGCGCTTGGCGAGCAGCTCGCCCTTGCGGTCGGCGCTCGAGCGCGTCGGCCAGGCTCGGGCGCGTAGCGTCGCGCGTCGGCCTCCAGCGCGTCGAGCTTCTGCGCGGTCAGCCGGTCCTCCAGCCGCGGCACCGACGACAGGTAGACGGTGGCGATCGCGCCGAGCGACGATCAGCCCGAAGACGACCGCCAGCCGGTTGCGCAGCGACCGCAGGCGAGGCATCGCCGGCTACTCCTCGTCGCGGAAGCGGTAGCCGACCCCGCGCACCGTGAAGATGAAGTCGGGCTCCTTGGCGTCGCGCTCGATCTTCTCGCGCAGGTGGCGGATGTGGACGTCGATCGTGCGCGGATCGCGGTACGCGGAGTCGCCCCACACGCGCGAGAGCAGCATGTCGCGCGTGAACACGCGCCCGGGGCTGCGGGCGAGCGCGTTGAGGATCTCGAACTCGACGAACGTGGTCGGCGATCGACTCGCCCGTCGAGCGTGACCGTGCGCTTGGCGGGGTCGATCCGCAGGCCGCGGACCTCGACCGGGCGCTCGGCGTCCTCGTCGGCCTGCGCCATCCCGCCGCGCCGCAGCGCCGCCTTCACGCGCGAGCGGAACTCGCGCATCGAGAACGGCTTGGTGATGTAGTCGTCGGCGCCGAGCTCGAGGCCGAGGACCTTGTCGATCTCCTCCGACTTGGCGGTGAGCATGATGATCGGGACCGACGAGCGGGCGCGCAGCCGGCGGCACACCTCGAGCCCGTCCATGCGCGGCATCATCACGTCGAGCACCACGAGGTCGAACGACTGCTCGGAGAAGCGGTTGAGCGCCTCGCGGCCGTCGGACGCCTGCACGACCTCGTAGCCGTCCCGCTGGAGCGGGAACGAGAGCAGCGTCTGGATGGGCTGCTCGTCGTCGACGAGCAGGATGCGCGGGGCACGGTCGGCCATGACCTTCTAAGGGCCGAGGATAGTGGCCTGACCCACGGTACCGTAAGCGTGATGCTCGACGTTCGGGTCTACCGGGCCGCGTTCCTGCCCGCGCTGGTGGCGGTGTTCGTCGCCGCGTTCTCGCTCGCCGACCGCCCGGCGCCGATCACGTCGCCGCTGGCGGCCGACGCGTTCGACGCCTCGGCGGCGTTCGGCGACAAGGCGCGGCCGCAGCGCAACTCGCTCGAACGAGCTCGGCCCGCTCGTTCCCCGACCGGCGGCCCGGGGGGCCGGACGACGCGGCGCTGGCGGACCGCGTGGCGCAGACGCTCGGCCTGCAGGACCGCGGCACGAAGCGCAGCGCGTTCCAGGTCACGCGCACCAGCGTGGCGTCCGGCGGCGACCGCTGGAGACCGTCGTCGGCGTGCGGCCGGGCCTGTCGAGCCGGCGGATCGTGGTGGTCGCGAACCGCGACGCGCGCGGGAGGCCCGGCCGCGCCGAGCTGTCGGCCACGGCGACGCTGCTCGAGCTGGCGCGCCTGTTCCGCCAGCGCGACCTGCGCAAGACGCTCGTGCTCGTCTCCACGTCGGGCGCCACGACCGGCTTCGCGGGCGCGCGCGCGTGGGCGCGCGAGGAGTCGGACGCGCCGGTCGACGCCGTGCTCGTGCTCGGCGACCTCGCCGGCCGAGGGGTCCGCAAGCCGTGGGTCGTGCCGTGGTCGACCGAAGCCTCGCCCGCGCCGCTCACGCTCCAGCGCACGGTCGAGGCGGCGCTGCGCGAGGAGACCGGCCAACCCCGGCGGCGCGCGCGCCTCCGGGCAGTGGGTCCGCCGCGCCGTCCCGCTGACGGTCTCCGCGCAGGGCGTCGTGAACGCCGCGGGCCTGCCCGCCGTGCTGGTGGGCGCGACGGGCGAGCGCGGCCCGGCGCCGGACGCCGGCGTCTCGCAGCGCCCGGCTCGGCGCCTTCGGCCGCGGCGTGCTGCGCGCGGTGACGGCGATCGACGAGGCCGGCCCCGTCGAGGACGGCGCGCGCCTGGCGACCGGGCCGGAGGGGATCGTGACGATGCGCAACGTGCTGCCCGACTGGGCCGTGCGGCTGCTCGTCGGGACGCTGCTGCTGCCGGCGCTGCTGGCCGCGCTCGACGGCTGGTTCCGCGCCCGCCGGCGGCGGCTGCCGGTGGGGCGCTGGCTCGCCTGGCTGGCCGCGGGCGCGGCCCCGCTCGTGCTGGCGTGGGCGTGGCTGCGGGTGCTCGGCGCTCACCGGCGCGCTCGACGTGCCCGCCGCGCCGGTGATGCCGGACGCCTATCCGGCCGGGGCGCGGCGGGATCGCCGCCGGGGTGTCGGCGGCCCGTGCTGGCGCTCGTCGGCTGGTTCGGCGTGCGGCCGCTCGTGCTGCGCCGGGTCGCGGTGACCGGGAGCCCGGCGGCCGGCGGGCTGGCGGCCGCCACCGGCCTGCTCGTCACCGTGCTCGCCGCGATCGTGTGGGTGCTGAACCCGTACGCGGCCGCGCTGCTGCTGCCGGCGGCGCACCTGTGGCTGCTGGCCGCCTCGCCCGGCTCGCGCCTGCGCGGCGCCCTCGCCGCGCTGGCGGTCGCGGGCGGGCTGCTGGCTCCGGCGCTGATCGTCGCTGCACTACGCGCGCGCGCTCGGGCTCGACCCGCTGGAGCTCGCCTGGCTCGGCGTGCTGGTGACCGCCGACGGCCACGTCTCGCCGCCCGCCGCGCTCGTCTTCGCGCTGTGGCTCGCGTGCCTGGCCGGCCTGGTCACCGTGCTGCGCACGCGCCGGCGCGTGGAGGCGACCGCGGAGCCCGAGCCGCTGCGGACGCGCGGGCCCCGCCGGCTACGCGGGCCCGGGCTCGCTGGGCGGCACGGAGTCGGCGCTGCGGCGATGAGCGCGCCGCGCCCGGTCCTCCAGCCGCCCGCCCCCCGCAGGCGGGCCTGCGCGCGCTCTCGACCGTGCTGATCGTCGGCGGGCGCGCTGCTGCTCGCCGACGCCGCCGTGACGCTGCTGTGGCAGGAGCCGCTGTCGGCGCTGTACGCCGGGCGCGAGCAGGGCCGGCTGGAGGACCGGCTCGCCGAGATCGAGCGCGCGCCGCTCGGCGGCGGTCGACCGGCGCGCGCTCGGGCGCCTGGACTCCGAGCCGGCGGCTCGCGTTCGCCGCCCGCGCGCTGCGGCGGCGCAGCGAGCCGCGGCGATCCGCTCGGGCGCCTGCGGATGCCGATCGATCGGGGCGTCGCGACGTGTTCGTCGAGGGCACGGGCGCCGGCGACCTGCGCAAGGGCCCCGGGCCACTACCCCGCCACGCCGCTGCCCGGCGAGCGCGGGCACGGTCGCGATCGCGGGCCACCGGACGACCTACGGCGCGCCGTTCCACGACCTCGACGACCTGGACGCGGGCGACCGGATCGAGCTCGAGATGCCGTACGGGCTGCTTCCACTACCGGGTCGAGCGCACGCGCATCGTCGCGCCGACGGCGACCTGGGTGACCCGGCGCGTCGATCACGACCGGCTCGTGCTCTCCGCCTGCCACCCGCTGTACTCGGCCGCCCAGCGGATCGTCGTGTTCGCCCGGCTCGTCCGCGCGGAGGCCGTGGCCGCGGCGGCCGGGCTAGCCGATTCGGGTGCTCGACCCCATCGCACGATTCGCGTCGAGTCGGACGATGGTGTTCCCATGACGGTCCTCGCACTCCGAAGCCCCACTCGCGACCAGCGTCGGGACGCGCTGGAATCCACGAGAAGCCGGT
Organism: uncultured Solirubrobacteraceae bacterium; assembly: GCA_963728465.1. Lineage (GTDB taxonomy): Bacteria > Actinomycetota > Thermoleophilia > Solirubrobacterales > Solirubrobacteraceae > DATFQI01. The sequence continues at coordinate 46,183 of CAVSJY010000015.1, forward strand.
TCGGGCGTGATCGTGTGAGCAGCCAGGTGCCAGACTCAGGGACGACGAAGGTCGAAGAGATCCGCGCGCGCATCGAGCGCGGCACGTACACCGTGGACGCCGGGAAGGTCGCCGACGCCATCGTCGAGCGGCTGCTGGCGGGCCGGTCGGTCCGGGAGACCGACGCAGGCTCGCTGAACCTAGGCGTGCTCGAAGCCCCGCCAGCCGCGCTGCGGCCGGCGGGGCTCCCTCCCAGCGGACGCCCGGTGCCCCTTCCACCGTGCGCCCGATCCAGGACAGCCCCGCGCCGGCGGCCGCCCCCTCCGCGGCCGTCCGGCGCTCGGGCGCCACGCAGACCAGCAGCTCGTAGTCCTCGCCGCCGGTCGCGGCGAGCTCGGCGGCGTCGACGCCCGAGCGCGGCGGCCACCTCCGCGACGCCGTCGGCGAGCGGCAGGCTGCGGGCGTCGAGCACGAGCCCGACGCCTGACTCCTCGGCCAGCCGCATCGCGTCCGAGGCGACGCCGTCGGAGACGTCGAGCATCGCGCTCACGCCCGCGGCCGCCAGCGCGCGGCCCTCGGCCAGCCGCGGCCACGGCCGCAGGTACGCGTCGACCAGGTCGCGCGGCCCCTCCGCGCGCCCGTCGAGCACCGCCAGGCCGGCCGCCGACGCGCCGAGCGTGCCGGTGACGCCGACGAGCTGGCCGGGCGCCGCCCCGTCGCGGCCGATCAGCTCCTCCGCGCGCTCGGCCCAGCCCGTCACCGTCACCGCCAGCGTCAGCGCGGGGCCCGAGACCAGGTCGCCGCCGGCGATCGTGACGCCCGTGCGCTCCGCGAGCGCCTCGGCGCCGGCGTGCACGCGCGAGCACGTCGCTCCTCGGTCATGTCCGGCGGGATGACGACCGACAGGTACGCCTCGCCGGCTCGGCGCCCATCGCGGCGAGGTCCGAGAGCGCGCCGGCCAGCGCGCGCCGGCCGGCGTCCTCGGGGGTCGCGCCGGCGCCGAGCCGGAAGTGCGTGCCGTCGACCATGACGTCGACGGACACGGCCGCGTAGCCGCCCGCGCGCACGACGGCGCAGTCGTCGCCGATCCAGCGCACGACGCGCGAGCCCTCGCGGCGGCCGAGCATGCGCGCCGATCGCCTCGATCAGCGCGCGTTCGCCCACGGCGCCCCTCGGGTCAGCGGTGGCGGTAGACGATCCGAGCGCGGTTGAGGTCGTACGGCGAGACCTCGACCCGGACGCGGTCGCCGGGAGGATGCGGATCCGGAACCGCCGCATCTTGCCCGCGACGTGTCCGAGGACCTCGTGGCCGTTGTCGAGCTGCACCCGGAACATGGCGTTCGGGAGCGCCTCGACGACCTCGCCTTCGAATTCGACCTTCTCTTCCTTCGCCAAACCCAGTCCTAGATCGATCCGGACGTTCGTCGCCTGGGGGCCCTTGGGGGACTCGCCGAGCTCGTATTCGACCTTCGCGCCCTCGGCGAGAGTGCGGAAGCCGTCGCCCGCGATGCTCGAGAAGTGCACGAACGCGTCCTTCCCCCCGTCATCGGGGGTGATGAACCCGAAGCCCTTCTCGTCGCTGAACCACTTCACGACTCCGGTAGCCAATCCAGACACCTCCTCACTGTGTGATTCCGATGCGCGAGGTGGTGCTGGGCACTGCCTTCCCGCATGCTTCTCACCGCCAGGGGCGGCACTGACAGGCGCGTTATATCAGCCCGGCGCCTGTGTTCCGCCGCCCTCGTCGCCGCCCGTGTCGGGAGACGGCTGTGGCGGGGCCTCGTAGGCGTCGGGGTCGAAGCCCTCGGCCCTCGCCGCCGTCGGGTCCTTCGGCTGTTCGGCGTCGCCGGTCGTCGTCCGGCTCCTCGGTGGGCTCGGCCGGCGCGGCCGGCGGCGCGGTGCCCGTCGAGTCGGTGATGTCGTCGTCCTCGTCGCCCTTGCCGCCGGTGCTGGCGTACTTGCCGAAGAACGGCGACGACGTGGAACGGCGTGCTCGGCGGCTTGAAGTCGCCGCAGAACTTGCCCTTCGCCTGCTTCATGTACGTGCCCCAGATCTCCGCCGGGAACGTGCCGCCGGCGACGTTCGTGCCGTAGTAGAGCCCGATCATCTGCACGCGCTCTTTCGGGATAGCCGACCCACACGGCGGTGGCCAGGCGCGGCGTGAAGCCGACGAACCACGCGTCGGTGAACTCGTCGGTCGTGCCGGTCTTGCCGGCCGCCGGGCAGCCGATCTGCGCCTTCTGGCCCGTGCCGTCGGTGGAGGTTCTGCTCGAGGATCTCGCGCGCCTTGGCGGCCACGCCCTCCTCGAACGCGCGCGTGCGGCGCGACCTTCCAGCGCGCCGGCAGCTCCGAGTGGCCGTCCGGGAAGACGACCTTGGTGATCGCGGTCGGCCGGTTGCGCATGCCGCCGGAGGCGATCGTCGCGTAGGCGTTGGCCATCTCCAGCGGCGACACGCCGTCGGTCAGGCCGCCGAGCGTCTCGGCCGGATAGCCGTTGAGCTTGGAGCGGATGCCCATGTCCCACGCCGCCTGCTTGACCTTGTCCGGGCCGATGTCGAGCGCGAGCTGGATGTAGACGGAGTTGTCGGAGGCCAGCGTCGCCCGCGCGCAGGCTGATGCTGCCGCGGCTCGTGCCGTCGTACGTCTCGACCTCGAACGGCGGGCCCGTAGCGCGGGTCGTTGATGCGGATCGGCGAGCGCGACACGTAGCTCGTCGAGTCCGGGTCCACGCCCGCGCGCAGCGCGGCCATCAGCGCCATCACCTTGAAGGTCGAGCCGGGCTGGCGGTGGCCCTGCGCGGCGAGGTTGAACTTCGACTCGCCGTAGCCGGCCGACGACGCCATCGCCTCGATGTAGCCGTTGCGCGGGTTGATCGTCACGATCGCCGACGACGGCCCGATGTCGCCGAGCTTCGTCTCGATCGCCCCGCGCGCCTGCTGCTGCTTCTCGAGGTCGATCGTCGTGTGGACCGTGAGGCCGCCGAGGCGCACGGTCTTGGCGCCGTACTCCTTGATCAGCTCGTCCTTGACGTAGTCGAAGAAGTACGACTCGCGGCGGCGGGTGAAGTAGGTCGACGGGTCCAGCCCGAGCCCGCGCCGGATCGTCTTCGCCGCGACCGCGTCGGTGATCATGCCCGAGCGGGCCATCTCGCGCAGGACGTCGTTGCGGCGGGCCTTCGCCGCCGACCGGTTGCGGAGCGGCGAGTACAGCGACGGCGCCTGCGGCAGGCCGGCGAGCAGCGCGGCCTCGCGCAGCGTCAGCTGGCCCAGGCGCTTGTTGAAGTAGATCCGCGCGGCGGCCTTGGCGCCGATCGCCGACTGGCCGCCCACCGTGCCGTACGGGACGGTGTTGAGGTACTTGTTGAGGATCCACGCCTTGGAGTGCTCGTTCTCGATCTCCTCGGCGACCTTGGCCTCGCGGATCTTGCGCTCGTAGGTCTTCTCGTTGGAGATGTAGAGGTTGCGGGCGAGCTGCATCGTGATCGTCGAGCCGCCCTGCACGGTCTTCTGGTTCACGAGGTTCTGCACGCCCGCGCGGACGAGGCCCTCGTAGTCGACGCCCTCGTGCTTGTAGAAGCGGCGGTCCTCGATCGCCACCGTGGCGTCCTTGAGCACCCGCGGGAACTCGTCGCCCTCGGCGGGCAGGCGCAGCTCGTCGGCCTGGATGAAGCCGAGACGCGAGCCGTCCGCGGCGAGCACCTCGGAGTTGGAGCCGGGGTCGCGCTCCTTCAGCGAGGACAGCGACGGCGCGGAGGCGGCGACGGAGACGACGTAGCCGACCGCGGAGAGGCCCGCGATCCCGGCGACGCACAGCAGGACCAGGACGGCGATGAGGGCCTTGTTCCGCGGGCGTTGCCGATGCCTGCGGCTAAGCCTGGTTCGTTGCGATCGGCTCATGCGGAACACGCCGCCGAGCGGTGGCGCGGGAACTGCTGAGTGTAGACGCGTCCTGGGTTCGCCCCGGAGGCCTCGATCCCTCGCGCGTGCACGCGGGATTGCCGAGGCTCACGCCGGGCGTCGGGCGCCGTCAGCAGCGCCCGCCGGCGCGCAGGCGGCGCAGGCACAGCTCGCGCAGCTCGGCCTCTCGCCTCGCGCGCTCCGGCGGCGGGACGCGCTCGCCGCCGACGGCGAGCCGGATGCCCTCCGCGGCGGTCTCCGCGATCGTGACGGTCTGCCCGGTCTCCTCGCGCAGGACGTCGAGCGCGCGGCCGGCGTCCGCGCCGGGCGGCAGCCAGATCGCGATGTCGAGGCCCACGGCGTCGGCCTCGAGCGTGTCGTTGCGCAGGATCCCGCTGGCCAGGCGCTCGTTCGGGACCACGATCCGCTGGTCGCTCAGCGTGCGCAGGATCGTGAAGTTCAGCCGGATGTCCTCGACGACGCCGTAGTGCTCCTCGATCGTGACCCAGTCGCCGACGCGCAGGGGCTGGGCCAGCGTGAGCATGATCCCCGCGATCAGGTTCGCCAGCGTCTGGCGCGCCGCGAAGCCGATGATCGCGGCGGCGAGGGCGCCGGACGCGAGCACGCTCGCGGCGATCCGGCTCACCCCGGTGAACTGCGACAGCGCCGCGAAGACGCCGATCAGGATCAGCGTCAGCCATACCAGCCGCCGGACGAAGCGCAGGCGCGTGTCCGCCTGCTGCGAGATCCCGCCGCGCACGACCTTGTCCGCCAGCTCGCGGCCGCGGCGCGCGAACCAGCGGTCGATGAGGAACGCCGCGAGCAGCGCGAGGCTGAACGCGATGATCGCGCTGATCCAGTTGTCGTTCGCGTCCCAGAACTCGGACAGCGAGGTGCCAACATCGGGCGCCGACATGGCCCCGCACATCTAGCCGCGCCGTCCTGCTCGACGCGATGGGGACGCTGCTCACGTTCGAGCCGCCGGCGCCCGCACCTGCGCGCGGCGCTGCGCGAGCGGCTCGGGGTCGACGTCGGCGAGGAGGCGGCGCGGCGCGCGATCGCCGCGGAGATCGCCCACTACCGCGCGCACCTGCACGAGGGCGGCGACGAGGCCGGCCTCGAGGCGCTCCGGCGCGCCAGCGCCGAGGCGATGCGGCCGGCGCTGCCGGAGCCCGCGGCCGGCGCGCCCGCCGAGGTGCTCACCGCGGCGCTGCTGGACTCGCTGCGCTTCGTCGCCTTCCCGGAGGTCCCGGCGGCGCTGGCGGCCCTTCGAGCCGAGGGCTGGCGCCTGGTGGTCGTGTCGAACTGGGACGTCTCGCTGCACGAGCGCCTGGCCGAGACGGGCATCGCGCCGCTCGTCGACGCCGCGGTGGCGTCGGCCGAGCTCGGGGTCGCGAAGCCGGACGCGGCGATCTTCCGGCACGCGCTGCGCGTCGCGGGCGCGCCAGCGGAGGGCTCCTGGCACGCGGGCGACTCGGTCGAGGCGGACGTCGAGGGGGCGCGCGCGGCCGGACTGAGGCCGGTGCTGGTGGCGCGTGACGGCGAGCCGGCGCCGGCCGGCGTGCCGGCGATCGCGACGCTGACGGAGCTGCCGGCCGTCCTAACCTCTCAGCTCGAGTGACGAGCGTCCCGCCTCCCTTCGAGCAGTCCCGCCGTCCCGAGCTCCCGGAGGGCCTGCCGCCCGAGCGGGTCCCGAAGGACGAGCCCGAGCGCGCGAGGGGGCTGCCGGCGTGGCCGCCCTGGTCGCCGTTCGCGGCGATGCTGATCACGCTCGGGATCGCGATCCTCGGCACCTCGATCGTCGCGCTGGCGACGAGCGCGGCCGGCGTCGACGTCCATCCCGACGACCCGCCGGCGGGCGTCACGATCGCCGGCACGTTCATCCAGGACGGCGGCCTGATCTTCTCCGCGCTGCTGCTCGCGCGGATGACGGCCGGGCGGCCGCGCCCCGAGCAGTTCGGGCTGCGGCCGGTGCGCGTGCCGCTCGCGCTCGGCTGGCTCGTGGCCTCGTGGATCACGTTCCTGCTGTTCTCCGGGATCTGGGCGGCGGCGCTCGGGATCAACGAGAACGACGACCTGGCGCAGGAGCTCGGCGCCGACGAGTCGACCGCCGCGCTGGTGGCGGTCTCGCTGCTCGTCTGCGTCGCCGCGCCGATCGCCGAGGAGCTGTTCTTCCGCGGCTTCTGCTTCACCGCGCTGCGGCGCTGGATCGGCGTCGCCGGCGGGGCTGTCGCCACCGGCGTCATCTTCGGGCTGATCCACGCCGGCTCCGCCGACGCGGTGTTCCTCGTCCCGCTCGCCGTGTTCGGGGCGGTCCTGTGCCTGCTCTACGTCCGCACGGGCTCGCTGGTGCCGTGCATCGTGCTGCACGCGCTCAACAACTCGCTCGCGCTCGGGGTCTCCCAGGGCTGGGCGGCGGCCGAGGTCATCGCGCTCATGGGCGGGGCGGTCATCGCGGTGCTGCTCGTCGTGCTGCCGTTCACGCGCGCGTCCGCGGTCCCGGCCCCCGTCTGAGCCGGCTCGTAGGATCGGGGCCGATGCCCGCCCGCGAGACGCTGATCGAGGAGCTCCGCCGCCACGCGCTGGTGATCGGCGAGGTGACGCTCACCTCCGGCGCGACGGCGCAGTACTACGTGGACGCCAAGCGCGCGATCCTGCGCCCGGCGGGCTTCGCCGCGCTCGCCGAGCTGGTGGCCGCCTACGCGCGCCAGTGGGAGGCGACCGCGGTCGGCGGCCTCACGATGGGCGCCGACGCGCCGGCTTGCGCGGCGCTCGCCGGCGGCGCGGACGTGAAGGCGTTCTTCGTGCGCAAGGACGCCAAGCAGCACGGGCTCCAGCGGCGCGTCGAGGGCCCGCCGCTCGATCAGGGAGAGCGCTGCCTGATCGTGGAGGACGTCGTGACCACCGGCGGCTCGACCGTGCAGGCGATCGAGGCCGTGCGCGACGAGGGCTACGACGTGTGCGGCGTCGTGTCCGTGCTGGACCGCCTCGCCGGCGGCGCAGAGGCGATCGCGCTCGCTTCCGGCGACGCGCCGTACGAGGCGCTGGCGACGATCGACGACGTCTACCCGGACCGCCCGGACCGCGGCTGACCGCTCGCCCGGCGGGTGTTCGAGCCGCTCGACGTCTCCGCGCTCGAGCTGGTGCTGTGCGGTCTCGCCGCCTGCGCCGGCGCCGTCGTGCAGGGCACGATCGGGTTCGGCTACGCGCTCGTCGTCGTGCCGACGCTGCTGCTGGTCGCGCCGGCCGCGATCCCGGTGACGCCGCTGACCGTCGCGACGCCGATGGTCTTCGTGCAGGCGATCGCCGAGCGGCGGGCGCTGGACCTGGGCGGGTTCGCGCGGCTGACGGCGGGCCGCCTCCCGGGCACGGCGCTGGGGGCCTGGGTGCTGACCGTGGCCGGGACGCGGTTCGTGGCCGGCGCCGCCGGCGTGCTCCTGCTCGCGGCGGTCGCCGCGAGCGCGCTCCGCGGCGCCCGGACGACGTCGCCGCGGATGGAGGTCGCCGCCGGCTTCGCGTCGGGCGTGGCCGGCACGGTGGGCGCGGTCGGCGGCCCGTACATGGGACTCGCGTACGCCGACCGGCCGGGCCCGGTGCTGCGCGCGACGGTCTCGCTGGCGTTCGCGGTCGGCGTCGTGCTCTCGCTGGCGGCGGTCGGCATCGCGGGCGAGATCGAGGGCGCGGCGGTCCTGCTCGGGCTGGCGCTGGTGCCGACCACGTTCGCCGGGCTGCTGCTCGGCCGGCGCCTGACCGGCCGGCTGGACGGCGGCTGGCTGCGGCCGTGCGTCCTCGGCTTCGCCGGCGCGGCGGGCGTGTTCGCCGTCGTCCGCGCGCTCGTGTGACGGGGACTCGAACCCTTCGGGTTCGGCCAGCCCCTCTCGTGGCCGCGCGTCGGTCGGCCTAGCGTGTGGCGGCGTGCGCGCCGTCCTGCGGATCCCGGGAGTGCTTCCCCTGTTCGCCGTCAGCTGCATCGGCCGGCTGCCGATGGGCGCGCTCGGCCTGCTGATGATCCTGCGCATGCACGACGCGACGGGCTCGTTCGCGCGCGGTGGCGTGGTCGCGGCCGTGTACACGGTCTCGATGGGCTTCTCGAACCCGTTTCTCGCGCGCGTCGTGGACCGGCGTGGCCAGACGCTGGTGCTCCGAGCCGGCGCGCTCGTGTCCGCGGCGGCGATCGCCGGCTTCGCGCTGCTGCCGCTCTCCGCGCCGGTCGCCGCGTTCGCCGCCCTGGCCGCCGCCGCCGGCTTCGCGCAGCCGCCGGTCGGCGCGTGCATGCGCTCCCTCTGGCCCGTCGTCGCGCCGGATCCGGACATGCGCCACGCCGCGCTGTCGCTCGAGAGTGTGGTGCTCGAGGGCATCTACATCGCCGGGCCCGTGCTGATCGTCGGCGCGATCGGGTCGTTCTCGCTGGTCGCGGCGCTGTTGTTCTGCTCCGCCGTGCTGATCGTCGGCGACATCGGCTTCTCCGCCCACCCCCTCTCGCGCGCCTGGCGGCCGGCGGAGCAGGCCGAGCGCCACCGCGCCGGCGCGCTGCGCGGCCGCGGCGTGCGCGTGCTCGTCGCCGTCTTCGCGCTGCTGGGCCTGGCCGTGGGCGCGGTCGAGGTCGCCGTCCCCGCCACGCTCGAGCCGCTCGGCGACCGGGAGCTCACCGGGCCGCTGCTCGGGCTCTGGGGCGTCGGCTCGATGGTCGCGGGCGTCCTGGCCGCTCGCGCCGGGGCGGCCGCCGACCCGCCGCGCCGGCTGGCGGTGCTGCTCGCCGCCTGGGGTGCCGCGCACGCCGCGCTCGCCTTCGGCACCGGCCCGGTCTCGCTCGGCGCGCTGCTGCTCGTGGCGGGCGTGGCGATCTCCCCGACGCTGATCTACGCGAACGCGATGCTCGACGCGCTGGCCCCCGCCGGCACGCTCACCGAGGCGTTCACGTGGACGACGGCGGGGTTGACGGCCGGCATCGCCGCGGGCGCGGCGCTGGCGGGCGTGCTGGTCGAGGCGGCGTCACCGAGCGTGGCCTTCGCGCTGCTCGGCGGCGGCGGGCTCGTCGCCGCCGCGGTCGTGCGGATGACCGCCGCCGGGCCGCTCCAGGCCGCGCGGGCGGCCGCCGTCCGCCGCGAGCCGGCGGAGGTCGTCCAACTCGGCTAGGTCCGCGACGCGGGGGGGCGCCGGCATGCAACGCTTGCGCGCGTGGCGGGGGCATGGCGTGTTCTCCTCGGGATCGGGATCGCCGACTGCTCATCGCGGCGCTGACGATCCGCGCCTGGCCGCACGTGCCGCGGCCGCTGCGGCTGGTCGCCGCGACAGGGCTCGCGTTCGCCGCGTTCGGTGCCGGCGCCGTGGTGGGCGGCGTGGTGCCCGGCCTCATGGCCGGCTGCGCGCCTGGGGATCCCGCTCGCGTACGCGTCTCCACTCGCCGCGCTCGGCGCGCTGCCCTGGCGCTCCGCTCCCGTGACCCGCCCGGCCTAGCGCTTCGCCGGTGTACGATCGCGGAGGCTTCGGCCACCGCCCGTCCCCTCGCCTCGGAGCGACGACATGCGGATCGACGTCCGGCTCGGACCTGCCCTCTCGCGGCTCGCGGGCGGCCCCCGGCTGGCGCTCGACCTGGCAGACGGCGCCACCGTCGGCGACGCCCTCGCTCGGGTCGCGCAGGAGCGGCCCGCGCTCGCCACCGGGCTGCCTTCGGCGCTGACGGTCGTGCGCGGCACGCAGGTCGGCGGCGAGCGCGTGCTCAGCGAGGGTGACGAGGTGGCGGTGCTGACGCCGGTGGCGGGCGGTTGAGCGGACCGGCCCGGGCAATCTCCGGAAGGAGGGCAGGAATGGCGACTGTCGAGATGAGGGTTCCGGTCCACGAAGGCCACCCGACGGTGTTCGTGGACACGTTCACCAACGGCGTCATCGGGCCGGGCCGGGAGATGCTGGGCCCGGTCGAGGACGGCGGGCACATCGTGGTCAACACGGCGCCGGGGTGCTGGGGGCCGATGATCACGCCGAAGCTGCGAGGCGGCCACGAGGTCACGCAGCCCGTGGCCGTCGCCGGGGCCGAGCCGGGCGACGCGGTGGCGATCCGCATCAGGGACATCGTCGTCACGTCGATGGCCACGGCGTCCGGCAACGATCGCGTGATCGAGGGCCGCTTCAACGGCGACCCCTACTGCGCCCGCCTGTGCGGCGAGTGCGGCACGCCGTATCCGGAGACCCGGCTGGACGGCATCGGCCAGGACGCCGTGCGCTGCGCCAACTGCGGCGCCGACGCGACGCCGTTCAAGTTCACCAACGGCTACACGATCGCGTTCGACGAGGGCCGGCGGCTCGGCGTGACCCTGGTCCGCGACGCCGCCGAGGAGATCGCGCGCGACGCCGCGCACTACGCCGCGCTGCCCGAGAACTCGGTCCAGCACCCGATCCTGACGTTCGCGCCGAACGACCTCGTGGGCGTCGTGGCCCGGTTGCGTCCGTTCATGGGCCAGCTCGGCACGACGCCGTCGGCCGACATGCCGGACTCGCACAACGCGGGCGACTTCGGCTCCTTCCTCGTCGGCGCGCCGCACGACTTCGCCATGACCGCGGACGAGCTCGTCACGCACAAGACCGACGGTCACATGGACGTCGACGCGGTCCGCGCGGGCGCGGTCCTCATCTGCCCCGTCAAGCTGCCCGGCGGCGGGGTCTACCTCGGCGACATGCACGCCCTCCAGGGCGACGGCGAGATCGCGGGGCACACGTGCGACGTCGCGGGCACGGTCACGCTCCAGGTCGAGGTGATCAAGGGCGGCCTCGGCATCGACGGACCCGTCCTGATGCCGCTCGCCGAGGACCTGCCGTTCCTGGCGCGGCCGCTCAGCGAGCAGGAGCGCATGCGGGCGCGCGCGCTGGCCGCGCGCTGGGGCATGGCCGAGATCGAGGACTCCGCCCCGATCTCCGTCATCGGCACCGGACCCGACCTGAACTCCGCCACCGACAACGGGCTCGAGCGCGCCGCCGTGCTCCTGGACATGACCGTCCCGGAGGTCAAGAACCGCGCGACGATCACGGGCGCGATCGAGATCGGGCGCCACCCGGGCGTCGTGCGCGTCACGTTCCGCGCGCCGATGGAGGCGCTGGAGCGCCGCGGGCTCGCCGGCTACGCGCGCGAGCAGTACGGAAGCGACTGAGTCGCCGGGCGACGGGCCGGGCGCACAGCGCCCGGCCCGCCCGCCTCACGCGTGCGCGGGTTCCAGCAGCTCGGCCCTCGCGCGGCTCACGATCAGCGCTCCCCGGAACGCCGCCCTGCGCTCGAGGCCGAAGTCCCGGAGCTCCTCGTGCACGAAGCGGTAGGCCCGCTCGTCGGTGTCCTCGGCGACGGCGTGGTCGCGGACGAAGCTGATCCAGAGGATCTCGTCCCCGCCGCAATCGAACACGTGCCACGCCTCGAAGCCGTCCATCGCCTGGAACCGGTCCGCGAACACGCTGTCGACCTTCCTCATGAGCTCGTCGACGGCGCCCTCGTGGAGCCGGTAGCGCCAGACCGCGACGGGCTTCCGCGCGGCGCCGACGTGGGTGTCGTCGAGCATGCCCTCGGCCGCCCGCCCGACGTGGATCTCGCCGTGCGCGGCCTCGAGCCGCGGGAACTCGAGATCGCCGTTCTCCTCGGCCCAGCGCCGGGCAAGCTCGCGCGAGGCCTCCGCCTGCTCGAGCGTGAGGAAGATGCTCATCGTCATGAACTCGCCGGCGCCGCAGTCGATGAACTCGTACGACACGAATCCGGGCTGTGCGGCGAGCTGCTCGGCGAAGTCCTCGTCGACCCTGCGCGCGATCTCGGCCATCGATCCGCGCTCCAGTCGATACCGCCTCATGCTGGCGAACATGGCTGCCCCCTTGGTCGGCCTGCGGCGGTTCGACACTACTCCCCGCGCCGCCCTCGTCAAGCGCCTCCGCTAGCGGTGGTTGCGCATGCGGATCAGCATCGCCCGCGGCGTGTCCGCAGCCTCGAGGCGTGAGGTCCGAGCGGGGAACCGATCCAGGATCTCCGCGGGCTCGTCCGCGACGCTCAGCAGGTCGGCGAAGCCGAGGCGCTCGGCCTGCCGCCGCAAGGCCGGATAGAGCCCGGTGTCGTCGCAGTAGTGCTGCCGGTCGAGGAACGCCATGGGGCTCCGGCCGAAGACGTTGTAAGCGTTCTGGGCGGCGTCCTGGAAGATCTCCTGCATGGTCCCCGCGCGTCCCGGCGCGAAGACGATGCCGGCAGTGGCGACGGCGAGCAGTCCGTCCTCGCGGATGCTGTTGGAGAAGTACTTCGCGATGTGCGAGGCGAACTGGCTGATCGGCTCGCCCTCGGACACCCACGTCGGGATCGCGAGGCTCTCGGCGCCCGGCGCGAACCGCTCCCGGATTCCGACCGCGACCTGCATGTAGCCGGCCGGGTCGGCGCCATGCCCTGCGGTGTCCGCGAGGGCCTGCACGGCTTGCTCGCGCTCCCCGACGGAGCGCTCGGCGAGGTACGCGCCGAGGTTCGCGGCCTCCATGATCCCGAGGCCACCGCCTCCGACCACCAGGTAGCCACGCTGGGTGAGCGCCGCCGCGAGCTCGACCACGCGCCGGTAGTTCCGGTCGGACGCCATGGTCAGCGAGCCGCCCATGATGCCGACCACCGGCCGCGCGTTCTCCACGAGGAAGCCGACCAGGGCGCTGTCGACGAAGAAGTCGTGCGTGCGTTGGGCGAGGCCTTCGGCCATGTCCGGCGCGCGTCCGCCGTGCGCCTTGACGTAGTCGTAGATGCGCCCGTCCAACGTCGCGGAGTGGTCCGCTCCGGGGTGCCAGCCCTGCATCAGCTCGTCGCGCGTGTACAGGCTCTCGCGACGCACGACGTAGGGACGCTCGGCGTCGTCCAGGACATCCTCGAGTCGTAGCTCGCCGCCGCCCATCTGAGCCCGGACCCAATCAAGCGGCGCCGGGCGCATCAAGTCCTCGCGTCGATCGCGACGCTGCTCTCCGCTACGAATGACCTTTCGGCCGCAGGAACGTGGGTCGCGCCTCTACCGCGGCAGACCGAACGATTTCTCGCCCGCATAGGCCAGCCACCGTCGTGGCTGAGGTCGGGGCGCCGTCACGACCTCCCGATGCGGCGCTCGCAAGCTCGCGCCCGAGCGCACCGGCACCTGCCGACCGCACCTGTCCTAGAACTGCTGCCAAACCCCGTCCGGCGGCCCCTGCGAGACGCCGGGCTTCGACCAGTCGCACACCCCACCCGGAAACGCCGCCCGCAGGCGGGCGCGCTGCACACCCGTGAACTTCACGCGGTAGTCCGCGAAGTCCAGCTGCTTCAGCCGGCACTTCGCGATGTCCGCCGCCACGTCCTCGCCCGCGACCTCGCGCGGGAACGACGCCGACGGGTACAGCTGCTCGCAGCGGGTCGACGCGTCGCGCCGCTGGGTCTCGGCGATGAACGTCGGGTTCGCGTCGCGCGTGTTGCAGCCCTCGCGCAGCCCGGCCGGCCGATTGGCCGCGATCCGGTGGAGCGGGTCGGCCTGGATCGCCGTGATCCAGCGGTCCAGCTCGAGGATCGCGTGCCGCAGCAGCGGGCTGTTGGTGCCATAGAGCCCGTAGCGCTGGTCCTCGACGAGCATCACCTGGTTGTCCGCGCTGCCGTTGGCCTTGCGCAGACGCTCGCGCATCGAGAACGAGTGGTACCGGACGTGGATGTCCCCGTTCGGCGCGTCGTCGTTGTAGGCGCGGTAGTCCACGATCGGGATGTGCGCGAGGCCGAGGCCGCCGTAGGTGACGCGCCCGGTGCGATAGGCGCGGCGCACGGCCTCAGAGTCGGCCACGGTGCGCGCCGCGACGATGTTCGCGTCCGCGTCGAACCCGCCGACGTGCTCGTTCAGGTCTACGAACTGCTCGGGGGTGATCGCGCCGGACTCGAGCGCCTTCAGCCCGTACTGGATGCCGACATTGTCCAGCGGCCGGCGTGCGAAGCCCGTCGCGGGATCGCGGCCCCAGACGTTGACCGCGTGGTCGTAGAGGTCGCAGCGCACGCCGTCCGGGTTGCTCGCCGGGTCGTAGCGCTGGGCGACGGGCACGACGCCGCAGAACACCCGCGGGTCGATCCGCCGCGCGCCGAACGCCACGTTCGGCGCCGTCGCGTAGTTGAGGAAGCCGGTGACGGCGCGCTTCTGCTCGGCGCTCCACGCCGCGCTCGTGGTCGTGAAGTAATGGTCGAGCAGCCACGCGTCGGTGATGAAGGAGACCGTCGCCTGCGTGACCTCGGGGAAGCTGCAACCGGGCAGGATCCCGTCCAGCAGGCCCGGATAGTCGTCGGCGATCTGGTGCTGCTGGTAAGAGCCGCCCGAGCAGCCCAGCCCCTGCGTGTGCGCAACCGGGCCGTACTCCTCGATGAAGCGCTCGCGGGTCATCATCATCGTCTCGGCCGCGAGCACCTCGGCGCAGTTGTTGCCGAAGACGTTCAGCGAGGAGGATGCGACCGCGTACCCGTGGCCGAGCATGAAGTCGTCCATCACGCCCGCGGTTCCCGGACCCTGGCGGTACCAGCCGTCAGCGCAGCCGCCGCCGAAGTTGTAGATCAGGCGCTTGTTCCAGCCCTCGGTTCTGCCCGCGATCGGGTCGTCGAGCAGCGCGAACTCGTAGATGCCGCGGTTCACCGTGCCCGTCTCCCTTCGCACGATGTACGGCACGGCGCGGCCCTGCGTCGTCGTCGTGCGGGCCATGTCGGCCGGGTAGTCCGTCGCGCCGTCGGGGAGTGGAGCGAACTCGCCGCCCGTGGTGCGATAGAGGTACCGCACGCGGGTGGCGATCGAGCAGTCGGAGTCGAGGGCCGGTCCAAGGCCGGCCGACTCGGTTTCGCACACGAACGGCGTCTCGTGCGGACCCGAGAACACCGGACCGGTGATCGGATAGGCGCGCAGCTCCAGCGCCGCGCGGTCTCGGCCGGACGTCGCGACGAGCTGATGGGTGCCGGGGGCGAGCCCGTCGACGAGCCCGAGCACGCCGCCGTCGTCCGCCGGTCTGAACGCGCCCGACACGTCGCGCCCGTCGACCTTCACCCGCGGCCGCGTGGCGCCCGTGACCCGGACGAGCACGTCGCCGCCGGTGACCTTGTCCGGCCGCGTCGAGACGGTCTCGATCTTCAGCGCAGCGGCGTCCGCAGCGGCGGGGACCGTGGCCAGCACGAGCAAGACACCCATGAGTGCGCGCATCGGCGTACCTCCCAGCGGAGAGGTATCCGTTCGAGGCGATTGGTAACCGGCGCGCGGGCGTCGCTCCGGCGGCCGTTTGCGAAGCGCCCCGAGCTGGATTCGAACCAGCGGCCTACTCCTTAGGAGGGAGTCGCTCTATCCGGCTGAGCTATCGGGGCCGGCGGCTCGGAGGATACGCCGCGCGAGCCATGCCTAGATCCACCGATTCCCGCGGCGCCCCACCACCGTGGCCCTTCGCCAGAGCCGATCGGCCGCGAGCCAGGTGGCCCACCACATGACACCGCGGCCAATCGCCTCTGACTCGACCCACGGCGCCGGGGCATCCACGGATGATCGGCGGATCTAGGCAAGGGAACACGGATGTGACCTGCAAACCCGCCGGTATGTCCTATGAGCAGGATCGATGCGCCGACCTAGTAGGGTTCCCGTCCTTCAGGGGGAACTAAAGGCGGTCGCACGTTCGAGAGCGTGACGGTCGCAGCAGCATCGAAATTGTCAGCCGCCCGCGGATGTGGACGGCTCGTTGGAGGGATCAAACTGGGTACCGCAGCACCGAGCCGAGAGGCGACCGTATGAGCACGGGTACGAGCGAGCTGCTCCATTCCGAGGGCTCGGGGGTCGCGACAGACTCGGTACTCACCGGCGAAGAGCGCGCGATCACCGCACGCTCGCCGCTTCAGCTCTTCTGGCGCAGGTTCCGCAAGGACCGTGTCGCCATGGCCGCGCTCAGCTTCATCGTCCTGCTGATC
Source organism: uncultured Solirubrobacteraceae bacterium (assembly GCA_963728465.1). Classification (GTDB taxonomy): domain Bacteria; phylum Actinomycetota; class Thermoleophilia; order Solirubrobacterales; family Solirubrobacteraceae; genus DATFQI01. Next base: position 61,986 of record CAVSJY010000015.1, read on the forward strand.
CTCGTCGCGGTCTTCGCGCCGCTGATCGTCAAGCTCTTCGGCGCGCCGAGCCCGAACGAGCAGTCCACCGCGGCGCTCGACGACTTCGGCTTGCCCTCGGGCCCCAGCTCGGATCACCTCTTCGGCGTCGACCAGATCGGCCGGGACGTGTTCTCGCGCACGCTCTACGGAGCGCGCGTCTCGCTCCAGGTCGCGGTCCTCGCCACCGCGCTCATCGTCACGATCGGCACCGTCGTCGGCATGGTCGCCGGCTACTACCGCGGCGCGGTGGACACGGTCCTCTCGCGCGCCATGGACGTGATGCTGGCGTTCCCGGTGCTGCTGCTGGCGCTCGGCCTCGGCGCCGCCTGCTCGTTCGGCGGCGGCTGCCTCGGCGGCCTGATCCAGCCCGGCCTGCCGGTCGTGATCTTCGTGATCGTCATCGCGCAGTGGCCCTACTTCGCCCGCATCATCCGCGGGCAGGTCCTGTCCCTGCGCGAGAAGGAGTTCATCGAGGCGGCGCGCTCGCTCGGGGCCTCGAACATGCGCATCATCTTCCGCGAGATCCTCCCCAACCTGCTGGCTCCGATCATCGTCTACACGACGCTGATCATCCCCACGAACATCCTGTTCGAGGCGGCGCTGTCCTTCCTCGGCGTGGGGGTCCAGCCCCCGACCGCCACATGGGGGGCGATGATCGCCGAGGCCACCAACATCTTCGACATCGCTTGGTGGTTCATGCTCGCCCCCGGCATCGCGCTGGTGCTCACCGTGCTGGCCTTCAACCTGGTCGGCGACGGGCTCCAGGATGCGCTCAACCCCAAGGGCGACCGGTAGCGGGATCCCTCTTTCTCTTCCCATGACTCAAACCACAGAAAGGAACACGCACATGCGCAGAGTGCGCCTCAGCGCGTTGCTCATCGGGCTCATCGCCATCCTCGCGCTCGTCGCCGCCGGCTGCGGCGGGGACGACGACGAGGGCGGCTGCAGCTCGGACAGCGCCGCGCCCATCGAGGGCAAGAAGGGGGGCGACCTCACGTTCCTCGCAGCGGCCGACGTCGACTACATGGATCCCGGGCAGACGTACTACGCGTTCGCCTACCAGATCCAGTACGCGGCCCAGCGCCCGCTGTACTCGTTCAGCCCGGAGGACACGGACAAGCCCCGCCCCGACCTGGCTGCCGCAGATCCCGAGATCTCCGACGACAAGAAGACGCTGACGATCAAGATCAAGCCGAACATCAAGTACTCGCCGCCGGTCAACCGCGCGGTCGTGTCGGGGGACGTCAAGTACGCGATCGAGCGCGCCTTCAGCGCGAACGCCCCGTCCGGCTACGCGACGTCCTACTTCGCGGACATCATCGGGGCGCCCGAGGCGCCGACGAAGGGCGTCAAGGAGCTCAACGAGGGCCTCGAGACGCCCGACGACGAGACGCTCGTGATCCATCTCGACCGCCCGACCGCCGACACGATGGCTCAGGCGCTCGTGATGCCGATCACGATGCCGGTCCCGAAGGACTACGCGGAGAAGTTCGACCAGAAGACGCCCACGGACTACAACCAGTACGTCGCCTTCACCGGCCCGTACATGGTCAAGAACGACGCCGAGGGCAAGCTCACCGGCTGGGATCCGGGCAAGCGCATCGAGCTGGTCCGCAACCCGAACTGGGACAAGTCGACCGACTACCGGCCGGCGTACCTGGACACGATCACCGTCGAAGAGGGCAACGACGACCTGACGGTCGCCTCCCGCCGAACGCTCCAGGGCGAAGGGCTGGTGTGCTGCGACTCGGGTCAGCCCCCGATCCCGATCCTCAAGCGAGCGATCACCCAGAACAAGGATCAGGTCATCAAGGTCTCAGGCGGTGGCACACGCTGGATCGCGCTCAACACCACGCAGAAGCCGTTCGACAACATCAACATGCGCAAGGCCGTCATCGCCGGCTTCGACCGTGACGCGCTCCGCCTGACCCGCGGTGGCGAGTTCATCGGGCCCATCGCCAACCACTTCATCCCGCCGCAGATGCCCGGCTTCGATGAATCGGGCGGCGAGGCCGGGTTCACCGACATCGATTACATGCAGAACCCCAAGGGCGACCCGAAGGTGATGCAGAAGTACCTCGACGCGGCCAAGGAGGACGGGGTGACCCCGGAGAGCGCCGGCGAGTTGCTGACGATCGCCACCAACGCGGATCCGGGCAACCAGACCGCACAGGTCGCGCAGGGCCAGTTCGAGAAGATGGGCTTCAAGCTCAACTACCGGAAGGTCCCGCAGGACACGCTGTACACGAAGTTCCTCGGCGTGCCGAAGACGAACTACGTGATCGGGCCGAACGTCGGCTGGTTCAAGGACTTCCTTGATCCCCAGTCGCTGCTCGAGCCCACGTTCAGCGGCGACGCGATCAAGCCCCAGGGCAACGTGAACTGGAGCTTGCTCGACGACCCGGAGATCAACAAGGCGATCAAGGACGCGGGTGCGACCCCGGCCGGTGCGGAGCGCAACCAGGCCTGGGCGGACATCAACAAGATGATCGTCGAGCAGGCCGTCGCGATCCCGTACAGCTGGGACGCCAACGTCCAGCTGGAGTCCCCGGACGTCAACGCACCGGGGAACGCGTACCTGACGGGGTTCGACCTGTCGTTCACGTCGATCAAGTAGGAGACCGAGGACCAGAGAGCGAACACCCACTCCGCCCCGGCGCCGACAGGCGCCGGGGACGGGGCGGGTACAACCCGAGAGAAAGCTCATGATCGCCTACATCATCAGGCGCCTGCTGTGGTCGGTGGTACTGCTGTTCGCCGTCAGCCTGATCGCGTTCCTGATCTTCGTGCTGATGCCGGCGGCCGACCCGGCGATCCTGCGCGCGGGGCGCAACCCCTCGCCGGAGATCATCGCCGCGATCCGCGAGCAGCTGGGGCTCGACAAGCCCTGGTACGTGCAGTACGGCATCTACCTGCGGGACCTCGTCCTGCACTTCGACTTCGGCTACAGCTACCAGAACAACATCGCGGTCCGCGAGACCATCTTCGACCGCCTGCCGGCCACGATCTCGCTGGCGATCGGCGGCGCCGTCGTCTGGCTGCTGATCGGCATCCCGATCGGGATCATCTCGGCCATCAAGCGCGGCACGCTGCTCGACCGCCTGGCCATGGGCGGCGCGCTGCTCGCCATCTCCGCGCCGGTCTACTGGGTCGGCCTCGTCTCGATCTACCTCTTCTCCGAGGACCTCGGCAAGCTGCTCCCGATCTTCAAGGGCTCGGGGCAGTACACGCCGTTCACCGAGAACCCGTGGGAGTGGTTCACCGCGCTGCTCCTGCCGTGGCTCGTGCTCGCGACCGCGTTCGCGGCCATCTACGCCCGCTTCCTGCGCGCGAACCTGCTCGACGTGATGGGCGAGGACTACATCCGCACCGCGCGCTCGAAGGGCCTCGGCGAGCGCAAGGTCGTGTTCAAGCACGGCCTGCGCTCGGCGATCACGCCGATCGTCACGATCTTCGGCCTCGACCTCGGCATCCTGATCGGTGGTGCAATCCTGACGGAGACCGTCTTCAACATCCCCGGCATCGGCCGGCTCGCCTTCGACTCGATCCAGAAGAGCGACCTGCCGATCGTGCAGGGTACGGTGCTGATCGCGGCGCTCGCCATCATCCTCATGAACCTGCTCGTCGACATCCTCTACGCGTTCCTCGACCCGCGGGTGCGGTACTGATGCCGCTGCTCGAGGTCGAGAACCTGCGGGTCCACTTCGAGACCGACGACGGCATCGTCAAGGCCGTCGACGGCATCTCCTACACCGTCGACCGCGGGCAGACGCTCGGCATCGTCGGCGAGTCCGGCTCGGGCAAGTCCGTGTCGTCGCTGACCGTGATGGGGCTGTCGCGCTCGCGCAACGCCCGCATCTCCGGCTCGATCAAGTTCGACGGCAAGGAACTGCTGACCGCGTCCGACGACGAGATGCGCGGCATCCGCGGCGACGACATCGCGATGATCTTCCAGGACCCGCTGTCGTCGCTGCACCCCTTCTACAAGGTCGGGTCGCAGATCGTCGAGGCGATCCGCACGCACCGCGACGTGACCAAGGCGCAGGCGCGCGACCGCGCGGTGGAGATGCTCGGCCTCGTCGGCATCCCGGAGCCGCGCAAGCGCGCCGAGTCCTACCCGCACGAGTTCTCGGGCGGCATGCGCCAGCGCGCGATGATCGCGATGGCGCTGGCGAACGACCCGAAGCTGCTGATCGCCGACGAGCCGACGACCGCGCTCGACGTGACCGTGCAGGCGCAGATCCTCGAGCTGATCGAGCGGCTCCAGAGCGAGTTCGACACGGCGGTCGTGGTGATCACGCACGACCTCGGCGTCGTCGCCGAGATGGCCGACGAGATCGCGGTCATGTACGCCGGGCGGATCGTCGAGCACGCCGACACGGACACGATCTTCTCGGCCCCCGAGCACCCGTACACCTGGGGCCTGCTGAGCTCGATCCCGCGGCTGGACACGTCGCGCGACGAGGAGCTCGTGCCGATCGCCGGGCGCCCGCCGTCGCTGATCAACCTGCCCGGCGGCTGCTCGTTCCACCCGCGCTGCCCGTACGTGCAGCCGGACCACAGGACGGTCGAGCCCGCGCTCGACCCGGTCCCCGACAACCCGCGCCACAAGGTCGCGTGCCTGCTCGAGCCGGAGGTGCGGCGGAAGCTCTGGAAGGAGCTGCGCGAGGGCGTCGCGCCGGTCGAGGCGCGCCAGGACGTCATGCACGACGCGCCGCCGCCCGAGACGATCGTCTCGACCGAGGAGCCGACGGTCGTCGCTACCGAGGAGCCGACGGTCGTCGCGACCGAGGAGCCGGCGCCCGGGCCCGCGGAGGAGCCCACCGCATGAGCGACACCGCCACCAACCCGGCCAGCGGGCCCGCCGTACCGCCCGAGCGCAACGGCGAGCCGCTGATGGAGGTGCGCGACCTCGTCAAGCACTTCCCGCTCACCAGCGGCGTGATCTTCCAGCGCAAGGTCGGCGCCGTGCAGGCGGTCGACGGCGTGTCGTTCGACGTCAACCGCGGCGAGACGCTCGGCCTGGTCGGCGAGTCCGGCTGCGGCAAGTCGACGACCGCGCGGCTGCTCCTGCGGCTGATGGACGCCGACCTCGGGCTCGATCCGCTTCGAGGGCGAGGAGATCGGCGACGCTGTCCGGCACGCGGCTCAAGAAGCTGCGCCAGGACATGCAGATGATCTTCCAGGACCCGTACTCGTCGCTGAACCCGCGCAAGACGATCGGCACGATCATCGGCGAGCCGTTCGCGATCCAGGGCCTGCACAAGGGCGAGGGCGAGCGCAAGAAGACCGTCCAGGGGCTGATGGACCTCGTCGGCCTCAACCCCGAGCACTACAACCGCTATCCGCACGAGTTCTCCGGCGGCCAGCGGCAGCGCATCGGCGTGGCGCGCGCGCTCGCGCTGAAGCCGAAGCTGATCGTGGCCGACGAGCCGGTGTCGGCGCTCGACGTGTCGATCCAGGCGCAGGTCCTCAACCTCTTGCGCGAGCTCCAGCGCGAGTTCGGGCTGACGCTCGTCTTCATCGCCCACGACCTCTCGGTCGTGCGCCACATGTGCGACCGGGTGGCGGTGATGTACCTCGGCCGGATCGTCGAGATGGCGACCTCCGAGCAGCTCTACGCGCACCCGCGGATGCCGTACACCGGCGCGCTGATGTCGGCCGTGCCGGTCGCCGACCCGCGGCTCGCGGCCGGGAAGAAGCGCCAGATCCTGGCGGGCGACGTGCCGTCGCCCACCAACCCGCCGCACGCCTGCCGCTTCCACACGCGCTGCTGGAAGGCGCAGGAGGTCTGCCGCACCGACGACCCGCCGCTGGAGGCCAAGGACGGCGGCAACATCGCCGCCTGCCACTTCCCGCTCACCGACGCCGAGGTCGCCGAGCGGGTGCCGACCGCGCGCGGCGGCGCGCGCGGCCTCGGCTAGCTCCGGAGCGCTCCCCGTGGACGGCCGGCCGGAGCTCGACGCGATGGCGCGCCGGGTGATCGACGCGAACCACTACATGACGCTCGGCACGGTCGAGCCCGACGGCGGGGTGCGGGTCTCGCCGGTCTACTACACGCCCGCCCGCTACACCGACTTCTACTGGATCTCCTCGCCGGAGGCGCGGCATTCCAGGAACGTCGCCGAGCGCCCGGGAGTCGAGATCGTCATCTACGACTCGTCGGCCGCGGTGGGCGACGGCGAGGCGGTCTACATCGCCGCGACCGTCCGGACGATCCCCGACGACGAGCTGGACGCGGTCTGCGGCGAGGCGTTCAGGACGACCGCCGGCGCGCGCCGCTTCACGGCCGACGAGCTGCGCGCCATGCCGCTCGACCTCTACGTCGCCCGCGCGTCCGAGTGGGAGGTGCACGTCGCTGGCCGGCATCCGCTCAACACCGGCGGCATCGACGTCCGCATGCCCGCGGACCCCACTCGCCCTGGCTAGCGCGCGGTCCAGCCCTGGTCGAGCGTGACCGGCGTGCCGGTGAACGGCGCGCCGGCCGGCCCGGCGAGGAACGACACGACGCCGGCGATCTCCTCCGGCTCGATCAGCCGCTTGATCGCGTGCGGCGCGAGGATGACGTCCTCGAGCGCCTCCTCCTCCGAGATGCCGTGCGTCTTCGCCTGGTCGGGGATCTGCTTCTCGACCAGCGGCGTGCGGACGTAGCCGGGGCAGACGGCCATCGCGGAGATGCCGGCGTCGGCGCCCTCGAGCGCGAGCGTCCTGCACGAGGCCGAGCACGCCGTGCTTGGAGGACACGTACGCGGACTTGAACGGCGAGGCGACGAGCGCGTGCGCCGAGGCGATCGCGATGTAGCGGGCGTGCTCGCCGCGCTCGAGCGACTCCCACGCGTAGCGGGCGAGCAGGAAGGGGCTGGTGAGCAGCAGCGCCACCAGCGTGTCCCACGCGTCCTCGGGGAACTCCTTGACGGGCGCGACGTGCTGGACGCCGGCGTTGGGCACGACGACGTCGAGCCGCCCGAACGCCTCCAGCGCGGCGTCGACGGCCGCGCGGTTGCCGTCGCGCGTGGTCAGGTCGGCGGCGAAGCCGGTGCCGGGCAGGCCGTCCGCCTCGAGGTCGACGGAGAGGACGTCGAGGCCGTCCTCGAGCAGCCGCTCGGCGATCGCGCGCCCGATGCCGCTCGCGGCTCCCGTGACCAGCGCGGCGCGGCTCACCGGCGTGCCGCCAGCTTCGCGAGCCGCTCGTCCCAGCTGCGCGCCGACGGCGCCCATCCACTCCATCGCGTCGGCCAGCGGCGCGGGCGTGAGCGAGTAGCGCAGCTCGCGGCCCTCGCGGTGGCCCTGCACGAGCCCGGCGCGGTCGAGCGCCACCAGGTGCTTGGCCACGGCCTGGCGCGTCATGGGGAGCTGCCCGGCCAGCCGCGAGGCGGTCAGGTCGGGCTGCTCGGAGAGCGTCCGCACGACCTGCCGGCGCGTCGGGTCGGCGAGGGCGGCGAACACCGCGCCGATTCTGTCATCTCCTACGCCGGGCACAGGGCGGCGGCGGCCGTCAGGCGCGGGCCCCAGACGACCCCGTCGTCGGCGAAGCGGTGCTCCGTGACCGAGAAGCGCGTGCCGTCCGGGTGGTCGTCGAGCCGCCACTCGACGATCGACTCGCCCCACGTGAAGACGATCCGCTCCTCGGGCTCGACGTGCTCGACGACGCCCTCGCGCACCTCGCCGCCGTCCTCCGTGCGCAGCGGCGCGCCCTCCTCGGCCTCGAACTCGACGTCGTCGGCGAGCCAGGTCTCCAGCTCGCCGGGCTCGGTGACCAGCTCCCAGGCGCGCTCGCGGGGGACGGGGAGGACGACTTCGCGGTTCACGACGGGCATCTGCGCTCTCCTGCAACCAGTGGGTTGCGAATAGGCTACCATCCGAGGAAACATGCAACTCGGAGGTTGCGACATGCCCCTCGTTCCGGTCGTCATCCAGCAGGACTCGCGCGGCGAGCGCTCGTTCGACATCTACTCCCGGCTGCTGCGCGAGCGCGTCGTGTTCGTCGGCACCGCGATCGACGAGGAGATCGCCAACCTCGTCGTCGCCCAGCTGCTGCACCTCGAGGCCGAGGACCCGGAGAAGGACATCCAGCTGTACGTCAACTCGCCCGGCGGGCACGTCTACGCGGGGCTGGCGATCTACGACACCATGCGCTTCATCAAGCCCGACGTGGCGACGACGTGCTGCGGGATCGCGATGTCGATGGGCTCGCTGATCCTGGCCGGCGGCGCGCAGGGCAAGCGGGCGGCGCTGCCCAACAGCCGGATCCTCATCCACCAGCCCAGCGGCGGCTTCCAGGGCCAGGCGACGGACATCCAGATCCACGCCAAGGAGTCGCTGGCGCTGCGCCGGCGGATGGAGGAGATCTACGCCGAGCACACGGGGCGCGACCGCGAGCAGGTGTCCGAGGACCTCGAGCGCGACCGCTTCTTCACGCCCGAGGAGGCGCTCGAGTACGGCATGATCGACCGCGTCACCCCGCTGCGCAACGGCAACGGCAACGGGCGCTACGGCGCGCTACTCGCCGCCTCGTCGTCCTCGTAGAGCGACTCGCGGGCGAGCTGCGAGCCCTTGGCGTCGTAGAGCGCGACCTCGAGGTAGTCGCCGCGGTAGTCGTCAGGGGCGAGCAGCGTGAAGCGCTCGTCGTCGATGGCGCACTGGTCGACGGTCAGCCGCGCGAGCTCCGCGGTGGCCACGGTGCCGCCGCGGACCAGCGGGCGGCCCCAGACCAGCGTCATCGCGGCGAGGTTGCCCTGCTCGCCCCGCCAGCCGCCGATCGCCTCGTCGGTGAGGTCCATCGTCCAGTCCGGGTTGTCGTCGGCGAGGTTCTCGGAGTAGTCCGCCCAGGCGAAGAAGTCGTGCGGCTCCTCGTGCTCGTCGCCCGGGGTGAACGAGACGTAGCCGTAGAGCTCGTAGCCCTCTCCCGAGCGGGCCGTGGCCGGGACGTAGGTGCGGCCGCCCCAGCTGCGGTCCGGGAACCACGTGATCTCGCCGGCCTCGCCGAGGTCCTCGCCCTCGGACGTCGATCCGCAGGCAGGCCTCCAGGAACTCGGCCTGGAGCGTCTCCGCCCAGCGCCCGTACGGCAGCGGGCCCTGCGGCGGCTCGGCGGCGAAGCGGCAGATGAAGCGTTCTTCCGGTCCCATGGAGGCGGGGAGGCTACAGCTCGACCATGATCGTGACGGGACCGTCGTTCACCAGCTCGACGGCCATCATCGCCCCGAACACGCCGCGCCGGGCGCCCAGGCGCTCGCAGAAGCGCTCGTACAGCGGCTGGGCCTGCTCCGGCCTGGCGGCGGCCACGTAGGCGGGCCGGTTGCCCTTGCGGGCGTCGCCGTAGAGCGTGAACTGCGACACGCAGAGCACCTCGCGGTCGCCCAGCGGCTCGTTCATGCGCTCCTCGGCGTCCGGGAAGATCCGCAGCGCGCGAACCTTGTCGGCCAGCCTGTCGGCCTTCTCCGGCGTGTCGTCGTGGGTGATGCCGAGCAGGACGAGCAGGCCGGACCCGATCTCGGCCACCCGCTCGCCCTCGACGTCGACCGACGCCCGGCTCACCCGCTGCACGAGCGCGCGCACGTTCAGACCGCCACGACCCAGAGCACGCCCTCCACGTTAGGAGGGCAGCACCAGCTTCTTGCGGCGCTCGCTCTTGCGCTTCTCCTCGACGAGCCACTTCGCCAGCGGCGCCGGCTTGCCGATGTGGTAGCCCTGCGCGTGGTCGACGCCCATCTCGGTCAGCAGGTCGAGCGTCGGCTGGTCGCCGACCATCTCGGCCACCGTGCGCTTGCCGAGGCCGCGGGCGATGTCCACCACGGCCTGGATCACGAGCTTGTCCGTCTGGTCGTCGAGGCACGAGCGGACGAACTCGCCGTCGATCTTCAGGTAGTCGAACGGCAGGTGCTTGAGGTAGTAGAAGGACGCGAACGCGGCGCCGAAGTCGTCGAGCGCGAAGCGGCAGCCGAGCTGGTTGAGGTGCGCCGCGAACTCCTGGGCGCGCGGGATGTTGCCGACCGCCGTGGTCTCCGTGATCTCGAAGATGATCTGCTCCGGCGCGACCTGCGTTCGCGCGCAGCTCGCGCTCGATCAGGTCGAGCAGCTCGGGGTCGCCGGTCGAGCGGCCGGAGATGTTGACCTCGAAGACCAGGCGGTTCTTGCGGGCGTTCTCCTCGGCGAGCATCTGGATCGCGCGCTTGACGACCCAGCGGTCGATCGCGCCGATCAGGTCGTAGCGCTCGGCGACGGGCAGGAACGCCGCCGGCGAGATCAGCTCGCCCAGCGGGTCGCGCATCCGCAGCAGCATCTCGTACTGGCGGAACTCGCCGGTGACGAGGTCCACGATCGGCTGGGCCTGGAGCACGAGGCGGTCCTCGTCGAGCGCGTCGCGGATCACGTCCGTCCACGACAGGCGCGACGCGAGCCGGCTCGAGGCGTCGCGGTCGCTGCCGTGGCAGGCCACGCGGTCGCGCCCGCCCTCCTTGGCGTCGTACAGGGCGAGGTCCGCGTTGACCAGCACGTCCTCGCCCGTGAGCCGGTCGGAGTCGAACGGGGCGACGCCGATGCTGACGCTGACGTGGCGCAGACGGCCGGAGGGGCTCGCCACGCGCAGCTTGCGGATCGCCTCCAGCAGCTCGTTGGCGACGGCCTCGGCGTCCTCGGCCTCGCCGTCGGGCAGCAGGACCGCGAACTCGTCGCCGCCGAGGCGGGCGGTCACCGCGCCGTTGCGGACCTGCTCGCGCAGCGCCTCGGCCACCTTGATGATCAGCTGGTCGCCGACGCTGTGGCCGAGCGTGTCGTTGACGTTCTTGAAGCGGTCGACGTCGGCCAGCACCACGGCGCCGCGCGGGCCGTAGCGGGCGACGTGCTCGACGTGGCGATCGAGCTCGCGCTCGAACGCGCGCCGGTTGAGCAGCCCGGTGAGGCCGTCGTGGTCGGCCATGTGGCGCAGCTCGGCCTCGTAGCGCCGGCGCTCCGTGACGTCCTGGGCCTGCGTGAGGAAGTGCAGCGGGTGGCCGGCGGCGTCGCTCACGAGCGTCGTGCTGACCGCGACCCAGACGACGTGGCCGTCGTCGTGCAGGTAGCGGCGCTCCCCGCGGGCGGTGGCGAGCCGGCCCGCGAGCATCCGCTCGCTCTCCGCGGCGTGCTGCTCGCGGTCGTCGGGGTGCAGCAGCGACATCATGCTGCGGCCCTCGAGGTCGGTATGGGCGTGGCCGGTGACGGCGCACAGCGCGCGGTTGACCTTCAGGATGCGGCCGTCCGTGCTGACGATCGTCATGCCGGCGGCGCCCTCCTCGAAGGCGGTGCGGAAGCGCTCCTCGGCCTCGGCGAGCCGCCGCTGCGCCTCGAGCCGCTCGTGGACGTCGCGCACGATCGCGTGCGTCTCGGTCACCCGGCCCGTGGCCGGGTCGCGCACGACGCGGACCTTGACCTCGACCCAGATCGCCCGCTCGTCGCGCCGCACGAGGCGGAAGGTGGCCGTCACGTCGTCGCTCTCGCGGGCGCGGTTGCGCATGGCGAGCAGGATCGGGATGTCGTCGGCGAGGACGAGGTGGTCGGGCTCGTTGCCCAGCAGCTCCTCGGGCTCGAAGCCGAGCACCTCGCGGCAGGCGGGCGAGATGTAGGTCAGCACCCCGCGCGCGTCCTGGACCGCGACGACGTCCGGCGAGGTCTCGGCCAGCTCGAGCGAGCGCGCCTCCGCGGCCCGGCGGCGCTCCTCGGCGCGGTCGCGCTCGGCGCCGCGCTTCTCGAGCAGCACGTGCGCGACGCGCTCCTTGCGCATCGCGTGCAGGCTCAGCAGCGCGAGCGCGACGCCGGAGAACAGCAGCCACAGCGACGTGAGCGCGAGCTCGCCGTGCTTGGCGATGACGGCCAGCGCGCCCGCGGCGGTCATCACGCCCGCGCCGGCGACCCCCCGGCGCCAGCGGAACCAGCCACGACTCCTGACGACTTCCATCCAGGCCTATATCGGCCAGTCGTCCAGGATCCTGAGCGATAGCTTCAGGTGTCGCGCAGCTCCGCTGCGGCGTGCTCCGGAGGCAGCTCGCAGAGGTGGACGCCGGCGCCCAGCTCGAGCCCCGCGGGCTGCACGAGCCTGGGCACGATGTCGATCCGCCAGCAGAACGTCTCGGCCCCCTGGGGCGCCGTGCGCACCCACAGGTTCAGCGGCGGCGAGCGCGCCGAGCCGGCGGCGCAGGCGCTGGAGCGCGTCGTGCAGGAGGGCCGCGCCGAGCGGGCCCTCGTCCTCGAAGGCGGCGCGCGGGCGGCGCGGCGCGAGCAGCAGCTGGAACGGCGCGATCGAGGCGTAGGGCGCCATCAGCACCGCCTCGTCGTCGATCGCCACGATCCGGTCGCGCCGCCGGACCTCCTCCTGCACGAGGTCGGCGAGCAGGTTGCCGCCCATCGTGCGGGTCGCGTAGGCGGCGAACCGCTCGCGCTCGCGCGCGATCAGCGCGGGAACGAAGTCGAGCGCGTACAGCTGGGCGTGGGTGTGCGGCAGCGAGGCGCCCGCGGCGCGGCCCTCGTTGACGAACAGGTGGCGGCAGGCGGCGCTCGCGTGCGCGCGCAGGCGCTCGCGCCAGACCTCCAGGGCGGCGGTGAGCTCCTCCGGCGAGAGGTCGGCGAGCGCGCTGACGGGGCGCGGGGTGTGGACGATCACCTCGTGCGCGCCGGCGGCGCGCCTGGGCGGTGAAGAGGTCCGGCGTGGCCTCGCGCTCCGGCGCGACGCCGTCGCGCTCGAGCGCCGGGTACCGGTTCGGCACCACGCGCACCGTCCAGCCGGGCGTGTCCGGTTCGCCGCCGGCCGGGCGCTCGGCGTACACCTCCGGCGGCGTCTGGTCCTCGTGGCCCTCGAGGAACGGGTCCGTCGCGGGGTCGACCGGCTCGGGCTCGACGGCGAAGCGGTCGCCCGGGCGCGCCGCGCGGCCGCCCGCGATGATCGTCTTCAGCCCGCTCAGCGGGTCGACGCGGACCTCGTTCACAGGTGGCGGTCGATGTCGGCGACCAGGTCCGCCTGCGAGCGATAGCCGCCCTGGTGGGTGAACACGCGCTCGCCGTCGGCGTTCACGAACACCGTCGCGGGGTAGTTGGCCGGCACCTCGAGATACCGGGCGATGTCCTCGTCGGGGTCCTCGTAGGACGGGAACGGGATCGGGAAGCGCTCCAGGAACGAGGTCGCGGCGGGCCGCTTGTCCTTGCCGTCGACGCCGACGAAGGCGATCTCGCGCCCGCGCTCGGTCGCGACGGTCTGGAAGATCGGGAACTCCGCGCGGCACGGCCCGCACCAGGACGCCCACTTGTTGATGACCACCGGGTGGCCGCGCAGCGCGCGCAGGCGCTCCTCGAACGCGTCCTTGCCGCCGGACAGCAGCTGGTTGGACTGCGCGTGGAGGTCGGCCAGCGGCGGCGGGGCGCCTTCCAGGCGCCTGCGGGCCGCGCCGAGGTCGAACCCGCCGCCGTCGCCGGCCGCCGGCGGGGAGTCCGAGCCGCCGCCGGCCTGCGTCAGACCGATGACCAGCACGGCCGCGAGCACGGCTGCGGCGAGGAACGGCAAGGTCTTCCGCATCCGTTCCAGGGTGCCATAAGGCCCCTGTCGGCCGCCGCGTCTGCTTCAATAGAGGCACTCGCGGGTGGCCGACCGAGGGGGCGCACAGCGCGACGACCCCCCCGACCTCGAGCCCGTGAGCTTCGCTGAGCCGCGCGCAGTGTCCCGCGGCACTCCTCACACTGATTGCTTCTGCCGTTGAAGGCCGAAACCACGCCAGTGGCGGATACCGCCACGCACGTTCCCTCTCCTGACGATCTCGCCCGGGCCGAGGCCTATACCCGCGAGCCGTTCGTCTACGAAGGCGAGGACCCGGCCGAGGCGCTCGCGCCCGGCAGCCCGCGCCGTCTGGCGCTCGACCAGACGCTGGCCGAGCTCGACGCCGGCCTGAAGCAGCCGTCCGTCGCGTGGCGCCGCCGGTGGTCGCTGCTGCTGGGCCTGGAGCGGCTGCTGAGCGAGGAGGAGCCGCACCTCGCCGACGGCACGGTGCTCTCCGCCCACCAGGTCGACGCGCTGTCCGGCACGCTCACCGCGCTGCTCGCCGAGGCCCAGCGCAACGGCAACGGCCACGGCAACGGCTCGGTGGCGGCCGAGGACGTCGTGGCGCTCGCGCCGGTCGGCATCCCCGGCGAGGAGGACGTCGAGGGCGAGGACGACGACGAGCCGGAGGAGCCGCAGGACTGGCTCGGGGACGAGGAGGACGAGGACGTCCAGCTCCCCGAGCAGCCCGAGGACCCGAACGCCGCCAAGCGCTTCTGGTTCGAGCACGCCACGGGCGCCGGCAAGACGGTCGCCGCGCTCGGCTTCGCCGAGGCGTCGCGCACCGGCGGCGTGCTCATCCTCACCCACCGCCGCAACCTGGTGGACCAGTTCCACGGCGAGCTGCGCGACCGCGGCTACGCGAAGCGGATCTCGCCGGCGCTGCTCGGCGACAAGGACCCGGGCAACGGCCCCGTGACGGTCGAGACCTACCAGTGGTTCGTCCGCAACGCGGGCAAGATCTCCGACGCCTACACGATCGTCATCTGCGACGAGGCGCACACCGCGCTGGGCGAGAAGACCTCGGCGTCGATCCGCCAGTGGGCCGGCCCGATCTTCGTCGGCATGACCGCGACGGGCGCGCTGATCGCCCGCCACGTCACCGACCTCTTCCCGACCCAGACGTCGCGCTTCGACCTCGCGCAGGCCGCCCGCCGTGGCGTCATCTCGCCGCTGCGCTGCGTGCGGATCCCGCCGGGACCGGGCGTGCGGACGATCGCCAAGGTGCCGCTGCGCCGTGGCGAGGTGGACACCGAGTTCGACCAGGAGCTGCTGGCCGAGCTGCTGGACCAGCTGCCGTTCAACCTCGCGGTGGCGGACCTGTACAAGACCCGCTTCAACGGGGTGCCGGGCGTGGTCTACTCCGCCGGCGTGCGGCACGCCTACAACGTGGCGGACGCGATGCGCACCGTCGGGCTGAAGGCCCAGGCGGTCTCGGGCGAGACGCCGAAGCGCGAGCTGGCCGAGATCCTGGCGCGCTACGAGCGCGGGGACGTCGACGTGCTGGTCAACGCGCAGCTGCTCGCCGAGGGCTGGAACTCGCCGCGCGCGACGGTCTGCATGCACCTCGCGCCGACCGCCTCGCGGCGCATCTACCAGCAGCGGGTCGGCCGCGTGACGCGCCGCCAGCCGGGCAAGGAGGCGGGCATCGTCGTCGACTTCGTCCACCCGGCGACCAAGCACGACGACCCGGTGGTGACGCTGCACTCGCTGCTGGACCGCGACGTCTACCGCGGCGGCGCGATCGTGGTCGGCCCGGTGCGGCGCGGCCGTGGCCGGCGCCTGCGCGTCGAGCGCCGGGTGCTGCCGGTCACCGCCGACGAGAACCGGCGGATCGAGGTCTTCGAGCGCGAGCTGTGGCGGATCGCCGTCGAGCACCTGGACTACGGCGAGCAGGTGCAGTGGGCCGCGCTCGCCGGCGCGCGGGTGGCGCCGACGGGCTGGCGCCGGGCGCGCGCGATGCTCCACTTCGACCAGGGCGGCGAGCTCAAGCGCACGTTCCTGCTGACCGCGGTGGAGCGCAACAAGAACCCGCAGCTGCGGCTGCGGGCGCTCCAGGAGATCGCGGCGTCCAAGGACGCGGAGGCGTTCGACCGGGCGCTGGACTTCGTCGAGGGCTGGCCGCGCGACGACAAGCGCGAGGGCGTGAAGGTCGTGCTCCAGGCGCTGGCCGAGAAGAAGATCGGGCGGCGCGACCAGGCGAACAACTGGATCTGGCGCTGCGCGAACCTCACGCGCGAGGTGCACGAGGAGTACGCCGTGCAGCGGTGGCCCGAGACCAAGCGGCTGCTGGGCCTGCTCGTGAACTCCTCGGGCGGCGCGCATGCCCGCAACGCGCGGCGGCTGGTCCACGCGGCGCGGCAGCAGGACCGGCGGCTGAGCGCGGCGCTGCTCGCGGCGGCGCTGCCGCACACCGCGGAGGCGGGCGAGGTCATCAACGGCGCGCGGACGCGCATGTCGCGCAAGCCGGCCGCGCTGGCCCGAGAGCTGCTGCGCAACTTCCCGAAGGGCAAGGGCAAGCGCGGCTCGCGGCGGCGGCGCAAGAAGGGCGCGGGCGAGAGCCAGGTCGAGGCCGTGGGCGTGGAGGTGCTGGGGACCGAGGAGCTTGTCGAGGGCGTCGAGGACGCGGTCGCCGCGCCGGACGAGGCGGCCGAGGCCGAGGAGAAGCCGAAGCCCCGTCGCTCCCGCGCCAGGAGGACCGTCCAGGCCGACCCGGACGCCGAGCAGGCGCCGCCGAGGCCGCGCCGGACGCGGGCGAAGAAGGTCGCCGAGCCGGCGGCGGAGGTTCCGGTGGAGGAGGCGCCGCCGAAGCCGCGCCGGACGCGGGCGAAGAAGGTCGGCCGACGAGGCGCCGGCCGAGGAGACCCCGAAGCCGCGTCGCACACGGGCGAAGAAGGTCGCCGAGCCGGTGGCGGAGACCCCGGTCGAGGAGGCCGCCCCGAAGCCGCGGCGGACTCGGGCCAAGAAGGTCGAGGCGCCCGCCGAGGAAGCGCCGGCGAAGCCGCGCCGCACTCGCGCGAAGAAGGTCGCGGACGAGGCGCCCGAGGCGGCCCCGAAGCCCCGCCGCACCCGCACGAAGAAGACCGAGCCCGCCGAGGGCAACGGCGCCGCGAACCCCGTGGTGGCGGCCAGCGAGCGCGTCCGCGCCGCCGTCGAGGGCTCCGGCGGCGAAGCCGCCTGATCAGGCCAGCAGGTGCACCTCGCCGGCGTCGAGCACGGTCTCGGCGCCGCTCGGCAGCCGCACGCGCAGCGTCCCGTCGTCGGTGATCCCGGCGCCCGTGCCCTCGCCGCCGGCCCACGCGATCCGCGCGCCGAGCAGCGCGTCCCGCTCGCGCAGGGCGGCGAGCGTCTGCCTCGGGCGGCTCGGTCAGCCGCCGCTCGAGCGCCCGCAGCAGCCGGTCGAGCGCCGCGGGCAGGTCCGCCGGCGACAGGCCGAGCGTGGACGCCGTGCCCGCGCAGCTCCTCCGGCAGCTCGCCGACGTCGACCGCCGCGTTGACGCCGATCCCCACGATCGCCCAGCCCTCCTGCGGCCGCCCCTCGACGAGCACGCCGGCGAGCTTGCGGCCGTCGACGAGCACGTCGTTCGGCCACTTCATGCGCGCGGCCGCGCCCGCCAGGTCGGCGACGGCCAGGCCGCCGCGCAGCGGCAGCAGCGGGTCGGCCTCGCGCACGATCACCGAGAGCAGCAGCGCGCGGCCCGGCGGCGCGGTCCACGACCGGCCCTGGCGCCCGCGGCCGGCGCGCTGGTGGTCCGCGGTCACCAGCGTGCCGTGCGGCGCGCCCGCGGCGGCGAGCGCGCGCGCCCGCTCGTTGGTCGAGCCGGTCTCGCGCAGGTGCAGGTGCGGGCGGCCGAGCCGCGGCGGGCTCACGCCGGCTCCACGCGGACCTCGTCGCCGCGCCGGGCGCCGAGCAGCGCGCCCGCGTCGCCGCCGTTGACCGCGAGGGCGAGCGAGCCGCCGGCGTCCTCGTAGAGCAGCAGGCCGCCGGCGCGGACGTCCGCGAACGTCCGCGCGAAGACGCCCGTCGCCCGCCGGCCGCCGAGCCGCACGGCGATCGGCGTGCCGATCTTCAGCGACGTGCGCGCGAGGCTGCGGTGGACGGCGTCGAGCGCGAGGTTGCCGTACGCGTCGCGCTCGGTGATCCGCGCGATCAGCGCGCCGTCCTCGACGCGCGCCCGCGACAGCTCGATGCGCACGAGCTCGTCGGGGTCGAGCGGCGGTCCGGCCTCCCCGAGCGGCGCGCCCGCGGCCAGCCGCGCGGCGACCGGGGCGAAGACGTCGCGCCCGTGGAACGTCGCCGACACCGGCTCCAGCCGCCACGGCGAGGCGGAGATCTCGACCGCCTCGGCCACCCCGCCGAACCGCTCCGCGGCGGGGACGAGCAGGCCGTTGTCCGGGCCGACCAGGAACCGGTCCTCGTCGGCCGTCATCAGCGCCACCGCGCGGCGCCGGGCGCCGACCTCCGGGTCCACGACCGCCAGGTGCACCCCGGCGGGGGCGTACGGCAGCGAGCGCACGAGCGCCCGCGCGCCGGCCGCGACGTCCTGGCGCGGGATGCCGTGCCCGAGGTCGATCACGCGCGCGTCCGGGCACTCGCGCGCGATCACGGCGTGGACCACGCCGACGAACTCGTCCGCGAGGCCGTAGTCGGAGAGGAACGTGATCGGCAGCGTCACGCGTCGCATTCTGCTCCCTCCGGGTAGGCGGAGGGCTCATGCGATGGAAACGCGGCGCCGGGCGCGGCAACGTGATCGACCAGAGGGGACGCCGTGGCGGCGGGATGCCGGGCGGGCGCGTCGCGCTTCCGGGCGGGCTCGGCCTCGTCGGCGTGCTCGTCTTCCTCGCGGTGCAACTGCTCGGCGGCGGCACGGCGTTCAGCGTCTCGCCCGCGTTCGACGACGGCACCACGGCGCCCGACGGCGGCGCGATCCCGGCGAGCCAGGATCCGGAGCGCGACCTGCGCGACTTCAGCGAGTACGTCTTCGACAGCGCGCAGACGATGTGGGCCGAGACGATGCAGAGCTACCGCGACGCGAAGCTCGTCCTGTACCGCGAAGGCGTGAACACGGGCTGTGGCGGCGCGAGCTCGGCGGTCGGCCCCTTCTACTGCCCGGCTGACGAGCGCGTGTACCTCGACCTCGGCTTCTACCGCGACATGGAGCGGCAGCTCGGCGCTTCCGGCGACTTCGCCTGGGCGTACGTGATCGCGCACGAGGTCGGGCACCACGTCCAGCACCTCGCGGGCACCAGCGACGAGGTGCGGCGGCTCCAGCGCAAGGATCCGGACCAGGCGAACCCGCTGTCGGTCCGGCTCGAGCTCCAGGCGGACTGCTACGCCGGCGTCTGGGCGCACTCCGTGTTCGAGGCGGGCGACCTCCAGGAGGGCGACGTCGACGAGGCGATCCGCGCCTCCGAGGCCGTCGGCGACGACCGGTTGCAGCGCCGGTCCGGCGGCGGCGTGAAACCCGACTCGTTCACGCACGGCACGTCGGCCCAGCGGGCGAAGTGGTTCCGCGCGGGTCAGGCGTCCGGCGAGCCGGCGGACTGCGACACGTTCTCGGCCGACGACGTCTGAGCCGCGTCCGCGAGTAGCGCTGCTACGAGGCCGTCGGGCGTGTGGGGGTCGGCCTCGAGGTCCGGCTCGGCGCCGTGGGCGCGCAGCTCGGCGCTGGTGGCGGGGCCGATCGACGCCAGCCGTGGGCCCTGGAGCGCCCCGTTCCCGGCCGCCTCGGTGAAGAAGCGCACGGAGGAGGCGGACGTGAACAGCAGGTAGTCGGCCGCGGCGGCCGCGGCGCGGGTCTCGTCGTCGAGCGGCTCGGCGACGGTCTCGTACAGCGCCAGCGTGTCGACCTGGGCGCCGCGGGCCGTGAGGGCGTCAGGGAGGACGTCACGGCCTTCCTTGGCGCGGGCGATCAGCGCGTTGCGCACCGGCACGTCGGCGAGCGCTTCGACGAGGCCCTCGGCGACCGCGCGCTCGGGGACGACGTCTGGCTCGATCCCGCGCTCGCGCAACGCGCGGGCCGTGCCGGGGCCGATGGCGGCGACGGTCGTGCCGGCGAGGTCGCGGGCGTCGCGCAGGAGGTCGAGCAGGCGGTGCGCGCCGTTCGGCGACGTCACGCAGACGAGGTCGTACGCGCTGAGGTCGGGCGCCTCGGCGGGGAGGGGCTCGATCCGGATCGCGGGCGCCTCGACGACAGCCGCGCCGAGCTCCCGCAGCCGCGCGGCCAGCGCGCTCGCCTGCGCTCGGGCGCGCGTCACCGCGATCGTGCGGCCGTGGAGCGGCCGTTCCTCCAGCCACGCGATCTGCTCGCGCAGCTTCGCGACGGGCCCGACGAGCGTGATCGCGGGGGCGCGGATCTTCGCCTCGCGCGCGCGCTCGGCGACGTCGGCGAGCGTGGCGACGACCGTGCGCTGGTGCGGCAGCGTGCCCTGCTCGACGATCGCGACGGGCTCGTCGGGCGGGCGGCCGCCGGCGGTCAGGCGCTCGGCGATCCGCGGCAGCGCGCGCACGCCCATGTAGAAGACGAGCGTGCCGGGGAAGGCGGCCAGCGCGGGCCAGTCGAGCGCGGAGTCCGGCTTGGACGGGTCCTCGTGGCCGGTGACGAACGCGACGCCGCTCGCGACGTCGCGGTGCGTGACGGGGATGCCGCCGTACGCGGGCGCGGCGACCCCCGCGGTGACGCCGGGCACGACCTCGAACGGGATGCCGGCCTCGCGCAGCACGAGCGCCTCCTCGCCGCCGCGGCCGAAGACGAACGGGTCGCCGCCCTTGAGCCGCACGACCCGCTTCCCGGCGCGCGCGTGCTCGAGCATCAGGCGATGCGTGTCGTCCTGCGGGAACTGCGGCCCCTCGCCCTGCTTGCCGACGTACACGACCTCCGCGTCCGCCCGCGCGTACTCGAGCGCCGCCGGCGGGATCAGGCGGTCGTACAGGATCACGTCGGCCCGGCCGATCAGCTCCACGGCCCGGACGGTCAGCAGCCCCGGGTCCCCCGGCCCCGCGCCGACGAGGTGGACGATCCCGCCCGACCCGGCCTCACCCGGCCGGTCCGCGTCCGCCGCGCCCGCCCGTGTCACCCCGCGCGCTCACGCGGCCATCGCCTCCGCCTCGCGGAGGAGCTCGCCGGCGCCCGCCGCGAGCATCCGCCGCGCGAGCTCGGTGCCCGGGTCGTCGCCGTCCCACACGATCTCGTCGGCGACCCACCCCGACCCGTCGGGGAGCCCGGCGAACCCGCGGACCCGGAGGCCATTCGTGACGACTTCCGCGTGGATTCCCACAGGAGCGTGACAACTTGCGGAAAGTTCCTGCACAGCGGCCCTTTCCGCCGTCAGGCATGCCATCGTGGACGCATGAGAGGCGGCGAGCGCGACATCGGCGGCGGGGCTCCCGGTCCGGGCCTGGACGGCGATCACGCCCTGCCCGGCGGCGGGGACGAACACCTCGCCGGTCAGCCGGCCCGCCGGCCTCGCCGAGCCGGTTCAGCCGCTGGAGCCCGGCGGCGGCGAGCACGAGCACGTCGACCTCGCCGGCGGCGCGCTTGCGCAGCCGCGTGTCGACGTTGCCGCGCACCTCGGAGACGTCGAGGTCCGGGCGGACGGCGAGCAGCTGCGCGCGCCGGCGCAGCGCGCTGGTCCCCACGCGCGCGCCCTCGCGGACGTCGCGCAGGGCCCGCTCGCCGACCAGCACGTCGAGCGGCTCGGCGCGCCGCGGCGCGGCGACGATCGCGGTGCCCGGCGCCAGCTCGCCGGGCACGTCCTTGGCCGAGTGCACCGCGAGGTCGATCTCGCCGGCCGTGAGCGCCGCCTCCAGCGCGCCGGTCCAGCGGGACTTGTCGCCGCGCGCCCGGTCGGCGTCGCCGGCCGTCGTGATGACGACCAGCTCCGTCTCGCCACCGACCGCGCTCGCGACCGCCCGCGCCTGCGCGAGGGCCAGCGTGCTGCCGCGGGTGCCGATCCGGAGCGGGGTCACGGCGTGGCGGCGCAAGCGCGCGGGTCGTGGCGGCCCGCGGGCGGCGGCGCGGGTCAACGCGGCCGGAGCCTGCGGACCTCGGCCGGCGCCGGCTCCTGCCCGGCCGCCGCCTCGGCCTGCGGCTCCTCCAGCCCGAACAGCTCGCGCAGCAGCTGGAGCCGCGCGTGGCGCTGCTCCGCCTCGAGGCCCTTGACGCGCATCGTCGGCTCGTGGAGGAGGCGCTTCACGACCGTGCGGGCGAGCGTCTCGACGCGCTCGCGGTCGCGGTCGCCGAGGTCCTCCCAGCGGCTCTCGTTCTCGGCGAGCAGGCGGTCGACGACGGAGTCGCCGTGCGCGCGCAGCGCGGCGAGCGTCGGCAGCACCTCGAGCGAGCCGAGCCAGCCCGCGAACGCCTGGATCTCCTCCTCGACGATCCCCTCGGCACGGCGGGCCTCGGCGCGGCGCACCGACAGGTGCCGCTCGACCCGGTGCTGGAGGCCGTCCATGTCGAGCACCGTGACGCCCGGGATCGCCGCGCAGTCGTGGTCGATGTCGCGCGGCACCGCGAGGTCGACGAGCAGCAGCGGCCGCCGCCCCCGCAGCCGCATGACGGCCGCGATCTCCTCGGCGCCGATCAGCGTGTGCGGCGAGGACGTCGACGAGATCAGGATGTCCGCGCGCTCGAGCTCGCCGGGCAGCGCGTCGAACGAGCCGGAGGCGCCGCCGAAGCGCTGCGCGAGCGCGATCGCGCGCTCGCGCCGGCGGTTGGCGACGAACATCGTGGTCACGCCCTGGTCGTGCAGCGCCTGCGCGGTCAGCTCGGCGTTCTCGCCGGCGCCGACGATGACGACGTGACGGCGCTGGAGGTCGCCGATCACCTCGCGGGCGGCGTCGACGGCCACGGTGGCGACGCTCGAGCGGCCCGCCGAGATCGCGGTCTCCGTGCGCACCCGCTTGCCGGTGGCGAGCGCGGCGCGGAACAGCTTGTTCGTCATCGGCCCGGTCGTGCGCGCCGCCAGCGCCAGCTCGTACGCGCGCTTGACCTGGCCCTGGACCTCCGCCTCGCCCACGATCATCGACTCGAGCCCGCCGGTCACCCGGTACAGGTGCCGCGCCGCGTCGCAGTTGCGCAGGGAGTACATGCCCTCGAGCAGCTCGCTCGGCCGCAGCGCCGCCCGCCGGGCCAGCAGGCCGAGCACGAACGACTCCGCCTCGACCGGGTCGGAGACCACGACGTACAGCTCCGTGCGGTTGCAGGTCGAGAGCGCGACGGCCTCGGACACGCTCGCGTTCGCGGTCAGCTCCTTCAGGAGCGCCTCGGCGCCGCCCTCCAGCAGCGCGATCCGCTCGCGCAGCGCCAGCGGCGCCGTCTTGTGCGACGTGCCGAGCGCGAGCAGCTCGGTCACGGCGAGACCCCGGCCTCGGTCGGCTCGCCGCCTCGAGCGCCGGGATCGCGGCCCGCGTCGGGGTCGTCGTGCGCGCCGAGCTCGCGCCGCTCGGCCAGCTGCGCCAGCTCGCCGATCTCCCGCTGGAGCCGGGCGAGCTTGGTCGCCATGATCGCGACGTAGATCAGCACGAGCGCGAGGAAGACGAGGTACGCGGCCGCGACGTAGGGGCCCGCGTCGCCGAGGGGGAGCGCGGGCATCAGAGCTGCGGCGCCGCGCTGCGTCGGACGGGGACCCAGCCGTCGTCGTCGCCGGCCAGCCGCCGCTTCAGGGCGCGCAGCTGGAACGACGCGTGCTTCGAGGCCAGCTCGTACTTCCACAGCGTCACGAACAGCAGCGCCATGCCCGCCAGGGAGACGAGGAACGTCAGCCGCATCGAGCCGGGCATCGAGCCGCCGGTGGTCGAGAGCACGCGCGGGTGGATGAGCGACTCCGCGAGCCGCACGGCCATGAAGTTGAGCGGCACGAACGCGCCGCCGATGATCGCGAACACGGCGGCGTAGCGCGCCTGGCGCTCCGGGTCCTCGATCGAGAACCGCAGCGGCTGGTAGCAGGCATACAGGAGGAAGACGATCAGGAACGAGACCAGCGTCGGCTCGTCCCACACCCACCACTGGCCCCAGGCGGCGCGCGCCCAGATCGAGCCGGTGACGAGCGCGCCCACGGCGAGGATCAGCGCCAGGTGGATGGCCACGTACGAGCGCAGGTCGTGCAGCCGGTCACCCGAGCGCAGGTAGCGGATCCCGTACACCCCGCCGGCCACGAAGCCGCACAGCGCGACGATCGCCAGCGGCACGTGCAGGTAGAAGATCTTCTGCACGAAGCCCTGGTCGGCGTCGTTGGGCGCGTAGAAGGCGACCAGCGCGAAGCCGCCGATGAGCACGGCGACGGTGGCGATCGAGAGCGGGGCGAGCCCTCGTGAGAACGGCGGGTTGGTCACTCTTCCAGCAGGAAGTCGAAGATCGCGTAGGCCAGCAGCCCGAACACCAGATCATAGAGGCCGAGCACCGCCAGCCAGCGGCCCGGAAGCGCCTCGGCGCCCGCCTCGAGCCACAGTGGCGCGGTCCCGCGCGCGGCGGCGATCACCACCGGGATCATCAGCGGGAGCGCGAGCAGCGGCACGATGAGGTCGCGCGCCCGCGTCTGCACGGCCAGCGCGCCGACCAGCGTCCCGACGACCGCGATGCCCGTGTTGGCCAGCACGAGCAGCAGGCACAGCTCGAGCAGCCCGGGCCACGGCGACGGCTCCAGCAGCAGCACCGCGAACGCCGGCACGGCCGCCAGCTCGAGCGCTCCCAGGAAGCACCACAGGACGGTCGCCTTGGCGAGGAAGAGCGCCGTGCGGTCCACCGGCGCGAGCAGGAACCCGTCGAAGCCGCCCTCCTCGCGCTCGGCGACGAACAGCCGGTTGATCGCGAGCACCGAAGCGAACAGCAGCGTCACCCACAGCACGCCGGCCGCGAGGTCGCCCTCGAGCGAGCGCGCGTCGAGCCCGAAGTGGAAGAGCACGAACGTCGAGATGCTGAACAGGACCATCGCCGGGATCGACTCGCGCGTGCGCAGCTCCAGCCGCAGGTCCTTGCGGATCAGCGCGGCGACGACGGCACGTGTCGGCACCGCGCTCACGCGTAGAGCTCCCGGATCGCCGCCTCGCCGACCTCGCCCGCCGCGCCGAGCACCGCCGGCCGCCCGGCCCGCAGCCCGAGCACGAGGTCGGCCTCCGCGAGCCCGCTCGAGACGTCGTGCGAGATCAGCACCCGCGCGGCGCCGCTTCCCGGCCCGATCAGGTGCGCGACGGCGGCCGCCGCGCCCGGGTCGAGGTTGGCGAGCGGCTCGTCGAGCAGCAGCAGCTCCGGCTCATGCAGCACGGCCCGGCAGATCGCCACGCGCTGAGTCATGCCGCGCGACAGCGTGTGCACCGGCTCGTCGGCCCGGCGCGCCATCCCGACCGCGTCGAGCAGCGCCTCGACCCGCTCGCGCGCGACGCCGTGCAGCCGCGCATGGAAGCGCAGGTTCTCGCGCGCGCTGAGGTCGCGGTAGAGGAGCGGCTCGTGCGCGAGCAGCCCGACCCGGCCGCGCACCGCCCAGCCGTCGCGCGGCAGCTCCCGGCCCAGCACCCGCGCGCGGCCGGCATGGGGGCGCAGCAGCGTCGCGAGGATCCGCAGCAGCGTCGTCTTGCCCGCCCCGTTGGCGCCGAAGACCGCCAGCGTCGCGCCGCGCGGCAGCGACAGCGTCACGCCCGCCAGCGCCACGCGCTCGCCGTACGCGCGCCCGAGGTCGGTCAGCTCGACCGCCGGCGCCCGCGTCGGTCCGGTCGCGGCGGCGCCTCGCCCTGTCCGGTTGCGGCCGTCCGGCGCCGCGCCCTTCAGGCGGCGTCATGGTGCGACGAGTCGCCGCGCAGCGTGCGCACCACGTGCTCGAGCGTCGGGGCCAGCACGCCGAAGCCCTCCTCGATCGCCTTCGGCGAGCCCGGGAAGTTGACGATCAGCGTCTGCCCGGCGATCCCCGAGATGCCGCGCGAGAGGATGCCCATCGGCGTGTGGCGCGCGCCCTCGTTGCGCAGCGCCTCCGCGAAGCCCGGCGCCTCGCGGTCGATCACCGCGCGCGTCGCCTCCGGGGTGATGTCGTCGGGCGTCAGCCCCGTCCCGCCCGTGGTGAACACCAGGTCGCAGCCGATGTCGACCAGGTGGTTGAGCCGGTCCTCGATCAGCGAGAAGTCGTCCGGGCACGACCTCCATCGCGACGACATCCGCCCCGGCGTCCTCCAGCGCGCCCGCCAGCTTGGGCCCCGAGAGGTCCTCGGCCTCGCGCTTCGAGACCGACGTGGAGATCGTGAGAACGGCGGCGCGGATGCGCGTCAGGGTAGTGGAGCCCACTTCCCCCCGCTCTCAGGCTGCCGCGGGCGTGTGCGTCCGCTGGCGCGCCGGCGATCAGCTCGCGGACCGCCGCCTCGTCGCCGCGGCGCAGCAGCTCGACCGGATCGGGGTCGCCGTTCACGATGCCCTCGAAGAACGCCTTGCGGTCCTGGTAGGTCGGCAGCGTGCCCTTCGCCCACCCGCGCGCCTCGTTCAGCAGCACCGCGAGCCGCGCGTAGGGCTCGCCGTACTCGTCGGCGATCTGCGCCTTGATCCGCTTGGCCAGCGCGGGCGAGGCGCCCGCCGTGGAGATCGCGATCGCCAGCGGCCCGGTGCGCACGATCGCCGGCAGGATGAAGTTGCACAGCGGCGGGACGTCGACGATGTTCACGAGCATCGCCCGCCGCTCGGCGTCCTCGAACACGCGGATGTTGACGTCCGTGTCGTTCGTGGCCGCGATCGCGATGAACGTCTGCTCGAGGTCCTCCGTCCGGTACTCGCGCCGCTCCCACTCGATCGAGCCCTCGGCCGCGAGCGCCTCCAGCTCGTCGACCGCCTCGGGCGCGACGAGCACGACGCGGGCGTCGCAGGCGAGCAGGCCCTCGACCTTCTCCAGCCCGATGTCGCCGCCGCCGACCACCAGGCAGCGCCGCCCCGTGAGCTTCAGGCACGCGATGTAGAACGGGGTCTCGAGCATGCCCTGCACGCACGTCTGGTCGCAGATCCCCTTGCGGAACTGGCAGACGCATTCCTTACCGGCGTAGGCCTGTGCGGGCACACGGGACAGGGTATCCGGCGCATGTGGGCCGCTCGCGCCGTGCTTCCGTACACCTGGCGATGCCGACCGTGGGGTACTTCAGCGACGACTCGATGCTGCGCCAGGTGGTCGGCCACCGCCTGACCGGGCTGTCGGGCCCGCGCGCGCTGCTGGTGATGGCCGCGCATCCCGTCGCCTTCGCGGGGTTCTTCGCCCACACGGGCGCGCTCGACGACCCGTACGCCCGGCTCGAGCGCACCGCGACCGTGATGAACGCGATCGCGTTCGGCACCCGCGCGGACGCCGACCGGCTGACCCGGCGCGTCCGCGCCATGCACCGCCGCGTCCGCGGCGCGCTGCGCGAGCCCGCCGGCCCGTTCCCCGCGGGCACGCCGTACCGCGCCGACGATCCCGAGCACCTGCTGTGGATCCTCGGCGCGCTCGCCGAGTCGGCGATGCTCGTGTACGGGAAGTACGTCCGCTCGCTCAGCGCCGCCGAGGAGGACGCGCTGTGGGCCGACTACCGCGTCGTCGGCCGGCTGTTCGGCCTGCGCGAGCGCGACTTGCCTGCCGACGCCGCCGCCTTCCGCGCCTACATGGCGGAGCGCTACGCGAGCGACGCCCTGGTCGTGACGCCGGAGGCGCGCGAGCTGGCGGTCGAGATCGTCCTGCGCCCGCCGGTGCCGCTGCACCTGCGGCCCGTGCTCGAGCTGGTCAACCAGATCACGGTCGGCCTGCTGCCGCCCGAGGTTCGCCGCCAGTACGGCTTCAGGTGGGACCCGCTGCGCGCGGTCGCGCTGCACGGCGGGGCCGAGTACCTCAAGCGCGTCGTCGTGCCGGTGCTCCCCGACCGGATCGCCCGCGCGGCGTAGCTCTGGCCGGGGCGTGCTGTTTGCGTAACGGCAACGGCGCTGGGTGGGGAGGCGGGTGTCCCCAACGTCACTCGATGTCAGGCCGAGCGGGCCTTGTGTGACGTTGGGGGTCGTATAGGCCCCCAACGTCACTTTCGCCCCGGCCAACGTGTCGCCGTGTGACGTTGGGGACACTCTCCCCTTCCCCACGAGAGCCGTTGACGTTACGCCGGCACCACTCCCCCGGCGCCGATCGCAGCGGATCGCGCGTCAGCTCGCCGTCCACCCGGCGCCAGATCCCCAGCGGGTTCTCGTCGCGCAGCTCGGGCGGGAGGACCTCGGCCGGCGCGTTCTGGAACGCGACGGGGCGCAGCCAGCGGCGGATCGCGGTCATGCCCACCGACGTGTGCGCCGGCGCGGTCGTGGCCGGGAACGGGCCGCCATGGTGCATGCCGTGGGTCACCGCGACGCCGGTCGGGAAGCCGTCGAACACGACCCGGCCCGCGCGGGCGGACAGCGCGCCGACGAGCTCGGAGAGCTCCTCGCCGGGCTGGGCGTGCAGCGAGGCGGTGAGCTGGCCGTCGATGCGCTCGAGCGCGCCGAGCAGCTCGTCGCGCGAGCCGTAGCGCAGGAACAGCACGACCGGGCCGAAGTGCTCGTCGAGCAGCTCGGGCGTGGCGCCGACGTCGCTGGCCGGCGCCTCGTAGGCGGCCGGCTGGTGCCGGAAGCCGGGGCCGTCGGCGTCCGCCGCGCCACCGAGGCGCTCGGCCCGCTGCTCGAGGCGGCCGACCGCCGCGCGCAGCGCGTCGCGCAGGCGCTCGTTGAGCAGGACGGTCGGCTCGACGCCCGCCAGGCGCTTCGCGACGTCGTCCGCGAACGCGTCGCCGGCCTCGCCGTACGGCACGAAGACGACGCCCGGCTTCGTGCACAGCTGGCCGCCGAAGTTGGAGACCGAAGCGGTGAGGCCCTCGGCGATCGCCTCGGAGCGCTCGCCGAGCGCGGCGTCGGTGACCACGATCGGGTTCACGGAGCCCATCTCGGCGTACACGGGGATCGGCACGGGGCGGGCCGCGGCGCGGTCCGCGATCGCGCGCCCGGCGGCGTAGGAGCCCGTGAAGCCGACCGCGGCGATCGGCGGGGCGTCGACCAGCGCCTCCGCCACGTCGAGCGAGGCGGCGAGCAGGTGCGCGAACGTCCCCTGGGGCAGGCCGGCGTCGGCCGCCGCGGCGCGCAGCTCGCGGGCGACCAGCTCGCTGGTGCCCGGGTGCGACGGGTGGCCCTTCACGATCACCGGCACGCCGGCGGCGAGCGCCGAGGCGGTGTCGCCGCCCGCGGTGCTGAACGCGAGCGGGAAGTTGCTGGCGCCGAACACGGCGACCGGCCCGATCGGCACGAGCATCCGCCGGACGTCGGGGCGCGGGATCGGGACCGCGTCGGGGTCCGGCGTGTCGACGATCGCCTCGACGTAGTGGCCCGCGTCGACCTCCGCCGCGAACGCCTCGAGCTGGCCGGCCGTGCGCTCCAGCTCGCTGCGGAGGCGGAACTCGGGCAGCCCGGTCTCGGCCTCGCAGACCGCCACGATCTCGTCGCCGGCGGCGCGCAGACGGGCCGCGGCGCCTCGCAGCAGGGCGGCGCGGGCATCGCGATCGCCGAGCGCGCCGCTGCGATGGGCGGACGCCGCGGCGGCGACCGCGGCGCGCACGTCGTCGAGCGTGGCCTCCTCGTAGGACGGGCCGGTCTCGCCCGTCCGGGGGTCGACGGAGTTGAAGGTGCTGGCCATGTCGTGTACGTTACCGGTTCGGTGAACGAACCAGTCATGACCCGAACCAGTCTGCTGTTCGAGCCACTGCGCGGCCTCCAGCGCTACGAGCGCGTCGCCGAGCGGCTGGCCGAGGAGATCCGCGCCGGCGCCTTCGCGCCGGGCGAGCGGCTGCCGTCCGAACGTGACCTGGCCCGGCGGCTGGAGGTCGGCCGCGCGTCGGTGCGCGAGGCGATCGCCGCGCTCCAGGTGCAGGGG
Source organism: uncultured Solirubrobacteraceae bacterium (assembly GCA_963728465.1). Lineage (GTDB taxonomy): Bacteria > Actinomycetota > Thermoleophilia > Solirubrobacterales > Solirubrobacteraceae > DATFQI01. The sequence continues at coordinate 91,436 of CAVSJY010000015.1, forward strand.
CTGATCGAGACGCGTCCCGGCTCCGGTTCGTTCGTCGTGCCGGATGCGCTGGACCGGTTGCCGGGTGCGAGCGGGCTGCCGCACGACGCGTCGCCGGTGGCGGTGCTGGAGGCGCGCGCGACGCTGGAGCCCGCCGTGGCGCGCCTGGCCGCCGAGCGCGGGCGTCCCGACTCCGCGGCCGAGCGCCTGCTGGCCGCGATGGAGGCCTCCTCGGACCCGGCCGACCCGGCGGCGCGCGCGGGCTGGAACGAGTCCGACCGCCTGTTCCACCGCCAGATCGCCGCGATGACCGGCAACCCCGTGCTGCTCGGCATCGCCGACCACGTCGCCGCGCTGATGGACCAGCCGCTGTGGCAGCGGCTGCGCGACGACTCGATCGCGACGGCGGGCCGCACCGCGATCCACCTCGCCGAGCACCGGATGATCTACGAGGCGGTGACCGGCGGCGAGCCGGACGCCGCCGCCTTCTACGCCCACGAGCACGTCAAGCGCGTGCGCCGCTACATGACCCTCGACTGAACTGGAGCCCGCATGCGCTTTCCCGGCATCGTCCCCGCCGTGACCACGCCGTTCGACCCGCAGGGGGAGGTCGACACCGCCGCGCTCGCCGCGAACGTCCGCTTCCTGCTCGACGCCGGCGTGCACGGCGTCGTGGCCACCGGCACGATGGGCGAGGCGGGCAGCCTGAGCGCCGCCGAGCGCGCGCTGGTGGTCCGCACGGTGGTCGAGGAGGTCGACGGGCGCGTGCCGGTGATCGCCGGCGTGTCCGCGGGCTCCGCGGCGGCGGTCGTGGCGTTCGCGCGCGCGGCCGAGGGGATCGACGCGGTGATGTGCCTGCCGCCGCTCGGCTACCGCGCCGAACTGCCGGAGCTGATCGCCTTCTACGGCGCCGTGGCGGAGGGCACCGGCCTGCCGGTGATGCTCTACAACAACCCCGAGGCCAGCGGGGTCGACCTCACGGCCGACGCGATCGCCGCCATCGCGGCGCAGGTCGACGGCGTCGTCGCCGTCAAGGAGTGCTCGGGCGACGTGCGCCGGATCCCGGCGCTGATCGCCGCGGCGCCGGAGCTGGAGGTGCTGGTCGGCGGCGACGACTGGGCGCTCGAGGGCTTCTGCGCCGGCGCGACGGGCTGGGTGTCCGGCGTGGCCGACGTCGCGCCACGCGAGTGCATCGCGCTCTACGAGGCGTGCCGGGCCGGCGAGCTGGACGCGGCGCGCGAGGTCTACATGCGGCTGCTGCCGCTCGCGCGCTTCGACATGACGCCGAAGCTGGTCCAGTACTTCAAGGCGGCGCTCGACGAGGCCGGCCTCGTCGGCGGGCCGTGCCGGGAGCCGCGCGGGCCGCTGTCCGCGGACGAGCTCGCCGCCCTGCGGGCCGCCCTGGCCGTGCTGCGGCGCGAGGGCGTCCCGCTTGAGGGCCTCGCGCTACTTCGCGGCGGTCGACTCCCACACGGAGGGGATGCCGACGCGCGTCGTGACGGGCGGGGTCGGGCCGATCCCGGGCGCGACGATGCTCGAGCGCAAGCTGCACTTCGAGGCGTCGATGGACGACCTGCGGCTGCTGCTGATGCGCGAGCCGCGGGGGCACGGCGCGATGTCGGGCGCGATCCTCCAGCCGCCGCTGCGCGCGGACGCCGACTGGGGCGTCCTGTTCATCGAGGTCTCCGGGTGCCTGCCGATGTGCGGGCACGGGACGATGGGCGTGGCGACCGTGCTCGTGGAGACGGGCATGGTGGAGGTGCGTGAGCCGGAGACCGTGGTGCGGCTCGACACGCCGGCGGGGCTCGTGTCGGCCCGCGTGGCGGTGTCCGGCGGGCGCGCCCGGTCGGTGACGCTGCGCAACGTGCCGTCGTTCCTGCTGGCGCGCGACCGCTCCGCGCTCGGCGTGCCCTACGACATGGCCTACGGCGGCAACTTCTATGCGCTCGTGGAGGCGTCGTCGGCGGGGCTGGAGGTCGACCCGGCGCGCGGGGACGAGCTGATCGCGCGCGGGCTGGAGATGATGGCGGCGATCAACGGGTCGGCGGACAGGCCGGTCCACCCGGAGGACCCGCGCATCTCCGGCTGCCGTCATGTCGTCTTCTATACGGACGGGCCGGGCGGCGCGCGCAACGCCACGGCGATCGAGCCCGGGTGGCTGGATCGCTCGCCGTGCGGGACGGGGACGTCGGCGCGGATGGCCGCGCTGCACGCCCGGGGGGAGCTGGCGCTGGGTGCGGACTTCGTCAACGAGTCGGTGATCGGGACGCGGTTCGTCGGGCGGCTGGTGGAGGAGACGACGGTGGGCGGCCTGCCGGCCGTCGTGCCCGAGGTGACGGGGCGCGCCTGGATCACCGGGATGGGCCAGTACCTGCTCGACGCCGACGATCCGTTCCCGGCCGGCTTCGCGCTGTGAGCGAAGCGGCGAGCGAAGCGATGACGAGCGCTCCGCGCGAGGCAGGAAGCGCCCTGCGCGAGGCAAGATGACGGCCTTCGACGTCGCCGTGGTCGGAGCGGGGATCGTCGGCGCGGCCACCGCATCCGAGCTGGCGCGGCGCGGCGTGCGGGTCTGCCTGCTCGACCGCGGCGAGGTGTCGTGCGGGACGACCGGGCTCGGCGAGGGCAACGTGCTGGCCTCGGACAAGGATGTCGGCCCGGGGCTGGAGCTGACGCTGCACGGGCTGCGGATGTACGACGAGATCGAGGACCGGTTCGGCGAGGAGGCACGGATCCGGCGCAAGGGGGCGCTGATCGTGCATCCGGACTCTCGAGACGTGGTCAGGCGAGGCGGTGCGGGTGGAGCGGCTGCGGGCGGCGGGCGTGCGCGCGGAGCTGCTCGGGGCGGACGAGGTCGCGGAGCGCGAGCCGGAGTTGACGGGCGCGCTGTTGGGCGCGTCGTTCTTCCCCGGCGACCTCCAGTGCGCGCCGCGGGAGATCGCGCGGGCGATGGCGGGGGAGCCTGGCGTCGAGGTGCGGACGGGCTGCCGCGTCGACTCGGTCCTCGTCCGCGACGGCCGGGTCGCGGGGGTGGAGACTGGCGCCGGCGTCGTCGCGGCGGGGGCCGTCGTGCTGGCCGCGGGCGTGTGGACCGGGCCACTGGCCGCCTCGGCGGGCTTGACGCTCCCGCTCGAGCCGCGCAAGGGCCAGCTCGTGCGGCTGCGGGCGCCGTCGTCCGAGCCCGCGCTTCATCCGGCACAAGGTCATCGACGGCTCCTACCTGCGGTCGATCGCGAGCGGCGCCGCGGGCCTCGAGGTCACGACCGTGCTCGAGACGACCTGGGACGGCCACGTGCTCGTCGGCTCCAGCCGCGAGCGGCGCGGGTTCGACGTGGCGGTCGACGACGCGGTGAGCGATTCGATGGTCGCGCGCGCCGCGCGGCTCATGCCCGCGCTGGCGGGGCTGGAGCGCGACAGCGCCTGGGCCGGCCTGCGCCCCTGGCTCCCGGACGGGAGGCCGGCGATCGGCCCCTCGGCCGCCGCCGAGGGGCTCTGGGTGGCGACGGGCCACGAGGGCGCGGGCGTCGCGCTCGGGCCGGTGACCGGCCGGGTGATCGCGCAGGCGATCTGCGGCGAGGCGCCGTTGGTCTCGTTGGAGCCGTTCTCGCCCGATCGGTTCGGGTGAGGTTGCCGGCCGGGGGCGTTGCCCGCGGCGGACGTCAACTTCGGCTGGGTAGGGCGGTGAGGGGGCCGCGCCGCGCCGACGACTTCCGACGTTTTGGGGCCTATAGCACCTACAGCGTCGGAAGCTCCCGCGGGCGAAGCCGCCAGCGCCAGCGCCGCACGATCTCGCGCGCAACTCGGAGCGCCGCGCGCACGAGCGGCACGGCCTCGCGGCGCAGGACCGGCAGCCGATCCTGCTCGCGGCCGTGGGCGAGCCGTGACGCGGCGGTGCGGGCGCGGACGAGGCTGGGGTCGTACGGCAGGCGCCGGGCGCCGGCCAGCGGCGCCGGCCGGGACGCGAGCTGGCGCGGCGCGACGTGGCGCGCGAGCCGCAGCGCCGGGCCGGGCGCGACGACGCCGTGCTCGTTCACCCACGCCAGCTCGGCGTTCAGCGTGCGCATGACGCGCTCGCCCTTCGGCCGGTCCCGCGCCCAAACGCTCACCACCTCACCCCGCGCGCGCCGGTCCCGCGCGGACTCCTCGCGCGGGTCACCCGCAAGCGCGGCCGCGGCCGCCGGCCCGCCCTCTCCCGACTCGGCCGTGGCCGGACGTCGCGCCGCGCCGCCGCGGACGAGCGCGATCGCGTCGGCCTCCGAGCCGGCCTCGACGATCGCGAGCACGGGTCCCGGCGCGGGCTCGCGGAGGATGCGGGCGGTCGTAGGGACGCGGCGGAGGATGGCCGGCGCGTAGAAGGCGCCGGACAGGCCGGGAACGGAGGTCGGGCCGCCGCTGACCAGCTCGGCGCCGTCGGCGACCGCCTCGCCGACCAGCTCCTCGATCGTCGCCAGGTCGTCGTGCGAGGCGAGCGGGCCGACCTCGGCCTCCTCGCGCGCGGGATCGCCGACCCGGAGCTGCCGCGCGCGCTCGCCGAGCGTGGCGACGAGTGGCTCCGCCATCGACGGCACGCAGACGAGCCGGCTCACCGCGGCCGGGTGGCGCCCGCCGGCGGCGAACGCGGCCCACAGGGCGGCGCTGGCGACGTGCTCGGCGGGCGCACCGTCGAGCACGAGCATTGCGCCCTTGGCCGGCGGGCCTGCGACGGAGACGACGCGCGCGCAGGCGGACGACAGCGTCGCGGCCGCCTCCGCGCCATGGGCCACGGCGAGCAGCTCCTCCGGCACGCCGGCTCGCAGGAACAGCGTCCGGACCCGCTCGCCGGTGAGCGGCGCGGCCGGCACGAGGACGACGGCGTTGCCGGCCAGCAGTCCCGCCCCGACCTCGAGCGCCGGCTCGGTCCACGGCGACGCGGCGCCGCCCAGCACCCCGATCACGCCACGCGGCTGCTGGAGCCCGACCGCGCGCCGGCCCGCGCGCAGCAGCGCCGGCCGCCCCAGCCGGCGGTCGGCCAGCGCGCCCGGCCCGTCGTCGGCCAGCTCGCTGAGCCCCGCGACCGTGGGGAGCAGCTCGCCCAGCACCGCCTCGGTCCGCGGCCGGCCCGTCTCGTTCGCGAGCAGGAGCGCGAGGTCGTCGAGCTCGTCGAGCAGGAGCCGCGCCGCCCGTCGCAGGTAGCGGGCCCGCGCCGACGGCGGCACGATCGCCCACAGGGCCTGGGCCTCCGCGGCGAGCCGCGCAGCCTCGCGGACGCTCGCGGCCGAGGCGGCCTCAACCGCGCCGAGCCGCTCACCCGTGGCGGGCGAGCGAGAGACCAGCGTCGCGGGCACGGCGGGGCACGCTAGCGGGCGCCGCCGAACGGCGCGGCGGCGGTGCGGAGCGTGGCGCGCCCCGCGGTCGTGGCTACGCGGCGTGACGCGGCCGGGCGCGCTCGACGAGCACGCGGCCGAGGAGCTCGGCGAGGCCGCCGGCGAGCCGCTCGTCGACCACGAGGACGTCGGGCGCGTCCTCGCCGGCGTCGATCGCGCCGAGGCCCATCAGCGTCTCGGCGCCGTCCAGCGGCGCGAACGCGCACAGGACGTGCCGGCGGGCGGGGTCGAAGGCGAGCAGGCGCTGGACGTCGAGGTCCGACGCCGGCACGCCGCGGCGCTCCAGCAGCCCCTTGACGTGGCGGCGATCCGACGGGCCGGCCATGCGCAGGCGCACGTGCGGCCCGCCCGGGACCGGGAACGTGCGGCGAAGCGGTGAGAGGTCGGAGATGCCCATCGCACCCAACATGACACGACGCCCAGATGAACCTGAGATCAACCCGTGACCCATGTCACAGCCGGGCGCGCTGAACCGGCGGAGCGGCGGGATGGGTCGGCTCAGGCGCGGCGGCCGCGGGCGCGGCGGATCTCGGCGAGGCGCTCGCGCAGCTCGGGCTCGCCGTCGTCCGGCAGGTAGAACCGGAGCCCCTCGAGGCCCTCGGGGAGGTGCTCCTGGGCGTTGACGTGGCCGGGCTCCTCGTGCGGGTACTGGTAGCCGACCCCGCGGCCGAGCTTGCGCGCGGCCGGGTAGGCGGCCGACCGCAGCGCCGCCGGCGGCACCCCCGCGCCGCGCTCGGCGATGTGCCCGCGCGCCTCCCCGATCGCCCGCGCGGCGGCGTTGGACTTCGGCGCCAGCGAGAGGTAGATCGCCGCCTGGGCCAGCGCGTACTGGCACTCGGGCAGCCCGACGTGCTCCACCGCGGCCGCCGTCGCCACCGCGATCTCCAGCGCCCGCGGGTCGGCGTTGCCGATGTCCTCCGAGGCCAGGACGATCATCCGCCGCACGATGAAGCGCGGGTCCTCGCCGCCCTCGAGCATGGTGGCGAGGTAGTACAGGGACGCGTCGGGGTCCGACCCCCGCGTCGACTTGATCCAGGCCGAGATGTAGTCGTAGTGCTGGTCGCCGCCCTTGTCGTAGAGCACGGCCTTGCGCTGCATCGCGTCCTCGGCGTCCTCCATCGACACCGCCGGCCGCTCGTCCTCCGTGCGCCGCGCCGTCGCGCACGCCAGCTCCAGCGCGTTCAGCGCCGTCCGCGCGTCGCCGCCCGAGCGCGCCGCCACGAACTCCAGGACGTCGTCGGGGACGTCCACGCCGGCGCACTCGCCCGCCGCAAGCGCCCGTCGCAGCAGCCCGAGCACCTGCTCCGAGGTCAAGCGCCCGCAGCTCGTACACCTGCGCCCGCGACAGCAGTGCGCTGTTGACCTCGAAGTACGGGTTCTCCGTCGTCGCCCCGATCAGCGTCACGAGCCCCTCCTCGACCGCGGGCAGGAGCGCGTCCTGCTGGGCCTTGTTGAAGCGGTGGATCTCGTCGAGGAAGAAGATCGTCGAGCGCCCCGCGTCGCGCCGCTGGCGCGCCCGCGCGATCACCTCGCGCACCTCGGCGCGCCCCGCGTTGACCGCGGAGAGCTCCTCGAACGCGGCGTCGGCGTGCTCGGCGGCCAGCCGCGCCAGCGTCGTCTTGCCCGTGCCGGGCGGCCCGAACAGGACCATCGAGTGCGGCGCGCCCGACTCGAGCGCCGCCCGCAGCGCCGATCCCTCGCCGAGCAGGTGCTCCTGCCCGACGAAGTCCGCCAGCGAGCGGGGCCGCATCCGCGCGGCCAGAGGGCCCGTCCGTCGGCGGCGCAGAGGGGCCGGCGTCGGAGGGCGGTTCCTCCGGCGGCGGGTCGAAGAGACGCTCCATCGGCCAAAGTATCGCCCGTGCCGCCGCGCGTCCCGCTCACGACGGTCGTCCGCGAGTGGGGCCGGATCGGCCTGATCGGCTTCGGCGGGCCGCCCGCGCACATCGCGCTGCTGCGCGAACTGGTCGTCGAGCGGCGCCGCTGGATCACCGCCCGCGAGTTCGAGGACGCCAACGCGGCCTGCCAGCTGCTCCCGGGCCCCGCCTCCACGCAGCTGTGCATCTACGCCGCGAACCGGGTCGCGGGAGCGCGCGGCGCGCTCGCCGGCGGGCTCGCGTTCATCCTCCCCGGGCTCGTCCTCACGCTGGCGATCGCGGCCGTCGCGCTCCAGGACGACCCGCCGGAGTGGGCGACGAACCTCGGCGCCGGCGCCGCCGCCGCCGTGGTCGCCGTCGTCGCCCAGGCCGGCCTCCAGCTCGGCCGGGCGGCGCTCGAGAATCAGGCGAGCCTCGTGCGCGCCGCCGCCTACCTCGCGGCCGCCGCGCTGGCCACGGTGCTCGCGGGCGCCCTCGTCGTCGTCGTGCTGCTCGCCTGCGGCCTGATAGAGCTCGCCTGGCAGCGCCGCCACCACGCCGCCGTCCACGCCTGGCCGCCGCTGATCGCGCTCGCCGCCGCCGAGCTGCCCGAGCTCGCGTGGACCGCGCTGAAGGTCGGCGGGCTGGCCTTCGGCGGCGGCTTCGTGATCGTCCCGCTGATGCAGGGCGACGTCCAGGCCAACGACTGGATGACCGACCAGGAGTTCGCCAACGCGGTCGCCTACGGCCAGATCACCCCCGGCCCCGTCACCCACACGATCGCGCTGATCGGCTGGGCCGCGGCCGGCCCCGCGGGAGCGCTGCTCGCCTCCGCGATCGCGTTCGCGCCCTCGTTCGCCTTCGTCCTGCTCGGCGGCGGCCGCTTCCAGGCGCTGCGCGGCCGCCCGGGCCCGCGCGCGTTCCTCGACGGCGCCGGCCCGGCCGCGGTCGGAGCGATCCTCGGCGCCTCGATCCTGCTCGCCGCGACGCTCGACGAGACCTGGCAGCTGATCGTGCTGGCCGCCGCCGCGCTCGCGCTCGCTCTGCGGCGATCGCCGCTCGAGGTGCTCCTCGGCGGCGCGGCCGCCGGACTGCTGGTCACTACAGTCACCTGAATGTCCGCGCTGCACGAGGAGACCGCCGACGTCCTCGCGCGGCTGATCCGCTTCAACACGGTCAACCCGCCGGGAGCGGAGCGGGAGTGCCAGGAGTGGCTGCGCGACTACCTGGCCGAGGCCGGCTTCGAGACCGAGCTGATGGGCGACGACCCCGAGCGCCCGAACCTCGTCGCGCGCCTCCAGGGCGAGGTGCCCGGCCCCACGCTCGGCTACCTCAGCCACGTCGACACCGTCTACGCCGACCCGCAGGACTGGACGCACGACCCCTGGTGCGGCGACGTCCACGACGGCCACCTGTGGGGCCGCGGCGCGCTCGACATGAAGTCCCAGACCGCCGCCGAGGCGGTGGCCGCCGTGACGCTGGCCCGCGAGGGCTGGCGCCCCGCCCGCGGCGAGCTGAAGCTGTTCAGCGTCGTCGACGAGGAGGCCGGCGGCGCGATGGGCGCCCAGTGGCTCACCACCCAGCGCCCGGACGCCGCCCGCTGCGACTTCCTCGTCAACGAGGGCGGCGGCCCCGTGATGCCGTACGGCGACCGCCGGCTGTACGGCGTCTGCTGCGCGGAGAAGGGGACGTTTCGCTTCGTCGTGCGCGCCAACGGCCGGGCCGGCCACGCCTCGCTGCCGGGGATCGGCGACAACGCGCTCCTGAAGCTCGCGCCCGTGCTCGAGCGCCTCGGCGCGCGCCAGCCGCCGTTCGACGTCACGGAGGAGCCGCGCCGCTTCATGGAGGCGCTCGGCGAGGACCCGGACGACCCGCAGGCGGTGATCGAGCGCCGTGCGCGAGGTCGAGCCGCGCCTGGCGATCATGTTCGAGCCGACGCTCCGGGTCACCGCCGTGCCGACGATCGTCTCGGCCTCGGAGAAGATCAACGTGATCCCCGCCCGCGCCGAGCTACGCGTGGACTGCCGCACCCCACCCGGCATGGAGGGCGAGCAGACGATGGAGCGCCTCACCGCGCTGCTCGACGGCGTCGACGGCGTCGAGTTCGAGTTCACCGAGCAGGTCGTGGGCAACCGGTCCCCGATCGACACGCCGCTGATGGACGCGATCGGCGAGTGGCTGGGGGAGCAGGACCCGAAGGGCGAGACCGTGCCGGTGGTGCTGCCCGCGTTCACCGACTCCCGCTGGTGGCGCGACGCGTTCCCCGACTGCGTCGCCTACGGCTTCTTCCCGCACCGCCACGAGAGCCTCTACGAGACCTGGCCGCGGATCCACTCGAGCGACGAGCGGATCGACCTGCGCGACCTCGCGTTCGCGGTCGACTTCTTCCACACGCTGCCCAGGAGGTTGCTGTCTTGAGTCCGGTGACCGATGGCAAGCTGCGTCTGGGCGGCATGGCGCTGCGCAACGGGCTGCTCGTACACGGGCCGACCCACTGGGCGGCGGCGGTGCGCGACCGCCACGGCGAGATCCGCGTGGCGTCCGGCCGCAAGCCGCGCGTGCAGGCGGTCGACAAGGTCCCGGGCGTGCGCGGCGTCGTGCGGCTGGCCGAGGCGTTCGCGGTGATCCCGATCGTCAAGCGCAACCTGCCGGCCGCCAAGCTCCCGTTCGAGAGCCCGGCCGTGCTGGGCGTCGCCGCCGGCGCCTCCGTGGGCGGCGCGCTGCTGCGCCGCCGCCTGCGCGGCGTGCCCGGCGAGACGGCCGCCGCCGCGATCTCGCTCGCTCCCGCGCTGTTCGCCCTGCGCGGCGGGGAGCTCGCGCAGTACCACGGCGTCGAGCACAAGGCGATCGCCGCCTACGAGGCGCCCGAGGAGGCCGACGCCGCCGACAAGGCGAAGGAGCACGACCGCTGCGGCTCGCACCTGGTCGCGCCGATGCTCGCGTCCAACGTCGCCGGCACGCTGCTGTTGCGGCGCGTGGTCGAGCGGCCGGGCCCGGTCGCGGGCGGGGCGGTCGCGCTCGCATCCACGGCCGCCGCCGTGGAGGTGTTCGCCTGGTGCGAGCGCAACAGCGACACCCGGACGGCCCGCGCGCTGCGCCGCCCTGGCTTCGAGATCCAGCGGCTGGTCGGCACGCGCGAGCCGGACGAGCGCCAGCTCGAGGTCGGCCGCGCCGCGCTCGCCGAGATCCTGCGGGTCGAGCCGGCGGACTGAACATCCGTCGAATGGGGTCCTGACCCCAGTCTCAATCCTGCCCGGCGGGGCATACTCCGTCGTCTATGAGCATGGAAGCCGTGGCCTGGTACCAGATCGAGGGATGGATCGTCACCTGGGTGCCGATCATCTTCATGGGCCTGCTGGTCTTCTTCATCTGGCGGACGCTGAAGCTGATGCCGCGGACGAAGCCGCAGGAGATCACGCCCGACAGCGAGTCCGCGATCGACTGGTCGCAGGTCGCCGGCGCCGACGAGGCGAAGGCCGAGCTCCAGGAGGTCGTCGAGTTCCTCAGGGACCCCGCGCGCTTCAAGGCGCTCGGTGCCTCGGTGCCGAAGGGGATCATGCTCCACGGCCCGCCCGGCACCGGCAAGACGCTGCTGGCCAAGGCCGTGGCGCGCGAGTCGGGTGCGAAGTTCTACTCGCAGTCGGCCGCGGCGTTCGTCGAGATGTTCGCCGGCCTCGGCGCCGCGCGCATCCGGCGGCTGTTCAAGATCGCCCGCGAGAACCGCCCGGCGATCATCTTCATCGACGAGATCGACGCCGTCGGCGGCCAGCGCGGCTCGGACAACAACTCCGAGCGCGAGCAGACGCTCAACCAGCTGCTGGTCGAGATGGACGGCTTCCGCTCGTCCGGCGACCTCGTCGTCATCGCCGCGTCGAACCTGCTCGAGAAGCTCGACCCCGCGCTGCTGCGCCCCGGGCGGTTCGACCGCCAGATCTTCGTCTCCCCGCCCGACGTGGGCGGCCGCGAGGCGATCATGCGCGTCCATACGGTCGGCAAGCCGCTCGCCGATGACGTCGACCTCGAGATCCTCGCGCGCCAGACGTCGGGCCTGACCGGCGCCGACCTCGCCAACCTCTGCAACGAGGCGGCGATCTTCGCCGCCCGCGCGCATCGCGACAGCCTCGTCCAGCAGGACTTCGAGGCCGCGCTCGAGCGCGTGGTGGCCGGCATGCAGTCGCGCCGCACGCTCAACGAGCACGAGCGCCGGGTCGTCGCCTTCCACGAGGCCGGGCACGCGCTGTGCGCCGAGCTGCTGCCGGGCGTGAACCGCGTGCACAAGATCTCGATCGTCCCGCGCGGCCAGGCGCTGGGCTACACGCTCAACCTCCCGGAGGAGGACCGCTACCTGAAGACGCGCGAGGAGCTCATCGACTACATGTCGGTGCTGCTCGGCGGCCGGGCGGCGGAGGAGATCGTCTTCGGCTCGATCACCACGGGCGCCTCCGACGACCTCAAGCGGGTCGCCCTGATCTCGCGGTCGATGGTGCACGACTACGCGATGGGCACGTCGATCACCTCACGGCAGGTCGACGCGGAGGGCGGCGCGGTGTCCGATCGCACGCGCCAGCTGCGCGACGAGGAGCAGCAGCACCTCACCGACGAGGCGCTGCGCGGCGCGATGCGGCTCATCACCGAGCACCGCGCGAAGCTCGACCAGCTGGCGGGCGCGCTGCTGCGCAACGAGGTGCTCGAGCGCCGCGACATCGACCGGATCATGGAGGGCGTGCCGCGCTTCCACCGCACTCCGGGACAGGGCCTGCGGGTCGTCGCCGCGAGCCGCGCGAGCGAGCGCCGGTAGCCCGCCTCGAGCAAGTTCGCCCGGGCCAGGCACCACCAGCTCGTAGGCGCCGCGCTCCGCGGCCGCCCGCTCGAGGCCGCGCTCGCGCACCTCGCCGTCCACGTTGAGCTCCGTGCCCGGCGGCAGCTCGACCTCGACGACGTCGCCGCGGCGGTGGGTGACCGGCTTCTGCTCGACGATCGTGCCGCGCCGCAGCCCCCAGGCGCGGCGGGCGAGCGCGAGCCGCGAGCCGGCGGGCAGGACCGCGACGTCGAGGTCTCCGTCGCCGGGGTCGGCGACGCCGACGTCCGAGCCGCCGCCGAACGCGCCCGTGACGGCGACGATCACCTGCCAGGCGCCCCCGGCGAACACCTCCTCGCCGTCGACCCGGACGGTGCAGTCCAGGGGCGCCTCGCGGATCGCGGCCTGCGCCGCGCCGATCGCGTAGGCGAGCGGGCCGGCGACGCGCTTGAACGGCGCGGCGTAGCGGGCCGCCTTGGTGGCCAGCCCCGGCGCTCGCGACGTTGACGAACGGCCGGCCGTCGGCCAGGCGGCCCAGCTCCAGGGCGCGCAGCTCCGTGCCGGTCGCCGCCAGCTCGGCCGCCTCCTCGGGGTCGAGCGGCAGGTCGTTGGCGCGCGCGAAGTCGTTCGCCGTCCCGGCCGGGATGACGGCGAGCGGGGCGCCGATCCGGCCGGCCGTCTCCGCCGCCGGGCCGATCGTCCCGTCGCCGCCGGCGACCGCCACGCGGTCGGGGCGCGACGCCGCCAGCCGCTCCAGGTCGTCGGTCTCGCAGCCGAACAGCTCGACCTCCGCGCCGTGGCGCTCCATCGCCTCCACGAGCGGCGCAGGGTCCAGCCCACCGCCCGAGGCGAGGTTGGCGGTGAGCGCGATGCGCACGGCGCGTGAGGGTACACTCCGCCCGATGTTCGGCAGGATCGATCACATCGGCGTCGCGGTCGCCGACCTCGACGCGGCGATCGACCTGCACGTGAACGCCTACGGCATGGAAGTGGTCCACCGCGAGACGGTGGAGGCGCAGGGCGTGGAGGCCGTGCTGCTCGACGTCGGCGAGAACCACGTCGAGCTGCTGGCGCCGCTCGGCGAGGACACGCCGGTCGGCCGGTTCCTGGCCAAGCGCGGCCCGGGGCTGCACCACGTCGCCTACCAGGTGACCGACATCGACGCCGCGCTGGCGTCGCTGCGCGACTCCGGGCTGCGGATGATCGACGAGGAGCCGCGGGTGGGCATCCGCTCGTCGCGCGTCGCGTTCCTGCATCCGGGCGCGTCGGGTGGCGTGCTGACGGAGCTGGTGGAGCCCGCCGAGGCGAGCGAAGCGGTGACGAGCGCTCTAAGCGCGAGGCAGCGCTGATGAGCGACGTCAAGACGGTCGTCCGGCGCGGCGCGATCGGCTTCCAGGGCGGCCAGGTCCTCTCGATCCGGCTCCCGGACGCCGAGCTGGAGAAGCTCCGGACCGTGCTGCGTGACGGCCGCGAGCGCTGGCACGAGGTCGCGGCGACGGACGGCGCCGTCCTCGTGGACCTCGGGCAGGTCGTCTACCTGCGCGTGGATTCCGACGAGCACCGCATCGGGTTCTGAGCACCGCCACTGAATCCCCGGCGGACGCCTCTGCCCTGCGCGTCCGGTTCAACGCGCTCGACCTGGCGCTCTACAAGCGCGCGCGGTCGCTGGCGCGGACGCCGGAGAGCGTGCGCTGGGTGCGCCGCTACTCGCGGCTGGGCGAGCACGGGATGGTGTGGCTCGGGCTGGGCGCGGCCGGCGTCCTGCTCGACGGTGACCGGCGGCGCCGCTGGGCGCGGGCGACGGCGTGCGTGGGCGGCGCCTACGTCATCTCGACCTCGATCAAGCTCGCGATCGGCCGCAAGCGGCCGGTGGTCGAGGACCTGCCGCACCTGATGGCCACGCCGACCGGGCTCTCGTTCCCCTCCTCGCACTCGACCTCCTCGTTCGCCGCGGCGCGCGCGTACGGGAAGCTGCTGCCGCAGGGCCCGCTGTACGGAGCGGCCACCGCGATGGCGCTCTCGCGGCTGTACCTCGGCGTCCACTACCCGTCGGACATCGCGGCGGGCGTGGCCCTCGGCACGGTCCTGGGCACACTGGGGCGGTGAGCATGAAAGTCGGGATCGTCGGGCTGCCCAACGCGGGCAAGTCGTCGCTGTTCAACGCGCTCAGCCGGGCGGGCGCGGAGGCGGCCAACTACCCGTTCACCACGATCGAGCCGAACGTCGCGGTCGTGCCGGTGGCCGACGAGCGGCTGGACGCGGTGGCCCGCACGATCGGCGCCAGCGAGATCGTCCCGGACACGATCGAGTTCCACGACATCGCGGGGCTGGTCAAGGGCGCCCACGAGGGCGAGGGCCTGGGCAACAAGTTCCTGGCCAACATCCGCGAGACCGACGCGCTGCTGCACGTGGTCCGCTCGCACAACGACGCGAACGTCATCCACCCCGACGGCCGCGTGGACCCCGCGGCCGACATCGAGACGATCGAGACCGAGCTGATCTTCGCCGACCTCGAGCAGGCCGAGCGCCGGCACGCGCGCGTCGTGCGCGAGGCGCGCGGCGGCGACCGTGCGGCGAAGGCCGAGGAGGCGTGGCTCGCGCGCGTGATCGAGGGGCTCCAGGCCGGCCAGCCCGTCCGCAGCTTCCCCGTGCCGGACGACGCGCCCGACGCGCTCCGCAACCTGACCCCGCTCACCGGCAAGCCGGTGCTGTTCGTCGCGAACGTCGACGAGGGCGACGACGCGGTGCCGGCCGCGATCGCCGACCACGCCGCGGCGCACGGGGCGGCCGCCGTCGCGATCTCCTCCCGGATCGAGGCCGAGCTGTCCGAGCTCGACGACGACGAGGCGGATGTCATGCGCGAGGAGATGGGCGTCGGCGCCTCGGGCCTCTCGCGCGTGGTCGCGGGCGCCTTCGGCCTGCTCGACCTGATCGCGTTCTTCACCGCGGGCGAGGACAAGCCCGCCCAGTCCTGGCACCTGCGCCGCGGCCTCAGCGCCTGGCACGCGGCGGGGGAGATCCACTCGGACATCCAGCGCGGCTTCGTGCGCGCCGAGGTGATCGCCTGGAACGCGCTCGTCGACGCCGGCGGCTACGCGGGCGCCCGCGACCGCGGCACGCTCCGCCTCGAGGGCCGCGACTACCCGATGGCCGACGGCGACGTGATCACCGTGAAGTTCACGCCCTGACCGCTGAGCACTCTTGCGCGGGTCGTTCCGCCTGGGGTACGTTCGTCACTCGCGTCGTGAGCGAGAGGAGGGGGTGCCGGTGAGGGTCAAGGGTCACGGTCGGCGGTGGATGGCGCTGGTGGCGGTGCTGGCGGTGGTGCCGGCGGCGGCTGCGCTGGGGTCGCACGTCGACAGCATGTACTTCACGCTCAACTACGCGCCGGGCTGCACCGACGGCAGCCCCGGGAGCGGCTTCTGTCAGACCGACAACGCCACGCTGGTGGTGCACCGAGGCGGCAACCTCACGCAGACGGGCAAGGACAACATCGCGTGGACGCTCAACAACTCGTGGGACACGACCGACCTCAACGTGTCCTACGACTCGACGCCGGTCACGTCGGGCAGCTCGGAGACGGACATCATGTACACGGTCAACCCGTCGGTCGTGCCGGGCACGCTGGACGGGATCACGTGGTGCGACGACGCCGTGACGTCGGAGAAGTGCGACCAGCACTACGTCGCCTTCGACACGGCCACGCCCTACCGGGCGCTCGCCTGTCACGAGACCGGCCACTCCGTCGGCCTCACGCACGGTCAGCAGGCGTTTCCGCAGATCTCCAACGGCGACGACTCGCTGGCGTGCATGACGACGAACCCCATCGAGAGCATGTACGTGGGCACGCACAACGTGACCCAGGTGAACGCGACGTACTAGGAGATGCGAGAGATGCTGCTTCGAACCACGAGCGCTCTGATCGCACTGACGGCCGCGCTCACCATCACCGCCTGCGGCGGCGGCCAGGCGACCCCCGGAACGGTGACCGTGTCCGGGTCCGGACACTTCCCCGCGGACGGGCTGATCGACTGGAAGTCCTACGCCGACCACGTCGCGACGTACCGCGTCGTGTCGGATCGCGAGATCGCCGCGTCGAGCGCCGAGGAGCGCGCGCGGGGCGAGTACCTGATCGCCCGTGAGATCACGGTCGAGATCGAGCGCCGCCTGTGGTCGGCGCGCGGCGCGCCGGCGCTGCCCCGGCGCTTCACGATGGAGGCGCTCGGGTGGTCCGTCTCGCACGGCGCGCGGCGCACGATCCTGTTCGAGGACGCGCCTCGCGTCGAGGTCGGCGAGCGCTACGTCGCGCCGCTGGTCCGCGAGGGCGGGCGCTGGGCGGCGATGACGCTCACCTCGCAGCTGCGCCTCGACGGCGGCCGCGTGACGGCGCCGGCCGACGGCAGCGCGAAGGGGCCCGTGCCGTCCCAGCTCTCCGGGCGGACGGTGAACCAGGTGCGGGCCGCCGTGGCCGCGCAGAAGGCCGATCCCGTGGCGCTCCGCTACCGCGGCCTGCGCCCGGAGCAGCGCGTCATGGCGGTGGTCAGGGCGAAGGACTAGACCCCAGGGGCAGTGCCGTAGCGCCGCGCGCTGCGGCACTGCCCCCGGGAGGGAATAGACGGCGGCGAGGCGCGTCTTTCATACGTATGCACCCACTTCACCCGACCATCAGGCAACTCGCCCCCACCACACCACCCGGCGTCGACCTCATGCCCGCGCATCGCGCGCCCCGCAAGCGCCGGGTCATCGCACTCGTCCTCCCTCGCCCGCGCAGGAAGGCCGCGCCGGTTCGCCCGATGACCTCCCCCTGATCGCGGGCGGGACGCACGCGGTACTGTCCCGCCCGAAGTGGAGGGGGTACCGAGGAGCGGCACGGAGAGCCGAGGACAGCAGCACGCGCTGCTGGCTCGGCTGTGGGCGGTGCTCGACCCCGCCGTCGACGCGCTGCCCGCCGCGGAGGTGCCGGCGCACGTCGTCCAGCGGATCCGAACCGGCTTTGGAGCGTCCGCCGTCGCGCTCTCGCTCGACGGCGGCGAGCGCTTCGGCACCCCGCCGGGCGATCCGGCGTGGCCCGCCGCCGCCGAGCGGATCGAGCTCGACGTGCAGGACGGCTTCGGCTCCGTCGGCTGCCTCGAGCTCGCGTTCGAGACGGCCGGCACGCTAGACGAGCACGACCGCGCCGCGATCGAGCTCGCCGCCGCGCGGCTCGGCCGGGCCGTCGCGCGGCTGCGCCAGGAGCGCGAGGCCGCCGTCGCCGAGGGACGGCTGCGCGCCGAGACGCACGCGGCGGGGCGGCTGTACCGGATCAGCACCGCGCTGATGGCCGAGCGCGAGCTGCACGACATCGTCCAGCGCGTGACGGAGGAGACGACGGCGCTGGCCGGGGCCCAGTTCGGCGCGTTCTTCTACAACGTGATCGACGAGCGCGGCGAGCGCCTGATGCTCTACACGATCGCCGGGGTGCCGCGGTCCGCGTTCGAGCAGTTCCCGATGCCCCGCAACACCGCCGTGTTCGACCCGACGTTCCGCGGCGAGGGACCCGTCCGCAGCGGCGACATCACCGCCGACCCGCGCTACGGCCGCAGCGCGCCCTACCACGGCATGCCGGACGGCCATCTGCCGGTCCGCTCCTACCTCGCGGTGCCCGTGCGCTCGCGCGGCGGCGAGGTGCTGGGCGGCCTGTTCTTCGGCCACGAGCAGACGGGGGTGTTCGACGAGGAGGCCGAGCGCCAGGTGGCGACCGTCGCCGCGCTCGCCGCGCTCGCGATCGAGAACGCGCGGCTGCACGACAGCGCGCGGCACGAGCTGGACGCGACCCGGCGCGCCTACAACGAGCGCGACAGCGTGGCGCGCGTGCTCCAGGAGAGCCTGCTCCCGCACCGCCTCCCGGCGGTCGACGGGCTGGAGCTCGCCGCCCGCTACGTCGCCGGCGACGGCATGGTCGGCGGCGACTTCTACGACCTGTTCGCCGTGCGGCCGGGCGTGTACGGCGCGTCGATCGCCGACGTGCAGGGCAAGGACGCGCGGGCGGCGGCGATGACCAGCGTCGTCCGCCACACGCTGCGCATGGCCGCGCAGCAGTTCGCGGATCCGTGCGCGGCCCTCGAGTACGTCAACGAGGTCGTCCGCCAGGAGCAGGACGCCGAAGACCCGCGCTTCTGCAGCGCCGGCCTCGCCCTCTGACGCCGCGCGAGGGCGGCGCCGACGTCCGCCTCTCGAGCGCCGGCCACCCGCCCGCGCTGGTCCTGCGCGCGAGCGGCGAGGTCGAGGAGTGCCACTTCCCGGGCACGCTGCTCGGCGTCACGGCCCGTCCCGAGATGGGCGAAGCGGAGTGCCGTCTCGAACGCGGCGACGCGCTCGTCCTCTACACGGACGGGCTCACGGAGGCGCGCTCGGCGCGCGTCGGCATGCTCGGCGAGGAGCGCCTGCGCCGGGTGCTGTCGGCCGAGGCGGGCGCGACGGCCGAGCATCTCGCGACGCGCCTCGCCCGCCTGGCCGAGACCTACGGCGGGCCGCGGCGCGACGACCTCGCGCTGCTGATCCTCCGGGTCCCGGCCCAGGCTTAGACCAAGGTCCAGTACCCACGGGCGGGTGGCGGCCGTAGCGTCGCGGCTGTTCACCCGGACTGGAGTCCTGTCATGCGCGCTCGCATCGCCGTACTGCTACTCGCCCTCGTGGCGGCGCTCGCCCTCGGGAGCGCGTCCGCCTCGGCTGCGCCCGGGGTGGTGCAGGACCTGCCCGGCTGCCGCGACAACACGCTGCTCGCGAACGACGACGACTCGACGGACGTCGTGCCGCTCGGCTTCACCGCGAACATCTTCGACTCGTCGTTCGACGAGACGTTCGTCAACAACAACGGCAACATCACGTTCCTCGAGGCCCTCGGCGAGTTCACGCCGTTCGACTTCCGCGAGACCGGCGAGCCGATGATCGCCCCGTTCTTCGCCGACGTCGACACGCGCGGCGTCGGCTCGGGCCTCGTGCACTACGGCACGGTCGACTCCTTCAGCGGGACCAACGCGTTCTGCGTGCTCTGGGACAACGTCGGCTACTACTCGGGCCACGTCGACAAGCGGAACAAGTTCCAGCTGCTGCTGGTGAACCGCGGCGCCCAGGGCGTCGACATCATCTTCAACTACGACGCGATCACGTGGGAGACGGGCGACGCGAGCGACGGCTCCAACGGCTTCGGCGGGACCTCCGCCGCCGCGGGCTACGCCGCGGGTGACGGCGACAGCGCGCACGCCCTCCTGTTCCCGGGCTCGTTCGTCAACGGCGGGCTGCTGGACTCCAACGCCGCCACGAGCCTCGCCGGCCACGGGACCGCGGGCCAGCCCGCCGGGCGCTGGCTGTTCCAGCTGCGCCAGGGCCCGCCGACCGGCGGCCGCCTCACCGGCATCGTCAACGGCTCCGACGGGTTCCCCGCCCAGGGCTCGCCGGTGCAGATGTGCCGCACCGGCGGCGCCTGCGTGACGCGCCTCTCGGGCCAGGACGGGCGCTATACGGCGTCGAACCTCCCGGCCGGCACCTACACGGTCACCGCCTTCCCCGGCCCGGACTCCAACGACCGCTCCGTGACCGTCACCGACGTCGCCGTCGGCGGCCCGGGCACGACCACGAACCAAGACCTGACGCTCGGCGACCCGCCCGCGCCGCCGCCGGAGGGCACGGAGATCTCGAACATCGGCGAGACGTTCGACGGGATCCCGATCGCCTACTGGAACGACCCGCTCGAGCTGTCCACGGAGGGCTGCGCGAACGCGACGAGCGCCACGTACAAGGTGCTGGTCCACGGGCGCCAGGTCCGCAACGGCACGCTCACCGAGTCGCCGGCCGGCTCCGGCGTCTACCGGGCGACGATCGCGCCGCTGATCCCGAACTCGGGCGACGGCGAGATCATCATCGACCTCGACTGCCCCGATCCGGACCCCGACGAGCAGGTCGACTTCGGGATCTACATCGACCCGAGCGGCAAGGTCCGCGACACGCTCGGCCGCCCGCTCGAGGGCGCGGTCGTCACGCTGCTGCGCTCCGCCACGCCGCAGGGCCCGTTCTTCCCGGTGCCCGACGGCAGCGCGATCATGTCGCCGTCCAACCGCAACAACCCGGACGTGTCGGGCGAGGACGGCCGCTTCGGCTGGGACGTCGTGGCCGGCTACTACCTCGTCACGGCCACGCGCGACGACTGCGTGTCGGCCGCCGACCCGTCGCGGCCGGACGCGGTGTCGCCGGTGATGACGATCCCGCCGCCGGTGACCAACCTCGACCTGCGGCTGAACTGCGCCGTGGACACGACGCCGCCGCCCCCGCCGCCGCCTCCGCCTCCGGGCCCGGTGATCGTCAACCCGCCGCCGCCCGTGGTGTCGTCGTCGCCGCGCCAGCTGGCCGCCGTCCGCTCGGCCAAGCTGGTCAAGGGCCGCCGGCTCGCGGTCAAGGTCCGCTGCGCCGTGACCGCCGTGCAGGCGTGCGCCGGCAAGGTGTCGGCCAAGATCAAGAAGAAGTCCGTCGGCTCCAAGCGGTTCAGCAAGGTCAAGCCCGGCAAGGTCGTGACCGTCCGGATCAAGCTCAACAAGAAGGGCCGGGCGGCCGTGCGCAAGGTCAAGAAGGGCAAGAAGGTCAAGATCGCGCTGGCCGTCACGATCCGTGACGCGGCCGGCGTGGGCGCGACGGCGCGGCGCACCTTGAAGGTGCGCCGCTAGGCCGCCGCGGCGGCCTGTTCCAGGCGGCCGGCGAGGCGGCCCATGCCGAGCTCGGCGGCCGCCTTCGCCCCGCCCGCGTAGTCCGTCGGCGCGTCCGGCACGCGCTCGACGGCGACCGTGCGCAGCGTCGCGATCTCGCGGAACATCCGCAGCTGGTCGGCCTGCTCGATCAGCGCCTTGCGCACGGACGGCTTCTCGCGGATCGCGCCGAGGATCACGTGCTCGAGGTCGCCCTTGCGGCGCAGCAGCTCGGACGCGGTCTTCGGCCCGATGCCCTTCGCGCCCGGCAGCCCGTCGGACGGGTCGCCGCGCAGCGCGATGAAGTCCGGGACCTGCTCGGGCGTGACGCCGTAGGTCTCGAACACCTCGTCCGGGCCCATGTCGTCCGGCCCCTCCTGCCGCGCCCGCTGCATCAGGACGTGGACGCTGTCGGTGGCGCACTGGAACATGTCGCGGTCGCCCGTGAGGATGTAGGAGCGCCCGCCCGCCTCCGTCTCCGCGACGGTCAGCGAGTGCATCAGGTCGTCCGCCTCGAGCTCGTCGTGGCTCATCACGCGCCAGCCGAGCGCCTCGTAGAACCCGGGCGCCTTCGCCCACTGCGCCTGGAGGCCCTCCGGCATCTCCGGGCGGTCGGCGTGGTAGGCGGGGAACGCCTCGACGCGGTAGTCCGCCGACTCCTGCCCGAAGCACATGACGACGGCGCGCGGCTTGTAGCGCTCGATGCACCACAGCGTCTGGTTGACCGAGCCGAGCAGCGCGTTCACGGGCTGCCCGTCCGGGCCCGTGATCGAGTCAGGGAGCGCGTAGAAGCCGCGGTACAGCAGGTGCGGCGCGTCGGTGACCAGCAGCGGAGCGTCGATGACGCGCGCAGCCTACAGTTCGCGCCCATGAGAACGATCACGGGGCTCGAAGAGCTGAAGGCCACCAAGGGCGAGGAGCTGGGCGTCTCGGACTGGCACGAGGTCACCCAGCAGGACATCGACGCGTTCGCCGACGCGACCGGCGACCACCAGTGGATCCACGTCGATCCGGAGCGCGCCAAGGACACGCCGTTCGGCAGCACGATCGCGCACGGCTACTACACGCTGTCGCTGGCGCCGAAGCTGACCGACGAGGTCATGAAGATGGACGGCTTCGCGTTCGCGATCAACTACGGGCTGAACAAGGTCCGCTTCCCGGCGCCCCTGCTGGTCGACAGCAAGGTCCGCATGCGCGCGAAGCTCGCCGAGCTGGAGGACATCCCCGGCGGCGCGCAGATGATCATGGAGCTGACGTTCGAGCGCGAGGGCGGGGAGAAGCCCGTCTGCGTCGCGCAGAGCGTCGTCCGCGTCTACGAGGGCTGAGCGGCGCGCGGCCGTTGTCGACTTAGGGCGACCCAGCGGCCCTAAGTCGACAACGTCGATCGGGCCGTTGAAAGCTGTGGCAGATCCGGTACGGGCTTGGCACGAATGCGCCTTGTTCCTTGACGCGATCGGGGCGAACGTGGCCGCATGCTGCATCCCGACATGGCGGTGGCTCGAGCGGCAGCGAGTTCGTGGGGCGTGCTGTCGCTCGCCGAGCTGTTGGCCTGCGGGCTGACGAGGTCCGGCGTCAAGGTTCGGGCGCGCAACGGCCGGCTGCACCGGAAGTACCGCGGCGTCTACGCCGTCGGACACGCCAACCTGCCGCTGACGGGCCGCTTCCTCGCCGCCGTGAAGGCGTGCGGGCCGGGCGCCGTCCTGAGCCACTTCACGGCGGCGGCGCTGTGGGGCATCGTCACGTGGGACGGCCGATACCTCGAGGTCACCGTGATCGGGCCCGGCAGCCACGTTCACCGCGGCATCCGCGTGCATCGGACGGTCCGGTTCGACGACGAGGACCTCGCTTGGCACGCCGGCGTGCCCGTGACGTCTCCGGCGCGCACGCTTGTGGACCTGGCCGTCGGTGCTCGACCAGCGGCGACTGCGGCGGGCGGTGCGACAGGCAGAGTCGCTGGGGCTCGTGACCGCCGGCAGCCTGCTGGACGCACTCGAACGCTCGGGGCGCCGTTCCGGGCGTCGCAAGCTGCTGCGGGTCATCGCCACGAGCACGGCGCCGACGCGCAGCGAGCTCGAGGACGTGGTGCTCGACCTCATCCTGGCCGGCGGTCTCGTACATCCCGACGTCGAACGTCCCGCTGTGGCTGGACGGGCGGCGCGTCGTGCCCGACTTCCGCTGGGCGCGCCAACGGCTCGTCATCGAGGCCGACGGCGCCGCCTGGCACGACAACCGAACCGCGCGCGAGGACGACGCCGAGCGCCAGGCGCTGCTCGAGGCGCACGGCGAGCGGGTCATCCGCGTGACGTGGCAGCAGGCGGTGACGCGTCCCGCTCAGACGTTGGCGCGCATCCGCGCCGCCGGCGCTCCCTCCGCCGTCACGGTGTCGAGTTAGGGGCGCAGAGTGGCCCTAGTCGACACCGACCGCCGGCGGAGCGCGCGGTCGGTGAGCGCCGCGGCGTCGGCGACGGCGGCGGCGAGGCCGTCGAGCGGGGTGCCGCCCGGCAGCTCGAGGTTCGCCCGCATCCGCTCCGGGTCGACGCGGAGGCCCGCGAGCGAGGTCCGGAGCCACGACGCGGCGGAGCCCGTGGCGACCAGGAGCTCGCGCAGCGGCTGCCACTCGGCGTGCCAGGCGCCGGCGGCGCGCTCGTGCTCCTGCTCCATCGCCGCCAGCAGCGTCGCGACGAGGCCCGGGGCCTGCCGCGCGCACGCCCTCGCGGAGATCGCCGCGACCGGGTTGCGCTTGTGCGGCATCGCGGACGAGCCGCCGGGCGCGGCCTCGCCCACCTCGCCGACCTCGGTCTGCGCGAGCAGGACGATGTCGCCGGCCACCTTGGCCATCACGCCGCAGGCCGCGCCCAGCGCCGCCGCGATCGCCGCCACCCGCGTGCGGTCGGTGTGCCACGGCAGCGCCGGCGCCTCGAGCCCGAGCTCGGCCGCGTAGCGCGCCACGAGCGTCTCGTCCGCCATCGTCCCGGCCGGCCCGCCGAGCTGCGCCGCGAAGCGCAGTCCGTTGAGGCCGGCGAGCGCCGTGTCGAGCGCCGACATCCACCCGGCCGCCTTGAGCCCGAACGTCGTCGGCAGCGCCTGCTGGAGCAGCGTCCGCGCCGCGATCGGCGTGTCGCGATGCGCGTCCGCGAGCGCGGCGGCCGCGTTGGCGGCGCCCTCGAGGTCGGCCCCGAGCGGCACCAGCGCGCCGCGGGTGACGAGCATCGCGGCGGTGTCGAGGATGTCCTGGCTCGTCGCGCCGCGGTGCACCTCCTCCGCGGCCGCGCCGCCGACCTCCACGCGCAGCGCCTCGACCAGCGGCACGACGGGGTTGCCGTGCTCGGCCGCCGCGTGGGCGAGCACGCCGACGTCGTAGCGCTCCGCGCGGCAGGCCGCGGCGATCGCGTCCGCCACGTCCGCCGGCCCGCGGGCGCGCGCCAGCGCCGCCTCCGCGTCGAGCATCGCCTGGAGCCAGGCGGTGTCGCCGATCGTCTCGCGGACGGCGCCGCGCTCGAGCACGCAGTGCAGCAGCTCAGACATCCTCGAGCTCCAGCCCGACGTAGTTCTCGGCCAGCGAGGTCGCCGCGGCGCGCGAGCGGACGACGTACTCGAGCTGCGAGCGCTGGAGCTTCGCCTCGAACGGGTCGCCGGTGTCCATGCGGTGCAGCATCGACGTCATGAACCACGAGAAGTGCTGGACGCGCCACACCCGGCGCAGGCAGCGGTCCGAGTACGCGTCGAGGCCGGACTCGTCGCCGTGCGCGAAGAACGCCTCCAGCGCGCGCGCCAGCACGCGCACGTCGGCGACCGCGAGGTTGAGCCCCTTGGCGCCGGTGGCGGGCACGATGTGGGCCGCGTCGCCGGCCAGGAACAGCCGGCCGTGGCGCATCGGCTCGGCGACGAACGACCGCATCGGCGTGATCCCCTTGTCGAAGATCTCGCCCTCGTTGAGCGCGAAGCCGTCGTCGGTGGCCATCCGCGTCTGGAGCTCCGCCCAGATGCGGTCGTCGGGCCAGGCGCCGATCTCCTCGCCGGGCGCGACCT
The DNA here is from genome assembly GCA_963728465.1 of uncultured Solirubrobacteraceae bacterium. GTDB lineage: Bacteria > Actinomycetota > Thermoleophilia > Solirubrobacterales > Solirubrobacteraceae > DATFQI01. Next base: position 116,169 of record CAVSJY010000015.1, read on the forward strand.
GGAGGTAGTTCCGCGTCACCTCGTGCGAGCGCATGCTGTGCAGCGCGAAGCCGCGGTCGTGGTGGGTGTAGATCAGCTCCTCCGAGGCGGGGGCGGCGCGCGCCAGGATCCCGAGCCAGGCGAAGGGGTACTCGCGCTCGTAGACGGTCAGCGCGCCCTCCGGCACCGCCGCGCGGCAGACGCCGTGGAAGCCGTCGCAGCCCGCCACCACCGCGCAGCGCAGCTCGTCGCCGTCGCCGAACAGCACGCTCGGCGCGCCGGTGTCGACGCCGGTCGCCTCCGCCTCGAACAGGACCTCGCCGCCGGCGTCGAGCCGCGCCGCGATCAGGTCCTTCACCACCTCCTGCTGGCCGTAGACGGTGATCGCGCGCCCGCCCGCCAGCTCGCTCAGCGCGATCCGGTGGCCGCGCCCGCCGAACCGCAGCTCGAGGCCGCGGTGGACCATGCCCTCGCGGTGCAGGCGGTCGGCGACGCCGAGCTCCGTCAGCACGTCGACCGTCCCCTGCTCGAGCACGCCGGCGCGGACGCGCTGCTCCACGTACTCGCGGGTGCGCGCCTCGAGCACGACGCAGTCGATCCCCGCGCGCGCCAGCAGGTGCGCGAGCACGAGCCCCGCGGGGCCGGCGCCGACGATGCCGACCTGCGTGTCCATCACGCCGATTGTCCCCGGATCGTGCGCGCGAGCGCCGCCGGGATGCCCGGGACCAGCTCGAGCGCCGTGATCGCGATCAGCACGACGAGGGGGAGCGTCCAGCCGTCCGACGCGTCGTGGACGGCGCCGAGCAGCCACGGGCCGGTGGCGGCCACCAGGTAGCCGACGCACAGCGCCATCGCGGTGAGCGCGGCGGCCGTGGCGCGGTCGCCGCCGCGCTGGAGCGGGAGCATCAGCGCCAGCCCGAGCGCGCCGCTCTGCCCGAGCCCGATCAGCACCATCCACAGCGGCGCGGCGTCCGGCGCCGCGAGCACGCCGACGAGGCCCGCCAGCGGCAGCGAGACGACGGCGGCCAGCGGGCGCAGCTGGTGCGGCGCGCGCGCCGCCAGCACGGGGATGAGGAACGCGGGCACGAGCCCGACGAGCGACGCCAGCGCGAGCAGCCCGCCCGCCGCCTCCTCCGACCAGCCGCGGTCCTCGAGGATCGTCGGGATCCACGACAGCGACGCGTAGAAGGCCATCGACTGGATGCCGAAGAACGCGCTCACCGCCCAGGCGAGCCCCGACCCGCGCAGCAGTGCGCCGCCGCCGCGCTCGACCACCGTTCCCGGCCCGAGGCCCCAGCGCAGCCAGACGGCCGCGGCGAGCGCCGCCGGCGCCGCCCACGCGGCCAGCGATGCGGCCCAGCTGTCGCCGAGCGCGCGCGCCAGCGGCACGGCGGCGCCCGCGGCGAGCGTCGAGCCGAGCACCAGCGCCATCGAGAACGCGCCGGTGAGCATCCCCGCCTGCGGCGCGTAGCGGCTGCGGATCAGCACGGGGACGAGCGCCTGGGCGATCGCGATCGCCGCCCCGGCGACGAGGCCGCCGGCCAGCAGCGCGGCGGTCGTGCCCGCGCCGCGCAGGCCCGCCCCCGCGGCGGTGGCGAGCGCGCACACCACCAGCGCCCGCTCGATCGGCACGCGCGCGATCAGCCGCGGCGCGAGCGGCGCCAGCGCGCCGAGGCACAGCACCGGCAGCGTGGTGAGCAGCCCGGCCGCGGCGCCGGACAGCCCGAGGTCCGCGCGGACGTCGCTGACCAGCGGCGGCAGGCTGGCCAGGACCGTGCGCAGGTTGATGGCCAGCAGCACGATCGCGGCCACGAGCGCCGGGCCGGCCCGCTCGGGCGCCGCCGATGCCCGCACGGCCGTGGCCGGGGCGGCGGTCACTCCTCGTCCAGCACCTTCCGGGCGATCGCGAACGCCGCGTTGGCGGCCGGCACGCCGGCGTAGACCGCGGTGTGCAGCAGCACCTCGGCGATCTCCTCGTCGCTCGAGCCCGTTGCGCCGGGCCGCGCGCACGTGCAGCTCCAATTCGCCCTCGGCGCGCAGCGCGGTGAGCGCCGCCAGCGTGATCATGCTGCGGCTGCGCCGGTCCAGCCCGGGCCGGTCCCACACCTCGCCCCAGGCGTAGCGCGTGATGAAGTCCTGGAACGGCGCGGTGAACGGCGTCGCCGCCGCCTGCGCGCGGTCCACGTGCTCGTCGCCGAGCACCTCGCGGCGGACCTGCTCGCCGCGGTCGTCAGATGGCGAGGAAGACGGTCTCATGCGGCCCCTGGAGGTGGATGTCGAGCGTGTAGCCGCCGTCGCCCGTGGGCGTGGCGAGCAGCGTCTCGCGCTCGCGCTCGCCGAGTCGCGAGAGGAGCGGGTCGGCGGCGTTGGCCTCCGGCTCGTCGGCGAAGTAGATGCGGGTGGGGACGCGGTCGAGCAGCCCGCGAGCGAACACCGCCACGGCGACGTGCGGCGCCTCGCCGCCGGCGGCCTCGGGCTTGCGCGTCACGATCTCCCAGCGGCCCTCCTCGTCGGTCGCGCAGCGGCCGAAGCCGCGACAGCCGGGTCCGGGCGCCTGCCAGGTCTCGACCAGCGCGTCGGGGATCGGCGCCCCGTCGCCGTCGTAGACCGTGCCGCGCAGCACGATCGCGCCCTGCGCTCCGCGCGCGACCACGTCGGGCCCGTCGTGCCACGGCAGCCCGATCGCGAAGAACGGGCCGACGGTCTGGGAGGGCGTCGGCTCCGGCATCAGTCCACCAGCGGCGTGGCGCGCAGCACGATGTCCCAGCGGTAGGCCAGCGCCCACTCCGGCTCCGTGCGGTCGAGGTCGAAGGCCGCGACGAGCCGCTGCCGGGCGCGCTCGTCGCGCACCGAGTTGAAGATCGGGTCCTGGGCGAACAGCGGGTCGCCCGGGAAGTACATCTGCGTGACGAGCCGCTGCGCGAACGCGCGGCCGAAGACCGAGAAGTGGATGTGCGCGGGCCGCCAGGCGTTGTCGTGGTTGCCCCACGGGTAGGCGCCCGGCTTGACCGTCACGAACCGGAAGCGGCCCTGTGCGTCGGTGAGGCAGCGGCCGAGCCCGGTGAAGTTCGGGTCCAGCGGCGCCGGGTGACGGTCCCCCGCGTGCCGGTAGCGGCCGGCCGCGTTGCACTGCCAGACCTCGACCAGCGTCTCCGGCAACGGCCCGCCCGTCCTCCTCGAGCACGCGGCCGTGGACGATGATCCGCTCGCCCAGCGGCTCGCCGTCGTGCTGGCGGGTGAGGTCGTGGTCGAGGTCGCCGACGCGGCCGTCCCACAGCGCCGGCCCCGTCAGCTCCGTGCTCACCCGTGGGAGCTGGATGCGCTCGCGCCGCGGCGCCCGCAGCCGGGTCGACTTGTAGTCGGGATACAGCAGGTCCATCACGCCTCCAGGACCACCGCGAGCCCCTGGCCGACGCCGATGCAGATCGAGGCGACGCCCCAGCCGCCGCCGCGCCGGCGCAGCTCGTGCGCGAGCGTGCCGAGGATCCGCACGCCGGACGCGCCGAGCGGGTGCCCGATCGCGATCGCGCCGCCGTTCGGGTTCAGCCGGTCCGGGTCGAGCTCGGGCCAGCCCTTCGCGCACGCGAGCGTCTGCGAGGCGAACGCCTCGTTGAGCTCCGCGACCGCGACGTCGCTCCAGCCGATCCCGGCGCGCGCGAGCGCGCGGTTCGCCGCCTCGACCGGCGCGATGCCGAACACATCCGGGTCGACGCCGAACGCCGCGCGGCCGGCGACCCGCGCCAGCGGCTCGCGCCCGAGCGCCCGGCCCGCCTCCTCGTCGCCGATCCACAGCGCGCCCGCGCCGTCGTTGAGCGGCGACGCGTTGCCGGCGGTGACCGTGCCGTCGCGCGCGAACGCCGGCTTCAGCTTCGCCAGCTTGTCCGGCGACGAGTCGGGCCGGATCCCCTCGTCGCGCCCGAGGTCGGTGCCCGGCACGGGCGTCACGTGGGAGTCGTAGAAGCCGGCGTCCCACGCGGCGGCCGCCAGCCGGTGGCTGCGGACCGCGAGCTCGTCCTGCGCCTCGCGCGTGATGTCGTGGTCGCGCGCGAGCTTCTCGGCGCTGGCGCCGAGCGAGATCGTCCAGCGCTCCGGCATGTCCGGGTTGACCATCCGCCAGCCGAGCGTGGTCGAGTGCATCGTCGCGTCCGTGCGCCCGTACGCGCGCTCGGGCTTGAGCACCACCCACGGCGCGCGGCTCATCGACTCGACGCCGCCGACCAGCACGAGCGACGCGTCGCCGGTCTCGACCGCGCGCGACGCCTGCATCGCCGCGTCGAGGCTGGAGCCGCACAGGCGGTTGACGGTCGCGCCGGGCACCGAGGTCGGCAGGCCGGCGAGCAGCACGGCCATGCGCGCGACGTTGCGGTTGTCCTCGCCGGCGCCGTTGGCGTTGCCGAACAGCACGTCGTCGATCCTCGCCGGGTCCAGGTCCGGCGAGCGCGCCAGCAGCTCTCGCACCACGTGGGCGGCGAGGTCGTCCGGCCGGACCTCGGCCAGCGCGCCGCCGTGGCGGCCGAACGGCGTGCGGATGGCGTCGTAGACGTAGGCGGCGCCCACCGCCGGGACGGTATCGCTCGCTGTCCGCTGTGGCGGCGTCTGACCGGGGGCGTGGCGCGGGCGGACGTCAACGGCTCGCGTCGAGGGGTGTGGGTCTGGCCTGTCCCCAACGTCACACGCCGTCAGCGATTCGGGGCCGAAAGTGACGTTGGGGGTCTATACGACCCCCAACGTCACTTTCAGCCACCCGATCGTGTCGCCGAGTGACGTTGGGGACACCCGCCACCACCCCCACCCAGCCGCCGTTCCCGAGCCCAGAGAGGGCTAGGGGCGAACGCGGACCGCCGGGCCGGCGGCGCCGTGGAACGTCGCGCGGTAGACGCCCGGCTGGGTGACCGCGGCCCGGTACGCGCCGCCGCGCACGGGCGTGGTGAGCACGGTGTGCCAGCGGCCGGCGACGCGCGCCTGGATCGCGACGCGCTGGCCGTCGGTCGCCGGCAGCACCTCGCCGGCGAGCGAGGCGATCGTCGGGAAGCGGGTCATGCGGGCGCTCGGCGTGACGCCCCCGGTGCCCTCGCCCGCCGCGCGCTGCGGCGGCGCGTCGGCCGGCGCCTGCTCGGGCGGCGGCGCCTTGCGCGAGGCGATCGAAGTGAAGTACGCCCAGGTGTCGTAGAGCCCGAAGCGGGCGCGCAGCGTCGCCCCGGTCACGCGCGTCTTCCCGCGCGAGCCGACCACGTCGGCCGCCACGACCCGCGGCGAGCGCCCGCGCTTGACCACGCGGATGCCGCGGAAGCGGCCCTTGACGAGGCCCGACAGGTGGCGCCCGGCCTCGCGGAGGCTCATCCGGCGCGGCTTCCACTTGTGGCGCGGCGACTCGTCGTCGTAGGGGTCCTCGACCGACTTCAGCCACGGCTGCGGCTCGCCGCCGAACGAGTTCTCGACGTTCTCCGTGCGCCCGCCCGAGGTGGAGAAGAAGTACGTGACGACCGGCTGGCCGCCGTAGGTGACGACCTGGCCCGCCGTCTCGGCCACGGCCTGGTCGGTGGTGGGCGTCTCGGCCGCGACGCCGCGGTAGACCTGCGAGCGCGTGTCGGCGTAGTGGTCGAAGCCCGCGCCGCCCTTGCTCGTCGCGATCGCGTAGGTCCGGGCCGCGACGGCCTGCGCCTTGAGCGCCTCGAGCGGCCACGATGCGGGCGACTCGGCCGACACGACGCCGCGCACGTAGTCGTCGAGGCCCACGGCGTTGACCGCGTCGAGGCCGAAGCCCGTGGGCCGCAGCTCGAGCACGCCGCGGTAGGTCCCGGTCCCGCTCACCCGCACGGTGCCGTCGGCGCCCGCGACCTGGAGCGGGGCGGTGAAGGTGGCGACGCGGCGCCCGGAGGAAGTGCGCAGGTCGACCTGCGAGAGCCCGCGGCGCGTCGCGCGGTAGGTCCTGGACGGGTTGAGCCGGCGCGCGCCGGCACGCGCCGCGCCGGTGAACGAGGCCGACGGCCCGCTGCGCAGCAGCACGCGGACCGTGTGGCCGGGCCCGGCGGCGCCGAGCGCGGTGTCCGAGTAGTAGTGCGCCAGGATGTCGGCGTAGCCCGCGCCGTGCTTGGCGAACCCGTACGCGCCGTACTGGCTCATGCCGACGCCGTGGCCGAAGCCCGCGCCCCGGATCGTCAGCTTCGATCCGGCATGGGCCGGCGCCGCGGCCAGGAGGCCGCCGAGCAGCGCGAGGAGGATGGCGTGCCAGTGGATGCGGGTCATCGGGACAAAGCGTCGGCGTGGCCGATCGCGTACGTTAGCCCGACACGTGGCCGGGATAGAAGTTGCGGGATGACTGAACGCAAGGCGTCCGATCTCTTCGTGGAGTGCCTGGAGGCCGAAGGGGTCAAGTACGTATTCGGCATTCCGGGCGAGGAGACGCTGGACCTCAACGAGTCGCTCGAGCGCTCGAGCGTCACGTTCGTCCCGGTGCGGCACGAGCAGGGCGGCGCGTACATGGCCGACATGTACGGGCGCCTGACCCAGCGCGCCGGCGTCTGCCTCGGCACGCTGGGGCCCGGCGCGACCAACCTGATCACCGCCGTGGCGGACGCGTTCCTGGACCGCTCGCCGCTCGTCGCGCTCACCGGCCAGGGCGATCTGGAGCGGATGCACAAGGAGTCCCACCAGTACATCGACGTGGTCTCGATGTTCAAGCCGGTGACCAAGTGGAACGCCCGGCTGACCCACCAGCGGATCATCCCCGAGGTCGTCCGGAAGGCGTTCAAGGTCGCGCAGGCGCAGAAGCCCGGGCCGACGCACATCGAGCTGCCCGAGGACGTCATGGCCGCCATGGTGGACGAGGAGCCGCTGCCCGCGCGCACGACGCTGCGGCGCCCGGAGCCGAGCGCGCAGGAGCTGCTGAAGGCGGTCGAGGTGCTGCGCGGCGCGATCAACCCCGTCGTGCTGGCCGGCAACGGCGTCGCCCGCGTGGGCGCCGCCGCCGCGCTGCGCGAGTTCGCGCGCGCCACGGGGATCGGGGTCGCCGAGACGTTCATGGGCAAGGGGCTGCTCGCCTACGACGACCCGCGCCACCTCGGCACGGTCGGTCTCCAGTCGCACGACTACAAGCTGGCCGGGTTCGAGGACGCCGACGTCGTCATCACCGTCGGCTACGACCTCGTCGAGCACGCGCCGGAGCACTGGAACCCCAAGGGCGACAAGACGATCGTGTGCGTCGACACGGTCGCGCCGGAGGTCGACGCGCACTTCATCACCGAGGTCGACCTCGTCGGCGACATCTACCACATCCTCAGCCGGCTGGCCGAGGAGCTGCGCACCGCGCCGCACCAGACGCCGCACTCGCGCCTGAACGACATCGTGCTGGGTCGCTTCGAGGCCGCCCGCAACGACGACGCGTTCCCGATGCAGCCGCCCCGCGCCCTGTGGGACATCCGCCAGGCGCTCGGGCCGGAGGACATCCTCGTCTCCGACGTCGGCCTGCACAAGCTGTGGATCGCGCGCATGTTCCCGGCGCGCGAGCCGAACACGGTCTTCATCGCGAACGGGCTGGCGGGCATGGGCATCGCGCTGCCGACCGCGATCGCCGCCAAGCTCGTCCATCCCGAGCGCAAGGTCGTCACCGTCAACGGCGACGGCGGCTTCCTGATGAACGTGCAGGAGCTGGAGACCGCCATGCGGCTGCGCACCGCGGTGGTCAACGTGATCTGGGAGAACAGCCAGTACGGCTCGATCGTCTGGAAGCAGGACAAGAAGTTCGGCCGCCACTTCGGCACGGACTTCACGAACCCCGACTTCGTCAAGCTCGCCGACGCGTTCGGCATGCCGGCGTGGCGCTGCGAGTCCGTCGACGACCTCGGCCAGCGGCTCCGCCACGCGCTCACACTTGACGTGCCATCGCTGATCGTCGTCCCGATCGACTACTCGATCGACGTGGCGATCTCGGAAGAACTCGGAACGGAGACGGTTGCCGCATGAGCGCCACCCAGGACAAAGAGAAGACGGTTCTCGACAGCGTTCCCACGCAGCTCTTCATCGGCGGTGAGTGGCGCGACGCGTCGGGCGGCGAGACCCTCGGCGTGGAGGACCCGTCGACGGGCGAGACGCTCATCGAGGTCGCCGACGCGACGCCGGACGACGCGAAGGCGGCGCTCGACGCGTGCGTCGAGGTGCAGGCCGAGTGGGCGGCGCACCCGCCGCGCGAGCGCGGGGAGATCCTCAGGCGCGCGTTCGAGCTGATGACCGAGCGCGCCGACGACCTGGCGCTGCTGATGACGCTCGAGATGGGCAAGCCGATCGCGGAGTCCAAGGCCGAGATCGCCTACGCCTCGGAGTTCTTCCGCTGGTTCGCCGAGGAGGCGGTGCGGATCGAGGGCCGGTTCGCGACCGCGCCCAACGGCGCGGGCCGGCTGATCACCATGAAGCAGCCCGTCGGGCCGTGCTACGCGATCACGCCGTGGAACTTCCCCGCGGCGATGGGCACGCGCAAGATCGGCCCGGCGATCGCCGCGGGCTGCACGATGGTCATCAAGCCCGCCCAGCAGACGCCGCTGTCGATGTACGCGCTGGCCCAGATCCTCGAGGAGTGCGGGCTGCCCGCCGGGGTGCTCAACGTCGTCACGTCGCGCTCCTCGGGCGAGGTCTCCAAGCCGATCATCGGCGACCCGCGGCTGCGCAAGCTCACCTTCACGGGCTCGACGGAGGTCGGGCGCAAGCTCGTCGAGCAGTCGGCCCAGGGCCTGCTGCGCACGTCGATGGAGCTCGGCGGCAACGCGCCGTTCCTCGTCTTCGCCGACGCGGACGTCGACGCCGCGGTCGAGGGCGCGGTGATCGCGAAGATGCGCAACATCGGCGAGGCGTGCACGGCCGCCAACCGCTTCCACGTCGCCGGGCGCGTGGCGGACGAGTTCACGGAGAAGCTGGCCGCCAAGCTCGGGGAGATGAAGGTCGGGCGCGGCACCGAGGAGGACGTCAAGGTCGGCCCGCTGATCGACGCGGACCAGCGCTCGAAGGTCGCCGAGCTCGTCGAGGACGCGAAGTCCAAGGGCGCCGAGGTGGTCGTCGGCGGCCGCGAGCTCGACGGCGCGGGCTACTTCTACGAGCCGACCGTGCTCGGGGGCGTGCCGTCGGAGGCGCGGCTGCTCAAGGAGGAGATCTTCGGCCCGGTCGCGCCGGTGATCGGCTTCGACGACGAGGAGGCGGCGATCGCCGCCGCCAACGACACGGAGTTCGGCCTCGTCGCGTACGTCTACACCTCGGACGTCAAGCGGGCGTTCCGCGTCTGCGAGAAGCTCGAGACCGGGATGGTCGGGCTCAACCAGGGGATCGTCTCCAACCCCGCGGCGCCGTTCGGCGGCGTCAAGGCGTCCGGCTTCGGTCGCGAGGGCGGCCGCGAGGGCATCGCGGAGTACCTGGAGACCAAGTACGTCGCGATGGCGATGTGAGCGAACCTCTCACGCTCGTCCGGGAGTGGTACGAGGAGGCGGTGGCGGCCGGGCTGCCGGAGCCGGACGCGATGGCGCTGGCCACCGCCTCGCCGGACGGGATGCCGTCCGTGCGGATGGTCCTGCTGAAGGGGATCGACGACCGCGGCATCCGCTTCTTCACGAATTTCGAGAGCCGCAAGGGGCGTGAGCTGGACGCCAACCCGCGCGCGGCGGTCGTGCTCCACTGGCATCCGCTCGGGCGCCAGGTCCGCATGGAGGGGCCGGTCGAGCGGCTGAGCCCGGAGGAGTCCGACGCCTACTTCGCATCGCGCGACCGCGGTAGCCGAATCGGGGCGTGGGCCTCGCGCCAGGGCACCGCGATCGAGTCGCGCGACGTGCTCGAGGCGGCCGCGGCCGAGGCCGGCGAGCGGTTCCCGGACGACATCCCGCGCCCGGAGTACTGGGGCGGCTACCGGCTGGTGCCGGACGTGGTCGAGCTCTGGGAGGGCCGCCCGAACCGGCTCCACGACCGGGTCCACTTCCTCCGCGGGCCGGACGGGAGCTGGCGGTCCGAGCGCCTGTCGCCGTGACGCGGCGCACGCGCGCGACGTGCGCCGTCAGGCGGGCTCCGCGATGCAGGCCGTGCCGACTCGCTCGAAGCCGAGCCGCTCGTAGACCCGCGCGATCTCCTCGCTGCCCGCGCTGAGGAAGATCAGCTCCGCGCCGGCGCGCCGGGCATCATCGACGAGCGCCGCGGTCACGAGCGCGGCGAGGCCGCGCCGGCGCGCGCTCGGCAGCGTCGCCACGCCGACGACCTCGCTCACGCCGTCGAGCGGCAGGTGGCTGCCGGAGGCGAGCACGCCGTCCGCGCCGTCGGCGACGGCGGTCGCGGACAGCCCGGCGCGGATCCGCTCGCTCGTGAAGTCGAGCGCGACCTGCGACTCCCTCGCCGCGATCGCGTCCCGCTCGGCCGGGCCTGCGTCGCCCGGCGAGGTGCCGGGATGGCCGAAGCCCACGCGCCCGACCGCGTTGCTCGCGGCGAGCGCCGGATCGCCCGGCTCCAGCATCCGCACCACGACACCCGCGGGCGGGTCCGGCCGCCGCGGCTCGCCGCCGCCGAGCACGAGCAGCGGCGCCTCCAGCACGCTCATGCCGCTCGCCCGCGCCACCGCCAGCAGTCCCGGCACGAGGTCGTGGACCCACTCCAGCGCCTCGGGCACGCCGATCTCGCGCTGCCGCGCGCGCGCCGCCGCGACGTCCTCCGCAGCGGGCGCCGCGCCGCCCGGCACCGGCCGCGCGTAGTACGGGAAGCCGGGCGCCTCGCGCACGAACAGGCGCAGCGCCCCGAGCTCCTCGACGCGCGACGCCGCCCTCGGGACGGCGTCGCAGTACGCGTCGATGCGCTCGAGGAAGCTCAGGACGTCGCCTTCGAGCCCGCGGCGATCTTCCGCAGGTCGAGCGCCTTGTCCAGCGTCTCCTCGTCGACCCCGTGCTCGCGCGCGACCTCGCGCAGCGTGCGCCCGCTCTTCGACGCGTCCTTGACGATCTCCGTCGCCTTGTCGTAGCCGATGAACGGGTTGAGCGCGGTCGCGACGGCCAGCGTGCCCTCCGCGGAGGCCTCGCAGCCTTCGAGGTTCGGCTCGATGCCCTCGACGCACTTCTCCGCGAACAGCGCGCTCGTGGTGGTGAGCAGGTGGATCGACTGGAGCAGGTTGCGCGCGATCAGCGGGATCCGCACGTTGAGCTCGAACTGGCCCTGGAGGCCCCCGATCGTGATCGCCGTGTCGTTGCCGATCACCTGCGCGCTGACCTGGAGCACGACCTCCGGGAGCACCGGGTTGACCTTGCCCGGCATGATCGAGGAGCCCTTCTGGAGCTCGGGCAGGAACAGCTCGCCGATACCGGCGCGCGGGCCCGAGCCCATCAGCGCCAGGTCGTTGGCGATCTTGGTCAGCGACACGGCGACGACCTTGAGCGCGCCGGACAGCTCGACCAGCGCGTCGCGGTTGCCCTGCGCCTCGAACGGGTCCTCCGGCGCGAGCACCGCGAGGTCGGTGTCGGCGGTGAGGCGCTCGCGCACCTTCGCCGCGAACTCGGGATGCGTGTTGAGCCCCGTGCCCGTGGCCGTGCCGCCGAGCGGGATCTGGGCCACGTGCGGCAGCGCGTTCGCGACGCGGGCGCGGCCGAGCCGGATCTGCGCGGCGTAGCCGGCGAACTCCTGGCCGAGCGTGACCGGCACGGCGTCCATCAGGTGCGTGCGGCCGGCCTTGACGATGTCGGCGAACGCCTCCGCCTTGGCGGTGAACGCGCGCTCGAGCCGCTCGAGCGCGGGCAGCAGCCGGTTCGTCGCCTCGTCGAGCGCAGCGAGGTGGACGGCGCTGGGGAACACGTCGTTGGACGACTGCCCCATGTTCACGTGGTCGTTCGGGTGCGCGCCCTCGCCGGCCAGCGTCGCGATCACCTCGTTGGCGTTCATGTTCGACGAGGTGCCCGAGCCGGTCTGGAAGACGTCGATCGGGAACTGCTCGTCGTGGCGGCCCTCGGCGATGTCGTCGCCCGCGGCGGCGATGCGCTGCGCGAGGTCGGCGTCGAGCAGCCCGAGGTCCGCGTTCGCGCGCGCCGCGGCGCCCTTGATCCGCCCCAGCCAGCGCACGACCGCGACGGGGACGCGCTCGCCCGAGACGGGGAAGTTGTCGACGGCCTTGCGGGTCTCGCCGCCCCACAGCTCCTGCTGCGTGTCTTGAACGCTCATTCGTCCTCCGGTCTCAAGGAATCGACCTTGAACGCTAGCGCTGCGCCGTGAACGTCACCTCTCCCGACGCGCACTTGTACCGGTAGCCGTCGACCGTGCGGATGTCGTCGACGACCGTCATCACGCCCTCCGCCCGGTCGTCCGCCACGCGCGCGTCGAACTCGAGCACGCGGTAGGCCAGCTCGGCGCCGGCCTCGCGCTGGTCGGCGGCGCGCACCCGCAGGCGCGTGCCGTCGTAGCGGAAGGGCGTGGCCTCGTCGTCGCGCAGCCACCAGCGCATGGGCCACGCCGTGCCGTTCGGGCACGTGACGAGCACCTGCGCGTCGAAGGCGCTCGGGCGCCCGTCGCGCAGTTCCATCGAGAACTGCACGTCCTGGCTGGTACGGCCGACCAGCGGCAGGGCCCCCTCGCCGCCGGCGCTCTTTGCCAGCACGGCGACCGCAGCGATCAGGACGACCGAGTAGCACGCGAGCCGGAAGCCGAGCACGATGCGCCCGGCGCGCCGCGCCTCCTCCTCCCGCCCGTCCACCTGCACCAGCCGATCATCGGCGGGCCGATCAGGAAAGTTGAGCGGCTAGCGCGAGGCGGCGACCGGGGTGACGTCGTGCGGGTGCATCGGCTTCCCGCAGTGCCCGCATACGAGCTTCGGGTCGGCCAGCTCGCCGCAGCAGTGGTGCAGCTCGACCGGCGCGGTGCCGTTCAGGTGCTCGTCCCCCCAGCGCATGATCGCGATGATCGCGGGATAGAGATCGCGGCCCGCGGCGGTGAGCCGGTACTCGTAGCGCTCGGGCTCTTCCTGGTAGCGCCGGCGCTCGAGGATGCCGGCGGCGACGAGCGTCTGGAGGCGCGAGGAGAGGATGTTGCGGGCGATGCCGAGGTTGCGCTGGATGTCGGAGAAGCGGCGGACCCCGTAGAAGGACTCGCGCAGGATCAGGAACGTCCAGCGCTCGCCCAGGATGTCCATCGCGCGTCCCACGGAACACGTGTCCGGGCGGTGCAGCTCGTACATGCCGTCAGAACCCTAGCGTGAGCGTGAGCCGCGTCACATGCAGAACGCCTTGATCTCGCGGGCGACGCCGACGGGGTCGTCGTAGGCCATCAGGAACCCCGTGCCGTCGAGCACGCGGAGCTGCGCGTCGGGCAGGAGGTCGAGCGCCTCCTCGGCGATCTCGAGCGGATGGAGCCGGTCCTCGTCGGCCCACAGCAGGAGCGTCGGCGCCTCGATCAGGCGGTAGGCGTCGAGCAGGTCCGACTGCGCGCCGGTCGGCCAGCGCCGGGCCGCCCGCGCCCACGCCCGCGCCCGGTTCGCGTTGCCGTCGACGCCCATGAACGCGTGCCGGACCAGGTCGCGCGCGGCGGGGTTGGCGCGCGCGCTGAGCCGCTCGCCGACCGTGGGCCGGAACGCGAGCGGGCCCATGTGCGAGACGACGCGGTCCAGGCCGGGCACGGCCGCCGCGCGGATCGCCAGGTTGGCGAAGCGCTCCAGCCGCTCGCGCTCGGGGCGGCGGTGCATCGAGCTCGGCATCAGCACGAGCCGGCCCGGCGTGAGCTGGCGGGTGACGACCGCGCGCAGGAGCAGCAGCGCGCCGGCGTCGTGGCCGCCGACGAGCGGCCGCGGTCCGCACACGTCACGGCAGAAGCCGGCCATCACCTCGGCCAGCCACGCGGGCGTGTAGGGGTGCCGCGGCCGGTCCTCGGAGTCGCCGTGCAGCGGCAGGTCGGGCAGCACCAGCCGGAACCGGTCGGCCAGCTCCTCGACCAGCGGCTCCCACTCGCGGTGCGAGAGCAGCTTCGAGTGCAGCAGCGCGAGCGGCGGACCCGTGCCGGCCTCGCGGTACGCGACACGGGCGCCGTCGTGGTGGTGGTAGAGGCGCAGCTTCACGACGCCCCGAAGCTACCGTCAGAGAGCGTGCTCCGCCGCTCCCCGCACGACCGCCGCATCTTCGCGCTCGCGCTGCCGGCGCTCGGCGCGCTGGCCGCCGAGCCGCTGTACGTGCTCGTCGACACGGCGATCGTCGGGCACCTCGGGACGACCCAGCTCGCCGCGCTGGCGATCGCCGCGACCGTGCTCACCACCGCGTTCACGGTCTTCAACTTCCTCACCTACGGCACGACCGCGCACGTCGCCCGCCTGCACGGCGCCGGCCGCGAGGACGAGGCCGCGCTGGTCGGCTCGCAGGCGCTGTGGCTGGGCGTCGCCATCGGCTTCGTCCTGCTCGTCCTCGCGATCCCGCTCGCGCCGCACGCGGTGTCGCTGATGGGCGGCGAGGACGACGTCGCGGACGGCGCCACGACGTACCTGCGGATCGCCGCGCTCGGCGCGCCGTTCTTCATGCTCGCGGTGGCGGGGCAGGGCTACCTGCGCGGCGTGTCCGACCTGCGCACGCCGCTGGTGATCCTCGTCGCCGCGCACGCGGTCAACGTCGTGCTGGAGGTCCTGTTCGTCTACGGCTTCGGCTGGGGCCTCGCCGGCTCGGCGTGGGGCACCGTGATCGCGCAGGCCGGCATGGGCCTCGCGTTCGTCGCCGTCCAGCGCCGCGCCGGCTGGCAGCCGCCGCGCTGGGCGCGGATCCGGCCGCTGATGCGGATCGGCAGCCACATCGCCGTCCGCACCACCGCGCTGCTCGGCTCGTTCCTCGTCGCGTCCGCCGTGCTCGCGCGGGTCGGGCCGGCGGCGCTCGCGGCGCACCAGGTCGCGTTCCAGCTGTTCGTGTTCCTCGCGCTCGTGCTCGACGCGCTCGCCATCGCCGCGCAGGTGATGGTGGGCGGCATGCTCGGCGCGGGCGACGCCGCCGGCGCGCGCGAGACGGCGCTGCGCGTGATCGGCTGGTCGGTCGTCGCGGGCGCGGCTGTTCGGCCTCGTGCTCGTGGCCTTCGGCGACCTGATCCCGCGCGCGTTCACGAGCGACGATGCCGTGGTCGAGCGGGCGCGCGAGATCTGGTGGATCTTCGCGCTGATGATGCCCGCCAACGGGGCGGTGTTCGCGCTCGACGGCATCCTCATCGGCGCGGGCGACACCCGCTTCCTGATGTGGGGGATGCTCGCCGCGGCGGCGGTCTACGTGCCCGTCGCGCTGCTCGCGCTCGACCAGGACTGGGGCATCCGCGGCGTCTGGTTCGGACTGGCCGGCCTGATCGCCGTCCGGCTCGCGACGTGCGGCGCGCGCTTCGCGAGCAGCCGCTGGGCGCTCACCGGCGCTCCCGCGCCCTCGTAGTACCTTGCGCGGCCGTCATGCGCACCCGCCTGCTCGTCCTGCTCACCCTCGCCGTCCTGCTGGCGACGCCCGCCGCGGCCCTCGCCCAGACCGACAACCCGTTCGACGGGCTGCCGCAGGCTCCGCCGCCACCGGCCCCGACGATCCAGCCCGCCGACGACCCCAGCGACGACATCGTCACCCGCGACACGCTCTACATCATCGGCGGCGGCCTGCTCGTGACGTTCCTCGTCATCGGCTGGTGGATCACGCGCGACGCCCGCCGCAACCTCCCGAAGCGAGGACCGCGACGACCTGCGCCGCCTGCGCAGCGAGGGCCCGCACAAGCACGAGCGCAAGGCGAAGGCGAAGGCGCGCGCCAAGGGCCGCGCCCAGCGCCAGGCCCGCAAGGCCGGGCGCAAGACGCGGCGCTGAACGCGACGGGGCGGCCCGGAGGCCGCCCCGTGTCGTCGAGACCTACCGGTCCAGGTCGTGCTCGGCGTGCAGCCCGCCGCCGCCGTCGTTGCCCGGACCCGGGCTGTTCGCCGGCGGGGGCGTGCCGTTCTTGCCCGGCTTCAGCCGGCCGCCGTCGGTCACCGGCTCCTGGGTCAGGCCGTACGTGTACGTCGCGTGCGCCGCGGCGTCGGACATCTCGTCCAGCCCGCGGTTGTTGTTGTTCGCGAACGTGTCGCAGGCCTGGTGGTAGCACGGGTCGTACGCGAGCCCGGCGGTGCCGCCGTAGATCGCCGCCTGGCGAGCGGTCTTCTCGCCCTCCGCGCCGGTGAACAGGCCGCCCGCGGGGACGCCCGCGGCGATGAACGGGCCGTAGTCCGAGCGCCCGCTGAACGGCGTCGGGTCGGACGGCAGGCCCTGGTTGGCGAAGTAGCTCACGAACACCGACTCGATCTGCGCCGAGCCGTCGGGGCCGTCGGCCGCCGCCGGGCCGACCGGGAACGCCGAGTTGTCGCCGTCGTAGACGAACCGGACGTAGTTCGGCGAGCCGACCATGTCGAAGTTCAGGTTCGCCATGTGGTCCGCCAGCTCGTCCTCGGAGAGCTGGTTGACGTAGAACGTCGAGCCGACGAGGTTGAACTCCTCGGCGCCCCAGAAGGCGAAGCGGATGCGGTTGTTCGGCTCGAGGCCGCGCGCCGCGTACTGCTCCGCGATCTCGAGGATCGTCGCCGTGCCGGACCCGTTGTCGTTGATGCCGGGGCCCTCGGCCACCGAGTCGAGGTGCGCGCCGACGACCACGGTCCGCGACGGGTCGCCGCCCGTGTCGGCGAGCACGTTCCGCGTGCTGCGGGTCTCGGAGCGCGTCGTGGCCGCGACGTGCAGCGTGACGGGGCCGTTCGCGATCAGGGCGGCCTGCTCCTGGCCGATCGCCTGCGTCGTCCCGATGACCGGGATGTTCTGGCCGACGCTGCCGAGCGTGCCGTTGAGCGGCCCGCCGACGTTGTTGTAGATCACGACCGCCGCGGCGCCCTTGTCCTGGGCGTTGATCGCCTTGACCTTGAACGTGCAGCCGCCGCGCTGGACGAGCACGATCTTGCCGGCGACGGACGCCGGGACGTCGGAGGCCGAGCAGCCCGGGCCGAGCGAGCCTGCGCCGGCCGTGACGTGCACGGTCTCCGCCGTGGCGTTGCCGGAGCCCGAGTACGTCATCGTCGTGAACTCGTTGGGCGTGTTGTACGTCTCCGCGTCCGGGCTCACCCGGTTGAACTGCGGCGGCGCCAGGTTCTCGAAGAAGTCGAACGGGAACTCCTGGAGCGTCACGTCGTAGCCGGCGGCCCGGAGCCGGTTCGCGACGTACGCGACCGAGGCGTCGTAGCCCGGCGTCCCGGAGGTGCGGCGGTTCTGGCTGGCGGTCGCGATCGTCTGGAGCGCCTGCTGGTGCTCGCGGACGCCCTGGAGCGTGACCGCCTTGCGCAGCCCGCTCGAGTTGAACGCGTCCTCGGCGGCGAGCGCCGGTGTTGCCACGGCGAGCGCGGCGGGTACTGCGAGAAGCGCGCAGAGGCTTCTCCGCATGGGACTTCCCCCTTCGTCTGTAGTGGCCGGCGCGCACTCCCCAGCCGCGCCGAGTTGCGCGGCAAGGTAGCGCAGCGCGCCGCGAAGCGCGTCAGTGATGGCCCGGCGGCGGCCGGCGACCGTGTCGCGCGAGGCCCTCCTCGGCGGCGGCGATCACGGTCTCCAGCACCTTCACGCGGGCGAACCGCTTCGAGTCGGCCTCGACGAGGTGCCACGGCGCCCAGTCGGTCGAGGTGCGCTCCACCATCTCCTCGATCGCCTCGCAGTACGCGTCGCGCTTGTCGCGGTTGCGCCAGTCCTCGGCCGTGAGCTTGTACGCCTTCAGCGGGTCCTTCTCGCGCGCCTTGAAGCGCTGCGCCTGCTCCTCGTCGGAGATGTGCAGCCACAGCTTCACGAGCACGGTGCCCTCGTCGGCGAGCATCCGCTCGAAGCCGTCGATCTCGTCGTAGGCGCGGCGCCATTCCGCCTCGGTGGCGAAGCCCTCGACGCGCTCGACCAGCACGCGGCCGTACCACGAGCGGTCGAGGATCGCCATGCCGCCCCAGCCGGGCAGCGCGGGCCAGAACCGCCACAGCCACGGGTGGCGCAGCTCGTCGGGCGTCGGCGCCGCGTACTGCTTCACGCGGACGTGGCGCGGGTCGAGCTTCGCGACGAGCCGCTTGATCGCGCCGCCCTTGCCGCTCGCGTCCCAGCCCTCGAGGACGACGCACAGCGGCGGGCCCAGCCGCTCGTCGCCGTCGAGGCCCGCGAGCTCCAGCCGCAGCTCCTGCATGCGGGCCTGCGCGGCCTTCAGGCGCTTCTTCGCCTCCTTCTTCGGGAGGTCCAGGGAGAGGTCGAGCTGGTTCAGATGGCCCATGGCGTCAGCGGATCGGCGTGATCACGAGGTCCCGTACCCGAAACACCGCCCGTTCGCGCGGCAGCGTCGCGAACGGCGTGTCGATCCCCTCGAAGCGGCCCTCGCCGCGGTAGTCGAAGAAGCGCACGACCTCTCCGCGCCGGAGCAGGATCAGCAGCTCGCCGCCGGCCACGCCGGCCAGGCCCGTCCACTCGGAGCCGAGCCGCTCGGAGATCGCCGCGCGCGGCGTCCCGCGGGCGACGATCAGCAGCTCGTCCCAGTCGTCGGGCGTCAGCGCGCGCAGGTCGACGTCCGCGCCCCGCCGCTCGGCCAGCGCGACCTCGCGCGAGAAGTCCTCGGCCAGCACGTTGCTGACCTGGATGGTGTCCTCGTCCCGCGTGAGGTAGACCGCCAGGCCGAGCCCGAGCAGCAGCAGGACGAGGGCGGCTCCGACGGCGGTGAGGGCGCGCGCCATGGAGCGGGGCATCGTAGAAGCGCCGTCCGGCGCTGCGCCTAGGATCGCCGCTCGATGAGGCTCGTCGTGGACGACCCGCTGGCGCACCGCGCGCTCGACGGGCTGCTGCGTGCCGAGGCCGCCGTCCGCCGGCGCTTGAGCGCCGATCTCGAGCGCGAGGGCCTGTCCGCCGCCGGCTTCTCCGTGCTGGTGGTGCTGGTCACGGCGGACGGCGAGCTGGAGCTGCGGACGCTCCGCCGGCGCCTGCACACCTCGAAGGCCAACGCCACGGAGGTCGTGAACACGCTCGAGGGCCGCGGGCTCGTCGACCGGCGGCGGCTGGCGCACGACCGCCGCGCGGCGGTGGTGACGATCACGCCGCACGGCGAGGAGCTGGTCGACCGGCTGTTCCCCGAGCACGCGTCGCGGGTGGCGCTCGCGTTCGCCCCGCTCGACGACGACGAGAAGCGCGCGCTGGCCGAGCTGTGCCGCAAGCTCGCGGCGTGAGCGCCGCCGACGTCGACGCGTTCTTCGCGGCTCGGCTGATCGGCGACGACGACCCGGTCGTGCGCGGCGACGTGCCGCCGCACGGCGTCTCGCCGCTCCAGGGCCGGCTGCTGGAGCTGCTGGCGCGGATGGCCGGCGCCCGCCGGATCCTCGAGCTGGGGACGCTCGCCGGCTACAGCACGCGCTGGCTCGCCCGAGCCCTGCCGGACGGCGGGAGCATCGTCACGCTCGAGGCCGACCCGGGCTACGCCGAGGTCGCGCGCGCCAACCTCGCCGGCCTGCCCGTGGAGGTGATCGCCGGGCCCGCGCTGGAGACGCTGCCGGGCCTCGACGGCCCGTTCGACCTGATCTTCATCGACGCCGACAAGCGCTCCAACCCCGAGTACCTGCGCTGGGCGCTCCGGCTCTCCCGGCCCGGCACGGTGATCGTCGCCGACAACGTGGTGCGGGCCGGCGCGGTCGTCGACGGCGACGACCCGAGCGCCCGCGGCGTCCGCGACTTCACCGACCTGGCCGGCGCCGAGCCGCGCCTGATCGCCACCGCGATCCAGACCGTCGGCGAGAAGGGCTGGGACGGCTTCCTGCTCGCGATCGTGCGGTAGCTCGCGCCGACCTAGAATCACCGGTCCCGTGGCACCGCCGCTCAGACCCCTGCCGAAGACGCCGGACTTCCCGAAGCTCGAGGAGGAGATCCTCGAGCGCTGGCGCGAGCGCGACGTCTTCAAGGAGTCGCTGCGCCGCCGGGAGGGCGCGGAGCCGTTCGTGTTCTACGAGGGGCCGCCGACTGCGAACGGGCGGCCCGGGTCGCACCACGTGCTCGCGCGCGTGTTCAAGGACATCTTCCCGCGCTACCAGACGATGCGCGGCCGCTACGTCGAGCGCAAGGGCGGCTGGGACTGCCACGGCCTGCCCGTCGAGATCGCGGTCGAGCAGAAGCTCGGCTTCACGTCGAAGAGCGACATCGAGCGCTACGGCATCGCGGAGTTCAACCAGCAGTGCCGCGAGTCCGTGTTCGAGTTCCTCGAGGACTGGACGCGGCTGACCGAGCGGATCGGCTACTGGGTCGACATCGAGCACCCGTACCGCACGCTCGACGACAGCTACATCGAGTCGGTCTGGTGGGCGCTGAAGCAGCTGTGGGACCGCGACCTGCTCTACGAGGGCCACAAGGTCGTGCCGTACTGCCCGCGCGACGGCACGGCGCTGTCCAGCCACGAGGTGGCGCAGGGCTACAAGGACGTCGAGGACCCGTCGGTGTACGTGACGTTCCCCGTCACGCGGCCCGCGGGCGCGCTGCGCGAGGGCGACCGCATCCTGGCCTGGACGACGACGCCGTGGACGCTGCTCTCGCACGCCGCGCTGGCGGTCTCGCCCGACCTCGCCTACGTCCGCACCACGGACGGCTACGTGCTGGCGGAGGCGCGCGCGGCCTCCGTGCTCGGCGAGGACGTGCAGGTCGCCGACCGCTTCCACGGCCGCGACATGCTGGGCGCGCGCTACGAGCCGCCGTTCCCGTTCATCGCCACCGAGGAGTACGGCCCCAAGGGCCACACGGTCCTGCCGGCCGACTTCGTCAGCGCCGAGGACGGCACGGGCGTCGTCCACAGCTCGATCGCGTTCGGCGAGGACGACTTCCGGCTCGGCCAGGAGCAGGGCATCACCGTCATCAACCCGGTCCGCGCCGACGGCACGTACGACGACCGGATGGGCCCGTTCGCCGGGCGCTGGGTCAAGGAGGCCGACCCGGACATCGTCGCCGACCTGCGCGAGCGCGGCCGCCTGCTGCGCGAGGAGAAGCTGCTGCACGCCTACCCGCACTGCTGGCGCTGCGGGACGCCGCTGCTCTACTACGCCAAGCCGTCGTGGTACATCCGCACGTCGCAGCTGCGCGACCGCCTGCTCGCCGCCAACGAGACCGTCTCCTGGCACCCGGAGCACATCAAGCACGGCCGCTTCGGCAAGTGGCTGGAGAACAACGTCGACTGGGCGATCTCGCGCGAGCGCTACTGGGGCACGCCGCTGCCGGTCTGGCGCTGCGAGAACGGCCACGCCGAGTGCATCGGCGCGTTCGCGGACCTCGAGGCGAAGGCCGGCCGCGAGATCGACGACCCGCATCGCCCCTACGTCGACGAGCTCACGTGGGACTGCCCGGAGTGCGGCGGCGAGATGCGCCGCGTGCCCGAGGTCATCGACGTCTGGTTCGACTCGGGCGCGATGCCGTTCGCCCAGTACCACGCGCCGTTCGAGAACCAGGACCACTTCGAGGCCCGCTTCCCCGCCGACTACATCTGCGAGGCGATCGACCAGACGCGCGGCTGGTTCTACTCGCTGATCGCGGTCTCGACGCTGCTGTTCGACCGCTCGCCCTACCGGACCGTGCTGTGCCTCGGCCACATCGCCGACGCCGAGGGCAAGAAGATGTCGAAGTCGCTCGGCAACATCGTCCCGCCGTGGGCGGTGCTCGAGCGCCACGGCGCCGACGCGTTCCGCTGGTACTTCCTCACCTCCAAGCAGCCGTGGGACGGCTACCTGTTCTCCACCGACGCGGTCGGCGAGTCGCTGCGCCAGTTCCTGCTCCAGCTGTGGAACACGTACGGCTTCTACGTCCTGTACGCCAACGTCAACCGCATCGACGAGGCCGGTGGCTGGATGGCCGAGGCGACCGATCTCGACGAGTGGATCGACTCGCGGCTGAACGCGACGGTGGCGACGGTCACCGAGCGGCTCGACGACTACGACGCGACCCGCGCCGGCCATGCGCTCGCCGCGTTCGTCGACGACCTCTCGAACTGGTACGTCCGCCGCTCGCGCCGCCGGTTCTGGGACGGCGACCCCGCCGCCTTCGCGACGCTGCGCCGCTGCCTCGTCACGGTGTCGAAGCTGCTCGCCCCGTTCTGCCCGTTCCTCGCCGACGAGATCTACGACAACCTCGACGGCACGGAGCCGAGCGTGCACCTCGAGGACTGGCCCGAGGCCGGCCCCGTGAACCGCCGGGCTCGAGCGCTCGATGGCGGTCGTGCGCGAGACCGTGCGGCTCGGCCTCGCCGCCCGCGGCCAGTCCAAGCTGAAGGTGCGCCAGCCGCTGCGCGCCGCGGTCGTGGTGGCCGCCGGCGAGGAGCGCTCCGCGATCGAGCGGCTCGCGGACATCGCGCTGGAGGAGCTCAACGTCAAGGAGCTCCGCTACGTCTCGCAGGCCGACGAGCTGGGCTCCTACGAGGTCAAGCCGAACTACCGCTCGCTCGGCCCGCGGTTCGGCAAGCACATGCCGCAGGTGGCCGCGGCGGTGGCGGCGCTGGACCCGGAGCACGTCGCCCGCGCGCTGCGCGAGGGCGGCCGCGTCGGCATCTCCGTCGACGGCCACGACCACGAGCTGGACGCGGACGACCTGATGCTCGCGATGAAGCCGCTCGAGGGCTACCAGCTCGAGCGCGAGGGCTCGCACGCCGTGGCGCTCGAGCTCGAGCTGGACGACGAGCTGCGCCGCGAGGGCCTGGCGCGGGAGATCGTCCACGCCGTCCAGAACGCGCGCAAGGGCGCCGGCCTCCAGGTGGAGGACCGCGTCGAGCTCCAGCTGGGCGGCGACGACGAGCTGATCACCGCCGCGCGCGCGTTCGAGGACTACATCGCCGCCGAGACGCTGGCCGTAGCCGTCGGCTACGGCGGCGGCGACGGCGCGGAGGCGACCATCGAGGGCCGGCCCCTGCGCATCGGGGTGCGCAGGGCCGAACGCTGACGTAGCGGCTCAAAGCTCGCGCGCAGCGGCCGACCACATGGCCATGCGTTCCCTCGTCGCGGCTCTCGGCTGCCTGCTCGCGCTCGCCCTCGCCGGCTGCGGCTTCGGCGACGACGAGCGGGCCGGCGCCGAGCGGCCGGACAAGGGCCTGTACGCGGGCGCGCCGCTCGAGCAGGACGGGATGAAGCTGCCGGCCCGGGTGCAGGGCCGCCGGCTGGCGCTCGCCTTCGAGGGCGAGTTCGCCGATCGCTTCTGGCCCGGCGTGAACCTCGGCGTCACCGTGCCCGGCCGCCATCCCGGCGAGCTTCCGGCCACCCGCGCCGACTACGACCGCTGGCTCGACGGGATGCAGGACCTCGGCGCGCGGGTCGTCCGCGTCTACACGATCCTGCGGCCCGCGTTCTACGAGGCGCTCGCCGCCCACAACGAGCGCAACCCGCGCACGCCGCTGTACTTCATCCAGGGCGTCTGGATCCCGGAGGAGCGGTTCATCGCCGAGCGGGACGCCTATCCGACCTCCGAGGAGTTCGACCGCGAGATCTCCGACGCGGTCGCCGTCGTCCACGGCGACGCCGACCTGCCCGAGCGGCCCGGCCACGCGAGCGGGCGCTACCGGACCGACGTCTCGCGCTGGCTGCTCGCCTGGTCGCCCGGCGTCGAGTGGGACCCGTACGCGACGCGCAACACCGACAGGGTCCACGCCGGCGCGCCGCCGCACCGCGGCCGCTACATCCGCTCGTCCGCGGACGCGACCCCGATGGAGAGCTGGATCGCCGCGCGCCTGGACCACCTGGCGACGCTCGAGGCCGAGCGCGGCTGGAGCCGCCCCGTCACGTTCACGAACTGGCTGACGACCGACCCGCTCGAGCACCCCGAGGAGCCGATGCGCAAGGAGGACATGGTGAGCGTCGACGCCGCCCACCTGCGCGCCACGTCACGCTGGCCGGGCGGGTTCTTCGCCTCCTACCACGCGTATCCGTACTACCCCGACTTCCTGCGCCTCCAGCCGGGCTACCGCGACGCGAAGGACCCGTACGAGGCCTACCTGAAGGATCTCAAGGCCCACCACGGCGACCAGGCGGTGATGATCACCGAGTTCGGCGTCCCGACGGGCATCGGCTCGGCGCACTACGGGCCGCTGGGCCGCGACCAGGGCGGGCACTCCGAGCAGGAGGCCGGCCGCGATGGACGCCGACATGCTGCGCGCGATCCAGCGCCAGGACATGGCCGGCGCGGTGCTCTTCTCCTACGTGGACGAGTGGTTCAAGCGGACCTGGAACACGATGGACATGGAGCAGCCGGAGGAGCGCCGGCCGCTGTGGCAGAACGCGCTCACCAACGAGGAGCAGTTCGGCATCCTCGCGGCCGAGCCCGGCAAGACCGCGAAGGTGCGGGTCGACGGCGCCGACGAGGAGTGGACGCGCGAGCACTCGCAGCAGATCTACGAGGGCGACGGGACCGTCAAGGAGGTCCGCGCCACCCACGACGCCGGCTGGCTCTACCTGCTGATCCGGCGCGACGGCGACACGCCCGTCCAGGTCGGCTTCGACGTCCGGCCCGGCGGCAACCAGGGCCTTCCCGGACGGCCCGGCGTCGTGCCCGAGGCCGACGTGTCGGTGACGCTCGGCCCGGATCGCGAGGCGGTCCTGCACGAGGCGGCGTCGACGGACCCGATCGGCTTCCTGTACGGCCTCGCGCGCCCGTACGTGAAGGTGGACGCGGCCGACCTCGAGCCGGGCAGCGGCGCGTGGGTGCGCCCGCACCTCATGCTCAACCGCCCCTACACCGTCCCCGGCACGGGCGAGAAGCGGGCCGACGGAGACGCTCGACATCAGCGCGCTGCGCTGGGGCACCGCGAACCCGGAGGACGAGGACTTCGACGGCCGCGTGACGGTCGCGCGGCGGCGACGACGTCGTCGAGCTGCGGCTGCCGTGGGCGATGCTCACGTTCGCCGACCCGTCGAGCCACCGCGTCTGGGTGCCGAAGGCCGACGGCAGCGTCGGCACGCTGGAGGTCGGCCGGCTCGGGATCGACGTCGCCCCGGAGGGCGAGGACGCGGTCGCGACCAACGGCTACGGCTGGGATCCGTGGAACCGCGTGGAGTTCCACGAGCGCCGCAAGGCCGGATGGCCGGTCGTGCGCGACGCGATGCTCGACGCCGCGCGCTGAGCACGCTTTACTGGAGCGCCGTCGTGCTCCCCCGGCTGCTCATCCCGCTGCTGCTGCTCGCGCTGGCCGTGCCCGCTTCCGCCGGCGCCCGGTCGCCGTTCGTGGGCGTCAACTTCGACGGCCTGGCGGTCGAGCCGGGGAGCGTGAGCCGCGAGATGCGGCGCGCCGCGGATGCGGGCGCGGGCTCCGTCCGGCTCGCGTTCTACTGGCCGCACCTCCAGCCCTACGCGTCGTGGGCCGGCGTGCCGGAGGCACAGCGCCGGCGCTTTCGCGACGTGCGCGGCATTCCGACCGACTTCCGGGAGACCGACCGGTTCGTGCGGGCCGCGGCGCGCTCACGGCTCCATCTCACGGCGGTGATCATGTCGTCCGCCCCCTGGGCGGCCGAGGACCCGTACGCGACGTTCTCGCCGCCGCTCGACCCCGCGCAGTACGGCCGGTTCGCGCACACCCTGGCCGCGCGCTACGGCGCTCGCGGGCACGTTCTGGAGAGAGAACCGCCGGGTGCGGCGGCGGCCCGTCCGGACGTGGCAGATCTGGAACGAGCCGGCGGGGATCGACGGCTTCGGGTCGCCGAGCGTCGCGTGGCAATCGAAGCGCGACCCCCTCACCACCTACGTGGCGATGCTGCGCGCCGCGCGCGCGGGGCTGAAGGGCGCCGACCGGTCCGCGCACGTCATGCTGAGCGGCCTCTTCGGGAAGTCGTGGATCTCGCTGGAGCAGATCTACGGCGCGGGGGCACGCAAGCTGTTCGACAGCGTCGCGGTCCACCCGTACACGCGCAAGCCGGAGGGCGTGCTGGAGCTCGTCCGCCGCGCGCGGGCGGTGATGGCCCGCAACGGCGACCGCCGGAAGCCGATCTCGGTGACCGAGGTGTCGTGGGTCTCGTCCGCGAAATGGCTGGGGCTCCAGCTGCCGTTCGTCACCGACGAGCACGGGCAGGCGGAGCGGCTCGAGCGCGTCTACCGGCTGCTGGCCGCGGCGCGCCGCCGCCTCGGGATCGAGCGAGTCCAGTGGTACACGTGGCTGACGCGCGGCACGTCAGTGCAGAGCACGCTCGACTACGCCGGACTGCTCAACAAGCGCGGCAGCCGCGTCTCGACGAAGCCGGCGTACGGCGCGTTCGAGCGCGTCGCCCGCCGGCTGGGGAACCTCCGCTAGCGGCTAGGCGGCCGCGAGCGCGGGCTCGATCTCGGCCTCGAGGCGCTTCTTCGGCATCGCGCCCTGGATGCGGTGGGC
This sequence comes from uncultured Solirubrobacteraceae bacterium, assembly GCA_963728465.1. Lineage (GTDB taxonomy): Bacteria > Actinomycetota > Thermoleophilia > Solirubrobacterales > Solirubrobacteraceae > DATFQI01. The sequence goes on from CAVSJY010000015.1 coordinate 142,467, forward strand.
GAGCTCGCCGTTGCGGAAGAGCAGCATCGTCGGGATCGCGAGGATCCCGTACGTCGCGGCGGTCTGCTGGTTGTCGTCGACGTTCAGCTTCACGATGCGGAGGTCGTCGCGCTCGCCCGCGAGCTCCTGGAGCACCGGGGCAACCATGCGGCACGGCCCGCACCAGGGGGCCCAGAAGTCGACGAGCACCGGGGTGTCGGACTCGATGACCTCGGCCTGGAAGTTGCCGTCGTTGACTTCGATGATGCTGCCGGCCATTGGCGCTCCTCGTCGCGTAGTTGCTTCAGAAAGTATAGCGTGGGTTCGGTCGCCGACTACCCCGCGAACGTTACGAGCAGACGCGGCGAAACCCACACCTCGACGGCCCCCGCGAGCAGCAGGATCGGCACCGCGATGCCGGTCGTGACGAACGTCGCGGCGAGCAGGTCCTTCCAGCGGCCGCGGCGGCTCGCGATCGACCAGGCGGCGAGCGGCAGGAACAGCGCGAACAGCTCCGGCAGGGCGTGCGGCAGGATCCCGACGATCAGCATGAGCGGGGAGATCCCGAGCGCGGCGGCGAGGTCGGACGCGGCGCCGCCGAGCGTGTAGGCCTGCGTGCAGAGGGAGAACAGCGTCGCCGCCGCGACGAACGCGATCGCCAGCGGGCCCGCGAGGTCGTGGATCCGGCGCCACACGCCGGAGTAGCCCTCCGCGACCTGCGGCAGCGACGAGCCGGCCATGAAGCCCGCCACGCAGGCGAGCGAGTGCAGCGCGAGCACGAGGCCGTTGCGGAACAGGACGAAGCCGAAGTCGCCGAGGTCCGCCCTGCGGGTGACGCCGGGGAAGTGGGCCACGGACGGGTCCGGCGTGGTCAGCGCCGCCACGGCCCAGGTGGCGGCCAGCAGCAGGACGGCGACGGCCAGGCTGCCGAGCGCCCACGGGCGCAGGACGGACGTCGGTCGGGCGTTCCAGCGGCTCAGCGCCGCGCGCGTGTCGTCCCAGCCCTGGACGAGCGCAAGTTCCTCGGATCTCATCCCCCGTTGGATCGGCAGGGGAGCGGCCGGTCTGAACCGCTCAGTTCACGGGCAAGGTGCCGGGCTCGCCGGAGCCGGGCGCCTCCGGCAGCCCGTCGCGGCGGCGCGCGAGCCGCAGCGCCGGCACGAGCCAGATCGCCTCGAGCGCGATCCGCGCCGACATCTTCGACTCGCCGGCGGTCCGCTCGCGGAACACGATCGGCAGCTCCTCCACGCGCAGGCCGCGCGCGAGCGCCCGGTAGGTCAGCTCGACCTGGAAGGCGTAGCCCTCCGAGCGCACGGTCTCGAAGTCGATCGCCGTCAGCGTCGCCGCGCGGAAGACCTTGAAGCCGCCGGTCAGGTCGCGGATCCCGACGCCCAGGACCGTGCGCGCGTAGCGGCAGCCGCCGCGCGAGAGCACCCGGCGCAGCAGGTCCCAGTCGCGCACGCCGCCGCCGTCGACGTAGCGCGAGCCGAGCACGAGGTCGGCGCCCGCGCGGGCGCGCTCGAGCAGGCGCGGGACGTCGCGCGGGTCGTGCGAGAGGTCGGCGTCCATCTCGACGACGTACTCCGCGCCGGCGGCGAGCGCGCGGGCGAAGCCGGCGACGTACGCCATGCCGAGGCCGGCCTTGCCGGCCCGGTGCAGCACCTCGACGGCGGGGTCGCGCGCCGCGATCGCGTCGGCGAGGTCGCCCGTGCCGTCCGGCGAGGCGTCGTCGACCACCAGGACGTGCGCGTCCGGCACGTGCTCGCGCAGCGCGGCGATCAGGGGCTCGAGGTTGCCGGCCTCGTTGTAGGTGGGGGCGACGATCCAGACGGGGCCGGTCATGGCGGGTCGCGTAGCCTAGAGCCTAGATCCACCGATTCCCGCGGCCCCTCGCCACCGTGGCCGTTCGCCAGAGCCGATTGACCGCGATCCAAGTGACCGGCCACGAGGAACCGCGGTCAATCGACTCTGACTCGGCCCACGGCGCCGAGTGATCCACGGATGATCGGTGGATCTAGGCTTATCGAGTCCCCATGCCCGACTTCACCAACGCCCAGATCGCCGCCGCGCTCGACGAGCTGGGCGACCTCTACGAGCTGGACGGGGCCGTCTCCTATCGCGTCATCGCGTACCGCAACGCGGCCAAGGCGGTCCGCGACTCGTCCGTGTCGATCATGGCGATGACGCGCGAGGGCAAGGTCACGACCGTGCCGGGGATCGGCAAGACGCTCGAGGAGAAGCTGCGCGCGCTCGACGAGACCGGCGAGATCCCGGCGGCGGTGAAGCTGCGCGCCAAGTTCCCCAGCGGGCTGCTGTCGGTCATGCACCTCCCGGGCTTCGGGCCGAAGCGGGCGCGGCGGCTGTACGACGAGATCGGCGTCGACTCGCTCGATGCGCTGCGGGCCGCTGCCGAGGCGGGCCAGATCCGCGGGCTGCGCGGGTTCGGGCCGAAGGCCGAGGAGAACCTCAAGCGCGTCCTCGCCGAGCAGGACGAGGACGGCGGGCCGGCCCCGCGGATCCTGCTGTCGCGCGCGGTCCCGATCGCGGAGCAGATCGTGGGGGCGCTGCGCGCGCACCCGGCGGCGGACCGCGTCGAGGTCGCCGGCTCGCTGCGCCGCAGGGCCGACTCGGTCAAGGACCTCGACATCATCGCCACGGCCTCCGACCCCGCCGCGCTGGCGAGCACGCTCGGCGAGATGGAGATCGTCGAGTCCGTCCAGTCCGCGGGCGAGGCGGGCGCGCGCGTGATCACCCACACCGGCATGAAGGTGGACCTCAAGGTCGTCGAGCCCGACCAGTTCGGCAACGTGCTCCAGCACTTCACCGGCTCCAAGGCGCACAACGTCGCGCTGCGCGAGTCGGCCGTGCGGCGCGGGCTGCACGTGAGCGAGTACGGCATCCTCGACGACGCGACGGGCGAGACGCTGCGCTGCGCCACCGAGGAGGAGGTCTACGAGCGGCTGGGGCTCGCGTGGATCCCGCCCGAGCTGCGCGAGGGCCGCGGCGAGCTGGAGGCGGCGATTAAGTCCCACCCACCCGGCCCCGGCCTGCCGCAGCTGATCACGCTCGAGGACCTGCGCGGCGACCTGCACTGCCACACGACCGCCTCCGACGGCAACCAGACCGCCGAGCAGATGGCCGCCGCGGCGCGCGAGCGCGGGCTCGAGTACCTGGCGATCACCGACCACTCCGCCTCGCACGGGTTCGGCAACGACGTCTCACCGGACGAGCTCGCGCGGCGGATCGAGGAGATCCGGGCGCTGAACGCCACGCTCGAGGGCTTCGAGCTGCTGATCGGGACGGAGAGCAACATCCTCCCGGACGGCTCGCTCGACTACGCCGACGACCTGCTCGCGCAGCTCGACTGGGTGATCGCGTCCGTCCACACGTCGTTCGGCATGGGCGAGCGGGAGATGACCGACCGCATGATCGCCGCGATCGAGCACCCGCTGGTCGACGCGATCGGCCACCCGACGGGCCGCAAGATCGAGCTCCGCCAGCCGTACGCGCTCGACGTCGAGCGGGTGATCGAGGCCGCCGCCCGCACGGGCACGATGATCGAGATCAACTCCGCGCCCGACCGCCGGGACCTCAACGAGATCCACGCCCGCGCGGCCGCCGAGGCCGGCGTGATGATCCTGGTCGACTCCGACGCCCACTCGACCCGCAACCTGCGGCTGCTCGAGTACGGGGTCGCCACCGCCCGCCGCGCCTGGCTCACGCCGGAGCAGGTCGCCAACACCCGGCCGTGGCCGGAGTTCGCGAAGCTCCGCAAGCGCGCCCGGGCGGCTAGCCGCGGCGGCTGAGGAAGGCGGCCACGGCCTCGCGGAAGCCGTCGCTCTCGTACGCCTCGCGCACGAGGTCGTCGCCGTCGGGCAGCGCGGCGATGCGGATCCGGCGCAGCGCCTCCTTCGTGACGCGCAGCGTGACGGGCGCGTGTGATGGCGAGCGTGTCGCACAGCTCGGTGACGCGCGCGTCGGCGTCGGCGACGACCTCCGTCGCGAGACCGATCGCGAGGGCCTCGTCCGCCTCGATCGTCCGTGCGGTGAACACGAGGTCCTTCAGCCGCGCGGGTCCGAGCAGCGCCGCCAGGCGGGCGTAGTTCTCCATCGACAGGCAGTTGCCGACCGTACGCGCGATCGGCAGGCCGAAGCGGGCGGCCGGCGTGCAGATGCGCAGGTCGCAGGCGGCGGAGAGCGCCAGCCCACTGCCCATCGCGTAGCCGTCGACGAGCGCGATCGTCGGCTTGCCGACCGTCTCCAGGCGGCCGACGATGCGGTCGATCGTCGCCTCGTAGGAGAGCCCGTCGTCGCCCGGACTCGAACGCGGTGAACTGGTTGATGTCGGTGCCTGCCACGAACGCCTTCCCGCCGGCGCCGCGGAGCACGAGCGCGCGCACCTCGTCGTCGGCGTCGGCCGCCTCGCAGTGCGCGTGGAGCGCCTCGTACATCGCGAACGTCATGGCGTTGTGGGCCTCTGGCCGGTCGAAGGTGACCCACAGGGCGGCGCCGCGGCGCTCGGCGGTGACGTGGCTCATACCGGCGCGCCGGCCAGCGCGGCGATCTCCTCTTCGGCGAAGCCGGCCTCGCGCAGCACCTCGTCGGTGTGCTCGCCCAGCAGCGGCGCGGGCCGGCGTACCGCTCCCGGCGTGTCGCTGAGCTTCACCGGGATCCCGAGCGCCGAGATCGCGCCCTCCACCGGGTGCTCGACCTTCACCTCCATCTCGCGCGCCTGCGTGTGGGGGTCGGCGAACACCTCGGCATAGTCGTGGATCGGCCCGGCGGGAACGCCCGCCTCGAGCAGCGCTCCGACCCACGCGTCCGTCCCGCGGGCGGCCAGCGCGGACTCGAGCTCGGCGACGAGCGCGGCTCGGTTGGCCATCCGGTCGTCGTTGGTCGCGAATCGCCCGTCGGTCACCAGGTCCTCGCGGCCCAGCACGCCGCACAGCCGCTCCCACAGCTTCTGGTTGTTGCCGCCGACGGTCAGGTGGCCGTCGCGCGTGCGCAGCGCCTGGTACGGCGCGGTCAGCCGGTGGGCGGAGCCGAGCTTGCCGGGCACGCGGCCGGTCGCCCACAGCTCGGCGGTCTCCCAGATCGACAGCGCGAGCGCGCCCTCGAACAGCGACGTGTCGATCTGCTGGCCGCGGCCCGTGCGCTCGCGGGCGGCGAGCGCGGAGAGGATGCCGACGGCGCAGAACAGCCCGGCCGACAGGTCGCCGATCGGGATGCCGCACTTGACCGGGTCGCCGCCGGGCTCGCCGGTCACGCTCATCACGCCGGAGAGCCCCTGCGCGATCAGGTCGTAGCCGGGGCGCTGCGCGTACGGCCCGGTCTGCCCGAAGCCGGAGATGCTCGCGTAGACGAGCCGCGGGTTGAGCGCGGAGAGCGTCGCGTAGTCGGCGCCGAGCCGCGCCGCGACGCCCGGGCGGTTGTTCTCCAGCACGACGTCGGCGTCGCGCACGAGCCGGTGGAACGCCGCGCGGTGGCGCTCGTCCTTGAGGTCGAGCGCGAGCGAGCGCTTGTTGCGGTTGACGGCGATGAACGCCGCGGTGTCGTCGCCGCGCATCCGGAAGCCGAGCGAGCGGCGCGAGGAGTCGCCGCCGTCCGGCGCCTCGACCTTGACGACGTCCGCCCCCATGTCGGCGAGCACCTGGCCGCAGAACGGCCCGGCCATCACCTGGGTCAGCTCGAGCACCCGCAGGCCGTCGAGCGCGCTCATGTCGCGGGCACGGGCTCGAGCCGCTCGAGCGCCGCCTCGACGCCCGGCTCGACCGGAACGCCGGCGATCCGCAGGCCCATCTCGACGCCGCACAGCGTCCCGGCGAGCATCAGGTCGTTGAAGTCGCCCAGGTGGCCGATGCGGAACACACGGCCCCGCAGCTTGCCGAGGCCGGCGCCGAGCGACATGTCGAAGCGCTCGAGGATCACGCGGCGCACCTCGTCGGCGTCGTACGCGTCGTCGAGGAGCACGGCCGTCAGCGAGGCGGAGTGCTCGCGCTCGTCCGCGCACAGCACCTCCAGGCCCCACGCCTCGACCGCGGCCCGCGTGGCGGCGGCGTGGCGGCGGTGGCGGGCGAAGACGGCGTCGAGGCCCTCCTCGCGCAGCATCGCCAGCGCCTCGCGGAGCCCGTAGAGCAGGTTCGTCGCCGACGTGTACGGCCAGAACCCCGAGCGGTTGGCCTCGACGATCGGCGCCCAGTCCCAGTACGAGCGCGGCAGCCGCGCGTCGCGGCTCGCCGCCAGCGCCTTCTCGCTGACGGCGTTGAAGCTCAGCCCGGCCGGCAGCATCAGCCCCTTCTGCGAGCAGCCGACCGTCACGTCGACGCCCCACTCGTCGTGGCGGTAGTCGATCGAGCCGAGCGACGAGATCACGTCGACGAGCAGCAGCGCGTCGTGTCCCGCCCGATCGATCGCATCGCGCATCTCGGCGACGCGGCTCGTGACGCCCGTCGAGGTCTCGTTGTGGACGACCATGACCGCGCGGATCGACGGGTCGCCGCGCAGGATCTCCTCCGCGCGCCCGGGGTCGGCGCCGCGGCGCCAGTCGCCCGGCACCCACTCGACCTCGAGGCCCAGCCGCTCGGCCATCGCGCGCCACAGCGTCGCGAAGTGCCCGGTCTCGAACGCGAGCACGCGGTCGCCCGGCGAGAGGGTGTTGACGAGCGCGGCCTCCCAGGCGCCGGTGCCCGAGGCCGGGTAGACCACGACCGGGCCGCTCGTCCGGAACACCCAGCGAAGGCCCTCGAGCACCTCGAGGCCCAGCTGCGCGAAGTCCGGCCCGCGATGGTCGACGGTCGGGCGGTCGATCGCCCTCAGGACGCGGTCCGGGACGTTGGTCGGCCCGGGGATCTGGAGGAAGTGGCGTCCGCTGCGGAAGCCCACTGCCCTGCGCGTACCCGGGTCCGGTTCGTGGTAACAGCATGAGAGGGAGGAGCCGACGCCTTGTCGATTCCAACGAGCGAGGCCGGCCGCCGCGGGAGGCGTGCCGGCGTGCGCGAGGGTGAGCTGGCGGCTGCGCTGCGGCGGGAGCTGCGCGGCGGCGTGCGCGACGATCCGTACTCGCGGCACCTGTTCGCCGGTGACGCGAGCATGTACGCGAGCGAGCCGCTGGTCGTCGCGTTCCCGCGCGACGCCGACGACGTCGCGGCGGCGATCGCCGTCGCCGGCCGGTTCGGCGTGCCGGTCGTGCCGCGCGGCGGCGGGACGAGCCTCGCGGGCCAGACGGCGGGGCAGGGCGTCGTGCTCGACACGTCGCGCCACATGAACGCGATCCGCGACCTCGACCCGGAGGCGCGCCGCGTGCGGGTCGAGCCCGGCGTCGTGCAGGAGGACCTCAACCGCGCCGCCCACGCCCACGGCCTGGGCTTCGGGCCCGACACCTCGACGTCCAACCGGGCCACGATCGGCGGGATGATCGGCAACAACTCCTCCGGGAGCCAGTCGATCGTCCACGGCACCACGATCGACCACGTGCTCGAGCTCGACGTCGTGCTGTCCGACGGCTCGCGCGCACGGTTCGGACCCGTCGGCGAGGCGGAGCGCGAGCGCCGCGCGGCCGCGCCGACGCTCGAGGGCTCGATCCTCCGCGGCCTGCCCGAGATCCTGCGCGACCACGAGCGCGCGATCGCCGAGGACTATCCGCTGCACTGGCGCCAGTCCGGCGGCTATCGGCTCGACCGCCTGGCACGCGAGTTCGATCTCGCGAAGCTCGTCACCGGCTCGGAGGGGACGCTGGTCGCGATCACGGAGGCGACCGTGCGGCTCGTCCCGCTCCCGCGGGCGACGATGTTCGCGGTCGGGCACTTCGACTCGCTGGCGGGTGCGATCGCCGCCACGGGCGACGCGCTCGCGCTCGGCCCGGCCACGGTCGAGATGATCGACCGCACGATCCTCGGGCTGTCGCGCTCGAAGCTCGAGTACCGCAGGCTGTCGGAGACGCTGCTGCGGCGACCCGGAGGCGCTGCTGTTCGTGTCGTTCGCCGCCGACACGCAGGACGAGTTGCGCGGCAGGCTGGACGAGCTCACGGCGCGGTGGCGGGCGCACGGCCACGGCTACCACACGCTGCGCGCCGAGACGGCGGCGGAGCAGGCGGCGCTGACGAAGGTCCGCAAGGCCGGGCTCGGCCTGCTGATGGCGGCGTCGGAGGGCGCGCGCCGCCCGGCCGCGTTCGTCGAGGACACCGCGGTGGCGCCCGAGCGGCTGAACGACTACGTCGCGCGCTTCCGCGAGGTGCTGGATCGCCACGATCTCCAGGCCGGCTTCTACGGGCACTGCTCCGTCGGCTGCCTGCACATCCGCCCGTTCGTGGACCTCACGGCCCCCGGCGGCGTGGAGACGATGGCCGCGGTGGCCGAGGAGATCGCCGCGCTGGTGGACGAGTTCGACGGCGTGAACTCGTCAGAGCACGGCGACGGTCGGGTCCGCAGCCCGTTCAACCCGCAGGTCTTCGGGCCGGACCTCTACGAGGCGATGCGCAAGGTCAAGCGCCTGTTCGACCCCGAGGGCCGGCTCAACCCGGGGATCATGGTCGACGCCGCGCCGATCACCGTGAGCCTCCGCGACCCCGCGCTCCCGCCGCCGGGACCGCTCGACACCCGGTTGCGCTTCGACGGCGGCATGCGCGCGGCGGCCGACCGCTGCCAGCGCATCGGCGCCTGCCGCAAGACCGGCAGCGGCGTGATGTGCCCGTCCTACATGGCGACGCGTGAGGAGGAGCACGCGACGCGCGGGCGCGCGAACGCGCTCGTGAAGGCGCTGTCGCAGCCGGACCCGCGCGCGGCGATGGGCGACGAGCGGCTGCACGAGATCCTCGACCTCTGCCTCGAGTGCAAGGCGTGCAAGAGCGAGTGCCCGCTGAGCGTCGACATGGCGTCGCTGAAGGCGGAGTTCCTGTCGCACTACCAGGACGTGCACGGCGTGCCGCTGCGCGCGCGGCTGTTCGGCTCGATCCGCACGCTGAACGGGCTCGGCGCGGCCGCCGCGCCGCTCTCGAACCTGCCCGGCCGCATCCCGGCACTGCGGGCGCTGCTCGAGCGCGCCGCCGGCATCGACCGCCGCCGCCCGCTGCCGCGCTTCGCGCGCCGGACCCTCGTGCGCTGGGATCGCCGGCGCCGGCGGACGGCCGTCGCGCCGCGCGGCGACGTCGTGTTCCTCGCCGACTCCTTCACCACGTACACCGAGCCCGCGATCGGCCGCGCGGCGATCGAGCTGCTCGAGGCGGCGGGCTGGCGCGTGCGGCTGGAGAGCGCCGGCTGCTGCGGGCGCTCGAGCATCTCCAACGGTCTGCTGGATCGCGCCCGCGGCATGGCCGAGGCGATGGTGGCGCGGCTCGCCCCCGAGGCCGAGCGCGGCGTGCCGATCGTCGGCTGCGAGCCCTCGTGCCTGCTGACGCTGCGCGAGGAGCACCTCTCGCTGCTGCCGGACGACCCGCGCGCCGAGACGGTGGCGCGCGCGACGCGGTTGGTCGAGGAGCTCCTGGTCGAGGCGATCGACGACGGCGCGCTGGAGCTGTCGCCCTCGTCGCCGGTGAGCGGTCGCCCGATCGTCTTCCACGGCCACTGCCACCAGAAGGCGCTCGCCGGCACCGCGGCGACCGTCGCGCTCCTGGAGCGCATTCCCGGCGCCGAGGTCACCGAGCTGGACGCCGGCTGCTGCGGCATGGCCGGCTCCTTCGGCTTCGAGGCCGAGCACTACGAGCTTTCGATGCAGATCGGCGAATCACGCCTGTTCCCGGCGGTCAGAGCGGCCGACGCCGGGGCGGCTTGGCACTCGCTGCGACCGGGGTGTCCTGCCGCCAGCAGATCGGACACGGCGCCGGGCGGCGGGCCTGGCATCCCGTGGAGCTGGTGCGAGCGGCGCTGGCCGCGTGAACGGTTAGGGAGGAAGCATGTCCAACGAGCTCATTTCCATCCTGGTGCTGGTCGCGATCTTCGCGCTCGGCGACCACGATGGGGATCAACATGGGCGTTCTCGGCATCGTCGCCGCGTTCGCCGTCGGGACCGCGATGGGGGTGTCCGAGGACGACATCTTCGCGGGGTTCCCGGGTGACCTGTTCGTGATCCTCGTCGGGGTCACGTACCTGTTCGGCATCGCGTCGAACAACGGGACGGTCGACTGGCTGGTGCATGCCGCCGTCAAAGCCGTCGGCGGCCGCACGGCCGCGATCCCGTGGATCATGTTCCTCGTCACGGCGATCCTGACCGCGTCGGGCGCGGTCGTGCCGGGCGCGGTGGCGATCATCGCGCCGATCGGGCTCGGCTTCGCGGTCCAGTACGGCATCAACCCGGTGCTGATGGGCCTGATGATCATCAACGGCGCCACGGCCGGCGGGTTCTCGCCGATCAGCGTCTTCGGGTCGATCGTCAACGGCGTGGTCGAGCGGAACGACCTCGCGGAGAACGCGACGCTGCTGTTCGTCAGCTCGTTCGTCTTCAACCTGCTGCTGAGCGTGGTCGCGTTCTTCCTGTTCGGCGGCCGCAAGCTGCTGAACCGGCGCATCGACCCGGAGGCGCCGCCGACCGAGGAGCGGCGAGCCCACCCGGCGCTTCGAGCGGCGCAAGCAGGAGGAGGCCGCGATGTCCGGCTCGCGGCCGCCGATGGCCGGCGGCGCGACCACGCGCCGCGAAGAGGTGCCGGAGCTCGACCGCGACAAGATCCTCACGCTGATCGGCATCGTCACGCTGATCGTCGTGGCGCTGGCGTTCGACGTCGACGTCGGCTTCGTCGCGCTCTCGATCGCCGCCGTCCTGTCGCTGATCTCGCCCGACGACGACGAAGGGCGCGGTCAACAAGGTCGCGTGGCCGACCGTGCTGCTGATCTGCGGCATCGTGATGTACGTCGGCCTGCTGGAGGAGCTGGGGACGATCGACTGGCTCGGCGAGCAGGTCGCCGCCATCAGCGCGGCGATGATCGCGGCGCTGCTGATCTGCTACGTCGGCGGCGTCGTCTCCGCGTTCGCATCGACGACGGGCATCCTGGCGGCGCTGATCCCGCTCGCCGTACCGCTGCTGGAGACGGGCGCGATCGGCGCGGTCGGCCTGATCATCGCGCTGTCGATCTCCTCGTCGGTGGTCGACTCGAGCCCGTTCTCGACGAGCGGCGCCCTGACGGTCGCCAACACCCCCGAGCAGCGCCGCGATTTCGTCTTCAAGCGGCTGATGCAGTGGGGGATGTGCATGGTCCTGATCGCGCCGCCGATCGCCTGGCTCGTGTTCGTGGTGCCGGCTGGCTGTAGCGGGCCACGGGCCCGGCCGCCTCGCGCGGCCGGGCGCTGTCGGTGACGCCGGCCGCGGTGAACGGCGGACGGACAGGCGGTCGCGACCGCGCCGGCCCTCCACCTCCCTACCCAGCCGAAGACGCGCTCTGCCCACCAATATCAGTCCACTGACTTCGAGCGGGGCGGTGCAATGGTCAAGCAGATGCTTGACCAAGCCGTCCCGCTCGACCAGGTCTTCCACGCGCTCGCGGACCCGAGCCGCCGCGCGATGGTCGAGCGGCTGAGCAGCGGCCCGGCCTCGGTGAGCGAGCTCGCGAAGCCGTTCCCGATGTCGCTCGCGGCGGTGGTCCAGCACGTCCAGGTGCTCGAGTCCAGCGGCCTCGTCCGCACGGAGAAGGTCGGGCGGGTGCGCACCTGCTCGATCGAGCCGGCCGCGCTGCGCACGGCCGAGCGCTGGATCAACGAGAGGCGGACCCTCTGGGAACGCCGCCTCGACCGGCTCGGCGACTACCTCGCCGAGCATCCCGACGACTCCGACCAGGGAGGTCAACCATGACCGAGCGTTCCGTGACCCACTCCACCTGGGTGCTCGAGCGCACCTACGACGCCCCGGCCGCCCGCGTGTTCAAGGCCTGGGCCGACAAGGAGGCCAAGTCGCAGTGGTTCGGCGGCAGCGATGCCGACCGCTGGGACTTCGACTTCCGCGTCGGCGGGCGCGAGGTCAACGTCGGCAGCACGCCCGACGGGACCGTGTACGCCCTCGACGCGCTCTACCAGGACATCGTCCCGGACGAGCGGATCGTCTACAGCTACGAGATGAAGATGAACGACGACCGCATCTCGGTCTCGCTGGCCACGGTCCAGCTCGAGGCCGCCGGAGGCGGCACCCGGCTCACGTACACCGAGCAGGGCGCCTACCTCGACGGCCTCGACACGCCCGAGCAGCGCGAGGAGGGCACGGCCTGGATGCTCGACGAGCTCGGCAAGTCGCTCGCGGCGGCGCCCGTGCGCTGACCGGCGCGACGCGCCGCGGCACTATGCCGCGGCGCGCGCCGGCCGGTGCAGTCTCGCGCGCCCACGTCTCCAGGTCGCGCGGCGCCCAGCCGAGCGCCTCGCGCGCCGGACCGGCGTCCGGCGCGGGCGCCGGCGGCTGGGAGGCGAGCATCCGGTAGACGGCCGCCGTGCCGTCGGCGGCGTGGTCGCCGAGGAACGGGCGCATCAGGTCGGCGAACGCCTCGGGTGCGATCGTCTCCCAGCGCACGGGGCGGCCGAGCGCGCGTGCCAGCGCGGCGGCGGCCTCGTGGCCCGTGGCGGCCGGCCCGGGCAGCGCGAACGAGCCCGCGGCGTGTCGCTCGATCGCCGCGCACGCCGCACGGGCGACGTCGGCGGCGGCGACCCAGTACAGCGGCCGGTCAGCCGGCATCGGGTAACGGGCGATGCCCTCGCCGAGCACTGCCGACCAGGGGCCGAGCAGGTTCTCCATGTACGTCAGGGGCTGGAGCAGGGTCACGCGCGGGACGTGCGCGCCGGCCGCGATGAGGCGAGCGTCGATGAACGGCACGCCGATCGGCTCGGGCGGGACGGGCGTGGACGCGTTGACGACGAGGTGCTCGATGCCGGCTCGCTCGGCGGCACGCGCCGCGTTCGCGGCCATCTCGAGCGCTCGCTCGTCGTACACCAGCGGAAGCTGGAGCACGACGGCATCCGCGCCGTCGTAGGCGGCGGCAAGCGAAGCCGGCGTCGAGCAGGTCGACGCCGGAGGCGCGCGTCGCGGGGCGGACGCGGTGGCCGGCGGCGGTGAGGAGGGCGGCGACCGGTGAGCCCTGGGACCCGGTCGCGCCGTGGACGGTGATGTTCATGCCGTCCTTGTAGTACCTTCTGGGTAGCAGTACCCAGAAAGGGATGTAGTATCCCGAAGCGGAACTAATGGCACGATCCCTCGAAACCCGCGCCACCGCCGGCTGTCCGATCGAACACGCGTTGCTCGTGCTCGACGGCAAGTGGTCGACGCTGATCATCCGCGAGCTGCTGTCAGGGCCGAAGCGCTTCGGCGAGCTGCGCGCCGGGCTCGGCATCGGCAGCCCGAAGACGCTGACCGAGCGCCTGCGCATCCTCGAGCACCAGGACGTGCTCACGCGGACGGTCTATCCCGAGGTCCCGCCCCGCGTGGTGTACGAGCTGACCGAGCGCGGGCGCAGCTTCCGCTCCGTGCTCGAGGCGATGGCTGCGTGGGGGAACGCCGACCTCGAGCTCGCGAGCTAGTCGGCCCCCAGCCGCTGCTTGACGACCTTCCCCATCGCGTTGCGGGGCAGCTCGTCGAGGAAGCGGACCTCGCGCGGGCGCTTGTGGGGCGCGAGCTCGGCGGCCACGTGGTCGATGAGCTCGCGCTCCGCCGGCGGCTCGTCGCCCTCGGCGACGACCCAGGCGACGATCCGCTCGCCGAGGTCCTCGTCTGGCGCGGCGGTCACCGCCGCCTCGCGCACGCCGGGGTGCTCGAGCAGCGCGACCTCGATCTCGCCCGCGCCGACCTTGTAGCCGCCGGTCTTGATGAGGTCGGTCGAGCGGCGGCCGACGATCCGCCAGTAGCCGTCCGGGGCGCGGGTGCCGATGTCGCCGGTGAAGAACCAGCCGTCGCGCAGCGCCTCCGCGGTGGCGTCGGGCCGGTTCAGGTAGCCCGTGAAGACGTTCGGCCCGCGGACCGCGACCTCGCCGATCGTCTCGTCGTCGGAGACGTCGACGTCCTCGCCGTCGTCGCCGACCAGGCGCACCTCGACGCCCGGCACGGGCACGCCGACGTAGCCCGGCCGCCGCGGCGAGTCCGCCCGCACGGCGGTGTTCATCAGCGTCTCGGTGAGCCCGTAGCGCTCCACGATCTGCTGCCCGGTCAGCCGCTCGATGCGCTGGAACTCCGGGGCCGGCAGCGGCGCGGAGCCGGACACGAGCAGGCGCGCGCCGCGCAGCCCGTCGGCGATCGCGCGGTCCTCCTCGGCCTCGCGGCCGATCCGGTGGTACATCGTCGGGACGCCGAACAGCATCGTCGCGCCCTCGCGCAGCGCCGCGGCGGCGGCCGCCGGCTCGAAGCGCCCGAGGTGGCGCAGCTCGCCGCCGAGCCGCAGCGGCCCGAGCGTGCCGATCACGAGCCCGTGCACGTGGAACAGCGGCAGGCCGTGGGTGAGCACGTCGTCGCGCGTCCAGTCCCAGGCGTCGGCCAGGCCGTCGAGATTGGAGGCGACGGCGCGCCGCGGCAGGACCGCGCCCTTGGGCCGGCCGGTCGTGCCGGACGTGTAGACGACGAGCGCGGGGTCGTCGTCGCCGGCGTCGGTCGACGGCAGCTCGCCGGCGCGGGCTTCGAGGTCCACTGAGATGCGGCGCGCCGGCGTGTCGAGGTCGGCCGGCCCGCCGGCGATCGCGTCGGGCGCGCTGTCGGAGAGGACGTGCGCCAGCTCGCCGGCGCCGAGCTTCGGGTTGATCGGCACGAGCGCGATGCCGGACTCCAGCGCGGCGACGACCGTCACGACGGTCTCGAGGCTCGACTCCGCCCAGACGGCCACCCGCTGCGCGCCGCGGATCTCGCGCGCCACGGCGGCGGCCGCCTCGCGCAGCTCGCGGTAGGTGAGGCCACGGCCGCCGACCGACACGGCCGGCTGCGCGTCGAGCTCGTGGACGGGCGCGAGCAGCACGACCCCTATCCCAGCAGGCGCGGCAAGAGCACGTCGGCCACGACGCGGTCGACCTCCTCGCGGCGCCACGGCCGCAGCGCCTCCGCGGCGCGCTCCGCGTAGCCGGGGGCCGGGTCGTCGAGCGCCGCGCGGATCGCGCCGGCGAGGTCGTCGCGTCACGAGCCGCGGGTCGAGCGCGCGCGCGAGCGGCAGGGCGGCGTACGGGCCGGGTGAGGACGTCGTGACCAGCGCCGCGCCGTCCGCCAGCGCCTCCAGCTGCGCGATCCCGTAGTCCTCTCGCCGCGGAGCGGTGACGAAGACGCGCGAGCGCCGCACCAGCGCGCGGTACTCCTCACGCGGCAGCGTGCCCGCGAAGCGGACGCCCGCGAGGGGGTGGGCGGCGCCCCCCGCGACGGGCTCGGCGGCGCTCCCGCCGCGGGGCCTCGAGCGGCGCCGCTCCGCCCGTGGCTGAGCGGCGCCCTCGCCACGCGGCCTCGTCGAGGCCGGCCACCACGAGCTCCTCGCCCTCGCGGCGGGCGCGCGCCCACGCGGCCAGCACGCGGTCGAGGCCCTTCTTCTCGGGGTGGGCGCCGTACGTGATCGCCGCGATGTCGCGCTCGGATGGATGCCGCTCCCGCTCGGCTCGACGGGCACCGGGACCACGACCGCGTCGGCGTGCGGCCGCGGCGCCTCGGCGAGGCCGCCCTCGCTCCACGGCACGAGCAGCGGGGCGCCCGCCAGCCGGCGCCGCTCCACGGGCCGCTGCCACAGCCCGTGGCGGCCCGGGCGGTTGCCGGCCGCCGGCGCGTCGAACCGGATCGCGCCCGGCCGCGGCGCGAGCAGCGCGGCGGTCGTCGTCGAGTAGATCACCGCGCGGGCCGGTCCGGCGTTCGCGGCGGCGCGCCGCGCGGACAGCGCCCAGGCCAGCTCGATCGCCGCCATCGTCCGCCACTCCCGCACCGGCTCGGCCGCCGCGACGGCGACCGACGCGCCGGCGCGGCGCATCGATTCGGCCAGCTCCGCGTCGGCCTCGCGCAGGCCGGCGGTGCCGCCGAGCGAGACGAGCAGGACGTCGGCGCCGGGCATGGCGTGGCATTCTCCCCGGCCGCGTGGTCGGGACCTTCATCAACGTCGGCACGGTGCTCGCGGGGACCGTGATCGGCACCGCCGTCGGCCCGCGGCTGCCCGAGCGCTTCCAGCAGCGCGTGCTCGCCGGCCTGGGGATGATCACGCTGGTCATCGGGGTCGACCTCGCGCTCGCGTGGGGTCGCGAGGACACCTCCCAGTCGACGCCGCTGTACGTCCTCGCCGGCGTCCTGATCGGCGGCCTCGTCGGCGAGGCGGTGGGCATCGAGCGCGGCCTCGAGCGGCTCGGCGACTACGCGCAGAAGCGCCTCTCGCGCTCCGAGCACAGCACGATCGCGGAGGGGTTCGTCGACGCCTCGCTGCTGTTCTGCGTCGGCTCGCTGACCGTCGTCGGCTCGATCCAGGACGGCCTGACGGGCGAATACGAGACGCTCGCCACCAAGGCCGTCCTCGACGGCTTCGCCGCGATCGCGCTGTCGGCCGCGCTCGGCTGGGGCGTCGGGCTGTCGATCTTCACGATCCTCCTCGTCCAGGGCGGGATCACGCTCGGCGCCGGGTTCTTCGACGACATCCTCGTCGGCGAGGCGCTGGCGGTGATGACCAGCGCGGGCGGCATCACGATCATCGGGATCGCGCTGAAGCTGCTCGACCTCAAGGACGTCAAGGTCGGGAACTTCCTGCCTGCTCTGATCGTCGCGCCCGCGCTCGTCGGGCTGGTCTCGTTGTTCGAGCCGGCGGGTGGTGCGGGGCGTACGTCACGGCGGCTGTTGGCTGTCGTCGGTCGTTCGATTCTCGGCGGATCGGGCCGCAGCGGCCCGTCGAGCGACGTCCACCGCCACCCACCCAGCGAGTTGACGTTCGCCGGCGCAACGCCCCGGCCCGAGGACCGCCTAAGTCGGCAGGTACTTCCCGCCGAACCCGGGCGTGCGGATCAGCCGGATCGGTGACAAGGGCGAGGTGCGGTCGACGTAGAAGCGCACGCCGTCGCGCTCCTCGATCGCGAGCACGGCGTGCTCCTGCCGCCGCCACGCGAGCGCCCAGATGATCGTGAAGCCGGCGGCGACGGCGGCGACCTGCGGCTCGACGAACGACGCGGCGGTGGCGCCGATCGTCGCCACCAGCAGCGGCCACAGGCGGTTGACGATCGTGGTCCCGGGCGCCAGCTCGGGGAGCGTGGTCCGGGTGCGCGCGCCCGCCAGCAGGCGCGCGATCGGCGGCGAGGTCTCCGCGCGGCGCCCGAGGAAGATCCCGATCGCCGTCGCCGCCAGCCACCAGGACGCCGCCACGTAGACCATCACGGGGTCGTTCTCGCGCGTGATGCCGAGCACCGTGACCGTCGCCAGCAGCGTCGCGCAGCCCGCGCTGAGCAGGACCGTCGCCTTCAGGAAGTCGCCGAACCTCAGGGGAGCAGCGCCTTGAGCAGCTCGCGGACCCCGTCCGTGCCTTCGACCATCCCGTCGGCCTCCTCGATCAGCTGCGCCGGCCCCTCGTCGGAGCGCACGCCGATCTTCACCGCGGTGCCGAGCCTGCCCAGCTCCATCAGCTCGCCGAGCCCGTGGAACGCGTCGAGGTCCGTGACGTCGTCGCCGACGTAGACCGCCGCCGCCAGATCGGTGTCGCGCAGCAGCGACACGATCCCCGCGCCCTTGTCGATCCGCACGGGCGGGCGGATCTCGAGCACCTTGCGGCCCCAGTGGGTGGTGAAGCCGGCCTCCTCGGCCGCCTCGGCCACCTCGCGGATCGCCGCCTCGGCGTCCTCCTCGTCGGGGACGCCGCGCCAGTGCAGGCCGGCGATCGCCTCCTTGTCCTCCAGCCGGACCCGCAGGCGCTGGAGCCGCTCGTCGAACGCCTCGTTGGCGAAGTTCTGCACCCGCCGCGTCCACGCCTGGAGCTCGCGGTCCATCTCCGGCTCGATCGCGCCCGGGCGCAGCACCTCGGAGCCGTGCGAGCCGAGGTAGGCGATCGAGCCGAGCGACACGATCCGCCGCGCGTCGGACGCGCGCCGGCCGGACACGCAGGCGACGACGCCGTAGCGCTTGGCCACCTCGATCAGCGGCCGCCGCGTCGTCTCCGGCATGTGCGCGTCGTCCGGGTGCTGGACGATCGGGGCGAGCACGCCGTCGACGTCGAGCAGGACGGCGGAGCGCGCCGGATCGTCGCGCAGCGGCTTCAGCAGCTCGGTGATGGTGGCGCTCGGCTCCGGCACCCGCTTAGTATGCCCAGCGTGTCATCGGCGG
The DNA here is from genome assembly GCA_963728465.1 of uncultured Solirubrobacteraceae bacterium. Taxonomy (GTDB): domain Bacteria; phylum Actinomycetota; class Thermoleophilia; order Solirubrobacterales; family Solirubrobacteraceae; genus DATFQI01. The sequence continues at coordinate 160,646 of CAVSJY010000015.1, forward strand.
TGACGAGCACGGAGACCGGCGACGGCTGGGCCGTAGGGAGCGTCGACGGGATCGGGGAGGGCCCCGGCTTCCGCAAGATCCGCCGCGAGCTGGGCGTGCAGGCGTTCGGCGTGAACGCGATCGTGCTGCCGCCGGCCTACGAGTCACGCATCCACAAGCACGAGCGCCAGGAGGAGCTGTACATCGTCCTGCGCGGCGAGATCGAGATGCGGCTCGGCGACGAGCGGCGCGTGCTCGGCCCGGGCGGGCTCGCCCGCGTCGATCCCGGCACCGTGCGCAGCCTGCGCAACACCTCCGCCACCGACGAGGCGACCTACGTCTGCGTCGGCGGCGAGGGCGGCTACGTCGGCCGCGACGGCGTGCCCGTCGAGGGCTGACCGCCGTCGCGCAGCAGGTCGCGGATCTCCATCAGCAGCACGACGTCCTGCGGCGGCGCCTCGGCCTCCGGCTCCTCGCCGCGCTTGAGCCGCGCCAGCAGCGTGTTCAGCGGCCTGACGACGACGAAGAAGATGACCGCCGCGATGATCAGGAACGAGATCAGCAGGTTGAGGAACGTGCCGTAGGTGAACACCGTCCCGCTGATCGAGAACGTCAGGTCGCTGAAGTCCGGCTTGCCGCCGATGAGCGCGATGAGCGGGGTGATGAAGCTCGCCACGAAGCCGGTGACGACCGCGCCGAAGGCGGCGCCGATGACGACGGCGACGGCAAGGTCGACGACGTTGCCGCGCAGGATGAAGTCTCGGAACTCCTTGAGCATTATCCTCGCGAGTTCGATGGCCGAGGCCGAGATCCTGCACTGCTTCGTCGAGGTCCCGAAGGGCTCGCGCAACCGCTACGAGTGGGACGAGGACCTCGAGGCCATCAAGCTGGACCGCTTCCTGTTCTCGTCGGTCGTCTATCCCACCGACTACGGCTTCATCCCGCGGACGCTGACCGAGAAGGGGGCGGCCCTGGACGCGATGGTCTGCGTGTCCGCGCCGACGTTCCCCGGGATCGTCATCCCGGTGAAGGTGCTCGGCGTGTTCCGCACCCGTGACGAGGCGGGCCAGGACGACAAGCTGCTCTGCGTCCCGCTCGAGGACCCGAACTGGAACGAGATGGACGAGCTCGACGACGTCCCGCAGACGCTGCGGACGGAGATCGAGCACTTCTGGTCGATCTACAAGGAGCCCGAGGGCAAGCCCGTCGAGATCCAGGGCTGGGCGGACAAGGAGACGGCGCTGGGCATCATCGAGGACGGCCGCCGCCGCCTCGAAGCCGATCAGTAGCCGCCCTCGGCGTCGATCACCGCCTCCAGCGGCTCGCCCGCGGCGAGACGGCGGACGTTCTCGCGCACGCGCTCGGCGAACAGCGCGCGCTCCGTGTCGGCCGGCGTCGCGACGTGCGGCGTGATCAGCGCGTTCGGCAGCTCCCACAGCGGGTGGCCGTCCGGGAGCGGCTCGGGGTCCGTGACGTCGAGCGCCGCGCCGGCGATCGTGCCGTTCCGCAGCGCGTCGACGAGCGCGTCCGTGTCGACCAGCGAGCCGCGGGCGACGTTCACGAGCCAGGCGTCCTCGCGCATCGCCGTCCAGCTCGCGGGCGCCGACCAGGTGCCGGGTGTCGCCGGTCGCCGGCGCGGCGAGCACGACGTGGCGGGCCGCCGGCCAGGCCTCGCCGAGCCGGTCGGCGGGCAGCGTGCGCGCCGCGCCGGGGACGTCGCGCCCGCGCCGGGTGACGGCGATGATCTCGACGCCGAACGGGGCCAGCAGGCCGATCAGCGCGCGGCCGATCCCGCCGGCGCCGACGATCGCGACCGTCTGGCCGGCGAGCGAGTGGACGGCGTAGCGGCCGTCCTCGTCCCACGTGCGGGCGCGCGCGGACGTGTGCAGCGCCTTGTCGGCCGCGAGCATCAGCGCGAGCGCGTGCTCGGCCACCGGCAGCGCGAACGTGCCGACGGCCGAGGTGAACGTGCGCTCGCCGCCGGCGACGCCCGCCGCGACCCACTGCTCCACCCCGGCCGACGGCAGCTGCACCCAGCGCACGGAGTCCGGCAGCGGCGGCAGCGCCGCGGGGTCGCCGCCGATCCAGACGAGCCCGTCGGCCTCCTCGAGCGGGCCGGCCCGGCCGCCGCCCTCCTCGACGGCGCGCTCGAGCTCCGGCCGGTCGGCGCCGGCGATGTGGATCACGGGACGGTCGGCCATGAAAGGCGCTAGGGTTACCCACCTTGTCACGTCATGTGCCCGGCGCGACGCTCACCAGCCCATGGCGACCGTCCCCCTGCTCTCCGCTCGCGGCGTCGTCAAGTCGTTCGGCGGCCGCCGCGTGCTCGACGGGCTCGACCTGGAGCTCTCGGCCGGCTCACGCATCGGCGTGCTCGGTCCGAACGGCGGCGGCAAGTCGACGCTGCTGCGCATCCTCGCCGGTGTGGAGCACGCGGACGCGGGCGACGTGACCCGCCGCCGCGGTCTCGTCGACGCGTTCCTCCCGCAGGAGGTCGCCGGCGACGACCGCACGCCGCTCGCCACCGTGCTCGCCGCCCGGCCCGAGGTCGCGCGGCTCGAGGAGGAGCTGGCCGCCGCGGAGCGCCGCCTCGCCGATCCCACGCTGGCCGCCGACCTCGACGCGATGACCCGTGCGCTGACCCACCAGGAGCGCCTGCTGGCGCGCTGGGCGGAGCTCGGCGGCGACCGGGTCGAGGGCGAGGCGCTCGGCCACCTGCGCGAGCTGGGGGTCGACGAGGACCGGCCGACGCGCGAGCTGAGCGGCGGCCAGCGCAAGCTCGTCGCGCTCGCCGCCTGCCTCGCCCGCCGCCCCGACGTGCTGCTGCTCGACGAGCCCGAGGCCCATCTCGACATGCGCCGCCGCGACCAGCTCGAGCGGCTCGTGTCCGAGTTCCCCGGCGCCGTCCTGATGGTCTCGCACGACCGCCACCTGCTCGACGAGTGCGTGAGCGACATCGCCGAGCTGGACCGCGGCCGGATCCGCATCTGGCCGGGCGCCTACTCCGCCTACACGGTCGCGCACCAGCTCGAGCTGGAGCGCCAGCGGCAGCGCTACGTCACGCAGCAGAAGGAGATCGCGCGGCTGGAGGAGGCGATCCGCCGCTTCCGCCAGTGGGCGCACCTCGTCGCCGACAAGCGCCACATCACGCGCGCGAACGTCAAGCAGATGCAGATCGACAAGATGGAGAAGGTCGAGCGGCCCGTGCTCGAGCGGCGCAAGATGGCGCTCTCCCTGCGCAGCGGCGTTCGCGGCGGGCAGCGCGTGCTGGCGCTCGAGGGCGTCGACGTCGCGTTCGGCTGCGACCCCGTGCTGCTGGACGTCGACCTCGTCGTCACCCGCGGCGAGCGCGTCGGCGTCGTCGGCCCCAACGGCGCCGGCAAGACCGTGCTCGTGCGGGTGCTGGCCGGCGACCTCGAGCCGGAGGCCGGCACGCGCTGGGCCGGCTCCGGGCATCGAGGTCGGCTACCTCTCGCAGGCCGCCGCGGGGCTGGACCCGGCGGCGACGGTGATCGACGCGCTGCGCGCCGGGCGCTCGCTGGCGGAGGACGAGGCGGTGCGGAAGCTGATGGGCTTCCTGTTCGACTACGAGCAGGTCCGCCGGCCCGTGGCCACGCTGAGCGGCGGCGAGCGCACGCGGCTCGCGTTCCTGCTGCTCATGCAGGACCGGCCGAACTGCCTGGTGCTCGACGAGCCGACCAACCACCTCGACGTCGACTCGATCGAGGTGCTCGAGGACGCGCTCGAGCACTACGACGGCACCGTGGTCGCCGTCTCGCACGACCGCTACTTCCTCGATCGCATCGCGGACCGGATCGTGCACGTCGCCGACGGCTCCGTCCGCGCGTACGAGGGCGGCTGGTCGGCGAACGGCGCGCTCGTCTCGGCCTGATTAGGGCGCGGCCCCTTCGGGGAGCAATGTTCACATGACCCGCAGCGGCAACGGAGCCCCCGCCGACCCGACCGACCTCCCCAAGCGCTCCTGGTGGGCGACGCTCAAGCGCACCTTCCGCGAGTTCAAGGAGGACAACCTCACGGACTGGGCGGCGGCGCTGACGTACTACGCGGTGCTGTCGCTGTTCCCCGCGCTGATCGCGCTGCTGTCGATCGTCGGCCTGGTGGCCGACCCGGCGACGGTCACGCGCGTGATCACGGAGACCGTCAGCGAGATCGGCCCGGCCACCGCGGCCGAGACGTTCAGCGGCCCGATCAACGACATCACGTCCAACGAGACCGCGGCCGGCTTCGCCCTGATCTTCGGCCTCGCGGGCGCGCTGTGGACCGCGTCGGGCTACGTCGGCGCGTTCATGCGCGCGTCGAACGCGATCTACGAGATCGAGGAGGGGCGTCCGTTCTGGAAGCTGCGCCCGCTCCAGATCCTCGTCACGCTCGTGATGGTGCTGTTGCTGGCGATCGTCGTGCTCGGCCTCGTGGTCAGCGGCCCGCTGGCGGAGGCGCTCGGAAGCGCGCTCGGCATCGGCGACACCGCGGTGACGATCTTCCAGTACGCCAAGTGGCCCGTCCTGATCCTCATGGTCATGACGATGCTGGCGCTCCTCTACTACGCCTCGCCGAACGCGAAGCTGCCGGGCTTCAAGTGGATCTCGCCGGGCAGCGTCGTCGCCGTCGTCATCTGGATCCTCGCCTCGGTGGCGTTCGCCTTCTACGTCGCCAACTTCGGGAACTACCAGAAGACGTATGGGACACTCGGCGGCGTGGTGAGCTTCCTCGTCTGGATGTGGATCACCAACCTCGCGGTGCTGTTCGGCGCGGAGCTCAACGCGGAGCTCGAGCGCAGCCGCGAGCTGGCGGCGGGCGAGCCGGCCGAGGAGGAGATCCAGCTGCCGCCGCGCACCGCCCCGAAGGACAAGGCGAAGACGGTCTGATGGCGTCGAAGGCGCTCGTCCGCCCCCAGCGCGGCCGCATCGTGGCCGGCGTCTGCGCCGGCCTCGCGCGCCGCTTCGACATGTCGCCGACGGCGGTCCGCGTGCTGTTCGTGCTGTCGATGCTGCTGCCCGGGCCGCAGATCCTGCTCTACCTGGCGCTCTGGATCATCCTGCCGCAGGAGAACTGAGGCCTCGCGGCTGGAGCTGGAGCGCGACGACGGCGGCGAGCACGAGCGCGCCGCCGGCGATCTGGACGCCGGTCAGCGACTCGCCGAACACGAGGAACGCGAACGCGACCGTGGTCGGCGGCTCCAGCGTGGAGAGGATCGCCGCCATCGACGGGCCGACGCGCCGCAGGCCGGCGAAGAACAGCACGATCGGGGTGACGGTGGAGACGACGACGATCGCGGCCAGCCAGCCCCAGCCCTCGCCGGCGAAGCCGGTGTCGAGCGAACCGGTGGCCGCGCCGGCGACGCCGAACGTCACCGCGGCTCCGGTCGTGACCAGCGCGCTGAGCGGCAGCGGGTCGAGCCGGCCGCCGACGCGGTCGGACACGAGGATGTAGCCCGTGTAGCTGAGCGCGGCGCCGACGCCCATCGCGGCGCCGAGCCAGTCGAACCCGTCGGCGCCCGCGCCGGCCAGCACGAGCGCGACGCCGGCCGAGGACACCAGCAGCGCGCCGATCCGGCGCCGGTTGGCGGTCTCCCGCCCGAGCGCGATCGCCGCGACGGTGACGAACGCGGGGTACGTGTAGAGCAGCAGCGAGAGGATCGAGGCGTCCATGCGCTCGAGCGCGGCGAAGTAGAGGCCGGCCTGCATGGCGTATCCGACGGCGCCGAGCGCGAGCGCGGCGAGCACGGTGCGGGCGGGCGTGCGCGCGAGCGCCCCGGCGCGGCGCCAGGCGGCCACCCACAGGATCGGGGCGGCCAGCGCGAAGCGCGCGAACAGCAGCGTGACGATGCCGACGCCGGCGTCGAACGCGAGCTTGCCGAACACGGCGAGGACGCCGAAGGCGACGGCGGACGCGAGGCACAGGACGGCGCCGAGTTCCTGGTCGTGCCTTGCCGTCATCGCGCCGGCGAGCCTGTCAGGCGCGACCGTTCGGAGCCAGTGGAAGTTCTTACCGGTACCTGTTAGTCGCACTTCAATGTGTCGCTGCTGTTACCAGCGCGCGCCGCAGATTTGGCTCTTGCTGGTACTCTGCGCGACTTGTACGGGCCGGGCGGCAACGTCCGTCACGGCACAGCAGTGTTCAGCGCCGCGTGAAGCATGAAGGGCCTCCGCGTTCGCAGTTCACATGACCCGCGGAGGTACCGCACCAAAATGCCCACCGGAACCGTCAAGTGGTTCAGCGACGAGAAGGGCTTCGGCTTCATCACGCCCGAGGACGGCGGGAAGGACCTGTTCGTCCACTTCTCCGGCATCGCCGGGTCCGGCTTCCGGACGCTGGCCGAGGGCGCGAAGGTGTCCTATGACGCCGAGTCGGGCCCGAAGGGCCCCAACGCCACGAACGTCACCGTTCTCGTAGCTCCTAGCGCGCGGCGCCCTCGATCATCCGGTCGAGGGCGTCCAGCTGCTCCTCCAGCGGCGCCGAGGCCGGCGCCGCCTGCGGCGCCTCTCGCCGTCGCCGCCGCCGCTCGCGATGGCGATGACCAGCGCCGCGACCACGGCGATCGCCGCCAGCCCCGCCGCGGGCGCGAGCCATGGCGGCCGCCTCCTCGCGCGCGGCATCACGCGCGTCTCGGCCGTCCGGCTCGGGGCGCCGCTCGGCGCCCCGGCCGTGGGGCTCGGGGCGCCGATCATCGCCAGCGCGTCGTCCGCGGACCGCGGCCTGTCCGCCGGGTCCTCGGCCGTGAGCGCTTCGATCAGGTCGTCCAGCGGCGACGTCGTCGCCGGCCGCCTCGCGGAGCACGCGGCCGGCCGAGTAGAGGTCGCTCGCCGGGGTCGCGGGCTCGCCTGCCGCGACCTCGGGCGCGAGGTAGCGGGCGGTGCCGAGGACCATGCCGGTCTGCGTCATCGCCGTGGCGTCGGACGGCCGGGCGATGCCGAAGTCCGTCAGGTGCGAACTGCCCGCGGCATCGAGCAGGATGTTGCCGGGCTTCACGTCGCGGTGCACGATCCCGGCGGCGTGGACGCGCGCGAGCGCGCCGAGCAGCTCGCGGGCGAGGCGGGCGGGCTCCGGCGGGCGCGCCGTCGGCGAGCCGCTCCTTGAGGCTGCCGCCGTCGACGTGTCCCATCACGATGAACGGCCGGCCGTCCTCCACCCCGAAGTCGAAGACCGGCACGATGTTCGGGTGCGACAGCGCGGCGGCGGCGCGGGCCTCGCGGCGGAAGCGCGCGAGCCAGCGCTCGTCGTCGGCGAGGACGTCCGCGATCAGCTTGACGGCGACCTGCCGGTGCAGGCGCGTGTCGGTGGCGAGCCACACGGACGCCATCCCGCCCGAGCCGAGGTGCTCGCCGAGCGCGTACCGGCCGTCGCCGAGGGTGTCGCCGCGGCTCATCGGCGGCCTTTGCCCTTCCCCTTGGCCTTGCCCTTCTTCCCCTTCTTCGCGTCGCCCGGCGGCGCCGGCTCCGGCGCCACGGTCGGCTCAGGAGTGGCCGTCGGCGCCGCGCGTGGCCGCCGGGGCGGGCGGCTCGACCTCCCGGCGGACGCTCGCGCGCGCCCGGCGCACGCCACGCCGCAGGGCGTCGGCGTCGGCCTCGGCCAGCTCGCCGTCGCCCGCCGCCTCGGTCACCCGCCGGTCCAGCCGGTCCAGCGCCCGCAGGGCGGCGTCGCGATCGCCGTCCGCGGCCGCCGCGCGAGCGGTCGTTACGGCGTCGTGCAGCCGCTCCGCCGTCCCGGCCGCCAGTCGCTCCTCGGACCCGCACCCGGCCACCGCCAGGCACGCGAGCAGCGCGATCCACCGCCTCCGCATGGCGCCCGATCATGGCACTACGGGAACGGGAAGAAGCCGTCCGGGTCGTACGCGGCCTTCACGCGCAGGAGGCGCTCCAGGTTGGCGCCGTAGTACGCCCGGCCCGGGTCCTCGAGCGCCGGGTCGGGGAAGTTCGGGTAGACGCCGCCGGTTCCGTACGGGTGCACGGACGCCCACGACGCGTCGAGCCACCCCGACCGCCGCGCGCCGTCGTCGAGCCCGATGCCCTGCTTGAGCAGGAACCGGGCGTCGCGGTGCGGGAACGCGGTCGCGCCGGCCGGGACGCGGGTGTAGGCGCCGCCCCACGGCGAGAAGTCCAGCTCGCGCGCCTCGCCCGGCACGCGGGCGGCGGCGAGCTGCTCGATCAGCTCGGCGCCCGCGTCCGGCGGCAGCGGCCGAGCGAAGAACTCGGAGCGGCTGTGGAGCCGGACGGGCGCGGCGTCCTCGCCGAGGCCGGACAGGAAGCGCTTCGCCTCGCGCGCCGAGCCCTCCCGCAGCCGCGCCTCGACCGGGTCGCCGAGCGCGGCGAGCAGGCCGGCGGTCTCGCTCTCGGTGCCGCACATCATCGCGCCGATCGACCTCACCACGAGCGGCTCGGCCGGGTCAGCGGGCGCGTTCACGAGCAGGCTCGCGGCGAGCTCGTCCGGGGCGTCCGGCGCCCACTCCTGCCAGCGCTCGAGCACCGCCGTGGCCGCCGTGGCCGGCCACGTCCAGGACGAACGCGGTCGAGCGCGGCGCCTCGACCGTCTCGAGCGTGAGCGAGGTGACGACGCCGAACCCGCGGCTGCCGCCGCCGCGCAGCGCCCAGAGGAGCTCGTCATCGCACTCGATCGCGCGGCCATCGGCCAGGACGATCTCCGCGGCGCGCACGGCGTCGGCGGTCAGTCCGTGCCGCCGGCCGAGGATCCCGAGCCCGCCGCCGAGCACGAGCCCCGCGATCCCGACGTCCGGGCCGCAGCCCGCCGGGATCGTGAGGCCGTGCTGATCGAGCGCGTCGTACACGTCACCGAGCCGGGCGCCCGCGCCGATCGTCACCAGCCCGTCCTCGCCGAGCACGACCTCGTTCATCGGCCCGACGTCGATCAGCACGCCGTCGGTCGACGACCGGCCCTCGAAGTCGTGACCGCCGCTGCGGGCGGCGACCGGCAGCCCGGCCCGGCGAGCGAACCCGATCGCCTCGGCGACGTCGCCGGGCCCGGCGCACTGCGCCACGGCCGCGGGCCGGACGTCGTGGAAGCGGACGATCGGCGGCCGCCGCGCTTCGTCGTAGCCCGCGTCGCCCGGGAGGATCACGTCATCTCTCCCCCATATGACGGAGCGGGCCGGCCGATGTCATCGGCCGGCCCGTGGATTCGTCAGCCGCAGCTCGCGGGCGCCTGCCCGACCGGCTCGAAGCAGAGCGCGTCGCCCTGGTTCGAGTTGCCGTCGAGGAAGTCGACCCCGCTCACCTCGCTCGCGAACGCGCCGCGAGTAGCGGAGCACGTAGAACCCGTTGCGGAGGTCGACGACGTAGATCAGGCCGTCCTTGATGACGGCGTAGCTCCACATCACGACCTTCTCGTTCCGGCCCGTGTCCGGGTCCGACGACAGCCGTGGGTCCTCGTCGGTCACGCTCTTCAGCGGTCTCGGCGTGAACTCCGCGAGCTGGTACGGCTTCCGCGGATCCTCGAGGCTCACGGCCTGGAGCGCCGCCGGAGTGCCAGGTGCTGATCGCGACGTGCGGCGTGAGCGTCGGGTTGTGCGCGGAGTACGACGTCTTCGGCGGGTTCCACGTCATGCACGTCGACGGGTCGTTCTCGGGCTCGCGGTACTCGGCCTCGACGGTGGGCGTCCGCGGGTTGGAGATGTCGACCATCCGCGTCCAGCCCCACGGGCAGCCGTGGCCCATGCCGGTGAACGCGCCGTAGACCTCGTCGGAGACCCAGGCGAAGTCGCGGCTCCAGAGCTTGACCGCGCTGTGCGCGCCGGGGCCGGCCCAGACCGGCCGCGACTCGTTCGCCGTGATCGGGCGCGGCTGCGGGAACGCCGCTGCCCGCGGCGAAGTCCGACGTGTCGACGACCGCGAAGCCGCCGGTGAGCAGCGCGAAGTACGCCCGGTTGCCGTCGTTGGAGATCGTCAGCGAGTGCAGGCCGCCCGTCGGCTTCTCCGGCGGCGCCGGCGCCGCCGGGAAGCGGCTGTACGGGTAGAGGCCGGTGTAGAGCGTCTTCGGCTCACCGCCGCTCGGCACGTCCGAGATGTCCCAGACGGAGAACGGGCAGGTGGGCGCGTCGCCGCGGATGCCGCATGTCGAGCCGGCGTTGCCGGCGAACATCAGCGCCCGCTCCGGGTCCTTCGGATCGACCCAGAGGAAGAACTCGTGCGTGTCGACCTTGAACGTGCGCAGCAGCCGCGGCCGCTCGGCGTTGCTGCCGCCGATGTCGTAGAAGCGGATGTTGCTGACCGCCGGCGGCGAGCAGAGGTGGAGCGCCGGTCCCGGGCCGCAGTTCGTGTTCAGGATCATCAGCAGGTCCTTGGACTGCCACACGCGTAGCTCGCGCGTGGACTCGCCCGCCTCCGGGTCGAGCGGCCCCGCCACGAGGTCCGGCTCGGACGGGTCGGAGATGTCCAGGACCATCAGGCCGCCGTGCGGCGTCCCGTCGTGCTTGTCGGTCCGGCTGCCGACGTACGCATAGTCGCCGTGGACGGCGATCGCGGCGTTCATGCCGCGGTGCTTGAGCGGGTTGTGCCCCACCTGGCGCAGCGAGGCGGACTTCGGCGGCGCGATCCGCGGGCCGCCTGGGCGGCCGTGGCGGACGTCATCTCGACGGCGCCGCCCGTGGCCTTGGCGCAGCCGTCGGCATTCGTCCAGTCGGACAGCCGCTGCCCGTTCGGCGACGCCATCGCGGCCGCCGTGTCGCAGTCGACCGGATGCGCTGCTGCCGAGCCGGGCAGCGCGACTGCCGCCAGCGCGAACCCTGCCACGCAGGCTCGGCGAAGACGCCTATGCGTCATGAGACTTGCCTCCCGTGTAGAACCGGCGCCCTCCCGAGGCGCCCCCCACCAGGCAGCCGTACCCGCAACGCGCCAGGCTCTCACCTTGCGCGGGATCGTGATGTGCACCCCCCTTTACATCGCTCGCGGGTGCCGCGAGGATGCGCCATGGCCAACGATCGGGTGCGCCACCCGACGGATGGGGCTGGGGTCACAGACGCAGCGTCCTCCAGGCCGCGGCGCGGGGATGCGACGAACGTCGCCGTCGCTGCCGCGCTCCGGTCCCGTGGTGGTGCACCGCACGGGCTCGGACCGGCGGACGTCATGGCGTTGCAGAGGACGCTCGGCAACGCCGCGACGGCCTCGCTCTTCGCGCACGGGCGAGCGGGCGCCGCGGTCGCACGCTCGACGCCCCCCGCGGCCGACGGCGTCGAGCGTCCGTTCCCGGGTGCGCGCGGGCCGCTCAAGGTGCAGCGCTCGTTCTTCAAGCGGCTGCGGCAGGCCTTCGGGCCGAAGAAGCGGCTCAAGCCTCGAGCGGAGGAGACGGCCGCCGCCGCGGTGGTGCCGGCCCCCAAGCCCCCTCAGGCGGCCGAAGTGCCGGCCCCCAAGCCCCGCCGGGCGAAGGCGGTCAAGGCGCGCAGGCCTGCGCCCGGTGGCAAGGCCGAGACGAAGCGAGCCGATGATCACGAACCCCGGAGCCGCAAGCGGAAGGCGACGAGAAAGGCCGCTGCCGTTCGCGTCCCGAAGCTCGACCTGACGAAGCTGAAGGCCCAAGACGAAGCGCAGGCTGCTCCCGTGGCCGCCGTTGCGGTGGGACCGCCGACGGCCGGGCCGCCGGCTGTGCTACCGCCCCCCGCGCCGCTCCAAGTCGACGAGCAGCCCGCTCCCGTGGCCGGCGTGCCGGAGGTGACGGCGACGGCGGACACGGCGGCGGACAAGCCCGCAGATGTGGCCGACGTCCCCGGGCTGGAGACGGCGCTCGCACTCGCCGCCGCGACGGAGCAGGCGGAGGAGCCGGATCTGAGCGGGGGCAAGTCCGACACCGACGAGGACGAGCCGGATATGAGCGGGGGCAAGTCCGATACCGACGAGGACGAGCCGGATATGAGCGGGGGCAAGTCCGATACCGACGAGGACGAGCCGGATAGGAGCGGGGGCAAGTCCGACACCGAGCCCGACGAGCCGGAGAGGAGCGGGGGCAAGTCCGACACCGAGCCCGACGAGCCGGATAGGAGCGGGGGCAAGTCCGACACCGAGCCCGACGAGCCCGATAGGAGCGGGGGCAAGTCCGACACCGAGCCCGACGAGCCCGATAGGGAGGGCGGCAAGTCCGACAGCGACGCGGACGGGAGCAAGTCCGCCACCGATAAGAGCGGGTCCGATTCAGACGCGGCCACGTCCGGCTCGGAAACGGAAGAGCCCATATCGGAGGAGGCAGACGAGGCGTTCAAGCAGGCGAGGAAGAGCGCGAAGAAGGAGAGGAAGCGGGCGAGGAAGGAGCAGAGGAGGAGGGACGAGGAGGAGCAGAGGCAGAAGGACGAGGAGGAGCGGAAGGCGGAGGAGGAGATCAAGCAGAGGGAGGACGACGCCGCGCAGCTCGCCGCGCTGCTGGCTTCGTCGAAGGCGCTGAAAGGCACGGGGCCGTACAGCGCGACGAAGAGCCGAGACAAGGACTACATCGGCGAGGAGACCGAGGGCATGAAGGAGCTCGAGGAGAAGTTCATCGCGCCGGCGAGGCTCTTCGTTCAGGCTGTGATGACCGATGGGAACTATGCCCAGGGCGTCGGGATCGAGAGGACGTTGGCAGCGGACTGGCACCGCGACATCACCCCGTTGAGGAAGCCGGGAGGAAAGTGGGAGCACCTCACCGAGGACGCCCTCTTCGTACGACTTCTCAAGCAGCGGCTCGCGCCGGTGGCCCGCTGGCTCCCGGCCCATGTGGACCAGTACCTATCCCCACAAGGACACCTGAGAACCGAGAAGGACAACAAGGCCGTGGTGAAGTACCTGGGCACGGAGGAGCGAAAGAACTATCAGCTTCACTACAAGAACGGCGGCCTGACACAGGGCGAGGGCGAAGCCCCGTTCAAGACCGACAGCATGGGGACGAACTTCGCCGGCAAGGGGTTCGGGATCTTCGCGATGAGCACGGGCGGCGAGATCTACGCCGAGAGCCACATAGTCGGCCTATTCCATCATTCGAGCTTCCTGGCGGGAGCCGACGTGGCGGCGGCTGGAGAGCTCAAGGTCACCGGCGGCAAGCTCGTGCACGTCACGAACAAGACGGGCCACTACAAGGCGGACGAAGAGAACCTGGCACAGGCCCTCGAGCAGTTCGCGGACTGGGGGATTTCGCTCGACAGCTTCCAGGTCACACTGGTCACCGCCCACAGCAACAAGGAGGATCTCGTGACGAAGGCCGAAAAGGCGAGCGCGTTCTACCGTAACTTCAAGACGAAACCGCAGGGCGGTGCATGACGGACGCCGGGCTCATCGACAGGATCGCGGCCGATCTCGAGAGCGCCGGGCTCGTCGTCCGGAAGGGTGAAAGCCCTTCCGTCGTCATGACGGACGCCTCCACCCTCGCCGGCAGCTGGACGACCTACGTGTGGGTGCGGGAAGAGGAGTCGCAGGTGATCGTGCACGGGGTGCTTCCGTGGGCCGTTCCGGAGGAGGCACGAACCAACGCGGCCATCTATCTGACGCTGGCGAACTTCGGGCTCTTGATCGGCAACTTCGAGATGGATCTCGTCGACGGCGAGCTTCGGTACAAGACGAGCGCCGACTTCGAGAACTGCGAACTGCCGCTTCAGCTGGTGCGGAACCTCGTCGCCGCGAACCTGCGCACCATGGAGCGCTACCTGCCCGGCCTGGCGGTCGTCGCGGAGGGGGCAGACCCGCAAGCCGCTGTAGCTGCCGTCGAGAGCAGCGAGCAGTCGTGAGCCCCGCTCCCACAGTCAGCCGTCCGTACGCCGCAGGATCCAGAGGCCCGAGTTCATGTCGCTCGCGTAGACGAGGTCGCGGCCTTCGTCGTAGGCGACGCCCCAGACCTGGGTCGCGTTCGTGAGCGTCGCGCGCTGCGAGGGCTGGATCGGGTTGTTGACCGCCGGCGGGACGAAGTGCGCGACCTCCGTCAGCCTCCGCGGATCCCTCGCGTCGACCACCCGGATCCCGTCCGTGTACCACGAGATGTAGAGCGTGCTCCCGACGAGCAGCGGGTTGTGGATCGTGTAGTCGCCCGCCTTCTGGTCCTTGCTCCCGCTCGCGTTCGCCGTCTTGAACGTGCCGATCTGCTTCGGTGCCGCGAGGTTCGCGTAGTCCCACGCGCGCAGGTACCCGAAGCCCTTCTCCGTCCCCGAGGACGTCTTGCAGAAGTCCTCGTCGGCGCTGAACAGCAGTCGGCGTCCCTCGTCGTAGTTCGACGAGTGGCCGTCGCCGTCCGCGTTCGCCGCGTAGACGGTGCGCCCCTTCATCACCGGTCGCGCGGGATCGGTCACGTCGAGGGCGATGAACCCCGAGTCCCAGTACGAGACGAAGGCGAGCTTCCCGTCGGCCGAAGGCTCGGGGCTGTGGCCGTATTCGGCGTCGGGGTCGCACCCCAGACCCGGTGCCGGCGGACCGCCGAGGTCGTGGTGGACGCCCCAGTTCGACGTCTCGAACGGGAGCCGCGGATTCGTGATGTCGATCAGGCGGAAGTCTCCGCGTCCCAGCAGGTCGCGACGGCCGCTGGGCGATCCCAGCTCGCTGTACTCGCTGGTCGGCACGCTGGCGTAGACGAACGTCCGCCTCAGATCGGTGCGGTGCTGGACCTCGAGCTCGTGCAGGCCGCGCGCGCAGCAGCCGGTGGTGAGCCGGCCGATCTCGGCCGGCCTGGCGGGATCGGTGACGTCGAACACCTGCAGGCCCCGGAAGAACGCCGCGTCCTTGATATCGCCTCCGCACACCTGGATGCCGACGACCGCGATGTCCCGGCCGGCGAGCGGCGCGTAGCGCGCGGTGAAGACCACGACGTCCTCGGCCGATGTGCCGGGCGGGCTCGCGAGCGTCGCGACCTCGCGAGGCTGCGCGGCGTTGCGCGTGTCCACGACGGCGACGCCGTCGTTCGGGCAGAACCGCTCCTTGGAACCGGACGCCCAGTCCGAGAAGCCCCACGAGCCGACGTACGCGTACTGCTCGTGGACCCACACGTCGGCGTTGAAGCCGCGGCCGCCGAGGTCGTCGTGCCCCACGGCGATCATGTTGCGGGCGGAGCCCTGCGCCTCGGCGCTCTCGGGGTCGATCCACTCCACGGTCGTCGAGGGCGCGGGATCGTGTCCCCATGCCGGCGCCGCAGCACAGATGCTGACGGCGATCGCCGTCGCGAGCCAAGCTCTTCTCATCGCTCCCCTCCGGAGCCGTTGGACCTTCGATCCTCGCGACGCTCCGGGCGGGGTGTCAAGTCCCGGAGGAGCGGAGCGGCGCAGGAATCGAACCTACCCCCCGCCGGGCTACGACGGGCAACCGGTTTTGAAGACCGGGTGGGGCACCAGCCCCGTGCCGCTCCGCGGCCGAGGATAGGGTGCGCCCATGGCCGTCACCGCACCCCCAGTCAACGCCGGCAACGTCGCCCTCGTCCGCTGGACGTTCGACGTCATCAACAGCCACGACACCACGCCGCTGCGCGAGGTGTGGGCGCCCGACCTCGTCGAGCGCTTCCCGGACCGGACGTGCCGCGGCGCGGACGAGGTCGCGGACTACTTCGCCGGCGCGTTCGCCGCGCTGCCGGACATGCGCATGGAGGTCGTGCAGGCGGTCGGCGAGGGGGAGGACGTGTTCGCGCGCTGGAAGCTCACCGGCACGCACACCGGCGCTGCCTGGACCGGCATCGAGCCGACCGGCGCGCGCATCGAGCTCGACGGGATCGACCACTTCACCGTCCGCGACGGGCGGATCGCCGGCAACTTCGTGGTCTTCGACCAGATGGCCGTCGGCCGCGCGATGGGGATCCTGCCGCAGGACGGCTCGCCGTCCGACCGCGCGATGAAGGCCGCGTTCAACGCGAAGACGAAGATCGCCGAGGCGATCCGCGAGGCGCGGAGCCGCGCGCCCGGCGGGTGAAGGCGGGCATGGATGAGCCATTCCGTCATCCACATCGACGAGCTCGACCGCGTCAAGACCGGCGGCGCCGGGCTGTGGCGCCCGATCCGCCGCGCGCTCGGGGTCACCGGGTTCGGGGTCAACGGCTACACCGCCGAGCAGGCCGGCGAGGAGCTGATCGAGCGCCACGACGAGCGCAGCTTCGGCGCGGGCGGCCACGAGGAGCTGTACGTGGTGCTGACCGGGCGCGCCGCGTTCGAGGTCGGCGGCGAGCAGGTCGACGCCCCCGCGGGCACGCTCGTGCTCGTCCCGCCGGGGGTGGAGCGGGCGGCGACCGCCGCCGAGGCCGGGACGACCGTGATCATCGTCGGCGGCCGCGAGGGCGCCGCGCTGCCGGTCTCGCCGTTCGAGCACTGGTACGCCGCCCAGCCCGCGTACGAGGCCGGGGACTACGAGCGCGCGATCGAGATCGCCTCCGAGGGGCTCGCCGACCATCCGCAGAACCCGTCGCTGCGCTACCAGCTCGCCTGCTACGAGGCGCTCGCCGGCAACCGCGAGGCGGCGCTCCGCCACCTCCGGATCGCCTTCGACAACAACCCCGCCACGCGCGACTGGGCGGCCGACGACGAGGACCTCGCGTCGGTGCGCGACGATCCCGCGCTGCGTTAGGGCGCCAGCGCGAGCAGCTCCCGCTCCCGCTCCGCGCTCATCGGCGCCGGGCGGGCGTGGGAGCCCCAGTCGGTGATCTCGGCCTCGCCGCCGTCGCCGAGCCAGGCCCAGACGTCGGCCACGGTGTCCGCCACCGGCCGGCACGCCAGGCCGGCGGCCTGCGCGCGCCCGGTGCCGATCCGCCAGGTGCCCGGGTACTGGTCGGCCGGCATCCACAGCGGCAGCTCCATCCACGGCTCCACGCCCGCGCCCGCGAGCACCTCGTCGGGCAGCCAGCGCAGCCGCGCGCCGGAACCGGTCGCCTCGACCGCAGCCTCGAGCAGTTCCCCCATCGTCGTCTGGCCGATCGGGCCCGTGCCGTTGAACTCGCCCGGCACGCGGCGCTCGGCGAGGTCCAGCATCCATGCCGCGAGGTCGCGCGCGTCGATGACCTGGACCGGCAGCGCAGGGTCGCCCGGCGCCGGCACGTCGCCCCCGTGCGCGATCCGCCGCACCCACCACGGCAGCCGGAAGACGCCGTCGTGCGGGCCGACGATCAACCCCGCGCGCACCACCGCCACGCGGCCGGGCAGCGCCGCCTCGGCCGCGCGCTCGCTCGCGCGCTTGTCCGGCCCGTACTCGCCGGCCTCGGTCTCCGGCGGCCAGGTGGCGCTGTCCTCGTCCACCGGCTCGGCGGGCCAGGCGGGGTACGCGTTGCACGACGAGACGAACACCAGGTGCGCGCCCGAGCCGGCCAGCGCCTCGCTCGACGCGGCGACGTCGGCCGGCTTGTAGCCGCTCGTGTCGATCACGGCGTCCCACTCGCGGTCCCGCAGCGCCGAGACGTCGCGCGAGCGGTCGCCGCGCAGGTGCTCGGCCTCCGGGAACAGCTCCGCGCCGTGCCGCCCGCGCGTGAACAGCGTCAGCTCGTGCCCGCGCGCCAGCGCCGCCTCGGCGACGTGCCGGCCGAGGAAGACCGTCCCGCCGAGGATCAGCGTGCGCGTGCTCAGGCCGCCCGCTTGAAGATCAGCAGGTGCCCGTCCTTCTCGCCGTGCAGGTTCACGTCCAGGATCAGGCGATCGAGCTCCCAGCCCTCCGCGCCGTGCTCGTTGAGCAGCTTCTCGAGCTCCTCGCGGTCCAGCTCCTCGCTCTTGCGGCCCATCAGCCCGTGGCTGATCGCGGCGGTCGTGTACTGGTAGGCGGGCATGGCGCCGAGCCTACGGGAGGCCGTGCTCGAGCGCGCCCTTCACCGAAGCGTCGAGCGCGTTCAGCCGGTACAGCGCCAGCGCCTCGGGCGAGCCGAAGCGCCGGCCCGGCGCCACGTCGGCCCCGTGGTGGCAGAGCACGCAGTGCGCGAGCGCGAGCCGGCGGTCCTCGCTCATCGCGCCCGAGCGCTCGTCGAGCATCCGCTGGCCGAGCACGACGTGCCCGAGCAGCCGGCCCTCCTCGGACAGCGCGATCTCCGCGCCGTAGGTGAACTCGCGCGTCTTGCCGATGTCGTGCACGAGCGCTGCGCAGATCAGCAGGTCCGAGTTCAGCCGCGGGTGCAGCTGGCAGGCCTCCAGCGCGAGCGTGCCGACCGCGACCGTGTGCTCCAGCAGCCCGCCGAGGTAGGCGTGATGGCCGCCGCGCGTGCACGGCGCGCGCCGCCACGCCGCCCGCAGCTCCTCGTCCGCGAGCAGCGCATCCAGCAGCGCCCGGTACTGAGCGTCGTGCACCTCGCGCGCCAGGTGCTCGAGGAAGCCTTCGAGCTCGTCGACGTCCCGGTACGCCACCGGCAGGAACGCCGCCGGGTCGGCGGCTTCGGCGCGCTCGATCGCCCGGACCTCGACCTGCAGCTCGTCGCGGAACCGATCGACGCGCCCGCGCACGCGCACGAGGTCGCCGCGCTCGAAGCGGCCCGCCAGCAGGTCCGCGTCCCGGAACGCGCGCGCCTGGATCGCTCCCGTGCGGTCGCGCAGCTCCAGCGCCAGGTACGGCGTGCCGGAGCGCGCGGTCAGCCGGTCCTTCCGCGAGCAGGCGAAAACGGCGTCCACGTCTTCGCCCGGGCGCAGGGTGGCGACGGTGTCGGGCGCGCTGAGCATCGTCACGATCATGGCCGGGGGCCCGGACATCACTCCGCTACCGTGAACCTCGATGCAGCCGCTGCGGTGGGAACGCAGACCGGATGGGATGAGGGCTCCGGCGATGGTGTGCGCCTTCAAGGGCTGGAACGACGCCGGCGAGGCCGCCACGTCCGCCCTCACGTTCATGGGCGCGAGCCTCGAGGCAGCGCGCTTCGCCGTCATCGATCCCGAGGAGTTCGTCGACTTCCAGTCCACGCGGCCGACGGTCCGCCTGGTCGACGGCCTGTCGCGCAGGATCGACTGGCCGGAGTTCGAGTTCTACGAGGCGCGCGTGCCGCTCGCGCCGCGCGACCTGATCCTGCTCAGCGGCCCGGAGCCGGCGATGCGCTGGCGGACGTTCTGCGACGAGGTGATCGAGCTGGCCGAGGCGATCGGCGTGCAGATGGTCGTCACGCTCGGCGCGCTGCTCGCCGACGTCCCCCACACGCGGCCCGTCTCGATCACCGGCATGGCGTCCGACCAGGGGCTGATCGACCGGCTCGGCCTCCAGCCGCCCTCCTACGAGGGCCCCACCGGGATCGTCGGCGTCCTCCACGCCGCGTGCTCGGAGGCGGGGATGCCGTCCGCGTCGCTGTGGGCGGCGGTGCCGCACTACGTCGCCGTGTCGCCGAACCCGAAGGGCGCGCTGGCGCTGCTGCGGCGGCTCGAGAGCCTGGTCGGCGTGACGGTCGACGCGGGCCAGCTCGAGTCCGCCTCGGCCGACTACGACCGCCAGGTCAGCCGCGCCGTGGAGCTGGACCCCGAGGTGCAGGCGTTCGTCGAGCGGCTCGAGCGGGCCGCCGACGAGGAGGAGCCGAGCGAGAGCGGCGACCTGCCGTCGGGCGACACGATCGCCCGCGACTTCCAGCGCTTCCTGCGCCAGCGCGGCAGCGGCGGCCCGCCGCCGGCCGCCGGCGGCCACTAGGAGCCCTAGCGCTCAGCGGCCGGGCACGCGATCCGGTAGTCGCACATCGAGCACGCCGCGTAGCTCGGCGTCGGCTCGAAGCCCTGCGACTGGATGCCCTCGCCCACCTCGAGCACGGTCTCCGTGATCCAGTCGCGGTCCTCGTCGGAGCGCTCGACGGGCACCTTCTGGTCGTCGAGCACGTAGTAGTAGGCCTGCTGGGCGGCCTCGAGCTGCCACGACTCCCGCGCGCCGACCGCGTAGAGCGAGAGCTGGACGTCCTCGCGCAGCTGAGCGGCCGACTTCGGGCGGCCCGTCTTGTAGTCGATCAGCTCGTAGCCGCCCTCGGGCAGCCGGTCCACGCGATCGACCCGCCCGCGCAGCACGTGCGGCCCGAGCTTGAACTGGAACGACCGCTCGAACCACACGGGCTCGCCCTCCTCGTCGCGGAAGCGGTCGTGGTAGCGGACGAGCGCCTGCGTCGCCTTCGCGCGCAGCTGGCGCTCCTCCTCGGAGTCGCCGAACCCGCCGCGCCGCCAGCCGGCCTCGAGCAGGCCGAGCAGCTCCGGTAGGCCGCCCGAGCCCTCGCCGGGGCCGTGGTAGCGCTCCAGCACCTGGTGGACGAGGATCCCGAAGCGCTGGTTGATCGTCGGCTCCGACGGGATCCGGAACACGCGCGCGAACTTGTACTTCAGCGGGCACGTCCGGTAGGTCTCGATGTCCGTCGCGCTCAGCAGGAGCCCGTCGCCACGGCGCGGGAGGAAGGTCTCCAGCGACGGCTCCGAGCGCTGGGCGACCGCCCGGGCGCGCAGCTTCTCGTCTCGTTCCGCGTCGAGCAGGTACTCGTCGAGCGCGCTCGTCTCGAAGATCTCGCGCTGCTCGGCGGTGGCCGCCTGGAGCAGCCGCGCGTTGACCTCGGCCAGCGCGTCCTCCACCGACTGCCCGCCGGCGCGCGTCCGCTCCAGCAGCGCGGAGAGCTTGAGCAGCTCCATGTAGCGGACCACCGCGTGCGAGACGTCGAGGTCGGTGTCGAAGCGCAGCTCGCCGAGCCGCCCGCCGACCTGGGAGACCGTGGTCAGCAGCTCGTCGCGCAGCAGCCGGAACGTCGACTGGAGCGTCTCGGCGGGCCCGAACAGCTCCTCCTCCTTGTGCTCCCACTCGCCGCCGACCGCCGCGCGCGCCTCCTCGGCGAACGGCGAGGGCGGCTGGGTGGCGCCGCGCTCCGTGCGCTCGGCGTAGGCGAGCACGAGCCGCTTGCGGGCGCGCGTCATCGCGACGTGCGTGAGCCGCCGCATCCCGGCGACGTGGAGGCCCTTGGTGTCGGGCGGGAGCGCCTCCTTGAGCAGCGCGTCCGGGATCGGCTCCAGCGTGCGCCGGCGCGGGCCGGGCACGCGCGCGGCCATCAGGCCGAGCACGTACACGTGGTCGAACTCGAGCCCCTTGGCGGCGTGCATGGTCATCACCTGCACGCCGGCGGGCCGGTCGCCCGCAGCCGCCTCCTCCTCGCGCAGGCCGGCGTCGGCGACGGCGGCGATCGAGCGCGCGAACTCGCGCGCGGTGGCCTGGGGCGAGCGGCGCACGTAGTCCGTCGCCAGCTCGGCGAACTTGGCGAGGTTGCGCAGGCGCTCGGCGACCTCGGTCGAGGCCGCGAACAGCAGCTGCCGGCGCAGGCCGAGCCGCTCCACGAGCCGGTGGACGTAGAGGTCCGGCCGGGTCGAGTCGAGCACCGCCGCGGCCGCGCGGTAGAGCCCGAGGAAGTTCGTGATGCGGTCGCGCGCCTCGGGCGGGATCTGCGGCGACTCCAGCGCGGCCTGGAGCGCGGCGACCATGTCGAGCTTGCGGCGGCGGGCGATCTGGGTCACGCGCGCGAGGTCGATCGCCCGCAGCTCGACGGGCGGGCGGGCGAGCGCGCGCACCACCGCGCCGGCGTCGCCTGGGTCGACGAGCAGCCGCAGCCACGCCAGCAGGTCGCGTACCTCGGCGCGCTGGAAGAACGCGGCCGCGCCGGCCAGGCGGTAGGGGACCGCGCGCTCCTCGAACGCGACGGCGACCGCCTGGCCCTCGCTGCGGACGGAGCGCACGAGCACGCAGACGTCCTCGGGGACCACCCTGCCTCGGCCAGAGGCCTCGTCACCGCTTCGCTCGTCGCGCGCGATCAGCCGCTCGACCTCGCCGGCGACCGCCTGCGCCTGCGCGCGCTCGGTGGCGCAGCGCCAGAACGCGACGCGGCCGCCCTCCTCCGCCGTCAGCTCCTTGGCGATGCGGTCGGGCGCGTGTTGCGCGACCGCCGTGGCGGCGCGCACGATCTTGCCTCGCCGCTGCGGAAGGAGCGCTCGAGCCGGACGGTACGGGTGTGCGGCCACTCCGCCTCGAAGTCGGCGAACGCCTTGGTCGCGGCGCCGCGGAAGCGGTGGATCGCCTGGTCGTCGTCGCCGGTGCCGGTGACGTTGCCGTGGTCGGCGACCAGCAGGCGCAGGAGCAGGCCCTGGGCGAAGCTCGTGTCCTGGAGGTCGTCGACGAGCACGTGGCGGAAGCGTCCGGCGAGCCGCGCGCGGACGTGCGGCTTCTCGCGCAGGAGCCGGAACGTGTGCAGGACGAGGTCGCCGAAGTCCAGCGTGCCGGCCTCGGCGACCAGGCGGTCGTGGGCGCGGAACAGGGCGGCGAACTCGCGCTCGCGCTTGGACCGCGCGGGGTCGGCGTCCTCGGCCAGGGTGGCCGCCCAGGCGGCGTAGTCCTCGCACGTGATGAGCTCGCCCTTGAGCCGGTCGATGCGGCCGACGATCGAGCCGAGCAGCGCGCTCGGGTTCCCGCGCAGGTCGTGGTGGCGCAGCGGGAGGTCGTCGATGCGCTCCAGCAGCATCGCGAGCCGGTCGGCCGGGGCCACGGGCGTGGCGAACGGGTCGACGCCGGCCTCCAGCGCCTCGTCGCGGAGGATCCGCGCGCACAGGTCCTGGAACGTCATGACCGGCAGCTCCTCCGACGGCGGCGCCTCGAGGCGCTCCTCGGCGCGGCGGCGCAGGTCGTCGGCGGCCGCGGCCGAGAACGTCAGCGCGAGGATCGCCTCGGGCGGCGTGGACTCGCCGGCGAGCCACGCGATCCGCTCGACGAGCACGCGCGTCTTCCCCGTCCCGGCGCCGCCGATCACCAGCAGCGGGCCGCCGGGATGCGTGACGGCCTCGTGCTGGGCGGTGGTGAGCACCTTGGCTGCCTAGGATAGGCGCCGGATGAGCCCGGATTGGCTTGGCGCGGCACGGCGCGCGGCGGAGGTGATGGCCGCGATGCTGGCGGACCGGCCGTCGGTCGCCGAGCGCGTGGTCGAGACCGGCACGCGGGGCGAGGGCGGCGACAGGACGCTCGAGATCGACGCCGCCGCCGAGCGCGCCGTGTTCGCCGAGCTGGAGCGCCTGCACGACGAGGGCGCGCGGTTCTGCGCGGTCAGCGAGGAGCGCGGCGTGGTCGACTTCGGCGGGGCGGGCGGGGACGGTGTCATGGTGATCGTCGACCCCATCGACGGCTCGATGAACGCCAAGCGGGGGATGCCGCACCACGCGCTGTCGATCGCGGTGGCCGAGGGCCCGACGATGGGCGACGTCGTGTTCGGCTACGTGCGCGACCTCGGGCCCGCCGAGGAGTGGGTCGCCTGGCGCGGCCGTGGCGCCGAGCTGAACGGCGCGCCGATCGACGCGTCGGTCGGCGAGCGGCGCACGCGCGACGGCAAGCTGGAGCTCGTGGGGATCGAGTCCGCCGACCCGCGCTGGGTCCGCGAGGCGATCGACGGGCTCGTGGTGGCGACGCACCGCCTGCGGGCCATCGGCACGATCGCCTCGACGCTGTGCCAGGTGGCCGGCGCGCGGCTCGACGGCATGACGACGCTGCGGCGCTGCCGGGCGGTCGACGCCGCGGCCGGGCAGCTGATCGTGCGCGAGGCCGGCGGGCACGTCGCCTTCACGGCCTACGACGATCCGCTCGGCGCGCCGCTGGACCTCGAGCCGCACTCGCCCGTCGTCGCCGCCCGCACGGAGGCCGGGCTGCGCGAGCTGGCGGCCATCGTCGCGGTCTGACCGGCGCGTTTGCCGGGCGCTTACGCGGGCCTGCCACCATGACTGTCGTGATCGACTGGACCCTCGCTTCGCAGGTCGCCCGCGGCGTCTCGCGCCTCCAGCCGGCCGGAGACCCGGCGCCGTTCGAGGCGCTGGCCGGGCCGGCCGCGGAGAGCGAGCGCGTCGTCTCGGCGTACACCGGCCTGGTCCCCGCCGCGCCGCTCCCGGCCGCGGAGGCCGTCGGCCGCGAGGAGTGGATCGAGGCCAACCTCGCGTCGCTGCGCGGCGTCCTCGAGCCGGTGGCCGGCCGCCTCGGCGGCGGCATGGGCCCGCTCGGCGGGGTCGCCGGCGCGGCGGCGGGCGCGCTGCTCGCCGTCGAGGCGGGCGCGATCGCCGGCTTCCTCGGCGGCCGCGTGCTCGGTCAGTACGAGTTCCCCGTGCTCGACACGGACGCCCCCGCGCGGCTCCTGTTCGTGGCCCCGAACCTCGCCCACGCGGCGACCGCGCTGGACGCCGACAACGACCAGCTGCTGCGCTGGGTCGCCTTCCACGAGACCACGCACGCGCTCCAGTTCGGTGGCGTGCCGTGGCTGCGCGAGCACATCGCGGGCACGATCCGCGAGCTGCTGGAGTCGATGAGCGTGGACTTCCGCTCGCTGCTCAAGCTGCCCGACGGCAAGGACCTGCGTGCGCTGGTGGACTCCGTCCGCGACGGCGGCGTCGCCGCGCTCGCGCTCGGCCCGGAGCGGCGCGAGCAGTTCGAGCGCGTCCAGGCGTTCATGGCCGTGCTCGAGGGCTACGCGGAGCACGTGATGGACGCCGTCGGCGCCGAGCTGCTCGACGACCTGCCGTCCCTGCGCGCCGCGCTGAACCGCCGTCGGCGCGAGCGGTCCGGGCTCCTGCGGGTGCTCGAGCGTCTCATCGGCCTCGACATGAAGATGCGCCAATACGAGCAGGGCAAGGCGTTCTGCGACGGCGTCGTCGCCCGCGGCGGGATCGAGGCGCTCAACCGCGTCTGGGCCGCGCCCGAGGCGATGCCGACGCTGGCCGAGCTCGACGATCCCGTGGCCTGGCTGAACCGCCCCGCGCTCGGTCAAGCCGCGTAGGCCGCCTGCTGGGTTCTTTGAACGGCGGCTGGGTGGGGTGGTGAGGGCGCCGCTCGCGCCGCGGTCCCAGCGGTCGTTGTCGAGTTTGGGCCGTTGAGCCGCCCCAACTCGACAACGGCGTGTGTGATGTGGTTCACGCTCGCGCCATCGCTCAGCCTCCCCTACAAGCGCAGTTTCGCGCTCTAGAGCCAAATCGCACGTCACGAATCGAACAATCGTTCGTATTCGAGTAACCCGGGGCCGGCCCAGGTTTACAAACAAGTGTTCGCAGGGTAAGCTTCCTGCGGGACAGACTTAGAACTAATCTCCTTAGAAGCCAGCAAGAGGGAGGCTCACATGGCCACCAACGCCACCAACGCCAACACCGGCAACACCACCACCAAGTCGACCGCTCGTAAGAGCACTCCGCGCAAGAGCACCGCGCGCAAGTCGACCGCTCGTAGCACGAGCGCCCGCAGCACCACCCGCGCGGCCAACACGCGCACCGCTGCGAAGTCGCCGTCGAAGAGCACCGCTCGCCGCACGCGCACGACGGCCAAGAACCAGACCCGTCAGGCCGCCGGCGCCAACACGCGCGCCGCGAAGACCACGGCCGCGCGTGGCCGCAACGTCGCCGAGCGCGCCGCGCTCGTGTACGTCGGCGGCGTCCTCGAGGCGCGTGACCGCGTCATCGGGGTCGCCACCGGCCTGGTCGACCGCTACGGCTCCGTGGCCGACGCGCAGAAGACCCTGCGCCGCAGCCAGCGCGAGCTGGAGAAGGACGTCCGCCGCTTCGAGCGCCGCGGCGAGCGTGAGGCCCGCCTCGCGCGCACCCGCGTCGAGCGCCTCGTCCGCCGCAACCGCCGCGCCTTCGAGCGCGAGGCCAACGCGGTCGAGCGCAAGGCCGACCGTCGCGACAACGTCGTGACGGAGCGCCTCGCGGGCGTGTCCAAGGCCGCGGCGAGCGGCGTCACCGCCGTCTCGAACCGCGTCGAGGAGACCGTCCAGGTCGGCGTCGCCACCGGCGAGCGCCTCGCGACCCGCGCCAAGGGCGTCGTCGCGTAGCGACCGCGTGACTTCACCCGGGCCCCGCGGAGGAGGGGTGTCCCGGGCAAGCCTGCCGGCCTCATATTCCGCCGGCGGGGTTCGCCGGCCTCATACTCGCCGGCGGACGTAGTACCTCTCCTCCCTCAACCGTCGCCGTTCCCTTCGGGGGGCGGCGATGGTTCTTTAACGGGCTGCCACAATGGATCCATGCCCACGAGAGAGCAGATCCTCGAGGCGCTGAGGGTCGTGATCGATCCGGAGCTCCGGCGCGACATCGTCGAGCTGGAGATGGTCCGGTCGATCGACGTCAAGGACGGCGGGATCGTGGATGTCACCGTCTCGCTGACGACCCCAGGCTGCCCGATCAGAAGCCACTTCCAGACCTCCGTCGTCAGCGCCGCCAAGGGCGTCGAGGGGGTCACGCACGTCAACGTCGCCTTCGACGTCCTGACGGACGCCGAGAAGGCCGGCCTCCAGCGCAAGCTCGGCCGCCCCGGCGGGCTGCCGGAGGGCGCGCTCGCCCAGGTCGCCAACATCGTCTGCGTCGGCTCGGGCAAGGGCGGCGTGGGCAAGTCCTCGCTGACCGTCAACCTCGCGGCCGCGCTGCGCGCCGAGGGCAAGCGGGTCGGCGTGCTGGACGCCGACGTCTGGGGCTACTCGATCCCGCGCATGCTCGGGCTCGGCGGCGAGCGCCCGCGCGTGAACGGCGAGCGCAAGATCCTGCCGCTCGAGGCGCACGGCCTGAAGGTCATGTCGATCGGCTTCTTCATCAAGGAGGACGAGGCCGTCGTCTGGCGCGGCCCGATGCTCCACAAGGCGCTCACGCAGTTCCTCGAGGACGTGCACTGGGGCGAGCTGGACTACCTCCTGATCGACCTCCCGCCCGGCACCGGCGACGTCTCGATGACGCTGTCGCAGCTGCTGCCCGAGGCGAAGTTCGTGATCGTCACCACGCCGCAGGCCGCCGCGCAGAAGGTCGCGCGCCGCTCCGCGCAGATGGCCGACAAGGTGTCGCTCGAGATCGCGGGCGTGATCGAGAACATGTCCGGCTTCACGACGCCGGCGGGCGAGCGCTACCCGATCTTCGGCGAGGGCGGCGGCCAGGCGCTGGCCGACGAGCTCGAGGTGCCGCTGATCGCCAAGGTCCCGCTGACGATGGCGCTGCGCGAGCAGTCGGACGCCGGCACGCCGCTGGTGGAGGCCGACGCGGACGACCCCGCGGCGCAGGCGATCAGCCACGCGGCGCGCGGCCTGATCGCGCTGATGCCTCAGAAGCCGATCGAGCTGCCCGTCATGCAGGACCTCGCCCCGGCGCCCGCGCCGCCGCAGCCCGTCGGCATGACCCTGCCGATGGCGTAGCGGCTAGCGGCCGGCGTAGTACTCGGAGTTGCGTCTTCGCGTAGTCGGACCACTCCTCCGGGAGCTGGTCCTCCGCGAAGCAGGCGTCGACCGGGCATGCCTCGACGCAGGCGTCGCAGTCGATGCACTCCTCGGGATCGATGAACAGCATCTCGACCTTGTCGTAATCGGGCTCGTCCGGCGTCGGGTGGATGCAGTCGACCGGGCAGACCTCGACGCAGGAGTTGTCCTTGGTTCCGATGCAGGGTTCAGCGATCACGTAGGCCATGGGCCCGCAGTCTACGAGCCTGAGGGGCCGAGTCAGGAGGGGTCTGACCCCACCGACCGTGCCGTAGGACCGCCCCCGCGGGTGGCGGGGTCAGACCCCTCTATCGCCGACCCCTATATTGCGGCCGTGATCCTGCTTACCGGGGCGACGGGGCTGCTGGGGTCGGCGGTCCTGCGCCGCCTCGTCAGCCGGGGGGAGCCGGTGCGCTGCCTCGTGCGCGACGCGCGGCGGCTCGGGCCCCAGCGGGTGCACGTGCAGCTCGCGAGCGGCGACCTCGCCGACCCGACGTCGTTCCGCAACGCCCTGCGCGGCGTCCGCTCCGTGATCCACCTCGCCGCCTCCGAGCGCGACCAGCCCGGCGCGACGATCGAGGAGCTCGACGGCCTCGCCACCTGGCGCCTGCTGCGAGCGGCCGAGCGCGCCGGCGCCGAGCACTTCCTGTGGGCCACGCCGCTCGGCGCGACGCCGCACCACCCCTCGCGCGTCCACCGCGCCAAGGCCCAGGCCGCCACCGCGGTCGCGAACGCCGGCATCCGCGCCACCACGCTCGCGTGCTCGCTGCTGTACGCGCCCGGGGACCGGAGGCTGGGCCGGCTCGAGCGCCTCGCCTGGCTGCCCGCCGTACCGCTCACCGGCCGCGGCGGCGCTCGCACGCAGCCCGTGTGGGCCGACGACGCGGCAGCGGCCGTGCTCGCGGCGCTCGATCGGCCGAGCGGCGGCGCGGAGCGGTTCGAGCTGGCCGGCCCCGAGACCCTCACCCACCGCGACGTCGTCGAGCTCGCGCTGCGCGCCGCCGGGCGCCGGCGCCGCCTCGTCCCCGTCCCGCTCGCCGCGCTGCGCGCCGGCCTCAACGCCGGCGAGACGCTGGCCGGCCCGACCGCGTTCGCCACCTGGGAGGAGGCGCTGATGCTCGCCGTGCCGATGCTCTCCACCCGCGGCACCGCGGACCTCGAGGCGCTCGGCGTGACGCCGCACCGGATGGCCCAGGTGCTGGGCGCCCTCTAGGGCTCGGGCGGGCGGTGCTGGGCCCACGGCCGGGCGGCCTCGATCTGCCCGGCCACCTGGAGCAGCGTGTCCTCGCCCAGCGGCTTGCCGACGATCTGCACGTTGGTCGGCAGCCGGTCCTCGCCGAAGCCGATCGGCAGCGAGATCGCCGGCTGGCCCGTGACGTTGAACAGCGAGGTGAACGGCGTGAAGCGGCCGGAGCGGGCGAGGTCGGCCATCGGGTCCTCGCCGCAGCCGTGGCACTCGCCGGTCGCCAGCGGCCGCTCCGCGAGCGCGGGCGTGAGCAGCAGGTCGTAGCCGGCGAAGAACGCCACCAGCCCGCGCGCGAGCGCCTGGAGCTGCGCGACCGCCAGCAGGTACCCGACCGACGTGATCTCCTGCGCGCGCTCGTGGATCGCCCGCGACAGCGGCTCGATCTCGTCCTCGGTCGGCTTCCGCCCGGCGAGCAGCTCGCCGTAGCTGATGCCCATGCTGACCGCGGGCCCGAACGCGGCGATGAACAGCTGGAGCGCGTCGCGGCCGGGCATCCCCGGATTGGCCTCCTCGACCTCGTGCCCGAGCGACGAGAGCAGCTCGGCCGCCTGGTGCATGCCGTGGACGCACTCGGGGTCGACGTCGACGTCGAGCGGGTTGGCCGCCGTCATCGCGACCCGCAGGCGGCCGGGGTCGCGCCGGACGGAGGTCGAGTAGGGCTCGGCGGGGCGCGGCGCCCAGGTGGCGTCGCCGACCTCGTAGCCCGCCAGGACGTCGAGCAGCTGTGCGGTCTCGCCGACCGTGCGCGAGAGCACGCCGTCGCTGACCAGGAATGAGTCGCCCAGGTCCGGCCCGCGCGAGATCCGGCCGCGGCTGGGCTTCAGGCCGACGAGGCCCGTGCAGGCGGCCGGGATGCGGATGGAGCCGCCGCCGTCGTTGCCGTGGGCGATCGGCACCATGCCGGCGGCCACGGCGGCGGCCGAGCCGCCCGACGAGCCGCCCGGCGTCCTCGAGTGGTCCCACGGGTTGAGCGTCGGCCCCATGTGGCGCGGCTCCGTCGTCGGGAGGATCCCGAACTCGGGCATGTTGGTCACGCCGACGATCACGAAGCCGGCATCGCGCAGGCGCCGCACGAGGTACGCGTTGTGGCCCGGCCGGTGGCCCTTGAGGAAGGCCGAGCCGAAGTTCATGCACAGCCCGTCGACCGGGACGTTCGCCTTCACGGCGATCGGCACGCCGGCGAAGGGGCGCTCGTCGCCCGGCTCGATCGCGTCCGCCGCCGCGAGCGCGCGCTCGGCGTCGACCTCGACGAACGCGTTGAGCGTCCCGTTGAGCGAGTCGATGCGGTCGAGCGAGGCCTGGACCAGCTCGCGCGCGGCCAGCTCACCGCCGCGTACGCGAGCCGCCAGGTCCGCCACCGGCGTGAACATGAGATCGGTGGATGCCATGGAAGCCTTCGGGCGGCGTGAGCCTACGCCACATCGGGCGGTGAAGCGCGTCGCCACCGCCTGCGCGCTCGTAGTCTCCCGACGCCAGCCGAACGAAAGGCCCGTAGATGAGCGAAGTCCAGTCCGGCCTCGAAGTACGTCGGCCCGGCGCCGCGCGAGCTGTCAGCCGTGTAGGTCGATCGCCTTCTGGAGCAGGTCGCGGAGGACGATCGCGTCCTCCTCGGGCAGCGCGGCGAGCTCCGGCGGCGGCTGGCCGGCCCGCATCGCCACCATCGCCCGGATCTCCTCGCCCTTGGCCGTCAGCGCCACGGTCTTCACGCGGCGGTCGCGCGGGTCGGCGCGCCGCTCGGCGAGCCCGGCCGCCTCGAGGCGGTCGACGATGCCCGTCACGTTCGAGTTGTCGCACTGAAGCGCGTGGGCGAGCGCGCTCATCGGCAGCGCCTGCCCCGCCTCCAGGCGCATCAGCGCCATCGACTGCTGGAACGAGAGCCCGAGCTCGCCGATCACCGCCATGCGGCGCGGCTTGTCGGCGATGAAGATCCGCCAGAACAGAGCCCCAGGCCTCTCGAGCCGCGATACTTGACGGCGCCGAAGTTGACACGCCGCGAAAGTTATCATGAGAAAAGGTTGACAGCATCAAATAGTTCCGTAGGGTTGTCGCCATGACGGGAGACAACGGCATCGAGGTCGAGGGCCTCGTCCGCGAGTTCAAGAACGGGCCGCGCGCCGTCGACGGCATCGAGCTGCGCGTCGACCCAGGCGAGATCTACGGCTTCCTCGGGCCCAACGGCGCCGGGAAGTCGACCACCGTGCTGATGCTCACCACGCTGCTGCCGCCCACGGCGGGCACGGCGCGGGTGGCGGGCCACGACATCGTGCGCGAGGGCGCCGCGGTCCGTGCCGCGATCGGCGCCGCGCTCCAGGAGGCCGCGCTCGACCCGCTGCTGACCGGCCGCGAGCACATGAAGCTCCAGACGACGCTCCAGGGCGTCCCCAAGGCGGAGCGCGTCCGCCGCGGCGACGAGCTGATCGAGCGCGTCGGGCTCGCCGACGCGGCCGACCGCAAGGTCGGCGGCTACTCCGGCGGCATGAAGCGCCGGCTGGACCTCGCGCTGGCGCTCGTGCACCGCCCGCGGATCCTCTTCCTGGACGAGCCGACCACCGGCCTGGACCCGTCGAGCCGCGCCGACATGTGGCGGGAGGTCGCCCACCTGGCGCGCGACGAGGGCGTCACCGTCTTCCTCACCACGCAGTACCTCGAGGAGGCCGACGTCCTGGCCGACCGCATCGCGATCATCGACCACGGGCAGATCGTGGCCCGCGGCACGCCGGAGGAGCTCAAGGCCGAGATCGGGCGCCCGACGCTCGAGGTCGTGCCGGCGGAGCGCTCCGAGCGCGACGCCGTCGCGGCCGTGCTCGACCGCTTCGGCGCGCACGCGCCGGCGCCGCCCGGCGCGGCGGCCGTCCGGCTCGACGGCGGCGCCGAGGAGCTCGCGGGCGTCGTCCGCGCGCTCGACGCCGAGGGCCTCGCGGTCACCGACTTCCAGCTCCACGCGCCGACGCTCGACGACGTCTTCCTCGCCAAGACCGGCCGCAAGCTCGACGCCGCGGAGGACGAGGAGGGCGAGCCCGAGCAGGAGCCGGTCGCCGTATGAGCGCGCTGCTCCAGCAGGTCGGGCAGGTGGCGCGCCGCTCGGTCATGCAGACGCTGCGCCAGCCGGCGATGGTGATCCCGCCGGTGCTGTTCCCGCTCGTGCTGATGTCGATCAACGTCGGCGGGCTCGACGCGGCCACCGACCTCCCGGGCTTCCCGGCCGACACCTACCTGGACTTCGCGATCGCGATCCCGTTCATCCAGGGCTCGCTGTTCGCGGCGCTCAACGCCGGCACGGCGCTCGCGCGCGACGTGGAGACGGGCTTCCTCAAGCGGCTCGCGATGACCCCGATCCGGCGCGCCGCGCTGCTGATCGGGCACCTCGGCGGGATGATGGTCGTCGCCTTCTTCTCGGCGTGCATCTACCTGGCGGCGGGCTTCGCGGCCGGCATGGACTTCAAGGCCGGCGCGGCCGGCGTGCCGGTGCTGCTGCTCTTCGCGCTGCTGGTGGCGCTCGCGTTCGCCGCGGTCGGCTCCTTCATCGGGCTGCGGACCGGCACGGCCGAGGCGGTCCAGGGCTTCTTCCCGCTGCTGTTCGTGGCGCTCTTCTTGTCCTCGATGTCGCTGCCGCGGCCGCTGATCGAGCAGGACTGGTTCCGCACGATCGCGACCTACAACCCGGTCTCCTACCTGCTCGAGGGCGTCCGCTCGTTCGTGATCACGGGCTGGGACGGCGAGGCGCTCGCGCTCGGCTTCGGGATCGCGGCGGCGATCGCGCTGCTCGCCATCACGGGCGCCTCGTTCGCGCTGCGCAACCGGCTGGTGCGGACATGAGCCGGCACGCTCGACGTCACGCACGCCGTCGCCTGGCGGCAGATCCACAACTTCACGACCAACCCGGCGTTCCTGCTGCCCTCGATCATCTTCCCGCTGTTCTTCTTCACGGCGTTCGCGGGCGGGCTCTCGAACGTCGGCAACGTGCCGGGCTTCGACTTCCCGTCCGGCTACACGGCGTTCCAGTTCGTCTTCGTGCTGCTCCAGGCGTCCGCCTTCGGCGGCGTGTTCACGGGCTTCAGCATCGCCTCGGACTTCGAGCGCGGCTTCGCGCGGCGCCTGATGCTGGGCGCGCCGAGCCGGCTCGGGATCCTGCTCGGCTACGGCGTGGCGGCGCTCATCCGCGCCCTGATCGTCGGGACGCTGCTGTTCTGCGTCGCGCTCGTCACGGGCATGAAGGTCAGCGGCGGCGGCGTCGAGCTGCTCGGCCTGATCCTGCTCGCCGCGCTCGTCAACATCACGGCGCTGCTGTTCGCGGCCGGCGTGGCGTTCCGGACGCGGACGATCCAGGCCGGCCCGGCGATGCAGATGCCGGTGTTCATCGTGCTCTTCCTCGCGCCGGTCTACGTGCCGCTCGACCTCCTGTCGGGCTGGGTGCACGCGGTCGCGAAGTACAACCCGTTCACGGCGCTGGTCGAGGGCGGGCGCGACCTGATCTCCGGCCAGGACTTCCCGGCGCTGCTCGCCTACGGGCTCGCGCTGGCCATGGTGGCGCTGTTCGCCATGTGGGGCGTGCGCGGGCTGCGCCGCGCCGAAGCGGCCGGCTGAGCTACCGTCATCCCCAACAGGGGCACTCCACTGGGAGGGGATGATGTCTGTACTTCGAATGGCGCTCGGCCTTGCGCTGGGCGCCTTCTTGGTCGTCGCGGCGCCCGCCGCGGCGGCGACCTGCGATCCGTTCACGCAGGCGCACTTCCGCGGCCAGGTGCCGACCTCGCAGCAGGTCATCGGGATCAACTTCGGTGACCGGGACGTCACGACGGAGGAGTCCGACAGCTACCTGCTGGCCGTCGACCAGGCCAGCGACCGGGTCACGTCCGGCGTCGCGGCCACCTCCGTACTGGGCCGGCCCCTGCGCTACGCGATCGTCGGGCGGCCCGAGCGCGTCACCGCGGCCGGGCTCTCCGGCGTCCGCTCCGCGACGGCCAAGCTGATGGACCCGCGCACGAGCGAGCGCGAGGCGGCGCGGATCGCCGCCTCCAACCCGGCGATCCTGTGGATCGCGGGCAACGTCCACGGCGGCGAGGAGAGCGGCACCGACGCTTCGCTGCGTGTCCTGTACGAGCTCGCGGACCGTGCCGACTGCGCCGCGCAGCGGATCCTCGACAACGCGGTCGTCGTGATCCTGCCGACGCAGAACCCGGACGGGCGCGAGGCGGACACCCGGCGCAACGCCAACGGCTTCGACATGAACCGCGACTGGTTCGCCCGCACGCAGCCCGAGACCGACGGCAAGGTCGAGCTCGTTCGCCGCTACCCGCCCGTGCTGTTCATCGACGCGCACGAGATGGGCTCGGAGACGTACTTCTTCCCGCCCAACGCCGATCCCGTGTACCACGAGATCGCCGACACGGCGGTGGACTGGATCAACGAGGTCTACGGGCCCGCGATGCAGGACGTCTTCGACGACCGGGCGATCCCGTACTTCAACTACGACACCTACGACCTGTTCTACGCGGGCTACGGCGACACCGTGCCGGCCAACGGCTTCGGCGCCGCCGGGATGACGTTCGAGAAGAGCAGCGGCGACACGGCCACCGTGCGGGTGTTCGAGCAGTACCTCACGCAGTGGACGTCGCTGTCGGCCGCCGCGATGCGGCGGGACGCGATCCTGCGCGGCTGGCACGCCTCGTGGGTCGACGCCGTGCGCCAGGGGGAGGCCGGCCGGCTCGAGCCCAACGAGGTCTTCGAGCCGGGCAACACGGTGCGCCAGCAGGTCCCGGACGTCCGGGTGCGGCACTACTTCATCCGCGCCGACGAGCCGGCCAAGGCGCGTGAGGCGCAGGCCCTGGTCCGGCGGCTCCAGCGCATGGACGTCGAGGTGCGCCGGCTCTCGGCGCCGCTCAGCGTGCCGGACTTCCGGCCCTACGGCCGCTCGGCGCGCGCGACGACGCTGCCCGCGGGCAGCTACTGGATCCCGATGGCGCAGCGCCAGAAGCACTGGATCCAGTCGATGCTCAACGAGAGCACCTACACGCCGGTCGGCTACGCCTACGACATCGTGGGGTGGAGCAACCCGCTGCTGTTCAACCTGTCCGGCGGCTCGTCGGGCGCGCAGCTGTCGCCGAAGGCGAGCGTCGTGGGCGCACGGCCGGAGCCCGCCCCGCCGGCGCTGCCGTCGCGGCAGCCGACGGTCGCTCTCTACTCGATGTCGCCGCAGTTCGTGCGCGGCATCGAGTCGGGCGGCTGGCTGCGCTGGCTGCTCGAGCGCTGGGGCGTCGAGTACCGCGACGTGTCGGCCGAGGACATCGCGAACGGCGAGCTGGCCGGCACGGAGGTCCTGCTGGTGCCCGACGGCTACGCGCTCAAGGACCCGGCGGTCCCGTCGGATCCGTACGGCTACAAGGACCTCGGGCCGAAGGGCCGCGAGAACCTCGCCGCGTGGGTGCGGGGCGGCGGCCGCTACGTCGGCTGGCTCGACGGCGGCGTGCTCGCCTCCGCACTCGGCATCTCGAGCGCGGTCTACGAGGACGGCGGCGACGCCGGCGTGGCGACGCCCGGCAGCCTGTTCCGGGTCCGGGTGGACGGCGCCAGCCCGCTCGCCGCCGGGGTCGGCCCGTTCGCGTGGGTACTCGACGACGCCCGCTACGTGATCGGCGCGAGCGGCGGCTCCGTGCCGCTGCGCTACCCCGACGCCTCGTCGGAGGACTTCTTCGTCTCCGGCCAGGCCGACGGCGCGGCGGCGCTCTCCGGCCGCCCGGCGGCGGTGGACGACCGGGTCGGCGCTGGCCGCGTGGTCGCGTTCGGCTTCGAGCCGAACTACCGCGCGTTCACCGACGGGACGCAGAAGCTCCTGTACAACGCGCTGTTCGGCGACGCTCCCGCGACGGCGCGGGTCGCCGCGCGGCCGCGCTTCCGGCGCGCGATCCGGGCGACGCGGCGGCTGACCGTCGCGCACGAGCCGCTGCGGCTGGTCGTGCGCGCCCGCGGGCAGCGCAAGGCCCGCCGGCTGCTGCGGCGCTACGGCGCGACCTACCGCGTGCAGACCGCGCGCCGGCGGGTGGCGTTCGTGATCGACAACCCGGCCGGGCGCCAGGGCGACGAGCACCCGTACGCGCGTCAGCTCGCCGCGGCGCTCCGGCGGGCGAAGGTGCCGGTCGTCATGTTCCGCGCTCCCTGAGCTCGGCCATGAGCCGCTCGTGCTCCTCCGGCGTGCCGATCGCGGCGCGCCGGTGGGGCGCGTCGCGATAGATCGCCGCGCCGATCATGACGCGTCGGGGTAGGAGGGGCGGATGGCCGCGATCGGCATCCACGCGTCGCACGAGCAGATCCCGCCCAGCGCGCTGCTCCAGGCGATGCGCGACGCCGAGGCGGCTGGGTTCGAGCGCGCCTGGTCGTCCGACCACTTCTCGCCGTGGAGCGAGCGGCAGGGCGAGTCGGGGTTCGCGTGGTCGTGGCTCGGCGCGGCGATGCAGGCGACGGCGATGTCCTACGGCGTCGTGAACGCGCCCGGCCAGCGCTACCACCCGGCGGTGATCGCGCAGGCGGCGGCCACGCTCGCGGAGATGTTCCCGGGCCGGCTGTCCGTCGCGCTCGGCACCGGCGAGTTCTCCAACGAGCACATCACGGGCGCGCCGTGGCCGCGCAAGGACGTGCGCAACGCGCGGCTGCGCGAGTGCGTCGACGTGATGCGGGCGCTGTTCGCCGGCGAGGTCGTCAACCACGACGGACTGGTCACCGTCGACCGCGCGAAGCTGTGGACGCTGCCGTCCGAGCCGCCGCAGCTGCTCGGGACGGCGGTGAGCGTTCAGACCGCCCGCTTCGTCGGCGGCTGGGCGGACGGGCTGATCACCGTCAACCAGCCGCGCGAGCGCCTGGAGCAGGTGCTCGCCGCGTTCCGCGAGGGCGGCGGCGAGGGGAAGCCGGCCGCCGTGCAGGTGCACCTCTCGTGGGCCGGGAGCGACGAGGAGGCGCTGCGGATCGCCCACGACCAGTGGCGCACGAACGTGTTCCCGCCGCCGATCCCGTGGGACCTCGCGACCGTGGAGGAGTTCGACGTCGCGGCGACCCACGTCCGGCCCGAGGACATGCACGGCGTCGTGCTCGTGTCGGCCGACCTCGGCCGGCACGTGGCCTGGATCCGGGAGTTCGCGGAGATCGGCTTCGACGCGATCTACCTCCACCACGTCGGCCAGGAGCAGCGGCGCTTCATCGAGGCCTTCGGCGAGCGCGTGCTGCCAGAGCTATGAGGACCAAGGCCACCAGCGACCTGTGGTGGAAGAACACGGTCGTCTACTGCCTCGACGTCGAGACGTTCCTGGACTCCGACGGCGACGGCTGCGGCGATCTGCCGGGGCTCACGGAGCGGCTCGACTACCTCGCCGGCCTCGGCGTCGGCTGCCTCTGGCTGATGCCGTTCTATCCCAGCCGCCAGCGCGACGACGGCTACGACATCACCGACTTCTACGGCGTCGACGGCCGGCTCGGCACGCCCGGCGACTTCGCCGAGCTGATCCGCACGGCGGCCGACCGCGGCATCCGCGTCATCGCGGACCTGGTCGTCAACCACACGTCGGACCAGCACCCGTGGTTCCAGGCGGGCCGCGACCGCGACTCGCCGTACCACGACTTCTACGTCTGGGCCGACGAGAAGCCGGCGGAGAAGCCGGGCGACGTCGTCTTCCCGGACCAGGAGGACTCCAACTGGGCGTGGGACCCGAAGGCGCGCCAGTGGTACCTGCACCGGTTCTACTCCCACCAGCCGGACCTCAACGTCGCCAACCCGGCCGTGCGCGACGAGATCGCGCAGGTGGTCGGCTACTGGCTCGTCCAGGGGCTGGCCGGATTCCGCGTCGACGCGGTGCCGTTCCTGCTCGAGCCGGTCGGGATGCCTGCCGGCGCGCTCGCCGATCCGCACGACTTCCTTCGCGACCTGCGCCGCTTCATCGGCCGCCGGCGCGGCGACGCGATCCTCATGGGCGAGGTCAACCTGCCGCCCGATCAGCAGCGGGCGTTCTTCGGCGACGAGGACGGCGACGAGCTGCACATGGTGCTGTCGTTCGTCGTCAACCAGGCGACGTACCTCGCGCTGGCGCGCGGCGACGCGGCGCCGGTGCGCGACGCGCTCCGGTCGTTGCCCGGCATCCCCGAGGACTGCCAGTGGGCGAACTTCGTCCGCAACCACGACGAGCTGACGCTCGACAAGCTCTCGGACTCCGAGCGCGCCGAGGTGTTCGCCGCGTTCGGCCCGGAGGAGGAGTTGCAGCTGTACGGGCGCGGGCTGCGGCGGCGGCTGCCGACGATGGTCGGCGGCGACGAGCGGCAGGTCCGGATGCTGTACAGCCTCGCGTTCTCGCTGCCCGGCACGCCGGTCCTGTTCTACGGCGAGGAGATCGGGCTGGCGGAGAACCTCGAGATCCCGGGCCGCTACAGCGTGCGGGCGCCGATGCAGTGGTCGGCCGACCGCAACGGCGGGTTCTCGCCCGTCGAGGATCCCTCGGCGCTGTGCCGGCCGGTGGTGGCCGCCGAGGGCTGGGGTCCCGACCGCGTCAACGTGGCGGCGCAGCGGCGTGACCCCGGCTCGCTGGTGAACTGGATGGAGCGCCTGATCCGCCGCCGCCGCGAGTGCCCGGAGCTGGGCTGGGGCCGGTGCACGCTGCTGGACGCCGGCCACCCTGCCGTGCTCGCGCACCGGGCCGACTGGGACGGCAGCACGATCGTCGCGCTGCACTCGTTCGCGGGCGAGCGGCTGGAGGTCCGCGTGGAGGTCGAGGACGGCGTCGAGCAGGCGGTCGACCTGCTCGGCGACGCCGACGCCACGCCCGCCGGGCGCGTGCTCACCGTCCCGCTCGACCCCTACGGCTACCGCTGGTTCCGCCTGCGCCGCGAGGGCACGCGGCTTCCGCCCTAGCTCGCGCCCTCGACGAGCAGGATGCTGGTGTCCGACGCCTCGCGGCGCATGGCCTTCAGCGGCGCGTACTCGTCGGACTCCCACCAGGCGCGCGCGGCGGCGCTGTCCGGGAACTCGATCAGCACGATCCGCTGCGTCGGCCAGTCGCCCTCGAGAAGGGTCGACTCGCCGCCGCGGATCAGGAAGCGGCCGCCGTGGTGGGCGACGGTGTCGGTGTTGCGGCGGCGGTACTCGATCAGCGCCTCGAGGTCGCGGACCTCGCGGACGTCGGCGATGACGTAGACCGGCATCAGCGCGCGTCCTCCACCATCGGGACCTCCTGCGGCGGATGTCCGTCGCCCGCCTCGTCCCAGGAGTGGTAGGCGCGGCCGTCGCGGCTGTGGTGCGGCTCGGCGCCCCCCAGCGCCAGCACCAGCAGCAGCTCGTCCGTGCGGTTCAGAAGCTGCCGGCGCACGTCCGGCGCGACCCGGGCCAGCTCCCCGCGCGCGAGCTCGCGCGTCTCGCCCTCGAACTGGAGCGTCAGCGTGCCCTCGAGCACGAGGTACGCCTCCTCCTGGCGCTCGTGACGGTGGATGCGCGAGCCCTGCCCGGGCCGGAACCGCAGCAGGCTGAGCCCGAAGCTCGAGATGCCGAGCTCCCGCCGCAGCCACTGGAAGCGGTCGTCGCCGTCGGGGTCGAGCGCGGTGAACGATGTGCCGGTCTCCATGGACGTGACCATTAGAACGAGCGAGGGCCCGGCGTGAGCCGGGCCCTCCCGCGTAACGTCGCCCGAAGGTCGCCGAGTGGTGTTTTCGGCGACCGTAGGGCGAAACCGTTTGCGTGACTACATCATCCCCGACATGTCGGGCATGCCGCCGCCGCCGTGCCCGTCCTTCTCCGGGACCTCGGCGACGATCGCCTCGGTGGTGAGGATGTTCTTCGCGATCGACGCGGCGTTCTGGAGCGCCGAGCGCGTGACCATCGCCGGGTCGATGACGCCGGCCGCGACGAGGTCGGTGTACTCGCCGGTGTTCGCGTTGAGGCCGACGCCAGCGTCGGACTTCTTGACCTCGTTGACCACGACCGAGCCCTCGTAGCCGGCGTTCTCCGCGATCTGGCGGAGCGGCTCCTCGAGCGCGCGCACGACGATGCGGGCGCCGGTCTTCTCGTCGTCCTCGTCGAGGACGTCGGGGTTGACGGCGTCGATCGCCTCGAGCAGCGCCACGCCGCCGCCCGGCACGATGCCCTCCTCGAGGGCCGCGCGGGTGGCCTGGAGCGCGTCCTCGACGCGGTGCTTCTTCTCCTTCATCTCCGTCTCGGTGGCCGCGCCGACCTTCACGACCGCGACACCGCCGGAGAGCTTCGCGAGGCGCTCCTGGAGCTTCTCGCGGTCGAAGTCGGAATCGGTGTTCTCGATCTCCGACTTGATCTGGTTGATGCGGCCCTTGATCGCCTCGGCGTCACCCGCGCCGTCCACGATCGTCGTCGTGTCCTTGGCGACGACCACGCGACGCGCGCGGCCGAGCTGGGAGATCTGGGTGTTCTCGAGCTTGAGGCCCATCTCCTCGGTGATGACCTCGCCGCCGCTGAGGATCGAGATGTCCTCGAGCATGCGCTTGCGGCGGTCGCCGAAGCCGGGGGCCTTCACGGCGACGCCGGTGAAGGTGCCGCGCAGCTTGTTCACGACGAGCGTCGCGAGGGCCTCGCCCTCGACGTCCTCGGCGATGATCAGCAGCGGGCGGCCGGACTGGATGACCTGCTCGAGCACGGGCAGGAGGTCGCGGACCGAGCCGATCTTCTGGTTGGCGATGAGGATGTAGGGGTCCTCGAGGACCGCCTCCATGCGCTCCTGGTCGGTGACCATGTAGGGCGAGATGTAGCCCTTGTCGAACTGCATGCCCTCGGTGAACTCGAGGTCCATGCCGAACGTCTGGCCCTCCTCGACGTTCACGACGCCGTCCTTGCCGACCTTCTCGATCGCGTCGGCGATGACGTCGCCGATCTCCTCGTCGCCGGCGGAGATCGTCGCCACGCGGGCGATCTGGTCCTTGCCGGAGATCTCCTTGGACTGCGAGCGGATGTGGTCGACGACCTGGTCGACCGCGCGCTCGATGCCGCGCTTCAGGCTGAGCGGGTTCGCGCCGGCGGCGACGTTCTTGAGGCCCTGGCGGACGATCGCCTGGGCGAGCACCGTCGCCGTGGTGGTGCCGTCGCCCGCGACGTCGTTGGTCGCCGTGGCGACCTCGCGCACGAGCTGGGCGCCCTGGTTCTGGAAGACGTCCTCGACCTCGATCTCACGAGCGATCGTGACGCCGTCGTTGGTGATGGTCGGGGCGCCGAACTTCTTGTCGAGGACCACGTAGCGGCCGCGCGGGCCGAGCGTGACCTTGACCGCGTTCGCGACCGCGTCGACGCCCGCCTCGAGCGCCGAGCGAGCCTCGACGTCGTACTTCAGTTCCTTGTGAGCCATGTGTGTGTCTGTTCCTTGGTCTTGGGGGGAGTTCGCCTAGCCGGCGACCTTCGCCAGCACGTCGCTCTCGCGCAGGACCAGGAGGTCCTCGCCGTCGACCACGATCTCGGTGCCGCCGTACTTGGAGTACAGGACCTCGTCGCCCTCGGAGACGTCGAGCGGGATGCGCTTCTCTCCCTCGTCATCCCACTTGCCGTCGCCGACGGCGAGGACCTTGCCCTTCTGCGGCTTCTCCTTGGCGGTGTCGGGCAGGACGATGCCGGAGGCGGTCGTCTGGTCCTCGTCGACCGCCTTGACGATCAGCCGATCGCCCAGGGGCTTGAGCTTCATTGAGTGACCTCCACTCGAGTCGCGTACAACACGTGAGTTGGCACTCGTTGAGGCAGAGTGCCAGCGTTGCAGGTGATGATATGACGGAGAAGAGCGAAGTCAAGGCCTTCTTGGCACTCTCGTCATAGGAGTGCCAAGGCCGGTCGTTCGTCGAATGGGCGCGCGCGGGTCTGTAGCCCGGTCGCGCTACTGCCGACAAAGGGGCCAATCATGCGCACGCTCGGCTTCCGCACCCACGTCCTGCTCTCCATCGCGGCGGCGGCGGGCGTCGTCCTGACGCTCGGCCGGCCCTGGTACGCCGCGGCCCCCAAGGCGGCGCCCGACGCGCCGGGCATCGGCGACATCAACGGCCCGCTCTACGGGCTGGGCGAGGGCGTTCAGCGCTGGGTCTCGGGGCACGACGGCGTGACGGGCTGGGAGAGCCTCGGCCACTGGGCGGTCGTGCTCGCCGCGCTCGCCGGGATCGGCGGCCTCGGCGCGCTGCTGTGCCTGCTGCCGGCGCTCCAGACGCTGGGTCGCGATCTCCTGCGCTACGCGGCGCTGGCCGTGGTCGGCGTGGCGGCGTGGAAGCTGCTCGACCCGCCCGGCAGCAACGCCGCCTACGAGCTGCGCCACGGCGCGCTGATCGCCATGGGCGCCGCGCTCATGCTCCTCACCTGCGGCCTCGCGACCGCGGGCGCGCCGTCGCGCCGTCGCATCGTGCGCCAGAACTTCTCCGCGCCGGTCCCGCCGGCGCCGCCCGCGTACGGCACGTCGGGCTCCGCGCCGCCGCCCGGCAGCTAGTTCTGCGCGCCGCCGACGCCGCGCAGGCGGTCCTGGAGGTCCGGCGGGTTCTCGACGATCTGCGAGAAGCGCACGACGGTCACGGTGTCCTCCAGCGACACCTCGCGCCCGTAGATCTGCTCGAGGAAGTGCACGAGCTCCTCCGTGCGGCGGAACTCGGGGTTGTCGTGCTCGATGTCGCGCGGCGACAGGTCCTTCACGCGCTTGACGTCGACGTTGTCGATCACCGCGTGGAACAGCTTCTCGCGCGGCGAGTACTGGTACCCGACGGTCACGAGGACGACCTGGTTCTTGCGGTACTTGTGGCGCTTGTCGCCGAGCCGGATCGTCGCGGTCTTGCGGCCGCGCTTCATCTGGTCCGCGAACACCGTCGAGTAGAAGTTGAGGACCTGCACGCGCCGGGAGCCTAGTACACCGGAGCCCCTCGCTACACGGCCCAGTTGAACTGCCGCTTCTGCTTGCCGGTCATGACGGGCGCGGCCTGGTTCCCGCGCTGGTAGGCGGGGGCCTGCTGGCCCGCGTCGGTGGCGTTGAGCGCGGTGATGTAGTCGAACACGCCGAGGGCCATCTCCGTGAACTGGTGCGCGTCGATGCTCTGCATGAGCCGCCGCAGCTCGAAGATCGGCGCCTGCACCGCGCCGCCTCCGACCGCCTCGGTCTTCTCGCCGAAGCCGCCCAGCCCGAAGAGCTGGTGAGCCCGGAACTTGCGCAGGTAGGCCGCCTGGTCGTCCGTGGGGGGCTTGCCCTCCTCGCCGGCCAGGCTCGGGTCCTGAGTCGCGTTGAGGCGGCCGGCCTGCTCCTTCGACAGCGGGGCTCCGGGGGCGTCGAGGTCGAGCGTGGCCAGGTCGTCTGTCGTGAGCAGGTCGTAGCCCTTGGGCGAGCCCGATGATCCACCACCAGCGCGTGAGGAAGGTCAGCCTCGAGCCCTCCGCGGCGTTCGGGTCGGCCGTGAACAGCGGCGCCCCCGCGTCCTTGGAGAGGTTCCCCGCCTCGAGGAGACAGTCCCACAGCCCTTCCCACCTCGGCGGCTTGATCGCCTGCAACCACTTGCGCTCCTGCTGGGGCACGGCGTTGTACATGCCCACGAAGTTCGTGCGGGCCATGAGCGGAGCGATCTGCTTGGCGTAGGCGACGGCCTGCGGCCCCCCGGCCTTGATCATGTACGTCAGCATCAGCGAGCACAGGCCGACGAGACTGGGGCTCGGGAACCCCTTGGGTGGCTTGCGCTTCTTATTGGCCTTGCGGTCGTCGAGGAAGTCCATGATG
The DNA here is from genome assembly GCA_963728465.1 of uncultured Solirubrobacteraceae bacterium. Classification (GTDB taxonomy): domain Bacteria; phylum Actinomycetota; class Thermoleophilia; order Solirubrobacterales; family Solirubrobacteraceae; genus DATFQI01. The sequence continues at coordinate 203,681 of CAVSJY010000015.1, forward strand.
CCGGAACGGACCATCATGGGAGCCTCGCCCACGGTGAGGAAGTCCGAGGCCGACGACCCGGCCCCGAGCTCGTACCGCTCGGGCGCCACGAGTGGGCTCGGGAGGCCCGTGTGCCCGCCCACGCCCTGCTCCATCAGCTGCGCGACCTGGTCCAGCCGGACCCCGGCCGTGGCCTGCGGGTTCCCGCGAGTGGGCGACGAGGCGGCGACGATGTAGGCGTGGTGGACACGGCTGGCGCCGCCGGTCGCGGCGGCCAGGTGGTACGCGGACACCTTCGGGTAGCCGCGCTGCTCCTCGCGGTCGATGAGCTGCGCGAACAGCTCGAGCTGCTCGAGCGCGAGAGCGAGCTTGGCGCGGCCCGCGGGCGTCTCGTCGACGGGATCGATCTCGAACTCGAGGTTCGTGTCGTTCCAGTTGCCGCCGAGGTCGGTCTTGGCGCTGAGGCCGCCGCCGAGCCCGTCCACGAGCGTGTTGCCCTTGCCGAGGGTCGGGCCGGCGTTGGCCGGGCGCATGCGGGATAGCCCTGCCGCTCGGCCGCCGACAGACGTCCTGGCGCCTTGTACGTCTCGCGGTTGACCTCGTACTCGAAGCCGATCGCGCGCTGCACCATCTGGGCGACGGCCCGGTTGCCGGCGCCGCGCTGGAGCGAGAGCAGCAGTTCGGCGGGGTTCAGCTGCTCCCGGCGAGCATCCGCGGGCGCCTCGGGCTCGGGCTCGCGCCGCTGCTCGAGCGAGGACCGTCGCACCTGCTCTCGAGGAACCATGCGACCTCCGGGCTGACAAGGACCCACCGCGGACCGGGGCCACCGTCGCAGCGGTGTATAGGGCCTGTCAACCGTGCGGCGAGCGCGCTGACGCCAGCTTGGCGAGCGCGCGCTCGATGAGCTCCCGCTCGCCCGAGTAGGTGAGCACCCTCCGCGCCTCCTCCAGGGGGATCCAGCGCGCCTCGTCGACCTCGTGGTCGTGGTCAGCAGTCGAACCGGAGATGTAGTCGCAGAGGAAGAAGTGGACCGTCTTGAAGACGCGCCGCCCGCCGCGCCGGTACCAGTACTCGACGTCGCCGAGCGGCTCGCGCACGGTGACGTTCACGCCCGTCTCCTCGCGCACCTCGCGCGCGGCGGTCTCCTCCGGGGTCTCGCGACCCTGGCGCCCGCCCTTGGGCAGGGCGGTGATGCGGCGGCGGCCGACCGGCTGGATCACCAGCACGTCGTCGCCGCGAAGCGTCACGCCTCCGTAGGAGGTCTCGGTGATGAACCTGCGCCCTGGGCCGTCAGTAGACATAGCCCTGGAGGGCGGCGGGGTCGTGGACAGTGAGCCGGCCGCGCCCCTGGGAGATCACGCCGGCGCGCTCGAGCACGGCGAGGAAGCGGCTGGCGGACTCGCGCGAGGAGCCGGCGAGCTGGGCCAGCTCCGCCTGCGTCGCGGTGAGCAGGACGTCGCCGTCGCCGGCGCCCTCGGCGCGCGCCTCCTCGACGAGTTGCGCCAGCACCGCGGCGACGCGGCTCTGGACCGTCTGGAACGACTGGCGCGCGAGCCGCTCGTTCGCCGCGCGCAGCCGCCGCCCGAGCGCGATCACGAGCTTGACCGCGATGTCGGCGTGGCGCTGGAGCAGCGCCCGCATGTCGACGCCCGGGATGCCGAGCACCTCGAGGTCGTCGATCGCCTCGACGGTGGCCGAGCGCCGCTCGTCGTCGAACATCGCCAGCTCGCCGAAGATGTCGCCCGGCCCGAATGTCGCGAGCGTGATCTGGCGCCCGTCGCCGTGCTCGCGGATCGCGCGCGCGTGGCCGGAGCGCACGACGTAGCAGGTGTCGGAGTCGTCGCCCTCGCGGAAGATCACCTCGCCGGGCCGGAAGCTGCGCGGCACGGCGACGTCGGCGATCTGCGAGAGCTCCTGCGGCCCCAGCGTCTCGAAGACGGGCACGCGGCTCAGCAGGCCCGCCGTCTCTTGCGCGCTCGCCGGCATCTGGGCGCAGGGATACCACAGCGTGACGGACGGCACACCTGCCCGTCGAGGCGCTACGCCATGTCGAGCGCGCGCTCGCGCCGGCGGCGGCCGGCGAGGCGGCCGGCGGCGACGCCGAGCACGGCGACGAGCCCGAGCGGGATGGCGAGCGCGAGCACGATCACCGCGATGCCGGCGGCCACCTCGAGCACGCGGACGGCGTCGCGGAGCGCGTCGCCCGGCGTCCAGGTGCCGTCGTCGTCGCCGCCCGCGCCGGCGTCGCGGTCGGCGACCAGCGTCACGTCGACGTTGGCGAACCGCGCGCGGTTGTCGATGCGCCGCATGGCGGCGCGGGCGACGCCGATCCGCCGGTTCACGATCCGCAGCCGCGCCTTGATGCTGTCCGTCTCGTTGAGCGTGATCGCGCGGGCGAGCGCGCGCAGCAGGCCCTCGCGCTCGCGGCGGGCCTCGCGGAGCCGCTCGCGGGCGGAGACCGACTCGGCGGTGATGTCGTTCGTCGCCTGCGAGCGCCCGCGGACGTGGGCGAGGCGCGAGAGCTCGGCCAGCGTGCGCTGGAGGCGGTTGCTCGGGATCCGCAGCTCGAACGTGGCGTTGGCGTCGTCGCCACCGGACACCGAGGAGGAGGCGACGTAGCCGCCGGACGCGTCCGTCACCCGCACGACGCCGTCCGCGACGTCCTCGACCTCGCGCGGCCGGGCGGCCAGCGTGAGCGCGGCGGTGCGCTCGACCCTGCGCGTGCGGCGCGAGTCCGAGGAGGGATCGCCGCCGCGCGACGAGGGGACGACCGCGCTGCGCGGGGCGGAGAGGCTCGACGACGAGTCCTTGGCCGCCTCGCGGGCGGACTCGCGCTCCATGCTCGCGCCACCCGACGAGTCGGCCGAGCCCGCCGAGGCGCCCGCGCCGCTGCTCGCGCCGCCGCCGGAGCCGTCCGATGCGCTCTCGTGGTCCCCGGTGTCGACGGCGGTCACCAGGCCGACGACCAGCACGACGGTCGCCGCGAAGCCCAGCGACGGCAGCAGGAACGGCCGCACGACCCGGAACGGCGAACGGCGCGGCGGCCGGGGGAAGCCGGCCGCCGCGCGGGCGTCGAGCTCGCGCGCCCAGCCGGGGTCGGGCCGGGGCGGATCCTCGCGCAGCAGGTCGCCCAGCTCCTGGAGCTCGGGCGGCAGGGTGTCAGGGGCGGTCATCGACGGCCTTCCGGAGCTTGGTCATGGCGCGGTGCAGCTGGGTGCCGGCGTTGGAGACGCTGACGCCGAGGACCGCGGCGAGCTCGGCGTTGTCCAGGCCGGCGTGGAACTTCAGGGCGATCACCTCGCGCTCGCGGGCGGGGAGCGTGGCGAGCGCGGCGCGCACCGCCGCCCGCTCGAGCGCCCGCTCGGCGGCCTCGTCCGGCGTGGCGGCCGCCGACTCGTCGGCCGGCTCGGCGGCGAGCGACGCGGTGCGCTTGCGGCGCCGCAGCTCGTCCAGCGCGGCGTTGCGGGCGATGCCGAACAGCCACGCGCGCGGGCCGCCGCGCCGCGCGTCGTAGGAGTGCGACTTGCGGAACGCGCGCTCGAACGTCTGCGCGGTGACGTCCTCGGCCGCGCCGCGGTCGTGCAGCAGCGTCGCGACGTACGCGTAGACGTCGTCGCGCGCGGCGCGATAGAGCGCCTCGAAGTCGAGGGCCGCAACGGCGGTCTCGTGCGGGGCGGTCATGACGGCGGCCACAGGAGTACTACGCCCGCCCGATCCATCCATCACAGGGGTCAGGTCTTGCATCCGGTCACCGAGGCCGGGGGCGTGGCCCGCGGCGGACGTCAACGGCTTGCTCTTAGGGGGTGGGTTCGGGCGTGGAAGGCGAGGGTGGAGTCGATTTGCGGGCTATAGGGCGGTCAATCGACTCCACTTGGCCGCCTCGGCCGATCCCCCGCCACCCCGGCCGATCGCCGCCACCCCACCCAGCCGCCGTTGACGTCCGCGAGGGCCACGCCCGCGGCCTCGGTGCTCGAATGCAAGATCTGACCCCGCGGTACGGTGGTCGCGATGCATGCCGGCGCCGCACTCCTGGCCGCCGCAGCGGCGGTGATGCCCGGCCCCGCCCAGCCGTGGGCGACGGTGAACGTGTGCGACACGCCGCGACATCCCGCCGAGGTCGGGGTCCGCGCGGCGATGCCGGCGCGGCCGCGCGGCGCGCAGCGCCTGGTCCGGTTCCGGCTCCAGTGGCTGGACGGCGACCGCTGGCGCCAGGTCGAGGGCGCCGACTCGGGCTGGCAGCGGCTCGGGATCGCGCGCCGGCGCGCCGTCGAGTCCGGCTGGAGCTTCGAGCTGGCCGCGCCGCGGCGGCCGGTCACGTTCCGCGGGGTCGTGCGTTTCCGCTGGACGGAGAACCGCCGGATCGTCCGCCGCGACCGCGAGGTGACCGAGCCCGGCCACCGCTCGACGGCGGGCGCCGATCCCGCGGGCTACTCCGCGGCGACCTGCTCGATGGGCTGACCGAACAGCCGCGGGTCGTTCGTGATCACGCCGGTGACGCCCATCGCCTCGAGCGCCCGGATCCGCCGCGCGTCGTCCACCGTCCACACGTACAGCTCGCCGCCGGTCTCCCGGACCACGTCGAGCAGCGCCGGGGTCACGAGCCGCCAGTGGGCCATGACCGCGTCGCACCGCCCCGCCTCCAGGTGGGCGCGCGCCTTCCCCGGCAGCCGCCGCCGCATGTAGAGCAACGCCGCGTAGGCCGGGAGCCGGTGCGGCCACGACAGCGTGTAGTCCCGGCGCACGCGCGGCACGGACCAGCCGAGCCGCAGCGCCGGCTCGAGCTCTCGCAGCGCGATCAGGCTGCGCATGTACTGCGTCGACACGAGCGTCCGCTCGAGCAGCCCGCGCACCCGCAGCGCGTCGACCACGCGCGCCTCGTAGCCCGGCAGCTTGAGGTCGACGTCCAGCTCGACGCCCGCGAACGCCGCGCCGGCGAGATGCTCGAGGCCTTCCTCGAGCGTCGGCGCCGCCGCCAGGTCGTGCGTGTAGTCGTGCGCCAGCCGCAGCACCGAAGTCGCGGGGGCGCGCATGTCCTCGGGCAGCACGTCGAACTCGATCATGTGCACGCCGGCCGCGAGCGCGGCGTCGAAGCTCTCGCTCGTGTTGCCCGGGGCGATGTGGTCGGCGCCCTTGTGGCCGATCCGCCTCACCGTCGACACGCGAGGCACCTCCACGTCACCGCTGACATGCGGGGCACCAGTACGTGATCCGGTTGCTGTCGCCCTGCCCGCGCGAGCGGATCCGCGCCTCGCCGCCGCAGCGCGGGCACGGCAGGCCGGCGCGGCCGTAGATCGTGCGGAAGCGGTCCTGGATCCCGTCGGTGGCGGACGCGCGCATGCGCGGGCGCGCCTCGTGGACGACGGCCAGCGCCTCCTCGTCGCTCACGTCGCCCGTGCGCCGCCAGGGATCGATCCGCGCGGCGAAGCAGGCCTCGACCTTCCAGAGGTTGCCGATCCCGGCGATCGTCCGCTGGTCGAGCAGCGCGTCGCCGATCGGGCGCGTCGGGTCGTCCTCACGCAGCCGCCGCAGGAACGTGGCGTCGTCGAACTCGGGCGCGAGGATGTCGGGGCCGAGGCCCGCGATCCGCCGGTCCAGCCGTGTGCGCGAGTCCGTCATCAGCTCCAGGACGGGGCCGTTGAACTGGAGCACCTCGCGCTGGCCGCGGCGGATCCGCAGCCACGCCGACCGCGGAGATCGCGGCCACGGCGCGCCACTGTCGAGCACCCGCCACGAGCCCGTCATGCGGAGGTGCGAGTGGATCGTCAGGCCGCCCTCGAAGCGCAGGAACAGGTGCTTGCCGTGGGCGTCGACGGAGCGCACGGCGCGGCCGGCCAGCCGCTCCGGCCAGCGGTCGCGCGCGAAGCGCGGGTGCGGCGTCTCGAGCTCGTCGGGCACGTGGCCCTCCAGCACCGGGCGGATCCGGTTCGCCGCGTAATGGATGGTGTCGCCCTCTGGCACTCCTCTCAGGGTACGTGCGAGCGGGTCAAGGAGAACGCCCTATCGGTCGATTGATTGTCCATGCGCGCGCTCCGGAGGAGGCCTTCGCTGCTGACCAAGTTCAGCCTGCTGAGCCTGCTCGTGGTCGCCGCCATCGGCATCGCCATCGGCTCCGTGCTGCACGAGCGCATCGAGCGCCGCGCGCTGCTCGAGGCGACCCAGCTCGCCGACGTGCTGACCCGGGCCGGGCTCGAGCCCGTCCTGCTGCGCGGCGACCTCCAGGCGTACCCGACGCTCGACCGCCTCCAGGCGCTCGACGAGGAGCTGCGACAGCGCGAGTTCGGCGATCTCGGCATCAAGCGGCTGAAGCTGTTCAACGCCGACGGGGTCATCGTCTACTCCGACGAGCGGAGCATCGTCGGTGAGGCGCATGCCGACTCGCCCGGGGTGCAGGCGGCGCTCTCGGGACGCATCGAGGGGCACGTGAAGCACGGGACCGAGGACTCCGGCCTCGGCCGGACCCTGCTCGAGGTCTACGTCCCGGTCCGTATCGGCCTCGACCCCCGGCCCGCCGGCGTGTTCGAGGTCTACAGCTCCTACGAGCCGGTCGCGGCCGCCATCTGGGAGGACTCGCTCCGGCTCTACCTGCTGCTCGGCATCGGCCTGCTCGTCCTCTACGCCTCGCTGTTCCGGATCGTCGCCGTCGCCTCGCGGCGGCTGCGGCACCTCGCGCTGCACGACGACCTCACGGGCCTCCCGAACCGCACGCTGCTCTATGAGCGGATGGAGGACGCGATCGCCGCCGCCGGCCGCTCCGGCGAGCTGGCCGGCCTGCTGCTGATCGACCTCGATCGCTTCAAGGAGGTCAACGACACGCTCGGGCACGACCACGGCGACCGCCTGCTCGAGGACGTCGCGGTGCGGCTGCGCACCGTCGTCCGGCGCGGCGACACGCTCGCGCGGCTCGGCGGCGACGAGTTCGCCGTCCTGGTCCGCGGCGTCCCGGACCGCTCGGCGGTGGTGGAGCTCGCCGGCCGCCTCCAGGACGCGCTCGCGCGCCCGTTCACCCTCAACGGCGTCGTCGCCGTGCTCGACGCCAGCGTGGGCATCGCCTACTGCCCCGACCACGGGCGCGACGTCCACATCCTCGTCCAGCGGGCCGACGTCGCGATGTACGAGGCCAAGCGCGGCGGGACGAGGATCGAGACCTACTCCGAGGAGCGCGACCCGTACTCCGCCGAGCGCCTGGGCCTGCTGGCCGAGCTGCGCGAGGCGATCCAGGCGGGCCAGCTCGTGCTCCACTACCAGCCGAAGGTCAACGTCGGCTCGGACCTCGTGCTCGGCGTCGAGGCGCTCGTGCGCTGGAACCACCCGACCCGCGGCCTGCTGCCGCCGGGCGACTTCGTGCCGCTCGCGGAGCGCACGGGCGCGATCGGCGACCTCACGCGCTGGGTGCTCGACAGCGCGATCGCGCAGTGCAGCGAGTGGCGCCAGGCCGGCCTGGACCTGGCGGTCGCCGTCAACCTCGCCGCCCCGAACATCGTCGACAGCGGCCTGCCGGACCTGGTCGAGGAGCTCCTGCGCCGCTGGGACGTGCCCGGCGACCGGCTCGAGTGCGAGATCTCCGAGCACACGGTGATGGCCGACCCGCACCGTGCGCTCGACGTGCTGGAGCGGCTGCGGGCGCTCGGCGTCAGGCTCTCGCTCGACGACTTCGGCACGGGCCACTCGTCGCTCGCCTACCTCAAGCGCCTGCCGCTCGACGAGGTCAAGATCGACCGGTCGTTCGTGATGGGCATGACCGATGACTCCAACGACGCGGCGATCGTGGCCTCGACGATCGACCTCGCGCGGCATCTCGGGCTGGAGGTCGTCGCCGAGGGCGTGGAGACCGAGGAGATCCTGCGCGACCTGGCCGACCTCAGCTGCGACGTGGCGCAGGGCTTCTACCTGAGCCGGCCGCTCCCACCGGAGCAGCTCCGCGACTGGCTCGCGGCCCGGGCTACGTCAGCGTGAGCTTGCGCGGGCCCTGGCGGAAGCCGAGCTCGACGAGCGCGGCCTCGTAGCGCGAGCCGACGACCGGCTCGCCGTCGACGCGCTCGAGGGCGAGGCGGCGCACACGGCCGCGCTGCACGGCCTCCACGAGCGCCTCGAAGGCGGGGCCGATCCGCTCGTCGCCGTCGCGCACGAGCACCTGAAGGCCCTTGCCGCCGCGCTCGACGTAGAGCACCGGCTCGCTGCGGGAGAGCACGACGTAGGCGCCGGCGGCGCGCGTGGGGCGCTTCGTCCCGTCGGTCTCCGGCCACTTCAGCACTGCGCCGTAGGGCTGGGCGGGGTCGGTGGCCGCGAGCACGACCGGCGGCGCATCGTCGTCGTCGCGCTGCGCGCGCAGCCGCTCGACCGCGCCCGGCAGCGCGAACTGGGCGCCGCCCAGGCCCTCGATGAAGTAGCCGCGGCGGGCGATGCCGACGGTCTCGAGCGCGGCGAACTGGTCGTAGAGCGAGGAGAAGCCGCCGGGGATGCCCTCGGCCAGCACCTGCTCGCGGGTGACGATGCCGTAGCGCTCGAGCAGCAGCTCCGCCTGGGTGCGGCGGCGCATCGTCGGGTCAGGCTCGGCGCGGAACAGGTTCTCGGTCAGCGACCAGCGGCCCTGGACCTGCGGCTGGGCGCCCCGGCGGCGGGCGGAGAACGAGCGGCGGCGGTCGGCGCGCGCCTGCTGCGACCACTGCGCGGTCAGCTTCGGCGAGCGCAGCGGCGCGAACGCGTCGTTGGTCACCTCGCCCGCCCACACGAGGTCCCACAGCGCCTCCTGGAGCTCCTCGGTGGTGATGCCGGTGACGTCGACGAGCAGGTCGGTGAAGAAGCAGGCGCCCGCGCGCAGGCGCTCGCGGATCGCTTCGTGGGCGGGCTCGCCGGGTGACTCGAGATGGGAACCCCGCCCGCCCGGGCCGAGCAGCGCCACGTCCTCGCGGAAGTACAGGGCGACCTTCCCGGAGCGGCGGCCGAGGGCTCCGGCGCCGATCCAGACGACCTCGCCGGCGGCGCACAGCTGGTCCAGCCAGCCGGGCGAGTACGCGCCGGTGCGGCGCGGGAGCACGTCCTTCTCCCATACGTCGATCGGCAGCGCCAGGCCCTGGAGCGGGACGAGCGCGTCGCGCAGCCGGTCGATGCCGGCGCCGGTGGGCGGGTGGCGGTCGACGCCCTGCCAGCTCGGCAGGAAGCGGGCCAGCGCGCGCTGGTCGGCGGGCTCGATCTCCTTGCGCAGGGCGGCGAGGGAGGCGCGCCGCAGGCGGCGCAGCACCTCTGGGTCGCACCACTCGCGCTGGGTGCCGCCGGGGCGCAGCTCGCCCCGCACCAGCTCGCCGGAGCGCTCGAGCCCAGCCAGCACGGGCGTGAGGTCGAGGCCGTAGCGGTCGCGCAGCTCGCGCGCCTCGAACGGGCCGTGCACGCGGGCCCAGCGGCGCACGAGCCGCTCCATGGCGTCCTCGACGTCGGCCAGGAACGCCTCGGGCAGCCCGGACGGCGGGACGGCGCCGAGCGCGTCGCGCAGCAGGCCGGCGTCCTCGGCGGCCGCCCAGCGCAGCTCGCCGTTCAGGCGCAGGCGGATCGCGCGCCGCTCGCCGGCCAGCTGCTCCAGCCAGGCCTCGGCGTCATGGCCGGGCGCGGTCCGGGCCGCGGCCTCCTCGAGCGTGAGGTCGCCGACGCGGCGCAGCACGTCGTGCAGGGCGTCGACCGAGTCCGCGCGCGTGCGCTCCGAGGTCCGCTGGAGGTCGGCCTCGACCTGCTCCAGCGCGCCCGGGTCGATCAGCTCGCGCAGCTCCTCCTGGCCGAGCAGCTCGCGCAGCAGCTCGCGGTCCAGCGCCAGCGCGGCGGCGCGGCGCTCCGCGTTGGGCGTGTCGCCCTCGTACATGTACGTCGCGACGTAGTCGAACAGCAGCGAGGAGGCGTACGGCGAGGCGGTCGGCGTCTCGACCTCGACGAGGCTCAGCTCGCGCGAGTGCAGCTGCCGCAGCAGCTGCTGGAGGCCGGGGACGTCGAGCACGTCGCGCAGGCACTCGCGGTAGGTCTCGAGCACGATCGGGAACTGCGCGTAGCGCTTGGCGACCTCGAGCAGCGTCTGCGACTTCAGCCGCTGCTGCCACAGCGGCGTGCGGCGGCCGGGATAGGCGCGCGGGATCAGCAGCGCGCGGCCGGCGTTCTCGCGGAAGCGGGCGCCGAACAGGGCGGAGCCGCCGAGCTCGCCGACGACCTTGTCCTCGAGCTCGTCGGGGTCGATCAGCACGAGGTCCGCGCCGGGCGCCTCGTCGGCGTCGGGCAGGTGGACGATGATCCCGTCGTCGGACCAGATGGCGTCCGACTCGAGGCCGTACTCGTCGCGGATGCGGGCGGACAGCGCGAGGCCCCACGCGGCGTGCACGCGGCCGCCGTAGGGCGAGAGGATGCACAGCCGCCAGTCGCCGATCTCGTCGCGGAAGCGCTCGACGACGACCGTGCGGTCGCTCGGGACGACGCGGGTCGCCTCCTGCTGCTCGCGCAGGAAGGCGAGCAGGTTCTGCGCGGCCAGGCGGTCCAGGTCATAGCCGTCCTCGAGCGTCTCGACGTCCTGCTCGACCGCCCAGCGGGCGAACGCGCCGATCGCCTCGCCGAGCTCCTTCGGCCGCCCGATGCCGTCGCCGCGCCAGAACGGCACGGCGCCCGGCACGCCGGGCGCCGGGGAGACGATCACGCGGTCGCGCGTGATGTCCTCGATCCGCCAGCTCGTGGCGCCGAGCAGGAACGTCTGGCCGGGGCGGGCCTCGTAGACCATCTCCTCGTCCAGCTCGCCGACGCGGCGCCCGTCCGGGAGGTTGACGCTGAACAGGCCGCGGTCGGGGATCGTGCCGGCGTTGGTGATGGCCAGCGCGCGGGCGCCCTTGCGCGCGCGGATCGTGCCCGCGACGCGGTCCCACACGATGCGCGCGCGCAGCTCGCCGAACTCCTCGCTCGGGTAGCGGCCGTCGAGCATGTCGAGCACGTTCTCGAGCTGCTGGCGGGAGATCTCCGCGAACGAGTGCGTGCGCTGGAGCAGCGCGTGGAGGTCGTCGACACGCCACGTCTGGCGGAGGCTCGCCACCGCTTCGTCGTCGGCGCTCGCGGCGATCGCGACGACCTGCTGGGCGAGCACGTCGAGCGGGTTCTTCGGGACGACGGTCGTCTCGATCTTGCCCTCGCGCATCCGCTGGGCGACGACGGTGCACTCGAGCAGGTCGGCGCGGAACTTCGGGAAGATGCGGCCCTTCGAGGTGTCGCCCACGTTGTGGCCGGCGCGGCCGATCCGCTGGAGGCCGCGGGTGACGGACTTCGGCGACTCCACCTGGAGGACGAGGTCGACGGCGCCCATGTCGATGCCGAGCTCGAGGCTCGAGGTCGCGACCAGGCAGGGCAGCTCGCCGGCCTTCAGCTGGTCCTCGATGACCAGCCGCTCCTCGCGGGCGAGCGAGCCGTGGTGGGCACGGGCGATGTCAGCGACCGGCCCCTCGGCGCCCTGGGCGTTGAGCTCGTTGAGCCGGATCGCCAGGCGCTCGGCGCCGCGGCGGGCGTTGACGAACACGATCGTCGAGCGGTGCTGCTTGACCAGCTCGAGGATCTGCGGGTAGATCGCGGGCCAGATCGACTTGCGGGTGGCCTCGGCGCCGGCGAACGGGTCGAGGTCGATGTCGGACTGCTCGGGTTCGACCATGCTCTCCACCGGCACGTGGATCTTGAGGTCGAGCGGCTTGCGGACGCCTACGTCGATCACGCGGCACGTGCGCTTCGGGCCGACCAGGAAGCGGCCGACCTCCTCGAGCGGGTTCTGCGTCGCCGACAGGCCGATGCGCTGCACGGGCCCGTCCGCCGCCTCCTCGAGCCGCTCGAGCGTCACCGCCAGGTGGGCGCCGCGCTTGGTCTGGGCGACGGCGTGGATCTCGTCGACGATCACGGCCTCGGCGCCGGCGAAGATCTCGCGCGCCCGGCTGGTGAGCATCAGGTACAGCGACTCGGGCGTGGTGATGAGGATGTCCGGCGGGTGCCTCGTCATGTCGCGCCGGTCCTTCTGCGACGTGTCGCCGGTGCGGATGCCGACCCGCACGTCGGCGCCGATCCCGCGCAGCGGCGCGCGCAGGTTCTTCTCGACGTCGTAGGACAGCGCCTTCAGCGGCGAGACGTAGACCAGGCGCGTGCGGTCGGTGCTCGGATCCCTGACGAGGCGGTCGAGGCCCCACAGGAACGCGGCCAGCGTCTTGCCCGAGCCGGTCGGCGCGGAGATCAGCGCGTGCTCGCCCGTGGCGATCGCCGGCCACGCCTGCTCCTGGGCGGCCGTCGGCTCCGCGAAGGCGCGCGTGAACCAGTCGCGGACTTCCGGCGTGAAGGCGGAGAGCGGCACGTCAATTGACGGTAGCCGTCCGGCGGGCGATTCCGGTACGGCCAGCCCGAGGGTTGGCGCGGCCGCCCTACGCCGCGACCAGTTCACGCGCCCGCGCCAGCACGCCGTCCATCATCGCGGCGGTCAGCTTGCCCGTGAACGTGTTCTGCTGGCTGGGGTGGAAGCAGCCGAGCAGGAGGCGGCCGCCGGCGTCCCACTCGGCGCCGTGGCCGAACCTCGGCCGCGGGCGCGGGGCCGGGCGGCCGAGGATCGCCGGCGTGGTCAATGCGGCGTCCCACGCGAAGGCGCCGAGGCAGAGCACCACGCGGACGCGCGGCAGCAGCGGCAGCTCGCGCTCCAGCCAGGCGGCGCAGTTGGCGCGCTCGGCCGGCAGCGGCTTGTTGGCCGGCGGGGCGCAGCGCACCGCGGCGGTGATCCGGCAGTCGTGCAGCTCGAGGCCGTCGTCCGCCGACACGGCGGTCGGCTGGTTCGCGAACCCGGCCCGGTGCAGCGCGGCGTACAGGAAGTCGCCCGAGCGGTCGCCGGTGAACATCCGCCCCGTGCGGTTCGCCCCGTGCGCGGCCGGCGCCAGCCCGAGCACGAGCAGCCGCGCCTCCGGATCGCCGAAGCCCGGGACCGGACGGCCCCAGTACTCCTCGTCGCGGAACGCCGCCCGCTTCTCGCGCGCGACCCGCTCGCGCCACTCGACGAGCCGCGGGCAGCGGCGGCAGTTCGAGACGTCGCGCGCGAGCGCCGCGAGCTCGTCGCCGCGTCGCGGCGCCGCGGGATCGTCGCCGCGCCGCGGCAGCGCCGCGCCGGCGCGTCCCGGCGAGCGCTGCGCCGCGCTCACTCCTCGCCGCCGGCGAGCAGGCCCATGGCGAACCGCTCGACGATGGGCTCGAGCTCGCTGATGTTCGCCGGGCGGCCCGTGCGGATCTGGCGCGACGCGAGCTCGACCACCGCGCCGGCGATCGCGAACGCGTCGTGCGGCGAGGCGAACCGCGGGGCGGCGCCGCGCTCGTGGTCGCGCCGGTTCAGCTCGTCGATGTACTGCGCCACCGAGTCCAGCGCGCGGTCGCGCCGGGCCATCGCCCGCGGGCCCGCGCCCACGATCTCCACGAGCAGCGTCTGCGACTCGTCCGGGAACTGCTGCACCGCGCCCAGGAACGCCTGGGCCGACGCGCGCACGCGCACCGCCGGCGGCGAGTCGGTCTCCCGCTCGCCCGCCGCCCGCATCGCGCCGAGGATCACCTCGATCGCGGTGTCGAACAGCGCGATGATGCACTCCTCCTTGTTGGCGAAGTGCTCGTAGAAGGTCGCCTTCGACATGCCGGCCTCGCGCGCGATCGCCTCCGCCGTCGCCTCGCCGTAGCCCATGCGGGAGAAGACGGCGGCGGCCGCCGCGAACAGGCGGCGGCGCTGCTGGTCCTGTCGGACCTCGAGCGGCGGTGCGTGGCGGCCGCGCGGGGCGGCGGAGGCGCGTTGGGACACGCCGAAAGCGTAGCCACGCGGGCGGCCACTACCCTCTGGCGCGATGCGCCGCCTTCACGCCGCCGTCACACTCGGGCTCGCCGCCCTCGCGCTCGCCGGCTGCGGGCAGCAGGACACGTCCGCCGATCGCTTCAAGGGCGCCGAGGCGGACGTCGCCGAACTGGTCGACGACCTCGCGTCCGCCGCCCGCTCCAACGACGGGGACGAGGTCTGCACCCGCATCGTGTCGAGCGAGTTCGCGCAGGAGCTCGCCGACGGCGACAGCTGCAAGAACGAGGTCGAGCGGGCGATGGCCGACGCGAACGAGTACGACCTCGAGGTCAGCGACGTCACGGTGACCGGCACGACGGCGCAGGCCGAGGTGCGCCAGGGCGACGGGAGCGAGGCCACGACCGCGACGTTCGAGTTCGAGCGCGGCGAGGACGGCTGGCGCACGACCTCGTTCGGCGGGTCGTGACCGGCGGCGCGAGGCTTCCCGACGACGTCCTCGCGCGCCGCGACACCCTCCCGGCCAAGCCCGAGCCGGTCACGCTCACCGGCCCGCGGCTGAAGCTCGTGCCGCTCGTGGTCGAGCGCGACGCGGAGCCGCTCCACGCCGTCTCGGACGGGAGCCCGTGCAGCTGGGGCGACCGGCACGTGGGCGCCTACGACCCCGACGAGGCGGTCTGGCGCTACATCAACGCGGGACCGTTCTCCGCCGCCGAAGGACTCGCCGAGTACCTCCGCTCACTCGTCGATGCGCCGGACGGGCTGTGCCTGTGCGTGACCGACGCCGCGTCGGGGCAGCCGCTCGGCGCCGTGAACTACATGGCCAATGCCCCGGAGCACCTGAAGGTCGAGCTCGGCGGCATCTGGTACAGCCCGGTCGCGCAGGGGACGGGCGCCAACGCGGAGGCGACGTACCTGCTGCTCGAGCACGCCTTCGCGCTCGGCTACCGCCGGATCGAGTGGAAGTGCGACGCGCTCAACCGCCGCTCGCGCCGCGCGGCGGAGCGCCTCGGCTTCACGTTCGAGGGCATCAACGACGCCCACTACATCGTCAAGGACCGCAACCGCGACACCGCCTGGTTCCGCATGCTCGACCACGAGTGGCCGGCCGTGCGGGAGCGGTACTAGCCCAGCGCGCGCCCGTACTGGCGCTCGTAGTACGCGCGGTAGTCGCCGGAGCGGATCGGCTCCCACCACCACGCGTTGTCGCGATACCACTCGACGGTCCGCTTCAGGCCGTCGGCGAAGTACACCTGCGGCTCCCACCCGAGCGCGCGGATCTTGTCGCTCGACAGCGAGTAGCGGCGGTCATGGCCGGGGCGGTCGGTGACGTACTCGATCAGCTCGTCGCCCGCGCCCGTGTACTCGACGATCCGCTGCACGACCTCGAGGTTCGGGCACTCGTCGGGCCCGCCGACGTTGTAGACCTCGCCGGGAGCGCCGTGCTCGAGCGCGAAGCCGATGCCGCGCGCGAAGTCCTCGGCGTAGATCCAGTTGCGCACCTGCATGCCGTCGCCGTAGACCGGCAGCTTGTCGCCGTGCAGGGCGTTGAGGACCATCAGCGGGATCAGCTTCTCGGGGTACTGGTACGGCCCGTAGTTGTTCGAGCCGCGGCAGATCAGCGCCTCGAGCCCGAACGTGTGGCGGTAGGACGCGACCAGCAGGTCCGCGCCCGCCTTCGTCGCGCTGTACGGCGACGACGGGTTCAGCGGCGACTCCTCCGTGAACGAGCCCTCGTCGATCGAGCCGTAGACCTCGTCCGTGGAGACCTGGACGTACCGGATGCCGCGCTCGCGCGCCGCCTCGAGCAGCACGTAGGTGCCGAGCGCGTGGGTGTTGACGAACGCGTCGGGCTCGGCGATCGAGCGGTCCACGTGCGTCTCGGCGGCGAAGTTCACGACCGCGGCGGCGCCGTCCGATCGCGTCGGCGACCGCGAGGCGGTCCTCGATGCCGCCGTGCACGAACCGGTGGTCGACGTCCTGGAGGTTCTCGCGCCGGCCCGCGTAGGTGAGCTTGTCGAGCACGACGACCTCGTCGCCGAAGTCGCGCACCCGCTGGCGCACGAAGGTCGAGCCGATGAACCCGGCGCCGCCGCAGACGAGCAGCTTCATGCGACGGCCCTCGAGACGGCGAGGTGGGCGGCCAGCCCGTCCTCCCACGGCGGCAGCGGCGGCACGTCGCCGCGCTCCGAGCGCAGCACGGAGTAGGCGGGCCGCGCCGCCGGGCGCCCGAACTCGGCGGTCGTGCAGGGCTTGACGACGCAGTCGGTGTCCGTGCGCTCGAAGGCGGCCACCGCGAGGTCGTACCAGGAGCAGGCGCCGCCGCCGGCGAGGTGCACCATGCCGGTCACGCGCCGCTCCGCGATGTCGACGAGCCCGGCCGCGAGATGGCCCGTGTAGGTCGGGCAGCCGATCTGGTCGTCCACGACGGTGACCTCGTCGCGGTCCGCGCCGAGCCGCAGCATCGTGTCGACGAAGTTCTTGCCGTGCGGGCCGAACAGCCAGGCGCTGCGCACGATCGTCCAGCCGCCGGGGGCCGCCTGCTGGACCGCCAGCTCGCCCGCCAGCTTCGAGCGCCCGTAGGCGCCGAGCGCGCTGGTGGGGGCCGACTCCGTGTACGGCTCGGTGGCGGTGCCGTCGAACGAGTAGTCCGTGGAGATCTGGACCACGAGGGCGCCGGCCGCGGCCGCGGCGGCGGCGACGTTGCCCGCGCCGGTGCCGTTGACCGCGGTCGCCGCGTCCTCCTTCTCCTCGGCGCCGTCGACGTCGGTCCAGGCGGCGCAGTTGACGACCACGTCGGGGCCGGCCTCGCGGACGGCGGCGTGCGTCGCGGACGCGTCGAGGATGTCCAGCTCCGGGAGGTCGAGGCCGGCGCACTCGTGGCCGGCGCCCTCCGCGGCGGCGGTCAGGTCCTGCCCGAGCATGCCCGCCGCACCGATGACGAGGAGGCGCATGCCGCCCATTAGTAGCGCACGGCCCCGCGAGTCAGGCCAAACGTAAGGCCAGGGCCAGCTCGAACCGGGCCTCCGGATCCTCCAGCGCGTCGCCGAACAGGTCGCGCAGCTTGGCCAGCCGGTAGCGCACGGTCTGGGGGTGCACGCCGAGCGTCGCCGCGACGGCCTGGACCTGGCCGGGACGGTCGATCCAGGCCCGCAGCGTGGTGGTGAGCCGCTCGCGCTGGCCGTCGTTGAGGCCCTCGAGCGGCGCGAGCCGCGCCGCGGCGAGCTCGCCGGCCAGCGCGGTGTCGGCGTTGAGCAGCAGCGTCGCGAGGTGGTCGACGGCGGCGACGAGCCCGGTGGCGGGCAAGCGGCCGGAGGCGCGCAGCCGCTGGGCGGACACGGCGCGGCGCAGGCTCGCGCCGGCCTCCGGCCACGCGACGGTGGGCCCGAGCGCGGCCGCCGTGTCGCCGAGCGCGGCCGCGAGCTGGCGGCGCCGGCCGGGAGCGTCGGGATCGGGCACGAACACGCACGCGACGCCTGCCGCCGCGCCGCCCAGCGCGCCGCCGCCGAGCGCGCGCGCGAGGCGGGCGGCCTCGGCGTCCGCCTCCTCCTCGCCCGGGATGGCGGCCCCGCGGACGCCGCCGATCTCCGTCTCGGAGCTCACGCCGCCGCCGGGCGCGGCCTCGCCGGTCACCAGCGCCGCGACGGCGCGCGGCAGCACCCACGCCGCCGCGCGCGCGGCGGTGCGCACGGCCTCCTCGCCGGCCGGCGGGTCCTGGGCCAGCAGGCGCACGAGCCGGCGCCGGCGGCGCTGCGTCTCGCCGGCCGCCGCGGACTGCTCCTGGGCGTAGCCGTCGGCCGACTCGGCGGAGATCTCGTCGATGTAGGCGAAGATCGCCTCCCCGAGGTCGTAGATGACCTCGGGCGACAGCCCGGCCTCGCGGCCCGCCTCGACGAAGCGCCGCCACGCGAGCCGCGCGCCCACGCGGTAGGCGGCGAGCAGCGCGTCGAGGCTGCGGCCGGCGTGGTACTCGCCGCGGCCGAGGTCGACGTACGTGGCGCGCGCGCCGCCGGTCTCCGCCGCCGGGTCCTCGATCAGCGCCAGGAAGCGCTCGAACGCGACCTCCACGCCGCGCCGCACGGCGCCGCCGAACGCGCCCTCCATGGCCCGCGCGTAGTCCGGCACCTCGCTCGCGATCGCGGCGATCGTCTCCTCGGCGAGGCCGGCCAGCACGGGCCGCAGGGCGTCGGCCGTCTCGGGCGGGAGCGCGGCGAACGGACGTAGCGTCAGCGGCATTTGTAGGAAAGCTATAGAGCGTTCGCCCGCGAACTCGACCTCAAACGGCGATGCGCGGACCAAAGTGGAGGGGTAAGACACAGGCATGTCGACTGCCCACCGGATCTCCAATCTCGCCGGCGTGGTCGTGCCGTTCATCGGTCTGATCGCCGCCATCGTCCTGCTCTGGAACACGCTCGTGGACTGGAGCGACCTGATCGCGCTCGCCGTCATGTACGTGCTGTGCGGCTACGGCGTCACCGTGGGCTTCCACCGCATGCTCACGCACCGCTCGTTCGCGGCGCACAAGCCGACCCAGTACGCGTTCGGGATCGTCGGCTCGATGGCCGTCCAGGGCCCCGTGATCTCGTGGGTGGCGGACCATCGCAAGCACCACGCGTTCACCGACGTCGAGGGTGACCCGCACTCTCCGCACGGGCACGGCGGCGGTTTCACGGGCGCGGTGAAGGGGCTGTGGTACGCGCACATGGGCTGGCTGTTCGACCGCCAGGGCCAGGCCTCCTACGGCAAGTTCGCGAAGGACCTCGTCGAGGATCCGGGCTTCCGCTGGATCAACCGGACGTTCCCGCTCTGGGTGCTGCTCGGGATCCTGCTGCCGGCGGGCATCGGCTTCGCGATCGACGGCACGGTCGCCGGCGCGCTGACCGGCGCGCTGTGGGGCGGCGCGGTCCGGATCTTCCTGCTGCACCACGTCACCTGGTCGATCAACTCCGTCTGCCACTTCTTCGGGACGCGCCGGTTCGACGTCGACGACCACTCGACCAACGTCTTCTGGCTCGCGCCGCTGTCGTTCGGCGAGTCCTGGCACCACAACCACCACGCGTTCCCGCGCTCGGCGATGCACGGCCTGCGCTGGTGGGAGGTCGACCCGACGGCGTGGGTGATCCGCGGCATGAAGCGGCTCGGGCTGGCGTGGAACGTCGTCGAGATCAGCCCGGAGCGGCAGGAGCAGAAGCTCGCGGCCGAGCGGCGGCGGCCGAAGGTCGCCACGCCCGCCTGATCCGCGGATCGGCGGGTCAGCCGTACCTTCCGGCGGCTCGCGGGCTGCTACCCACTCTCGGGTGACTCCGCGCGCCGCGACCACTGCCGTCTTCGCCGTCAACGGCGCGGGCATCGGGGTCTGGATCGCCCAGATCCCGTTCGTGCAGGAGCGGTTCGACCTCTCCAAGAGCTCGCTCGGGCTGATCCTGCTGGCGATGTCGGTCGGGGTGATCTTCGCGATGCCGCTGATGGGCCAGGCGATCGTGCGCCTCGGCAGCGCGCGCGCCACCCGCCTCGGCGGGATCGCGCTGTGCCTCGTGGTGCCGCTGCCGCTGCTGGCGCCGGAGCCGTACCTGCTCCCGCTCGCGCTGCTGGGCCTGGGCGCGGCGAGCGGCATGATGGACGTGTCGATGAACGCCCACGGCGTGGCGCTGGAGGAGGCGCTCGGGCGGCCGATCATGTCCTCGCTGCACGCGGGCTGGAGCTTCGGCGGGTTCGCGGGCGCGGCCGCGGTGGGCGCCGCCACCGTGGCCGGCGTCGACCCCCGCGTGCAGAACGCCGTCGCCGGCGTGCTGCTGCTGGCCGGGCTGCTGCTGCTCGTCGCCCGGCTCGGGCCGGGCTCGGCCGGCGCGGACGCTTCCGGCCTGCGCTGGCCGCCGCGCTCGGTGCTGCTGCTGGCGTTCCTGTGCTTCCTGATCATGCTCACCGAGGGCGCGATGGCCGACTGGGGCGGCGTCTACCTGCGCGGCGACCTCGAGGCCGACGCCGGCCTCGCCGCGCTGGCCTTCGCCGCGTTCGCGGCGGGCATGACGGCCGGGCGGCTGACCGGGGACGCGCTCAACCATCGCCTCGGCGCGAAGCGGCTGCTCCAGGGCGGCTCGGCGCTCGCCGCGATCGCGCTCGGCACGGTGCTGCTCGCTGGACACCCGGCCGTGGCGCTCGCCGGCCTGGCGCTGATCGGCGCGGGCGTGGCCAACGGCGTGCCGCTGCTGTTCAGCGCCGCCGGTCAGGGCGGCGTCGAGGTCTCCGGCCCCGGGATCGCGGCGGTCAGCTCGATGGGCTCGATCGGCTTCCTCGTCGGCCCGCCGTTCATCGGCTTCCTGGCGGACGCGACGAGCCTGCCGCTGGCGCTCACCACGCTCTGCGTCGCCACCGGGACGGTCGCGCTGCTCGGCGCGCGCGCGTGCACGCGGGCGCCCGCGGGGGAGCTGGCGCTGCGATGAGGTTCGGCGCGCTGCTGTGCGACCTCGACGGCGTGCTCGTCGACACGGGCGACCGGGTCGAGGCCGTGTGGCGCGAGTGGGCGCTCGACCAGGGGCTCGACGCCGAGGCGGTCGCGCGCGCGAGCCACGGCGTGCCGTCGCGCGAGGTGATCGCCGCGGTCGCGCCGCACCTGCCCGCGGCCGAGGAGGCCGAGCGGGTCGACCGCCTGCACGCCGCGACGGGCGCCGAGGCGCTGCCGGGCGCCGCCGAGCTGCTGGCCGGCGCGCCGGAGGACGCGTTCGCGGTCGTCACGTCGTGCGGCGCGCCGCTCGCCGCGGCCCGCTTCGAGTCGGCGGGGCTGCCCGAGCCGCCGATCGTCGTCACGGTCGACGCGGTACGGCGCGGCAAGCCCGCGCCGGACGCCTACCTCGTCGCCGCGCAGGCGCTCGGCGCCGAGCCGGCCGACTGCCTCGTCATCGAGGACGCCCCCGCGGGCGTGCGCGCCGGCCGCGCCGCCGGGATGACCGTCTGGGCCGTCACCACGACCCACGCCGCGGACGAGCTGGCCGAGGCCCACCGCACGGCGCCGGACCTCGCCGCGCTGCTCCCCGAGCTGGAGCTCTGACTCGGCTGGCTGGCGCGGTGGGGCGTGGCGGTCGCTCGCGACGTCTTGAACGGCGGCTGGGTGGGGGAGCGGCGGTTCGATCGCTGACCCCACAACGTCGCGCGGCGGCGACGCCGGCGGTCGCAGACGTTTTGGGCGCTATAGCACCCAAACGTCACAAGCACCGCCGGCCGGCGCCCTCCCCACCCCCACCCAGCCGCCGTTGACGTACGCCGGGGTCACGCCCCCGGCCCGCGCTCAGAGAATCCCGATCTCCGAGTTGTCGCCGACCATGAAGCGGTAGGCGCGCGGCTGGCGCGAGTCGCGCGAGATCGCCACGCCGCGGCCGAGCAGCGAGGACTCCATGCGGCCGTCGAGGCCGCGCACGGAGGAGCCCTCGAGCAGGATCGAGTGCTCGACCTCGGCGCCCTCGATCACGCAGTTGCGCCCGACCGCCGTGTACGGGCCGACGTAGGCGTCGCGCACGACCGCGCCCGCGCCGATGATCGCGGGGCCGCGGACGGTGGCCCGCTCGAGCTGCGCGCCCGGCTCGACGACGACGCGGCCCTCGACCTGCGCGTCGGTGAGGTCGCCCTCGACCTTGCGCACGAACGTCTCGAGGATCAGCCGGTTGGCCTCGAGCATGTCGTCGAGCCGGCCGGTGTCCTTCCACCAGCCGCGGACGACGTGCGACTCGACCTTGCGCCCGCCGTCCACCAGCCACTGGATCGCGTCGGTGATCTCCAGCTCCCCGCGCGCGGACGGCTGGATCGAGCGGGCCGCCTCGTGGATCAGCGGCGTGAACATGTAGACGCCGACCAGCGCCAGGTCGGTGGCGGGCTCGGCGGGCTTCTCGGCCAGCCGCACGACCCGGCCGTTCGCGTCGAGCTCCGCGACGCCGTAGTTCTCCGGGTCCGGCACCGGGGTGAGCAGGATCAGCGCGTCCGGCTCGTGCTCGCGGAACGCCTGCACGAGGTCGGCCATCCCGCCCTGGAGCAGGTTGTCGCCGAGGTACATGACGAACGGGTCGCTGCCCAGGAACGGCTCGGCGGTGAGCACGGCGTGCGCCAGCCCGGCCGGCTCGTCCTGGACGATGTAGGTGATCTCGACGCCGAACTGGGAGCCGTCGCCGGCCGCCGCGCGGATCTCGTCGCCGGTCTCCGGGGCGATGATGATGCCGATCTGGCGGATGCCCGCCGCGGCCATCGCCTCGATCCCGTAGAACAGGACCGGCTTGTTGGCCACCGGCACGAGCTGCTTGGCCGACGTGTATGTGATGGGCCGCAGACGCGTGCCGCGCCCGCCCGACAGGATCAGGCCCTTGAGCTGCTCCATGGGGCGCGCAGCCTAGCGGCCCTCGCCGGGCCGACCCGCCGCGCCGATCGGGCCGGGATCAGTACGTGCCGCCGAGCTTCCGGTGGTCCCACGTCACGCGCCCGCGTTCCACGAACTCGATCGCGACCCGCTTGGGGACCTGCCGGGCGAAGCCCTCGCGGATCTGCTCGGGGTCCACGCCCGGCGGCGCGTAGCGCGGCGCGAGGTCGGCCACGAACGCCGAGACGGTCTCCGGATCGCGGTGCAGCGTCGCCTCCGTGCGCAGCATCAGCCCGCGCAGCTGGTCGTAGGCCTCGCCCGTCTCGACCTGGAGCGTCGCCCGCGGGTCGCGCTCGAGGTTCTTCGTCTTCTGCGACTTCGCGTAGGTCCAGGCCCACAGCGTTCCGCCGCGCAGCACGTACCAGAGCGGCATCAGGTGCGGCCAGCCGTCGTGGCCGTGCGTCGCGCAGATCACCGTGCGCTGCTCCTCGAGGAAGGCGAGCGCCTCCTCGTCGGACATCCGGATCGCCGCGCGGCGGTTCAACCGACTTGCGAGACGGCGAGCAGCGCCTCGGCGGCGGCCAGCACCGCCTCGCGGGCGTCGGCCGGCTCGAGCACGGCGGCGTCGCCCGCCTCCTTGAGCACCTCGCGGACGAGGAACGGCGTGCCCTTGTACGCCCACTCGACGATCACCGCGCCGTCGTCGAGCTCGGCGAGCACCGTGCGCTCCTCGCGCGCCCAGCGCGCCTGCTCGGGCGAGATCCAGACGTGCGCGATCCGCGAGCCGCCGACCTTGCCGGTGCGCGGCCAGCCGGCGATGTCGGCCACCGGGTCGAGGTCCTCGCGGCGCTCGAAGCGCTCGTCGCGCAGCGTCGCGCTGCGGATCCGGTCCAGCCGGAAGTGGCGCAGGTCGTCCTTCGCGGGGTCGACGGCGGCGACGTACCAGGCCTCGCGCCCGTTGAACAGCGCGTACGGCTCCACCACGCGGTGGGAGAACGCGTCCTCGTTCGGCGCCCAATATTCGATCTCGAGCCGCCGCGACTCGTGCACGGCCTGCTCGACCTCGCGCGTGATCTCGTCCGCGGCGGTCGGCGAGGTGATGTGCAGCCCCTCCTCGACCGGGTCGTGGCCGAGCGCGGCGACGATCTTCTCGCGCGCGGAGTCCAGCGCGCCGGCCGCCAGGTGCGGCCCGATCAGGTCGATCGCGGCGACGAGCGCGTTGGCCTCGATCGGCAGCAGCCGCGCCGGCCGGTCGAACGTGTCGGAGTACGGCTCGGGGTCGACCTCGATCTCGCCGGACGGCAGCAGCTCGGCGTAGATCACGTAGGCGCCGCCGCCGAAGTTGACGACGTTGAGCACGGAGACGTCCTCGCGCAGCTCCTGCGGCGAGATCTGGAGCTGCTCGCAGACGTCGTCGACGGCCAGCCGACGGCCCTCGCGGCCCGCCGCGATCAGGACCGAGGCGAGCGTCACAAGCCGCGCGAAGCGCTCGGGCCGGATCCCGGTGTCGCCGCCGCGCCCGCGGCCGTCGCCCTCGCCCTCGGCGCCCGCCGCCGCCGGCGCGCGCCCGGCCGCCACCGACGTGAACGGCTCGCCGCGGTGGCGCTCGATGATCGCGTCGATCCGCTCGCGCGCCTCCTCCACCAGCTCCGGCGGGCCGGCGACGTGCGCGTCGTCGCCGAACCGCAGCGCCCACGACACCAGCAGCCGCGGGAGCGCGTACTCCGTGCGGAACACGCGCCCGCTCTCGCCCTCGCTCATCTCGCCGTAGGCGCCGAACTGGCGCTCGACGTACCAGGCGATCTTCTCCGACACCCACACCTCGCCGGTCGCCACCGGGTCGCCGAGCTGCCACGGGATCCGGTTGGCGAACGCGCGCGGGTCGAAGTCGGCCGGGCGCTGGAAGTCGTGCTCGGCCTTCGTCGAGTAGGCGACCTTGCCGCGGATCCGCGAGAGGCGGAACACGCGCACCGCGCCGCGCTCGTGCGAGTGGCCGACGAGGTACCACTGGCCGCCCTCGAACAGCAGGTGGTAGGGGTCGACGCGCCGCAGCGACGTCTCACCGCTCTGCATCGTGAAGTACTCGAACTCGATGCGCTTGCGGCGGTAGATCGCCGTGTCGACCTTCGCCAGCCGCCCGGACAGCTCGCTGCCACCCGCCGACGCCGTGATGCCCAGTCCGATGGTCTGTCGGGAATCGGACCCGAGCGGGCTCGGCCGGCCCCACGTGATCTGCTGGAGCGCGAGCCGCAGCGGCTCCGCGTAGGCGAACTCGCCGTCGAGCAGCGTCAGCGCCGTCTGGAGCGCCGCGCGCTCGGTGTCGGTGAACGCGATCGCCGGCAGATGGAACGCCTCGGGGGCGAGCGAGTAGTTCTCCTGCTCGGAGAATCCGTCGGCGGGCTTGTCCACGCGCAGGTGGATGCCGAGCGCGTCGAGCTCCGCGCGGTCGGCGTAGAAGCGGCGCGCGAACGCATCCTCGGTCATGTCCGAGTAGCCCTCGACGTCCCGCCGGATCTCCGTCGCCGTCACCGGCCGCCGTTCGGCCATGAGATAGGAGATCAGCGACAGCTGCCGGATCAGCTTTTCGGTGTCCTTCGCCAACGCCGTCTGAACCTTAGAGAGCGCCACGAACGGCCACGCGATCCCTAGTCTTTACGGCGCGCACTTTGCGCGAAGTTGGAGCTCCCCTGGCGTGGTTCGCCGCGCTGCCGATACAGGACCAGGACGTGCCGCTCTCCCTCGTGCTCATCGAAGACCACCAGGCCCTCCGAGAAGGGCTCGAGCTGCTGCTCAGCCGCGAGGGTCTGGAGGTGGTCGGCACGGCCGGCTCCGCGGGCGCGGGCCGCGAGCTGATCGAGACGCATGCTCCGGATGTCTCACTAATCGACATCCGCCTCGGCGACGACTCCGGCATCGAGCTCACCCGCGAGCTGCTCGACGCGAACCCGGACCGGCGCGTGGTGCTCTACACGGGCTCCAGCGACGTCGAGCTGCTGATCAGCGGCCTGGACTCCGGCGCCCGCGGCTACGCGCTCAAGGAGGGCACGCCCAGCGAGCTGACGGCGGCGCTCAACACGGTCGCCGAGGGCGGCACCTACGTCGACCCGCGGCTGCGGCCGGCGCTGCTCTCGCGGCGCGCGACGCAGCGGGCGCCCTCGCTGTCCAAGCGCGAGCGGGAGATCATGGACCTGCTGGCGCAGGGGCTCACGGGCGAGCAGGTGGCCGAGAAGCTCGTGCTGTCGAGCGAGACGGTCAAGACGCACATCCGCAACGCGATGACGAAGCTCGAGGCCTCGACCCGGGTGCACGCGATCGCGATCGCGCTGCGCGAGGGCTACATCCAGCCGCCCGCCTCGCCCGCCGACGACGGGAACCTCCCGGCGGCCGGCGCATGAGGGAGATCGACGCGGCCGAGCGCGAGCGCCGCCGGCGCCTGCGCCACGACCTGCGCACGCCGCTGACGATCGTCTCCGGCTTCGCCGAGGTGCTCGCGGGCGAGCGGGCGATCTCCGACGCCGACCGCCGCGAGTACGCCTCGCGCATCCACGCCGCGGCGATCGAGATCGGCGAGCTGGTCGACGCGCTGCTCGAGGAGGACGGGCCCGGGGGCGACGGCTCTCAGGCGGCCTGACGGTCGCCGAACCAGGCCGAGCCGGCGAGCGCGCGGTCGAACGGCGACCAGCGGCTGCCGTCGGGCAGCGCCTTCTCCAGGCGGTCGAACGAGCCGAGCCGCCCGCCGAGGTTGTCGATCATGTGCACGAGCGTCGCCTCGCGCGTGCACGGCACCACCGGCGAGCCGTGCTCGAGCGTGCCGTGGTGCGAGAGGATGATGTGCAGCACGGCGGCCGCCGTCTCGGCCGGGAAGCCGGGCAGGTCCTCGATCAACCGCCGGATCCGGTAGTAGCCGAGCGGGATCTCGCCCTGGAGCTTGCCGAGGTCGGTCATGTCGATCGCCAGCGGATCGGCCGTGTAGGCGTCGAGCTTGCCGACGTCGTGCAGCAGCGCGCCGGTGACCGCCACGTCGCGATCCACGCCGGGGAACGTCGCCGCGATCAGCCCGACCGCCTGGGCGACGCTCAGCGAGTGCTCGAGCAGGCCGTGGCGGTAGGCCTGGTGGTAGCGCTTGGCCGCCGGGGCCTCGCGGAACAGCCTGCCAGGTCGGCGACTGCGGGCCGAGCACCGCTTCGAGCAGCGCGCGCAGGTGCGGGTCCTGCACCGTGGCGATCAGCTCGCGCAGGTCGGCCTCCATGCCGGCGGCCGAGCGCGGCGGGCCGTCCAGCAGGTCCTCCAGCGCGTACTCGCCATCGCGCGCGGGGCGCAGCGCGGCGACCTCGATCCGCCCGCCCGCGTGGTGGCCGCTCAGGCGCACGACGCGGCCGGGCTCGCACGCGCGGCCGGCGACTTCCGCGGGGGCCGCCGCGGTCACGGTTCCGGTGCGGTCCGCGAGCGTGAGCTCCACCTCGTCGCCGCGCGCGCGGCGCGCGCGGACGAGGAGCACGGCTTCGACCTGCTCTCCCTCGGTCAGCTCGCGCACAAGCATGCGGCGAACGCTAGAGACGCGCCCGGACGGCTCAGCCGCCGTAGAACGCGATGGCGCGGTCGGCCAGCCGCCGCGTGTCGCGCTCGTTTCCGATCGCGTTGAAGGCGATCGCGATGCCGGGGATCAGCCGGCCCGCGAACCGCCGTGCGGCGCGCTTGCCGACCATCTTGGCCAGCCGCGCGACCAGCGTCTCGTCGCGTTTGAGGCGGTTGCCGACGTACGTCTCGGCGACGGACTTCCCGATCCCGTCGAGCGCCGCGCGGGCCGCCTGCGGGTCGGGGTAGAGGTCCATGAGGACGAGCAGCTCGGCGGGCCGCATCCGGTCGTGCGGGTCGAACCCGAACGCCGCGGCGACGAAGAACACGAGCCGCGTCTGGATCCACGCCAGCGCGACGAGGTCCGGGACGACGGTGACGAAGCCGCCGACGCCGGTCGCGGCGCCCTCGAACCGCGCCAGGGTCGCGTGCCGGCGCTTGGCCATCTCGGCCAGTTCGCCGCCGTCGTGGGCGTAGCGGCCGCGCTTCTCGGCGACCCACTTCCCGGCGGCGGGGGCGTGCTGCGCGGCCGCGGCGAGCGCGATGTGCTCCGGCGCGCGCACCGGATCGGCGCGGATGCGCTCCCAGAGGCTCTCGGGGACGTCGGGG
This sequence comes from uncultured Solirubrobacteraceae bacterium, assembly GCA_963728465.1. Lineage (GTDB taxonomy): Bacteria > Actinomycetota > Thermoleophilia > Solirubrobacterales > Solirubrobacteraceae > DATFQI01. The sequence goes on from CAVSJY010000015.1 coordinate 230,980, forward strand.
CGCGGCTCGTCGGAGGCGGGCACCCGCTCGAATCTACCCGGGCGCCCCCGCCAAGGGCGTGCTCGACCCTCTCCGCGAGCGGCCTTGATCTCGAGGTGGCTGATCGGGGCTGGAACGTGTTGGCCTGACCGGGTGCTGGTCCGGAACTGCGGCTGGGAGGGGTAGTGGGGGGCCGGCGCCGGCGGTGAAAACGTCGTAATGGTGGCTGCCGCGACGGCGCCGTTACGACGTTCTCGTCGCGGCCGGCCCCTCCGCCACCCCCACCCAGCCGCAGTTCCTGAACCCTGCACGCGCGCGGCGCCGAATCTGCCGCCGGTCTCGCACGGGACCTTGCCGGCTCGCGCCGCGCTGTGGCTACCCTCTGCGCGATGCGCCGGATCCTCGCCCTCGCTCCCGCTCTCGTCCTCGCCGTCTCCGCCGCTCCGGCGCAGGCGCAGGAGCCCCAGGAGCCGGTCATCCGGCCCGGGGTCACCGTCGCCGGCGTCGACGTCGGCAACCAGACGCTCGAGCAGGCCGCGGGCACCATCGATCGCGCGTTCCGCCACCAGCTCGTGACCCGCAACGTCTCCGTGCTCGTGGGCGGCCGCGGCTACCGCCTCACCACCGCCAAGGTGAAGCTCGCCTTCGATCCCGCGCGCTCCGCGCGACGCGCCATGCAGGCCGGCGCGAGGACCCCGGAGCCGGTCGACGTGCTCCCGTACGTCAGCTACGACAAGAAGGCGCTCGCGGCGTTCGTCGCGCGCGTGGACCGGAGCGCCCGCGTGGCGCCGCGCGACGCCACCGTGCGCATCACGGTCACCCACATCTACAAGCGCCGCGCCCAGAGCGGCCGCGAGCTGCGCCAGCGGCCGCTGGCCGCGCAGCTGGCCACGGCGCTCACCGACCCGCGCGCGCCGCGCCAGGTCCGGGGCAAGCGCTCGGTCGTCCAGGCGAAGGTGCGCGCCAAGGACCTCCGCCGCCGCTACGGGACGATCATCACGATCTCGAAGTCCAGCTACCGCCTGCGCCTGTTCAAGGGCCTGCGGTACTACAAGTCCTACGGCGTCGCCGTCGGCCAGCCCGCCTACCCGACCCCGTCGGGCCTGTTCAGCATCGCCAACAAGTCGGTGAACCCGGCGTGGACGGCGCCCAACAGCCCCTGGGCCGGCGCCTACGCCAACGAGACGGTGCCGGGCGGCTCGGCCGAGAACCCGCTGAAGGCGCGCTGGATGGGCATCGCCGGCGGCGTCGGCATCCACGGCACCGGCGATCCCCGGCTCGATCGGCACGGCGGCCTCGCACGGCTGCATCCGGATGACCGTGCCGGACGTCATCGACCTCTATCCGCGCGTGCCGGTCGGCACGCCCGTCCTGATCCGGTAGGGGTCCTGGCGACCGACCATCGCCTACGCGCGCCCGTGGCCGCCGACGACGAGGCGGTGCTGCGGGTGATGCTCGCCCGCGACGTCGAGGACCTCGGCTATCCCGACTTCACGCTCGAGGACCTCAGGGCCGACTGGGCGACGCCCGGCCTCGACCTGAGCCGCGACGCCTGGGTGGTCGAGGGCGCGGACGGCGAGATCGTCGCCTCGGGACTGCTGCTGGGCGACGACGCGCTGATCTACGTCCATCCCGCCGCCTGCGGCCGCGGGCTGGGGACGGCCCTGCGCGAGCGGGCCGAGGCGCGCGGCCGCGAGCGCGGCACCGCGGTCCAGCGCCAGTTCGTTCCCGTCGCGAACGAGCCGGCCGCCGCGCTGCTGCTCGACGCCGGCTGGTGGCCGGCCCAGCACTACCTGCGGATGCGGAGGTCGCTCGAGGAGGGCGTGCCGCCCGTGGAGGCGACGCTGCGGGCGTTCGAGCGCGACCACGACGAGCTCGCGGTGCACGCGCTCGTCCAGTCCGCCCTCGGCGAGATCGAGGGCCACGTCGCCGAGCCGCTCGAGGTCTGGCAGCGCCAGCGGATCGAGAAGCCGGGCTGGGACGCCGCGCTGTGGCTCCTGCTCGAGGACGAGGACGGGCTGGCCGGCGCCGCGCTCGGCGAGCGCTGGGACAACGGCGTCGGCTACATCGCCCAGCTCGGCGTGGCGCCGCGGGCGCGCGGGCGCGGCTACGGCCGCGCGCTGCTGCACGGCCTGTTCGCCGCCTTCCGCGAGTCCGGCCTGCGCACGGCCGAGCTGTCGGTCCACGGCGCCAACCGGAGCGCGGCGCGGTTGTACGAGACGGTCGGGATGGAGCCCGTCTGGGAAGCCCAACGGTGGGAGAAGGCACTTGGCCACGAGTGATGCGGAGCGACTGGCCGCGCGAGCGCGCGCGGAGGGCCGCCTCGGGCTCGACACGGAGTTCATGCCCGAGGGCCGCTACCGGCCGCTGCTGTGCCTGGTCCAGATCGTCGTCGGCGACGAGATCGCCGTGCTCGACCCGCTCGAGGGCGTCCGAGCCGGGGCCGCTCGCCGACGTGCTCGCCGACCCGGCCGTCGAGATCGTCGTGCACGCCGGCCGCCAGGACGTCGCGATCCTGCGCCGGCAGTGGGACACGACGTTCACCAACGTGTTCGACACGCAGGTCGCCGCCGGGTTCGCCGGCTTCTCGGCGCAGGCGGGCTACAACGGGCTCCTGCACGACGTCCTGCGGATCCGGCTGCCGAAGACGGCCAGCTTCACCCGCTGGGACGCGCGCCCGCTCACCGACGAGCAGGTGCGCTACGCCCGCGGCGACGTGGAGCACCTGCTGCCGCTGGCGGACGAGATCGCCGCGCGGCTGACCGCGAAGGGGCGGCTCGAGTGGGCGCGCGAGGAGTGCCGCGCGATCGCGGACGCCACGGACGAGCGCGACCCGGACGAGGTCTGGCGGCGGCTCCCGCGGGTCACCAGCCTCGATCCGCGCGACCGCGCCGTGGCGCGCGAGCTCGCGGCCTGGCGGGAGCGCACGGCGGCGCGCGAGGACCGGCCGGTCGGCTCCGTGGTGCGCGACCCGACGGTGGTCGAGCTGGCGAAGCGCAAGCCCGCGGGCCGGCGCGAGCTGTCGCAGATCCGGGGCATCAACCCGGACGTCATCCGCCGCCGCGGCGAGGACATCCTCGCGGCGATCGAGCGCGGGCGCAGCGCCGAGCCGGTGCGGCTCGACGAGGGCGACCGGCTCGCCACGGAGTCGGTCGACGGCCCGGTGATCGCGCTCGCGGAGTCGCTGGTCCGCAGCCGCGCGCAGGACGCGGGCCTCGCCTACGAGCTGATCGCCGCCCGCGCGGACCTCGCGCCGATCGTCGTGGCCGCCCGGCGCGGGGCGCCCGAGCCGGACGTGCGGACGCTGCGCGGCTGGCGGCGCGAGCTGGTCGGCGCGGAGCTGCTGGAGCTGCTGGCCGGCCGCCGCCGGCTCGGCGTCGGCGCGGGCGGCCGCGTCAGCGTCAACGAGGGCTGAGGCCCTCGAGCAGGGCGTCGAGCACCTGCATCGCGCGCTCGCCGATCTGGCCGGCGTCGCCGCCGGTGATGATGGCGCGGTAGACCATCGGGCCGGCGATCAGGTCGATCGCGAGGTCGACGTCGACGTCGGCGCGGACCTCGCCGCGGCCGATCGCGCGCCGGACGATCGCCGCGACCGCGTCACGCCGCCGCTGGACCAGCGCGGCGTGGAAGATCTGCCGCAGCTCGGGGTCGTGCGCGACCTCGGAGAGCATCCGCGGCATGAACGTCAGCGCGCCGCTGACCTGGGCGCCCGCCAGCACGGACTGGACGAACGCGCCGAAGTCGCCGCGCAGGCTGCCGGTGTCGGGCGGCTCCGGCGTGACGCCCTGGTTGAGGTGCTCGACGGCGGCGCGGACGAGCGCCTCCTTGGACGGGTAGCGGCGGTAGATCGTCGCCTTGCCGACGCCGGCGCGCTCACGGACGTTCTCGACCGTGAGCGCGCGGTAGCCGTCGGCGATGAGCGTCTCCAGCGTGGCCCTGATGATCGCCGCGTCCGCCTCGGCGGAGCGTGGGCGGCCCGGTGCGCGCGTCGCGCTCACGCGGCGGCGAGCTCCAGCTCGGCGGGCGCGACGTCCGGCTGCTCGCTCCTCGGCCGCGCGCGCCGGGAGCCACAGCAGCGCCAGGACGGCGGCGGCGAGGGTGACGCCCGGCCGCCACGAGCGCCGCGGTGTGCATGCCGGACACGAACGCGTCCTGCGCGGCGCCGAGGATCTTCTGGCCCTCGGGACCGCCGACGCGGGCGGCGACGGAGGCGGCGCCGCCCAGCGAGTCCCGCGCCGCCTCGGCGGCGGGCGCGGGGAGGCCGGCGACGGCGTCGTCCATGCCGCCACGGTAGCCGCTGGACAGCACGGACCCGAGGATCGCCACGCCGAGCGCGCCGCCCGTGGTCCGCGTCGCGTCGTTGACCGCGGAGCCGACGCTCGCCTTGGCGAGCGGCAGCGAGCCCATGATGGCGTCGGTGGCCGGCGCCATCGCGTTGCCCATGCCGAAGCCGAGCACGACCAGGGCGGCGGCCACGAGCCCGTAGGCGCTGCCGGCGTCGGCGAGGCTGAGCAGCGCCAGGCCGATCGACGACGAACAGCAGGCCGACCGGCCACGACGAGCTTCGCGCCGATCCGCTCGGTGATGCGTGCCGACAGCGGGCCGGCGACGATCAGGCCGGCGGCGATCGGGCAGCGTGCGGAGACCGGCCTCGAACGCGCTGTAGCCGAGGACGCCCTGGAGGTACTGGGTGAGGAAGAAGATCGTCCCGAACAGCGCGAAGAAGGCCAGCGAGATGGCGACGCTCGAGGCCGAGAAGCGGCGGTTGCGGAACAGCGCGGGGTCGAGCATCGGCGCCGGGGCGCGCCGCTCCCAGGCGGCGAACGCGGCCAGCGCCGCGGCGGCGAGGGCGAACCGCCGAGGACCGGCCCGTCGGTCCAGCCGCGGTCCGGCGCCTCGATGATCGCCCACACGAGCGCGGTCAGCCCGGCGGTGGAGAGCGCGAAGCCGCGGCACGTCGAGCGGGGGCGTCGACGGGTCGCTGGACTCCGGCACGAGGAAGCGCCCGCCCAGCAGCGCGACCGCGACCACCGGCAGGTTGACGAGGAAGATCCAGCTCCAGTCGCGTGCTCGACCAGCCAGCCGCCGGCGACCGGGCCCGATCGCGATGCCGATGCCGGCCACGCCGGCCCAGATGCCGATCGCCCGGCCGCGCTCGTGCGGCGGGAACACGGCGGTCAGGATCGACAGCGTCGAGGGCATGATGAGCGCGCCGCCGAGGCCCATCAGCGCCCGCGAGGCGATCAGCATCCCCGGGCCGGTGGCGATCGCCGAGGCGGCGGAACCGGCGCCGAAGACCAGCAGGCCGAGCGTCAGCGCGCGCCGGCGGCCGAAGCGGTCGCCGAGCGCGCCGGCGGTGAGCAGCAGGCCGGCGAACACGAGCATGTAGGCGTCCACGATCCACTGGAGCTGCGACGCGGACGCGCCGAGCTCGCTTTCAAGCGTCGGCAGCGCGACGTTGAGGATCGTGTTGTCGAGGCGAGATGACGATGAGCGAGAGGCACAGGACGCCGAGCGTCCACCAGCGGCGAGGGTCGGGCATCGCGACCTCTCCTTTCAGATACGAGACGGTTTCGTTTTGCATTTGCGGCGACCATACAGACCGCAACTACGAAACGCAACCGTCTCGTATCGAAATTCTCACGAAACGCCGCGAGCTCGCCGCGGCGAGGGCGGCTCAGCGCAGCGAGGAGGCGTCCACGACCTCGAAGTCGCGGCCGGTGATGCCGCGCAGCGAGGCGAGCTGGTCGTTGTCCCAGCCCCGGTGGGGCGCGCCCGAGATGAACCAGTCCGAGCCGTTGTCGGCCACGATCAGCCCGTAGCGCTTCAGCGCCTTCGCGACGATCCGGGCCTGGCGCGGAAGGTGGCTGATGTCCACGCCCGCCCTGAGCCGCAGCCGCTCGCCCATGCGCGGCAGCGACGGGTCGGTGTCGTCGGACGCGTAGTGGCGCGCCGGATAGACGTAGGCGCGGCGGGAGCGGGAGACCGTGACGCGCAGCGCGTGATCGATCCGGCCGCGGCGCACCTCGTCGTAGCGGGCGAGCAGCGGCAGGATCGGCAGGCCGGCGGCGTCCGCCGACGTCCAGCCGGCGGGTCGCAGCCGCTTGGAGCGCAGCTTCCAGACCGCGCCGGAGCCGGCCGTCCACGCGCCCGGCCCGCCGTTGCAGCGCGAACAGCTCGTAGAGCCGGCAGCGGCTGCGGTCCAGCAGCAGCGCGTGGCGGTCGCCGTCGGCGTTGCGGCCGCCCTCGATGTGGACGCCGCGCGGGATCGGGTAGCGCACCCGGTCGGACTCGTCCGCGTAGTCGAACCGCACGCGCGAGCGCGGCGTCCGCTTCGAGACGACGTCGAACGGGATCCCGATCGGCCGCCCCTCGTAGGTGCCCGAGCCGAAGTCCGCGTGCAGCCCGCGGTCCAGCCCGATCGAGGACACGATCGCCGCCGAGTCGCGGGCGACCGGCAGCCGGTCCACCCGGCGGTTCGTCGAGAACGACCGCGGGAAGAGGTCGCAGCGCTTGGCGCGCGGCACGGGCGATGCAGGCGACCCAACCGCCGGTGCCAGCGCGGCCAGGGTGGCGACGACGAGCAGCGCGGCGAGGCGTTTCATGCGTCCTCTATCGGCACGAGGCGATCAGGGCTTGGACACCGTGCGCCAGAACAGCAGCGCGCAGACCGCGGCGACGATCGCCGCGATCACCCACAGGGTCGAGCCGATCACGCCGGCGATCGAGAGCACGAGCCCGACCGCGGCGACCATCGCCGCCCCGCCGCCGGCGACCGCGTAGCGGTAGGCGCGCGCCTCGCGGACGCGGCGCGGGGTACGGCTCGGCCGGCGCTCGATGTCGCCCATCAGGTCGTCTTGACGATCAGCACGGCGCAGTTGGCCTTGTGGCTGACCGTGTTCGGGACGCTGCCCAGCACCTTGCGCTGCATCCCCTTGTTGCCGATCACGAGGATGTCCGCGCTGTGCTTGTCCGCGAGGTCGACGAGCACCCTGCCGGGATCGCCCTCCTTCGCCTCGCTCGCGCAGTCCAGCCCGCGCTCGCGGGCGGCGTCCTCGGCGTCGCGCAGCGCCGGCTCGACGTCCTCGGCCGGGTTGATCTGCCACTGGATGTCCTCGGGCGCGTCGCGCGCCTCGCGCTTCAGGCGGTCCTCGGACACGGCCCGGTACGCGCTCAGGAAGACGATCTTGGCCTCGTAGCGGCTCGCCAGGTCGATGGCGAACTCGACCGCCTTGGACGCGGTATCGGACCCGTCGGTGCCCACGGCCACCGTCCCGATCATTCGTGCTGGCTCCTTTTCCGGTGTACGCGCGACCCGCGACCCTACGCCATCGCTAGTGCCGGTGTCGCAGCCGCTGCACCGCCCGCAGCTCGCGCACGTCGTCGCCCGGCGGCGGCGGTCCCGGCCCCGCGCCCAGCAGCTCCGGCTCGATCCGCTGCCGCACGAGCTCGCCGTCGACGGCGTCGTACCGGCACGCGGCGGCGCCCGGCCGCGAGGAGACCACCCGCTCCAGCGTGGTGCCGCGGAACAGCAGGCCGACGCCGTCGTCGGCCGCCCAGCCGCCGGGCAGCACGCCCTCGCGGACGGCGTGCACGAACGCCGGCAGCCGCTCCGGCTCGCCGTCCGCGTGGACGGACAGCGACCCGGGCAGCAGCCCGAGGCCGGCGATCGGCTCGGCCGGCCCGGCCGAGCGCGTGATCCCGCCCTCGAACCAGCACATCGCCCCCGCGCTCAGGCCGGCCAGCACGACCCCGCGCTCCCATGCCTCGGCGAGGATCTCGTCGAGCCCGTGCGCGTGCCAGATCGGCAGCAGGTTGCGCATCGAGCCGCCGCCGATGTACACGACGTCCTGCTCGAGCACGACGTCGCGCAGCGGGCGCCGGCTGCCGTGCAGGCGGAACAGCGACAGCACCGCCGTCCGGCACGCCCGCTCGCCGAAGCGGTAGTGGTAGGCGCCGATCTGGCCCGCCGCGTCACCCGACGCGGTCGGCAGGAACAGGACGCGCGGCTCGCGCGCGCCCGTCAGCGTCAGCACGAAGTCGTCGAGCAGCGGGTTGTCCGGCTCCATCGTGAAGCCGCCGCCGCCCATGGCGAGGATCGTGCGGCGGTCGTTCACGCGGCGGCGGCCGCGACCGCCGGCTCGCCCAGATAGGCGATCTCCAGCTCGGACTCGACGACCTCGTCACCCACGGGCTCGACACGATAGGCGCGCGCGCCCGGCCGCGACGCGACGGCCCGCAGCAGCCGCTCGCCCGCGAAGTGCAGCGCCGCGCCGTCGTCGGCCGCGTAGCCGGGCCGCATCCCGTCCCCGACGAAGCGGTGGTACTCGCCGCGGCGGTCCGCCTCCTGCCGGTAGTGGACGCAGTTGGAGTACGGCAGCAGCCCGAGCCCGCGCACCCGGCGGGGCGCGCCGTGGAACGCGGTCAGCGCCTCCGCGAACCAGCACAGGGAGCCGGCCGACGGCCCGCACATGACGATCCCGCGCCGCCACGCCCGCCGCAGCACCGCGTCGAGCCCGTGCGCGCGCCAGGCGCCGAGCATGCTCACCACGTTCCCGCCGCCGACGTAGATCACGTCCTGCGAGAGCAGGTGCGCGGCGAAGTCGCCGTCCACCCCCGCCCCGGCGCGGTCGCGCCGGAACAGCGAGACGTGGCTCGCGTCGCAGTGGGTCGCGAAGTGCCGGTAGAAGCGGACGATGTAGTGGTCCGCGTCGCCCGACGCCGTCGGCAGGAAGCACACGCGCGGGCGGTCGGCGCCGGTGAGCCCCAGCACGTAGTCGTCGAGCAGGGGGTTGCCGGCCTCCATCGAGAACCCCCCGCCGCCGAAGGCGACGATCTGCGGCGTCGGCGAGCCCATGGTCGACGGAAGCATCGACCGCTGACCGTCCCCGCCGGTATGGACCGTCGTCTGAACTCCGGCCGCCGCGGCTCGACACCGCGGACAACCCGCTCAGCGCTCGAAGCGGCGCACGTAGGCGTACAGGACCGCGGCGCTCACGGCCATCAGGGCGAGCCCGTAGACGACGAACGCCAGGAGCGTGTCGACGTGGTCGACCAGCCAGCCGAAGTTCTGGCCGAAGAAGCCCGTGATGAACGTCAACGGGAGGAAGATCGTCGCGATGATCGTCAGCTGCTTGGCGGTCTCGTTCTGGCGCATGCTGATCTCGTTCTGCTTGACGGTGACGACCGCCATGTTGGCCTGGAGGATCACGGCGAGCAGGTCGCGCTGGGCCACGACCTCCTCGTCGACCAGCTTCAGATGGTCGTTGACGTCGCGGAAGAACGTGCGCAGCTCCGGGCCGATCTGCGCGTAGACACCGCGCTCGATCGCCTCCAGCGGGGCGAGCAGCGGGTGCACGGCGCGGTAGAAGTCGCTCGCCTCGCGGCGCAGGAGGTAGATCCGCTGCGTCGGCGCGGCGGTGGCGCTGAACACGGTCGACTCGACCTCCTCGATGTCACCGTCCAGGCCCTCGACCACCGGCGCGTAGTCGTCGACCACCTTGTCGACGATCGCCCACAGCACCGCGCCGGGGCCCTCCTGGAGCAGCTCCGGCCGCTTCTCCAGCCGCAGTCGGGCGCCGTGCAGGTCGCTGGCGATGCCCTGCCGGACCGTGATCAGGAACCGGCGCGACATGAAGATCGAGACCTCGCCGAAGTCGACCTCCTCGCGCTCGTCGTCGTAGCGCGCGGTGCGCAGGACGAAGAAGAGGATCGCGCCGTCGTCGTAGGACTCGAGCTTGGGCCGCAGGTGGAAGGCCTGCGCGTCCTCGACCGCCAGGTCGTGCAGGCCGAAGCGCTCCTGCACCATCGTGAGCTCCTCGGGATCGGGCTCGAACAGCCCCAGCCACACGAACCCCGCGTCGTCGGCGGCGGTGCAGATGCCCGCGGCCTCGTCGAGCTCCATCGGGCCCTCGTGCTGGCGCTTCCCGTCGCGGTAGTGCGCGCAGTCGACGATCACGCTGCCTCCATCCGGTTCGTGCGCGGGTCGGTCAGCGCGAATTGTCCTACGCTTGGAGGCATGTGCCGCAACATCCGCCCCCTCTTCAACTTCGAGCCGACCGCGACCGACGAGGAGGTCCGCGCGGCGGCGCTCCAGTACGTGCGCAAGATCAGCGGCTTCACGAAACCGTCGCAGGCCAACGCGGAGGCGTTCGAGCGCGCCGTGGACCGCGTGGCGGCGGTGTCGGCGGAGCTGATCCGCGAGCTGGAGACCAACGCGCCGCCCAAGGACCGCGAGGTCGAGGCGGCGAAGGCGCGCGCCCGCAGCGCGCAGCGCTACGCGGCGTAGCTACGCCCTGAAGGGCAAATTTCAGACACCGCTCCGCGTGTGTCCGCGACGCCGTGGGTAGCGCCCCGGCATAAGCGACCCGACGGGAGGAACGCCATGGCAGACAAGAAGGCGCGCGACGTCATGACGCCGGAGTCGGCTCCTATGTCAAACAAGGCGCCGCTGGCGCGGTGTTGACCGGTGTTGGCGGTCGGTCGTCGTGGCTGTGGATGGCGGTGAAGAGGCGGTAGATGTGGCGGGCGAGGTGGCGCTTGAGTGCCCGTAGGCCCTCTTTGGGGGTCTTGCCGTCGGCGCGGCGGCGGGCGAGGTAGTCGCGTGCCGGGGCGTGGATGCGGGCCTGGGTGAGCGCGATCACGTGCAGGGCGGCGTTGAGTTGGCGGTTGCCGGCGCGGTTGAGCCGGTGGCGCAGGTGCTTGCCGGAGCTGGCGTCGACGGGGGCGACGCCGGCGTAGCTGGCCAGCTTGGCGTCTGAGCGGAAGCGGGCGATGTTGGCGATCTCGGCGATCAGGCGGGCGGCGGTGATCACGCCGCAGCCGGGGACGGCGAGCAGCAGCGCGTGGCGGCGCTTGACCAGCGGCGCGAGCTCGCGCGCGAGCCCGGCGATCTGCGGGTTGAGCTGGCCGAGGCGCTCGACCAGGCGCCGGCCGATCCGGACCTGCGCGACCGGCTCCAGCGCCGCCAGCGCCGGTCCAGCCGTGCGAGCGCGTGCGCGTTGCCCAGCCCGCGCGCGGGTGGCTGCAGGCCCGGGTCGAGGTCGTGCAGCAGCCAGCGCAGCCGGCAGCAGACCCGGGTGCGCTCGGCGACCAGCTGCGCGCGGTGGTCGACCAGCCACGCGATCTCGCGCTCCGGGCCGGCCAGATAGGCGACCGGCAGATCGTCCTCGCGGATCGCCGCCCGCGCGACTGCGGTCGCGTCGATCACGTCTGACTTGCCGGGACGGCGCGCGACCTTGCGCTCGGTGGCCATCAGCTTGGGATGCACGCGGATCACGCGCTCGCCGGCCCGCAGCAGGAAGCGCTCGAGCGCGCCCGAGACGTTGCGGCAGTCCTCGATCGCCCACACCCGCTCTGCCGTCTCGGCCGCGCGCGACGTCCAGCAGCCGGCGGTGCCCGTCATCGCCCGAGGCGACCGTGACCTCCTGCACGACCCGGCCGCTCGCGCGCTCGACGATCGCCGCCGTGTGCGAGTACTTGTGCGCGTCGATCCCGACTACGATCACCGTGATCCCCCTTCGCCGACGTTGGGCGGATCACCAGCGGACAGCACTTCATATGGGCCTCTAGCCAGGCTCCTATCAAGTCACGCTGGGACCCTCGGACGCGGCGGGCGACACGACCGCGTTGCGGTCAGCCCTTCGGGCGACATGCAAATGCCGGGTCAGCCCGCCGCGCCGAGCCTAACCCCGGCCGCAACACGGGCTCCACCCGCAACGACCAGGGGACATCCTGCATGAAGTGCAAGTGCGTCGGCGAGAACGACTCCATCCTCGACGCCGCCAAGCAGCTCGCGGAGAACGACATCGGCGCGATGCCGATCTGCGGCGACGACAACCGCCTGAAGGGCATGATCACCGACCGCGACATCGTCGTGAAGGTGCTGGCCCAGGGCAAGGACCCGGGCTCGACCCGCGTCGGCGACCTCGCCGGCCAGTCCGAGGTCGTCACGGTCGGCGCCGACGACTCGATCGACGAGGCGCTGCGCACGATGACCGAGCACAAGGTCCGGCGCCTGCCGGTGATCGACGGGCACGACTGCGTCGGTGTCATCAGCCAGGCCGACCTGGCGACGAACATCGACGAGGAGAAGGTCGGCGACCTCGTCGAGGCCATCTCCGCCGCGCCGTAGCGTCAGGGCAGGAAGCGCGCCAGCAGGACGATCGCCGCCGCGGCGAGCGCGACCAGCGCGAGCGCGGCGGCGAGGCCCGGCCCGGAGGGGCCGCCCGGTCCAACGGCGGCTGGGTGGGGTGGCGGGGAGGCCGGCGCGGTGGTCAACGTCGTAACGTCGGCGCCCGACCGGCCCGTTACGACGTTGACCACCCATACGGTGTTCAACGTCGTAACGCCCGCCCCCCGAACGAACCGTTACGACGTTCATCACCGCCATCCGGCTGAGCCCGCCGCCTAAGAGCGAGCCGTTGACGTCCGCCGGCGCGACTCCCCCGGCCCGCGGCGCCAGCCGGACAGGCGCCGCGTCACCAGGGCGGCCGGACGCGCAGCACGGAGAAGTCGCCCTCGTCGCGCAGCGTCGTCGCGGCGTCCGCGAGCGCCCGCGCCGCCACCCAGGTCAGCGCGCCGCCGACGCTGACCCGCTGCCCGCCCGCCTCGGCGATCTCGCGCATCGACAGGCCGGCGTGGGCGAGCACGTTCACCGGCCGTGAGACCGCCGCGCAGACGGCGCGCACCGCGTCCGCGTCGCGCAGGCCGGGCGCGTAGAGCACGTCGGCGCCCGCCTCCTCGTAGGCGCGCAGCCGGGCGATCGTGTCGTCCAGGTCGGGGTTGCCGCGGATGTGGTTCTCGGCGCGCGCGGTGAACGTGAACGGGAACGGCAGCGCGCGCGCCGCCTCCACCGCCGCCGCCACGCGCGCGACCGCGTGGTCGAGGTCGTACAGGTGACCCTCCGGGTCCCAGTCCTCGATCGAGCCGCCGACCGCGCCGGCCTCGGCCGCGCGCGTGATCGCCGTCGCCGCCGCCTCCGGCGAGGCGCCGTAGCCGTTCTCGAGGTCCGCGGACACCGGGAGGGCCGTGGCGGCGCAGATGGTGCGCACGTGCTCGGCCAGCTCGTCCAGCGTCACCCCGCCGTCGGAGCGCCCCAGCGTGTACGCGAAGCCGGAGCTGGTGGTGGCGAGCGCGCGGAAGCCCAGGTCCTCGAGCACGCGCGCCGAGCCGCCGTCCCAGGGATTCGGGATCAGGAACGGCTCGCCCTCGTGGAGCGCCCGGAACGCGGCCGCCCTGTCCGCCTGTTGAGATGCCATCCGGCAGTTGTACCTGGCACGGCCAGGCGGACCGGCGTAGGGTTGCTCGATGGATTTCGGAGTGGTGCTTCAGACCGACCCGCCGGCGTCGCGGGTCATCGATCTGGCGAAGCGCGCTGAGAGCTACGGCTTCACGCACGCCTGGACGTTCGACTCCCACCTGCTGTGGGAGGAGCCGTTCGTCATCTACAGCCGCATCCTCAACGAGACGCACAAGCTGACGGTCGGGCCGATGGTGACCAACCCGGCCACGCGCGACTGGACGGTCACCGCCTCGCTGTTCGCGACGCTCAACGAGATGTACGGCAACCGGACCGTATGCGGGATCGGGCGCGGCGACTCCGCGGTGCGCGTGATCAACGGCAAGCCGGTGAAGCTCGCCTACCTGCGCGAGGCGATCGGCGTCATCCGCGACCTCGCCAACGGCAACTGGGCGGAGTACAAGGGCAGCTCGCTGCGCTTGAACTGGAACCCGGCCAGCCGGCTGGAGATCTGGGTCGCCGCCTACGGCCCGCGGGCGCTCGCGCTGGCCGGCGAGGTCGGCGACGGGTTCATCCTCCAGCTCGCCGACCCGGACATCACGGAATGGAGCATCACCGCGGTGCGCCGGGCGGCGGAGGAGGCCGGCCGCGATCCCGACGCGCTGACGATGTGCGTCGCCGCGCCCTCGTACGTCACCGACGGCAGCGACGCCGGCCTCCAGCACGGGCGCGACCAGTGCCGCTGGTTCGGCGGCATGGTCGGCAACCACGTCGCCGACATCGTCTCCCGCTACGGCGCCGACGGCTCGGCCGTGCCGAAGGCGCTGACGGACTACATCGAGGGCCGCAAGGGCTACGACTACAACGAGCACGGCCGCGCCGGCGCCTCGCACGTCGACTTCGTGCCCGACGACATCGTCGACCGCTTCTGCCTGATCGGTCCCGTCGAGGAGCAGGTCTCCAAGCTGGAGCACCTGCGCGACGTCGGCGTCGACCAGTTCGCGCTCTACCTCCAGCACGACGCGAAGGACGCCACGCTTGGCGCGTACGGCGAGCACGTGATCCCCGCCGTCAACGCGCGGGAGGCCGCGAAGACGTGATCCCGCAGGTCCCCGCGCTGCGCGTTCGGCGCACGGCGCTGGTGGTGCTGGCGCTGGTCCTGCTGGCCGTCCTGTGGGAGCTCTACAAGGGCGTCGTGCCGGAGGACGGCGTCGCGATCGGCGACAAGCTCGTGCTGCCGCGCAGCGACGACGCCTCGATGCCGCACGTCTGGGAGATCTTCAGCGTGTTCGGCGAGACGGAGCCGACCGGCGAGACCGTCGCCTCGTCCGTGCTGTCGGCGCTGTGGTACTCGGTCCGGCTGGCGGCCGCCGGCTTCGCGGTCGGCGTGGCGGTGGGGATGCTGCTCGCGCTGGCCATGCAGCGCTTCGGGCTCGTCCGCCGCGCCGTGCTGCCGTACGTCGTCGTCAGCCAGACCGTGCCGCTGATCGCGCTCGCGCCGCTCGTCTACGGCTGGGGCGGCAACCTCACGCTGTTCGGCTGGGACTGGCAGCCGTGGATGTCCGTGTCGGTCATCGCCGCCTACCTGGCGTTCTTCCCGGTCGCCATCGGCGCGCTGCGCGGGCTGGCCTCGCCGCCGCCGGTGCAGACGGAGCTGCTCGCCGCGTTCGCCGCGTCGTGGTGGCAGACGCTGCTGCGCCTGCGGCTGCCGGCGTCGGTCCCGTACCTGATCCCGGCGCTGCGGCTGGCGGCCGCGTCGGCGGTGGTCGGCGCGATCGTCGCGGAGATCTCCACCGGCCTGCGCGGCGGGATCGGGCGGCTGATCATCTCCTACGCGCAGCAGGCGACCGGCGACCCGGCCCGCGTGTACGCGCCGATCCTCGGTGCGGCCGTGATGGGCCTGCTCGCCGTCGGCGTCGTCTCCCTGTTCGACTTCGCCCTGCGGCGCTACCACTACAAGGAGGTCGAGACGTGAGCGGGGAGGCGCCCGCCGCGGTCGCGCTCAGCGGCGTCGACAAGCGCTTCGGGACCGGCGAGCGGGCCACGCTGGCGCTGACCGGCATCGACCTCACCGTCGCGCCGGGCGAGTTCGTGTCGCTGATCGGGCCGTCCGGCTGCGGCAAGTCGACGCTGCTGCGGGTCGTCGGCGACCTGATCGAGCCGACGTCGGGGACCGTCACCGTCAACGGCAAGACGGCCCGCCGCGCGCGACTCGACCAGGACTACGGGATCGCGTTCCAGCAGGCGGGCCTGCTCGAGTGGCGGACCGTGCTGGCCAACGTCGAGCTGCCGCTCGGGCTGCACGGCATGGGCAAGGAGCCGCGGCGCGAGCGGGCGCTCGAGCTGCTCGAGCTGGTCGGGCTGTCCGACTTCACGGGCCACCGGCCCAGCCAGCTCTCGGGCGGGATGCAGCAGCGCGTGGCGATCGCCCGCGCGCTCGCGCGCCGGCCGGCGCTGCTGCTGATGGACGAGCCGTTCGGCGCGCTCGACGAGATGACGCGCGAGCGGATGCAGACCGAGCTGCTGCGGATCTGCTCGGAGACGAGCGCCGCGGTCGTGTTCGTCACGCACTCGATCCCCGAGGCGGTCTACCTGTCCGACCGCGTGGTGGTGATGTCGCCGCGGCCCGGCCGGATCACGCACGTCGTCGAGGTGTCGCTCGGGACCCGCGACGAGGACGTGCGCGAGTCCGAGCGCTTCTTCGCCGCCATCACCGAGGTCCGCGAGGCGCTGCGCGGCCGCACGGGGGCGCCGAAGTGAGACGCGCGCGCGGCGTGCTCTCGGGTGTGCTGCCGCCCGTCGTCTTCGCGGTCGGCTTCCTGGCGCTGTGGGAGTGGTTCGTCGTCGCCCGCGACGTCAAGCCGTTCGTGCTCCCCAAGCCGAGCGCGATCTGGGAGCAGCTGCGCGAGAACCACGACCGGATCCTCGAGATGACGTGGGCGACGGCGCAGAACGCGCTCGTCGGGCTCGCGTTCGGGCTGCTGCTCGGCCTCGTCGCCGCGCTGCTCGCCTCGCGCGTGCGCGCGCTCGACGACATGCTGACGCCGATCGCGGGCGCGGTCGCCGCGATCCCGATCGTCGCGCTGACGCCGATCTTCAACACGATGTTCGGCGCGACGTCGGCGACGCCGCGGCAGCTGATCGTGCTGATCGCGGTGTTCTTCCCCGTGTTCGTCAACACGCTGCGGGGGCTGCGCCAGATCGAGCCCGTGCACGCGGAGCTGATGCACAGCTACGCCGCCGGGCCGTGGACGATCATGCGGCTCGTGCGGCTCCCGAGCGCGCTGCCGTTCTTCTTCACGGGCGTGCGGATCGCCGCGTCCGCGAGCGTCATCGCCGCCGTCGTGTCCGAGTACTTCGGCGGGCTCCAGCGCGGGCTCGGGCCCTCGATCACCTCCGCCGCCGCCGCCTCGGCGTACCCGCGCGCGTGGGCGATCGTGACCGCCGCGATCGCGCTCGGCCTCGCCTTCTACAGCGCCGCGCTGCTGGCCGAGCGCGTCGTGATGCCCTGGAAACGCGATCTCGCATGACCAACCGACAATCGGAGGTGCTCGTGGGCAAGACATGGATCAGGACCCTGTGCGCGCTGGCGCTCGTCGCGCTGCTGGCCGTTGCGGCCTGCGGCGGCGACGACGACGAGTCCTCCAGCGGCGACAGCGGCAGCCAGAGCAGCAGCCAGCCGCGCAAGGTGAAGCTCCAGCTCCAGTGGTTCACGCAGGCGCAGTTCGCCGGCTACATCGCGGCGGTCGAGAAGGGCTTCTACGACGAGGAGGGCCTCGAAGTCGAGATCCTCGAGGGCGGCACCGACATCGTCCCGCAGACGCAGCTGGCCCAGGGCCAGGCCGACTACGCGATCGCGTGGGTGCCGAAGGCGCTCCAGTCGCGCGAGCAGGGAGCGGAGATCACCGACGTCGGCCAGGTGTTCCAGCGCTCCGGCACGCTCCAGGTGGCGTTCAAGGACTCCGACATCACGACGGCGGCCGACCTGAAGGGCAAGAAGGTCGGCAACTGGGGCTTCGGCAACGAGTTCGAGCTGTTCGCCGGCATGACCCAGGCGGGGCTCGACCCGGCCAAGGACGTCGAGCTGGTGCAGCAGCAGTTCGACATGCAGGCGCTGCTCAAGCGCGACATCGACGCCGCCCAGGCGATGACCTACAACGAGTACGCGCAGGTGCTGGAGGCCAAGAACCCGGACACGGGCGAGCTCTACAAGCCCGAGGACTTCACGGTGGTCAACTGGAACGACGAGGGCACCGCGATGCTCCAGGACGCCATCTGGGCGGACACGCAGAAGCTCGAGGACGACGAGGCCTACCAGGACCAGACGGTGAAGTTCCTCAAGGCGAGCTTCCGCGGCTGGATCTACTGCCGCGAGAACGCGGAGGAGTGCACCGACATGGTCGTGGCGCGCGGCTCGAAGCTCGGCAAGAGCCACCAGCTGTGGCAGACGAACGAGATCAACAAGCTGATCTGGCCGTCCGGGCAGGGCATCGGGCTCGTCGACCGAGGCGGCCTGGGACCAGACCGTCAAGATCGCGCAGGAGGCCAAGAACCAGGAGGGCGCGACCGTGCTGTCCGGGGCGCCCGAGGGCCTCGCGTTCACGAACGAGTACGCCGAGAAGGCGCTCGCCGAGCTCAAGGACGCGGGCGAGGACGTCACGGGCGACGGCTTCGAGCCGACCGAGGTCGAGCTGAAGGAGGGCGGCGCCTAGGCGGGGAGACGCTCCTATGATCCAGCCGGGTGTCAGAGGACGGCCTCCAGACTGACCGGCGGGTCCTCGAGGCGCTCCAGCGCGTGACGGACGCTGCGCTGGCGCACCTTTCGGAGGGGGAGCTCCTGACCGAGCTCCTCCTCCGCATCTCCGAGATCCTCGAGAGCGACACCGCGGCGATCCTGCTGCTCGACGAGCCCCGTGCGGTGCTGCGGGCGCGGGCCGCGAAGGGCATCGAGGAGGAGGTCGAGCAGGGGGTCGAGATCCCGGTCGGCAAGGGCTTCGCGGGCCGCGTCATCGCCGAGCGGCGGGCGATCGCGATCGACGACGTCGACGACGCGGACATCCACAACCCGATCCTGCGCGAGAAGGGCATCCGCTCGCTGCTCGGCGTGCCGCTGCTCGCCGGCGGCCGGCCGATCGGCGTGCTGCACGTCGGCAGCCTCCACCCGCGCGTGTTCACCGCCGAGGACCGCGACCTGCTCCAGGTGGCGGGCGACCGCGCGGCGCTGGCGATCGAGCAGGCGGAGCTGTTCCACAGCGAGCGGCGGGCGCGCGCCGCCGCCGAGCGCGCGCGGCGCCGGCTGGAGGCGCTCCAGACGATCACCGACGCGACGCTCTCGTACCTGCCGGAGGACCAGCTGCTGCTCGCGCTGCTGGATCGCATCACGATCGCGATGGGCACCGACACGGCCGCGATCCTGCTGCTCGACGAGCCCCGTGCGGTGCTGCGGGCGCGGGCGGCCAAGGGCATCGAGGAGGAGGTCGAGCAGGGCGTCGAGATCCCGCTGGGGCGCGGGTTCGCCGGCCGGATCGCCGCTGAGCGGCGCCCGATCGCGATCGAGGACGTCGACCACGCGGACATCCTCAACCCGATCCTGCGCGCGAAGGGCATCCACTCGCTGCTCGGCGTCCCCATGCTCGTGGAGGGCCGCGTGCTCGGCGTCCTCCACGTCGGCAGCCTCACGCCACGCCGGTTCACGACCGTCGAGCGCGAGCTGCTCCAGGCGGCGGCCGACCGCGCGGCGCTGGCGATCGACCACGCGATCCTGTACGAGCAGCGCCACCTCGCCGAGATCCTCCAGCGCCGGCTGCTGCCCGAGGACCTCGACCAGATCGTCGGGTTCGAGATCGCCAGCCGCTATCTGCCCGCCAGCGGCCAGACGCTCGGGGGCGACTGGTACGACGCGTTCACGCTCGGCCGCGAGCAGGTCGTGCTCGCCGTCGGCGACGTGGTCGGCCACGGCGTCGGAGCGGCGGCGATCATGGCGCAGCTGCGGACCGCGCTGCGGGCGTACGCCGTCGACGGCCAGCCCGCCGCCACCGTGGTGGAGCGCGTGAACCGGCTGATGTGGTCGCTCGGCCCGTCGGCCATGACGACGCTCGCCTACGTCGTGATCGATCCCGACGAGAACACGCTCGAGCTCGTCAACGCCGGCCACCCGCCGCCGCTGCTGATCCCGCCCGGCGGCGAGGCGCAGCTGCTCCCGTTGCAGGGCAACGTGGCGCTCGGCGCCTCGGAGCTCGCCCGCTACCGCAGCGAGGTGCACCCGCTCCCGGCCGGCGCGACCGTCCTGCTCTACACGGACGGCCTCGTGGAGATGCGCGGCGAGTCGATCGACGCGGGGCTGGAGCGCCTGCGCGCGCTGGCCGCGCCGGCCACCGACGTGGAGGCGCTGTGCACGCGGGTCGTGGACGCGCTGGTGCGCACGGAGCGGCCCGACGACGTGGCGCTCATCGCCGCGCGCGGCGTCGAGCCTCCCGACCGCGTCTCGGGCAGCTGGCCCGCCGACCGCGAGTCGCTCGGGAGCGTGCGCAAGCTGCTGCGCCGCTGGCTGATCGCGTGCGGCGCCGATCGCGACGAGGTCTACGACATCACCGTCGCCGCCCAGGAGGCGTGCGCGAACGCGGTCGAGCACGCGTACCGGCCGGGCGCGGAGGCGTTCGAGGTCGAGGCCGTCTGCCACGATGGGCTGGTCCGCGTCGAGATCCGCGACTCGGGCCGCTGGCGCCCGCCGCGCGGGACGCACCGCGGGCGCGGCATGCTGCTGATGAGCGAGCTGATGGACAGCGTGGACATCAACCACAGCGACGAGGGGACGCGCGTGGTGCTCGAGCGCGCGCTGGGACGGGCGGCGGCGTGAGCCTGCTCGCGTCGGTGACCGAGGAGGCCCACGGGGACGTCGTCATCGCGCGGATCGACGGCGAGGTCGACGCCTCCAACACGGGCGACATCGGCGCGCGCCTGCGCTCGGCGCTCTCCAACCGCAGCACCGCGCTGGTCGTCGACCTGACGGACACGCGGTACCTGGACAGCGCCGGGATCAACCTCATGTTCGAGCTGGCCGACGCCCTGCGCGACCGCCAGCAGAAGCTGTTCCTCGTGGTGCCGCCGGACGCGCCGATCGCCCGCGCGATCGGGATCACCGGGCTGAACGGCACGGTGCCGACACACGCGGATCGGGAGGCGGCGCTGGCCGCGGCCCGTTAGGGTCGCAGGCGAGCGATGCGGAAGCTCCAGAGCCAGGGCGTCCACCACATCACCATCGTCGGGGCCGATCGCCAGACGTCGATCGACTTCTGGGAAGGGCTGCTCGGCATGCCGTTCGTGTTCGAGCAGCCGAACCTCGACAACGCGTCGGAGAGCCATCTCTACTTCGACCCGGGCGACGGGCGGCTGATCACCGTCTTCACGGACGAGGGCCGGACGCCCGACCCCGCGCGCACCGCGACCGACCCGGGCTGCGTCCACCACCTCGCGTTCTCGCTCTCGCAGGCGACGTTCTGGCAGGCGGTCGAGCGGCTCGACGAGCGCGGCATCCGCCACAGCGGCGTCAAGGACCGCGGCTTCATGGACTCGATCTACTTCGAGGACCCGCTCGGCCTGCTGATCGAGCTGGCGTCCTACCGGTTCGAGCCGCCCGCCGGGTACAGCCACGCCGAGGTGCTGCTCGAGGCGCACAAGCTGCGCGTCGAGCGCGGCGACTACAACATCGCCCGCATCCACCTGGCCGACGCGCTCGAGCGCCTCGTGGAGCGCTCCCGGGAGTCGCTGTCGGACGACCGCTCGCCGAAGGATCCGTATCGATAGGAGGGGATGGCACGATGGCCGACTACACGCTCAACATCCTGACGCCGAGCGTCAACAACCTCACGGCCCGGGTGTTCGTGCGGGCGGCCGGGCTCGACTTCGAGGAGGTCGACGTCTGGGGGAAGACGACGTCGCCCGAGTACCTGGCGAAGTACCCGGCGCACCTGACCCCGACGGTGGAGTCGCCCGACCTGCCGCGCGGGGCGCTCGGGGAGAGCTGCGCGATCATGGCCTACCTGGCCGACAAGCACGGCGCCGACCACCTCTACCCGACCGATCCGGGCGAGCGGGCGATGGTCAACAACGCGATGTTCTACCTGATCGGCACGGTGTATCCGCTCGTCGCGCGCGCGACCTATCCGACGCTCGGCTTCCCCCAGTACGCGGGCGAGGTCGCCACCTCGGAGGCCGACGACGACATGAAGGCGAAGGCGCAGCGCGACGCCGAGACGGCGCTCGCCGACCCGCTCGAGGCGTTCAACGCGTTCTTCCTCGGCGGCAAGCCGTTCGTGGGCGGCGACCGGCCCTCGATCGCCGACATCCGCTGGTGCGCCACGCTCGAGTTCCTGAACGCGATCGACTACGACTTCCCGGCCTGGGCGACGGAGTACATGCGCGCGGTCGAGTCCGCGCTCGGCGAGGCCTACTCGGAGCCCGCGGCCGACGTGCGCGGGTTCGTGGCGTCGGTCAAGGCGCCCGCGACGTAGCCGTCACGGCGGGCATGTTCCCGCGTCGGGTAGACGGCGCCGGTCGTCCGGGTTAGCGTCACCCCGGGAGGCCCGGACACGATCGAGAGGGATGCCATGTCCGCACCAGCGAAGGCCTCGCCCGAGCAGACGGTCCGCGAGCTCTTCGACGCGTTCGACCGCTTGGACGTCGCGTCCGCCGAGTCGCTCTTCGACGACGAGCCGCAGGGCGTCGACGAGCTCAGTGGCGGGTGGCGCCGCGGGCGCCAGGCGCTGCACGACTACTTCGCGCAGGTCGTCGACGCGGGTCTGACCGACGTCCACTCGGCCATCGCGGACGTCCACACAGCCGACTGGGGCGACACCGCGGTCGTCACGCTCGTGCTCGACCAGACCTACACGCTCGGCTCCGAGCGGCAGGCGGTGCATGCGCCGAGCACGATCGTGCTGCGGCGCAGGACGGTCGCTGGAAGGTGGCGCTGGTGTACTGGTGCCGTCCGTGAGCAGGAGTGATCGCCGGGAACCAGCCTGCGTTCCGCATACTCGGAGCTGGCGGCCGACGTGCGCGGGCTCGTGGCGTCGGTCAAGGCGCCGCCACCTCGACGATGCCGCGGTGTCAGGAGTCCAGATCGGGCCGAACGCCGGGATCCCGCGGCGCTCGAGCTCGGCTACGAGGCGGGTCGTGGCCGTCGGGTTGCTCACGACGAAGACGGCCTCCGCGCCGTAGTCGCGGTACTCGCGGGCGTGAGCTGGAGAGAGATCCGGCTTGCCGCGCTCCGTCGTGTCCCAGACGAGCGCGTCGGGCTGCGCCGCCTCGACCTCGTCGACCAGCGCGTCGCCGTACGTGGCGCGCGGGCTCCGCGTCGACCACACGAGCCGGGCGGGGACGCGGGCGGCGAGGATCTGACCGAGGCACGGCCCGATCCCGCTGCCGGTCACGACGTACAGGACGCGCTCATAGCAGCAGCGCGACCCGCGCCATCGGCGCCGACACCGGCGTGCCGCGGACCAGACGTGCGACGGCGGGTCGTCGATGAAGCGGCCGGTCCAGTCCCCGCGCGCGAGATCAGCAGCCGGAAGCCCGGCCTGCGCGGCGTGGTGACGGTCGCGAACGCGTGCCACTCGCGCAGCGGGCTCCGGCTGATGCCGACGGCGGACGCGAACGCCGGGGTGACGCCGTGGTCGAACGAGACGAGCACGGCGTGCGAAGAGGGCCGCTCGACCGTCACCGGCACGCGCCGGAGGCGTAGCCACGGCGACGCGACGCTCGCGGTGAGCAGCGCGAGGATCCACACGCGCCAGCCGCGCCCAGGTGCAGGGTGAGGACCCAGAACAGGACGATCGCCGTCCAGCCGCCGAACCGGTGGGTGAGCTCAAAGACGTTGTGCGCGCGGCTGCGCACGCGGGCGCCGCGCCGGCGACACGACCAGGGCGAGACCCGCGAGCGCGTAGGCGAGGGCGACCGTCGTGCCGTCGGCGTCGCCGATCGTCGCCAGCACGGTGAAGGCACACAGCCACGCAGTGCCCGCGAGCGCCCCGCCGACGTGGATGCCGCCGACGTGATGGACCTTCGACACGCTCCAGCGCAGCCACAGCGGCCAGTCCTTCGAGCCGCGGCCGGCAACGCCGAACAGCACGTTCAGCACGGTCTGCTGGCGGATGAGCACCGCCGCCGCGAGGTTGAGCAGCGTCAGCGTCGAGGCTGCCGACAGCGCCGAGCCGTCGGCGAGGTGCCAGTCCGCTCGCCAGGTGGTAGCCCAGCGCGCCGGCGTTGGCCGCAGGACGGCGACGGCGAGCCGGAGGTAGGCGCTCGGCCGGGCGCGGACCGGGGTGGGCGCGAGCCGGGCGGCGGGGGCGAGGGCGGCGGCGGACATCGCCTTCCAACGACGCCGCGGCGCCGCGCCGTATTCCCCGGAGCGGCGGCGGCAACGGTAGGGTGGGCGCGCGGACGGAGGCGCCGCCGGATGATGAGCCGACCGAGGACGCAATCGTGGTGACCCCAGACGAGATCGGGCGCGTGGAGCTGTTCGCCGAGCTCGGCGAGCCGCAGCGGGAGCAGGTGTCGCGCCTGGCCGCCGACATCAGCCTCGTCGCGGGCGAGTACGCCGCGCACGAGGGCGGCGAGGGGGCGCTGTTCGCCGTCCTCGAGGGGAAGATCGAGCCCGTCAAGACCACCGACGGGATCGAGCGGGTCGTGGGCGAGCGGCTGCCCGGCTCGATCTTCGGCGAGGTGCCGATCGCGCTCGGCACCGTCTTCCCCGTCGGCTTCCGCGCGGCCGTGGACTCGCGCGTCATGCGGCTCGACCCGCACGACTACCACGCGATCGCGGCCACGGTGCCGGACATCGCGCAGCAGGTCGGGCAGCTCGCGGCGCACCGGATGTCCGGCCTGCGCGGGCTCCAGGGCCTCGCCGCGGCGCCGCCGTCCCCGCGCGCGCTCGTCGTCGGCCACCGCTGGGACGCGTCCTGCTCGGAGCTGCGGCGCTTCCTGGAGCGCAACCAGGTGCGGTTCGCCTGGGTCACCCCTGACGTGCCCGAGGCCGACCAGCGCTGGGGCGGCCCGCTCCCGGCCGACGCCGACCTGCCGGCGATCAGGATCGTCGACGGCAAGACCGTCGTGCGGCCGCGGATGCGGCGCGTGGCCGAGCTGCTCGACCTGGGCACCGAGGCCGACGCCGCCGAGTACGACACGGTGATCGTGGGAGCGGGCCCGGCGGGGCTGGCGGCGGCCGTGTACGGGGCTTCGGAGGGGCTGCGGACGCTCGTGGTCGAGCGCGAGGCGCCGGGCGGGCAGGCCGGTACGTCCTCGCGGATCGAGAACTACCTCGGCTTCCCGGCGGGCGTGTCGGGCGACGAGCTCGCGAGCCGCGCGCTCCAGCAGGCGCGCCGGCTCGGCGCCGAGATCCTCGTCACGCGCGCGATCGAGCGCGTCGACGCGGTCCACCGCCAGCTGCACCTCGACGGCGGCGACGTCCTGCGGGCGCGGACGATCATCCTCGCCTGCGGGGTCGCCTGGCGGCAGCTCGACCTCGACGGCTTCGACCGGCTGGCGGGCAAGGGCATCGCGTACGGCGCGGCGCGCAGCGAGGCGCCGGCCACCCACGGCCTGGACGTCCACATCGTCGGCGCGGGCAACTCGGCCGGGCAGGCGGCGCTGTTCTTCTCCACCCACGCCCGCAGCGTGACGATCATGTGCCGCGGCGAGTCGCTGGAGCGGAGCATGTCGAGCTACCTGATCGGGCAGCTCGCGACGCGGCCGAACATCCGCACGCTGTTCCGGGCCGAGGTGGTCGCCGCACACGGCGACGCCTCGCTCGAGGCGATCGACGTCCGCGACCGGGCGACCGGCGACACGACGCGGCTCGACTCCGGCGGGCTCTACATCTTCATCGGCGCCGACGCGCAGACCGCATGGCTCCCGCCCGAGATCGCGCTCGACAAGCGCGGCTTCGTCCTCACCGGCCCGGAGATGCGCGAGGCCGGCGCCTGGGCGCTGGACCGCGACCCGTACCTGCTGGAGACGAGCGTTCCCGGCATCTTCGCGTGCGGCGACGTCCGCTTCGGCCCGGTCAAGCGCGTCGCCGCCGCCGTCGGCGAGGGCAGCATGGCGATCGCCTTCATCCACCAGTACCTCAAGGAGGCCGACGCCACGGCCAACGGCGCCGGACCGGCGCCGGACGCCGCCCCGCGTGCCGCGTGCGGGGCGCCGCGGGAATCGGTGGATTCAGGCTAAGGCGCCACGGCGCGCGTGGAGTCGGTCTGGATCTCGGCGGCCGTGAGCGCCCGCTCGTAGATCCGGACCTCGTCGATCAGGCCGCTGAACCACTCGCCCCAGATGTTGTTGCCGCCGATCCGGAGCACGCCCGCCGAGTTGAACAGCGTCGCGGTGGCCGGCGTGCTCGCCACCTGGGCGCCGTTGACGTAGAGCTTCAGCGCCGCCTTGTCGTATGTCGCGGCGACGTGGGTCCACGCCCCGGCGGTGAGCGCGGCCGGCCCGCGCGCCTCGCGCTGGCCGCCCGCCGCGATCTCGGTCATCGGCCGGCCGTTGTCGGTCGCCGACGGTCACGCTCGCCTCGTCCGACGGATCGCTTGTGACGCGCGCCCGCGTTGACCGCGACGAGCCGGTAGCGGTAGGTGCCGGCCGGGCGGTCCGCGTCGGTGTACGTGGTCGCGTGCCGGGGAGCGTGGCGATCTGCGTGCCGTCGCGCAGCACCCGGTAGCCGGTCACGTTCGAGCCGGACGGGGCGGCGGTCCAGGCCAGCTTGGCGTCGTCGCCTCGAGCGTCGCGCTCGACCCCGGCCGGCTTCGCCACGGCGAGGTGCGTTGATCGTCGGCGTCCTCGCGGCGTGACGACGTCGGCGCGCTCTCTCCACGGCAGCTGGAGTGATGCTCGTAGGGGCCGATGAAGACGACCGGGCGCGTCGCGCGTGGAGCGTTGAGGTTGAGAAGCCGGACGAGCTTGTGATCGCGCCAGCGCGCGCTCGAGCCGCGAAGATGACGACGTCCTCGCCGGCGCGGTGGATGATGCGACGGGCTCTAGAGGGCGAGCGCCGGAGGCCGTGTAGTCGACGTACACGAGGCGGAGCGGCCGAATGGCTCGTCGATGACCGCGTCGTCAGATGAACGAGCGACGGTGCTCGATCAGCGGCACGGGGTGGCCTGCTCATGGCGGAGCCCGTGAGAGCGGCGTCGGGCAGACGGCGTTCGGGGCGCGCGCGCGAGGCGCGGCGCGGCCGAGCCGGCGCCGCGGGTCTTGTGTTGAGCTCGGCGCGTTGGTCGCCTAGTGGCCGGGGCGATGAAAGCGCGCAGGCACGCTAGGGGCTGCCGCTTGCTACGTGGACACGTAGGTTTAGGCTGGGCGACGATGTGGAGCTGAAGGCGGAGATGCTCGAGCGCGGGGCGAGCTGGAGCGATCGCGGAGCGCTGTGTGCCGCGTCAGCCGCTACGGGCGGCGTAGTCGTGATCGAGGGGACAGCCGGGATCGGCAAGAGCTCGCTGACGACGAAGCGGCGGAGCTGGCGGGTCCGTCGGGATGGGCGTGCTGCGCGCGCTGGCGGGGCGATGGAGCGCGAGTTCGCCTGGGCGTGTGACAGCTGCTGGCCGAGCGTGAGCGGGTGCGGAGCGCACGCGATCTGCTGTTCGCGGGCGCGCGGGCTCGCGCGCCGCTGTTCGAGGAGGTTCCGACCGCGCGGCCGCCGACGTTCGACTGTGCAGCGCGCTTGACGGCCTCCAGTGGCTGCGCGCGAGGCTCGCCGACGCGTAAGCCGCTTGATCGTCGCGATGCGCCTGGGCGGAGGACCGCTTCAGATCTCGCAGCGCGCGGCGAGGATCGAGTAGATACCGGGTGCATGATCCTCGCGGGCGGACGGGAGAGCCGGCGGCGGGTACGAGACGCGACCGTGCTGATCGAGATCGAGCCGCGCTCGGCGATCAGGTCGATCCCACTGAGCGGGCGGCGAGGCCGAGTTGGTGCGCGCGGCCTCGTCGTGTAGATCGGAGACGCGATCTGCGTGAGTGTGACCGGACCGGCGGGAACTTGCTGGCCGCAGCTCATCACCGCTCTGGGCGAGCGCGGCGTGGTCGCGAGCTCGGGCCGGCGCGATCGCGGCGATGGGCAGCGTGCCGCCGCTTCGTAGCAGCCCGGCTGCGGCGTCGCCGCTTACGGCCGGTGCGGTCGCGCGGGCGCTGGCGATCGTCGGCGATGTAGCCTTCCTGGCGGCCGCTGCGGTGGTCGCGGGCGTGGGACGCGGGCGCGGCGGAGCGGTCGACACCTGATCGACGCCGAGATCGTGCATCGCGCTCACCGCGCGGTTGTCCACCGATCATCCGTCAGGCGCTGGAGGCCGCGATCGCCGGCCGAGCGGCGCTGCTACAGCTGGCGCCGCTCGCGCGCTGAGCAGCTCACGAGCAGCGCAGCGCGCGGCGCCGACTGCTCGCCACGACCGCGTCGGAGAGGTGTGTGCGTTCGATGCGCGGAGGGAGGCAGCCAAGCGGGCTGGCGAGCGGGTTGCCGCCGAGCAGGCGGGCGATTGCTGCGCCGTGCCACGAGGAGGAGGCGCCGGTGGCCGAGCGGAGGGCGCTCGTGCCGACTCGGCCGCCGAGGTGGCCGCGGGCGCCGGAGGCGCCCGAGCGGATGGCGGAGGCGATGCGGCTGTCGAGCGATCCGCCGCGCGCCGACCTTGCTGACGGTTCTCGATGGTGCGCTTGCCTGTCGCCGATCTTCCGTGGGCCGTCGCGCCGCGGAGATGAGCTCCCCGACGGCTGGCGCCTTGACCGGGAGTTGCGCCTGCCGCTGGAGTTCCAAGCGCTCGCCGCTGGACTGGTCAGCGGGCTGGCAGCGTCGAGACGATCGGGCGCTGCTCGCGCTCGAGCCGGAGTGGCCGCGGTGAACGGCGCGGAACGCAGCTGCGGCATGATCGCGCTCGCCTCGGGGCCACCACCGCCCGACCGGCGGACGAGGTCGCCGCGCTCGGCGAGGCGGCTTGGGCGCCGGCCAACTCCTCGTCGAGGTGCGCTCACAGCATCGCGCTGGCCGCTGCCGCGACGGCGATCGCGCTGACCGCCGGCACGATCGCGATCGCGCTCGCGGGGCGGTGACAGGGCCATCGAGGTGTGGACGCGGAGCGTCGAGGAGGCTCGCGCGCGGAGCTAGCTGATGCTCTACGCGATCTCGCTCGGGCTGCGCTCGTCCGCGAGGTGAGTGGACCGGCGACCTCGCCGGCGCGGAGGCGGACGCCGTCGCGGCGCTGGCGCTGCTGCCGCCGGCGATCCGATCATCCGCCCGACGCGCTGTCCGCGCTCATCGACGTCGACATTGAGCACGGCACGCATCTCCAGGCGCTGGCGTTGGTGCGCGACGCGTGGCCGACGGGCGAGCTGCCGCCACGTTCAGCTTCTGCCAGCGCGCTGGCATCCCGGGGCCGGCTCGTGCTGCACATGGGCGACCGAGTGCCGCCCTGAGAGATCTCGAGGAGGCGGGCCGGCGGTCGCTGGCCCTTGCCACCGTCAACCTCTGCGGCCTGATGTGGCGCAGCTACGCGGCGCTGGCGTGCGCGCGCCTCGGGACCGCGAGCGGGCGCGCGCGCTCGTCGAGGAGGAGCTCGAGATCGCGCGACGGTTCGGCGCCCGGAGCCGATCGGCGAAGCGCTGCGCGTGCGCGCGCAGCTGGCGGGCGGCGACGACATGGTCGAGCTGGCCCGCGAGGCGGCGGACGTGCTCGACGGCTCCGAGCTCCGGGTCGCCCACGCGCGCGCGTTGATCGACCTGGGCGCGGCGCTGCGGCGCGGGGGCCATCGGGAGAGACGCCCGCGAGCCGCTACGCCGCGGGCTCGACCTCGCCAGCCGCTGTGGGTCGGTGATCGAGACCGATCGGGCGGTCGGCGAGCTGCACGCCGCCGGGGCGCGCCCGCGGCGCCCCGCCATCAGGGGCATCGACTCGCTCTCGCCTCAGGAGCGCCGCGTCGCGGCGATGGCGGCCGAGGGCCTGAGCAACCGCGAGATCGCCGAGGCCCTCTTCCTCACCCGACGGACGGTGGAGATGCACCTGACCGGCGCCTATCGGAAGCTCGACGTGTCGGGTCGCGGGGACCTGCCGGACGCTCTCGGCGCACGTAGTTCGGTCGGCGCTGTCCAAATCGGCCCGCGAGCTGCGACGTGGTGATGAGGGCCGCCTATGGTGCGGCGAAGAGCGCGAACGTCGGAGGTGTGATGCCCCAGTACATGCTGCTGGTGTACGAGGAGGAGGTCGAGCCGGCCGAGCAGGCCGAGCGCGAGCAGGTGACGCCGATGTTGGTCGAGCTGCATGCGAGCCTTCGCGAGGCGGGGCTGCTGGTCGGCGTCCAGCGCTTGCATTCGACGGAGAGCGCGACGTCGGTCCGCGTGCGCGACGGGCAGGCCGAGATCACCGACGGCCCGTTCGCGGTGACCAAGGAGGTCCTGGCCGGCTACTACGTGCTGGAGTGCGCCGACCTCGACGAGGCGCTGAAGCAGGCCGCGCGGATGCCGATGGCGCCGTGGGCGACGATCGAGGTGCGGCCCGTCATGGCGCCCGCGGAGTGGTTGAACGTGGCGCGAGAAGCCGGCGTCGACCTGGCGGACGAGGACGTGAGAAACCTGGCGTGAGCGACCCGGTCTCGGCCGCGATCGCGCGGGCGTTTCGCGACGAGCGAGCGATCGTGCTGGCCACCCTCATCCGGCAGGCCGGGAACTTCCAGCTGGCCGAGGACGCGGTGCAGGACGCGTTCGAGGCCGCGGTCACGGCGTGGCGGCGCGACGGTGTTCCGGCCAAGCCGGGGGCATGGATCACGACCGCCGCCCGGCGGCGGGCGATCGATCGACTGCGCCGCGACCGGTCGATCGTGGATCGCGCCGAGCGGCTGGCCGAGCTGACGCGCCTGGACGCCCAGCACGAGGAGCCAACGATGGAGGACGAGAGCACGATCGTCGACGACCGGCTGCGGCTGATCTTCACCTGCTGCCATCCGGCGCTGGAGATGCCCGCGCGCGTGGCGCTCACGCTACGGGCGCTCGGAGGCATGACGACCGGCGAGATCGCCCGCGCCTTCCTGGTCGCGGAGCCGACCATGGGCAAGCGGATCGTCCGGGCGAAGCGCAAGATCGCGGACGCGCACATCCCCTACCGGGTGCCGGCCGACGAGGAGCTGCCCGACCGCCTCCGCGGCGTGCTGCGCGTGGTGTACCTGATCTTCAACGAGGGCTACGCGGCCACCGAGGGCGATCGCCTCGTCCGCGGCGAGCTGTGCGACGAGGCGATCCGCCTCGCCGAGCTGCTGTCCCGGCTGATGCCCGACGACGCCGAGGTCTGGGGACTGTCGGCGTTGATGCTGCTGCACGACTCGCGCCGCGCCGCGCGCGTCGACCCGGGCGGCCGGTACGTCGCGCTCGACGCCCAGGACCGGGCGCTCTGGGATCAGGACAAGCTGCGCGCGGGCCGCGCGAAGCTGGAGCGCGCCGTGCGCCTGCGGCGTCCGGGCGAGTACCAGCTCCAGGCTGCGATCACGGCACTGCATATCGAGGCCCCGGACGCCGAAGCCACCGACTGGGCGCAGATCGCCGAGCTCTACGGCGCGCTCGCCAGGCTCAACCCGTCGCCGGTGGTCGAGCTCAACCGCGCCGTCGCCGTCGGCCTGGCCGACGGGCCCGCCGCGGGCCTGGAGCTGCTCGAGCCGCTGCTCGGCGAGCCGGCGCTCGAGCGCTACCAGCCGTTGCACGCGGCGCACGCCGAGCTGCTCAGCCGCGCGGGCGACGCGGAGGGTGCCGCGCGCGCGTACGAGCGCGCGATCGCGCTCACCGCCAACGCCGTCGAGCGCGCCGAGCTCGAGCGGCGTTTCGGCGAATTGCGCTGACCCTGTCCAAATCGCCCTCCCTGCTCCGACGTCTTGTCATGTCGGAAGACACAGCAGCACACACACCCCCCGGCACAGCCCGACCCGCGCCGCTGGAAGGCGCTGGCCCTGCTGTGCACGGCGTTCTTCATGGTCATCCTCGATTCCGCGATCGTCGTGGTGGCGTTGCCGTCGATCGACGCGGACCTGGCGTTCGCCGCCGGCGATCTCCAGTGGGTCCTGAGCGCCTACCTGCTCAGCTTCGGCGGGCTGCTCCTGCTGGGCGGGCGCGCCGCCGATCTCCTGGGGCGGCGCCGGATGTTCATCGCCGGCACCGGCCTGTTCGCGCTGGCCTCGCTCGGCGCGGGTCTGGCGGGTACCGTCGGGGCGCTGCTCGGCGCTCGGGTGCTCCAGGGCGTGGCGGCGGCGATCATGACCCCGACCGCGCTGTCGATCCTCATGACCACCTTCCCGGAGGGCGCCGAGCGCAACAAGGCGCTCGGGATCTGGGGCTCGACCGGCGCCATCGGCGGGACCGCCGCATGGCTGATCGGCGGCCCGATCACGTCCGGGCTGGGCTGGGAGTGGATCTTCTTCATCAACGTCCCCGTCGCGGCCGGCGTGGTCGCCCTTAGCCTCGTGCTCCTGGGCGAGAGCCGCGGGGCGGTGGGGCGGCGGCGCTTCGACGTCGCCGGCGCGGCGACGATCACGGTCGCGCTCGTGGCGCTGGTCTACGCGGTCGTCGAGGCGCCCGAGGCCGGCTGGACCGACGGCCGGACGCTGGGCCTTCTCGCGCTCGCCGCGGTCCTGACCGTGGTCTTCGTCGGCATCGAGTCGCGCTCGGTCGCTCCGCTGGCGCCGCTGGGTGTGTTCCGGTCGCGCTCGCTGGTCGGGGGCAACCTCGTGCTCTTCGCGCTCGGCACGACAGGGTTCGGCGTGCCGTTCATCCTGACCCAGTACGCACAGGAGGTCCTCGGTTGGTCGCCGATCCAGTTCGGGCTCGCGTCGCTCGTCATGCCGGTCACGGCGGTGATCGGAACCGTCACCGCGCAGGCCGTCGCCACCAAGGGCGGCGTCAGGCGGGTCGCAGTGCTCGCCATGGGGCTCACCGGCCTGGGCAGCCTGCTGCTCACGCAAGTGTCGGTCGGCGGCAGCTACCTCGGCGACCTCTTCTTCGCCCTGCTGCTCCTCGGCCCGGGCATCGGCGCCGCGTACGTCGCCGGCTCGATCGCGTCGCTCACCGGCGTGTCGGATGCCGACGCCGGGCTGGCGTCCGGCCTCAACAACGCCTCGTTCCAGATCGGCGGCGCGGTCGGCGTGGCGATCCTCTCCACGTTCGCCGTCTCGGGCGCCCACGGCGCCGCCTCCCTGGCCGCGCTCACCGACGGCTACCGGTCCGCCTTCGCCGCGGCGATCGCCGTATCGGCACTCGGGGCGCTGGCCGCGATCCTGCTGCTCGGACGCCGTCGCGAGCCCGCGGCCGTCGCCAAGGCCGAGCCGGCCATCGCCTGACCAACACACGACAGACAAGGAGACACCGATGAACATCCCGCCGATCGTTTCGCCGCAGGAGTGGACGTCCGCCCGCGAGGCGCTGCTGGTCAAGGAGAAGGAGCACACCCGCGCGCGCGACGCGCTGGCCGCCGAGCGGCGCCGGATGCCGTGGATGGCGGTGGAGAAGGCGTATCGCTTCGAGGGCCCGGACGGCCCGGCGAGCCTGCTCGACCTGTTCCGGGGCGCCGGCAGCTGATCGTCTACCGCTTCTTCTACCAGCCGGACGTCACCACCTATCCGGAGGGCGGCGGCTCATATCCGGAGCGGGGCTGCGTGGGCTGCTCCTTCGTCGCCGACCAGGTCGCGCATCCCGCTCACCTGAACGCGCGCGACACGACGCTCGTGTTCGTCTCGCGCGCCCCGCAGGCCGACATCCAGGGCTTGAAGGAGCGCATGGGGTGGGGCGACATCCCCTGGTACACGCTCACCGACGACTTCGACAAGGACTTCGACGTGCGCGACTGGCACGGGACGAACGCGTTCATCCGCGACGGCGATCAGGTGTTCCGCACCTACTTCATCGACGCCCGCGGCGACGAGGCGATGGGCAGCACCTGGGCCTACCTGGACATCACCGCGCTCGGGCGCCAGGAGCAGTGGGAGGACTCGCCGCAGGGCCACCCGCAGACCCCGCCGTACCAGTGGTGGAACTACCACGACGCGTACGGCAAGGACGCATGATCGCCCACAGGGTGCGGAGGGGCGCCGCGCTACCGCCGATCTCAGGAGTCGGTCGCGCGGCGACCTGGACGAGTTGGGCGAGGGCGGCGCGCAGGATGCGCGACACGTGCATCTGCGAGCAGCCGATGCGTTGGGCGATCTCGGTCTGGGTGAGGTCGTCGTGGAAGCGCAGACGCAGCACGAGCTGGTCGCGCGCCGACAGCGTGTCCATCAGGCGCTCGAGCGGTCGCGGAGGCTTCGGCCGCGTCGAAGCCGTGGTCTTCGCCGCCGAGCCGTTCTCCGAGCGTGGCTGCGTCGCCGTCCTCTGTCGTCACGCGACGGTCGAAGGAGTCGCTCCCGCGCGCCTGGGCCGCTTCGGAGGCGTCGAGGAGCTCCTCGAGCGTGCAGCCGACCTGCGCGGCGAGTTCCCGCGCGGTCGGGTTGCGCCCGAGATCGTTGGTGAGCCGCTCGCGCTCGCGCTCGATCCGGATCGCGCGCTCCTGAAGCTCGCGCGGCGGGCGGACGGTCCAGCTGAAGTCGCGGAAGTACCGGCGGATCTCGCCCTGCATGGTCGGTACCGCGAACGTGCTGAAGGCGGTGCCGACGGCCGGGTCATAGCGGTCCAGCGCCTTGAGCAGCCCGATCGCGGCGATCTGCCTCAGGTCATCGAGCGGAACCCGGTCACCGCGATCGAAGCGCCGCGCGATCGAGTTGGCGAGCGGCAGGTACCGGTGGATCAGTCGCTCGCGGGCCCCGGGGTCGCGGTCGTCGGCGTAGGCGCGGAGGTCGTCGGCCTCTCGCTCGCGGTGCCTCGCTGCGTCTCCGGGCGTGGCGTGCGATGTGGGCGAGTCGTCACGAAGCACCTCAACGCCCCGCTGCGCCACCGCGAGCGGCGTTTCGCGTGGTTCGCCGCCGGCGACATCGTCTGCCGCCGCAAACGGGAGCACCTCGTCGAGCCCGCTCACTCGGATCGCTCTGTCGACCGGAGCCGGGGGCGCGACGAGCGTCAGCCGGAAACCTTCGCGTTGCGCGCGCTCGTGGAGCGCCACGAGCATGTGCAGACCCGTCGAGTCGATGAACGACAGGCCGCGCAGATCGAGCACCAGGCGCGCGGCGCCGCCGATGCGGTCCAGCGCGGCGCGCAGCGTGTCGGCGGTGGCGAGGTCGAGCTCGCCGCGGGCCAGCACGACCGCGACATCATCGCGGCGCTGCACGTCGACGGCGAATGGCTCGGGTCGCAGCACCGGCCGGACGGTACCAGGTATTGACGAGACTATGAAGAGGTATCGGGAGTAATTCCTCGTCAGATCCGCGTCAACACGTCACCAACCGCCTCGCGATCGGCTAGGATTCCACGCCGTGTCCGATGAAGCCGGCGGGAGCCGTGGCGTCTACAGCATCGGTGCGGTGGCTCAGATGCTCGAGATTCCCGTCGCGACGATTCGCAACTGGGAGGAGCGCTACGCGACGGTCGTCCCGGAGCGGAGCGCGGGCGGGCACCGCCTCTACTCGCGCGACCACGTCGAGCAGCTGCGCTTCATCGCGGCGCAGGTGGCGGGCGGGCTCTCGGCGGCCGATGCGCACCGACTGCTCGCCGAACATGCCGAGGGTGGCGCGCCTCCGGCGCACGACGGCCCGAGCGCTCGACCGCGGCTGCTCGTGCTCGTCGCCGAACGCGATCCCGTCGCGGCGGACCTGCAGCAGTTCTTCCTGCGCACCGAGGGGTATGAGGTGCAGCTGGTCTTCGGTGTCGGCGAAGCCGAGGAGCAGTGGCTCGAGAGCCGGCCTCAGCTGGCGATCGTGGAGCTGATGATCTCCGGTGGTCGGGGCGCGGAGCTGTGCCGGCGCCTGAAGCAGCACGACGCTCGAGCCGTGCTCGCCATCTCCGTCCTCGAGGCTCGGGACGAGGCGCTCGCCGCGGGCGCCGACGCCTTCTTGCAGAAGCCGGTCGACCCGCTCGAGCTCGTCTCGACGGTCAAGGACCTGCTCGGAGCGAGCGCGCTGGTCGCGCGCCACGGACACGAGCACGCGAGCGTCTAGTGGACGAGCGCGGCAGCGCCGGCGACGAAGGCCTCGACCTGATCCTCGGCGGCGGTCTGCCCAAGAACGGCATCAACCTGGTCCTGGGCCTACCGGGCTCGGGAAAGACGATCCTGTGCCAGCAGTTCATGTTCGCCGGCGCCAGCGAGGAGCGCCCGGCGATCTACCTCTCGACGGTCTCCGAGCCGTTCGAGAAGATCCTCCGCTACGCCCAGACGCTCAGCTTCTTCGATCACGGCGCGATCGGCCGCGCGGTCTTCTACGAGGACCTCGGCGGCGTGGTGGCCGGCGAGGGCGGTCTCACCGCCGTCATCGAGCGGGTCGCCGCGCTGATCAAGGAGCGGCGGCCCGGCATCATCGCGATCGACAGCTTCAAGGCGCTGGCCGCGTTCGCCGACGACGCGCGGGAGTTCCGGCGTTTCCTGCACACTCTCGCCGCCCTGCTCACGGCGTTCCCCGCCACATGCTTCTGGATCGGGGAGTACAGCGAGGACGAGGCGCGCACGGCGCCGGAGTTCGCCGTGGCCGACGGGATCATCTGGCTCGCGACGGAGCGTGTGAACGAGCGCACGCTACGCCTGATCCAGGTGACGAAGCTGCGCGGAAGCGACTTTCGCTCAGGACGGCACACATACCGCCTCTCCGAGGACGGCATCACGGTCTTCCCCCGGCTCGCCGATCCCCTCACGCAGGATGACTACCGACTGAGCGCAGGCCGCATCTCGTCCGGCATCGCGCCGCTGGACACGATGCTCGCCGAGGGCTACGCGCCCGGCAGCTCCACGCTGGTGGCCGGCCCATCCGGTGCCGGCAAGACCTTGATGGGCCTCCACTTCATCTTCAGCGGCGCCGCGAACGACGAGCCTGGCGTGATCGCAAGCCTTCAGGAGAACCCGATCCAGCTGGAGAGGGTCGCCCGCGGCTTCGGCTGGTCGCTGGACGACGAGCGCGTGGCCGTCATGTACCGGTCGCCCAACGACGTCTACATCGACGAATGGGTCTACGAACTGCTCGAGCTCATCGAGACCACCGGCGCCACGCGCGTGATGATCGACAGCCTCAGCGACCTGCAATACGCGACCCCCGATCCCGTGCGCTTCCGCGAGTTCATCTACTCACTCGTGCAACGCCTCTCGCGCGCCGGCATCAGCCCGATCATGACCAGCGAGATCCCCGACCTCTTCCACGTCGGCCGCCTCGCCGAATACGGCATCTCGCACCTCTCCGACAACGTCATCCTGCTGCAGTACCTGCGCGCTGAGTCACGCCTCCTTCGCACCGTGACGGTCCTCAAGTCACGCG
Organism: uncultured Solirubrobacteraceae bacterium; assembly: GCA_963728465.1. Lineage (GTDB taxonomy): Bacteria > Actinomycetota > Thermoleophilia > Solirubrobacterales > Solirubrobacteraceae > DATFQI01. Next base: position 267,588 of record CAVSJY010000015.1, read on the forward strand.
CGAGCGCCCACGACCCCGAGATCCGCGAGTTCGACATCACCTCCGCCGGGATCGTCCTCGGAGATCCGATCGCGCGCGAGCACCACTAGCCCCGCCCCGGCTGGGCGACCCGCCTACGGCGCGAAGCGCGCGACCCGCCGGCCCGCGATCGTGTAGGCCACGTCCCGGTCGGCGTCGATCGCGAGGTTCGGCTCGTTGAACCACTGCGCGCCCAGGCAGTCCGCGACGACAGTGGACGCCAGCGTCCGCGGGTCGAGCCGCACGATCCGGTCGGCGGTGACCGTGAACAGGCTCCCGTGCCACGCCTTGATCTCGCCGCCGGCGCCCGGCAGCGAAACGGTCCGCACCACCCGGCGGGTCGCCGGGTCGAACGCGAACACGCGGTCGCCCGCGGTCGCGTACAGCAGCCCGTCGAGGTACGCGACGTGCCGGATCGACGTCACGCCCGCCAGCGGGACCGTCTCCCACAGCACACGGCGCGTGCGCAGGTCGAACGCGGCGATCTTCGCCTCCGTGGTCGTCGGGTTGATGCCCGAGGAGCCGATCTGCGTCGCGATATACGCGGTCGTGCCGTGCGTGGCGACCGCGTTGATCGTCTGGTCGTCGACGATGCCGCGGTAGCCGGCCGTCTCGCCGGTGCGCGTGTCGTACAGCGTCAGCGCCCCGTCCAGGTGCCCGTACTCGGCCATGCTCGCGACCAGCAGCAGCTTGCTGCGCGGGTCGTAGTGCACGTCGCGCGGCCGGTTCTGGAGCTCGGCGAGCGGGGCCACCTCCTCGTAGCCGCCGCGCGCGGTCCAGGTCCCGATCGTCGCGCCCGGGTACTGGGCGAAGTACAGCCGGTTGCCGACGGTCGTCATCGCCTTCGGCTCGCCCGACAGCCGGTACCGCTGCGACGTCCCGCGATCGGTGTCGTGCACGGTCAGCGCCCAGTGGCCGCCGACGAACACGCGGCCGTCCTGAGCGGCGAGCGACTGGACGCCCTCCGGGCCCGCCCGCAGGCCGGCGTCCTGGAGGTCGATCAGCTCGCTCGAGCCGGACGCCGGGTCCGCGTACCACGCGCCGCCGCTGCCGCTGACGCCGAACACGCGGTCGCCGCGCACCGCGACCAGCCGCGTCTCCTCGTTCGGCGACGGGGTCGCGACGGTGCGCACCTCGCCGGTCGCCAGGTCGTAGCGGTGGAGCGCGCCGTCGGTGCGGGTCGAGAACCACACCGCCCCGTCCGCGACCGTGACCTGGTCGACCGTCCGCGTGCCGGTCCGCACGACCGTGTACGAGCTCGGGTCGTCGCGGTCGATCACCGCCAGCATCCCGTTCGGCTCGGTGCCGGCGACGATGTAGTCGTCGGTGACGGTCAGGTCGTACACCCACGACTCGCCGGCCAGCTCGGGCGGCAGGATGTCGCGCTTCGCGCCGCTCGCGCGGTCGACGGCGACCAGGTGGGCATGCGTGCCGGTGCCGGCGAAGATCGTGGTCTCGTCGACCGCGACCGAGCGCACGTACATCTCGCCCGCGTACGCCGCGCCGTAGTCGCGCACCGCGTCCGTCGCCGGGTCGTACGCGAACACCCGGCCGGACGGCGAGCTGCCGCCGATCACCTGGCCGTCGGGCGCGGTCGCGAGGTCCCACACGAACGTGTCGCCCTCCATCCGCGCGACCTGCCGCACCGCCCCGGTGTCCGGGTTCACGCGATGCACGTCGGCCGTCGTTCCGTACGTCCCGACGTAGACGTCGCTCCCCGCGACCGTCGCGCCCCAGCCGCCGTCGCCGGTCGGCAGCTCGATGTTGTCGACGACCCGGCGGGCGTCGATGTCATAGACGCCGAGCGTCGCGGGCGCGAGCCCGCGCGAGACGAGGAACGCCCGCTCGCCGTCGGTCGCCGCGCCGACGACCGGGGAGACGACCGACGCGTCGCTGAGCAGGTCGACGCCGGCCGGCTCGCAGGCGGCGGCCGGCGCCGCCGCCGCGAGCAACAGCGCGACCGGCAGGACGGCGAGCAGCCGTCGCATGATCAGAACCCGATGCCGTACCCGAACGGGTACAGCGTCTGGCTCGGGTCGTCGGCCGCCGGGATGCGCACCGGCAGCCGGCCGGTCGGGTCCACCTCGCCGAGCAGCGTCCGCGCGACCGCCTGCATCGCCGGCGCCGCCCACGAGTAGGACGCGATGTACGTCGACGTGCGCGGCAGGCTCGCGATGTCGTACGGGTTGCGCGCCGCGACGAGCACCACCGGCTTGCCGGTGTCGATCAGCGCGTTGACGAGGTTGCGCTGGGACGCCGACCCGGACGCGTTCGAGGTCGCGACGACCGTGACGTCGCTCGCGCGGGCCCGCTCCTGCGCCGCCGCGATCGTCGCCGCGTTCGGCGCGGTGCCGGTCTCGAACCGGTCGGTCGTCACGCCGTGGCGCTCGAGCTCCCCCGCGAGGTGCTCGACCGGCCGCGCGTCGGTCGACTCGGAGACCAACCGATAGCCGGTGACGAAGACCTTCTCGCTGCCCGCCAGCGGCAGGGCGTCGTTGCGGATCAGCGTCACGCTGTGGTCGCCCACGCGCCCCGCGACGGCGAGGTGGTGCGGCGTGCCGAGCCGCTTCGGCGCGCTCTTCTCATCCACGAACGGGTCCTTCAGGATCCCGCGCCGGGACTTCAGCTCGAGCACGCGGCGGACCGACTCGTCGATCCGCCCCTCGGTCAGCTCGCCGCTGCGCGACGGCGTCCAGTACCGCGTCGTAGGCGACCTTCAGGCTGACCGTGTCGGTCGCCGTGTCGATCATCATCGGCATGTCCGCGCCGGCCTTCAGCGCCAGCACCGGGATGCGGTCGTCGCCGTACTTCTCGCGCACGCCGGCCATGTTGAGCGCGTCCGTGACGACGACGCCGTCGAAGCCGAGCTCGTCGCGCAGCAGGCCGGTGAGGATCTCCGGGGCGAGCGTCGCCGGGTCGCAGCCCTCCTGGGTGTCCGGATCGCAGTCGCTCTGGAGCTCGGGCATCACGACGTGGGCGGTCATGACCATGTCGACGCCGGCGGCGATCCCCGCCCGGAACGGCGGCGCGTCGACCTGCTCCCACTGCTCCCTCGTGTGGAAGATCCACGGCACGCCGCTGTGGCTGTCGGTGACCGTGTCGCCGTGGCCGGGGAAGTGCTTCAGCGTCGCGGCCACGTCGGGCTTGTGCTGCGTGCCCTCGACGGCCGCCGCGGTCATCTGACGACACGAGCTCGGGGCTCTCGCCGAACGAGCGCACCCCGATGACCGGGTTGCCCGGGTTGACGTTGACGTCGGCGACCGGCGCGTAGTTCTGGTTGATGCCGAGCGCCTTCAGCTCCTCGGCGGTCACGCGGCCGGCGTCGAACGCGTCGTCCGGCCGGCGGGTCGCGCCGAGCGCCATGTTGCCTGGGAACTCGGTGGCCGGCGACCAGACGCGAGAGACGACGCCGTGCTCCTGGTCGGTCGCGATCAGCAGCGGGATGCCCGCCGGCTGCGCGAGCGCGGCGCGCTGGATCCCGTTGGACAGGTGCGCGATCTGCGCCGGCTCGCTCAGGTTGTGCGTCCAGCGGAAGTAGACGAGGCTGCCGAGCTTGTACTCGCGGATCAGGTCCTCCGCGTTGCGGATGCCCGGCCCGTACATCGCCTGGTTGGCGGCCACGTCGTCGGGGTCGGTCGTGTCGGCGCTCTCGCCGTAGACGTTGGCGACGAACAGCTGGCCGACCTTCTCGCGCAGCGTCATCCGCTCGATCGTCTGGTCGATCGACGGGTCCTTGGCGGCGGCGGTGGCGGCCGCGGGGGCCGCCAGAGCGGCGATCGCCGCCAGCACTGCGACGCGGGCGATCAGCGGCACGCCGCGACGTGACAAAGTCATCGTGAAACCCCCTGCTCGGGTACTGCCTCCCGCGACGAGCGTAGCGCGCCGTCCCGGCCGCGCCGATGACGAGGTCAGTCGCTCGCGGCCTCGACGGTGGCCTCGGCCGACACCCGCAGATCAGCGTCGCCGTACTCGGTCGAGACCACGTACCTGCCGCCCTGCTCCAGCGGGAAGAAGCGGCCGATCGGGATGGGCACCTCGACGGACTCGCCGGGCGCGAGCGAGACCGGGGGACGGAGGATCGGCGTCGCCCACGTCGAGATTCCCTGCATGGCGACGTCGGCGCCCGATTCCTCGGCGACTGAGACTGCGAGGAAGCCGTAGGACATGAGCAGGGAGGCGCGGTAGGTCTCGATCGAATAGGGCCAGTTCATCTCCGGCGACGGTTGGCCCATGTCCGGGTTGACGACCTCGACCGTCGAGTCGGACGTGTTCGTCGATCCGCAGCGTCGCGACGTGGTCCTCGCCGGCGGTGCGCGGATCGATCGACGCGGTCAGCGGGCCTGCCACGGCGCCCCCGTTGTGGCCGCGAGCGGTTCGGAGCCGCTCATGACGGGTTCTTGTACTTCGCCCACGAGATCGCGCAGGTGTTGCGCGCGCCGGGGCTCGTCGGCGCGCCGACCGGGCCGCCCTTCGCCGAGCCGTGGTAGGTGTCCACTCCCGCCTGACAGCCGTCGTAGAACGCGGTGGCGACCTCATCCGGCGTGCCACCCATCGCGGCCCACAGAGCGGCCTCCGCGTCGGCGGCCGACGCGCCGGCGAACTTGCGTTTCTTCTTCAGCGCCGCCCTCAGCTTCGTATCCCACGGCTTGATCGAGGCGTTGAAGGCCTTCTTGTGATCGGTCGCATGATGGTCCTCATGGCGGCGGTTCGCGTCGCACATGTGGCTGTCGCTGGGGTTCCCGTACGCCCGGAACCTCGTATTGCCTCCGACGTTGCAGGCCGCGGGAAGGGCCACGCCGGACGCCGTGACCGCGGCCATCGTCGTGTTCAGTCTCCACGGCCCCTTCGCCAGCACGGTCTCGTCGAAGCTGCCTGTGTTGGTGGGGACCGTGGCGACCTGGGCCTCGAAACCGCCCGCCGCGACCGCCGTGGTCGTCAGCGTCGGAAGGTTCATCGCCCCGATCGCCTCGGCGGCGCTCCAGAACTGCGTGCCGTTGAGGTAGGGCCAGGTCACGCCGACGGCCTTGTTGTTGATCACGCAGTCGGCCAGGTTGTTGACCTTGTGGATCGGGCCCTTCGTCCAGGTCGCCGTGCGTGCGAGCCGGCGCCTGCGGACTTGCTGCGCCATCGCGCGCCGCAGCAGCCGCTGGGCGGGGTTCGCGCCGTCGGCCCTGACACCGTTGGTGCCCGCCGCCTCCTCGGCCTCCGCCTCGGCCATCTCGTCCTCGGTGCCGCCGACGCTCTCGACGACGGCGCCCACGGCTCCCGCACCGAGTTCCACGTCGCTGGCCTCCCCGAGCACGCCCTGGGCCGGGCCGGGCCCGGCACCGTTGGTGCCCGCCGCCTCTTCGGCCTCCGCCTCGGCCATCTCGTCCTCGTCGCCGCCGACGCTCTCGACGACGGCGCCCACGGCGCCCGCACCGAGTTCCACGTCGCCGGCCTCCCCGAGCACGCCCTGGCCCGGGCCGGTCGGCAGCTCCTCGCCCTCGTCGGCCTTTTCGAGGCTGAGCCGGACCTGCTCGCTGTCAGCCTTCTGCGACGCCGCGCCACCGGCACAGAGCTCGCATCCGCACGCTCCACCGGCGCACCGGTGCAGGACGGCGCTCCTCAGGAGCCCGTTGACGGCGGAGTTGCCCGCGGAGCGTTGCAGCGCCAGCAGATTCTGGGCGTTGAGCTGCCCGGCGCCGGGCGACGCGAACTGGGTGACTGCAACCGGCGGCGCGGGGCCCGGACCCCTGTGTCTCCTCTTCCAGCTCGTCGCCGCGCTCGAACTCCCGGCTCACGGCCCGAGCCTACCTGCGTGCGGCCGATCGCGCCACGGCTGCCACGGGTCAGCGGGACGACGTCGTTCGGACAGAGCAGCGCCCCGGCCTCGGCCGGGGCGCTCACTGCTGGGCGGTCTGGGGTGGTTTCAGCGCGCGCGTGCGTACTGGAACGTGTTGCTCTCCGCGGACCCGAAGTACGGACCGCCCTCGTACGGCCCGCCCCACGGCTTGTGGCTGTTGACCGAGTTCACGGTCCCCCACCACGCCGAGCTGACCGAGCTCAGCCAGGGGCCGCCGCTGGCGCCGCCGGTCACGGTGCAGTTGATCTTCAGGTGCCCGGCGCCGTCGTAGGCGTCGTAGCTCGGGCAGTAGACGAGGTCCTCACCCGAGTAGCTGTAGTCGGGCCAGCGGTAGTCGCTCACCGGGTATCCGAACGCGTGCCGGTACTGGCCCGTCGTCGTGTTGAAGGCGATTCCGTGCCCGCCGACGGCGTTGACGAGGTAGCCGTCGGCATTGGGCTTCACCAGCACGACGGCCATGTCGTCGGACCAGTCGTAGCGGCGGTAGGCATCGCCGTAGAACCACGAGTTCGTCGTGTACATCTGGCGGGCCTCCCACACGCCGAGCTTGCAGCCGTACTCGTAGCCCGGGCAGAACTGGACGTGCTCCATCCAGTAGCCGTTGCCGTCGATGGTGTTGTTCTTGTCGGGGTCGGCGTTGAACAGGCAGTGGCCGGCGGTGACCACCACGGACTTGTTCTCGCTGTTGACGGCCGTGGCGCTGCAATGCGACCAATCGACTCCCGGGCCCGGGATGATGTCGAAGTACAGCTTGCCGATCTGCCGGTTCGGGTTCGCGGCGTAGCTGCCGCTCCAAGCCCCGTTCTGGACGGCGGCGGTCCTCGCGATGGGGGTTCTGGCGATCCTCGCGGACGCGCCCTTCGCCGGCCGCGCCGGTGCGACGCGGGCCTCGGGCCCATCCTTGGCCTGCTTGCCGCTCTCGGGCGAGGCGGGGGCGACGGGAGCGGGAAGCGCGCGTGCCTTCCGGGTGATCTGGTTGACCGAGAAGAGGTGCGTGCGCGAGGCCTCCCCCTTGCTCACGATCTTGTGCGGCGGCGCCGCCCGGTGTCCCGGCTCGGCCGCCTCGGCGGGCGCCGCCGCGACGAGCGCCGCCAGCACCAGCGGCAGCAGTCCAGCCGGAGCGGTCGTGCGGAGGCGGTTGGTGGACGTCTGCATCTGCTCGTTCCTTTCTGGCCCGCTTGACGGGCCGTCGTTGGCGTGCGAGCAGTCTTCGTTCGCGGGCCGGGACTCGACAGGGACCCACGGGTTGGTGCGGACCCACCCCTGGCACCGGCGATCAGCGGCGCGGCATCCCGGCTACGACCCGCCGGGCGCTTGCTGGCGCCCGGCGGGTTGACGCTGGGTCCTCCTGCTACTTGTGCGGCTGGTCGAAGTGGGCCTGCAGGTTGCCGCCGCTCATGATCTGCAGCGGGACGTTGAGGACCACGTTCGCCGGATTGGCGGTCTGGTAGATCCTGATCGCCATCCTGTCGCTCGAGCCAGGCTCACCGAAGTCCTGGAGCGTGAACTCGATCGTGTAGCCGTTGCTGTTGTTGTACCGGCCCGTGCCGACGCCGATCAGCGTGTCGAGCGGCGCGACGGGCGGGGCCTGGATGATGTTGGGGTCGTCCGAGCACTCGACCGTCTGCGAGGTGCTCGGTCATGTGGAACCGGTTGCCGCCCCAGTTGACCTCCAGGTTGTTGGACAGCAGGAGGTCGCAATGGATGGTCAGGCCTCGGGTGACGCGCACGTCACCGACCCTGAGCTGGCTCCCTCCGCCGGTGAACCGGCCGTCTTCGGTCTTCCCGCACTCCGGGACGGTGAGGTCGACCCAGTCGCGCACATTGCCGCCCGGCTCCCCGTTGCCCCAGGTGCCGACGGCGACCGCCGCGATCTCGACGACGTCCCCGGCCTGCTTGCCCGTCAACGGGAACGAGCCCGAGAACGAGTAGTTCGGCGCCGTGTACGCGCCCGAGGTCACGAACGCGGTGTCCAGCGTGATGTTGATCTGCGGGTTCGCCCGCGACGGATCGTTGGTCGGATCGGATCCTTCTCCCGGCCAGGCCGTCGACGTGTAGTTGACCGTCAGCGTGCCCGTCTCCACGTCGCAGACGATGTCAGCCTTGATCGTCGGCCAGTGCGCCTGTGCCACCGCCGCAACGACCAGCAACGCGTCGCCGCGGCTGCGGTCGTCGCCAGCAGCGCGGCAAGTCGTTTGTGCATGTGCCCTCCTCTTCGATGATCCCTCCGATGGGAAGGCACTTATCCACCCCCTTTCGACGGCGCACAAGGATCCCGCGACGCGAACTGGTCTTCCGTCGGGGATCGCCGAACACGGTGACGAACGCCCTTGCTTCCGGCGTTTCTCTGCGCTAGCGGCGTTGCGCGGCCGGCGGCCGGTGCCCGACGACGATGGCCCACCCATCGGGGTAGGTAGGTCAGGCGCGCAAAGGGTCAGCAGGACGCCGTCGTCCGGGACACGGGGCCCCAAGTGGCGAGACCCGGACTCGAACCGGGGACACCACGATTTTCAGTCGTGTGCTCTACCAACTGAGCTATCTCGCCGCGGCCCGAAAGGCTAGCGGCTCGCGCGTGGGCTGAGGCGTGGCGGCCGCGGGCGCGGGCGGCCGCGCGCGCGGGCTCTAGGCGGGGGCCGGGGCGGTCGGCGCGGGTGCGGGCCAGGTCGCCCGGAGCCGGGGGCTGACGGTCGCGACGACGACGACGAGGCCGATGCCCGCGGACAGGAACGCGAGCTGGACTCCGCCGTAGTCGATCAGCGCGCCCGCGCCGAGGAAGGAGACCGCGAAGGCCATCGAGGTGCAGGTCTTCTGGAGCGCGAAGAGCCGCCCGTGGAGGTTCTCGGGCGCGGCGTGGGAGAGCAGGAGCCGGTCGTGGACCAGCGCGAAGCCGTTGCCGAAGCCGCCGAGCACGAACACGGGGAGCAGGAGCATGAAGCTCGGCAGCGCGGCGCAGGCGAGCAGGTCGAACGCCATGCACGCGAGCCCGACCTGGTACGCGCGGCGCCACTCCCACGCGACCTTGAAGCGCGCCGCCAGCGAGCCGATCGCGGTGCCGATCCCGCCCGCGGTCATGAGCATGGCCAGGCCGGAGCCGCCGACGTCGAGCACGTCGCGCGCGAGCACGACCTCGCCGACGTTCGTCATCCCGATGCAGAGCACCGCCGCCGTCGAGCTCCCGAGCAGCGCGCGCAGCTCCGGGCGGCCCGCCACGGCGCGGATGCCCGCGCGCGCCTCCGCCAGCAGGGAGGGGCCGCGCCGCGCCGCCTCGTCGAACGCCCCGAAGCGGCCGCCCGAGCCGATGCCGGCGATGATCACGCCGCTGAGCGCGAACGAGACGGCGTTCACGGCCAGCAGCCCGTCCGTCGGCACGACCACGAGCAGCAGCGCCGCCAGCGCGGGCCCGACGGTGAGCCCGAGGTCGTCGATCGCGCCGAACAGCCCCATCGCCGCCGGCCGCGCGGAGCGAGGGCGTGAGCTGCGGCAGCCCGGCCAGCGAGGCCGGGCCGAACATCGCCGTCCCGACGCCGGCGAGCGCGGCGCCGGCGATCATCAGCGACAGCGAGTCGCCCAGCAGCAGCACGATGAACGCGAGGCAGCGGACGACGTCGGCCACGATCGCGCAGACCTGCCAGCCCCAGCGGTCCACCAGCGCGCCGAGCACCGGGCCGAGCACGATCGCCGGCAGCAGGTCCGGCAGCAGGACGGCGACGACCGCCCAGGCGGAGCCGAAGCGGTCGTAGGCGAGCAGCGGAAGCGCGACGTACGCGAGCCCGGAGCCGAGGCAGGACTGCGCGTGCGCGAGGAAGTAGCGCCTGACCTCAGAGGTGCCGAGCGCCGCGCGGAGCATGGGTCAGACGGCCGCCGCCGCGGTGCCGCAGGCCCGCCGCCGCTCGGCGGAGAACCGCTTGGGGACCAGCCGCGAGCCGCAGACCACGTGCAGGAGCACGAACGCGCCCAGCAGGATCAGGACGTCGCCGACGCTGTAGACGTTGGACACCGGCAGCGAGCCGGGCGTGGCGATGATGTCGCCGAGGAACCCGAGCACCGGGTCCTGGACGGCCTTCGAGTTGATGAACTCGCCGGCCTCGACGGTCTTGCCCGCCGCCGCCAGCGCGTCCGGGTCGGCGGGCATGACGCCGCCGTTGGCCGTGATCGCGATGAAGTTCGAGAGCCCGCCGGCCGCGATGATCACGACGCCGGGGATCCGCCGGTTCGCCCAGGCGAACGCGCCGAGCAGCAGGTAGCTGAGCAGGTGCAGCGGCTCGCCGAGCACGCCGACGCCGCCCGGGAACACGGACACGATGCCGATCTGGACGGCGATCGCCGCCATCACGAGCCACGGCCGGCGCAGGTCCAGCTCGGCGAGGGCGGACAGCCTCCCGCGCGCGAGGGGCACCGACAGGAGGCAGAGGAGGTAGGCCAAACCAAGGATCACGAGACCTACATCGGCGCGCGCACGCACGAGGCCCACTCCAACAAGTGTCCAATTGCTCAACTCGGTGCTTCAGGCCGCCGATGCGGTCATTGCCTGGCTCCTGAAGGGGGAGCCACGACAAGGAGGTCACCCTCATGAAGCTCCGCCTGTATCGGATGGCGTTTGCGGCGAGCGTTGTCGCCGTGTTCCTGCAGGGCCTCGGCGCGGGGATGAAGTGGAGCTGATCGCGCCCGCGATCGGACTCTCGCTTCTGACCCTCGCAGGGAGGAACAGCCACATGAACGCAAGGAACGGCCGGAAGTGGTGAGCACGAGGGTGCCCACGATCGTCGCCAGCCTCGGGAGGGGCAGCGGTTGTCGGGGCAGGGCACCCTCGGACTCCACTCCCTGGACTCCACACCTCTGATCCACCCGGTAGGACCCGCGCACGCCGTGCTACGCCGCCGCCATCCAATCGACATCTACGTCACCCTGGTGGTCGCCATCGGAGCGGCGTGCGCCGTGATGGTGCTCGTCTCGGGCCTCGAGACGCTGCACACGCTCCTCACCCCGGAGCTCGCCCTCTTCGCGCTCTGCGCACTCGTGGGCGAGCTCATGCCGCTGAAGGTGCACACGCGCGGCTCGGAGGGCGAGGTCACCACCTCGACCTGCTTCGCGCTCGCGCTGATGCTGGCCGGCGGCCCGGCGGTCGCGCTGGCCGGCCTGGTCGCGGGCAGCATCGCGGCGGACACGATCAACGGCAAGCCGATCAAGAAGATCGCCTTCAACGCCGCGCAGTACTCGATCAGCGTGACGGCCGCCTCGATCGTCCTCGTCACGTTCACGGACATCCCGCACGACGGCGCGCTGCCGTTCAGCCCGCACGACCTGATCCCCATCATCGGGGTCGCGACCGTCTTCTTCGTCGTCAACAGCGCGCTCGTCTCCACGGTCGTCGCGCTCGCCCAGGGCGTCATCAAGCTCGGGCGCTACCTGGCGAACGACCTCTTCTTCCAGGCCTCGACGGCCGGCCTGCTGCTCGGCCTCTCGCCCGTCGTGGTGCTGGCCGCCGAGTTCAGCCTGCCCGCGCTGCTGCTCCTCCTGCTCCCGTTCCTCGCGGTCCACCGCGGCGGCCGGGCGGCGATCGCGAAGGAGCACCAGTCGCTGCACGACGCGCTGACCGGCCTGCCGAACCGCACCCTGTTCCGCGACCGCATCGAGCAGGCCATCAGCGCCGGCCGGCGCGCGGACGAGACCGCCGCCGTGATGCTGATCGACCTCGACCACTTCAAGGAGATCAACGACACGCTCGGCCACCACGCCGGCGACCGGCTCCTCGAGGAGGTCGCGAAGCGGCTCGAGCAGTCGCTCGGCGAGCGCGACACCGTCGCCCGCCTCGGCGGCGACGAGTTCGGCGTCCTGCTGCCGTCGCTGCGCCGCGCCGGCGACGCCAGCGTCGTCGCCCGCCAGCTGCTGGCCGGCCTGCGCGAGCCGTTCTCGATCGAGGGCCTCACGCTCGAGGTCGACGCGAGCATCGGCATGGCCTGCTTCCCCGCGCACGGGACCGGGGTCGAGACGCTGATCCAGCGCGCCGACATCGCGATGTACTCGGCCAAGGAGGGCGGCGGCGGCCACGCGATGTTCGAGGCGCGCCTGGACCGCTTCAGCCCGCGCCGCCTGTCGCTCGCCGGCGGCCTGCGCCAGGCGATCCAGAACGACGAGATCGTCCTCTTCTTCCAGCCGAAGGCGGAGCTGGCGACGAGCCGCATCACCGGCGTCGAGGCGCTCGCCCGCTGGGAGCACCCGCGGCTCGGGCTCGTCGGCCCGTCCGAGTTCGTGCCGATCGCCGAGCAGACCGGCCTCATCACGCCGCTCACCTCGCACGTGCTCGACACCGCGCTGCGCCAGGTCCGCGAGTGGAAGGACCGCGGCGCAGGAGCTGACCGTGGCGGTCAACCTGTCCGCCCGCTCGTTCCTCGACGCGCAGCTCGCGGTGGAGATCCCGCGCCTGCTCGAGAAGTGGGACGTCGACGCCAAGCTGCTGGAGCTCGAGATCACGGAGAGCATGCTCATGCTCGACCCGGGCCGCGCGCAGGCCACGCTGGAGCGCCTCTCGCGCATCGGCCTGACGCTGTCGGTCGACGACTTCGGCACGGGCTACTCGTCGCTGGCCAACCTCAAGCGCCTGCCGGTCGACGTGCATCAAGATCGACAAGTCGTTCGTGATGGACATGGCGATCGACTCGTCCGACGCCGCGATCGTGCGCTCCACGATCGACCTCGCGCACAACCTCGGCCTGCGGGTCGTGGCCGAGGGCGTCGAGAGCCACCAGGCGTGGACGCGGCTGACCGAGCTCGGCTGCGACCTCGCGCAGGGCTTCTACGTCAGCCGGCCGCTGCCGGCGGTCGACCTCGGCCGCCTGCTCGACGAGCGCGCCGCCGCGCGGGCCGAGAGCGAGAGCGAGACCGACCTCCGGCCGGCGCTCCGCATCGTCCAGGCGCGTCCTAGCGCCCGACGACGCCGGACTCGTAGGCCACGACGACCGCCTGCACGCGGTCGCGCAGCCGCAGCTTCTGGAGCACGTGGCGGACGTGCGTCTTCACCGTCGCGAGCGAGATCACGAGCTCGGCGGCGATCTCCGCGTTGGACATCCCGCGGCCGACGAGCCGCAGCACCTCCAGCTCGCGCTCGCTGAGCTCCGCCAGGCCCTCGGCCGCACCAGCTCGGCCGGCGGCCGCTCGACGTAGTGCGCGACGAGCCGGCGCAGCACGGGCGGCGCCAGCAGCTCCTCGCCCGCCGCGACGGTCCGCACGGCGTCGACGAGCCGCTCGCGGTCGACGTCCTTGAGCAGGAAGCCGCTCGCGCCGGCCTGGAGCGCGTCGTAGACGTGCTGGTCGAGGTCGAAGGTGGTGAGCACGAGGACGCGAGTGGCGAGCCCGGCCTGCCCGATGCGGCGGGTCGCCTCGATGCCGTCCATGCGCGGCATGCGGACGTCCATCAGCACGACGTCGGGTGAGCGCGGCGAGCGCGACCGCCTCGGGAGCCAGTCGGCGGCTCGCCGACCGACGTCGAGCGCGCCAGCTCGAGGATCAGCCGGAAGCCGGCGCGGATCGAGGTCCTGGTCGTCGGCGACCAGGACCCGCGTCACAGCGGCAGCCTCGCCTTCACCGCGAAGCCGCTGCCGTTCGCCGGCCCCGCGTGCAGCTCGCCGCGTGGACGCGCACGCGCTCGCGCATGCCGACTGCTGGCGCTCCACTCGTGTTCGGCGCCGTGAAGGTCGCCGGCTACGCCGAGTACGAGGCGGCGGCGTTCATGCTCGCCGACGTCGTGCTGCTCGGGCTGATCGCGCGGCTAGGTCGCTGAGGCCCAGGCCAGCAGGTCGGGCAGCGGGTCGATCGGGTGGGAGTCCGCGGTGGAGTACCAGCCGTCGGGCCAGATCTCGAAGTGCAGGTGGGCGCCGCGGGAGTCGCCGGTGTTGCCGACGCTCCCCAGGCTGCTCGCCCGCCGCGACCCGCCGGCCCTTCTCGGCGACGACCGAGCCGTCCTGCATGTGCATGAACACGTAGTCGCGGCCGTCGTCGCCGCGCACGACGACGTAGTGGCCGGCGCCCGACGCCTGGTACGCGCGCCAGTGGACGATGCCGGCCACCGGGGTGACGATCGGCGTGCCCTCCGCGGCCATGATGTCCTGGCCCTGGTGGACGTGGCCGCGACGGGCGGCGCCGAAGCGGGCGTCGTCGCCGCCGAGGTCGTAGGCGCCCTGCACCGGGAAGATGCCGGGCGTGACGGCGGCCGGGGCGGGGACCGGAGCCTCGCCGCTCGTGATCTCCAGCGTCACGCGCCCCGCCGCGCGCGCGGTGCGGCGCAGCCGGGCGCCGTGCGGGCCGCTCGCGTGCAGGCGCGCGACGTAGCTTCCGGGCGCGAGCGCCGCCGTCCACGTCCGGCTCGCCCGGGTGCCGGTCCGGCGCACCCCGAGCCGCACCCACACGGCCGGCCCGCCGTCCGCGGGCAGCAGCGCGACGCGGGCGCCGGACTTGCGCACCGGCCCGTCGATCCGCCAGGCGAAGCGCACGGCGGCGCCCTGCTCGACGGAGCCGGGGGCGACGCGGAAGGTGGTGGCGCGCAGGCGCGGCGTCGGGGTGGCGCCGCCCGTCGCCGCTGCTCTGGGCGAGCGCGGGCGAGGGGGCGGCGAGCGCGATTCCGATCACCGCCAGCGGGAGGAGCCGGCGGAGCATGACCTGTTGAGGTTCGGCGTCGACACTCCACTTCTCCACCCGTGGGAAGGATCCTGCGGGCTTATGTCGAACGCAGGGAGCCCGTCAAGGAAACCGACACGCCCGGATGCAGCCGATCCGCGGCGCCGGATCGCCACCCGAGGGTTCGCCAATAACGCCACTATTGGCTTCACCCTCGTGCGGCGCCCGGCATCCACGGCTCGGCCGCCCCGGACGGGTCGCCCTTCCTTGACGGACTCCTAAGCCGCCAGCATGCGGCCCATCAGCTGCGCGGAGCCGAGCTTGGACAGCGGCTCGTTGAGGTTGCCGCACTTGGGCGACTGCACGCACGACGGGCAGCCCTTCTCGCACGGGCACTCGCTCACGAGCCGGTGCGCGTCGTCGACCAGCGCCTCGAAGGCGAGGTAGCCGCGGCGGGTGATGCCGATCCCGCCCGGGTGGCCGTCGTAGATGAAGATCGTCGCGCCGCCCGTCTGCGGGTGCAGGTTGGTCGACAGGCCGCCGATGTCCCAGCGGTCGCACATCGCCAGCAGCGGGAGCACGGCGATCTGCGAGTGCTCGGCGGCGTGGAGCGCGCCGAGCAGCTGGTCGAGCGGCAGCTCGGGTGAGATCGACGTCCGGCCCCAGCTCGTACCACAGCGCCTGCGTGGCGAACGAGGTCGCGGGCAGGTCGAGCGCGACGAGGTCGAGCACCTCGTGGTCGGCCAGCCGCTTCTTCTGGTAGCCGAGCACCTGCTCGGTCACGACGACCGTGCCGAACGACAGCGTCACGCCCATCGCCTCGCGGCGGTCGAGCAGCCGCTCGATGTACGTGTCCGTCTCCTTCTTGGGCTGCGTGTACCAGTCGCCCGCGAACGGGCGGACGAGCGCGCGCCGGCCCTCGAGGTCGAGCGCCTGGACCTCGTAGGAGCGCCCGCCGTGGAGGTAGATCGCGCCCTCGTGCGTGGTCGTGTGCGAGCGCGCGAGGTCGACGGTGCCGAGCAGCTCGCCCGAGCCGGTGTCGACGATCGCGACGTTGTCGCGCCCGGCCGAGCGCAAGCGAGACCGCCGCGGCCGGGAACTCGTCGGCGCGGCGGGGGACGAACGAGCCGTTGGGGCGGCGGCGCAGGTCGCCGTTCGAGACGAGCGCCTCGGCGCGTGTGGCGCCAGCTGGGGCCGAGCGTCGCGTCGTCGTCGGCGTCGAGCGGGCCCTCGTGCGCGGCGCACAGCACGTGCGCGGCGTGGATCTGCTCGTTCTCGTGGTCGAGGATCGCGGCCTCGACGGGCCGGTCGAGGAACTCGTCGGGGTGGCGGCAGAAGAACTGGTCGAGCGCGTCCTCGCCGGCCACGTAGACGGCCAGCCCGCGGCCGCGGCGCCCGGCGCGGCCCCACATCTGCCGCAGCGACGCGACGGTGCCCGGGAACGTGACGCAGATCGCCGCGTCCAGCGAGCCGATGTCGATGCCGAGCTCCAGCGCGTCGGTGGAGACGACGCCGAGCAGCTCGCCCGCGACCAGGCGGTGCTCGATCTCGCGCCGCTGCTGCGCGGTGTAGCCGGCGCGGTAGGGCGCGATCCGCTCCGCCAGGTGGCCGTGGCCGGAGTCCTCGAGCGCGAGCTGGGCGAAGCTTCGCCATCAGCTCGACCGCCTTGCGCGACTTCATGAACACGATCGTCCGCGCGCCCTGGACGACCAGCTCGGCGAGCATGTCGGCCGCCTCGGCCAGCGGCGAGCGGCGCGTGGCGAGCTTCTCGTCGGTGATCGGGGGGTTCCACATCGCCACGGTGCGCCGCGCGCCCGGCGAGCCGTCGCGGTCGATCACCGTGAAGTCCTCGAGGCCGGTGAGCCGCTCCGCCAGCTCGTCCGGGTTGGCGATCGTGGCGGTGGCGAGCACGAACCGCGGCGCGGTGCCGTAGGCGTCGGCGACCCGCCGCAGCCGGCGCAGCACGTTGCCGACGTGCGAGCCGAACACGCCGCGGTAGACGTGCGCCTCGTCGACCACGACGAGCGCGAGGTTGGCGAAGAAGTCGCCCCACGCGCGGTGGTTGGGCAGGATCCCGAGGTGCAGCATGTCGGGGTTGGTGAGCACGACGTTGGCGCGCCGGCGGATCGCCGCGCGCTGCTCGCGCGGCGTGTCGCCGTCGTAGATCGCCTGCGCGCACGCGGTCGAGCCGGAACGCGTTGAGCGCGCGCGCCTGGTCCTGCGCGAGCGCCTTCGCCGGGTACAGGTACAGCGCGCGCGCCTTGGCGTCGCGGTGCAGGACGTCGAGCGTGGGCAGCTGGAAGCAGAGCGACTTGCCCGACGCGGTGCCGGTGGTGACGACCGTCGGGCCCGCCCAGGCGGCGTGCAGCGCCTCGGCCTGGTGCGAGTAGAGCGCCTCGATCCCGCGCGCGCGGAGCGCGTCCGCGACCTTCGGGTGCAGCTCGTCGGGGATCCCGACCGCGCGCGCCGGGCGGCGGTTCTGCGCGGTCTGCATCACGAGCCGCTCGTCGTCGCGACCGGCTTGGAGCAGCTCGTCCCAGGGCTCGATGTCGCGGACGACGGCCATCCGTTCGCATACTAGGTCGCCCGATGGCCCCTCTCCGGTGCGTCTACTGCGATCTCGACGGCACGCTGCTCGGTCGCCGCGCGTCCTTCCTGCACGATGCGGACGGGAGCTTCTCGCTGCTCGGCGCGCGGGCGCTCGAGGCGTGCGCGCGGGCGGACGTCGAGTTCGTCATCTACTCCGGGCGCCAGCGCGCGACGCTGCTCGCGCGACGCCCGGACGCTCGGCGTGCGCAGCTACGTCGTTCGAGGCGGGCGCGGGCGTCGTGCTCGACGGCGAGGTGCACTGGCTCACCGGCGCCTACCAGCCGGACGGCGAGCGCAACGTGCGCGAGCAGATCGAGGCCTCCGGCGCGCCCGCGCTGCTGCTCGAGGCGCTATCCCGGGCGGCTCGAGCACTTCGACCCGTTCCTGCGCGACCGCGAGGTCTCGTACCTGCTGCGCGGCGAGGTCGACGCGGCCGAGGCCGACGCGCTGCTCGCGGAGCACGGCTTCGTCGACCTGCGGCTGCTCGACAACGGCGCGATCGCGAAGCGCTCGCCGGCCCTGCCGGGGATCGAGCGCCCGCGCGCCTACCACCTGCTCCCGCGCGACGCCTCGAAGGCGCGCGGCGTCGAGTTCCACATGCGCGCGCGGGGCTACGCGCCCGAGGACTGCATCGCGATCGGAGACTCGCGCGAGGACCTCGGCGCCTCGCGAGGTCGTGGGCGGCGTTCTGGCTCGTGGCCAACGGCCTGGCCGGCGACCCGTCGCTGCGCGACGCGCTGCGGCGGCAACGTCCGCGTGTGCGAGGGGCGCAACGGCGAGGGCGTCTACGAGGCCGTGATCACGGAGCTCGCCGAGCGGACGGTGACGCCGGCGAACGTCAACTGCGCTGGGTAGGGGAGCGAGGGTGCGGGCCGGATCCGCGTCGTTGTCGAGTTAGGGCCATTGAGCCGCCTCAAGTCGACAACGACGCCGGAGGCCTGGCCACCACCCCACCCAGCCGCCGTTGACGTCCGCCGGCACAACGCCCCCGGCAGGAATCACACCGGTCGCCCGAACCACGTGAGCGACAGCGCGCCGCCAACCACCAGCAGCACGAGCGCGCCGCCGGCGAACGCGACGGTGACCTCCTCCTTGACCTCCTTGGAGGAGAGGCGCGTGCCGAGGCCGGCGTAGATGTCCTCGAGCTTGGCGGAGTCGGCGGCCTCGTAGAAGCGGCCGCGGCTGACGCGGGCGATCTCCTTCAGCGTCTCGACGTCGGGCGGGACGCGGACGCGCTGGGTGAGGCCGAAGGAGTCCTGCACCTCCACCTCGCCGTCCGGCGTCCCGAGCGCGATCGCGAAGATCGGGATGTTGGCGGCGCGGGCGCGCGCGGCGACCTCGATCGGGCTCACGCCGCCCTGGGTGTCCTTGCCGTCGGAGAGCAGGACGAGCACCGCGGGCAGCCGCCGCGTGCCGGTCGCCGGTCTCGTCCGGGACGGGCATGCGCGCCGCCTCGAGCCCGCGCTCGAGCCCGAGGCCCATCGCCGTGCCGCCGACGGCGGTCAGCCGGTCGAGCGCGCCGCGGACGGCGGTGCGGTCGGTCGACGGCGCGGCGCGCTGCTCGGCGAAGTCCGAGAACGTGACGAGGCCGAGGCGGAACGTCTCCGGCAGCTGGTCGGCGAGCCGGTCGGCGGCCCGGACGGCCGCGGTGAGGCGGTTCGGCTCGACGTCCGTGGCGTTCATCGAGCCCGAGACGTCGGTGACCATCATCACCGTCGCCGCCCGCTCGGGCGCGGCGACCGTGCGCTGCGGCCGCGCGAGCGCGACGACCAGCCCCGCGAGCGCGGCGAGCAGCAGCAGCGGCGGCACGTGCCGGCGCCAGCCGGGCCGCGCGGTGACGAGGTTCGGCATCAGCGCCGGGTTCGCGAACGCCAGCGCCTCGCGCCGCTTGCGCCGCGCCATCGACGCGTAGACCAGCGCCGCGAGCGGGACGAGCACGAGGCCGAAGAGGAGGGCGGGCTCGGCGAAGCTCACGCGGCGGGCTCCGGGTCGTGATGGGCGCCGCGGCTCCGGGTCGATGGGCGCCGGCTCCGGGTCGTGCGGGGCGGCGCGCGCCCGGGTCGGGCTCGGGGCGCGCTCGGCGCCGAGGCGCGCGATCACCGCCGTCCGCGACGGGCGCCGGCCCGCAGCGCCGCCTCGCCGCGGCGCAGGTGGTGGGCGAAGTCGCGCAGCCAGTCGCCCCCAGTGGACAGCACGAGGTGGTCCGCGCCCGTCGCCGCGCAGCAGCGACGCGACCTCCTCGCGCTCGGCCGCCGCCGCGGCGGCGAACCGCTCGCGCACGCGCCGGCGGACGTGTTGACCTGCACCTGCCGGCCGGTCTCGGGATCCATCATCCAGACGTCGCCCATCGGGGTCAGCTCCAGCTCGCGCGGGTCGCGGACCTCCACCGCCATCACCCCGTGCCGGCCGCGCAGCGCCTTCAGCGGGCCCTCCCAGTCGCGCGGCCCGCGGAAGTCGGACACGACGACCACGAGCCCGCGCGCGCGCGCGAGGCCCGCGACCCGGTGCACGGCGTCGCCGATCGAGGTGCTGCCCGCGCCGTCCGCGCCGGGGTCGCGGCGCAGCTCAGCGAGCAGCCCGAGCAGTCCCAGGCGCCCCTGGCGCGGGCGCAGCACGCGCGGCGCGCCGTCCCCGAAGGCGAGCACGCCGAGCCGGTTGCCGCGCCGCGTCGCGACGTGGCCGACGGCCAGCGCGACGCCCTCGGCGACGTCGGCCTTGCGCCGGTCCGCGGTGCCGAACGCCATCGAGGCGGAGACGTCGAGCAGCAGCCATGCGGTGAGCGCGCGCTCGCCGACGTGCACGCGCACGTGCGGCTCGCGCATCCGCGCGGTGACGTTCCAGTCGATGTGGCGCACGTCGTCGCCCGGCCGGTAGGGCCGGATCATCGCGAGGTCGGTGCCGCCGCCGACCTGCGGCGTCATGTGCTCGCCCGGGATCAGGCTCTCCACCCGCCGCATCACCGCGAGGTCCAGCGCGCGCAGGACCTGCGGCGGCACGGGCCCCGGACCCGGGCGCTCCGGCGTCCGGTCCGGTCCGCCAGGCGGCACGATCCGCAGCCGCCGGCTCACGGGAGCCTCCCGCCGCGCAGCAGCGACAGCGCGATCCCGCCCACGAGCAGCAGCAGCCCGCCGCCCGCGAACGCCGCCGTGACCTCCTGCTTCTCCATCCGCGTCGAGAAGCGCGTCGCCAGGCCGGAGTAGACCGACTCGAGCTGCGCGGCGTCCGGCGCGCCGAAGTAGCGCCCGCCGGTCTCGCGCGCGATCTCCTGGAGCGTCAGCGTGTCGGGCGGGACGGCCTGGCGGCGGATCGTGCCGTTCGCCCGCGGCACCTCCAGCACGCCGGCCTGCGTGCCGAGCGCGACGGTGTAGATGCGGATCCCGGCGCGCTTGGCCTCCTGCGCGACGTCGATCGGGTCCCGTCCGCGCGTGCTCTCGCCGTCGGACAGCAGCACGATCGACGCGGGCAGCCGGCGCGACCCGCCGAGGCCGTCCGGCACCGGCGTGCGCGCGGCCTCCAGCCCCAGCTCCAGCCCGTCGCCCATCGCCGTCGTCCCCTTCACGGCCAGCGCGCGCAGCGCGATCTCCATCCGCGTCCGGTCCGTCGTCGGCTCGACGACCTGCTCGGCCTGCGAGCCGAACTTGACGAGGCCGAGCCGGAAGTCCTCGGGGACCTGACGGGTCAGCGCCCGCGCCGCCTCGCGCGCGGCGGTCAGGCGGTCCGGGCGGACGTCCTTGGCGAGCATCGAGCCGGACGTGTCCGTGACCATCACCACGATCGCCTCGCGCCGCTGCGCCGCCACGGTCCGCTCCGGCCGCGCGAGCGCGACCAGCAGCGCCGCCAGCGCGCACAGCGCCAGCAGCGCCGGCACGTGGCGGATCCAGCCTGCGCGCGCCACGCCCGCGATCAGGTCGACGTTCGTGTAGCGCACCGCGAACCGCCGGCGCCGCCGCTGCGCCGCCACGTAGGCGACGACGGCGAGCGGCAGCAGTGCCAGGCCGGCGAGCAGGAGCGGCTCGCGGAAGCTCACGAGGACCTAGCGGGCCGCCCGGTCGTGCGCCAGCTCGATCCGCGGCATCGGCGTCCGGCGGAGCACGTCGTCGAGCACCCGGTCGGCGTCGACGCCGGCCGCGAGCGCCTCGTACGTGAGCACCATGCGGTGGCGCAGGACGTCGCGCGCGAGGTCGCGCACGTCGACCGGCAGCACGTAGTCGCGCGCGCGCAGGAGCGCCAGCGCGCGGGCCGCGTGGATGAGGTTGATCGAGCCGCGCGGGCTGGCGCCGAACTCGACCCATCCGTGCTCGCCCGGCTCGCGCGTCGCCGTCGTGAGCGCGACGGCGTACTCCATCACCCGCCGGTCCACGTAGGACTGCGCCGCCGCCCGCTGGTGCGCCGCCAGCGCGGCCGGCGTCAGCACCTGCCGCACGCGCGCGCCCGCGTCGAGCGAGCGCTCGACGACCGCCACCTCGTCGCGCGTGTCGGGGTAGTCGACGACGAGCTTGAACATGAAGCGGTCGACCTGCGCCTCCGGCAGCGGGTAGGTGCCCTCGGACTCGATCGGGTTCTGCGTCGCCATCACGAGGAACGGCTGCGGCACCCGGTGGCTCTCGTGGCCGATCGTCACCTGGCGCTCCTGCATGACCTCGAGCAGCGCCGACTGCACCTTGGCCGGCGCGCGGTTGATCTCGTCCGCGAGCAGGAAGTTGCAGAACACGGGGCCCAGCTCCGTGTCGAACCCGCCGCTGTCCGGCCGGTAGATGCGCGTGCCGACCAGGTCGGCCGGGACGAGGTCGGGCGTGAACTGGAGGCGCTTGAACGAACCGCCGAGTACGTCGGAGACCGTCTTGACCGTCAGCGTCTTGGCCAGGCCCGGGACGCCCTCGAGCAGCACATGGCCGCCCGCGAGCAGCGCGACGATGACGCGCTCGAGCATCGCCTCCTGGCCGACGATCACGCGCTTGATCTCGAACAGCGCCGTCTCCAGCGCGTCGTGCGCCTCC
Organism: uncultured Solirubrobacteraceae bacterium; assembly: GCA_963728465.1. Lineage (GTDB taxonomy): Bacteria > Actinomycetota > Thermoleophilia > Solirubrobacterales > Solirubrobacteraceae > DATFQI01. The sequence goes on from CAVSJY010000015.1 coordinate 289,647, forward strand.
CGCGCCGGCGTCGCCGAGCGCTCCTCGTCGCTGCCGAACGTGGCCGTGCGGCGCGCCGCGTCGGACTCCAGCGCCCGCAGGCGCCGCTCCTCACCTGTCACGTCGCTGTCTCCTCGTTCGAAGGCCGTCACGGCTGCTGGATGGGCTGGTCGGGTCGGGTGCCCAGCGTGACGTCGATGGTCTCGCGGTTCCCGTTGCGCTGCACGACGACCTTCACGGTATCGCCGGGCTTGCTCGTGAGCACCACCTGGCCCAGATCCGACGGCGAGGCGATCGTGCGGTCGCCGAGGGAGACGATCAGATCGCCGGGGCGCAGGCCGGCCCGCTGGGCCGGGGCGCCGGTGACCTCGGCGACGAGCGCGCCGTCGCGCGGCGCGGCCTCGCGCGTCGAGACGCCGAGGAAGGCGCGGTCGATCTTGCCGTCCTCCTTGAGCTGCGGCACGACCTGCTTGACGGTGTCGATCGGCACCGCGAAGCCGACGCCGGAGTTGCTGCCGCCGTTGCTGGCGATCTGCGAGTTGACGCCGATCACGCGGCCGTCGCCGTCGAGCAGCGGGCCGCCGGAGTTGCCGGGGTTGATCGCCGCGTCGGTCTGGATGACGCCCGAGATGGTGAAGCCGTTCGGCGCCTGGATCTCGCGTCCGAGCGCGGAGACGATGCCGCTCGTGACGGTGCCCTGGAGGCCGAACGGGCTGCCGATGGCGATCGCGGGCTCGCCCGGCCGCAGGCTGTCGGACTCGCCGAGCTGGAGCGGCTTGACGCCGCCCTCGACCTTGCTCGCGTCGACGTCGAGGACGGCGAGGTCGGTCGACGGGTCGGTGCCGACGACGCGCGCCGGGAGCGGGTCGCCGTTCTCCGTGAACCGCACGGAGACGTTGCCGTCGGCCCCCTGCACGACGTGGTCGTTGGTCACGATCGACCCGTCGGTGCCGACGACGAACCCGGAGCCGGATCCGTTGCCGGCCTGGACGTAGACGACGCCGGGCGACACGCGCGCGTACAGGTCGGCGACGTTGGTGGCGGTGCCGGGGGAACTGGAGGTGGAGGTGGACGCCGTCGACGTCGGGGTGGCGGAGGTCTGGGCGCCGGCGTCGCCGCGGTCGAAGACGCCGGCGGCGGCCAGCAGGCCGGCGACGATCGCCACGGAGACCGCGCCCATGATCAGGTAGAGGAGGTTGGAGGCGCGTGAGGAGGTCATGGCCCGACATGCCAGCAGCGCCCCGGCAAGCGAACCTGAAGACTCCTTATGAGGACACTAAGAGTCGAGGCCGTGACGTCACCCGCGTCAGGTCCGCCGCGGTCGCCTGCGGCGGACCCACGCGCGGGCCTGCTCCCACGCCCGGCGGCCCGCGCCGCGCGGCCCGAAGCGGGCCGGCGGCGGCACGGTGGCGCGCACCTGCGCCACCCATTCCTCCAGCGGCAGCTCACCCGAGATCAGCCGGCACAGCGCGTCCGTGACCGGCGCCTCGACCGCCGCGCGGTCCAGCGCCTCGGCGAGCAGCGGCACGACGTCGAGCGCCTCGACCGCCTGCCCGATGCGGTCGGGGATCTGATCGGCCGGCACGCCCTTCGCCAGCAGCTCGCCCGCGCGCCGGTTGCGGCTCTGCGGGGCGAGCGCCGTGCCGACGAGGTCGCCGGTGCCCGCCAGCCCGATCATCGACTCCGGCCGCGCGCCCTGGCGCTCCGCGTAGCGCCAGACCTCGAGGAAGATGTGGCCCGCGGCCGCGCCCGCGGCGTTCAGGCCGACCGCCTCGGTCGCGCCCGCGGCCAGCGCCGCCGCGTTCTTGGCGACGCCGGCGAGCTCGACGCCGATCGGGTCGCTCGACTGCTCGCAGACCACGCCCGCGCGCATGAACACGTTGGCGATCGTGGACGCCAGCTGCGCGTCGAGCGAGGCGGCGACCAGGCCGGCGCCCTCGGTGACCATCTCGCGCGCGTGCGCGGGCCCGCCGACGCACGCCACGCGCCCGTAGCCGAGCGCCGCGGACAGCAGCACGGTCGGCGCCGTGCCCTCCGGCGGCACGAGCCCCTTGGCCAGCGAGACGACAGGGGCCCTGCGCCCCAGCCCGGCGTCCGCCAGGTGCTTGATGACCTCGTCGAGCCCGCGCGACGGCACGCCGAGGAACACGTAGTCGGCGCGGGCGAGCCCCTCCGACGCCGGCTCGACGCGCAGGTCGCGCGGCAGCTCGACGCCCTCGAGGTACGTCCGGTTCTCGCGGTCGCGCTGGAGCCGCGCGGCCTGCTCGGCGGTGCGCGTCTGGAGCGTCGTGCGGAACCCGCCGCGGGCCAGCAGCACGGCCGTCGCGGTCCCGAACGACCCGGCGCCGACCACCACGGCGCGGTTCCCGCCCGGCGTGGGCAGCACCAGGTGTCGGCGCGGCGGCATCGGACCGGGGTACCCCGCTCCGCGACCGCGTTACGCGGCTCGCCGCCGGGTAAGGGGTTGTTAAACTCCATGAAGAGCGCGCCCGCCTGGGGAGGCCGGGCGCACCAGACAGGGGGTATTTCGCATGCTCAGACGTATGGGCGCGGCCGTCGTCGGCCTCGCCGCTTTCGCCGTGCTGGCGCTCGCGCCGGCAGCCTCGGCCCATCCCGAGGAATGCTCGACCGCCGCTGCCTGGGCGACCGCCGCGCAGAACGGCTACTCGCCGTACGTGTCGTGGGAGGGCGCCGAGAAGGGCGTCTGCACCAGCCAGGCCGTGGCGCAGAACTACGACGACTCCGGCGCGCAGCTGACCGCGCAGGACGAGGAGGACGGCGAGAACCTTCAGTTGCTCTCGTCGAACCCGCGGCGGGACTCCGGCCTGTTCACCGACGAGGGTGACTTCAACTCGGACATCGCGTTCGAGAACGGCTTCGCCTACCAGGGCAACTACGAGGGCTTCTCGATCTGGGACGTTCGCGACGCCGCGAACCCGAAGCTCGTGAAGCAGGAGTACTGCCCGGGCTCTCAGAACGACGTCACGATCAACGACGGGATCCTGATCACGTCGACCGACTCGCGCCGCACGTCGCCGGGCTGCGACAGCCTTCCGGCGAGCGACCCGAGCCTGCCGACCACGTGGGAGGGCCTGAAGGTCTGGAACGTGCGCGATCCCAGCCACCCGAAGCTGCTGACCTCGGTCCGCACCGACTGCGGCTCGCACACGCACACGGTCCTGCCGCAGAAGAACCGGCTGATCGTCTACGTGCAGTCGTACGACGTCGCGGCCGGCCGCTACCTGTGCGACGGCGAGCACGACCAGATCTCGGTCGTCTCCGTCCCGAAGAAGGACCCGGGCGCGGCCGAGGTGGTCAACGAGCCGAAGCTGTGGAAGGACGGCGGCAACCCGGGCGAGCCGGGCGGCACGCAGCGCAAGACCACCGGCTGCCACGACATCACCGTCTACCAGGCGATCGGCCTCGCGGCGGGCGCCTGCACGGGCCAGGGCTCGATCATCGACATCTCGAACCCGGTCAGCCCGAAGGTCATCGCGAACGTCGAGGACCCGAACTTCGCGTTCTGGCACAGCGCCACGATCAGCCAGGACGGCAAGAAGGTCCTGTTCACCGATGAGCTCGGCGGCGGCGCGGGCCCCGAGTGCAACACGGACGTCGGCCCGAACCGCGGCGCCGACGCGATCTACGACATCACCGATCCGGCGAACCCGCGGTTCCTGAGCTACTTCAAGATGCCGCGGGAGCAGACCGACGAGGAGAACTGCGTGGCCCACAACGGCAACGCGCTCCCGGTCAAGGGCCGCGACATCCTGATCCAGTCCTGGTACCAGGGCGGCATCTCGGTGGTCGACTGGACGGACGGACGCCACCCGAAGGAGCTCGGCTGGTTCGACCGCGGGCCGGTCGACCCCAACAAGCTCGTGCTGGGTGGCTTCTGGTCGTCGTACTACTACAACGGCCACATCTTCGGCAGCGAGATCCAGCGCGGCTGGGACGTCTTCGAGTTCACCGAGGACGGCGAGGCCGGCAACGTCCGGACCGGCACGCTGAACGCCCAGACGCAGTTCCCGCTGGGCTGACGTAGGTCGCGGTCAGGCGAGGCCCTCGGCGAGTTCGCGCCCGAGGGCCTCGCCCGCCGCCTCCAGCTCCTCCAGCGTCGTCGCCACGAGCGTGCGCTGGAGGTCGATGATGCGCTTGCCGAACGGGTCGAGCGCGTCCTTCCCGACGATCGCGTGCAGCGGCACGCCCGCCTGCCGGGCGCGCGTGCCGATCTCGCCGACGAGCTTGCCCTCGAGCGTCTGCTCGTCGAGCTTGCCCTCGCCGGTCACGACCGCGCGGGAGGCGCGCATCCGCGCGTCGAAGTCGAGCGCGTCGAGCACCCAGGGGGCGCCCGGCTCGAGCGTCGCCCCGTATCTCGCCCACAGCCCGCCGGAGAGGCCGCCCGCGCAGCCGGTCATCGGCACGCCGCGCGGGTCGCGCGGGAGCCGTTCGGCGAGCTCGTCGAGCCGCTTCTCGAGCCGCTCGACCATGCCGGGGTCGGCGCCCTTCTGCGGCCCGAACACCCGCGGCGCGTCCTCGAACGGCGTGCGCACGTCGCACAGCACCACGAGCTTCGCGCCGCCCAGGCCGCCCGCGTCCTCGATCGCCTCGATCGCGCCGGCGCCGCCGTCGGTCGTGGCCGAGCCGCCGACCGGCACGAGCACGACCTGCGCGCCGGCCTCGACCGCGGCGGCGATCAGCTCGCCGGTGCCGTAGGTCGAAGCCGCCCACGCGTCACGCTCGTCCTCGGCGACGAGCCCGAGGCCGGACGCCGCCGCCATCTCCACGATCGCCGTGCCGCCGTCCTCCACCAGGCCGAAGCCGGCGGTGATCTCGCGGCCGAGCGGATCCTGCGCGCGGACCGCGACGATCTCCCCGCCGAGCTGCGGGAGCACGGCGTCCAGCGTGCCCTCGCCGCCGTCGCCGACCGGGCAGAGGTCGGGCGGCATCAGCCCGGCGCGCTCCAGCCCGCGGCCGATCGCGCCCGCCACCTCGGAGGCGCGGAAGGTGCCCTTGAACGAGTCGGGGGCGACGAGGACGGGGCGTTCGGGAACCACCACCGCGGCGGAGCGTGACATAGATCTGCGCCGTCGGGCCATGTATCCCTGGACATGGCCGCGCAGCCCTCGCCACTTCCCCTGCCCTCCGTCGACGAGGAGAGCATCGAGGCGCTCCAGGCGGCGGTCGGCGTCCTGGCCGCGAAGTGGAGCGTCGTGGTGCTCGCCCGGCTGTCCAGCGGCACCCGCCGCTTCAACGAGCTGCTGCGCCAGATCGACGGCGTGTCGCGGCGGATGCTGTCCGCCACGCTGCGCCAGCTCGAGCGCGACGGCCTCGTGGAGCGCCACGTCTACGCGCGCGTGCCCGCGCGCGTGGGCTACGAGCTGTCACCGGCCGGCGCGGAGCTGCTCGCGGCGCTCGCGCCGCTCGCCGGCTGGGGCGTCGAGCACCGCGCCGAGCTGTTCGCGGCGCGCGAGCAGTACGACCGGCTGATGGAGTGGCGCTCCAGCCGCGAGGGCATGCAGGCGCGCAGCCGCGCCGGCGCGCCGCCCGCCTCGCTGCACTGAGCGCTCAGCCGACCTTGAAGCGCTTGGGCTTGGCCTTGGAGCCCTTGAAGCCCTTGCGCGGCACGTAGCGGCCGGTCACGCGCCAGACGCCGCGCTTCTGGAAGCGGTGGCTCACGCGGAACCTGCGCTTCGCGTCCTTGCGGTAGTAGCCGAACTGCTTCCAGCGCTTGCTCTTGGTGTCGAAGCGCGAGAACTTGATCCGGACGCTGCCGAGCGCGCGCGGGAGGAGCTTCTCGACCAGGCGGACCTTGCCGCGCACGGACACCTTGCCGCCCTTGACCTTGCCGACCTTCAGCTTGAGCGCCGTCGGCACCTTGTAGGGGTAGTTGCCGCCGCCGGCGTGGATCACGCGCGTCATGGCGCGGCCGATGTTCTTGGCCTCGTCGCGCGCGGTGGCGACGACGGTGTGCGGGCCGTACTTGAGGTTCTTGGCGCCGCCCCACGTGTACTTGATGTACGCCCCGGTGCCCTTGCGGTCCGTCCCGAGCGGGATCTCCTTGCCGTCGACGAAGATGTCGATGTCGAGCACGCCCTCGGCGTCGGTGGCGGTGACGTCGAACGGCAGGCCCTTGATGTACCGCGAGCCGTCGGTCGGCGCGTGGATGACCACCTGGGGCACGCCCGAGTCCATCGTGCCGCCGCACGGGATCGCCGTCGCGCCCCCGGCGTTCTGGAACGCGGAGAAGGCGGGCTTGCGGGTGAAGGAGTCCGTGATCAGGCCGAGGTTGAGCGAGTCGTCCGTCGAGCCCGTCTGGATGTCGTGCAGGTTGAACCAGGCGGCCTGCTCGGCCCACGGGTCGTTGGCGAGGCAGCCGTAGGCCTTGGAGAGGAAGTCGGCCTGCTGGGCCTGGCTGACGCCGCCGGCCTTGGTCCCGGCGCGGCCGCCGCGCTCGCACGTGGCGCTCGTGGTCGCCCAGCCGAGCTCGGTCATCCACACCGGCTTGTCGTCGCCGTGGGCGAGCATCGTGGCCCGCACCTCGCGGTAGCCGGTGAAGGAGTAGCGGCCGATGCGGCCGCTGGGCTCGCGGTAGTACTCGCGCGGGTCCGTGGTCAGGCAGGCGGTGTCCGTGTGGACGCCGACGCCGTCGAAGGAGCCCTGGGCGCCGTTGGCGTACAGCGCCTCGACGAACTCGTAGTTGTTGCCCACCAGGCCGCCGACGAGGACGGGGGCGGCGGGATCGGCGGCCTTGAACGCCGCGTAGCCGGCCTTGAGCAGCGCGGCGTACGCCGCGGGCTGCGGGCCGTTGGCCCAGAAGGTGGTCTCGTCCGGCTCGTTCCAGACCTCGTAGGCGACGTTCTTGCCCCGGAGCGCGGTGGCGAGGTCCGAGGCCACGGCCGCGTACTCAGCCGGCGTCGCCATCGAGGCGCTGTCGCCCGTGAGGGTGAGCAGCGCGCGCATGCCGCGGGCGTTGGCCTTGTCCGCGAACTGCCGGAACTTCGCGAGCTCGATCTGGCGCGTCGCGCCGCGCAGCGTGGTCCAGTGCGCGAAGCTGCGCACCGTCTTGGCGCCGGACTGCTCGAGGTCCTGCCAGGTCCGGCCCGCGTCGCTCGCGTCGCCGGGCAGGTTGCCCGGAGCGTGGACGTAGGGGTCGCCGTTGTTGGACAGATGGGAGACGTTCACGCCCGGGACGGCGGCGTGCGCGGCCACCGCGGGGACGAGGACGGCGGTGGCGCAGGCGAGCGCGGCGAGGAGCGGGCGGACTGGGGTCATCACCCCAGATGAACGGCTCGAAGGCCGGAAACCTTGAGCGCCGCGGACACGTATCCTCAGGCCCATGGCCACGATCTCCTTCGCCCGCGGCGCGCCGTCGCTCGACATCGTCGACGTCGAGGGCCTCTCCGAGGCGGCACAGCGCGCGTTCGCCGAAGACCCCGCCGGCACGACGGCCTACGGGACGTCGGTCGGCTACGTGCCGCTGCGGGAGTGGATCGCGGAGCAGCACGGCGTCGAGGTCGACCAGGTGCTGGTGACCAACGGCTCGATGCAGGCCGACGCGTTCCTGTTCCAGCTGCTGGTCAACCCCGGCGACGCGGTGGTCGTCGAGTCCCCGACCTACGACCGGACGCTGCTGAACCTGCGCAACCGCGGCGCGGACATCCGGATGATCGAGCTCCAGACCGACGGGATCGACGTCGACGCGCTCCAGTCGCTGCTGGAGGACGGGATCCGCCCGCAGCTCGCGCACATCATCCCGAACTTCCAGAACCCCGCCGGCTACACGCTGAGCGCGGCCAAGCGCGCGAAGCTGCTCGCGCTCGCCGCGGAGCACGACTTCACGCTGTTCGAGGACGACCCGTACATCGCGATCCGCTTCGAGGGCGACAGCCTGCCGACGATGCTCTCGCAGGACCAGTCGGGCCAGGTCGTCTACGCGTCGTCGTTCTCGAAGACCGTCTGCCCGGGCATCCGGGTCGGCTACCTGGTCGGGGCGCAGGCGGTGATCAAGCAGGTGCAGGGCGTCGCCACGAACACCTACATCTCGCCGAACATGGTCGCGCAGTCGATCGTGAACCAGTTCTGCCGCTCGGGGCGGATCGACGCGGCCGTCGAGACCGTCAAGAACGCGCTGCGCGCGCGCCGCGACGCGCTGGTCACGGCGCTCGAGCGCGAGCTGCCGGAGGCGCGGTTCGCCCCGCCGCAGGGCGGCTACTTCATGTGGGTCGAGCTGCCGGAGGAGGTGTCGGTCGCCGAGCTGGAGCGGGCCGCCGCCGAGCGCGAGGTCGTGTTCGTCAAGGGCACGGACTTCCTGCTCGAGGGCGGCGAGAACACGCTCCGGCTGGCCTACTCGGGCGTGACGCCGGAGCAGATCGACGAGGGCGTGACGCGACTCGCGGAGGCGGTCCGGTCGCTCGGGGTTACCGCGTGACGGGATCGACGGGCTCGACAGTCACGGTGGCGCCGTAGCGCGCACGCGGAGCTTGTGCGTAAGGGTCGAGCGGCACCGCTACGGCCCGTACCGCTCGCACTTCGGCGAGCTGTCGGTCCCGGACGGCGCGGGCCCGTTCCCGGTCGCCGTGCTGATCCACGGCGGCTTCTGGAAGACGCAGTACGGCCGCCGGCTGATGCGCCCGCTGGCGCACGACCTGGCGGGCCGCGGCTGGGCGGCCTGGAATGTCGAGTACCGCCGCATCGGGCACCTCGGCGGCGGCGGCTGGCCGGCGACGTTCGACGACGTCACGGCGGGCATCGACCACCTCGCGGAGCTGACGCACGTGCCGCTCGACCTCTCGCGCGTGGTCGCGATCGGGCACTCCGCGGGCGGGCACCTGGCCGCGTGGGCGGCGACCTGGGACGGGCTCGACGCGGTCCCGCGCGTCGCCTTGAGCGGGGCCGTGGCGCAGGCGGGGGTGGTCGACCTCGAGCGGGCGTGGGAGCTCCAGCTCTCGCGCGGCGTCGTCGGCCGGTTCCTCGACGGCACGCCGGACGAGGTGCCGGAGCGCTACGCGCTCGCCTCGCCGATCCGGCGGCTGCCGGCCGGCGTGCCGCTGCTGCTCGTCCACGGCGCGCTCGACGAGGACGTGCCGGTGAGCATGTCGCGGGCATTCGCCGAGGCCGCGCGGGCGGCGGGCGACGACTGCGCGCTCGTCGAGATCGAGGACGAGGGACACTACGAGCACCTCGAGCCGGGCTCCAAGGTGTGGCGCGCGGTGCTGGAATGGCTGGGATGACCGACCGCGCGCACGCCGAGGCGCTCGACGCCGCCGATCCGCTGCGGGGCTTCCGCGAGCGGTTCGTGGTCGCCGAGCCGGAGCTGATCTACCTCGACGGCAACTCGCTGGGGCGGCTCCCGCTGGCGACGCGGGAGCGGCTGGCCGCGGTGGTCGGCGAGTGGGGCGCGGAGCTCGTCGGCGGCTGGCACGAGTGGATCGACGCGCCGGCGGCCACCGGCGACCTGCTGGCCTCCGGGGTGCTCGGCGCCCGCCCCGGCGAGGTCATCGTCACCGACTCGACGACCGTGAACCTCTACAAGCTCGTCAACGCGGCGCTGGACCGGCGCCCGGGCGCGCTGGTCACCGACCGGGCGAACTTCCCGACGGACCGCTACGTGATGGAGGGCATCGCGGCGGCGCGCGCGCTGGAGCTGCGGCTGTTCGACTCCCACGCGCTCGACGGGCCGCAACCGGAGGACCTCGACGCCTGCGAGCCCGGCGACGTGGTGGTGCTGAGCCAGGTCGCCTACCGGTCGGGCGCGCTGGCCGACATGGCGGCACTGACCGCGGCGGCGCGCGAGCGCGGCGCGACGCTGATCTGGGACCTCTCGCACTCGGCCGGCGCCGTGCCGGTCGACCTGCGCGGCGCGGGCGTCGAGCTCGCCGTCGGCTGCACCTACAAGTACCTCAACGGCGGGCCGGGCTCGCCGGCCTACCTGTACGTCGCCGCCGAGCTCCAGCAGGAGCTGCGCTCGCCCGTGTGGGGCTGGTTCGGGCAGAGCGAGCAGTTCGCGATGGACCGGCCCTACGACCCCGTGCCGGGGATCGGGCGCTTCCTCGCCGGCACCCCGCCGATCCTCCAGCTGGCGGCGGTCGAGGAGGGCGTGCGGGTCACCGTCGAAGCGGGGATGGACCGCATCCGCGCGAAGTCCGTGGCGCTCACCGAGCTGCTCGTGGCGCTGCATGACGAGTGGCTCGCGCCGCTGGGCTTCTCGCTGGGCACGCCGCGCGACCCGGCGCGCCGCGGCTCGCACGTGTCGCTGCGCCACGAGGACGCGTGGCCGATCACGCGGACGCTGATCGAGAGCGCGCGCGTCGTGCCGGACTTCCGCGGGCCCGACTCGATCCGGCTCGGCGTCGCGCCGCTCTACACCAGCTTCACCGAGGTCTACGACGCGCTGGACCGGCTGCGCGGGATCGTCGAGCGCGGGGAGCTGCTCGACGCCGCGCCCGCCAGGGTGACCTAGGTTTCGTCCTCCGTCCTCGCAAGCTCGGACCTCGGACGACGTTACCTGCCGTAGCGATCCTTGGAGAGCACGAGCTGCTCGGGCAGCGCGGTGCGCTCCGGCGGTGACGGGTCGGCGCGGACGGTCACGGTCTCGGCCACCGAGCGCGTGAGCGTGGCGGTCTCGCCGCCGAAGTCGACCGACACGGCATCGGCGTCGCTCTCGCTGATGACCCCGTCGCGGCCGGGCTCGAGGCCTTCGCGCTTGAACAGGTGCAGCAGCTCCTCGGCCTCGTTCTCGAACCGGAGGATCCGCACCTTCGCGCCGGGCACGGCGTCGGCCAGCGGCACGCCCGGCAGGCGCTCGCCCGGCTGTATCGGGTGGCCGTGCGGGCAGGTCTTCGCGTCGCCGATCGCGGCCAGCATCTTCGCCTCGACCTGCGGCGACATCCAGTGCTCGAGCCGCTCGGCCTCCTCGTGCACCTCGTCCCACGGGATCTCGAGGATGTCGGTCAGGAACCGCTCGATCAGGCGGTGGCGGCGGACGATCACCTCGGCGTGCTCGCGGCCGGTCTCGGTGAACGAGAGCGCCTTGTCGGCGCCGCGGGCGACGTAGCCGTCGCGCTCCAGCCGCCCGATCATCTCGTGCACGGTCGGGGCCGACAGCTGCATGGCGCGGGCCACGTTGGCGCCGGTCATCGGGAGCCCCGCCTCCTGGAGCCAGAAGATGGTCTGGAGGTACTCCTCCTCGGCGACGGTCGCGTGGTCGTGGGCCATGGCGGTGATGCTATCCGGCCTCGGCGGCGGCCTCGGCGGCCAGGCGCCGCCGGAGCTGGGACACCCGGCGGCCCGCGACGTCCATGAACGCGCGGGTGGCCGGGGAGAGGTGCGCGTTGCGGCGGGTGATGAACGCGAAGGTCTCGATCAGCGGCGGGTCGAACGGGACGCTGGCGAGCCGGCGCGACAGGCCGCGGGAGGTGATGATCGAGCGCGGCACGAGCGTGTCGCCGAGCCCGCGCTGCGCGAGGTCCAGCGCGGCGGTCATGTACTCCACCTCGATGTCCGGCTCGAGCGTGACGCCGGCGCGCTGCGCGCGCTCGCGCAGGAGGCGGCGGGTCGGGTCGTCGGCGCCCCAGCGGGCGTCGTAGAGGATCAGCGGGCGCTCCGCGAGCGTCTCCGCGGTGACGGGCTCGCGCGCTCGGCGCGGCTCGGCGGTGACGTAGAGCAGCTCCTCCTGCATGGCGGGCCGGACGTCCAGCCCGCGGTCGTCGATCGGGAGCACGACGAGGCCGGCCTCGAGGCGGCCTTCGCGCACGGCGTCGGCGACCTCGGCGGAGTTCTGGCCGACGACGCGGACCCGCACGTTGGGGTGGCGGGCGCGGAAGTCCTGGACGAGCCCGCCGAGCAGGTAGTGGTGGGCGCTGCCGAAGGTGCCGAAGGCGACGGTGCCGCCGGTGACCTCGCGGATCTCGCGGACGGACTCCGCCGCCTGGCGGGCGGCGTCCACCGTGCGCTCGGCGTGGGGGAGGAACAGGCGCCCCGCCTCGGTCAGCTCCAGGCGCCGGCCGGCACGGGCGAACAGCGCGACGCCGAGCTCCGCCTCGAGCCGCCGGATCTGCTCCGAGAGGCTCGGCTGTGCCATGTGGAGCGACTCCGCGGCCGCGCTGAACGAGCCGTGCTCCACGGCGCTCAGGAAATAGGTCAACTGCTGGAACGTCATATAGGCTTAGCCTACCGATCCAGTAGTCAACCAAGCCTACAGCGATGGCGCACAAGCTCCGATACTGAGGTCATGCTCATCACCATCGCACTCGGGACTGCTGCGCTCGGTGCGTTCGGAGCGCTCTCGCTGAAGTTCGGGGCCGAGGACCGGCCCGGCTTCGACGAGCGCCGCCCGCTCGCCTGACCCCAGCTTCCCTCTCATAGATCGAAGTACCTCCCCAACACAGAACAGAAGTACCTCCCCCTTCGGCCCCCGTCGCTCCCGCGGCGGGGGCCGTTGCGTTAACCCGGATCCACCGATCCCGCGGCGTCTCGCCACCGTGGCCGTTCGCCAGAGCCGATTGACCGCGATCCAAGTGACCCGCCACGAGGAACCGCGGTCAATCGACTCTGACTCGGCCCACGGCGCCGAGCCATCCACGGATGATCGGTGGATCCGGGTTAATCGGGGCATGGCCCTTCCGCTCAGACCGCCGGTCCTCCCGCAGCTCGCCCGCACCGCGAAGACGCTCCCCGTCGGCGAGGGGTGGGTCTACGAGCCGAAGTGGGACGGCTTCCGGACGCTGGCGTTCGTCGACGGCGGCGACGTCTACCTCCAGTCGCGCAGCGGCAAGCCGATGCGGCGCTACTTCCCCGAGCTCTCGTTCCCCGAGGGGCGCTACGTGCTCGACGGCGAGATCGTGCTGTTCGACGCCGAGGGCCGCCAGGACTTCGACGCGCTCGGCCAGCGGATCCATCCCGCCGACTCGCGCATCCGCATGCTGGCCGAGGAGACGCCGACGCGCTTCATCGCCTTCGACCTGCTGGCGCTCGACGACGAGTCGCTGCTCGAGCTGCCGCAGGCCGAGCGCCGCGACCGGCTGGAGGGCGTGGTCGAGGCGCCGGTGGACCTCACGCCGGCCACCGAGGTCCCGGACGAGGCCCAGCCGTGGCTCGAGGGCGCCGAGGGCGTGATCGCCAAGCGCCAGGACGCGCCCTACCGCCCGGGCGAGCGGGTCGGCATGGCCAAGATCAAGCGCGTCCGCACGATCGACGCGGTCGTGATGGGCTGGCGCCCCGGCAAGGAGGAGAACACCGTCGGCTCCCTGATCCTCGGCCTGTACGACGACGACGGGCGGCTGCGGACGGTCGGCCACACCTCAGGGCTGAGCGCCAAGCGCAAGCGCGAGCTGGTGGACGAGCTGAAGCCCTACGAGACCGGCGAGCGCGGCATGGGCGACCCCAGCCGCTGGGCCTCCGACCGCGAGCTCGAGTGGATCGAGCTCCGCCCCGAGCTCGTCGTCGAGATCACCTTCGACCACACGAGCAACGACCGCATCCGGCACGGGGCCAAGATCGCCCGCTGGCGCGAGGACAAGCCGCCGAAGGAGTGCCGGACGGACCAGCTTCAGTCGTAGCGCTCGCTACGACTTGAGCGAGCCGGCGATCTCGGCGGCGATCTGGGCGACCTCGGTCGGCGTGCGGCCGACGCGCACGCCGCGGGCCTCGAGCGCCTCCTGCTTCGCGGCCGCGGTGCCGGCGGAACCGGACACGATCGCTCCCGCGTGGCCCATCGTCTTGCCGGGCGGCGCGGTGAAGCCGGCGATGTAGGCCACGACCGGCTTGGTCACGTTCTCGGCGATGAACTCGGCGGCCTCCTCCTCGGCCGAGCCGCCGATCTCGCCCGCCATCACGATCAGCTCCGTCTCGTCGTCCTCCTGGAACAGCGCGAGGATGTCGACGAACGAGGAGCCCGGCACCGGGTCGCCGCCGATCCCGACGATCGTGGAGTTGCCGAAGCCCGCCTGGGCCAGCTCGTTGCCGATCTGGTAGGTCAGCGTGCCCGACCGCGACACCACGCCGACGTTCCCCTCGGAGAAGAACGCGGCGGGGATGATCCCCACGTTGGCCTTGCCCGGCGAGAGGATCCCCGGGCAGTTCGGGCCGACCAGCCGCACGCCGGCGTTACGCGCGAGGTGGTTGTAGACCCGCAGCTCGTCATGGGCGGGGATGCCCTCGGTGATCGCGATGATCAGCGCGATGCCGGCGTCCTCGGCCTCGAGGATCGAGTCGGCGGCGAACCGCGGCGGCACGAAGATCATCGCCGTGTTGGCGCCGGTCTCCGCCACCGCGTCGTGGAACGTGTTGAACACCGGCACGCCCTCGACGTCCTGGCCGCCCTTGCCCGGCGTCACGCCCGACACCACCTGCGTGCCGTAGCGGCGGTTGTTCATCGCGTGGAACGTGCCCTCGCGCCCGGTGATGCCGGACACGCACAGCCGCGTCTCCTGGTCGACCAGGATCGCCATCAGCGCGCGCCTCCCGCCAGCTCCACCACGCGGCGCGCGGCGTCGAGCATCGTGGCCTCGGAGTGGACGTTCGGCAGGTCGGCCTCGGCGAGCAGCGCCCGGCCCTCCTTGTCGTTCGTGCCGTCCAGGCGCACCACGAACGGCACGGTCGGCTCGATCTGCCGGAACGCCTCGATCAGGCCGCGCGCGACCTCGTCGCAGCGCGTGATCCCGCCGAAGATGTTGAACAGCACGGCGGTGACGTTCTCGTTGGAGAGGATGACCTCGACGGCCTGGGTGATCGCCTCGGCCTTCGAGCCGCCGCCCGCGTCGAGGAAGTTCGCCGGCGAGCCGCCCGCCTGGGCCACGACGTCCAGCGTCGACATGACGAGCCCGGCGCCGTTGCCGAGGATGCCGACGTCGCCGTCGAGCTTGACGTACGTCAGGCCCCGCTCGCGCGCCATCCGCTCCTGCGGGTCCTCGCCCTCGGACGTGCGCAGCGCCGCGTTGTCGGCATGGCGGAACAGCGAGTTGTCGTCGAGCGTGACCTTCGCGTCCAGCGCCATCACCGACCGGTCGCCGGTGACGATCAGCGGGTTGACCTCGACGAGCATCGCCTCCTCGGCGACGAACGCGTCGTAGAGCTTGGTGAGCATCGCGCCGATCGGGCGCACGACGTCCGCGTCCACGCCGGCGTCGAACGCGAGCCGGCGCGCGTGGAAGTCCTGGAAGCCGAGCAGCGGGTCGACGTGCAGGCGGGCGATCGCGTCGGGGTCGCGCTCGGCGACCTCCTCGATGTCCATGCCGCCCTGCGTGGAGAGCATCACCAGCGGCCGCTTCGCCGCGCGGTCGAAGACGATCGAGGCGTAGTACTCGGCGGCGATGTCCGACGCCCGCTCGATCCAGACCTCGTGCACGGTGAGCCCGCGGATGTCCATGCCGAGGATCGCCTCCGCATGGGCCTCGGCCTCCGGCCGGTCCTTCGCGACCTTGATCCCGCCGGCCTTGCCGCGCCCGCCGATCTGCACCTGGGCCTTGACGACGCAGGGGTAGCCGATCTCGTCCGCGGCCGCCACGGCCTCCTCGACGGCCTTCGCCGGGGCGCCCGCCGGGACCGGCACGCCATGCCGCGCGAAGAGCTGTTTGCCTTGGTACTCGAGCAGGTCCATCGGGCGGCGGGCACGATAACGGACTGTCACAATGCAGCGCCCAATGCCGCTGCCCAAGGAAGTCACGTTCGTCACGTTCGACGTCTACGGAACCCTCATCGACTGGGAGACGGGCGTCTACGACGCCTTCGTCAAGGAGGCCGACAAGGACGGCTACACGCTGTCCAAGGAGGAGCTCGTCCCCCTCTTCCTCAAGACCCAGCAGGAGATCAAGGCGGGCTCCTACGAGCTCTACGCCGAGGTGCTGCGCCGGACGGCGGTGCAGATCTCGCGCGAGCTCGGCTGGCCGCTCGAGCCCTCGCGGTCCGGCTTCCTGCCGGACTCCGTGATGCGCTGGCCCCCGTTCAAGGAGACCAACACGCAGCTCGAGCGCTTCGGCAAGAAGTTCGAGACGGGGCTGATCTCGAACATCGACGACAAGCTGCTGGGGCAGACGCGGCGCCACTTCAAGGTCGACTTCGACCTCGTGGTGACGGCGCAGCAGGTGCGCTCCTACAAGCCCGACCCCGCGCACTTCAAGGAGTGCGAGCGCCGCGTCGGCGGCAAGAAGGGCTGGGTGCACATCGGGTCGAGCTACTACTACGACGTCGAGCCGTGCCTGAAGCTGAAGGTCCCCGTCATCTGGGTCAACCGCAACAAGGAGCAGCTCGACGCGGGGCAGAAGAAGCCGACCGCCGAGGTGAAGTCGCTGCTCGAGGCGGCGAAGCTGCTCGGCGCCGCCTGATGACCGCGCGCTGATGCGCGCGCTGGGCCTGCATGCGGACGTGGTGGTCGCGGTCTCCCGCGCCTACCAGACGACGTGCACGCTCGTGCGGTCCGGCGGCGAGGCGTTCTGCATCGACTCGCCGGTGTTCCCGGACGAGCTGGAGATCCTGCCCGCGATCGCCGAGCAGGCCGGCTTCGGCGTGGTGGGCGTGCTCGCCACGCACGCCGACTGGGACCACCTGCTCGCCCGCTACGCGTTCCCGGAGGCGCCGCTCGGCTGCGCGGAGACGACCGCGGCACGGCTGATCGCCCACCCGGGCGCCGCCCAGCGCGAGCTGCGCGAGTTCGACGACGAGCTGTACGTCGAGCGGCCGTCGCCGCTCTCGCTGCCGGGCGCCCAGACGCTGCCCGTGCCCGGCCACTGCGGCATCGGCGAGCTGGAGCTGGAGCTGCACCCCGCCGACGGGCACACGCGAGGACGGGATGGCCGTCTGGATCCCGTGGGCCCGCGTGCTCGTGGCCGGCGACTACCTCTCCCCGGTGGAGATCCCGTCGCTCGGCGACGGCGGGTCCGCGAGCGCCTACCTCGCGACGCTCGCGCGCCTCGAGCCGCTGGTCGAGCAGGCCGAGCACGTGGTCCCCGGCCACGGCCCGCCGATCGACGCCACCCGCGCCGCCGCGATCCTGCGCGAGGACCGCGCCTACCTCGAGGGCCTGATCGAGCACGGCGCGGAGGCGAAGCTCCCGCTCGCGCGGCGCACGGCCACGCAGCGGAAGGTGCACGCGGAGAACGCCGCGCGGCTCGCTCAGGGATAGACCCAGACGACGTCGCCCATCTTCAGCCAGTCGAAGATCGAGCGGGCGTCGGGGATCGGCACGCGCAGGCAGCCGTGGCTGGCGTTGAAGGCGGGCACGGAGACGTAGCCGTGGATCGCGTAGCCGCGGATGAAGTAGCTCGAGTGGACCATGCCGACCGCGTTCGTCCCGGGGCTGCGGCGGTAGATCTTGTAGCGGCCGAGGATCGTCGGGGTGGCCGGCGCGCCCGACGACGTGTGGTAGATGCGCCGCACCTCGTCGCCGTCGATCAGCGCGAGGACCTGCCGTGACAGGTCGGCCTCGACGTGGCGCCCGTCGCGCGGATGGCGCACGCGGAAGTGGCCGCGGCCGGCCAGCACGCCGCGCACGACGCTCGCCGACGCGGCGTAGGTGCGCGGCGCGCCGGTCACCTTGCGCCACGCCATCACCGCCCGCTGGGTGGCGGCGTCGTAGCGTCCGCTGCGCGGCACGGCGTACCGCAGTCGCTTCAGGCCGCGCTGGAGGAGCCGCACGACGGCGCCTCCCGCCCCGGGCGCCACGTCCGGCGCCAGGATCCGCACGCGCAGCGCCCGGCTGCGCATCGCCGCCAGCTCCGGCGAAGCCTTGTGCGTGGCCACGACCGCGACGCGGCCCGCGCGCGGGCTCGCGTACCGCAGCCGGAACACGCCGGTCCCGGCCGGGCCGGGCCGGAGCGCGACGCGCCGCGTCCGGACCGCGCGCCCGTCACGCGTGAAGCGGACCCGCAGCCTCTGCCCCGGCACGAACGGGCGGACGGTGCCGCGGACGTGCCACGCGCCGCCCGTGAGCTCGACGGGGCGGCCGCGGTCGCGCAGCACGTGCTCCGCCTTCAGCTTGACCGTGCCCTTCGCCGGCGCGGGCGTCGGCGTCGGGGTGGGGGTGGGGTGGAGTCGGCGTCGGCGTGGGCGTCGGCAGCGGCTCCTGCGCGGCGGCCGCCGGCGCGATGCCGAATGCCGCGATCCCCGCGGCGACGATCAGTGTCAGGGCGCGGGGCGTCAAGCGCGCGGAAGTACACCACATATAGGCTCGTCGCATGCAGCAGCTCGCACCCGGGCTGTACCGCTGGACCGCCGAGCACCCGGACTGGCTCGAGGACCACGAGCCCGGCAGCCCGGCCGACTGGCCGCCCGAGGTCGGCTGCGTGGCCCACGACGCGCCGGATGCGCTGGTGCTGGTGGACCCGCTGATCGTCGACGACGCGTGGGCCGACCTCGACGCGCTGGTCGAACGCACCGGCAAGCCCGTGACGGTGCTGACGACCATGCGGTTCCACACGCGGAGCCGCGCCGCGGTCGCCGAGCGCTACGACGCGACGCTCACCGGCCACCGCGAGGCGCCGCCGGCCGGCGCGGAGTGGGTCCCGATCGAGCACGCCGACGAGACCATGGTGTGGCTCGACGGCCCGCGCGCCCTGGTGCCGGGCGACCGGCTGCTCGGCGACGAGGACGGCGGCCTGCGGATGTGCCCCGAGTCCTGGCTGCGCTACCTCCACCATCCGCCGAGCCTCGAGGAGCTGCGCGCCGCGCTCATGCCGCTGCTCGACCTGCCGGTCGAGATGGTCCTCACCTCGCACTGGGAGCCCGTGCTGCGCGACGGCCGCGACGGCGCGTCCGCCGCGCACTCCGCACGTCTAGCCCGACTTGATCACCGCGAGGGTGTCGCCGGCGGTCACCGCCGTGCCCTCCTTGATCGGCAGCTCGGCGACCTTCCCGGCCTTGTGGGCGGTGATCTCGTTCTCCATCTTCATCGCCTCGATGATGCAGATCAGCGCGCCCTCCTCGACATCGGCGCCCTGCTCGACCAGCACCTTGAAGACGTTGCCCTGGAGCGGCGAGGCCAGCGTGTCGCCGCCTCCGCCACCGCCGCCGCCGGCCTTGCGCTCGCGCCGCGGGGCGGTGCGCGCGGCGCCGTTGGCGCCGGCGGCGGGCGCCGCCGCGGCGATCGCCTCGCCGTGCACGACGACCTCGAAGCGCTTGCCCGACACCTCGACCGTGTAGGAGCGCTCCTCGATCTCGGGCGCGTCGTCGTCCTTCTTCTCGACGGGCGGGAAGGCCAGCGCCTTGAGCCACTTCTTGTCCTCGATGAGGTCGCGGCAGGTCTCGCCCTTCGCCCACTGCTCGGAGGCCATGATCGCCTTGTGGAACGGGATCAGGGTCTTCACGCCCTCGATCTCGTACTCCTCGAGCGCGCGCAGCATGCGGCGGGTGGCGCGCTCGCGGTCGGCGTCCCAGACGATCAGCTTGGCCGACCATCGGGTCGTACAGCGGCGTGATCTCGGTGCCGCTGACGACGCCCGAGTCGACCCGCACGCCCGGCCCCGACGGCTCGCGGTAGTGCGCCACGGTGCCCGGCGCGGGGGCGAAGTTCTTCGATGCGTCCTCGGCGTTGATCCGGCACTCGATCGCGTGGCCGTGGAGCCGGATGTCGTCCTGCGCGAACGAGAGCTTCTCGCCGGCGGCGACGAGGATCTGCTCGCGGACGATGTCGACGCCGGTCGTCGCCTCGGTGACGCAGTGCTCGACCTGGACGCGCGTGTTCATCTCGAGGAAGAAGTACTCGCCGTCCTGGAGCAGGCCCTCGATCGTGCCGGCGCCGTGGTAGCCGACCGCCTCGGCGGCGTCGGTGGCGATCTTGCCGATCTTCTCGCGGAGCTCGTCGTCGACCAGCGGCGCGGGGGACTCCTCGATCAGCTTCTGGTGACGGCGCTGGATCGAGCAGTCGCGCTCGCCGAGGTGGACGACGTTGCCGTGCTTGTCGGCCAGCACCTGGACCTCGACGTGGCGCGGGTCCGGGAGGTAGCGCTCGAGGTAGACCGTCGCGTCGGAGAAGAACTTCTCGCCCTCGCGCGCGGCGCCCTCGAAGGCGTCCTTGAGCTTGTCGGGCTCGAGCGCGACGCGGAAGCCCTTGCCGCCACCGCCGCCCGCCGCCTTGACGGCGACCGGGTAGCCGATGTCCTCGGCGATCTTCGCGGCGTCCTCCACGGTTTCGACGGCGTCGGTGGTGCCGGGCACGATCGGCACGCCGGCGTCCTGCATCAGCTCCCGTGCGCGGGTCTTCGAGCCCATCGCCTCGATCGCCGACGCGGGCGGCCCGATGAACGTGATGCCCGCGTCCTCGAGGCGCTTGGCGAACGCCGCGTTCTCGGCCAGGAAGCCGTAGCCGGGGTGGACCGCCTCGGCGCCGGAGGTCTCGATGACCTCCATCAGCTTGTCCACGTTGAGGTAGCTCTCAGATGCTGGCCCCGGCCCCAGCAGGAAGGCTTCGCCGGCGCGCTTGACGTGCTGGGCGTCGCGGTCGGCCTCCGAGTAGACGGCCACCGACGGGATGCCGAGCTCGTCGAGCGCGCGGATCACGCGGACCGCGATCTCCCCGCGGTTGGCGACCAGGACCTTGGAGAACATGCGGCGCGAGACTTTATCCGCCCGTCAGGGCGATCAGCGCGGGCAGGATCTCGTCCCAGGCCCAGCGCGGCAGCTCGTGGCCGAGGCCGTCGACGAGGAGGAGCTGCGCGTTCGGGATCGCGCGCGCGAGCGCCTCGCCGTGGGCGGGTGGGAACAGCGGGTCGTGCGTGCCGTGGACGACGAGCGCCGGGGCGGTGATCTCGGCGAGGCGCGCGTGCGGCCAGTCCGTCCCGTCGAGCAGGAAGTGGTTGGCCGCGCTGGGGAGGCTGGTCGACCGGTCGTAGACGCGGCCGAGCAGCTCGCGCGTGGCCTGCTCGTCGAGGCCGGGCGCCCCGGCGTACGGGCGCTCGTCCTCGAGCAGGTACTCGATCGCGGCCTCGCGGTCCGCCCAGTCGGGCTCCGGCCGCGTGACCGAGCCGCTGAAGATCGCCCGCAGCTCGTCCGACGGCGGCGGCAGCTCAGGACCGCCGGTGCCGGCTGAGCTGGTGCACATGAGGGTGAGGCTGAGCAGCCGCTCGGGGTGGTCGATCGCGACCCGCTGCGCGATCCCGCCGCCCATCGAGAGCCCGACGACGTGGGCGCGGGCGACGCCGAGGTGGTCGAGGACTCCGACCGCGTCCTCCGCCAGGTCGTCGCCCGTGTAGCCCGGCGCGCCGGGGGGATAGGTCGTCGAGCCGCCCGTGTCGCGATTGTCGTAGCGGACGACGTATCGGCCGGCGGCGGCGAGCCGCTCGCAGAACGGCGGCTCCCAGCGGTCCATCGAGCCGCCCGAGCCCATGATCAGCAGCACGGCCGGATCCCGGCGATCGCCGAAGGTGTCGACGCACAGCTCGGCGCCGTTGATCGCGGCCAGGGAGGGCACGGCATGCCGGATCGTAGGCTGAACGCGTGGCCGGGACCCTGATCGCGCGCGACGTGCACAAGGCGCACGGGGCCTCCACGATCCTCGCGGGCGTGTCCGCCACCGTCGCGCCGGGCGACGTGCTGGGCGTCGTCGGGCCCAACGGCGCCGGGAAGTCGACGCTGCTGCGGCTGCTCGCGGGGCTGGACGCGCCGGACCGCGGCAGCATCCGGCTGACCGCCGGCTCGGCCGGCTACCTGCCGCAGGAGCCGGACCGGGCGCCCGGGGAGCGGCTCGAGGACTACCTCGCGCGGCGCACGGGCGTCGCGGACGCCGACGCGCGGGTGCACGCCGCCGCCGACGAGCTGGCGAGGCACGAGCCGGGCGCCGGCGACCGCTACGCCCATGCGTTCGAGACCTGGCTCGCGCTCGGCGGCGGCGACCTCGAGCAGCGCGCGGAGACGGTCCTGCGCGACCTCGGCCTCGACCCCGCGCTGCTCGACCTCGCCGACGACCGCGCTCTCCGGCGGGCAGGCCGCCCGCGCGTCGCTGGCCGCGATCCTGCTCTCCCGCTTCGACGTCCTGCTGCTCGACGAGCCGACGAACGACCTCGACTTCGACGGCCTCGCGCGGCTGGAGCGGTTCGTCGCCGAGCGCCCCGGCGGCGCCGTGATCGTCTCGCACGACCGCGCCTTCCTCGACGGCACGGTGACCCGCGTCCTGGAGCTCGACGAGATCGCCCACACCGCGACCGAGTACGGCGGCGGCTGGGCCGGCTACCTCGAGCTGCGCGCGACCGCCGCGCGCCACGCCGAGGCGCGCTACGACGCCTACTCCACCGAGCGCGAGCGGCTCGCCGAGCGCGCGCGCCGCCAGCGGCAATGGTCGGAGACCGGCGTGCGCCGGGCGAAGGCGTCCGCCGGGATCGGACCCCGACAAGATCGGCCGATCGAAGCGGGCCGAGCGCTCGGAGACGCAGGCGGCCAAGGTGCGCGCGACGGAGCGCGCGATCGAGCGGCTCGAGACCGTGGACAAGCCGTGGCGGCGCTGGGAGCTCCAGCTGCGCTTCGGCGGCGGCGAGCGCTCGGGCGACGTGACCGCGCGCCTGGACGGCGCCGTGCTCCAGCGCGGGAGCTTCGCGCTCGGCCCGATCGACCTCGAGCTGGGCTGGGGCGAGCGGCTCGCGCTGGTCGGCCCGAACGGCAGCGGCAAGACGACGCTGGTCGACGCCCTGGTCGGCCGGCTGCCGCTCGCCGCCGGCACGCGCTGGGTCGGGCCGGGCGTGCGCATCGGCATGCTCGACCAGGCCCGGCTCGGCTTCGCCGGCGAGACCGCCATGCTCGACGCGTTCGTCGCCCAGAGCGGGCTTCCGCAGCAGGAGGCGCGCTCGCTGCTGGCCAAGTTCGGCCTGGAGAGCGACGCCGTCGCCCGCCCGGCGCAGCGGCTGTCGCCCGGCGAGCGCACGCGCGCGGGCGTCGCGCTGCTGATGGCGTCGGGCGCGAACTGGCTCGTGCTCGACGAGCCGACGAACCACCTCGACCTGCCGGCGATCGAGCAGCTGGAGACCGCGCTCGGGGCCTACGACGGCACGCTCCTGCTCGTCACGCACGACCGGCGGCTGCTCGACGCCGTCGCGCTGGACCGCACGCTGTCGCTCGGCCCCAGATGGTTGATGCGAGATTCCCGTGCGGAATTTCGCATCAACCATCCAGGTAGGATCGCGCCCATGCGGCCGGCGGCCGTCCCTCTGGTGGTCCTGCTCCTCGCCGGGCTGCCGGCGTCCGCCGCCACGGCGCCCGGTCGATCAACGTGCAGATCAGCGCGCACCTGCGCTCGGAGTACCGGTTCACGTACGACTACGTCGACACGAGCAGCCCGGACTGCCCGCAGACGATCAGGGCGTCGAGCCATGTCGTCACCGACATGCCGACGGTTCGGAAGGCGCGGTTCCGCATCACGCGCGTCCCGGGCAACCGGGGCGGCTACGCCTTCCTCAAGCGGCTGGGCGGGCGGCAGCGCGCCGACCGGGCGATCGACATGCGCGCCGACATGACGCGGTCGACGGAGGGCGGGTCGGAGACGCCGTGCTACGGCTACGAGCCGTATCCGACGGTGCGTTGCGGCAGCCGCAGCTGGGCCATGGACGGCCGCCCGGGCATCGGCCGGGGCCGGTTCGCGGTGATCCTCGAGGTGCCGGTCGTCCCGAACATCCAGCAGGTGATGAAGGACGACGAGTGGCGCGACGGCGGCTGCGGCTACGACTCCACGCAGGCGCACGAGTACATCACCGTCTCGCCGGACAACCAGGGCCGCGTCAAGTCGCCCTACTGGGCGCCGATCTCGGTCAAGCGCCTGTTCCGCCCGGGGCGCCGCACGCTCCGCCTTCGCGACTCGCACACGTTCACGCAGGGCTACCCGAACGAGTTCGGCGGCGGCTTCACCGAGGTCCGGACCGTCGAGGTGACGATCCGGAAGTTCCGGTAGTCAGATCGTTGACGCAAGTTTCGGAGCGGCGCGGCGTTCGTGCTCATATGCCCCGCACTTGGGGTCGCGGGGCGGCAAGTCTGAGCTCGACGAGCTCAGTCCGAGCGGGAGCCGGCCGGCCGGCTTATATGGGGCCGCCGCGTCGGCCGGCTACCCGTTCTTCTCAGGCGACCATGCCGGCGCCGACCGTGTCGTTCGTCGCCTCGTCGATGAGGATGAACGCTCCGGTCGCGCGGCTGAGCGCGTAGGGGTCGGCCATCACCTCGGCGCCCGTGCGCAGCCGGACGCGGCCGATGGCGTTGAGCTCGAGCTCCGCGGCGGGCTCGCGCCCCAGCGTCGTGACGTCCAGGCGGTGCTCGATGGCGTCGAGCTTCGCGCGGACCGTGCGGGTGGTGTGCTTGAGCAGGTAGGTGCCGCCGGCGCGCGCCGGCGTGTCGCCCAGCCAGCACAGCGTCGCGGTCAGCTCGCGGCGCGGCTCGGGCGCCTCGCCGGCGCGGGCGATCAGGTCGCCGCGGCCGACGTCCAGCTCGTCCTCGAGCGCGACGGCGATCGAGGCCGGCGCGGCGGCCCGCTCGCGCTCCCCGCGCGGCCCCTCGATGGCGGCGACGCGGCTGTGCGTGCCGGCCGGCAGGACGACGACCTCGTCGCCGACCTGGAGCGTGCCCGAAGCGAGCCGGCCCGCGTAGCGGCGGCCGTCGTGGCGGATCACGTACTGGACGGGCAGCCGCGCCGGGCCGTCGGCGGCGCCCGCCGCGGCCGGCGCGCCCTCGAGGTGGGCGAGCAGCGGCTCGCCGGCGTACCAGGGCATCGCCGCGGACTGCTCCACGACGTTGTCGCCGTGCAGCGCGGAGACCGGGATGAAGGTGACGTCGGCCAGCCCGGCCTCGCCGGCGAAGGCCGTGAACTCACGCGCCACGGCGTCGAAGCGCTCCTCGGCGTAGCCCGCGAGGTCCATCTTGTTCACGCAGACGGTGATCTGCGGCACGCCGAGCAGCCCGGCCAGCGCCGCGTGGCGGCGCGACTGCTCCGTCAGCCCGCGGCGGGCGTCGACGAGGATCACGGCGAGGTCGGCGGTCGACGCGCCCGTGACCATGTTGCGCGTGTACTGCGCGTGGCCGGGGCAGTCGTGCAGCACGAACCGCCGGCGCGGGGTGGCGAAGTGGCGGTACGCGACGTCGATCGTGATGCCCTGCTCGCGCTCGGCGCGCAGCCCGTCGGTCAGGTTGGCGAGGTCCTTGAGGTCCGCCTCCTGGTCGGTCATCAGCGCCTTGGCGTCGTAGAGCAGGCGGCCGATCAGCGTCGACTTGCCGTCGTCCACCGACCCCGCCGTCGCAACGCGGAGCATCAGAAGTAGCCCACCCGCTTGCGGTCCTCCATCGCGGCCTCGCTCACGCGGTCGTCGGCGCGCGTCTCGCCGCGCTCGGTCACGCGCGTGGCGGCGATCTCCGCCACGACCTCCTCCAGCGTGGAAGCCGTCGAGCGCACGGCGCCCGTGCAGCTCATGTCGCCCACCGTGCGGTAGCGGACCCACTCGGTGAACGGCTCCTCGCCGTCCATCCGCTCGACGAAGTCGGACACCGCGTAGAGCATCCCGTCGCGGGCGAAGACGTCGCGCTCGTGCGCGACGTAGAGCGAAGGCACCTCGAGCTCCTCGGCGAGGATGTACTCCCAGACGTCGAGCTCGGTCCAGTTCGACAGCGGGAACACGCGCACATGCTCGCCGCGGCGGACCCGCCCGTTGTAGATGTCCCACAGCTCGGGGCGCTGGCGGCGCGGGTCCCACTGGCCGAAGTCGTCGCGGAACGAGAACACGCGCTCCTTCGCGCGGGCGCGCTCCTCGTCGCGGCGGGCGCCGCCGAACGCGGCGTCGAACCCGTGCTCGGCGATCGCGTCCAGCAGCGTCACCGTCTGGAGCCGGTTGCGCGAGGCGCGCGGCCCGGTCTCCTCGGCCACGCGGCCGGCGTCGATCGAGTCCTGCACGGAGGCGACGAGCGCGTCCGGCACGCGGCGGTCGCGGAACTCGATCACCTCGGGGAAGTTGTGGCCCGTGTCCACGTGCATGACCGCGAACGGCAGCGGCGCCGGCGCGAACGCCTTCTCGGCCAGCGCCAGCAGCACGATCGAGTCCTTGCCGCCGGAGAACAGCAGCACGGGCTTCTCCAGCTCGGCCGCCACCTCGCGGATGACGTGGATCGCCTCCGCCTCGAGCTGCTCGAGGTGGGGCGTCAACGTGGCTAGACCGCGCACTCGCCCTCCCCGCGGACGACCTGGAACGGGACCTTCTTGCTCCAGTCGATGAAGTGCTCCATCGTCTCGAGCCCGAACTCGATGGGCAGCGCGAGGTCGCGGACCGCGTCCTCGAAGGCCGTCGTCCCGACTCGCGCCACGTAGGCGTTGAACACCTCCCCGTCGCTGCGCTCGGCCTCGTACATGCGGATCCAGCGCTCGACGGCCTCCGGCACGCGCTTGGCGGCCAGGCGCACCTTCAGGCGGGCGCCGTAGGCGATCTCGCCGCCTTCGTAGTTGCCGCCGATGTGCGCCACGTAGGCGGGGATCGTGTTCTGGCCGACCTTGATCGAGGCGCCGTAGAACCCGATGTTGCCGATGTGGTGCTGGCTGCACCCGTTCGGGCAGCCGGACATCTTGATGTGGATCTTGCGCGTCAGCGGGTCCGTGATGCCCATCTGCTCGATCCGCTCCCGCACGGCCGCGTTCAGGCCCATGGAGCTCGTGATGCCGAGCTTGCAGGAGTCGGTGCCGGGGCACGACACGACGTCGTTGACCTCGTCGGCGCCGTGCTCGCCCAGGTCCAGGTCGAGCAGCCGCCGCCAGACGTCGTAGACCGCCTCGTCGCGGACCCAGCGCAGCACGAGGTTCTGGTGCACGGTGGTGCGGGCGTAGCCGCCGCAGAACTCGCGCATGATCGCGGCGAGGCCGCGGAACTGCGCCGGCGTCAGGTCGCCGCGCGGGACGTGCACCTGCACGGTGGAGAAGCCGTGCTGGCGCTGCTTCTCGACGTTCGCCGCGGAGAAGCGCAGGAACTCGCTCAGGTCGCCGTTGGGCGAGCCGTAGCTCGGCGGCGGCGCGGGCGCGTTGGCCTCCTCGTCGTGGACGAACAGCCGGTGGTCGACGCTGAAGTCGCGCTCGCCGACCCAGTCGCCCTCCAGCTCCTCCTCGACCATCTCGCGCACCGCGTCGATGCCGACCTTGTCGACCAGCACCTTGATCCGGGCGCGGGCGCGGTTCACGCGCAGCCAGTCCTGGCGGTCGAAGATCCGGAAGACCGCCTCGGCGATCTTGAGGTACTCGCCGTCGTCGGCGGTGACGAACTCGGCCAGCGTGGGGGCGACCCGCGGCATGATCGAGGTGCCGCCGCCGACGCGGACCTCGAAGCCGCGGACGCCGTCGCGCTCGCGGGCGATGAAGGCGATGTCGTGGATGCCGGTCAGCGCGCGGTCGGTGTCCGAGCCCGTGAAGGCGGTCTTGACCTTGCGCGGCATCAGCTGCGTCGTGGGGTGGCGGACGAA
Organism: uncultured Solirubrobacteraceae bacterium; assembly: GCA_963728465.1. GTDB lineage: Bacteria > Actinomycetota > Thermoleophilia > Solirubrobacterales > Solirubrobacteraceae > DATFQI01. Next base: position 317,016 of record CAVSJY010000015.1, read on the forward strand.
GTAGCGGACGTAGGCGCCGACGTAGGGGGTCGGGTCCCACAGCTCGTCGTGGCAGACGCCGGCCCACGGGTCGGCGGTCACGTTGCGCACGGTGTTGCCGCAGCCCTCGCGGCTCGACAGGCCGGCGTCGGAGATCTCGCGGATCAGCGCGGCGGCGTCACGCAGCGGGATGTGGTGGAGCTGGATGTTCTGCCGCGTCGTGATGTGGCCCTTGTCGAGCGGCGCGTACTTCTCCACCACGTCGGCGAACGTCTCCATCTGGTCCGGCGAGACGCCGCCCCACGGCAGCTTCACCCGGATCATCTGGACGTCGGCCTGCCGCTGGCCGTAGACCCCCTGCTTCAGGCGGAACCCGATGAACTCGTTCTCGGGCGTGTCGCCGGCGAGGTACTTCTCCGCCTCGTTGTCGAAGTCGTCGAACTCGCGCTGGAGGATCGGGATGACGTGGCCGGGGACGTCCTCGCGGACCTCGGGGTTCTCGAGCGACCCCTTCCGGCCTGCCGTGGTGGAAGGCTCCATCAAGCCAAAGTAGCAAAAGCCGAGCGGCTTTCGGCCTTTTTGGCCAGGTGTGGTGTTTTCGGTCCACGGCGGCTAAAGCCGGCCGAAGCGCGCCCGGCTCCCGGTCCACGCCCTCCAGCAGCGCGGTCCGGACCCAGTTGCTCGGGCGCTCCGGCTCGGGCGCGACGGGCGGCGCCGTGTCGCGCATGAACTGCTCGATCGCGGCCATCACGGCCGCCGCCTCCTCGGGCGAGGCCGTCGAGCCGCGCAGCTCCAGGCGCGGGCGGCGGTTCACCGCTTGCTCACCACGTACGGCCCGCACGGCTTGCCGTCGGGGTCCGTGACCGTCCGTCCGGCCGCGTCCTTGAGCTGGATCGTGATCGCCGAGCGCGTGACCTTCACCTGTCCGTACGAGAACACGTCGATGTTCGAGCACTGGACGCCCGGGCCGTCCGGCGGCGGGCGGCGCAGGAAGAAGTTGTTCGCCAGGTCGCCGGCGTTCGGGTTCTGGGTGTCGTCCTCGATGTCCTGCTTGAAGGTGTCGGTCCCCGACGGCCCGCTGGTCACCTCGAGGATGCCGCTGTCCATCGGCCCGCCGTCCTCGAGCGTCTGGAAGCGGACGTCGTTGACCATGTTCGCGTGGACGTCGGCGGTGAGGAACACGACGTTCTTCACCCGGTCGCGCAGGTACGAGATCAGCCGCGTCCGCTCGGCCGCGTAGCCCTCCCAGCGGTCGTACGGGTCGATGTAGTACTGCTGGATCGGCAGCTCGTTCATGACGACCTTGAACGTCGCCTTCGAGCGCGCGACGGCGCGCGTGAAGCGGTTGAACTGGCTGGCGCCGAGGTAGTCGCGGCTCGGGTCGTTGATGCGCTCGAGGCAGCCAGGCGGCGGCGGGCTCGCGAGGTGCGGGATGACGACGCCGAACACGGTCCGGAGCCGCTGCGGCGCCGTGGGCGCCAAGTCCCGCTGGCCCGAGCCGGGCGGGTTGTCGCACGTCCCGCCGTCGTCGGCGCCCGCGTCGCGGAACGAGCGCTCGTCGAGGAAGAAGACCTCGAGGTTGCGCCCCCAGCGGAACGACCGGTAGATGCCGCGCGAGCGCGAGTAGCTGACCGGCATGTACTCGCGGAACGCCTTCACGCCCGCGTCGTACAGCGCGCCGCCGTCGACGGTCACGGTGCCCTGCGCCGTCGCGTAGTTCTGCTGGTCGATCGCGAAGTCGTTGAGGAACTCGTGGTCGTCCCAGTGGTTGTAGACGCCGCCGGCCGCGCGCAGGCGGCGCAGCGACGGGGTGGTCAGCATCGTGCGGTACTTCGCCCGCTTCTGGGCGACCGTGAGCGCCAGCGGATCGGCGCTCGCGAACTGCGAGTCCGAGTCGGAGTAGATCGTGTCGCCGAGGTTGACGTTGAAGCGGTTGCCCTCGCGCCGCATCCGGTCGAAGACGGCGAACGGGGCGAAGTGCAGCTTCCCCGTCGAGGGGTCCACGACCGGGTCGGAGTCGCCCGTCCAGGCGAACTTCACCGCCTTGCGCGAGCCCGGCTTCGGGGCAGTCCAGAACGAGCCGCGGTCGCTGCGGCTGCCGCTCTTGCGCGCGAAGCGGAAGAAGTAGCGCTTGTTCGGCTTCAGCCGGCGGGCCTTGACCGACAGCGAGTTGTCGTCCGCCGCGCGGGCGCGGAGGCGCTTGGTCATCACCTTGCGGCGCATCCGCCTGTCACGCGCCACGGTCAGCGTGACCCGGCCCGCCTTGTCGGCGCGCGTCCACAGCAGCGCCGAGTTGCGGGTGACCTCCGCTGAGGCGACACCGCTCGAGAAGCCCTTGGCGGCGGCGGAGGACGGCATCGCGAGGAGGGTCGCCGCGAGGGCGAGCAGGCAGAGGCGACGAGGCATGGGCGGGATCGTACGGGGAGTTCGCAACTGCGGCTGGGTGGGGTGGCGGGGGATCGGCGAGTGGAGTCACTTTGCGGGCTATAGGGGGGTCAATCGACTCCACTTGGCCGCGAGGCGGTCCGGACCCACCCCCTCAATGCCCGCCGTTCACAAACGCCCCGCGCGCTCGACTAGAGTCGCGCGATGACACGCCTCGCCGTCGCCGCGGTCGCGGCGCTCTCGATCGTCCTCGCCGTCCCCGTCGCGTCCGCGGACCCCGCGGGCAAGACCACGCTCGAGGAGACGGTGCTGCCCTTCGGCGGCGGCGACTTCGAGCAGCTGACCGACCAGGACGGCGAGGCGCGGGTGGTGCGCCGCGGCGGCTCGGCGCGGGCGAAGGCCGGGCGCACGGGCGAGCGGCGGTCGCTGCTGATGTTCGCGCAGCTCACCGATCCGCAGATCGTGGACGAGATGAGCCCCGCACGGGTCGACTTCGCAGACCCGGCGGGTGGCGACATCAGCGCCTCGTGGCGGCCGCAGGAGGCGCTCGGCACGCAGGTGTTCGACCAGACCGTGCGCAACGTCAACGCGAACCGGCGCAGCAGCGTCCGCCAGGGCAACGGCAAGCGCGCGCGGTTGAAGCTCGCGATCACGACCGGCGACCTGGCCGACAACCAGCACCTCAACGAGACCCGCTGGTTCAAGCAGGTCCTCGACGGGGGCACCATCGACCCCTACTCGGGCCGCGCGATCGTCGCCGACGAGTGCGGCGACATCCCGCCGGACACGCGTGCGCGCATCAACGCCGACGTGGCCGCCCGCCGCTACACCGGCGTGCAGGACTACGACGACTACCGCGACGCGCCCGCGGACCGCTTCGCGGGCTTCTACGACCCGGACGAGGCCCCGCCGACCGGCGGGCTGTACGCCGCCTTCCCGCGCTACCCGGGCCTGATGGAGGCGGCGCAGCAGCCGTTCACGGCGGCCGGCATCGACGTCCCGTGGTTCGTCTCGCGCGGCAACCACGACGGGCTCGTGCAGGGCAACGCGCCCGCCAGCGAGGATCTCTTCCGCGCGATCGCCGTGGGCTGCCTGGACGTGTTCCCGAACGCCGCGTTCGACCCGAACCGCTTCCGCGGCGCCTCGGACGACGAGCTGTTCGCCGCGTTCGGCGACCCGGCGTTCATCCAGACGTTGATCGCCGGCGGCAAGACCGTCGCGCCGGATCCGGACCGCCGGATCGTGTCGAAGGCCGACTACCGGCAGATCATCGGCACCGCGAAGCGTCACGGCTTCGGCTTCACGCCCCGCCGTGAGCTGAACCGCTCGCGCGGCACCGCGAGCTACTACGCGTTCACGCCCAAGCGCGGCTTCCGCTTCATCGCGCTCGACACCGTCGCGGAGGGCGGCGGGCAGGACGGCAACATCGACGCCCCGCAGTACAAGTGGCTGCGCAAGGAGCTCGAGCGCGCGCAGCGCAACGACCAGCTGATCGTCGTCTTCGGGCACCACGGCATCCGCACGCTCACCAACGCGCGCACGGACGAGCGCGCGGGCGCCTGCGACCCGGCGGACGAGGCCGGCTGCGACACCGACCCGCGCAGCTCGACGCCGCTGCACCGAGGCCTCGCGGGGCGCAAGACGATCAAGGCGCTGCTGACGGGCACGCCGAACGTCATCGCCTTCGTGGCCGGGCACACGCACTCGAACCAGGTCGAGTTCTTCCGCGGCCGCCGCGGGCGCGGGTTCTGGCAGATCGTCACCGCCTCGCACGTCGACTGGCCGCAGCAGAGCCGGCTGATCGAGGTCATGGACAACCGCGACGGCACGCTGTCGCTGTTCGGGACGATCCTCGACACCGCCGCGCCGGCCACCGCCCCCGCGCCGCGGCCGGCGGTCGGCATGTCGGTGGCCGAGCTGGCGTCGCTGTCGCGGACGCTCGCCTTCAACGATCCGCAGAAGGCCGGCCTGCCGGAGTCCGGTGCGCGCGAGGACCACCGCGGCAAGCGCAGGGACCGCAACGTCGAGCTGCTGATCCGGGACCCGCGCTAGAGGAACGGCACGCGGCTGCGCACGAGGGCGGCGCGGGCGGCGTTCGCGCCGCACGCGCCGTGGACGCCGCCGCCCGGGTGGGCGGAGGCGGAGGCGAGGTAGAGGCCGCGCACCGGCGTGGTGGGCCGCCCTGAGCCGGGGATCGGCCGCAGCACGAGCTGCTGGTGCAGCTGCGCCGTCCCGCCGTTGATCGCGCCGCCCGCGAGGTTGGCGTTGGCCGCCTCCAGGTCGGGCGGCGTCATGACGTGGCGGCCGATCACCCGGTCGCGGAAGCCGGGGGCGAGCCGCTCGACCTCCGCCTCCATCCGGTCCGCGAACGTCTCGCGCTCGCGCTCGTCCCAGCGGCCGCGGAGGTCGTCGCCGCCGGCGTCGCCGTGGATCTCCCAAGGCACGTGCGTGTAGCCCCAGAAGGTCTCGGCGCCGTCGGGCTGGCGCGTCGGGTCGAACGTGGAGTACTGGCCCGCGACCAGGAACGGCCGGTCGGGGACGCGGTGGGCGGCGATCTGCGCCATCGCCATGGTCAGCGACTCGACCGACTCGGCGACGTGCACCGTGCCCGCGTCGCGCATCTCCGTGGCGGTCCACGGCACCGGGCCGTTCAGCGCCCAGTCGACCTTGACCGTGCCCGGGTCGTACTCGAACCGCCGCACGGCGTCGGCGTAGCGCTCGGGCAGGTGCTCGAACCCGACGAGCCGCTCGTACAGCTGCGGCGCGCCGACGTCGGCCAGCACCGCGCGGGCGGCCAGGTGCTCGCGCCCGTCGGCCGTGCGGACGCCCGCCGCCCGTCCCTCGCGGATCACGACCTGCTCGACGCGGGCGCCGCACTCGAGCTGCCCGCCCGCCCGCTCCAGCCGCCGCACGAGCGCCGCGGTGAGCTGCCCGGAGCCGCCCTCGGGCGCCGGGAAGCCGACGGAGTGCGCGAGCCCGACCAGCACGAGCCCGTAGATCGTGCTGCCCGTCGACTCCGGCGCGAAGTCGGCGTGCAGGGCGTTGGCGGCGAACAGCAGCCGCGCGCCCTCGCCGCGGAACTCCTCCTCGCCGAACCGCCGCACGGGCAGCACGCCGAGCCGGGCGAAGCGCCCGGCCTCGGGCAGCGAGCGCAGCGCGCGGGCGAGCCGCAGGCCGCCCTTGACGGGCGGGAACGGGCTCATCAGCGCGTCGAGCAGCGCCGGCCCGATCCGCTCCCAGTAGCGGATCCAGCGCGCGAAGGCCTCGCCGTCGCCCGGCGCCAGCGCGTCGAGCTGCGCGCACGTGCGGTCGAGGTCGCCGCCGTAGATCAGCGCCGCGCGGCCGTCCGGCAGCGGGTGGCCGACCGCGGCCGGCGCGCGCCGCAGCTTCAGGCCGTGCTTCTCCAGCTCGAGCGAGCGGATGACCTTCGACGCCGCGACGAGCGGATAGAACGCGCTGAAGCGGTCGTGCACGAACCCGGCGTGCGCGGTCTCGCCGCTGCGCACGGCGCCGCCCGGCTCGTCCTGCGCCTCGAGCACGAGCACGTCCCAGCCGGCGTCGGCGAGATGGTTGGCGGCGACGAGGCCGTTCGGGCCCGCCCCGATGACGATCGCATCGGCCACGGGCGGGTCCTACCCGAACTAGAGCGGGATGTTCCCGTGCTTGCGCTTCGGGCCGGCACGCGCTTGGTCTGGAGCGTCTCCAGCGCGGTGATCAGCTTGGGCCGCGTCTCGTGCGGGATCAGCACGTCGTCGATGTAGCCGCGCTCGGCCGCCGTGTACGGGTTCGCGAAGCGCGCCTTGTAGTCGTCGATCAGCTTCGCGCGGCGCTCCTCGGGCGTCGGGGAGCTGCCGATGTCGCGCCGGTGGATGATGTTGACCGCGCCCTCCGGCCCCATCACCGCGATCTCCGCCGTCGGCCAGGCGAAGTTGAAGTCGGCGAGCATGTGCTTGGACGCCATGACGTCGTAGGCCCCGCCGTACGCCTTGCGGGTGATCACCGTGATCTTCGGCACGGTCGCCTCGGTGAAGGCGTAGAGCAGCTTCGCGCCGTGGCGGATGATCCCGCCCCACTCCTGCGTCGTCCCCGGCAGGAAGCCGGGCACGTCGACGAACGTGAGCAGCGGGATGTTGAACGCGTCGCACGTGCGGACGAAGCGGGCGGCCTTCGCGCTGGCGTCGATGTCCAGCACGCCGGCCATCGCGCGCGGCTGGTTGCCCACCACGCCGATGCTGTAGCCGTTCAGCCGCGCGTAGCCGCACACGATGTTCTGCGCGAAGTGCTCCTGCACCTCGAAGAACTCGCCGTCGTCGACGATCAGGCGGACGACGTCGCGCATGTCGTACGGCTTGTTCGGGTTGTCCGGGACGACGTGGTCGAGCTCCTCGTCCATCCGCAGCGGGTCGTCGGTCGGGTGCACGCGCGGCGCCGTCTCGAGGTTGTTCTGCGGGAGGAACGAGAGCAGGTAGCGGGTGTCCTGGAGGCACTGGTCCTCGTCGTCGGAGGCGAAGTGCGCGACGCCGGACTTGGAGTTGTGGCTCATCGCCCCGCCGAGGTCCTCGAACCCGACCTCCTCGCCGGTGACCGTCTTGATCACGTCGGGGCCGGTGATGAACATGTGCGAGGTCTCCTTGACCATGAAGATGAAGTCCGTCATGGCCGGGGAGTAGACGGCGCCGCCCGCGCACGGCCCCATGACCAGGCTGATCTGCGGGATCACGCCGGAGCACTGGACGTTGCGGACGAACACGTCGCCGTAGGCGCCGAGCGAGACGACGCCCTCCTGGATCCGCGCGCCGCCGGAGTCGTTGATCCCGATCACGGGGCAGCCGATCTTGGCCGCCAGGTCCATGATCTTGCACATCTTCTCGGCCATCACCTCGCCGAGCGAGCCGCCGAACACCGTGAAGTCCTGGCTGAAGACGCACACGCGGCGGCCGTCGATCGTCCCGTGGCCGGTGACCACCGCGTCGCCCCACGGCCGGTTCTTCTGCATCTCGAACTCGGTCGTCCGGTGGCGGACGTACGTGTCCAGCTCCTGGAACGAGCCCGGGTCGAGCAGCTTCTCGATCCGCTCGCGGGCCGTGTACTTGCCCTTCGCGTGCTGCTTCTCGACCGCGGCCTCCGAGCCGTGGTGGATCGTCGGCGTGGCGCAGCTCCTCGAGCTGGGCGAGCTTCTCCTCGTAGGTCTCCGGGTTCTTCTGGCGCATGGGTGCGCGCCAGCCTACTGGCGCGCGAGCAGGACGCTCTCGATGTAGGACTCGCGCACCGCCTGCGGCTGGCGCAGCATCCAGACCTGCTGGCGCAGGTCGGCGTCCGGGCGGCCGAAGACCTCCTCGGCGAACGACCGGCGGACGGCCCGCGGCTGGGACAGCATCCAGCGCTGCTCCGGCTCCGGGGCGAAGCGGGCGGCCGCGCGGGCGACGGCGTCGGGGGCGGTGAGGACGCGGATCTCCGTGCTCGACACGCGCTCCGAGTCTACGAGCGGGGCTACGGCCGCGAGAACGGCCGGTGATGCGCGGCGCCGAGCGTGTCGAGCACGCCTGTCAGCGCCGCGGTCGCCCGCTCGTCGTCGATGGCGGGCTGCGGCTCGGGCTCGGGCTCCGGTTTCGGTTCGACCGCGACCGGCGCCGGGGCGCGGCGGAACAACCGTGCCCAGAAGCCCTGCCGCGGTGGCGGTTCCGGCTCGGGCTCCGGCTCGGGGGCCGGCGGCGGCTCGACGGCCGCCGGCTCGGCGGTCAGCGTGACCCGGGTGCCCCAGCCCGAGGGCTCGAGGCGCACGCTGCCCGAGGCCAGGTCGCCCTCCCATTCGACGACCGACTCGGGCTCCGCGCGCGTGATCCGGATCTCGCCGAACTCGCCGAGATGGCGCGCCAGCGCGCCGGCGTCGGAGACCTCGGCCCACAGCTCCGGGGGCGACTTGACGAGGGTGCGCTTGGCTTCGAGGGGCTGCATCGCGGACGGGCTTCTCCGGGCCCGCGCCCGAGTCCTTCACGCTTTTGCGGTGGTGGCCGGAGCGGGCGCGACCTACCATTCGCGCGGCGAGGTGGGCTGAACGGGAGCAGGACGGATGCGTGCACGGACGGCGGTAGTGGTGGCAGGACTGGCGGCGGCGCTGTGGGCGCCGGCCGCTCGCGGCGAGGTGGTCGACGACAGACCCGCTGCGGCGTCGCGCGGGCCGGGACAGGTCAGCGTGTTCATCCGCGGCCGCGACGCCGCGCTGCACGTGTCCGAGCTGAGCGGCGGCCGCTTCACGCCATGGCTCTCGCTCGGCGGCGTGCTCAGCTCCGGCCCCGGCGCGGACGGGCGGGCGGGCTCGATCACCGACGCGTTCGTCCGCGGCAGCGACCTGTCGCTGTACCAGCGGTACTTCACGACGAGCGAGGGGTGGTCCCCGTGGTTCGGCCACGGCGGCGGCATGCTGTCCGCGCCGGGCGTCAGCGCGCGCCAGGGCACGGGCGAGGTCGACACGTACTACCGCGGCGCCAACAACGAGATCGTCGCGAAGTGGTGGTCCCCGACCGGCGGCTGGAGCGGCGAGGACCGCGCGTCGCTGGAGCCCGGCCGGACGCTGTCGGCTCCCGCGCTGGTCTCGCGCGGCTCCGCGCTGCTCGACGTGTTCGTGCGGGGCACGGACGACCAGCTCTACCGCGACGCGTGGAGCGGCAGCGCGTGGAGCGGCTGGTCGCTGGTCCCCGGCGGGATGACGACGACCGCCGCCCCGGCCGTGACCACCCGCGTCGCCGGCACGATCGACCTGTTCGCCCGCACGGCGACCGGTGCCATCGCCTGGGCCAGCTTCGACGGGGCGACCTGGACGGCGTGGCGCGTGATTCCCGGCGTGGTGTCGTCGGCGCCCGCGGCGGTGTCCGACCATCCCGACCGCATCTACCTGTTCGCCCGCCGCGGCGGGAACGTGCTCTGGAACCTCTACGACCGCGGGCTCGGCTCGCAGGCGGGCTGGCGCGGCTGGCAGCCGCTGCACCCGCCGCCGCCCCCGCCCGCGCCGCTGCGTGCGACGCCGCCGCGGGCCGGATGACCGCGGGCTCGCGGATGGTGCGCTACGGCCGCCGGCCGAAGGTCCGCGGGCGCGTCGTCCGCGCGGACGGGACGCCGCTGGTGGGGGCGACGGTGAGCGTGACGGCGGCCGCGGGCCGCTGGGTGCGGCGCGTCACGACCGGCGGCGCCGGGCGCTACGCCGTGCGGGTCCCCGCGGGCCGCACGCGGGCGATCCACGTTCAGGCGTGGGCGCCCGGCATGGGGGCGCTGGTGTGCGCCACGTTCAAGGCCCGTACGCGGGCGGGTGTGCGCCTGAGGGCGAGCCGCCGCGTGCGCCCGGGCGGCCGCGTCCGCTTCCGCGGCCGGCTGCTCGGCAGGCCGGTCCCGGCGCGCGGGAAGCTCGTGGAGATCCAGGCGTTCGACGGCGGGAGGTGGCGGACCTTCGCGCAGCCCCGCAGCCGCCGCAACGGGCGCTTCCGCACCGCGTACCGGCTCCGGCGCACGTTCGGGCCGAGGACGTTCCGCTTCCGCGCGCGGGTGCGGCGCGAGGCGACCTACCCTTCGAGCTCGGGTTCTCGAAGGTCGTGCGCGTCCGCGTGCGCTGAGCCGGCCTCAGATCTCCGGCTGGTACTCGCCGAACTCGTCGCGCATCGCGCCGCAGACCTCGCCCAGCGAGCAGTGGTCGCGCAGCGCCTCCTTGATGCGCGGGAGCAGGTTCTCGCTGCCGCGGCAGGCCTCGCGCAGCTCCTCCAGGCGCCGCTGGGCGGCCTCCTGGTCGCGCTTGGACTTGAACGCCTTCAGGCGGTCGAGCTGGTCCTTCTCCGTCTCGGGGTCGACGCGCAGGATGTCCTCCACCTCGACGTCGTCCTCGTCGTACTTGTTGACGCCGACGACGATGTCCTGGGCCGTGCGGTAGCGCTCGTGGTAGCCGAAGGCGGACTCCTCGATCTCGCCCTTGATGAACGCGATCGCGTTCACCGAGCCGCCCATCTCGTCGATCTTCTCGATCAGCCGCCAGGCGCGGCGCTCGATCTCGGCGGTCAGCGCCTCGACGTAGTAGGAGCCGGCGAACGGGTCCACGGTGTCGGCGGCGCCGGACTCGTGGGCGAGGATCTGCTGCGTGCGCAGGGCGATCTTGGCGGCGCGCTCGCTCGGCAGCGCCAGCGCCTCGTCGTAGCCGTTCGTGTGCAGGGACTGGGTGCCGCCGCAGACGGCCGCGAAGCCCTGGAGCGCGACGCGCACGATGTTGTTGACGGGCTGCTGCGCGGTGAGCGTGACGCCGCCGGTCTGCGTGTGGAAGCGGATCGTCTGGGAGCGCGGGTCCTCGGCGCCGAAGCGGTCCTTCATCGCGTGCGCCCACATGTTGCGGGCGGCGCGGAACTTCGCGACCTCCTGGAACACGTTGTTGTGGCCGTTGAAGAAGAACGCGAGCCGCGGCGCGAAGTCGTCGACGGCGAGGCCGGCGTCGAGCGCCGCCTGCACGTAGGCCATGCCGTTGGCCAGCGTGAACGCGACCTCCTGCACCGCCGAGCAGCCCTTCTCGCGGAAGTGGTAGCCGGAGATCGAGACCGTGTTCCACTTCGGGACGTTCTCCTTGCAGTAGGAGAACAGGTCGGTGACCAGGCGCATCGACGGCTCGGGCGGGTAGATGAAGTTCCCGCGGGCGATGTACTCCTTGAGGATGTCGTTCTGGACCGTGCCGCGCAGCTGCTCGCTCGGCACGCCCTGCTCCTCGGCGACCAGCTCGTAGAGCAGCAGCAGGACGGCGGCGGGCGCGTTGATCGTCATCGAGGTCGAGACCTCGTCGAGCGGGATGCCGTCGAACGCCATCCGCATGTCCTCGAGCGTGTCGATCGCGACGCCGGTGCGGCCGACCTCGCCGAGGCAGCGCGGGTCGTCGGAGTCCAGGCCGAGCTGGGTCGGCAGGTCGAAGGCCATGCTCAGGCCGGTCGAGCCGTGCTGGAGCAGGTACTTGTAGCGCTCGTTGGACTCGCGGGCGGAGGCGTAGCCGGCGTACTGGCGCATCGTCCAGCGGCGCTTGCGGTACATCTCGCGGTGGATGCCGCGCGTGAACGGGAACTCGCCCGGCTCGCCGAGGTCGAGGTCCTCCGGCAGGTCACGTTCGGCGTAGAGCGGCTTGATCTCGATGCCGGAGTCCGTGAACCGCCGCGGGTCGTCTGGCCCGACGATCGGGGCGACGGACAGGTCCGCGGTGTCCTTGTCCTCGATGGCCATGGCCTGAGGGTACCTCCGCTGCGCGGCTACACACGCTGCACGGGCGGGAAGCGCTCCTCGTCCCCGCCCGGGAGCAGCAGCCGCGCGTATCCGTCCGAGGCCGCCACGCCCTCGGCGTCGCGGCCGAGCGCCGTCGCGGCGATGTACGCCGCGCCGACGCGGTGGACGTCGATCACGTGGCCGATCCGCAGCAGCGAGCGCGTCTCGTCGGCCACCTGGCCGTCGCCGCCGCGCAGCACGACGTTGAGGTCGGCGTTGATCGACCGCGCGGCCATCGCGGCCTCGACGTTGGCGAGGTCGTCCGGCGTCACGGCGGCGAGCGCCCGCGCGCGGTCCAGCGACAGCCGGCGCAGGACCGAGGGGTTGGCGCCGCGGCCGATCACCACCGGCAGCTTCAGCCGGCGCGCCTGGCCGACGTTCTCGCCGGTCGCCTCGGTGTCGACGGCGACGACCGCGATCCCGCACTCGCGCAGGAACAGGCACAGCCGCAGGCCGACCTGGCCGAGCCCGACGACGACCACGTGGTCGCGCCGCGGCACGGCGCGGCGGCCGACGAGGCCGGTGAGCCGCGCGCTGGTCAGGCGCTCGATCAGGCCTCCGGTGAAGCATGCGGCGCTCAGCAGCGTGAGCACCATCGAGACGGCGATCACGACCTTGAACCACGACGGGCCGTCGGACACGGCGTCGTTGGGGCCGACGGTGGCGAGCGACTTGGTCGAGCCGTAGAGCGCGTCGGCGAAGCTCTGGTCCAGCACGACCATCGCCCCGCCGGTCTCGAACGCGAGCATCGAGACGAGGCCCATGAGGCCGTAGAACATCAGCCCGGCGCTGCGGTCGTAGGGCGCGAAGATGCTGGTCGCGAGCGCGCGGATGACGGACGTCCGCGGCGGCTCGAAGGGCTCGCGCCGCAACGGCTCGTCGCCGTCGGCGCGCAGCGCCTCGAGCGAGCCGTCCTCGCTCCGGTGCAGCGCGGTCATCCCGGACTCGACGGCCGGCCCGGCCAGCGACGGGGCGACGACGTCGGCCAGCGAGGTGACCTCGAGCCCCGGGACCGCCTCGGCGAGCTGCGTCGCCATCGCCTCGTCGAAGACCGTCGCCACGATCGGGACGTCCTCGTCGAGGTGGCGCACCAGCAGCGCGATCCGCAGCGGCAGCGCGTCCTCGCGGGCGACGACGCAGACGACGTCGTGCTCGCCGCCTTCGAGAGCGTCCCGGACCGCCTCGTCGTCGGGCTCCTTGAGGCCGCTGACGTCGGCGCCCGCCTCCTCCAGCGCGGTGCAGACCTCGTCGTAGAGGTCGCCGACGCCGGTGAGTAGCACGCGGCGGCGCTGGGGCACGGGCGCAACCCTATCCGGCGCGCCGTAGCCTTCGGCCGGTGACGCCGCGTGACGAGCTCCGCGCCCTGCCGCCGGTCGACGCGCTGGCCGCGCAGGTCGACGCGCCGCGGCCGCTGGCGCTCGCCGCCGCGCGCGCGGTGCTGGCGGAGCGGCGGGCCGAGCTGCTGGCGGGCGCGGGCGGGGAGGCCGACCTGCCGGCGCGGGCGCGCGAGGCCGCCGTCGCCGCCGCGCGGCCGTCGCTGCGGCGGGTCCTGAACGCGACGGGCGTGATCGTCCACACGAACCTGGGCCGCGCGCCGCTGGCGGCGGCGGCGCGCGAGGCGGTGGCGCGGGTGGCCGAGGGCTACTCGAACCTGGAGTGGGACGTCGCGACGGGCGCGCGCGGCTCGCGGCACGACCACGTCGAGGCGCTGCTGTGCGAGCTGACCGGCGCCGAGGCGGCGATCGCGGTGAACAACTGCGCGGGCGCGACGCTGCTCGCGGCGGCGGCCCTGGCCGCGCCCGCCGACGGCCGCCGGCCCCGCGCCGGCCGGCGGCCCCGGCCACATCATCGTCTCGCGCGGTCAGCTCGTCGAGATCGGCGGCGGCTTCCGCGTCCCCGACGTGATCGCCCAGGCCGGCGCCCGATTGGTGGAGGTGGGGACGACGAACCGGACGCGGCGGGCGGACTACGAGCGCGCGATCGGGCAGGACACGCGGGCGATCCTGCGCGCGCATCCGTCGAACTTCCGCCAGCTCGGCTTCGTGCAGGAGGTCGAGATCGAGGAGCTGTGCGAGCTCGGCGTGCCGGTGATCGACGACGTCGGCTCGGGCGTGCTCGCCGACGACCTCGCCGTGCTGGCCGACGAGCCCGCGGTGCGCCGCTCCGTGGCCGCCGGCGCCGCGCTGGTCTGCTTCTCGGGCGACAAGCTGCTCGGCGGCCCGCAGGCCGGGCTGCTCGTGGGGCGCCGCGAGGCGGTCGAGCGGGCGCGGAAGCACCCCCTGGCCCGTGCGCTCCGGCTCGACAAGCTCGGCGCTGGCGGCCCTGGAGGCCACGCTGCGGCTGTACCGCGAGCCCGAGCGCGCGAAGGCCGAGATCCCCGTGCTGGCGATGCTCGCGGCCGGCGAGGCCGACCTGGCCGCGCGCGCCGAACGGCTCGCCGCCGCGATTCGCGGGCGCCAAGATCGTCGCGGCGTCGGCGCGGGTCGGCGGCGGGGCGCTTCCGCTGCTCGAGCTGCCGGGCCCGGTCGTCGCGGTCGGGGCGGCCGGGGTCTCGCCGGACGAGCTCGCCGCCCGCCTGCGGCTCGGCGATCCGCCGGTGGTCGGCCGGATCGAGGCGGGGCGCCTGCTGCTGGACCCGCGGACGCTCGCCGCGGACGAGATCGAGGCCGCCGGCCGGGCCGTCGCCGCCGCGCTGTGAGCGCGCCGCTCACGCTCGGCACGGCCGGCCACATCGACCACGGCAAGACCGCGCTGATCCGCGCGCTCACCGGGACGGACACCGACCGCCTGCCGGAGGAGCGCGCGCCGCGGGATCTCGATCGAGCTCGGCTACGCGGCGCTCACGCTCCCGTCCGGCCGCCGGCTCTCGGTCGTCGACGTCCCCGGCCACGAGCGGTTCGTGCGCACGATGGTCGCGGGCGCCACCGGCATCGACCTGTTCCTGATGGTCGTGGCCGCCGACGACGGCGTGATGCCGCAGACCCGCGAGCACGCCACGGTGCTGCGGGCGCTCGGCGTCGGCACCGGCGTCGTCGCGGTCACCAAGGCCGACCTCGCGGACCCGGCGCGGGCCGCGGGGGAGGCCGCCGAGCTGCTGCCGGGCGCGGAGGTCGTGGCCGTCTCGGCGCGCGAGGGCACCGGGCTCGACGCGCTCGGCGCCGCGCTGGACCGCGCCGCCGCGTCGGTGGCGAGCCGGGCGGGAGCGGGCGGCGCGCCGCGGCTGCACGTGGACCGCGCGTTCACGATCCGCGGCGCCGGCACGGTCGTGACCGGCACGCTCTGGTCGGGCACGTTCGCCCGCGGCGACGCCGTCGAGATCCTCCCGGCCGGCCGCCGCGCCCGGATCCGCTCCGTCGAGATCCACGACGCCCCGGTCGAGCGCGCCGAGGCCGGCCAGCGCGTGGCGCTGAACCTCGCCGGGACCGCGGTGGGAGAGGTGGAGCGCGGCGACGTCGTCGTGGGGGCGGCGGCCGCCGAGGCGGGCGGCCTCGCGGCGGCCGGCGCGGCCCCGCGCGCGACCTACCGGATCGACGCGGCGCTCGAGTGGGCGTCGGACGCGGCGCGGCCCCCCGGCGGGGCGCGGGTGGCGGTCCACCACGGCACGCGCGAGTCGGCCGCGCGGCTGGCCGAGCTCGGCGGCCGCTACTTCCAGCTGCGGCTGGAGCAGCCGCTCGTGCCGGCGGCCGGCGACCGCGCTGGTCATCCGCTCGCTGGCGCCGCCCGACACGCTCGGCGGCGGCGTGGTGCTGGACCCCGATCCGCGCCGCCACGGGCCCGGCCGCGACCTGCTCGCCCGCCTCGCCAGGCTGGAGCGCGGCGAGCCCGAGCCGCCGCCCGCGCCGGCGCCGCCGGCAGCGCGCGCCCGAGCCGGAGCCGCTCTCGCCGTCCGCGCTCGCCGTCGAGGAGGAGCTGCGCGCGGCCGGCGCCGAGCCGCCGCTCGACGCGGACCTCGACGCGAGCGAAGCGCTCGCCGCGCTGCGCGACGCCGGCCGCGTCGTGCGCCTCGGCCCGGCCATGCACATCCACACGGAGCCGCTGGCGACCGTGCGCGACCGCCTCGTCGCCCTGCTCGAGGCCGAGGGGGAGCTGAGCCTGGCCCGGTTCCGGGACGAGCTGGGCACCTCGCGCAAGTACGCGCAGGCCCTGCTCGAGCACTTCGACGCCGAGCGGCTGACGCTCAGACGGGGCGACGCGCGGGTGCTTCGGCGCCGCCGTTCGCCTTGAGCAGCACGTCCTCGCGGCTGTAGTGGCCGACCGCGTCGAACCACCGCTTCGCGTGCAGCCCTGCCCGCAGGTCGCAGTCCGCGACGAGGATCCCCTCGCGGTCGTACAGCGGGCCGGCGATCACGTCGCCCCCGGTCGGCTCGACGATCACGGCCCCGCCGCGGCCGAACACGCGGTCGCGCTCGACGGCCACCGGGAAGTCGTCCGGGAACGCCGAGCCGGGGATGAACTGCGGCACGGACACCACGAACGCGCCCGACTCGATCGCGATGTGGCGCACGGTCGCCAGCCAGCCGTCGGAGTCGTCCGCGGTGGGCGCCGCCCACACCTGCGGGCCGCCGCGGTAGACGGCGTAGCGCGCCAGCGGCATCCGGTTCTCCCAGCAGATCAGCCCGCCCACGCGCCCGGCGGGCGTGTCGACCACGTGCAGGTCGTCGCCGGCGCCGATGCCGTGGAACAGCCGCTCGTGCTGCGTCGGCATGAGCTTGCGGTGCTTGAGCAGCACGCCCTCCGGCCCGAGCACGAGCAGCGAGTTGTAGAGCGAGCCCGGGCGCTCCGCCTCGCGCTCGTTGATCCCCACGACCGCGTGGATCGAGTGCCGCTCGCAGGCCGCGACCAGCTCGTCGACGTGCGGCCCCGGCACCTCGACCGCGTTCGCCCACAGCCGCTCCCACAGCTCGTCCCAGCCCGAGAAGCGGGCCGCGTCGTGCGCCCAGCGGTTGGACGGGTAGAGCGGGACGAAGGTCTCGGGCAGCACCGCCAGCTCGGCGCCCTGCGCGGCCGCCTCGCCGAGCAGCGCCGCGGCCTTCGCCACCGAGGCGTCGGCGTCGAGGATCACGGGGGTCGCCTGGATCGCGGCCACCCGCACGCTGCGGAGCACGGTCACCGGCGCGACGCTACGGCAGCCGCGAGGTCAGTTCAAGCGCCCGCGGGGTGCGGCGCCGTGGGGTCGTCGGTCTCGGCCGCCGGGTGCTCGCGGGCGATGAAGTTCTCGATCTCCATCGGGTCGTCGCGCGAGCGCTCGACCACGCGCAGCAGGTCGGACATCGTCGCGACCTCCTCGACCTGCTCCTTCACGAACCAGTGCATGAACTGCTCGCTCGTGAAGTCGCCCTCCTCGCGCGCGCAGCCGACCAGCGCGTTGATCTGCTCCGTCACGCGCCGCTCCTGGTCGAGCGCCAGCGCGACCGGCGCGACGATGTCGCCGAAGCCCGTCTGCGGCGCCGCGACGCCGGGGATCACCACGTCGGCGTCCGCGTCGAGCAGGTACTGGACCATCATCATCGCGTGGTCGCGCTCCTCGAGCGCCTGGCGGTAGAAGAAGGCGGCGAGCTGCGGGAGCGTCTCGCCGTCGTAGTAGACGGCGCAGGCGACGTACTGCTGGTGGGCGGCGAACTCGTGCGCGATCTGCTCGTTCAGCCGGCTGACGAACGCGGCGGCGGCCATTAGGGCATCCTAACCCGCAGTACAGTCGAACGCGTGGCGAAGAAGAGGCGCGTGGTGAAGCCGAAGAAGCGCTGCTGCAAGTCGCGGCCGCGCTGCAAGCGCTGCCCCGTCGTGTGCAAGCGGCTGGCGTCGCAGGGGCTCGCCACGAGGCGCAAGGACGGCCGCTTCGAGCTCTCCGTGAAGCTGCGCAAGAAGCAGATGAAGGCCGCTCGCGCCTAGCCGCGTTATCCTGCGGTCCCGATATGGCCACCTGCCTGGTAACGGGTGGCGCGGGCTTCCTCGGCTCCCACCTGTGCGATGAGCTGCTACGGCGCGGCCATCGTGTCATCTGCGTGGACAACTTCGAGACGGGTTCCCTCGCCAACATCGAGCACATCCGTGTGCCCGAGTTCGTCCACCTCCACCACGACATCATCGAGCCGTTCTTCGTCGACGAGCCGATCGACTTCGTCTACCACTTCGCCTCGCCGGCCTCGCCGATCGACTACCTGCGGCTGCCGCTGCACACGCTGAAGGTCGGCTCCTACGGCACGCACAACGCGCTCGGCGTGGCCAAGCACCACCGCGCCCGCTTCCTGACCGCCTCCACCTCGGAGGTCTACGGCGACCCGCAGGTCCACCCGCAGCCGGAGACCTACTGGGGCCACGTGAACCCGATCGGCCCGCGCGGCGTGTACGACGAGGCCAAGCGCTACGCCGAGGCGCTGACGATGGCCTACCACCGCCAGCAGGGCGTCGACACCGCGATCGTCCGGATCTTCAACACCTACGGGCCGCGCATGCGCCCGCACGACGGGCGCGCGATCCCGACGTTCATGCGCCAGGCCCTCCAGGACCGTCCGATCACGGTGTTCGGCGACGGCTCGCAGACGCGGTCGTTCTGCTTCGTGTCGGACCTGATCGCGGGCATCATCGCGCTCGCCGAGTCCGGCCTGCACTACCCGGTCAACATCGGCAACCCCAACGAGTTCACACTGCTCGAACTGGCCCGCGAGGTGATCGCGGTCACCGGGTCGCGCTCGGAGGTCGTCCACGAGGCGCTCCCGACCGACGATCCGCAGGTGCGCCAGCCGGACATCTCGCTCGCCCGCGAGAAGCTCGGCTGGGAGCCCAAGGTCCAGCTCCGAGAAGGACTGGAGCGCACGCTCGCCGAAGCGGGCGTCGAGACCCTCACGGGCGCCGGCACCGTCTGAACCGAGCCGGCCCAGGACGGGCCGGCCGCAACGGAGTTCCCATGCCAGCAATACCTACAGCGATACAAAGGCACCCCGGCTGCGTTTGCAGCAGCGGAAGCATCGGTGGCTGACACCCGGACACAGATCCCAGAGCCGGTCAAGCAGCGCGCCCACGCCAACGGCGGGGGCGGCGCGGACTCGATCGTGCTCCCGCCCGTGGACGTCCGCCGCAAGCGGCCGCCGCTGCTGTCGTTCCTGCTGCGGATGGAGACGCTGCGCCGGGCGCTGCGGGTCGTCTCGCTGCTGGCGCTCGACTTCGGCGCGCTGTTCGGGGCGATCTTCACGGCGCTCATGGTCAAGGCCGTTCTGCGCGACGGCGAGTGGGCGGTGCACGCCTCGAAGGTCGAGGCGCTCGACACGATCGCCTTCGCCTACCTGGTGATGGCGCTGCTGTTCGCGCGCTCGGGCCTCTACGCGGAGCGCGCGCAGCGGCCGGGGCTGCCGCGGATCGTCACCGGCCTGTTCCAGGTGACGCTCGTCGCGCTCGCGTTCGCGCTGATCAACGGCGAGCAGTACTCGAGCTACTACATCTTCTACGGGACGCTGGCCTTCGCGATCGTGTTCCTCGGGCTGACGCGCTGGGGCTACGAGGCGGTCACGGGCTTGCTGCTGCGCGCCGCCGGCTATCGCCGCCGCGCGGTGCTCGTCGGCTCGGGCAAGCACATCGAGGACGTCGCCCACGCGCTGACCGACGAGGTCCACGCGCCGGTGGAGATGGTCGGCTTCATCTCGCTCACGCCGCGGCCGGACAACGGGTTGCGGTCGCTGGGCCGGATCGAGGACCTGCCGGACGTGCTCGCCGCGCACCGCGTGCAGGAGGTCATCATCGCCGACCCCGACTTCCCCGAGGAGCAGGCCGTCGAGCTGGTCGACCAGTGCCACCAGCGCGGCGTCACCGTGCGGATCGCGCCGTCGACGATGGAGATCCTCGTGCACCGCGCGGAGTTCGTCCCGGGCGCCTCCGTGCCGCTGTTCGAGCTGCGCCCGCCGGTGTTCGACGGCATCGACTACATCGTCAAGCGCACGTTCGACGTGACGATCTCGCTGCTGCTGGTCGTGCTGCTGAGCCCGCTGCTGCTGGCGATCGCGATCGCCGTCTTCGTCTCCTCGCGCGGGCCGGTGCTGTACCGCTCGATCCGGCCGGGGATCGGCGGGGAGCCGTTCGCGTGCTTCAAGTTCCGGACGATGCGCTCGGGCGCCGAGCAGGTGCAGGCGGACCTCGAGTCGCTCAACGAGGCCTCCGGCCCGCTGTTCAAGATCCGCGACGACCCGCGGCTGACGGCGGTCGGGCGCTTCCTGCGCCGCTACTCGCTCGACGAGCTGCCGCAGCTGTTCAACGTGATCGGCGGGCAGATGTCGCTCGTCGGGCCGCGGCCGCTGCCGCAGCGCGACTTCGACCAGCTCGAGGACTGGCACAAGAAGCGCTACCTGGTGCTGCCGGGCGTGACCGGGCTGTGGCAGGTCTCCGGCCGCTCCGAGCTGGACTTCGACGACCTCGTGCGGCTCGACTTCCTCTACCTCGAGCGCTGGTCGATCGGGCTCGACCTCACGATCCTGCTCAAGACCGTGCCGGCCGTGCTGTCCCGGCGCGGCGCCTTCTAGGCCGCTTTCCGTGCTGGCGGAGGCGGCGGCGGTGCTGGCGCTGGCCGCCGGGCCGGGCGACGTCGCGCATCGCGTCGCCGTGTCGATCGCGCGCGACGGCACGCGGCCCGCGGGCTCGGCGGCCGAGCGGCGCGCGCACGGGCGGATGGCGCGGCGGTTCCGCGCCGCGGGCCTGGCGGTGCGCGTGCAGCGCTTCTCCACGCCGCGCGGGCGCTCGCGCAACGTGATCGGCGCGTGGCCGGGCCGGGCGCGCTGCCTGCGCGTGGTGATGGCCCACACGGACTCGATGCCGGCCGGGCCGGGCGCGGAGGACAACGCCTCGGGGCTCGGCGCGCTCGCGGCGCTCGCGCCGCGCCTGGAGGGTCTCGCACCCCGCTGCGAGGTCTGGCTCGTGGCCACGGGCGCCGAGGAGCGGCTCTACACGGGCTCGCCCGACCACCTGGGCGCGCTGGCGCTCGCGCGGATCGTCCCGCGCTCGCGGCTGCGCTACGCGCTCTCGCTCGACGAGGTCGGCTCCAGCGGCCGCTTCCGGCTGCGCTCGCCGGTGGGCGCGCCACGGCGCGGGGTCGAGCGCGAGCTGCTGCGCGCCGCGCGCCGCGCGGACGTGCGCGCTGGACTGGCTGCGCGACAGCGACACGGGCAACTCCGACCACCGCGAGATCGAGCTGGCCGGGATGCGCGGAGTCAAGCTCGGCGTGGTGGACAACCCCTGCCGCCACCTCGCCTGCGACCGGCCGGGGCGGCTGAAGCGCGGGGCGTTCCGCCGCGCGCTGCGGGTCGTCGAGGGCGTCCTCGCGCGCTGAGTGTGGCGCCGGCGAACGTCAACGGCGCTGGGTGGGGAAGCGAGGGTGCCGGCCCGAGCGGCGCTCCGACGTTGTGGGGCCTATAGCGCCCACAACGTCACGAGCCGACCGTCCACCCACCCCACCCAGCCGCCGTTGACGTACGCCACGCACAACGCCCCCGGCCGGAGGCCTCACCCCACCGGCACCACAGACCCGTCCTCCGGCACGCTCACGCGCCCCGCGAGGCCCTCGTCGTGGATCCGCTGGTGCAGGTCCGCGCGGGTCTCGACGCAGTGGTTGATCGCCTCGAGGTGCACGGCGACGATCGTGGCGCCGGGCGCGTGGCGGGCGACGGCCACGACGTCGTCGGCGGTCATGGTGATCGGCCCTCCCTCGGCGAGCCGCGCGCCGCCGGCGTTGACCACCACGACGTCGGGCCGGTGCTCGTCGAGCGCGTGGCGGACCTCGTCGCACCACACGGTGTCGCCGGCCACGTAGAGGCCCGGGCTCGCCCGCGGCGAGGAGCGCGAAGCCGGAGACGGGGCCGAGCGCGTCGGCCTCGGCGCCGTGCCCGTGCCGGCCGCCGGTGCGCGCCACGCCGATCCCGTGCGAGGTCGAGCCGCTGCTCCACCGGGCGGACGTCGAGGAACCCGCGGTCGCGCAGGACGCCCTCGTCGGGCGGCTGGCAGAGCACCGGGACGTCGTCGGGCAGGAGGTCGACGGCCGTCTCGTCGAGATGGTCGGCGTGCAGATGGGTGACGAGCACGCCGTCGATGCCGCGGACGACGACCTCCGCGGGCTCGGGCAGCTCGCACAGCGGGTTGCGGCGGTCGTTCGCGCTCCCGCCCACCGGCGGCCGCGCGCCCGCGGGGTCGAGCATCGGGTCCACCAGAAGCCTGAGTCCGGCCAGCTCCACGAGCAGCGTCGCGTGGCGGATCAGGCGCAGCCGCATCCCCATGGATTGTGCATGAGATCGCCGGCAGGCCCCAACTACGCTGCCGTGGCCGTGCGCCAGTTCTACGAGAGCCACTGGGCCGCGCTGCCCGAGGACCCGGAGCCGTGGGCGTGGGAGCGGCGGCGGGCGCTCCTGCTCGGCGAGACGCGTCCCGGCGAGCGCGTGCTGGACCTGGGCTGCGGCGCCGGACGGTTCGTCGCGGCGCTGCGGGACGCGGGCGCGGAGCCCGTCGGCGTCGAGATCGCGGAGGCGGCGCTGGAGCGGGCGCGCCGCAACGTGCCCGGCGCGGACCTGCGGCTGCTGGAGCCCGACGGCTCGGTGCCGCTGGAGCACGGGTCGGTCGACGTCGTGTGGTGCTCCGAGGTGCTCGAGCACGTGGCCGACGGCGCGCACCTGCTGCTGGAGGCCCGCCGCGTGCTCAAGCCGTCAGGACGGCTGCTCGTCACCGTCCCGTTCCACGGCCGCGTGCAGGCGGCGCTGATCGCGCTCACGCGCTTCGACCGCCACTTCGACCCGCTCGGCCAGCACCTGCGGTTCTTCACGCGCACGTCGCTGGCGCACACGCTGACCGCCAGCGGCTTCGTGGACGTCGACGTGCGGCCCGCCGGCGGGCTGCCGCTGTTCCGCGCGCAGCTGGTCGCCCGCGCGCGGCGGCCCTAGGCCTAGCCGCCGCCCTCCTCCTTGACCGCGCGGGTCGCGCGGATGAGGTCCGACCAGGACTCCGGGTTCTGCGGGTCGAGGTAGTACGCCGCCTGGAAGTCCGTGAGGGCGGTGCCGGGCTTGGAGAGCGCCTCGAGCCGGAGGCGGCCGAGCCGCCGCCACGTCTCGGCGTTCGCGGGCTGGACCTGGACGGCGCGCTCCAGCGCGCGCTCGGCCTCCGGCGTCTGGCCGCGCGCCTGCTCGATCGCCGCGAGCTCGAACAGCGGGTCGACCGACAGCGGGTTGCGGTCGACGGCGATCCGGGCGATCGCGGCGGCCGGCTCGAACGCGCGCTGCTCGAGCCGCTCCAGCGCCTCGTCGCCGGCGTGCACGGACCGCACCGGCTGGTACGCCGTCCACGCCGCCACGACGGCGAGGACGACGGCCACGGCGATCGCCGCCACGCGGACGGGCGGCGGCAGCCACTCCGGGATGCGCCGCGCCCGCGAGACGGGCGCAGGGCCCGCGGTGCGCACGGCCGGCGCGGCCAGCAGGCGCCGGCGCAGCGGTCCGCGGCCCGCGATCCAGCCGGCGCACAGCAGCGCCGGGACGACGTTGCCGGGAACGGACCACGTCCAGTCGATCGCCGAGTGCAGGAAGAAGATCGCCACCAGCGCCGCCATCGCCCACAGGGCGGCGCGCTCCGCGTCGAACGGCAGGCCGCGGTCGCGGCGCCGCATCCCGAGGGCGCGCGCGGCCGCGAGCCCCCAGGCGAGGGCGGCCAGCAGCGACAGCGCCGATGCCGGCCCAGCCCAGGTCGGACAGCGTCTGCACGCCGTAGCCGTGCGCGTGGCGGACGATGATGTCGCCGTTCTCGCGGTAGCGGTTGCGCGTGGTCGCGTAGGCGCCGGCGCCCGTCCCGACGAGCGTGCTGTGCGAGTGGACCTTCAGCGCCTCGTCCCAGTAGCGCGCCCGGACCGAGGAGGTGGCGGTCAGGCGGTCGGGCGTGTTGCCGGGGGTCCTCGCCTTCGGGTCGACGAGCCGGTTCCACGCGTCGGACGTCTGGCCCGAGATGCCGCCGGGCGCCGCCGACAGCGCGATCAGGACCGCGACGGGGACGAGCGCGAGCCCGGCCAGCAGGCCGCGGCCGGCGATGCGGCGCGTGTGCTCCGACGGCGGCCGCCGGCTCGTCACGAAGCCGACGGCGAGGCCGGCGGCGGTGAGGAGCGCCAGCAGCACGAGCAGCAGCGCGCCGAGCTCGTGCCCGGCGTCCACACGCGCGGCCATCGGCGCGCGGTCGGTGGTCAGCCCGTCCTGCGCGAAGGCCCACAGCACGAGCGGCGTCGACGCCAGAGCGGACGCGACGAGCGCCGCCACGGCGCGCAGGCGGAGCGGAACCGCCGCGAACCAGATCGCGGCGCCGATCCCCAGCGCGATCAGCGAGCCGCGCGAGTACGAGAGCATCAGGCACACGAGCACGAGACCCAGCAGCGGCCACGCGAGCACGTTGAGCACGGTGGCGCCGGAGCGGCGGGCGGCGAGCCACAGCAGCGGCGGCACGGAGACCGCCGCCATCAGCCCGACGCTGTTCCAGTACTCGAACGGCGCGCGCAGGCGGGCCAGCAGCTCGTCCGAGGCCAGCGCCGCGGGGAAGATCTTGGTCAGGAGCGCCCACGCGCAGACGACGACCGTGCCCGCCATCACGCCGTAGAGCAGCTCCGCCCAGCGGCCGGGCGCGATCCGCACGAGCCCGACGGCCCCGGCCAGCACGCCGAGGTAGGCGAGCATGCGGTTCGTCTCCAGCCACGAGTCCGACGGCGCCAGCGACCAGACGATCGACAGCGCGGTGTAGGCGGTCAGCGCCGCGAAGGCGAGGACGACCCAGACGCCGTGCAGCGGCCGCGCCTCGCCGTCGCGCGGCTCGCGCAGGCAGGCGGCGACGACGAGCGCCGCGCCGCCGAGCATGAGGCCGATCTCCACCAGCGTGGTCGGCTCGAGCCGCACCGCGCCGCGCGCGACGAACGTCGACAGCACGATCGTGAGCGCCACCGACAGGCTCAGCCATGCGCCAGGACCCGCCCACGGGACGGTGATCGTCCGCGTGTGGGGGCGGTGCGGCGAGAGGCTCGGCTCAGCGCTTGAAGCGACCGATGACACTGCGCTGGAGGAACGGGAACGCGGTACGCCGCGTGAACGGGGCCGCGGTGACGGCGGCGGCCGCGGCGAGCAGGACGAGGATCACGGTGAGCAGCGACGGGACGCCGTTGCGGATTGCGCCCGCGGCGAACCCGGCGGCGCCGGGCACCACCGACCGGCCGCCGATCTCCACGGCGTCGGGCGCGCCCTTCGCCGCGGCCTGGCCGATCGCCGCCTGGCCCTCCGGCGTGTTCGGGTTCTCCAGGGCGCCGCCGCCGAAGCTGTCGCCGCCGCCGGAGCCGCCTCCCGCGCCCGCCACGGCGCGCGCGGCCGCGCGAGCCAGCACGTCGCGGCAGTTCGTGTACTCGTCGGTGTCCGTCGGGATGTTGTTGCGTGCCTTGCGGAGCTCGGACGGCGAGTAGTCCCCCTGGAGGACGCCGTCGTCGGCGCAGTCTCGGAGGATCCGCGTCGTGCTCGCAGCGTTCGCCGCCGGCGTGGCGACGAGCCCGATCACCAGGCACGCCAGGATCAGGCGGAGCATCGCGGCCACGCTAGCAGGGCCCTTTCGAGGCCCCGGCGGCCTCCAGGGCGGCGCTCATGCCCGCCGCCCAGGCCGCGTGGGAGTGCTTCTGGACGCGCTCGCGGGCCGCGGCGCCGAGCCGCGCGCGCAGCCCCGCATCGTCGTGCAGGCGTCGCAGAGCGGCCGCGAGCGCGCTCGCGTCGCCGGCTCGGACGACGAGCCCGGTCTGCTCGTGTTGGACCAGGCCGCCGGCGGTGGCGCCCACGGCGTCGGTGGCGATCACGGGAACCCCTTGGTGGAAGGCTTCGTTGACGACGAGCCCCCACGGCTCCAGGAAGTCGCGCGTGGGGATCGACGGCACCACCACAACGTCGCTGCCCGCGTAGAAGTTGCGGAGACGGTCGGGCGGCTGGGCGCCCTCGAGATGCCCCGCACCGGTGGCGACGGCCCGGGCTCGGATCGGGCCGTCGCCAACCAGAACCAGTGCGGTTGACGGTGCTGACAGGCCTGATGCGTCCCAGGCCTGAAGGAGCACGCACAAGCCCTTTTCCCTCGCCATTCGCCCGGCAAACAGGGCCTGGAAGGGTGCGCGTCGGATTGGTGACGCGGGCGCCGACCAGAACGTTCCGTCGACGCTCTGCGGCGCCTCTACGACCGGCTGTCGCGCCCCCTTGGTGCGCACGTAGGCGGACACGTGCGGGCCGTAGGTCGCGATCGCGTCCGCGCTGCGGTAGAGGTGGCGCAGCGGGAGGTAGGAGAGCGCGTGCGCCGGCGTGCGCGGATGCGCCCAGATCGTGGCCCACAGGACGAACGGGACGTTCGCGAGCCGGGCGCCCGCCCACGCGGCCGGCAGCGCGACGCGACCCGACAGGCCCGCGACGACCGCGCGGAAGCGGCCGGACGCGGCGAGCCGCAGCACGCCGCGCTGCGTGGGGCGGAGCACCGGGAACGGCAGGTCGCCGGCCGCGCCCGGGCCCTCGGCGCCGCCGGCACCGTCGACGCCGCCGCCGCCGCCATGGCGGACCTCGCCGCCGATCAGCGCGAACACGACGTCCTCCCGCTCGTGCAACGCCGCGAACGCCCCCACCCGGAACGGCGGCGCGTGGTTGGTCACGAACAGGACGGGGCGCGCGCCGGTCAGCGCAGCGCCTCCTCGTAGGCCGCCACCGTGGCGCGGCCGCAGCGCTCCCATGTGAACGCTGCCTCGACGGTGGCGCGGGCCTGCTGGCCCAGCTCGCGCCGCCACGCTGCGTCGCCGAGCAGCCGCCGCAGCTCCGCGGCCAGCGCGTCGGGCTCGCCCGGCGGGACGAGCCGGATCCCGCCGCCCGCGGCCGCGATCTCCTCGGGACCGGCCTCGCCGCGGCAGCCGATCGCCGGCACGCCGCCGGCCATCGCCTCCACGTACGCGACGCCGAACGCCTCGTCGACGCTCGGCAGCACGAACGCCGCGCCCGCCTGCGCGGCCGCGACCGCCTCCGCCGGCGGCAGCTGGCCCGTGAAGTCCACGCGCCCCGCCACGCCGAGCTCCGCGGCGAGCCGTTCGAGCGCCGGCCGCTCGGGCCCGTCGCCGACCACGGTCCAGCGCAGGTCCGGATGCGTGTCGCGCAGGAGCCACAGCGCGCGCAGGACGTCCGCGTGGCGCTTGCGGGCGACGAGGTGGCCGACCGTGACGAGCGCGCGATGGTCGCCGGGCACTCGGGCGGTGGGCGCCCCGCCCGCGGCGGGGAGGTCGGTGCCGAGGTGGACGATCCGGGTCGCGCGCGCGCCCAGCCGCCGCGCGCGGGCCTCGATCGCCGCCGAGTTCGCCAGCACGAGCCTCGCCGCGGTGAGGCCGCGGCGCACGGCCCGCTCCCCGGCGGGCGAGGCGTCCGCGACGGCGAGCACGTCGCCGCCGTGGACGGACACGACGAGCGGGCGGCCCGGCCGCGCCCGGCGCGCCGCATCGCCCGCGGGGGCGGCGTAGTGCGCGTGGACGAGGTCGAAGGGGAACCGCCGGCGCAGGCGCCGCAGCGCGAGCGCCAGCGGGGCCGCGGCCCAGGCGCCCCAGCTCCCGTACGACCGCGGCCGCGGCGGGGCCAGGAACGGGACGTAGGTCACCTCGAGCCCGTCGAGCTCCGCGTGCAGCGGCTGCCGCAGCGGCGCGAGCAGCTCGGCCGGGCGGCGGCTCTGGAGCGCGGCCCGCGGCGGCACGGGCCGGTGCAGCACGAGCACGCGGACGTCGGCGCCGGCGTCGCGCGCCGCCAGCGCCTGGCGGTGCGCCCACACGCCGAGCACCGGGTCGTCGGCGCGCGGGTAGTACTCCGCGACCACGGCGACGCGCATCAGCGCGCGCCCGCCTGCTCCGCGAGCGGCAGCCGGCGGTGCTCCGCCACGGTCTCGCCCGCCTGCTCGCGGGTTACGTAGGCGCGGCCGTCCAGGAACGCCTCGGCCTCCGCGATCGCGGCGTCGCGCGGGTAATCGCCCGCGACAGGCCGCAGATGGCGGACCGGCGTGGCGTCGACGATCCCGATCGGCCAGCCGCGCCCGGCGGCGAGGGCGCTCCAGCGGGCGTCGAGCCCCCAGCCCATCTGGAGGTCCGGGAACGGCAGCAGCGCCTCGAACGCGTCCCGGTGGACGGCCGTCACCGGGCCGATCTCCACGAACCGCGTCGTGCGGGCCAGCACGCCGGGGCGGCGGCGGGTGACCTCCCACGCGGCGTGCGAGGCGAACGCGTGGGCGGGCTGGGCGAGCCGGAACCCGCAGCGCTCCGCCACGAGCAGGAACGCGTCGAGGAAGCCGCGCGGCAGCCGCACGTCGTCGTCGACGAGCACCAGCCAGTCGAAGTCCGCGAGGGCGGGGAGGTCGCTCCGCGCGAGCGTCGCGTTCAGGTTGGCCCACTTCCCGAGGCCGTCGCGGGGCGGCGCCAGGGCCAGCTCGACCTCGTGACGGGAGCGGAGCAGCTCGGCGCGGGCGGCCGCGGCCGTCGAGAAGTTGGCCGGCCGCACGACGCCGGCGACGAGCACGCGCCTGCGGGGCACGCGGCGGGCGGTCCGCCGCAGCGCGAGCCGGCGCGGGAGGGCCGCCGTGGCTGCGGCGAGGTCCCGTGCCGCGCCGGTGACCGCGGTTCGGCGCGAGAGCATGCCGGAGCGCCCCGAGAGATAGTCGGGCGTGGCCGCCGCGATCGGTACCGGGACCGGGGCGAGCGCCTCGCGCAGCCGGCCGGCGGTCAGCGCCGACAGCACGAGCCCGTTGCCGCAGCGGCGGCGCACGATGTGCCACAGGCAGCCCGCGAGCGTGCGCAGCTCGGTGGCGAGCGGCGGCGCGACGCCCTTGAACGCGTCGTAGCGGCGCGCCGCCCTGCCGCGGTGGAACGCCGCGCGGGCGAGCGCGGCGATGCGGGCGTCGCGCCCCGCCCGGCGGTGGTCGACGCCCGCCGCCGCCACGTAGCGCACGCGCCCGCCGGCGGCGCGCAGCCGCCGCTGCCAGTCCTCCTCGTCGCCCGCGCCGCCCAGGGCGGGGTCGAACGGGCCGATGCGCTCGAGCGCCGTCCGCCGCACCGCGAGGTTCGCGCCCCAGGCGAAGTCCGCGTCGCGGTCGTGGGGCCCGAGGTCGAGCGACGTCAGCGGCAGCGGCTCGCGTCCGCAGGCGTGCAGCCGGCCGCCCTCCAGCCGCGGGCGGATCGGGCCGCCGAACGCCTCGTGCTCCGGGCAGTCGCGGGCGGCCGCCAGCAGCGCGGCGAGCCACCCGGGCCACGCCTCGACGTCGTCGTCGAGGAAGCACAGCAGCTCACCGCGGGCCGCCTCCAGCGCCGTGTTGCGCGCGACGTTGATCCCCCGCGGGGCGCCGTGCGCGATGTAGCGGCCGCCGTGGCCGGTCACGAGCTTCTCCGTCTCGGGGTCGCGCGGGTCGTCCTCGACCACGATCAGCTCCGCGCCGTGCTCGGCGAGCTGGCCGGCGACGGACGCCAGCGCGACCGCGAGGTAGTCGCGGCGGCGCCGCGTGGGGATCAGCAGCGAGGCCAGCACGGCGGCAAGAGCCTAGGGAGGTCCGGCGTCGTGACGGCTGGCGCGCTTGGGCGCGACCGGCGTCGATTGAACGGCGGGCATCGAGTGGGTGCGGTCCGGGCGATGGACGACCAAGTGGAGTCGATTGACGCCCCCTATAGCCCGCAAATCGACTCCACTCCCGCACCCACGGCCGATCCACCGCCCCACCCAGCCGCAGTTGACGTTCGCCGGCGCCACGCCCCCGGCCGGCCGCGACCAGCGGGCGAACCAGGGACGCCGCGACATGCGTCGCGCGGCCGCGCACGGCGGCGCACGGCCAACGCAGCGCGGGGAATCTAGGCTCTGCGCCCCGTGATCCTCCTGCTGCACAACCGCTACCGCCAGCCGGGCGGCGAGGAGCGGGCCGTCGAGGACCTCGCGTGGCTGATCCGGGAGCACCTCGGCGAGGACGTGGAGGTGCTGGAGCGCGACTCGGCCGCGCTGGGCCGCCGCCGCGCCGCGCTCGGGCTGCTGGGCGGCGGGCTGAAGCCGGACGACGTCGCGCACGCGGTGCGGCGCACCGGCGCCCGCGTCGTCCACGCCCACAACGTCACGCCCAGCTTCGGCTGGCGCGCGCCGGCCGCCGCGCGCGAGGCCGGAGCGCGCGTCGTCCTGCACCTGCACAACTACCGGCTCGTCTGCGCCCAGGCGCTGTGCTTCACCCAGGGACAGGACTGCACCCGCTGCCACGGCCGCAACACCTGGCCCGGCGTGCGGCTCAACTGCCGCGGCGGCTCGCGCGCCGAGGCGGCGACCTACGCGCTCGCGATCGCCGCGTGGCAGCGCCGGCTGGCCGCCAACGCCGACGCGTTCGTCGTCCCGAGCGCCTTCGCCCTCGGCCGGCTGCGCGAGCTCGGCGCGCCGCTGGGCGACCGCGCGCACGTCATCGGCTCCGTCCAGCGCGCGATCGCGCCCGCCTCGAGCGCCGCCCACGGGCGCTTCGCGCTCGCGGCTGGGCGGCTCGCGCCCGAGAAGGGCTTCGACGACGCGATCGACGCCGCCCGCGCCGCCGGGCTGCCGCTGGTGATCGCCGGCGACGGGCCGCACGCCGCCGACCTGCGCGCCCGCGCCGCGGGCGCCGACGTCCGCTTCACCGGCGCGCTGCCATCCGCCGAGCTGGCCGCCCTGCGGCGCGAGGCGGCGGTCGCCGTCGTGCCCTCGCGCTACGCCGAGATCCTGCCGCTGGCCGCGCTCGAGGCGATGGCCGCCGGCCTCCCCGTCGCGGCCGCCCGCGCCGGCGGGCTCGCCGAGGTCGTGCCCGAGGAGGGCCTGTACGCGCCCGGCGACGCCGCAGCGCTCGCGGACCGCCTGCGCGCGCTGTGGCGCGACGAGGACGCCGGCGCCAAAGCGCTCGCGGTCGCGCGGGAGCGGTTCTCGCCGGCCGCCGTCGGGGATCGGCTCGCGGCGCTGTATGACGCCGTCCTGACGCGGACCCGCGCTACGGTTGAACCTTGAAATCCTGCCGCGCGTAGATACTAATTCCCGCGCAAGTGGACGGCACGCGACTGCGCGCCTCCGAGTCGGGACGGGAGGCTGCGGCGGTACATGACCACGATTGACACGCACGTCACGCGCCAGGACGGCGCGGTCGTCACGATCGAGGACGAGCGGCAGGCGTTCTCGATCCTGCGCCGCATCGGCCCCTGGCGCGACGCGCTGCGCCGCCGCATGCTCGCGTTCGCGGACCTGCTCGCGATCGCGGCCGCCGCGACGCTCGGCGGCGGGCTGACCGAGGGGACGTCGCTCCTCTGGACGGCGGCGCTGCTCCCCGTCTGGCTGGTGCTGGCGAAGTTGCACGGGCTCTACGACATGGACCACCGCGTGCTGCGGCACCTCACCGTCGACGAGCTGCCGTCGCTGACCGCGTGGGCCACGACGAGCACGGCGGCCCACGTGGCGGTCATCGCGACCTTCACGCAGGAGGCCATCACCGCGTCGTCGGCGATCGCGTTCTGGCTCATGGTGCTGGCGCTCGCCGTGCTCGGCCGCTCGGCGGCCCGCGCCGCGTGGCGGCGGATCGTGCCGCCGGAGCGCGCCGTGCTGGTCGGCTCGGGCCCGCTCGAGACCGCGACGCTCCGCAAGCTCGAGCTGTTCGAGGACATCCACGTGAGCTGCGTCGGCGTCGTGGACGACGACGGGCTGGCCGCCGACGCGACCGCGGAGCGGGCGCTCGACGCCGCGCTGGTCGCGTACGGGCCGCCGGACCGCGTCATCGTCGCCAGCTCGAACGTCAGCGAGCCGCTGATCGCGCAGGCCGTCGGCATCTGCCGGCGGCGGCATCTGAAGCTGAGCGTCGTGCCGCCCGCGCGCGGCATGTTCGGCACCGCCGTGCACCTGCACCACATCGCCGACCTCCCGATGATCGAGTACTCGACGTGGGACGTCCCGCGCTCGAACATGCTGCTCAAGCGCACGGTCGACGTCGTGGTGTCGAGCGCCGCCCTGGTCGTGCTCGGCCCGCTGATGCTGGGCGTCGCCATCGCGGTCAGGCTCACGAGCCGCGGACCGGCGCTGTTCGTGCAGCGCCGGGCCGGCATCAACGGCAAGCCGTTCCGGATGGTCAAGTTCCGGACGATGGTCGTGGACGCGGAGCGCCGGCTGGGCGAGGTCGTGTCCCTGGGCGAGCTGCCCGACCCGATGTTCAAGCTCCGCGCCGACCCGCGCGTCACGCCCCTGGGGGCGTTCCTGCGCCGGACGAGCCTCGACGAGCTGCCGCAGCTGTTCAACGTCCTCGGCGGCTCCATGAGCCTCGTCGGCCCCCGGCCGGAGCAGCTCGACCTCGTCCATCGCTACAGCCCCGAGCACTGCTTCCGGTTGCAGGTCAAGCCGGGGATGACCGGCCCGATGCAGGTCTACGGGCGCGGCGAGCTGCGCTTCGACGAGCGGCTCGCCGTCGAGCGCGAGTACGTCGAGAACCTGTCGCTGCGACGCGACTTCCGGCTGCTCATGCTCACGATCGCGACCGTCGTCCGCGGTCGCGGCGCGTACTGACGCTCAGCCCGGCGCCCCGTCGCGGAGCGCGCGCTTCTCGGCCGCCTTGCGGGCGACGAAGGCGCGCGCCTCCCTCACGAACGTCGCCCGCGAGAAGCGCTCGGCACGGGCGGCGAGCGACTCGGGATCCCACTCGGTCGCGGCGCAGCGCTCGATCGCCCCGCGCAGCGACTCCTCGTCCGCCCGGTCGATCAGGACGCCGTCGACGCCGTCGCGCACGATGTCACGCGCCCCGCCGCGGCTGAGCGCGATCACCGGCAGGCCCGAGGCGAGCGCCTCGACCATCGTGATGCCGAAGTCCTCCTCGCCGATGTGGATGAACCCCGAGGCTTCGGCGTAGAGATCGGCCAGCGCCCCGCGATCCAGCCATCCGTGCACGGTCACGTTGCCCGGCGCCTCCTGCTTCACCTGCTCGTGCAGCGGCCCGACGCCCACCATCGTCAGCCGCTGGGGGAGGCCGGCGAACGCCCGCGCCACCACCAGCGGCTGCTTGTACGGGACCATGCGGTGGACCCACAGGAACCGCCCCGCTCCCGTCCCGCGGTCGGCCGGGCGGAAGTCGTGCGTGTCCACCGGCGGGAAGATCAGCTCCGCGTCGCGGCCGTAGCACGCGGCGATCCGCCGCCGGACCTCGCTCGAGAGCGTGCAGTAGGCGTCGACGCGCTGGGCGGCCGCGTAGTCGACGCGCCGGAACCAGGCTGACAGCGCGCGCAGGGCGACCGCCTGCGGCCCGGTCACGCGCTCACGCTCGAGCGCGCCGAACCACGCGTAGCGCATCGGCGTGTAGCAGTAACAGACGTGCAGCGCCTCGGCGGGCGGCCGGACGTTGACGGCACACGAGTGCGAGGACGACACCACGATGTCGTAGCCCGAGAGGTCCAGCCCGGCGAAGTAGCGGGGCATGTAGGGCAGGAACCACCGCCAGCGGCCCGGCGCGTGCTCGCGCTGCCGGATGCCGGGGACCGTCGACACCGCCGACACCTTCCTGATGCGCGAGTTCAGCGTGTCCGGGAGGATCTCGCGCGCGGCGGAGAACGTGAGGATGTCCACCGCGGCGGCGTCGGCGAAGACGTCGGTCGCCATGGCCTCGACGACCCGCTCGGAGCCGTGGAAGCCCTGGAACCAGTCGTGGACGATCGCGACGCGACGCCCTGCGAACGAGGCGCTCAACGCGCGCCCGGCTCCGATCGTCCCGTCGCGCTCCCCGCCCAGACGGCGCGCCGGCGGAGCGCCGAGCGAAGCCCCTGGACCGGCTCGAGCGGGACGTCGACGTGCGGGCCGCCCTCCCGGCGGTCGGACCGCCAGGTCCTGAGGCCGGCGAGCCGGCCCCGCAGCGGGGCGAGGCTCCGGTGGCGCACCAGCACGAAAGCGCAGTAGGCGAGGTCGTACAGCGCCATCTGCGCGCCGTAGCGCAGCGAGATGGCGCGTCGTCGCGTTCTTGGCCAGCGTGCGCACGCGATTGCGGCCGACGAGGAAGTCCTTGCGCGGGCTCCCGTGCCCGACGGACGAGGAGTGATGGTGGAACGCGACCGCGTCGGGCACGTACAGGGTCGTCCACCCGCGGCTCCGCGCGCGCCACGCCAGGTCCGCGTCCTCGTAGAACATGAAGTACGAGCCGTCGAACCCGCCCGTGTCGGCGAGCATCTCGCGCCGCAGCAGCGCCGCGCCGCCGGACACGCCGAACACCTGCTCGTCCGGCGCGCCGGGCCCGTCGCCCTGCCGCCCGACCTTGCGGTCGAACGCGATCCCCAGGCGGTCGACCGCGAGCCCCGCCGAGTTGATCGTCGCGGGCTCCGCGGCGAACCGCACCTGCGGCGCCAGCGCGCCCAGCCGTTGCCGATCGGTGGCCGGGATACGCTCGAGAAGCGCGGCGACGCAGCGCGTATCCACGTACGCGTCGTTGTTGAGCAGGAAGATCCAGTCGCCGGCGGCCACGGCGAGACCGGCGTTCACACCACCAGCAAAGCCCTTGTTCTCAGCGTTCCGGACCAGCACGGCGGAGGGGACCTCGCGCATCACGCGGTCGGCCGACCCGTCGGACGAGGCGTTGTCCACCACGATCAGCTCGTGCGCTCCCGGCATGCCCGCGTAGGCGCGGGCGACGCTCCGTGCCGCCTCGACGACCATCTCATGCCCGTTGAAGTTCACGATGATCGTGCTGACGGTCACTTGGCCCTGCCGGAAATCTCGTTCGTCACCGTGACGTGGAACTGCGCCGGTGACCTGCGACGGCTGCTCGCCAGTCTCGAGCGTCATGTGCATCGACCTTACGAGGTGATCGTCGTCGACAACGCATCAGACGACGATGTCGAGTCGGCCGCCGCGTCGGACGCGGCGGCGCGCTTCCTCGCGATGGGGCGCAACGCCGGGTTCGGCGCCGCCAACAACGCCGGCGTGCGCGCGGCCCGCGCGCCGGTGGTGATCATGATCAACCCCGACGCCTACGCGATCGACGGCTCGCTGTCCGGCGCTCGCCGACGCCGCCGCCCGGTCGCCGGCGCTGTACGGTCCCCGCGTCCTCAACCCCGATCTCACGGTCCAGCCGTCCGCGTCGCCGCGCCCCGGCGGCTGGGAGATGCTGCTCCTGGCGCTCGTGCCCGGCCGGGCGATGCCCAAGGCGCTCAGGCGGCGCTGCGAGCCCTGGGCCGCGCGCACGACGGCGCGGGCCTTCTGGCTGACCGGCGCCTGCATCGCGGCGCAGCGGTCGGTGCTCGACGCGCTCGGTCCGTTCGATCCGGCGATCCACCTCTACTCCGAGGACCTCGACCTCGGGCTGCGCGCATCCGGCGCGGGCGTCCCCAGCTACGTCGTGCCGGACGTCGCACGGGTCGTCCACAGCGGCGACGCCTCCAGCAGCCAGGCCTTCGCGGACGCCGGGCGGCAGCTCTCGGTGGACAACCGCGTGCGGGTCATCGCCTCGCGCGCCGGCCGGGCGCGCGCCGCCGCCGACGTGCTGCTCCAGGCCGCGGCCCACGCCAACCGGCTCGTGCTCAAGCGGATGCTGCGCCGCCCGGCCGCCGCCGAGGTCGCGGCCCTGCGCTCGCTCGCTCGCGCGGCGCGCGCCACCAGGAACCGGACGGCGCCGCGATGAACGCGCTGATGGTGTTCCACATCCCGCAGATGTCCGGGCCCGCGAAGAGCATGCTCGAGCGCTTCGCCGGCACGTTCGAGCCGGGGTGCCGCCACGTCGTCGTGCCCGCGCGCGGCGCCACGGCGGACCTCTACGCGCCGGTCGCGGACGTCCACGTCCGGTCCTACGGCCGCCTGTCCGTCCCGTCGTCGCCGCGAGCCGCGCTCCGGGACCTCCGGCAGTTCCGGCGCGACGTGCGGACGTTCCGCGCGCTGATCAGGGACACGCGGGCGGCGGTCGTGATCACCGCGACGACCGCGACGCCGGCGGCGGCCGTCGCCGCGCGGCTGGAGCGGCGGACGCTCGTCGTCTACTGCGGCGAGCTGTTCGCCAAGGGCTACCGCCGTTCGGCCGGGCGGACGACGGCGGGGACGGCTCCTGGTCGCCGGATACGCGCGGTCGGCCGACGCGATCGTCGGGTGCTCGGACGCCGTGGTGGCCCAGTTCCCGGCCACGCGCCGCGCGCGGCTCGCCCGGATCTACCCGGCCGTACGGGCCGGCGCCGCGACGCCCGCGCCGCCGCCCGCCGGGCCGCCGGCGATCGCCGCCGCCGGGCTGATCACCCCGGCGCGGGGGCAGGACGTCCTCGTCGAGGCCGTCCGGCGGCTGCCGCCCAGCCTCGGGCAGGTGCGGCTCACGATCGCGGGCGAGCCGACCGCCGCGGCGGCCGACCGGCGCTTCCACCGCGAGCTCGTGGAGCGGATCGAGCGGTACGGGCTCGGCGCCAGGGTCGCGCTGCCGGGCCATGTCGAGGACGTCGACGCCCTCTATGCCTCGGCCAGCGTCGTCGTCAACCCCGCCCGGTTCGAGGAGCCGTTCGGGCGGATCGCGTTCGAGGCGGCGGCGGCCGGGCGTCCGGTGATCTCCACGGACGTCGGCGCGGTGCGCGAGCTGCTGGAGGACGGCGTCAACGCGCTGCTCGTGCCGCCCGAGGACCCGGACGCGCTGGCCGCGGCGATCGAGGCGGTCCTGACCGATCCGGAGCTGCGGGGAGCGGCTCGTCGCGGGCGCGCGGGCGGCCCTCGAGCGTCTGGATCCCGCGGCCGGCGTGGCGCAGTTCCGGCGGCTCATGGGGCAGCTCGGCCATGACCCCGAGCGTCCGGCGCCGGCGGTCCTCGCCGACGTCCGCTGAGCTCAGCCGCGCCGCACCGGCGCCGGCGCCGCGACCGACTCGTCCGGCGGCGGGCTCGGCTCCGCGGCCGCGTACCCGTAGCCGTAGCCGTAGTCCTCCCAGTCCTGCGGCTGCGCCCCGTTGGCGACGATGCCGAGCAGGTTCCCGCCGAGGCTCTCGAGCTGGAGACGGAGCCGCTGCGCCGCGTCGCGGCTGCTCTTCCCGAGCCGCACGACCAGCAGCAGCCCGGACACCTGCCGGACCAGCGGGATGGCGTCGGACACGACCGAGGTCGGCGGCGTGTCGACGACGACGAAGTCGAAGTCGTGCTGGAGCGTCTCGAGGAGGCCGAGCATCCGCTGGCTCTCGACGAGCTCGGACGGGTTCGGCGGCAGCGCGCCCGACGTGATGACCGACAGCGTCCTCGGGTCCCCGTCGTGGCGGGGGTCCAGCTCGACGGTCTGGACCACCTCGGACAGCTCGGCGTTGTGCGTGAGGAACTCGCTCAGCCCCGGCGATCGCCACAGCTGCCGGTTCATCGCGACCAGCGGCTTGCGGAGGTCCGCCTCCAGCAGCAGCACGCGGGCCTTGCCCGCGGCGGCGGCGGTCGCGGCGAGGTGCCACGCGACCGTGCTCTTGCCGTCGCCGGGGGCCGCCGACGTCACGAGCACGGACCTGATCTCGCGATCGACGTTGAAGTACTTCAAGCGGGCGCGCAGCATGCGGAACGCGTCCGCCTCCATCCGCGGCGTCGCGCGGGTCCGCTTCCCGAGCTCGGGGCTGGAGCGGATCACGCCGAGGACGGGCGCGCCGAGCTCTTCCTCGAGCTCGTCGACGTCCTTGATCCTGCGATCGAGGCGATCGAACAGGTACGCGCCGATCAGGCCGATCAGGAGGCCGAGCATCAGCCCGGCCGCCGTGTTGCGCTTGACGCGCGGCGTCGCCGCCTGATCCGGCACGCGCGCGGGCTGCACGAGCTCCGCGTTGCCCGTCTGGAGCGATCCCAGGACCTCGAGCTGCTCCGCCCTGCCCTGGAGCTCCCGCCGCCGCTCGCCCGCGTCGGCGGGGAGCTCCTCGATCTGGCGCTGGATGAACTCCCCGGCCTCCGCGATCTTCTGCCGGTCGGCGGCGCGCCTGAAGGCGATGTACTCCTCCGCGACGGTCTGGGCGATCTCCGCCGCGCGCCGCGGCACGTGGTCCGTCGCCCGGATCGCGACGACGTCGGACTGCCCCTCCGCGCTGATGTCGAGCTTCTGGTCCAGCTCGCGCGGCGTCAGCCCCTGCCCGAGCCGGTCGGCCGCGCCGGCGCGCGACCGCCTCCAGCGAGACCAGCCGGACGTTGGTGGCCGCCTCGCGGGCGGGATCGCGCGACGGGGGAAGGAAGCTGGAGCCGAACAGCGTCTGGTCGAAGCCCGGGTCGCGGAACAGCAGGCCCGCGGTGGCCTGGTACTGCTTCTCCTGGCTCAGCGAGGCGGCCAGCGCCACGCCCGCGCCGACGGCGGCGCAGACCACGATGAGCAGCCAGTGTCGCCGCAGCGCCCTCCGGACGTCGCGCAGGGAGTTCTCGGCCGTGTTCTGGGACGTCGACATTCCGGGCGGGAGCAGCCTCGCTGCCTTCACTGTACGAGCCCTGGAGGCGATATGAGCGGGTCCCGCCGACCAGGCCTTCTGCGAAAGTGGTCGCTCTGAGACAGCAGCTCGCAGCGCTCCCGTCCATGCGAACGCTCGGCCCGCCCGCCACGGTGGCCGTCGCGGCGCTCGGCGGCCTGCTGGCGGCCTGGCGCCCGGCGGTCGGCCTGGCCGCGCTCGCGGCCGTGGCGCTCGGCGCGGCGCTCTGGAGCGCCGTGGCCGCGAGCCGGCTCCGGCCGGTCGACCTGGCCGTCGCCACCCCGCTGCTCCTGCTGCCGCTCACGCCCTACCTGGCGCGTGAGGTCGACCCCTCGCTCACGTACCTGCGGTTCGCGCTCGCGCTGGCCGTGGTCGCGGGGCTCGCGACCGGGCTGATCCCGGCGCGCGAGGGCTGGCTGCGCGGCATCGGGCTCGTGATCGTGGCGCTCGCGCTGGCCCAGGTCATCCCCGCGGCGACCGCGCCGTCCAGCGGCTACGGGGCGCTCCGGTGGGTCAACTGGATCGCGTTCGTCCCGTACGCGTTCATCCGCTACGACCGGCGCAGCCTCGGCGTGGCGCTGGTGGCGGCGCTGGGCGGGGCCGCGCTGCTGGCCGCCGGCATGCTCGCCCAGCAGCGCGGCGTGCTCGGGGGCGCGTGGGGCGGGATCCAGCTCGGCGTCGGGGCGCTCCAGCCGACGTTCCAGCGGCGCTACACGTCGTTCCTGCTCGAGCCGAACCACCTCGCGCTCTTCATGCTGTCCGTCGGCATCGTGCTCTACGTCTACGCCGTCGTCGCGGCGCCCGGCCGCCGTCGCCTGCTGGCGGCGCTGCTGGGGGTGGCGATCTGCGCGTACTGCGTCTACGTGACGCGGTCGCGCGGCGCGCTGCTGGCGATCCCGTTCGTCGGCGCCTTCTTCCTCGTCGCGCGCGCGATGCGCGTCTTCGCCGTCACGGCGGCGATCGCGCTCGTGGCGGCCATCGTCGTCCTGCCCGTCTCGCCCGCCGCGAGAGGCGCGGTCGACTCGACCTGGGACGGCGTGACGAGGATCCTGAAGGGGGAGGACACGTCGGCCGTCCTGCGCCTGACGAACTGGCGCGAACGCGTGGACCAGTCCGGCAGCCCGGTCCTCGGCACCGGCTTCGGGGGGTACGCGGCCGTGCACGCCGACCGACCTGAACGATCCCGAGAGCCGGCGCGAGACCGTCACGTCGCTCACCGTCGACAACGCGTGGCTGAAGCTCTGGCTGGAGGAGGGCGCCCTCGCGGTGCTGGCGCTGGCGGCGATCTTCGCGGTCGCCCTTCGCGAGTCGCTGCGGGCGGCGCGCACCCCGGGTCAGACGGCGATCGGCCTGGCGCTCGGCGCGCTGCTCTGCGCCGTCATCTTCCGCGGCTTCAGCGTGGACCTGTTCGACATCAACCCGTGGAACTGCCTGATCTGGATCGTGATCGGCATGGCGCTGTCGCGCCGGGAGCTCGCGCCCGAGCCCGCCCGCGGCCCGGCGGCCGCATGACCGAGCTGCCGCTCGACGCGAACAAGCGCGGCGAGATCGAGAACGCCGAGCGGTCGCTC
The DNA here is from genome assembly GCA_963728465.1 of uncultured Solirubrobacteraceae bacterium. GTDB lineage: Bacteria > Actinomycetota > Thermoleophilia > Solirubrobacterales > Solirubrobacteraceae > DATFQI01. The sequence goes on from CAVSJY010000015.1 coordinate 356,631, forward strand.
GCCGCGCTGACCGCGCCCGCGTCCGCTCACCGCACGAAGCCGTTCGGAATCCAGTGGCCCGCCGTCTGGTGGCTGAAGTGGGCGACGATCCACCACGCGTTCAGGACGCTCGGCGTGCCGTTCGGGGCGTCCGTCCTCGACGTGGGCGCCGGCACGGGCTGGGCGAGCCTGCTGCTCGCGGAGGCCGGCTACAAGGTCACGGGGGTCGACATCGCGCCCGGGAACGTCCGCATCGCGGAGCTCCACGCCGAGCGGTGGGGGAGCGAGGCGACGTTCGAGGTCGCGGACATGGACTCGCTGGACCTGGGGCGCGCGTTCGACGCCGTCCTCGTCTTCGACGCCCTCCACCACGTGGATCAGCCCGCGGCCGTGGTCCCCCGCATCGCCCGGCACCTCGCCCCGGGCGGCTGGGTGCTCTTCGGCGAGCCCTCGCTGCTGCACTACATCTCGCCGTCCGCGCACGCCGTGACCCGGCGCAAGGCGTGGATCGAGCGGGGCGTCCGCGTGCGGGCGCTGAGGCGCTGGTGCCGCGACGCCGGCCTGACCCGGACCCGCCGCTTCTTCGAGCCGACCCGGCCGTACGAGCGCCGCGGGACCGAGTTCGGCTGGGAGCTGCTGCGGCTGGTCGCGGCGAACGTCCTGTTCGCGCCCTCCTACAACGTCTGGCTCGCCGCGCAGCGGCCGCCCGCGGCTCAGGCGAGCGCGCGCAGCCGCGCGTAGGCGCCCTTCAGCAGCACGGCCGCGAGCGCCAGCAGCGCGGCGCTGACGGCGGCGTTCGCGATCCACGAGGCGTCCATCGCCACGAGCTTGGCGCCGGCGGCCAGCGCGCCGATCGCCACGACGGCGCCCAGATCGGCCGGCCGCGCGCCGCCCCGCCGCGCCGTCAGGCCGCGCGACAGGATCAGCACGACGAGGATCTCCGTCAGCGCCAGCGCGACGCACGCGCCGATCGCGCCCCAGACGCTCAGCAGCACGACGTTGAGGGCGACGTTGAAGCACGCCGCGGCGGCGACGCACGCGAGATAGAGCCGGTCGAGGCCGGACATGATCGCGCTCGTCACGACCACGTAGACGAACCCGACGGCCGCGACGGCGACGCCGAGCGCGACGACGTAGACCGCGGCGTCCTCGTACGTGGGCCCGCCGACCACGAGCACCGCGAGATCGCCGAGCGCGATCGTGGCGGCGCTCAGCCCGAGGCCCCCGGCGAGCGCGATCCGGCGGAGCGCGTCGCGATCGGCCGCCAACAGCTCTCCGCCTCCCTGGAGCTGGCGCGCCAGCAGCGCGCTGATCGACATCTGGAGCGAGGAGGGCACCACGCGGACCTGGAGCAGGATCCTCGCCGCGACGCCGAACTCGGCGGCGGCGGTCGCCCCGGCGATCCGCAGCACGAGCGACTGGTCGATCCGGTAGTAGATCGCCGCGAGCGACATGCCGAGGCCGAGCGCGGCGGCGGCCCGCAGGTTGTCCCGGGCCGAGCGCAGCGCAGTCCGCACGGGCACGCGCGACGTGTGCGGGCGGATCCAGGCCAGGCTGAACGCGGTCGCGAGCAGCGCCGCGGCCGCGCACGCGAGCACGAGCGCCGTGGCCGATCGGCGGGTCGGCCGCCAGCGAGACGGCCACGACGCCCGCGAGCTGGAGGACGCCCTGGCCGAGGGTCGCGAACCGGAACGGGCGGCTGTCCCCGAGGACCTGGCCGATGGGAGCCGTGGCGAGGTAGAAGTTGGCGGCGACGAGCGCGAGCGCGGCGAAGCCCGCCGCGCGCGAGCCGGCGGGGAAGAGCACGAGCACGCCCGCCGCGCCGACCGCGACGGTCAGCAGCGTGAGGACCAGGCGCGACCACAGGAAGACCGTGATGTGGCGCCGGCGGTCGCCCGTCACGGCCGTGCGCACGAGCAGCGGCCCGCTCCCGAAGTCGACGAACGAGGTGAGCAGCAGCGCGTACGCCGTGGCCGCGGTGTAGGTGCCCACGACGGTGACCGGGGCGAGCCGCGTCACCGCGATGATCGTCGCGAGCGACGTGGCGGCGATGCCGACCCGCGAGGCGAGGAAGTCGACGAACAGGCGCGCCGGCGGGCGATGCGCCCGCGCGCTAGACGGCCGCAGGGCGGAGATAGAACGCGCTCTGGCCGTCGGTTTCCGTGCCGTGCTCGACGCGGTCCACGCCGAGCCCCGCCGCCCGGACCATGCCCTCGAAGTAGGGCCGGCCGAAGCGGACGCAGTGCAGCGCGCCCTCCCACGGGATCGGCCCGTAGCCCGGTGGGTTCACCGCCACGTCCTCGACGCCGTCCTCGACGAACGCGGTGAGGAACACGCCGCCGCCCGGGACGAGGACCCGCCGGATCTCCTCGAGGTAGATCCGGACGTCCGCGGCCGTCATGTGCGAGAACACGCTGTAGAGGAACACCACGTCGGCCGAGCGCGCCTCGAACGGCAGCGCGAAGCCCTCTCCGATCGGCGTGCCGTCGGGCTGGTAGCGCGCGTTGGCCACCGGGAGGTGCGTGAACCGCATGCCGGGGTGATGGCGGGTGATGTGGCGCCGGCACCAGCGCACGGAGCGCTCGGCGACGTCGACGCCGTCGTACGCGCGCATCTCGCCGACCTGGTCGAGCAGCCCGATCGCGAGCCGCCCGACGCCGGAGCCGATGTCCAGGAGCCGCGTGTCCGTCGTGACGCCGAACGCCTCCCGGAGCTTGCCCACGTCCCGGCGGGCGGCGTCGAGGAACGCCGTGTCGTCCTGGAAGTGGCTGCCCGCCGGCCGCAGCGCCGGCGGAGGCAGCAGCAGGTCTCCGTGCGCGACCGCGTCGCGCACGCCGAGCCTGTGCCGAGCGCCACGTGTCGCCCGGTCGATGCGCGCGGGCAGCCGCATCGGGTCAGTCGTCGCCGGGTCGCCGCCGGCGTGCGGCGACGATCAGCCCCGCGCTGCCTGCCACGGCCGCGAGCAGCACCCAGATCGCGGCGCCGTCCCCGGCCGCGCCGGTGAAGGCGGCCACCGCGCTGCGTCGTGGCGCTTTCAGCGGCGTGGCCGAGGGATCGGCTTCGACGGCGTCCCGCGAGGGCTTGCCGGCGCGCTTCCCGCCGCGCTTCCTCCGCGTCGCGCGACGGCGTCCCTCCGCGGCCTCCGTGGGCGCGCCGAGCGACGGGGCGGTCGCCAGGGCGGCGAGGTCGTCGGCGTCGGCGCCGCCCTGCTCGCGGATCGCGCGCCGCGCCGGGGCGGGCAGCGAAGCGCGCCGCCGGTCCCCACCCGTCGCCGGGACGGGGCCCCGGCCGGTCGGGACGCTCTCGACATACTGGTCGACCGACGGGCTCTCGAACCCGGGCTCCTGCGCCGGCGCGGCCGGCGGCGCCGCCAGGGCGCAGCACAGGATCGCGAGGCCCGCGCTCGCCTCCCGTGACCGCCTACGAAATCGCTCACTCACCGGCTCGTCGCTCCCTTCGCGGATCCGCCCTCGAGGTCGTCCACGTGCCGCTCGTGGCAGCCGCCGTGGTCGCCCTGTCGTTCGATGGCGGCGCTTCCGTACGGGCGAGAAGCCTAGCCGCGATCCTGACGTGGTGGCTGATCGTCCTGGGGCTGGGCGTGCGGCTGTGGCCGCGGCGCCGCCTCCCGGCGGCCGCACTGGCGACCGGCGGCCTGCTCGCCGCGTTCGCGGTGTTCACGGGGGTCTCGGCCGCCTGGGGGCCGAGCGCCGAGCGCGCGTACGCCGAGATGGCCCGGGGGCTGCTCTACCTCGGCATCTTCGTCCTCACCGTCTTCGCCGTCCGGCGGCGCGACGCCGAAGGGTGGGCCGACGGGCTGGCGCTGGGCATCGCGATCGTCGGCGCGCTGGCGCTCGCGCAGCGCCTGTTCCCCGGCTTCGCCGCCGACACGAGGGTCGCGTCGCTGCTCCCCGGCGCCGAGATCCGGCTCAGCTACCCGCTCGGCTACTGGAACGGCCTCGCGATGTTCCTGGGGCTGGCGTTCCCGTTCCTGCTCCGCGCGGCCGGCGCGCCGCGGCACGCGATCCTCCGTGGGCTCGCGATCGTGCCGGTGCCGGCCCTCGCCGCGGCGATCTACCTGACCTCCTCGCGCGGCGGCGCGGCGGTCGCGGTCGTCGGCGTGCTGCTGTTCGTCGCGTCGACCACGGGCCGCCTCGCGGCCCTGCTCGCGACGGCCGTCGGCGCCGCCGGCGCGGCCGTGGCCATCGTGCTGCTCGAGGCGCATCCCGTGCTCCTCGAAGGGCCGTTCGACTCGGCCGCGGCGCGCTCCGACGGCTCGGCGGTCGCGCTGATGCTCGCGGGCGTCTGCCTCGCCGCCGGAGGCCTGTACGCGGTGCTGTCGACGCTCGCGCCGGCCAGGCTCTCGGTGCCGCGGGGCGCGTCCCGTGCCGCGCTCGCCGTCGCCGCCGTGCTGGTGGTCGCCGGCGTGATCGCCGCCGACCCGGCCGAGCGCCTGGATGCGTTCAAGGCGCCGCCCGCCGGCGCGACCGACCCCGGCTTCATCCGGTCGCATCTCCTCAGCGGCGGCGGCTCGGGCCGCTGGCAGTTCTGGTCCGCCGCCGTCGACCAGTTCCAGGCCCATCCCGCCGCCGGCGGCGGAGCGGGCTCCTACGAGGCCTGGTGGGCCGAGCACGGGTCGCTGGCGTACTTCGTCCGCAACGCGCATTCGCTCTGGCTCGAGACGCTCGGGGAGCTCGGGCTGGCGGGCGCCGTGCTGCTGCTCGCCGCGTTCGGCATCGGCCTCGGCTCCGGGCTGCGCCGGCTGCGGTCGGCGGGTGACGCCGAGCGGCCCCTGGTCGCCGCCCTCGGCGCGGCGCTCGCCGCGTTCGCCGTCGGCGCGGCCCTGGACTGGATCTGGCAGCTCCCGGTGATCGCCGCCGTCGCGATGGTCGTCCTCGCCCTGCTGACCGGCCCCGCCACCGCCGTCGAAGGTGCGGCGCGGGATCGCGGGCGCACCCGGCGCGCCGGCGTCGTGGCCATGCTGCTGGCCGGCGTCCTCGTCATCGGCGTGCAGGCCGTCCTGTGGGTCGGCGACGCTGAGCTGCGCGAGAGCCGCTCCGCCGCCGCGAGCGGCGACCTCCAGGAGGCGCTGGACCGCGCCGACGCGGCCCGCGCGCTCCAGCCGTGGGCGTCGTCGCCGCAGCTCCAGCTCGCGCTCGTCCGGGAGCTGGCCGGCGACCTGCCGGCGGCACGGGCCTCGATCCGCCGCGCGATCGACCGTGACGCGAGCGACTGGCGGCTGCGGCTGGTCTCCGCCCGGCTCGCGACGAAGGCCGGCGCGATCCGCGACGCGCGCGCCGAGCTGCGCCGGGCGAGGGAGCTGAACCCGCGATCGCCGATCCTCGAGCCCTGATCGCGAGGCGCGCCGCAACACGCCGCGCCCCGAGGTGTTTCGCGCCGTTGATGGTGGTCATGCGCCTCCTCGCAGCGCTCGCCGCGGCGCTCCTGCTGACCGCCGTGCAGGCGGGCCCCGCCGCTGCCGCGCGCCCGCTGGCGACCGGCCTGCTCGATCCGGCCGGCCCCGGGTTCAACGAGCCCGATCCCGCCGGCCAATACGCCGCCGTCGCCGCGGCTGGCGCGAGCACGCTCCGGATGCCGGCCGCGTGGAACGCGATCGCGCCGGACCGCCCGGGCCGGCCCGAGGACCCCGCCGACCCGGCGTACCGCTGGGGCGCGCTGGACGCTCGCGTGGCGGCGGCCACCGGCCAGGGCCTGCTGCCGGTGCTGAACGTCGCCGGAGCGCCGGGCTGGGCGGCTCCCGGGGGCCGTGTCGACCCGGCGGCCCTCGGCGCGTTCGCCCGCGCGATCGCGCTGCGCTACCCGCAGGTCCGCCACTGGCAGGTCTGGAACGAGCCGAACCTCCAGAGCTACCTCGCCCAGGCCGACGGGGCCGCCCTCTATCGCGCCATGGTCAACGCGTTCGCCGGCGGGGTGAAGGCCGTGAGCGCGGGCAACCTCGTGATCGCCGGCGGGCTCGGGCCCTTCGGTGGCCCGGGCGCCTTCGGCAGCGCGTCCGGCAGCTACGGGATGCGGCCGATGCCGTTCATGCGCCGGCTGCTGTGCGTCAACGGCGCGCGGGCACGGCGCAGGACCTGCGGCGAGCGGATCCGGTTCGACATCTGGGCGCACCACCCGTACACGTCCGGCGCGCCGACGCGCCACGCGACGCAGCCCGGGGACGCCTCGCTCGCCGACCTCACCCAGATGCGCCGGCTGCTCGACCGCGCGCGCCGGCTCGGAGCGATCGATGCGCCCCGCCGGCCGCGCTTCTGGGTGACCGAGTTCTCATGGGACACGAACCCGCCGGACGAGGGCGGGCTGCCGCTCGCGCTGCACGCGCGCTGGGTCTCCGAGGCGCTGTACCGGATGTGGCGCGCCGGGGTGTCGCAGGTCACCTGGTTCCAGCTGCGCGACAAGCCGCTCGCGCGGACCCTGAGCGGGATCTGGCAGTCCGGCCTGTACTTCGTCGACGGGCGCGCCAAGCCGGCGCTGACCGCCTTCCGCTTCCCGTTCGTGGCGTTCCGGTCCGGCCGCCGCGCGGCCAGAGTCTGGGGCCGCACGTCGGGCAGCGACCGCCGCGCCGTCCGGATCGAGCAGCGCCGGGGCGGGCGCTGGACCCGGCTGCGCTCGCTCCGCAGCGACCGCTTCGGGATCTTCCGCGCGCGCGTCCGGCTGCGCGGCAACGGCGCGCTGCGGGCACGCGCCGGCGGCGCCGCCGCGCTGCCGTTCTCGCTCAGCGTGCCGCGCGACCGCTTCGTCAACCCGTTCGGGACGAACGCGGCGCCCGAGTAGCCGCGCCGTCGCCGTCCGCGGCGACGCCGTCCACGCGCCGCAGCCACTCCGCGGTCTGCGCGACGCCCTCCTCGACCCCGATCCGGGCGCGCCAGCCGAGCAGCCGCTCGGCCTTCTCGACCGAGGGCCAGCGGCGGACGACGTCGACCTTGAAGCTCGGCAGGTGCTCGAGCTCGAACTCGTCCGGGTCGTTGCCGGCCGCCTCCCAGCAGACGCGCGCGATCTCGGCCACGGTCATCTCGCGGTCGGCGGAGATGTTGAAGTCCTCGTTGAGCCCGGCCGGGTGGGCCATCGCGGTGACGATGCCGTCGGCGATGTCGGTGACGTGCGTGAGCGTGCGCGTCTGCTCGCCCGAGCCGAAGATCGGCAGCGGCCGCATCCGCGCGAGCGACTTGCGCAGCAGGTCCGGGACGGCGTGCGCGATGCCCGGCTCGTCGTCGGGCATCTCGCCGGGCCCGTAGGCGTTGAACGGGCGGCAGATCGTGTACGGGAGGCCGTGCTCGTCGTGCGCGGCGCGGCAGTAGATCTCGCCCGTGAGCTTGGAGAACCCGTACGCCGACAGCGGCACGGGGCAGTCGTCGATGTAGTCCTCGCGCGTCGGGTACTGCTCCGCGCGCTCGAACACCATCGAGGAGGACACGTAGACGAAGCGCTCCGTCCCGTTGTCCAGCGCCGCGCGGAAGACCGCGTTGTAGAGCGCGTTGTTGACCTCGGTGAGCGTGTGGGGGAGCTTGTGGAAGTTCGCGATCCCGCCGACGATCGCCGCCAGGTGGATGACGTGCGAGCAGCCGCTCATCGCCTTGCGCGCCTCCGAGAGCACGCGCAGGTCGCCGCGGTGGACCTCGCAGCCCTCGCGCATCCAGGCGGGCGCGTCGCGCTGGTCGGACACGCGGACCTCGAAGTCGGGGTCGCCGAGCAGCCGGCGGACGACCGCCGCGCCGATGGTCCCGGCGCCGCCGGTGACGAGGACGCGGCGCATCAGGCGCGCAGCGCGGCGACTTCGCTCGCGTACGCGAACACCTGGCCGGCGCCGAGCGCGTTCCAGGGATCGACCACCAGGCAGTCGCCCGCGCCGCGCTCGGCGATCGCCTGGAGCGCCTCCGGGCGCGAGAACGCGCTGTGGTTGGTCGCCACGACGACGACCTCGGCGCCCGCGATCGCCTCGTCGAAGTCGGCCGTCGGGGTCGCCACGACGGGGTCGTGGACGGCGACGTCGGCCAGCTCGCGCTCGAGCAGCCGGATCAGCTTGTGGGCGAGCGAGTCGCGCTCGTCGTCCGTGTCGGCCTTGAACGCCAGCCCGAGCACGGCGACCTTGCGCTCGCGCAGGCCCCCGAGCCGGCGCTTGACGCCGTCGACGAGGAACAGCGGCACGCTCTCGTGCACGCGCGAGACGGCCAGCAGCATGCCCGGGGCGTTGGACTTCTCCTCCGAGAACGCGAAGTCCTTGCGCAGGCACGTCCCGGCGGTCAGGCCCGGCGCCGCCATGCCGCCGCGCGGGTAGTCGCGGTTGATCAGCTCGATGACGTCGAACACGTTCGCGCCGTAGCGCTCGCAGTCCATCATCAGCAGGTTGGGCAGCGCGAACGTGGCGTAGCGCAGGATGTTCGTCCAGATCTTCGCCAGCTCGGCCTGCACCGGCGTCGTCTGCACGATCGGGGCGCCGAGGTGCGCGAACAGCTCGCCGGCGCGCTCGCCCGACCCCTCGCCGACGCCGCCGACGATGCACGGCAGCGTCCCGATCTCCTCCATGAAGCGGTCGGCCGCGATCCGCTCCGGGACGTGGGCGACGAACACGTCCTCGCCGACCCGGAAGCGGCGGTGCTTCTCGAGGTAGCCGGCGACGAAGTCGGTCGTGCCGGGGGCGACCGTCGAGCGCAGCACGAGCAGCTGGCCCTCGCTGAGCAGCGGCAGCAGGTCGTCGAGCACCGAGCGGATGTCGCCCATGTCGATCTCGATGTGCGAGAAGCTCGGCGTGCCCAGCGTGAGCACGACCGCGCGGGCCTCGGCGGCGTCGGACGCGCGCGGCGACAGCGCCATCTCGTTGCGCTCGAGCAGCGCGTCGACGCCCGGCTCCTTGAACGGCATCCGGCGCGCGCGCAGCGCGGCGAGGCGGTCGGCGTCGCGCTCGACGCCGAGCACGGACAGCCCGGCGTCGGCGAAGCTGAGCGCGAGGGGCAGCCCCACGCGTCCGAGACCTATGACGGCGACGTCATGGCGCATCTGGCCCCTCAGGCTAGCCGCGGGCGCTGCGGACGTGCCGCGCGTACTGGCGCGCGAAGCCCGCCACGAAGCGCGGGTTGTAGCGCAGGTAGCGCCGCCACAGGCGCCGCGGCTCGTGCGCGAGCCGGAACGCCCACTCGAGGCCGAGGCGCTGGAGCGCCTGCGGCGCCTGCGGGACGAGGCCCGCGTGGAAGTCGAAGGCCGCGCCGACGCCGATCAGCACGGGCGCGGCGATGCGGTCGCGCATCCGCGCCATCCACTTCTCCTGCTTCGGGACGCCGATGCCGACCCAGACCACGTCCGCGCCGGAGCGGTCGATGTCGCGGGCGATCGCGTCGTCCTCGGCGTCGCTCAGCGGGCGGAACGGCGGCGCGTGGCCGCCGACGATCTGGAGGCCGGGGTGGCGCAGCCGCAGCAGCCGTGCCAGCTCCACCAGCGCGCCCTGCGTGCGGCCGCCGTAGAGGTAGAAGCGCCGGCCCGTGGCCGCGGCGCGGGCGCACGCGCGGTCCATCAGCTCGGGCCCGTAGACCCGGTCCTCGATCCGATGCCCGAGCCGCCGCAGCGCCCACACGAGCGGCTGCCCGTCCGGGACCGTGAAGCTGGCCTGGCGCACGGCCTCGTGCAGCACCGGGTCCTCCTGGCAGGCCATCACCGTGTGCACGGCGGCGACGCAGACGTACTCGCGGGAGCGCGCCTCGACCGCCTCGTCGATCCAGTCCAGGACGCCGGCGTAGTCGGCGAGCGCCAGCGGGACGTCGAGCAGCGGCGCCGCAGGCGGCGGCGCGAGGCGCGCCATGCGTGGGCGCGAGACCGTGTGTGGCTCGTGAGAGGGCATCCCGCCTGGTTACAACGCACGCGACGTCGACATGTCGCGGAGTCGGCACGTCAATCCTGACAGCCGGGCAGGCGACCGCGTCGCGGGCGCCGCTCCGCGCGGCGGGCCTGAGCCGCACGGAGGCGGCTCTAGCATGGGCGCGGTGGATCGGGCGAGCACCCGAGCGGAAGCGAATCCGCGCGCGGCCGTCGAGGCTCCGCGCGGGTCGTGGTGGGTCTGCGTCCTCAACTGGAACGGCCGCGAGGACACGCTGCGCTGCCTGGCCTCGCTGGCGGGGCTCCGCGGCGCCGCCGGCGTCGTGGTCGTCGACAACGGCTCGCGCGACGGGTCCGTGGCGGCCGTGCGGGAGGCGTTCCCCGAGGTCGAGGTGGTCGAGAACGGCGCCAACCTCGGCTACGCGGGCGGCAACAACGCCGGCATCCGCCACGCGCTCGAGCGCGGCGCGGACTGGGTCGTCCTCGTCAACAACGACGCGACGGTGGATCCCGGGGCGATCGAGGGCTTCGCGGCCGCGGCGGAGCGCAACCCGGGCGCCGGCATCCTCGCCGGCAAGGTCTACTTCGCCGGCGCCGAGGACAGGATCTGGTGGGCCGGGCAGCGCGTCGGGCTGCTCAGCGGCTACTCCGGGCGCCCGCGCGGCTACGGCCGGCCCGACGCGCCGGAGTTCGCGCGCGAGCAGCCGACCGGCCGCGCCGTCGGGGCGCTGATGGCGGTCTCGCGCACGGCGCTGGACGCCGTCGGCCTGCTCGACGAGTCGCTGTTCGCCTACGTCGAGGACGTCGACTGGTCGATCCGCATGCGTGGGGCGGGCTTCGGCGTCGTGTTCGTGCCCACCGCGCGCGCCTGGCACGCCGTGGGCGGCTCCACCGGCGGGGAGTACGGGTCCACGCACACGCTCTACTACGGCGTCCGGAACACGATCGTCGTCTGCGAGCGCCACCGCCCGCTCGGCCGGCTCGGCACGCTCGCGCGCCGCTGGCTCGTGCTGGCGAGCTACCTGGCGCTCGTGCCGCCGCGCCGCCCGTGGCGGCGCTCGCTGGCGGCGGTGCTCGAGGGCTACGCGGCGGCCCGAAAGGGCCGTCTCGGACAGCGGCCGGCGGGCGCCGCGTGAGCCTGCCACGACCCGGCAGGGCGGCCGCGCGGCTGCTGCGCGACCGCGCGCTCACCGCCGCGGACACCTGGGAGCGCCATCTGATCGTCGCCGAACTGGTCGGCGACGCCCGCCAGGTCGTCGACGTCGGCGGGCTGCCGGGGCAGCTGTCGGACTTCATCCCCCGCGCCGCGGTGCTCGCGGCGAACGTCGTGCCGCCCGCCGACCTGCTCGTGCCCGCCGACGGCCTGCCGTTCAAGGACCGCTCGATCGAGGTGCTGACGAGCCTCGACGCGCTCGAGCACGTCCCGCCGGCCGGCCGCGCGGCGTTCGTCGCCGATCTCGTCCGGGTCGCGCGGCGCCGCGTCGTGCTCTGCTGCCCGTTCGGCACCGACGCCCACGTCGCCGCCGAGCGGGAGATCCAGGCGTGGCACCGCGACGTGACGGGCCAGGACCATCCCTGGCTGTCCGAGCACCTCGAGAACGGCCTCCCGACCCGGCCGGAGCTGGAGCAGTGGTTCGGCGCCGCCTGCGAGGACGGCGATCGCGTCTCCGTCGCCTTCCACGGCGACTTCGCGGTCACCAACGAGCAGTTCAAGCTCATCGTCACCGCCCGCCATCGCCCGCGGCCGCGCTCCGTGGCGGCGTTCGCGCGGCGGCGGCTGACCCACGTGCCGGACACGCGGTTGAGCCCCGAGCCGCAGCCGCGGACGAACCGCGTGTTCGTGTGCGTCGACCGGGCCCCTCTAGGCTCCGGCGTCCGATGACCATGGTCGACCCGCTGGCCGTCAAGGGGCAGGGCTACTACGCGAACCCGCGCGACGACGTCGTCGCCAAGATCCCGCGCCCCCTCGGGCGCGTGCTCGACGTCGGCTGCGGCTCCGGCGGCGTCGGGCGGACGCTGCGCGCCGCCGGCGCCGGGCGCCTGGAGGGCGTGGAGGTCAACGCGCAGGCCGCCGAGCAGGCGCGCGAGGTCTTCGACGCCGTGCACGTCGGCACCGTGGAGGACGTCCTCGCCACGGGCGACCTGGAGGGGCCGTTCGACACGTTCGTGCTCTACGACGTCCTCGAGCACCTCGTCGACCCGTGGGAGGTGCTGCGCTCGCTGCACCAGGTCGCGGCGCCCGGGGCGCGCGTGCACGTCTCGGTGCCGAACGCGCGCCACTTCTCGCTGCTCGTCGACCTCGTCCTGCGCGGGACCTTCGGCTACACGGAGTGGGGCCATCGCGACGCGACCCACCTGCGCTGGTTCACCCGGCGCGACATCGAGGCGGCGCTCACGTCGACCGGCTGGCGCGTACAGGAAGCTTCGCCGGCCGTGATGGGCCGCAACCAGGTCGTCGATCGCCTCACGTTCGGGCGGCTGCGCGAGTTCATCGCGCTCCAGTGGCATGTCCTCGCGACCCGCTGACGCCGGCGGGCGCCCGCGCGTCGTCCTGCTGCGCGGCCACAACGCCAACGTCTGGGACCTGCGGCCGTGGGAGCGGCTGCGCGACGAGTTCGCCGTGTCGGCGCTGGTCACCGGCTCGAACCTGCACCAGGTGGAGGGCCTGGGCATCGACCTCGTGCCGGTGCGCACGCCGCGCGACGCGCTGCCGGGCGGGCGGGCCGCGGGCGCAGCGGCGTACGTGATCGGCGAGCGCTACCTCAAGCTCGAGGACCACCTGGCGGGCGCGGACGTCGTCCACGCCGCGGAGATCGGGACGTGGTTCGCGGCCCAGGCGGCGCGCGCCAAGCGCCGGTTCGGATTCAAGCTCGTCCTGACCGTGTGGGAGACGATCGCGTGGCGCGACGCCTACCGCTGGCCGCGCGAGCGCCGCTACCGGCGCGCGGTGCTGCCCGCGGCGGACCTCTTCCTCCCCACGACCGAGCGCGCGCGGCAGGGGCTGCTGCTGGAGGGCGTCGACCCGGCGCGGATGGAGGTCTGCCCGCCGGGGATCGAGCTGTCGCACTTCGCCCGCGCCGCGGAGGACGGGCGGCCCGGCGGCCGCGAGATCCTGTCGGCCGGGCGGCTCGTCTGGGAGAAGGGCCATCAGGACGTCCTGCGCGCGTTCGCGGCGCTCCGCGGCGGCCTCGTCGGCCCGCCGCGCGACGACGTCCGGCTGCGGATCGTCGGCGACGGGCCGGAGCGGGAGCGGCTCGAGCGCTACGCCGCCGACCTCGGCGTCGCGGCGGCCGTGACGTTCGTGCCGACCGTCCGCTACGAGGAGATGCCGCGGGTCTACGCGAGCGCGTCGTGCCTCGTCCTGGCGAGCCTGCCGACGAAGACGTGGGAGGAGCAGTTCGGCATGGTGCTCGTGGAGGCCATGGCGGCCGGCACGCCCGTCGTCGCCGCGTCGAGCGGCGCGATCCCGGAGGTCGTCGGCGACGCGGCGGAGCTGTTCACCCCGGGCGACTGGCTCGGCCTCGCGCGCGCCCTGGACCGCGGGCCGCTCGCCGAGCCTGCGCGCTCCACCCCCGACCTCCGGCGCTTCAGCACCGAGGCCGCGGCCGAGCGCTACCGCGCCGCCTACCGCCGCGTCCTGGACGCGAGCGCGCGCTCGTAGCAGCGCGCCGTCGCCTCCGCCGCCGCCCGCCAGCTGAAGCCGGCGACCCGCTTGCGGCCGCGCGCCCGCAGCGTCTCCGCCAGCGCAGGATCGCCGAGCACGCGCCGCAGCGCGCCCGCGATCGTCTCCGGCCGCTGCGGGTCGAGCCAGACGGCGTCGTTCCCGGCGACCTCGCGCAGCACGGGCAGGTCCGTGGCGGCGACCGGCACGCCGCGCGCCATCGCCTCGAGGACCGGCAGCCCGAAGCCCTCGTGCAGCGTGGTCGTGACCAGCACGGCGGCCGCGGCGTAGAGGTCCTCGAGCTCGTCCGCGCCCACGGCGCCGAGCAGCGCGACGTCGTCCTCGACGCCCAGCTCGCGGGCGTGGCCGCGGAGCGCCTCGCCGTCCGTCCCGTGGCCCGCGAGCGCCAGCAGCGGGCGCTCGGCGGCCGGCATCGCCGCCAGCCCGTCGAGCAGCGCCGGCAGGTTCTTGTGCGGCAGGGCGCTGCCGACGGCGAGCGCCAGCGCGCGGCCTCCGAGCCCCAGCCGCGCCCGGGCGCGCGCGCCGTCCCCGGCGCCCGGCGCGGGCAGGACGACCCCGTTCGGCACGACCGCGACGCGCTCCTCGCGGACGCCCAGCTCCCGCACCAGCGCGCGGCGAGACGCGTCGGAGACCGTGATCACCGCGTGCGCGCGCCGCGCCGCCGGCCGGATCAGCGCGTCCGTGCTCAGCGTCACCGCGCGCGGCTGGAGCTCCGGCAGCACCCGCCACAGGACGTCGTGGACGGTCAGCACGCGGGCGAACGGCCCGGACCACGGGCCGAAGTTGGCCGGCGCGTGCAGGACGTCGACGCCGGCGCGGGCCGCGGCGCGCGGCAGCGCGGCGATCTCCCCCGCGGCCCAGGCGGCGCGGCGCTCCGGCGTGACGCGCGGCAGCACCACCACGCGGTCGGCCGGCTCCGACCAGAAGCCCGGGCCCGCCGCGGCCGTGTCGCGGTTCACGAACGTCGTGATCCGCAGGTCGCCCCGAAGCGCGCGGAGCTCGCGCAGCAGCTCGCGCGCGTACGTCTCGCGCCCGCCGCTCGCGCCCGGCGCGAGGAAGAGGAGGTCCCAGCCGACGTGCATCGGCGCTAGCGCGCCCGCAGGACGCGTCGCACGAGCTCCCAGTAGAGCGCCTGGCCCCCGCTCAGCACGCCGATCCGCGCGACCGGCCCGAGGAACTCCGAGTCCAGCGACGAGCGCAGGTGGCCGGCGAACGCGCCGGCGCCGACCCGCCGCGTCGCCTGGACGCGGCGCCGCCGCGCGACCATCCGCGGCCAGCTCCGGAGCACGGCCCACTGGGCGCGCAGCTTCGCGGGCAGCCAGCCCTGGAGGGCGGCGACGCCGAGCAGCCCGATCTCCAGCGCCAGCAGCCCGGGGGCGGCGAGCGCGAGCAGCGGCGCCGGGTAGACGGCGATGACGGTCCACGCGCGGTTGCGCTCGAGGTGGAACCACTTGTACGCGCCCTTGCCGAACTCGTAGTCGTGCCGCACGCGCGCCCGCGGCTGGACGCCGACGCCGTGGCCGGCCAGGCGCAGGCGCAGGGAGAGGTCCAGATCCTCGCCGTACATGAAGTAGTCGGGGTCGAAGCCGCCGGCCTCGTCCCACGCGGAGCGGCGCACGACCAGCGCCGCGCCCGAGGCGAAGCCGACCTCCGCCGGCTCGAGCGGCGTCGCGGCGACCGGCTCGTCGTGGCCGCCCGCCCAGCCGAGGCCGGTCCAGTGGGCGACGTTGCCGCGCGTGTTGACCCGCTCGCCGTCGGCCTGGAGCACGAGCGCCTGCCACGCGCCCCAGTCCGGCCGCAGCGCCGCCGTCTCGCGCAGCGCGTCGAGGCAGCCGGGCTCGGGCAGGGCGTCGGGGTTCAGGAACAGCAGCAGCTCGGCGCCCGTCGCCGCCGCGCCCGCACCGGCGCCGCCCGCGAAGCCGCGGTTCTCGCCGAGCGCGAGCAGCCGCGCGGCCGGCAGCTCCCGCTCGACCACCGCGCCGGGATCGTCGGAGGACGCGCAGTCGACCACCACGACCTCGTCGCCGGGGCGCAGCTGCTCGCCCAGCGCGCGCAGCGTCGGGCCCAGCTCCGCGGCGCTGTCGTGCGCGACGAGGACGACCGCCAGGGCGGGCCCCACGTCAGCGGCCGGCGTGCTCGAGGTCTCGCTCGGGCTGCCGGTCGGTGAACGCCGGCGACTGGGACTCGCGGGTGAGGGCGTCGAGCTTCTGGTGCAGGCGGCCGACCTGCTGCGCCAGCAGCTTGTTCTGGTCGGCGAGGCGGGAGATCACCAGGGAGAAGTGCAGCAGCAGCACGAGGATGAAGCCGAAGGCCACGACGAACAGCGCCGACGGCGCGTAGAAGATGCCGATCGCGTTGGCGATCATCTCCAGCAGGTCGCGCCAGACGGCGAGCGCGAGCAGGACGCCGGAGGCGAACAGCCACAGCAGCGCGTAGCGCTCCATCAGCCGCCGTCGCCGCACCAGCTCGAGGACGATGCCGAAGAGCCCAGAGGTCACGACGATCGCGACGATCTGGATCTTCGTCTCCATCAGATCGTGTGCTCCGCGGTCACGGGCGCGCGATCGCCGGGCTCGATGACCGGGCGGGCGCGCAGCAGCCCGACGAAGATGGCGAGCAGCACCTTGACCATGTAGTAGACCGAGCGCGTCGGATTGATCGAGGACACGCCGGTGGTGCGCGGCCGCATCCGGACGGGAAGCTCCTCGCCGCGCAGCTTGTGGTAGTGCAGCAGCAGGACCGCCTCGACCTCGGGGTAGTCGTGCGGGTAGTCGCGGGCGAACAGCTCGATCCCGAGGCGGTCGACCATGCGGAAGCCCGACGTCGGGTCCGTGACCGTCCGCCCGACGACGAGCGAGAGGATGCGGGCGAACACCCGGCTGCCGGCACGGCGCGGGATCGACGAGCGGTAGCCGCCGTCCACGCCGGTCATGAAGCGCGAGCCGGTGACCATGTTCAGCTCGCGGTTCGCGCGCAGGTGCGTGAGCAGCTCGCGGATGTGGCGCGGGTCGTGCTGGCCGTCGCCGTCGACCTGCACCGCGACGTCGTAGTCGCGCTCCAGCGCGTACTGGTAGCCGCACTGCACCGCGCCGCCGATGCCGAGGTTGAACGGGTGGCGGATCACGACGGCGCCCGCCTCGGTCGCCGCCGTGGCGGTGTCGTCGGTCGAGCCGTCGTCGACCACCAGCACGTCGAACTCCGGCGCGTGCCGGTGCAGGCCGTGCACGGTCGCCGCAATCGCGGCGGCCTCGTTGTAGGCGGGGACTATGGCGAGATGCCGGTTCATGGCCAGATGGGCGCGCAGGCGCCTCGAGAAGTACTCAACGGCCGGCGCGCACGGGAGTTGCGCGGTCGCGACCGCGTGCGCCGCCAGGGTAGCGAACGGGCCGCGCCTATCATCGTCGTCGTGCCCACGCCTCTGCCCTCGCGCTGAGCTCGCACATGGTGAGCGTCGTCGCTTGGCTTGGGCTGCCCGTGCTGTTCTGCACGCTCTCGCTCGGCCTCGGCCTGCTCGGGGAGCGCCTGGCACGGGTCAAGCTCTCCAACGCCCTCCTCGTGCCGCTGGGCGCCTGCGCGGCGTTCAGCATCGTCCTGCCCGTCTACCAGCTGGGCGGGACGATCTGGGTCGCCGCGCCGCTGCTGTGCGGCGCCGCCCTCGCCGGCCTGGTGCTCGGCCGCCGCGACCTGCGCACCCGGCTGCGCCTCGGCTGGTCGGCCGCCGCCGGGGCGGGCGCCTACGCGATGTACATGGCGCCCGTGGTGCTGTCCGGGAGCTGGACCTGGCTGGGCTACAACTTCGTCAACGACACGGCGAACAACATGATCTTCGCCGCGCACGTGCCCGATCACGGCATCTCGGCGGCGACCGGCCCGGCGTCGTCGGCGACGGTGATGATCGACTCGGCGATCGGCGCCCACTACCCGTTCGGCTCGTTCGCGCTGCTCGGCACCCTGCACCGGCTGCTCGGCGTGCCCGTCGAGGCCGTCTACCAGCCGTTCATCGCGCTGCTCGCCGCGCTCGCCGCCGTCAGCCTCACGGTGCTGGCCCGCCGGCTGGGTGTCGCGAGCCCGTGGGCGGCGGTGATCGGCGTCGCCGCGGCGTCCGCGTCGCTCGCCTACGACTACGCGCTGCTCGGCGCGATCAAGGAGATCGCGCTCGTGCTCGTGCTCGCGACCGGCGCCGCGCTCGCCCGCGAGGCGCTCGACGCCCACTGGCGGCCCGGGGCGCTGGCCCTGCTGGGGATCGTGCTGGCCGGCGGCGTGGCGGTCTTCTCGGGCGGCGCCGCGGCCTATGCGGCCGCATTGGCGGGGTTCCTGCTGCTCGCCTACGCGCTGGAGGGGAACCGCCCGCCCGCTCGCGTGCTCCTGACCGCCGGCGCGGCGGGGTGCGTCGCCTTCGGCATCGCGGCGGCGGCGACGCTGGCCGACGCGCTCGGCTTCCTGTTCGACACGACGCAGGGGTTCTCGGGCGAGGGCGGCGTCCACGGCGAGAACTCGACGCAGGTCTTCGGCTACCTCGCGCGGCAGCTGCCGGTCTACCAGGCGCTCGGGGTCTGGCCGGCGAACGACTTCCGGTTCCCGATGACCGGCGTCCGCTGGGCGCTCACGATCGCGGCGATGGCGATCGCGGGCGTGCTGATCGCCGTCGCGGTGGTCTCCGAGCTGCGACGGCGGCGGCTCGGCGCGCTGCTGCTGCTCGGCCCGGCCGCGCTGACGTTCCTCGTCGCCGCCCCGCGGCTGGCGCCCTACGCCGAGGCCAAGCTGCTGATGGTGCTGTCGCCCGCCGCCGTCTTCGCGGCCGGCATCGGCGCCTGGCGCGTCGGCCGGACGCGGCGGCTGCGGATCCCGGCGCTGGCGGCCGGCGGCGCGCTCGCGGTGGGGATCGTCGCGTCCAACGCGATCGCCTACCACCAGGTCAGGGTCGCGCCGACGGACCGTCTGGAGGCGCTCGAGGACGCCGCCGAGCGCGCGCCGCGCAGCGGGCTGCTCCTGCTCAACGAGTGGGAGGAGTTCGGCAAGTACTTCGGGCGGACGCGTGAGATCAACACGGCCTCCGAGTCGTTCTCGCCGCGGGTGATCGTGCAGCGCGACCCGAGCGTGCCGATCTTCGCCCACTCGTTCGACCTCGACGAGATGACGCTCGACTACGTGCAGTCGTTCCCGGCGATCGTGCTGCGCCGCTCACCCACCGCGTCGCGCCCGCCGCTGAGCTTCACGCGGGTCTACCGCAACGACTACTACGAGCTCTGGCGCAGGGGCGCGCAGCCCCGCGTGCTCGAGCACCTCTCGCTCCAGCCGCTGCACGAGCGGGGCGCCGAGGCGCGCTGCGCCGACGTCCGCGCCCTCGCCCGCCGCGCCGGCCCGGGCGAGCGCGTCGCGGGCGTGCCCGCGCCCGAGCTGCCGGGCCTCGACGTCGCCGCCAAGCCGCCCGTCGGCTGGAACGAGAACGGCATCGAGGACACCGTCACGCCCGGCAGCCCGGGCGACCCGGCGGCGACCGTGCGCGTCGACGGCGGCCGCTACCGCGTGTGGATGCGCGGCGGCAGCGGCCGCGCGCTCACGGTCGAGGTCGACGGCCGCGACGCCGGCGAGGTGCAGGGCGTCAACACGCCCGGGCAGTGGCTCCCCGGCGGCGAGGTCCAGCTCGCGGCGGGCGCGCACGAGCTGCGCCTCGTGCGCCCGGGCGGCAGCCTCGCCCCCGGCGACGGCTACGCCGCCGAGATCGGCCCGGTGGTGCTCGAGCCCGTGCGCGAGGCGGCGCCCGTGACGGTCGCGCCGGACCGGGCGGAGGCGACCTTCTGCGAAGGCCGCTGGGACTGGGTGGAGCGCATCCGCCCGTGACCAGCGTCCTGTTCCTGCACTCCAACGCGGAGGACTACCTCGCCGACTCGCTGCTGCACGGCCTGCGCAGCGTGCTCGGCGCCGACGTCGTCGACGTGCCGCGCCGCGACTCGATGTACGCGGTCGACGACAGCAGCCGCACCTACGGCCGCGGGTTCACGCTCTACGGCACGCTGCCGGAGGCCGACATCTACCGCGGCTGGCCGATCGACCGCGCGCTGCGCGGCGAGTTCGACGTCATCGTGTTCGCCGACATCTGGCGCTACTGGGGGCCGTGGGCGCAGATGCGCTCGCGGTTGTTCGAGCTGCGGCGCAAGGGCGTCACGCTCGTGGCGGTCGACGGCCACGACTCCGAGGTGATGTACCCGCACGGCCCGGCGTACTGGAAGGGGATGCGGCCGTGGCCGCCGCCGCGCGCGGCGGGGCGGATCCCGTTCTTCAAGCGCGAGCTGACGCCGCTCACCGCGCAGGTCCGCTACTACGGCGCGCTGCCGCCGAAGATCGCGGTGCGCCGGCTCGCCCGGCACGTGCGGCCGATCGCGTTCTCGATCCCCGAGGAGAAGCTGGCGGCCGGCGACGAGCCGAAGACCAAGCTGCTGGCCACGCACGTCGTCGACCCCGAGGTCCAGGCGCTGGTGCCGGGCACCGCCACCAGCTACGCGTTCGAGGACGAGGCCGACTACGTCGCCGACCTGCGCGCCTCGCGCTTCGGGATCACGACCAAGCGCCACGGCTGGGACTGCATGCGCCACTACGAGCAGGCCGCGGCGGGCTGCGTGCCGTGCTTCCGCGACCTCGATCGCAAGCCGGAGACGTGCGCGCCGCACGGGCTCGACGAGACCAACTGCGTGCCGTACGGCGACCCGCGCGACCTGCTCCGCCGCATCGAGGCGATGGGCGAGGACGAGTACGCCCGGCTGCGCGCGGGGGCGCTCGACTGGGCGCGGCGGAACACGACGCGGGTGCGGGCGACGGAGTTCCTTCAGGCGATCGGGCGCTGACTATCGTGTTCGCGGTGTCCGGGCCTGCTGCGCTGCGCGAGAGCCGGGTCGTCGGCTACGAGACGGTGCGCGAGGACATCCAGGCGCACGTGCCGGTCACGGCGCGCGCCATCCTCGAGCTCGGCTGCTCGTCCGGCGCGCTCGGGGCCGCCCTGAAGGCGCGGCAGGACGCGCGCGTGGTGGGCGTCGAGCTGGACCCGGGCTACGCGCGCGACGCCGAGGCGCGGCTGGACCGCGTCGTCGTCGGCGACGCCCAGTCGTTCGCGACCGGCCCGCCGCCGCCCGAGGCGCCGTTCGACTGCCTGATCGCCGCCGACGTGCTCGAGCACCTGGTCGACCCGTGGGCCGCGCTGCGCGGCGCGGCGGCGATGCTCGAGCCGGGCGCCGCGGTCGTCGTCTCGGTGCCGAACGTGCTGTTCTGGGCCGGGCTGCTGCGGCTCGTCCGCACGCGCCGCTGGCCGCGCGAGGACGAGGGCGTCTTCGACCGCACGCACCTGCGCTGGTTCTCCGAGGCCGACGCCGTCGAGCTGCTCGAGCAGGCGGGCCTGCGTGACGTGCGCGTGCACCCGCGCTACTGGGTCGAGGGCGCCGCGCTGCGCCGGCGGGAATGGCTCGCGCGGACGCCGCTGCGGCCGTTCCTGGCGCCGCAGCACGTCCTGACCGCCGTGAAGGGCTGAGATGGATCGACGTCACCGTCTCGATCGTCAACCACGAGAGCCGCGACCAGGTGCTCGCCGCGCTCGCGGCGCTGGCCGCCTCGGCGCCGGCCGCGCGGCTCCAGGTGATCGTGGTCGACAACGCGTCCCGCGACGGCTCGGTCGAAGCGATCCGCGCCGGGTTCGGGGACATCGAGGTCCTCGCCCGCGACACGCGCGCCGGCTTCGGCGCCAACCACAACCTCGCGCTCGCCCGCGCCGAGGGGCGCCACGTGCTGTTCCTCAACGACGACGCGCAGGTCCGCCCGGGCGCGATCGACGCGCTCGCCGCGCACCTCGACTCGCACCCCGAGGCGGCGGTCGCCGCCCCGACGGTCCTCGACGGCGACGGCCGCCGCCAGGACTCGCTGTGGCCGACGCCCACGCCGGCCATGGACGTCCGCACCGCGCTGCGGCTCGGCCGCGGGCCGACGGCCGCCGGCGGCGGCGACATCGGCTGGGCGATGGGCTGCGCGCTGATGGTGCGCCGCGACGCCGCGCGCGCGCTCGGCGGCTTCGACGAGGGCTACTTCATGTACTCCGAGGAGGTCGACCTCTGCGTGCGGCTCGCGCGCGAGGGCGGCGCGGTCCACTGGGTCCCCGAGGCGGAGGTCGTCCACGCCGGCCAGGGCACGACGGGCGACTCGCCCGAGCGCGCCGTCGAGATGGCCCGCTCGCGGCGCCGCTACCAGGAGCGCCACTACTCGCGGGCCGGGCGGGCGGCGGCGCGGGTCGCGCTCGCCCTCCAGTTCGCGCTGCTCGCGCTCCAGGCCCGCCTGCGCGGCCGGGCGTGGCGCCCGTTCTGGCTCCAGGCGCTGGGGGCGTGGCGCGAGCCGGGCTGGCCCGGTCTGCGCGAGCGCGCGGAGGCGTTCAACCGGAAGCTCACCGCGGGATGAGCCAGACCGCGGGGCCGAGCGTGGCCGACCAGCCCGAGGACATCCTCGACACCGGCGCGGCCGGCGGCAAGGCGATCCGCGGCGGCGCGATGCTGACCGGCGCCTACGCGATCGGCCTGCTGCTGAGCATCGCGTCCGTGCCGTTCATGATCCGCCACCTCGGCGTCGTCGACTACGGCTACTACGTCGCCGTCTCGGCGATCGTCTTCATCATCGGCGGCTTCACCGAGGCCGGGCTCACCAACCTCGGCATCCGCGAGTACGCGCAGCTCGAGCAGCGCGAGCGCGAGCCGTTCCTGCGCGACCTGGTGGGCCTGCGGCTCGTCCTGACGACGCTCGGCGTGCTGGTCGCCACCGCCGTGACCGCCGTGACGGGCTCGCCCGGCATCGTCGTCGCCGGCGTCGCGATCGCGGGTCTGGGCCTGCTCGTGCAGCTCACGCAGCAGACGTACACCGTGCCGCTCAACGTGCAGCTGCGGATGGGCTGGATCGCGGTGCTGGGCGTGGTCCGCAGCGGCGTCCTGTCGGCCCTCTTCATCGCGCTGGTGGTGCTCGACCAGCCGCTGGTCGCGTTCTTCTGGGCCAACGTCGCGATGGGCGTCGTGCTCGTGGCCGTGACGCTGGCGGTGATCCGCGGCACGGCGCCGCTGATGCCGGCGTTCCGCGCGGACTCGTGGAGGAAGATCCTGCGCGAGACGCTGCCCTACGCGCTCGCCGCGGCCGTCGGCCTCATCTACTTCCGGATCGCGGTGGTGCTGATGTCGTACGTCTCGACCGACGAGGAGACCGGCATCTTCTCGGCGGCGTTCCGGATCGTCGAGGTGGTGGGCGTGCTGCCGTGGCTGCTGGTCTCGGCCGGCTTCCCGATCCTGGCGCGGGCGGCGCGCGACGACGAGGCGCGGCTCGGCTTCGCGCTCCAGCGGATCTTCGAGGTGTCGACGCTGCTCGGCGCGTTCATCGCGCTCGGGCTGGCGGTCGGCGCGCCGCTGGCGATCGAGGTCGTCGCCGGCTCGGACTTCGAGTCCTCCGTGTCCGTGCTCCGCCTCCAGGCCGCGGGCCTGGTCACGAGCTTCCTGATGGTCACGTGGACCTACGCGCTGCTCTCGCTCAAGCTCTACCGGCCGCTGCTGATCGCCAACGCGGCGGCCGCGGTGATGGCGGTCGTGGCGACGATCGCGCTCGCGCCGCCGCTCGGCGCCGAGGGCGCCGCGATCGCGACGATGCTGGCCGAGGCGACGCTCGCCGGCGTCTCGCTCGTCCTGCTCTCGCGCGAGCGGCCGGCCCTGCGCCCGCACTTCGGCGTGGTCGGCGAAGGTCGTGGTCGCCGTCGCGGCCGCCGTGGTCGTCGCGCTGCTCGTGCCGGCGCCGCCGCTCGTCCTCGCGATCCTCGCCGGCGCGGTCTACACCGCCGTCGCCTTCCTCGTGCGCGCCGTGCCCGCCGAGGCGATCACCGCGCTGCTCAGGCGCGCGTAGGAACGCGCTCGGCCATGTACGCGCCGAGCGCCTCCTCGCTGCACCGGTCGCGCCACCAGGCCAGCGTCGCCGCCTGGCGCTCGGCGAGCGCGCGCTCGTCGGCGAGCAGCGCCTCGAGGATCCGCGGCAGCCGGCTCCAGCGGGCCACCTCGACCACCGGCGCGCCGTCGTAGAACCAGCGGCCGCGGGGCAGCGGGTCGCACAGCACCACGCAGCCGTAGCGCATCCCCTCGAAGACGCGGAACGTCTCGACGGAGTTGCCGCGCGGCGCCAGGCAGATGCGAGCGTCCATGAGCCGCGTCGAGTACTCCTCGCGCGACAGCGAGCCGGCGGTGCCCGGCCCGAACCCCGTGAACAGCTGGAGGTCGGTCGTCAGCCCGTGCGCCGACTCCAGCGCCGCCAGCATCTGCTCGCGGGCGATCCCCTTCGCCGACGGCAGCCGGCGGGGCGTGACGTGCTGCACGCTGCCCGCGAAGAAGACGTCCACCGGGCGCTCGAGGATCGGCGTGACGGGGCGTTCCTCCTGCTCGAAGTAGCCGATCGGCACCGGGAAGACGCCCGGCAGCGCGCGCGAGCGCACCCGCCGGCGAGCGAACGCGAGCGCGCCCGGCGCGCAGATCGCCAGCTTCTCGGCCCACTCGAGCAGCGCGGCGGCGCCGAGCCGCGAGGGCAGCGCCGCCGGCCGCACGCCGATCGGCGGGCGCGTGCCGTAGCCCTTGAACGTCGCGGCCACGCGGTCGAAGTAGCGCGGGATCCGCGCCGGCTCGTCGCCGAGCACGACCGCGACCACGTCGTCGCCGTAGGACGGGAGCTCGTCGGTGCTCCACGTGACATAGACGGTCAGGTCGCGGCGCCCGAGCCGCTCCTCCATCGCCGCCAGCGCCCGCGCGAAGTAGCGGACGTCCGGGTGCGGCACGGGATCGGGGTCCGGCGGCTCGAACGGGATCGGCGGCGCCCCCGGCTCCACGCACGCGAAGCAGCGCACGGCTAGCGCGGCGTCGCGAGGAAGTCGCGCAGCGCGGACTCGACCTGGTCGCCGGCCCGCTCCCACGTGCGCTCCTCGACGAACGCGCGGGCGCGGCCGCGCCATCGCCGCGGCGCGCGCGCGGTCGTCGAGCAGGCGCTCGATGGCGTCGGCGATCGCGTCGGGGCGGCGCGCGGCGAGCTCCACCAGGTCGCCCGACGCGCCGAGCGCGGAGCCGACGTTGTCGCCCTCGAGCTCGACCGACCGGCAGCCCGCTGGCCATCATCTCGTGGGCCACCAGCGAGTGGGTGGTGAGCGAGAAGACGAGCCCGGCGCTCGCGTCGCGGTAGAGCTGCGGCGAGCCGCCGCGGGCGCGCACGACGCCGAGGTCCTCGGCCGGCGAACGGCAGCGTCGCCTTCTGGCGCGAGCCGAACAGCACGGGACGGATCGACGGGCGCCGCTCGGCGAGCACGGCGAGCCCCGCCATCGCGAGGTCCACGGCGCGCCGCTCGGTCTCGCGCCGCGCGTAGACCGCGATCAGGTCCTCGCGGCGGCCCTCCTCGCCGGCGAACGGGAAGACGTCGAGGTCGGTGCCGCACTCGAACCAGCGGGCCTCGAGCCCGTAGCGGTCGCGCAGCATGTCGGCCATCCACGGCGTGTAGGCGATGCAGCGGTAGCCCATGCGGTAGGTCTCCTCGGCCCAGATCGACTGGGCCGAGGTGGCGAAGAACTCGGGCTCGTGGTCCTGGACGAGGTAGGCCTTCTCGCGGCAGCGCGGCAGGTCGCGCACCGGGAACGCGGTCGCTCCACTCGGTGGCGATCGCCACGTCGGCCGAGTCGAAGTCGTCGAGGCCCGACGAACACCTCGGCCTCGACGCCGGGCACGAAGTGCTCGCGGATCTCGCTCGCGCAGCCCGGCCGCCCGCGTGCGGCTCGTGGCCGTGCGGGTCGAACACGTGGATCGAGCACGCGGTGCCCGCGCAGCTCGAGCTGGCGGATCAGCCGGAAGATCGTCGTGTGCCCGCCCGAGCCGATCCGCCACGGCGGCACCACCCACGCCAGCCGCCACGGGCCCGTCGGCGTCGCCCGAGTGCGGCTCGAGTCGCCACCTGCGCGCGCGCGGGTAGGCGCGCGCGACGAAGTCCCACGTCCAGTCGGCGCGTGAGCTCGACCGGCTTGGAGTCCGGCTGCGTGGTCCGCGCCAGCAGCGGGCTCTCCGGCACCGTCGAAGGGCGTGAACGAGTCGCGGCCCTCGAGCGAGAGCGCGCGCCGCAGCCGGCCGCGGCACGCGGTCGGCGCGCGTGCCGACGATCGCCCCGAGCTGGCGGATCGCGTGGTGGCGGGCGGAGACGGCCAGCGGGCGCACGAGCGCGCGCCCGCTCGACGCCCTGGCGCTCGCAGCCAGCGCTTGTCGTGGCCGACGAGGCCGCGGATCGTCAGCGGCGTGTACACCGGGTGGGCGACCTCGACGTGGTCGAGCACCTCGCGCAGCGAGCGGAACTCGTCGAAGTAGCGCCGCAGGAACTGCGCCCGGCGGGTAGTCGTGCGAGTGCAGCACGCGCGCCTCCGGGTGGAACGCCTTCGCGAAGCCCGGCCTCGATCATCTCGCGCCCCAGCAGCTGGTCCTCGGCGTACGGGACGCTGCGGTAGGGGATCTCGCCGCCACGCCCACTTGGCGACGCAGCCGTTGACGTCGGAGAAGAACGTCAGCCGGCCGGGGAACGCGCGGTAGTCGGCGACCTCGCGCGGCCGAGCGCCCGAGCCGCTGCACGTCGATCGCCGTCCCGCCGTCGCCCCAGGTGGCGAAGTGGCGCTCCATCTCGCACTTGATCATGTGCGAGGCGTCCGGGCGCGGGTCGTGCGGGCCGAACACGAGCGCGACGTCGTCGGCCTGCTCGAAGCCCTCGAGCAGCGCCGCCAGCCAGCCGTCGTGCGCGGGCGTCGCGTCCTGGGTGAGGAACGCGACGTGCTCGCCCGCGGCCAGCTCCATCATCAGGTTGCGCGTGCCGCCGTGCGAGAACTCGGCCTTCGGGATCCGGTGGATGCGCGCGCCGTGGCGCTCGGCGATCTCGAGCGAGCCGTCGGTGGAGCCCGAGTCGACGATCAGCAGCTCGACCTCGCGCGTCGACGCGCTGCGCGCGCACCGCGCCGAGCACCTCGTCGAGGTAGCGCGCCCCGTTGTAGACGGGGATCGCGACGGTCACGGCCGGCGGCCATCAGCCGCGGCGCTCTTCGAGCTTCCTGCGGACCTTGGCGGCGAGCACCTTGCCGCCGCGCAGCGGCGCGGTCACCTGCCACGAGACCGAGCCCTGCATGTGCGTCGGCGAGCTTCTCGTAGTACTCGACCTCGCGCCGCTCGGCGCGCAGGCGGTTGTTCTCCGCCCACAGGCGCGCGCGTTCTCCGCGGCCGGCGAGCGCCGCCTCGCGCCGCGCCTCGTGCGTCGCTCACAGGTTCTCCGCGATCCTCGGGGCCTCGCGCTTGAACACCCACAGCGCCGAGCGCGAACGTGACGACCACGATCGCCGCCGGCACGAGCAGCCGCTCGGCGCCGCCGATCGCGTCCCACACGTGGCGGCGCGCTCGGGTCGACGACCGCGTGCGCGCATCTCGGTCAGCAGCGCCGAGACCGGGTTGGCCAGGTAGGAGCGCTGGTAGCTCTCGGGCACCATCGTGGCCACGTAGAGCATCGGCGACGCGTAGAAGAGCATCTGCGAGAAGACGTCCCAGATCGGCTGCACGTCGCGGTAGCGGACGAACAGCGCGCTCAGCAGCAGCCCGACGCCGGTCGCGAAGAACGTCAGCGATCGCGATGATCACCGGCAGCTCGAGCCAGCGTCAGCGTCGGGTAGACGCCGGACGCGATCGCGAAGATGAACACCGCGATCAGCGTCATCCCGAGGTTGAACAGCGCCGTCAGCACGACCGCGAGCGGGATCACCAGCCGCGGGAAGCGCATCTTGCGCAGCATGCTCTCGCGCGTCACGAGCGCGTTGACGCAGTTGCCGGTCGCCTCCGCGAAGAACTGGAACAGCACGAGCGCGAAGAGGATGTAGACGCCGTAGTTCGGGACGTTCTTGTCGAGCCCGACGATCTCCGTGAACACGAAGTAGATGACGCCGAAGAACAGGAACGGCCGCGCGAGCGTCCACACGTAGCCGAGCACCGAGCCGTAGAAGCGCAGCTTGAAGTCGGTCACGGCGAGCGTCCACGTGAGGTTCCAGAACCGCTGGAGCGTCACGGCCGAGCTGAGCGACGGCCGCTGGTGCGTCGCGGGCGAGCGGCGCTCACGACCGCTCCACCTCGAACGTGTGCGGGAGCTCGACCGACGCCGCCGGTGTGCCGGCGCGCCGTGGACGACCACGCTGGCGCAGGTCCTCGCGCAGGTCGATGACGTCGGCGCCGCCCGGCCGGCGCGACGGTCGGCGTGAGGTCGTAGCGGCCCGGGCGCGAACCAGTTCTCGAGGCTCACGCGCACGACGACCGTGCTCGCCGGCCTCGAAGTTGCC
The DNA here is from genome assembly GCA_963728465.1 of uncultured Solirubrobacteraceae bacterium. GTDB lineage: Bacteria > Actinomycetota > Thermoleophilia > Solirubrobacterales > Solirubrobacteraceae > DATFQI01. The sequence goes on from CAVSJY010000015.1 coordinate 384,489, forward strand.
GGTCGTGGTCATGTGCAGGTGCTGCCGGCTGGCGAACACGATGTGGCGCGCCTCGTTGCGCAGGTGCAACGAGAACCACGGGTCCTCGACGGCGGCGTGGAAGCCGACCTCGAGCGCACATGCGCGAGCGGCTCCGCCCTGCGCGAGCGCGGCGACGCGCTCGCCGGTCGCGTCCTCGAACCAGGCGTCGCTGATCTCGGCGGCGCCGGTCGCCGTAGCGCTGCTGCGGTCCCGGGCGCCGCGTCCTGGACGCGATGCGGCCGAAGTTGAGCTCGTTGTACGCGCGCGCGATCGTCGCCGGCTCGTCGAGCGCGACGATCTCGCCCGCGCTCGAGCAGCATCGCCCGGTCGCAGAAGCGCTCGACCGCGCTCATGTCGTGCGTGACGAAGACGATCGTCTTGCCCTCGGCCTTGAGGCGGTGGAACTCGTCGAAGCACTTCTGCTGGAAGGCGGCGTCGCCGACCGCGAGCACCTCGTCGACGAGCAGCACGTCGGCGTCGACCTGGATCGCGACGGAGAACGCCAGCCGCACGCTCATGCCCGACGAGTAGTTCTTGAGCTTGAGGTCGAGGAACTCCTCCAGCTCGGCGAACGCGATGATCTCGTCGAACCGCTCGCGCGCCTGCTTGCGGCGTGAGCCCGAGCATGATCGCGTTGATGATCACGTTGTCGCGCGCCGTCAGGTCCGGGTTGAAGCCGACGCCGAGCTCGATGAACGGCGACAGCCGGCCGCGCGATCGATCGACGTGGCCGTCGTCGGGCTCGTAGATGCCGGCCAGGCACTTCAGCAGCGTGCTCTTGCCCGAGCCGTTGCGGCCGACGATCCCGAAGAACTCGCCCTGGCGCGATCTCGAGGACGACGTCGTCGACGGCGTGCAGCGTGTCGTAGCGTGCGGCTGCGGAACGGGTGCAGCGCGCGCTCCTTGAGCGTCGAGTAGTGCTGGTGCGGGAGGCGGAAGTGCTTCGAGAGCGCGTCGACAGACACCGCGGCGGGAGAGCCCGCCCGCGTCGCGCCCTCTGTGCGCTCCCGCGTGCTTTCTCCAAAGGCCGTGACCACGGCAGGCAGACGCTAGCAGCGCTCCCGGGCGCTGCTGCGCGGTTTCAGCGGCGCGCGAGCCGGCCGCCGAGCCAGCCGGCGACGACCCCGCCCGCCGCCGCGGCGGCGAGCGCGGCCTTCGGGATGCCGCCGTCGGCCGCCTTCGCCGGCTCGGGCGCGGGCTCCGGCGCGGCGCCGTCGCGCTCGGCCACCATCAGGTCGCGCACGCGGCGCTGGAGCGCCGCCGCGTCGAACCGCCACGGCTCGGTGATCGGCGGCTCCGTGCGGCCGTCGTCGAGCACCACGACGCCGAGGCCGTTCCAGATGTGCATCGCGTACACGCCCTTCTCGACCAGGAACCCCGGGACGAAGTCGAGCATGCTCAGCCCGACCTTCGGGTGCTCCTCGAAGCGGACGGACTCCAGGCCGGCACGGACGTCGTCGTTGGCGGCGTCGTGGAAGACGATCACCGTGTTCCGGCAGGCGTCGGACTCGAGCAGCGCGAGCGCGTCGCGGCGCACGCCCTCGGCGCTGTGGTCGCCGTCGACCAGCGCGAAGTCCACGTGCCGGCCCGCGGCGGCCAGCTCCTTCAGCGTCTCGGGAACCTGCGCGGCCGAGTCGCCCGTGTGGAAGACGACGTTGTCGAGGTCGCGGCGCAGGTCCTCGCCCTCCGCGACGAGGTCGAACGAGTGCACCTGCCCGCTGTGCGCGGCGATGCGGCGCAGGCTGCCGCCCTCCGCCCGCCCGATCTCGATCGCGAGCTCCGGCTTGAGCGTGGCGAGGATGCCCTCGAGCGCGAAGCGCTCGCCGTAGTGCATCTGCCATTCGGCGGCCGCCATCACCGGCGTCGAGAGCAGCGTCATCGGTCCCCGCCCCGCTTCGACTTGATCCCCTTCGCGGAGCGCAGCGGCGCCGTCAGCCGCCAGCTCGCCGAGCTCTGGAGGTCCTGGATCACGGCACGGGCCCGCTCGAGGTCCGCCTCCGCGCGCTCCAGCGCCGACGCGAGCTCGACGTGGGTCGGCGGCCAGCGTCTCCGCGTTGGCGCGCAGCGCCGGCAGCTCGGCCAGCTCGCTCTCGGCGTCCGCGAGCTTTCGCGCGAGGTCGCGATGGGCCTCCTCCTGCCGCCGCGCGGTCTCCAGCGCGTCCGCCTGGCGCTGCATGTGCTCCTCCTGGGCGCGGAAGCGCTCGACCCACTCGCGGATCTCCAGCGGCGCCGCCAGCGTGGCCAGCGTCGGCAGGTCGGGCAGCGCGGCGTCCGAGGCGAGCGCCAGCGAGTACGTCGGCCCGTCCAGCGGCGCGTCGGCGATGTGGTGGACGAGCGCGCCGTCACGGGGCGCGTCCGCCGCGGCCTCGCCGGAGGCCTGGATCAGCGCGGACACGAAGTTGCTCTGCTGGAACAGCCGCACCGCGTTCCAGCGCGCGGCGAGCAGCGCCTCCAGCTCGGCCGGGCCCAGCTCGCGCTTGTGGTGCGGGTTGCCCTGCACGTAGACGGCCGGGTTGGGCGAGGAGACCGCCAGCACGCCGTCGTCGGTCAGCACGCGCCGGAGCTCGTCGAGCGTCCGCTCCTGCTCCTCGACGTGCTCGATGACCTCGAAGCAGACCACCGCGTCGAAGCTGTCGTCGTCGAACGGCAGGTCGCGGACGTCGCCGGTCTCGAAGCGCGTCGCCCTCCGGCGCGCCGGCGCGCGCCGCCTCGATCGCCTCCGGCGCGAGGTCGACGCCGACGACCTCCTTCGCGCCCGCTCGCGCGAGGATCGCGGCGCCGTAGCCGATGCCGCAGCCGGCGTCGAGCACGCGGCGGCCGCGGGCGAGCCCCGCCGCCCACCAGTACCGGTTGAGGTGCTCGGCCTCGACGAGCTGGCCGCTCATCTCGGCGGGCACGAACCGGCCGGGCGTGCCGTCGATCAGGTCCGCGAGGTCGGAAGCCACGGCGACATCGTAGGACGTGCGCCCTGAGGCCCGCGAAGCCCGAGTGCCTACCATGGCGACCCGTGCCGGAGCTCGCCTTCGTCCTCGCCCCGCGCCAGAACCTGTTCTTCTCCGAGCTCGTCGGCGGGCTCGCCGACGAGCTGGGCGGCCTCGGGATCGACGTCAGCGTCCACGAGGGCGCGTTCCCCGAGCCGCGCGAGGGCCGGGTCTACGCCGTCGTGCCGCCGCACGAGTACTTCACGCTGATGCACGGGCGGATCGGCCCGCCGCCGGACGTCTACGCGCGCACGATCTTCATCTGCGCCGAGCAGCCGGGCACCCACTTCTTCGACTGGAACGTCGAGTACGCCGCGCAGGCCGGCGCCGTGTTCGACATCAACCGGCTCGCGGTCCGCGCGCTGCGCGGGCACGGGATCGAGGCCGAGCACCTCCAGCTCGGCTGGACCCAGCGCTGGGACGCCCTGCGCGGCGACGCCGAGCGCGACATCGACGTGCTGTTCATGGGCGCCGCGACGCAGCGGCGGCTCGAGGTGCTCGGGGCGGCCGCGCACGTGTTCTCGGACAAGCGCTGCCACTTCGTCGTCTCGGACAACTCGCGCGCCGAACTGGCGCGCGTCGCGGTCGTTCCTCGTCGACGAGGAGAAGTGGGACCTGCTCGCCCGCAGCAAGATCCTGATCAACGTCCACCAGGAGGACCGTCCCTACTTCGAGTGGCTGCGGCTCGTCCAGGCGATGGCGAGCGGCTGCGTCGTGGTCTCCGAGCACTCGCTCGACTACGAGCCGCTGGAGGCCGGCCGCCACTTCCTCTCGGGCCGCCCCGAGGCGCTCGGCCACCTCGTCCAGCACCTGCTCGACGACGGCCACGCGCGCTGGGAGATCCAGACGGCGGCGTACACGACGCTGCGCGAGGAGCTGCCGCTGGGCCGCTCGGTCGCCCGCCTCGCCGACGCGGTCCGCCGCCTCGACGAGCGGCCTTTGCCCTCGCCGCGATCCGCGTTCTTCGTGCAGCCGCCGCCCACCGAGCAGGACGTCCAGCGCGCGCTGGACCGCGTGACGCAGCCGGTCGTGGACCCCGACGGCGCGGTGCGCCGGGTGCTCAAGGACGTCAAGCTCGACCTCATCGACCTGCGCCGCCGGGTCGACCGGATGGCGCGCGACCGTGACGGCGCGGTGCCGGAGATCGAGGTCCGGCGGCGCTCCCGCGGCTGGTACGCCGCGCGCCCGCGCGTCACCGTGCTCGTGGCGCTCTACAACTACGCGGAGTACATCGAGGCGGCGCTCGACTCGCTGGCGCACAGCCGGATGCGCGAGTGGGAGGTCGTGATCGTCGACGACGGCTCGTCCGACGAGTCGCTCGCGCGCGCCGAGCGCTGGATCGAGCGGCACGACACGGCCGCCGCGCTGCTGCTGCGCCACAGCGTCAACCGCGGGCTCGGCGCCGCGCGCAACGCCGCGCTGGCGTTCGCCCGCGGCGAGTTCTCCTTCGTGCTGGACGCGGACAACGAGATCCTCCCGCACTGCTTCGAGCCGCTGATCGCCGCGCTCGAGGCCGACCCGGAGGCGGCGTTCGCCTACGGCCTGCTCGAGCGCTTCTCGATCAACGGCCCGCGCGGGCTGCTGAACATCTTCCCGTGGGACCCGGAGCGGTTCGTCCGCTCGGGCAACTACATCGACGCGATGGCGCTCATGCGCACGGGTCACCTGCGCCAGCTCGGCGGCTACCGGCTGGACCGGCGCCTGCACGGGTGGGAGGACTTCGACCTGTGGGTGCGGATGGCGGAGCGCGGCTGGTACGGCGCCCACGTGCCGACGCCGGTCGCGCGCTACCGCACGACGGACCACTCGATGCTCACGGTCACCAACATCTCCGGCGCCGAGGCGAAGTCGATCATCGCGGAGGCGGCGCCATCGCTGATGCGGCGGCAGGCGTGAGACCGGCGGCCGCGCCTGCGGCCCGTCCGGCGGCCGTGACGCGCGCGGAGGCGCCCAGCACCGGCGGGACGCTCGTCCGCGGGCGCGTGCCGGCCTACGCGCTGCTCGTGGTCGCGTGCGTCATGCCCTGCCTGGCGTGGTGGCCGGGGCTCCTGAACCCGGACTCCAACCAGACGGTCCACCAGGCGCTGGGCGGCATCGCGACGGACTGGTGGACGTGGTTCGGGTCGGTGGCGCTGCGCTGGTGGTACGACCTCGGGCTCGATCTCGGCACCGCGTACCTCGTCGAGATCGTGATCTGCGTCGCCGGTCTCTACCTCGTGTTCGGGCACTTCCTCCCGCGTGTGTGGGCCGCCGGGCTGACGCTGCTCACCTGGGGCTTCCCGGTCGCGTTCGCGCAGCTCTCGAACCTCTCGCGCGACACGTTCTTCCTCGGCTTCGCGCTGGTCGCGTTCGGCCTCGCGCTGCGCGCGACGGGGGAGCGGCCCGGGAGCCGGCGCGTGCGCGTGGCGCTCGCCGGCGGGGCGCTGGCGGCGGCGCTGCTCGCCTACCTGTGCCGCCAGAACGGGCTGGCGGTCGTGTTCGCCGTCGGCTGGCTGCTCGGCTTGTTTTGGATCCCGGGCGGGACCGGCGTGTTCCGGCGGATCGCGGGGCCGTTCGCGATCGCCTGCGTGGCGGCGCTCGTCGCGGTCGCGGCCGGCTCGGTGCTCCAGCGCACGGCGGACGTCCAGGCGGTTCACCCCGAGCGCTTCCTGTACGTCTACGACCTCGCGGCGATCAGCCAGCTCGACGACCGCGACCGGTTCCCGGACGGGCTGGCGCAGCGGCCACGGGCCGGCTGGGTGGCGGGCGAGCTCACGCCGTCGACCGTGCCGGACGCCTTCCGCTGGCAGAGCGTGCACTCGGCGCTCGCGCCCGACGCCGCGGCGCGGATCGCCTACAACGATCCCGCTGTCGCAGCCGAGGAGGCGCCGGTGCTGCGCCGCGCCTGGGTCGACGCGATCACGGGCAGCCCGGACTCCTACGCGTGGGCGCGGCTGCGGCTGTTCGGTGCGCAGCTCGGCCTCTACGACGCCCGCCACGACGCCTACTTCGGCCTCATCTCGCCCGACAACTTCGGCCAGCCGATGGAGTTCTTCCACGGCTATCACGCGGCGACCGACGTCCTGACCAAGTTCATGGGCCCGAACTCGTGGATCCCGCTCGACCTGCCGTGGATCTATCTGCGTCGTCCAGGTCGCCGCCGCGATCTGGCTCTACCGCCGCCGGCGCTACCGGGCGCTCGTGGGCGCGCTGATGCTGTTCACCGTCGTGAACTCGCTCGGGCTGCTGCTCACCGCGCCGGCGCTCGGCTTCCGGTACGTGAGCATGACGATGCTGGCCGCGGTGCTGACCGCGGCGCTGGCGGTGGCGGATCGCGTGCTGCCGTCCCGGGTCGCTTGACACAATCCCGCCGGATGCGCCTCACTCCGCGTCAGTACTTCTATGTCGCCTGCGTGGCGGTGGGAGCGCTGGTGCTGATCGTCTTCACCGGCGCCGCCGTGCGGGTCACCGGGTCGGGCCTCGGGTGTCCCGACTGGCCCAAGTGCTACGAGGACGGGCGGCTCACGCCGGAGCTCGGGACGCACTCCTACATCGAGTTCGGCAACCGCATGCTCACCACGATCGTCGGCCTGAGCGCGATCGCCGCCGGCCTCGGCGCGTTCCGGCGGCGGCCGTTCCGGCGCGACCTCGCGCTGCTCGGGATGCTGCTGCCGCTCGGCGTCGCCGGCCAGGCCGTGATGGGCGGCCTGACCGTGCTCTACGGCCTCGCCCCCGGCTGGGTGATGGCGCACTTCCTGCTCTCGATGCTGATCCTCATCGCGGCCTGCGCGCTCGTCTGGCGCGCCCGGCCGGGGTGGACGCGGGGCGAGCGCGCGGGCGACCTCGTCGTCGCGCGCGCGGTCTGGGCGCTGCTCGCGCTCGGCGGCGTGACGCTGTTCGCGGGCACCGCGGCGACCGCCGCCGGCCCGCACGCGGGCGGCTCCGGGACGGGCGACGTGGTCGAGCGGTTCACGTTCAAGGGCGCGGACACGGTCACCTGGCTGATCGAGCGCCACGGCGCGCTCGCGGCGCTGCTGGGCGTGGCCGCGATCGGCGTCTGGTGGCTCGCCCGCCGCCGCGGCGCGGACCCGCCGCTCGTGCACCGCCTGGTGCGCGTCTGCCTCGTGATGGCGGCGCAGGGGGTGCTCGGGCTCGTCCAGTTCGCGCTGGACGTGCCGGCCGAGCTGGTGTGGGTGCACGTCGCGCTGGCGACGCTGGTGTGGGTCGGGATCGTGCTCGCCGCGGTCCAGGCGGGCTCGCCCGTGCGCGCGGTGGCCGGCGTCAGCCGCCGTCCGGATGCCGTGCGTCCAGCTCTGCGGTGAGGTCCGGCAGCGCGGTCGTGAAGTTCACGCGCACGAGGTCGGCCGCCCGCCCGTGGTCGCCGGCTTCGAGGACGTCGATGATCTGCTCGTGCTGGTCGGCCGAGCGCACGCGCCGGTCGGCGCCGGCGAAGTAGACCCGCTCGTAGGGGATCAGCGCCCGCCGGACGGGGTCGACGACCGCGAGCAGCTTGGGGTTGCCGCAGTCGGCGATGAGCCGCCGGTGGAACTCGTCGTCGGCCTTCGAGCCCTCCTCGGCGTCGCGCGCCGAGCGCAGGGTCGCGTTGGCCTCGCGCAGCGAGTTGAGGCGCGCGGCCGTATACGGCGGCGCGTTGCGGACGGCGACCGCCTCGAGCACCAGCACGGCGGGGTACAGCTCGCGCAGCTCGCGCGAGTCCAGCCGCAGCGCGCGGTAGGCGCCGCCGGGCATCGTCTCGAGCAGCCCCTCGCGCGCCAGCGCGGCCAGCGTCTCGCGGGCGGCGTCCGGCGACACGCCCGGCACGGCCCGCGACCTCGGCCGGCGTGGCCGTCCCGGCATCGCCGAGCAGCCCGGCGAACAGCCGGGCGTGGACGGCACGGTCATAGGCGGCCTGCCGGCTCATTGCGGTCATTCTCCCAAAAACGGAGCCGCGGTTCCACTCGGGCTCCTCGTTCGTGTTCGCGCCGCGCCGCGCCGCGCTTCGCCCGAGGGCTCAGCGCCGCAGGCCGGCGGGTCCTGTCACGAAATGGAACCCGCCACGTCGACTTCGACATCCCCTCCAGCGCGCCGAGCCCCGGCACCCCCGCTTGTCGTCGAAGCTCGCCGCGGCCCGCAGCGCCCTTTCGTGCCACCCACCGGAGGAGCGTCTACACCACCTGCGCGGGCCATTCCGAACCTCTCGCGGCGCTTCTCGGGTTCACGCGATAACGGCAGTACGGCCGAGTCGCGACCCGCCCATTCCCCAGGGTCTGCCGCTGACCGCGCGCACCGAGCCGAGCCGTCGGGCCGGTCCGCGATCCTCTGTCGATCATTGGCAAAGGGATCTCACTGCACACGCGAAAGCGGCTTTGGACGCGATCAGGCGGGCTCTGCGCGTTTCCGCGCTGCGGGCAAGAACTGCTGCTTCCTACCGGCGACGCTCACGATGACACGATCGTCGGGAAGGAATGTCACATCGTGTCGCAGCGTGGACCACCCGTCGGTGGCGCGCTCGCCGTCTTCATTGTCGTGCTCAGAGCAGGAGGAGTTTGCCGACCTGATCGAACATCGCCACAGCTTCCGGAACCTGGTGTTGATGTGTGGTGTCCACTCGGATGTGATCGACGATCCGGCTCAGCAGTTCACTGTGCGCCAAGTCCTCCAGATCAAGCGAGACCACGAACTGGCGATGGACATCGTGCGGCGATGGACGGCGGCGATCCGCCTCGGCTTGCCACGGCACCGGCCGACGCGCCGCGCGCCCCAATTCTCGTCATCGGCGACGCCCCCGAGTGGGCGCGATCCGCGACAGAAGCGCTTGCGCGAAAGGATTCAAGCGCTCTTGCTTGGCTTCAGGAGCAACTTGGCGATCCCGTAGACCCGTCCAAGTAGCGCCAACTCATCGAGACTTGGCCGACCGCGCTCAAGGAGGGGCCCGACGAACTCGTCCACGCCGTCATTCGTCAGGCCGAGGCTGCGGGACTTTGGCGACCGGCTGCGATCGCATGGGAGCACCTCAGCCACCGCTTTGACGTCGTGCGACGCGCGGACACGCTTGCAAGGGCTGCTGTGGACGCTGGCGTGGGCGGTGACGAGGAGATGCACGAACGACTCCTGCGCGAGGCTGAGGCGCTTGACCCGGACGGCCCGCGCGCTCGCTTGGAGCGTCTACGACACGACTCCGCCCGAGGAGGCGCTGCTCACGCTGACAGAGCTCGATGCCGACGATGCGCAGCTCGCCGCCCTGATCCTCTGCCAGCGGGCGCGCGCCGAGATGCTGCTCAAGGAGCTCGAAGACGCGTCGAAGCACCTGCTCGATGCCGAAGCGCGTGCCCCGAAAGCGTTTGCGGTACGGATGACGTCGGTCAACTTGCGCGTGCACGTGGGACGGGTCGCGCTACGCGACGACCGAGCGTTCTCACTGGCCGAAGTTCAGGCCGCTATGAACGACGCGGTCCAGCTTCGCTCGGAGCTTGTCGCGATGAAGCGCTGGAAAGCGTTCGACTCTTGATGCTCGCCGCCGAGGTTCCGCTGCTATTGCACGACGCAGAATGGGCCCGCGAGATCCTGGCGGAAGCCCTCCCCGAAGAAATCACTGCTGAAGAAGGCGCCGAAGTCCTCGGGGACGCCGCACTGCGCGCTGGCGATGCCGAGTTAGCACTCGCGGTGACCCAGGCGGCGATCGCAACGGACGCGGCCAGACGCATCCGCGCAACCGCATATGTGGATGTGCCGGCCCGAGGGCGTCGCCAGGCTGCGCTCGCGGAACTGAAGCAACTCGCCACCGGGGATGGCGATGAAGCGGTCCATGCCGCGTTTGCGCGACTCTCGGCATGTCTGCCACCAACGCGCGCGGCGTGGCATCCAGAGAGTGGCGACGTGCTCGCTCGCTCACCACACCGGAACCTCAACAGCTCCTTGCGCGTTTTGGCCTACGCGGCACGCGGTGACTCGATCACTGCCGAAGCCGAAGCTGCGAAGCTACCCGACGAGCCATGGGCCGCCGAGGTTCGCCTGCGAGTCGCGGCACCGAGAGGGCGTCGACGAGCCGTCGTGGCTGCCGCTGTGGACTTCCTTCCGTTTCCACCCAGATGCCTCAGGGCGCCTCCTTGCTGGTCGCGCACTCAGCGAAGCGGATAGCTACAAGCGGGCGATTGAGACGCTAGGGGGCGTCGCACATGATCTCAACGCGGCGCCGGATCCGAGCCGACAGCTTCCATCTGCTCCTGAATGTCCTCGCCAAGGAGAAGCGGTCGGGGGGGAAGCAGATCGAAGCTGGCAACACTGGCGACGTCTGTCGCTCCGCGACCTACATCGGCCAGACGGTCGCGTGGACGCATGGCAGGCACGACTCCTACGCCACGGCGGCGGACAGGTGACGTGAATGCGAGCTCCCGCGCTCCCGGCGTGGGCAAATCGCTGCGTTCGAGGCGATAACCCTGTCTAGTGCTTCCCGCATGATTTGATGATCCGACTCTCGCGTCGCGCGATGCGCGCGGATAAAAGCGCAGCCGCGAGGCGGCATGGCTCGGCGAAGGCGGGCCGACTCGCCTGTCAGCTTTGCCACCGTTCGCCTGTCTTGAGTTTTCTGGGTTTTAGCCATAACCTGCGGTCTGGCGTCTGTCGGCGCCGGGTGAAAACTGGGCCACCTGCGCCGGTTGAAAAGTGGGCCACTTGAGGGTTCGTCCGGTGGCTCGCGGAGCCTGGGCTCGTCTGCGCAGAGCGAGCTCGGGAGGACCGAGGTGGTCGGGGTGGAGCAGTGGGCCGAGATCCGTCGGCTGCACTTCGTCAAGGGTCTGTCGCAGCGCGAGATCCGTCGGCGGACGGGGCTGCATCGCGACACGATCCGCAAGGCGGTCAACAGCAGCGAGCCGCCGGTCTATCGCCGGGCGCCGGCGGGGTCGAAGCTCGATCCGTTCAAGGACGAGATCCACCGGCTGCTGCAAGCGACGACCCCAAGCTGCCGGGGGTCCGGATCCGCGAGCTGCTCGAGCCGCTGGGCTGCACGGCGTCCAAGACGGTCGTCGACGACTATTTGCGCGAGGTCCGGCCGTTGTTCGCGCCGCCGCGCTAGGACGTTTCAGCGGACGGTCTATCGGCCGGGCGAGATCTGCCAGTTCGATGTTTGGCAGCCGCGCGAGGAGGTCCCGGTCGGCCACGGGCAGACGCGCCGCGGCTGGGTCGTCATCGCGTGTTTGGGTTACTCGCGCGCAGGCGCTGGCGTTCTGGTCTTCTCAACGCAGAGCGAGGATCTGCTGGCCGGGATCGCCGGCTGTCTTGAGCGTCTCGGCGGGCTGCCGCAGACGCTGGTCTGGGACCGGCAGGCGGGCATCCACGGCCATGGCGGGCGGCCGTCGGAGGCGTTCGCCGGCGTTCTGCGGCCAGCTGCGGGTCGGCTGGCGGTTCTGCGAGCCGGCCGATCCGCAGGCCAAGGGCGTCGTCGAGCGGCTGCAGGGCTATGCGGAGACGAACTTCGAGCCCGGCCGCGCCTTCGCCAACGAGCTGGACTTCCAGGACCAGCTCGACGCCTGGTTTTCGAAGGTCAACGCGCGCACGCACAAGACGCTCCGCGCGCGGCCGGTCGATCGCCTTGCCGACGAGCTGGAGGCGATGGCGCCGCTGCCGGACCGGCTGCCCGACACCGCCCGGCGCTGGACGACGCGCGTCCCGCCGGACCCGCACCTGCGCGTCGACACCAACGACTACTCGCTGGATCCGCTGCTGGTCGGCCGGCGCGTCGAGGTCTCAGTCGACCAGCGGACGGTCACGGCGGTCGCGCTAGACACCGGCGAGCTCGCTTGCCGACACGCGCGCGTCTTCGCGCGGCACCGGACGATCACCGCGCTCGAGCACGCTCGCGCCTTGAAAGCCGGCCGCGACGCCTCCACGGAAACGCCGGTCGAGATCCGGCCGCTGGCCCGCTACGACGCCGCTGATCGCATGACCCGCGCCACCACAGAATTGGCGCACCTGTTCCGCGCTCTGAAGGCGCCCGCGGCAGCGCGGGCGCTCCCCAAGCTCGCCGATCGGGCCCGCGCCGAGGAATGGAGCTTCGAGCAGTTCGCCGCGGCGTTGCTGAAGACCGAGACCGACAGCCGCGACAGCCACGGCGGCCAGGCCCGGATCAAGGCCGCCCGGTTCCCGGCGCGCAAGACGCTCGAGGAGTTCGACTTCGCCTTCCAGACCTCGCTACGACGCGAGACGGTGCTGCACCTGGGCCAACTCGACTTCCTCGCCGGCCGCGAGAACGTCGTGTTGCTCGGCCCGCCCGGCACCGGCAAGAGCCACCTCGCGATCGCGCTCGGCATCCGCGCCTGCCTGGCCGGCCACCGCGTCGCGTTCCGCACCGCCACCGAATGGGTCGCGCTGCTCGCCGACGCCCAACGCGGCGGCCGCCTCGACGACGAGCTCGCCCGACTGCAACGAATCCCGCTACTGATCGTCGACGAGGTCGGCTACATCCCATTCGACCCGCAGGCCGCCAACCTGATGTTCATGCTCGTCAGCCGCCGCTACGAGCGCGCCTCGCTGATCGTCACCTCCAACAAGCCGTTCTCGGCCTGGGGCGAGATCTTCGGCGACGACGTCGTCGCCGCGGCGATGATCGACCGGCTCGTTCACCACGCCGAGATCCTCGCGCTCAAGGGCGACAGCTACCGCCTCAAAGACCGCGACCTCGCCCGACCCGCCCCCGCCGGCGACTGACACGCGCGGCGAGCGCCGCTCCGGCTCGCCCTACGGGCTCGCCTCCGCGCCGCCCGCCGCGAACCTCTCCAGGTGGCCCACTTTTCGACCGGCGCTACCGGCCCAGCATTTCGACCGGCCTTGACAGGCGTCCGCTAACTGTCGCGTTTGCGGCCAGGCTCGGCGGCGCTTCGACACATGCAGGCAGACGTTTGCAGAAGGGATGGGGATGGCCAGGAGACGAGGGTTCTTCGCGGAGCTGCAGTATCAGAATCAGCTTGCCGCCAGAGCAGCGAGCGCAGGCTGAGCGAGCGCAGGCGCGAGCGCACGCGGCCGCGGTTCGCGAGGCTGAGCAGGCGCAGCGCCGGGCTGAGCGGGCGGCCGCCGCGGCGGCTCGCGCGTCGGCCGCTGAGCAGAAGGCGGCAGAGCGCGAAGCCAAGCGCCTGCACGAGGAGTCGCGCTTGGCGGAGGTCGAGGCGCTCAACGCCCAGTTGGCTGAGACTGCCGACGAGCTGGAGTCGATCCTGTCCGCCACGCTCGACCGTCGATGACTTCGTGGATCTCGAGGAGTCTCCGCGTGTCGGCGAGCCACCCGCCGTTTCCGCGGGCCGATCTCGAAGTGCCGACCCCTGCGGTCGTGCCCGTGTCAGCGCCGCCGGAGCCCGTGTTCGTCGAGCCAGAGGCGCCGAAGGGTCTTGGCAGCGTGTTTGGCGGCAAGAAGAAGCATGCTGCCGCGGTCGCGCAGGCCCGCGAGGCCTTCGACGCCGAGCATCGCGCAGTGGCAGGCTGAGGCCGCCGCGGTGCCGGCCCGCCAGCTCGAACAGATGCAGCAGCGAGACGCGCTCGAGCAGCAGCGGCTGCGCGAGCTGCAGGCCGCCCGCGACGCCTACGAACGCGAGTGCGAGGCGCGAGAAGCCGAGGCCGCTCAGGCCAACGAGAAGCTGGACGCGCTCATCGCTGGCCTTGCCGCCGGCGAGCACGCGTGCCGTCCAGGAGTACGTCGGGATCGTCCTCGGCAACTCGGTCTATCCCGAGATCCTGGCCGTCGAGCACGACTACGAGTTCGACCCCGATACGCGGGAGCTCACGCTGACCGTGCTGATCTGCCCTCCTGACCGGTTGCCCACCGAGAAGGCCTACCGCTACGTCAAGGCGAAGGACGAGATCGCCGCCACCGCGCTGCCGAAGAAGGATCTCAAGGAGCGCTACGCGAGCATCGTCCATCAAGTCGCGCTGCGGACGCTGCACGAGATCTTCGAGGCCGACCGGGCCGGGAAGATCCAGACGATCACGCTCCAGGTCGCGACCGATGCCAAGGACCCGGCGACCGGACTCGAGCGACGCATTGCCTTCGTAGGGGTTGGCGCGGAGCGCGACTCGTTCATGGCGTTCGACCTGCACAACATCGTGCCTGCGGCGACGCTGGAGCACCTCGGCGCGGCGATGTCGAAGAACCCGTACGAGCTCGTCGGCATCGACGAGGCTCCCGGCGTGCGCGGCCGATGACCCCGACGGGCTACTCGTTCAACGCGCCTCCCGGCTGGCAGGTACCCGGCGGCGACTGGGTTCCGCCGGAGGGGTGGACGCCGGATCCCTCGTGGCCTCCCGCGCCCGAAGGCTGGCAGTTCTGGGTCCGCAGAACCGCCGCGCCTCCTCCCCCGCCGCCGAGTGACTCCCTCGAGCCTGCGCCACAACCCGAGCCGCGAGACCTGTCCCCGCCTCGGAGCCTCCGAAGCGACGCCGCCGACGCGACGACGATGCGCTCCGCCGACGGATCAGCGAGCTTGAGGCCGAGGTCGCACGCCTCCAAGCCGATGCCGCCGACGGCGCGACGGTCGAGCTCGACGACGAACGGATCCTGCAGGAGGTCGGGATCTACCGCTACCACCACCCGCTGGAGAACGCCGCCGAGTACAAGGCGCAGCTCAACGAGCTCAGCGCAGCAGATCAAGACCATGGTCAAGGCCGGCGACGCGGTGTTGGCCTCGGACATGTTCACGTTCAACAACTCGCTGGCCAAGGGCCGCAAGATGACCGCCGAGTTCTCCAAGCTGATGCTTCGCGCCTACAACGCCGAGGCCGACAACTGCGTGCGCGCATTGCGCGCCGGCAACGTCGCTCACCGCCAAGAATCGCCTCGAGTCGTCGGTCACCGCCATCGCCAAACTCGGCGCGATGATGGAGATGCGGATCAACCCGGACTACCACGAGCTACGGCTCCGCGAGCTCGAGCTCACCGCCGACTACCTCATGAAGGTCCAGGTCGAGAAGGAGGAGGCCCGCGAGGAACGCGAGCGCCTTCGCGAGGAGCGCAAGGCCGAACAGGAACTCGCCGCCGAACGCGCCCGGCTCGACAAGGAACGCGAGCACTACCTCAACGCCCTGCAGGCGCTCAAGGACAGCGGTGACGAAGCGGCGATCGCTGACCTCAACGAGCGCTTGCACGAGATCGACGAAGCGATCGAGCAAAACGACTACCGCACCGCCAACATCCGCGCCGGCTACGTCTACGTCATCAGCAACCGCGGCGCGCTCGGCCCCAACATCGTCAAGATCGGCCTCACCCGGCGACTCGAGCCCATGGACCGCGTCCGCGAACTCGGCGACGCCTCGGTCCCCTTCCCCTTCGACGTCCACGCCATGTTCTTCGCCGACGACGCCGTCACCGTCGAAGCCGACCTCCACCGAGCGTTCGCCGACCGACGCGTCAACCGTCATCAACCAGCGCCGCGAGTTCTTCTTCGCCACGCCCGCCGAAGTCCGCACCGTCCTGCTCGAGCAGGTCGGCAACCTCCTCGAGTTCGCCGAGGAACCCGAAGCGACCCAATACCTCCAAAGCAGGAAGTACTGGCCTGCGCAACGCGGCTCTAGCGAGCGGTCCCGGCACCTGACCAAACCCCCAAGGGTCGCCCAAGGCCCCAGCGGGCACCGTCGCGTCGACGGGCCAAGGCGTGCGCCGGAGTTGCCCGGCCGCGCGCCGATCTGTGACGCCTAACGGACGCGGAGGAAGCGGGAACTGCTGCCTTCGCGCACAGGCAATGGCGTGCTCGCGGCGTCGCGCCGGTGGATAATTCGCCTTGCGATCTTGGCGTATGAACGCGCGCGGAGCCGTGTCGCGATCCCGTGACCCACGGCCCAGGTCCGGCTGATCGCCGCTCTGGCGCGTCTCGCCCCTAAGCGGCAGCGGAGGATCGCGGGCGCCTGGCCAGGGCGTGTGCTCTGCGGAGCAGGATCCCGATCGTTGCGAGAACGGCAGCGGCCACGCTCGAAAGCACCACGGCAGCCTCAGGCGAGATGCATCCCGGATCGCAGCTCTGGTCCATGACCGTCTCCGCCGACTCGCCCTGCCAGATGAGCGGCTCAACGAGAACGACAGCCACTACGGCGCCCACGATGGCGCAGGCAAGAGCGCGCCAGCCTCGGCCGATGACACCGGAGGCGATGAACGCCAGTACCAAGGCCGCATATGTCAGTCCGGTCCACGGCGCCCGGATGCTCGTGTGCTCGTGCTCGAAGTTCCAGAGGAGCCACAGGGACGCGGCAATGACGGCCGCGAGGAGGGATGCAAGGGTGCGGTTCACCGTGCGCCAGGCACGATAGTCCCACCCGCCGCCTCACGGGTCAGCGCTGCCCTCCCGGAACACCTTCACCCTGCTGATCAGCTCGCGCGTGAAGGAAAAGAAGACGGCGATCGGCACCTCATGCGTCTGCCCTTCGTGGCGATACCGCTCAGTCATCTCAACAGCCGCACGCTCCCCATCAGCGAGGACGCTCTTGATCTCGAGCACCGGCAACAACCCCGCGGAATCGCGCAGCAGACCCCCGACCTGATCGAGTCCTATGAACGTGTCTGACCCCGTCTGCCACACGACCTCCTCGGAGAGACCCGCCAACACACGCCGAACGTCCCGAGCGTTGAACGCTGAGACGTGCTCTTCAACGAGCTCGATCACATCTCCGCCGACAGCCACGGACACCATCCTGCCAGGACGCGTCCAGCCCTCAAGTGGCCTGGTTTCAATCGGCGTGACTGGCCTAGTTCCGTGTCAACGCGTCGTTCATCGCCGCCGCTTGGACTGCGATGTGAGGTGCCACCCGTCGCAATGCGGACACGCGTATGCGCGCCGCTCGCGGCGGTGCCGCCGCCCTCGCAGGTAGCGGTCGAGCCAGATGCCCCACAGCGACCACTTGGCGCCGGCGGCGGTGCCGTAGCGGATCTTCTCCTTGCAGCGCTTCATCTTCCTGAGGTCCTATCGGCCCGGCGGACCGCCGCCCTGAGACGACAAGAGCCGCTGTCGCCGCCTGGGCCGAGGCTCGGGCACGGGCACGCAGGAACGCGCGGCAGCGAGTTCAGGTATTCGACGTGCGGGCGCCCACTGATCGTGCTGGCCAGGCGGCGCTGACGGGGTGCGGGAAAGGGAGCACTGGCGCTTCCGCGGAAGCGCGAGCATGCGAGCGACGCATCAGGCGCGCATGGCGTCCGCGACCAACCCCGCGTAGCGGCGCCACGCCTCCGGGTCGCGGTTGCCGTCCGCTCGCAGCCGTCGCGCCATGCCGGCGAAGAGCACGCGCACGTCCTCGCTGGTGACGTCCCGCCGCATGCGGCCCTGGTCCTGGGCGCGGGCCATGAGGCCGCCCATGGCGTGGTTCATCGCCGAGCGGGCGGCGACGAGCTCCGGGTGGGTCGAGGGGTAGGCCAGGCCGTCGGTGAACGTGCAGTCCGTCGCCTGGCTCTCGGCGGACTCGCGCAGCAGGTCGACGAAGGCATCCCAGGCGTCCGGCCGAGCGGCCGCCGCCTCGATCAGGACGGTGAACGACCGCAGCTTCTCCGCGACCACCGCGCCGACGAGGTCCTCCTTGGTCGGGTAGCAGCGGTAGACGGTGCCCTTGCCGACGCCGGCTCGCAGGGCGATCTCGGGGATCCCCGCCTCGGCGCCCTTCTCGGCCAGCACCTCGGCCGCCGCCCGCAGGACCCGCTCGGAGTTGCGGACGGCGTCGACCCGGGTGCGCGCGGCGCCGGCGCTCATCGCTCCGCCATGGCCGGCTCGCCGACGCGCGGCGCACGGACCACGCGCTTCGGCCGGATGCCGCCGTGCGAGGGATGAGCATCGAGACGATCGCCGCGACGGTGGCGATGGCGGCCGAGACGAGGAACGCCGTCGTGTAGCCGCCGTCGGACGGCAGCAGCGCGCCGGCGGCGGCGCTGCCCGTCAGGATCGCGGCGCTGATCTGCGAGCCGAGGCCGGCGCCGACGGACCGCACGAGCGTGTTGAAGCCCGTCGCCTCGCCGGTCTCGGACTGCGGGACGGCGTCGAAGATCAGGTTCGGCATCGCCGCGAACGCGAGGCCGATGCCGACCGACAGCAGGATGTTCCAGGCGACCATCTCGCCCTGCGTCGCGTGCGCGAGCGCCATCAGCAGCAGCGCGGTCGCCGAGATCAGCGCGCCGAGCGACAGCGGCAGCTTCCCGCCGTGGCGGCGGACCAGCAGGCCGGCGAACGGGACCGGCGACGAGCATCACGAGCGCGCCCGGGAGCATCAGCAGCCCCGCGCCCGTGGCGTCGAGCCCGAAGCCGTAGCCCGTCGACTCCGGCGCCTCCGCGAGCTGCGGGATGAGGATGAAGGAGCCGAACATGCCGAAGCCGACCAGCAGCGTCGCGATGTTGGTCATCAGCACGGGCGGGCGGGCGAGCAGCGCGACGTCGGCCAGCGGCTGCGCCGTGCGCTTCTGGAGCCGCACCCAGGCGGCGAGGATCACGGCGCCGGCGCCGATCATCAGCAGCACCCGCGCGCTGCCCCAGCCCCACTCGTTGGCCCGCGCGATCGCGAGCAGCGGCAGCACGAGGCCGACCGCCAGCACCGCGGCGCCCCGGAGGTCGATGCGCCCCGGCGAGCGGTTGGGCGACTCGGGGATCAGCAGCTGCGTCAGCACCGCCGCCGCGGCCGCCATCGCGCCGCCCAGCCAGAAGATCCAGTGGTAGGAGGCGTGGTCGACGAGCAGGCCGCCGAGGATCAGGCCCGCGCCGCCGCCGATGCCGAACGTCGCCGAGATCAGGCCGATGCTCGAGGACACGCGGTCGGCGCGGGAACTCGTCGCGGATGATCGCGAAGCAGAGCGGGAAGATGCCGCCGCCGGCGCCCTGGAGCACGCGGCCCGCGACCAGCAGCTCGAGCGAGGAGGCGAGCGCGCGACACGACCGACCCGGCGGCGAACACGGCGAGCGAGATGACCAGCAGCCGGCGCTTGCCGAACATGTCCCCGAGCCGGCCGAAGATCGGCGTGCAGATCGCCGCCGACAGCAGGTAGCCCGTGAGCGTCCACGCGACGCCGCTCGCGTCGGTGTCGAGCGCGCGGGCGAGCTCGCCGAGCGCCGGGATCAGCGTGGTCTGGGCGAGCGCGAAGGCGAGCGCGGCGGCGCTCAGGATCAGCAGGCTGCGCATCGGATGCGGGCGCGCGTCGAGTGCCGGAGTCAAGTGGGGAAGGCCTTTCGGAAGAGCGGGGAGAAAAACGGACCGGGGAGTCCGCATCATCGTAGCCGGTGTCATCGGCCGCCGCCGCGACCTCCCACAGCGCCGCCCCGGGTACCGTTCCCGCGGCGTGCGCGCCTACTTCAACTCCGACAACTACGCGCCGGTCCTGCCAGAGGCGATGGCGGCGCTCGCCGCCGTCAACGAGGGCCACGCGCCGGCCTACGGCAACGACGCGGTCACGGCGCGCGTGGAGGCGCGGCTGCGCGAGGTCTTCGGCCCCGAGGCGCACGGCTTCCTCGTCTTCAACGGCACCGGCGCCAACGTCGTCGCCCTGCGGGCGATGCTGCGGCCGTGGCAGGGCGCGGTCGTGGCCGAGTCCGCGCACCTCAACATCGACGAGGGCGGCGCGCCCGAGGCGCTGGCCGGCGATCAAGCTGCTCGCCGTCGCGACGCCGGACGGCAAGCTCACCCCCGAGCTGGTCGCGACGTGGCTCGTGCGGATCGGCGACGAGCACGCGATCCAGCCGGGCGTCGTCTCGGTCACCCAGAGCACCGAGCTCGGCACGGTCTACACGCCGGACGAGCTCGCCGCGCTGGCCGAGCACGCGCACGCGAACGGCATGCGGCTCCACGTCGACGGCGCGCGGCTCGGCAACGCCGCCGCCGCGCTCGGCGTGCCGCTGCGGGCGATCACCACCGACGCCGGCGCCGACGTCGTCTCCTTCGGCGGCACGAAGGCCGGCCTCATGCTCGGGGAGGCGGTCGTCGTGCTGCGCCCCGAGCTGGCGCCGGCGCTGCCCTACCTGCGCAAGCAGTCGATGCAGCTGGCGTCGAAGATGCGTTACGTCGCCGCCCAGTTCGAGGCGCTGCTGGACGGCGACGCGTGGGCGCGCCACGCCGCGCACGCCAACGCGATGGCGGCGCGGCTCGCGGCGGCGCTCGAGCCGGTCGAGGGCGTGAAGCTCACCCAGCCGGTGCAGGCCAACGTCGTGTTCGCCACGCTGCCCGCCGCGGCCACGGAGGCGCTCCAGCAGGAGTGGGGCTTCTACGTCTGGGACGAGCGCACGGGCGAGGTGCGGTGGATGTGCTCGTGGGACACGCGGCCGGAGGACGTCGACGCGTTCGCCGCCGCGATCGCCGCCGCGGTCAGGTGACGGTGATCTCGCCGTGCTCGACGCGGGCGAGCCAGTGGTCGAGGTAGGCGAAGCCCTCGCCGATGTGCGGGATCAGCTCGTCCGTGTAGCGCTCCCGGATCTCGGCGACCCGCTCGCGCGCCGCGCCGAGCTGCCCGTGTGCGGCATAGGCGAACGCGCCCGACAGCCGCACGGATCCGCCGATCGGCTCCCCGAGCCGCCGCGCCGCCCGCTCGATGAGCGCCAGCTTGTCCTCGAGCGAGAGGTCGCGCAGCAGCGAGGCCGGCAGATCGCCGGCCGCGATCGGCCGCAGTGCGCGGTAGACGGCCGACGAGTACCACGCCCAGCCGAGGTACTCGAAGCGGTCGGCGAGCAGCTCCATGACCACCGCGCACCACGGGTGGCCCCAGTGGACGAGGTCCTGCTGGATCACGATCGAGCGGCCCGGCACCAGCGCGGGGAGGAACTCCCGCCATACGGCGTCGGCCACCTCCCAGGTCTTCGCGATGTCCACGAACAGCGTCCCGATCGGCGCCCCGTCCCACCGCTGGGCGCGAATGTCGCCGGGATGCAGCGTCAGCATCGGCCGGACGGCGCGCACGTTGCGCTCGAAGGCCGGCAGCGTCGAGGCGCCGACGGCGAACGGCATGCCGTCGGGGACCCACGTGCGCTCGTGCTCCTCGCCGTAGACGAACCGGTCGTACACGTGGATCGGCGACGGCGCTCCCTCGCGCGCGGCCACGCCGCGGGCCAGCGACAGGGTCGAGCCGCCGAGGAAGCAGCCGAGGTCCACGACCGCGTCGGAAGACGGGTTGCCGGCTCGG
This sequence comes from uncultured Solirubrobacteraceae bacterium, assembly GCA_963728465.1. Taxonomy (GTDB): domain Bacteria; phylum Actinomycetota; class Thermoleophilia; order Solirubrobacterales; family Solirubrobacteraceae; genus DATFQI01. The sequence continues at coordinate 405,579 of CAVSJY010000015.1, forward strand.
GCGGCCCAGCGCAGCAGCACGCGCTCGTCGTAGCCGAGCATCGAGCCGACCGCGAACAGGTCGGGCTCGGCCAGCGCGCGCTCCCGTTCGATGATCTCGCCGAGACTGGGCGGTGAGGCCGTGTCGTCCACGGGCGAGAGACTAGGAGGGCGATGAGCGAGATCGCCCTGGACCGCCTCGCCGACCGCGGCGCGGACGCCGTCCAGGTGCTGCCGCTGGACGGGATGGCGATCGGTGGCGACGCGGTGCGCGAGCCGCATCGCCACGACTACCACGAGCTGGTCTGGGTGCGCGAGGGGTCGGGCCGCCACCTGATCGACGGGCGGCCGGTGCCGGTGTGCCCGCTGACCGGGACGCTGATCGGCCGCGGGCAGGTGCACGTGTTCGCGGAGGCGCACGACCTGCGCGGCGCGGTCGTGCGGTTCGGTGCGGAGGCGCTGCCGCGCGGGCGGGCCCGCGTGGCTGCTGGCCGGCGTCGGCGGGCGGACGGTCCCCGTCCCGGCCGGCGAGGCGCCGCGGCTCGACGCGGCCATCGAGGCGCTGCGCGCGGAGACCTCGCTGCCGCCCGACGCGCGCACCGCCCAGCTCACCGGCCACCTGCTCGCGGTGGTGCTGCTGTGGATCGAGCGCTGGTACGACGCCTCGCGCAGCGAGGCGCGCGAGCCGGGCGACGCCGACGTCCAGCTCCACCGCCGCTTCACGACGCTGCTGGAGTCCGACTTCGCGCGCCACCACGACGCCGGCCACTACGCCGACGCGCTGGCGGTCCCGCCGGCCGCGCTCTCGCGCGCGCTCGCCGCCGCCACCGGGCGCGCGACCAAGGAGCTGATCACCGACCGCGTGATGCTCGAGGCGGCGCGGCTGCTGCGCTTCACCGACCTCACCGTCCAGGAGGTCGCGCACCGGACCGGCTTCTCCGACCCGCTCTACTTCTCCCGCGCCTTCAAGCGCGCCCGCGGCGAGCCGCCAATGCTTTACCGCGGCAACGCGAGGGGTCAGACCCCTTTCGACGGTGGTCTGAAGTGACGCACCGCGCGGGAAGTCCATGCACCCGTGAGGTTGTGCCATTGCCGGTGTGCCCCTCGCGGCCCACCCTGTAGGCATGAGCGAGACGACTTCAGCCGGCGCCGCCACGGGCGTCCTCCCCGACACGCTGCGCCTCGGCGCAACCCACCTCACCGTCACCGACCTCGACCGCTCGGTGGCCTTCTACCAGGACGCGATCGGCCTCCGGCAGCACCGCCGTGACGACGGCGTGGCCGCGCTCGGCGCGGGCGGCGAGGACCTGCTCGTGCTCCACGAGGAGCCGGGCGCCCGCCCCGCGGGACGCCACTCCGGCCTCTACCACTTCGCGCTGCTGCACCCGAGCCGCACCGAGCTGGCGCGCGCGCTGGCGCGGCTGGCGATCACGCGCACGCCGATCGACGGCGCGTCGTTCCACGGCATCTCCGAGGCGATCTACCTGCCCGACCCGGATGGCAACGGCATCGAGCTGGCCGCCGACCTCCCGCGCGACGAGTGGCCGGAGGAGTGGGACGTGCGGCCGCAGCCGCTCGACCTCGGCGCGCTGCTCGACCTCGTCGCGGGCGAGCAGCCGCAGCGCCACGCGGACCCGGGCCTCGTCGTCGGCCACCTGCACCTGCACGTCGGCGACATCGAGCAGGGGCTCGCGTTCTACCGCGACCTGATCGGCTTCGACGTGATCACGCTGATGCCCAGCGCCGCGTTCGTGTCGGCCGGCGGATACCACCACCACCTCGGGTTCAACACCTGGCGCGGCCAGGGCGCCCCGCCGGCGCCGGCGAACACGGTCGGCCTGCGCGAGTGGACCGTCGTGCTGCCCGAGCCGGCCGACGTCGCCGCCGTGCGCGGGCGGCTGGAGGCCGCCGGCGCGCCTGTCGAGGACGGCGGCGACGGCTCCTTCCTCACGCGCGACCCGTGGCGGAACGCGCTGCGGGTCAGGACTCCCTGAGGAGGTCGTCGAGGTCGAGGTCGCCGAACTGCCCGCGGATGTGGCCGCCCTCGTCGCGCGGCCACTCCTCCGGCGGCCGGTCCCAGGCGAGCTCGAGGTCGTTCCCGTCCGGGTCGGACAGGTAGACGGCCTCGTGCGTGCCGTGGTCCGACAGCTGCCGCAGCGGCACGCCGGCCTCCTGGAGGCGCCGGACGGCGTCGGCGAGCGAGGCGCGCGTCGGGTAGTTGAGCGCGACGTGGTGCAGCCCGGCGACGCCGTCGGGCTGCGGCCCGCCGTCCCTGGACTTCCACGTGTTGAACGCCAGGTGATGGTGGTAGCCGCCGGCGGACACGAAGAGCACGTCCCCGGTCGTCCCCCAGCCGGGGATGTCGCGCAGCTCGGCGACGACCTCGAAGCCGAGGATGCCGACGTAGAAGGCCTTCACGCGGTCGATGTCGGCGGTGCGGAGGTGGACGTGGCCGATCCGCACGCCCGGGTCGATCGGCCGCGGCGGGGCCTCGGTGGGGACGGCGGTGCCCTGCTGGCGGCGGTCGGTCGGAGTGCTCATGGGCACATGATCGCGCCCTGCCATCCTGCGAGGGGATGCGGCTCAGCGTGCTCGACCAGTCGCCGATCCCGGAGGGCTCGACGGGGGCGCAGGCGCTGCGCAACACGATCGACCTCGCGCGGGCGGCCGACGGCCTCGGCTACCACCGCTACTGGGTCGCCGAGCACCACGGCGGGACGATGCTCGCCGGGCCCAGCCCGGAGGCGCTGATCGGCCCGATCGCGGCGGCGACCTCCCGCATCCGCGTGGGGAGCGGCGGCGTGATGCTGCCGCACTACAGCCCGCTCAAGGTGGCGGAGACGTTCTCCCTGCTCAGCGGCCTGTTCGAGGGCCGCATCGACCTCGGCCTCGGCCGCGCGCCCGGCACCGACCCGCTGACGGCGCAGATGCTCCAGCGCGACCGCCGCCAGCCGCCGCAGGACGACTTCTTCGACCAGCTCGCGGAGCTGATCGCCTACCTCGAGGACCGCTTCCCGGACAATCACCCGCTGAAGCGGCTGACCGACCTGCCCGGGCTGCCGTTCACGCCGGAGCTGTGGCTGCTCGGCTCCTCGCCGCAGAGCGCGATCTGGGCCGGCGACCTCGGGATGCGCTACGCGTTCGCCGACTTCATCAACTCCGAGGGCGGCCCGGACATCGCCCGCCTGTACCGCGAGCGGTTCGCGGAGTCAGAGCGGCTCGCGGCGCCGAGCGCCGCGGTCGCCGTGTGGACGATCGCCGCCGACACGGACGAGGAGGCCGAGCGGCTGTCGTACTCGTCGCGGATGGCGATGGCGATGCTGCGCCGCGGGCGGCTGATCGCCGTGCCGCCGGTGAAGACCGCGGAGCGGTTCCTGCGCTCGGAGGGCCTGCTCGACCGCGCGCCCGGCCGCCGGCTCGTGCTCGGCGCGCCGGAGAAGGTCCGCGCGGAGCTCGAGGCGGTGGCGAGCGAGTACGGCGCCGACGAGGTGATCGTGGTCTCGATCACGCACGACCACGCCGCCCGCGTGCGCTCGTACGAGCTGATCGCCGACGCCTTCGGGCTCGACGCGAAGCCGCTCGCCGCCTGAATCGTCACCGCACGGACATCGCGCTTCCCGGGCCGCTGGTAGCGTCGCGCCATGGGAGCCATTCGCGAGGTTCCTCGCGATCGGCGACGCGATGCGGACGCGATCGAGCGGTCGCCCGCCGCCGCTCCGTCGCCGCTCGCGCAGAGCGTCCTCGCGCTCCAGCACTCGGCGGGCAACGCGGCCGTGCAGCGGATGCTCGCGCTCACCCAGCCGGCGGCGAACGTGCTCGCGCGCGCTCCGCACCGCCCGCCGCAGGGCGGGCAGATCAAGTACCAGGGGGCGGTCTGGAGCGTCGTGACGTCGTCGAAGGAGAAGCCGATGATCACGATCCAGCAGACCACCGGCCAGAAGCGGCAGAGGAACATCAGCTGGGCGGACGAGGAGTTCTGGATCATCCGCCAGAACGTCGGCGGCGACTTCGACATGCGTGACGAGGAGCCCGTCGAGCAGCCGGAGGCCGTGGAGGGGGAGGAGCCGGAGGACCTCGTCCGCACGCGATTCGACGAGGCCAAGACCAAGGCGGTGGAGATGCTGAAGGCCTACGCGCAGAAGCACGTGCAGCAGTCGTCCCAGCGGGCGCTGACGGAGCTGACCCTCGAAGAGACTTCGACGTCACGCAGACCAACCGCAACACGGACGGCGAGGACGAGGCCTGCGAGTGGAAGCTGAAGTGGAAGGAGGGCGCCGACGCGAACCGGCCGCGCCGCATCTGGTACTTCACGATCGACGTCGACGACCCGCCCCCGACGAGCGACCAGGAGCCCCACGTCGGCTGGGACGCGCGCGCCGAGGCCGGCGGGTTCGGCAGGGTCGATCCCGTGGATCGGCAGCTCGGCCACATCTGGCTCAACGCGGTCCCCGTCGGCCGCGGCGAGATGGTGCACTAGCGCGGTTCAGCGCCTCCGGCGGCCGAGCAGGAAGCCGAGCACGACAGCCAGCAGCAGGACGCCGCCGAGCGCGCGCGGGTCGCGCAGGCGGCCGGCGACGACCGAGCCCGCGAGGTCGAGCGCCGACAGCTCCGCGGACTCCGGCGCAGGCGGCGCCGCGGCGGGCTCGCGCGGCGGGGCGGCGGCCTCGCCGGCCGGTGCCGCGGCCTCGGCGGGCGGCGCCTCGCCGGCGGGCGGGCCGGACAGCATCGCCGCGAGGTTGTCGGCGAACTGCCCGACGATCTTCGCCGACACGTCCTGGATGATCCCGCGGCCCATCGACGCCACGCGGCCGCTGAGCTGCACGTCGGTGGCGATCGTGCCGTGCGTGCGGCCGTCCTCGCCGGCGAGCGTCATGACGACGTTGGACGTCACCGTGCCCTGCCCGCGCGCCTCGCGCGCCTTGGCCCGCATCACGGCGCGGTGCGCCGCCTCGTCCTTCTCGACGATCTCGACGTCGCCGCGGTACTGCATCGACATCGGCCCGACCTTGACCTTGATCGCGACCTTGTACGACGTCCTCGCTCGTCTGCTCGAGCACCTCGGCGCCGGGCACGCAGGGGGCGACGCGCTCGACGTCGAGCAGCGCGGCGTAGACCTCGTCGATCGGGGCGGGGACGTCGAACGTGTTCTCGAACTGCATGCGGCACCTCAGGCGGGTTGTCGGTGTCCGGCGATGGCCTCGGCCACCGCGTCGAGCGCTTCGACGCTGTGGCCGCTCAGCAAAGCGTCGCAGTGCGGGAGCGCGGCGGCCATCCCGGCGGCGAGCGGGGCGAACGCGGGGCTGGCCTTGCGCGGGTTGACCCAGATCACCCGGTGCGCGAGCCGGCGCAGGCGCGCCATCTCCGCGCCGAGCAGCGCCGGGTCGTCGCGCTCCCAGCCGTCGGAGAGGATCACGACCACCGCGCCGCGCGCCATCCCGCGGCGGCCGTGGCCGTCGTTGAACGCGCGCAGCGCCGCGGCGATCCGCGTGCCGCCCGACCAGTCGGGCGCGGCGTCCGCGGCGCGCCGGATCGCGGCCTCGGGCGTCGGGCCCGGCGAGCCGCCGGGTGATGCGCGTGAGGCGCGTCGCGAACACGAACACCTCCGCGCGCAGGCCGCCGACGGCGCCCTGGAGCAGCCCGACGAGCGCGCGGGCGTACGGCTCCATCGAGCCGGAGACGTCGAGCAGCATCACCACCCGCCGCGGCCGCTCGACCCGCCGGCGGTGGCGGATGCGGACGGGGTCGCCGCCCGTGCGCAGGCTGCGCCGCAGCGTCGCCCGCAGGTCGGCGCGCGTGCCGCGCCGGTGGCGGCGGACGCGCCGCGAGCGCCGCAGCGGCGGCTCGAGCGCGAGCCGCCGGATCAGCCGCCGCACCTCCTCCAGCTCGCCGGCGTCCAGGTCGGCGAAGTCGCGCGCGCCCAGCCGCTCCGTGCTGCTCGCCGCGGCCAGCACCGAGCCGCCGCCCTCGTCGTCGCCGGCGGCGGCCGCGCCGTCCATCAGCGCGGCGATCAGCGACGGCGCCGCCGCGGGCGCGCCGGCGGCGCCCGTGGCGACGGTCGGCGGCCGTGCCGGCGGCGGCGCCTCGCCGGCCTGGCCGCGCGAGTCGGCCGGGTCGAGCGCGCCGTCGAAGACCGCGGCGAACACGCGGTCGAAGAGCTCAAGCTCCGCGTGCGACGACGCGAAGCTCAGCCGCGCCGCCCAGTACAGCCGGCCGCGGTCGCCGGCGCCGACGAGCGCGACGGACTCGGCGAACCGCGCGGCCCGCTCGGGCGTCACCGCCACGCCGGCCGCGCGCAGCGCCCGGCCCAGCGCGACCGCGAACGCCGCGACGTCAGCCACCGACGACGGACTCCAGCCCGGCCGCCCGCACGTGCTCCTGGTCGTCCCGGTACTTGAGGACGGAGCCGAGCGTGCGCTCGGCGGCGGCGGCGTCGAGGCGCTCCAGCCCGAGCAGCTCGAGCGCGGCGACCCAGTCGATCGCCTCGGCGATCCCGGGCGGCTTCTGGACGTCGGACGCGCGCAGCCGGCGCACGGCCGCGGCGACCTCCGCGGCCAGCTCGCGCGAGCTGCCCGGCACGCGGCGGCGGACGATCTCGGCCTCGCGCTCCGGCGCCGGGTAGTCGATCCAGTGGTAGATGCAGCGGCGCTTGAGCGCGTCGTGCAGGTCGCGCGTGCGGTTGGAGGTGAGCACGACGACCGGCGGCTGCTCGGCCCGGATCGTGCCGATCTCGGGCACGGTCACGCTCGCCTCGGCGAGCAGCTCGAACAGGAACGCCTCGAAGTCGTCGTCCGCGCGGTCCAGCTCGTCGACCAGCAGCACGGCCGGCCGCGGGCCGCGGTGCGCGATCGCCGCCAGCAGCGGGCGCTCGAGCAGGTACTCGGAGCCGAACAGCTGCTCCTCGCCGAGGTCGTCGCCGCGCGCCTCGGCGAGCCGGATCCGCAGCAGCTGGCGCGGGTAGTTCCACTCGTACAGCGCCTCGGCGGCGTCGATCCCCTCGTAGCACTGGAGCCGCAGCAGCGGCGTGTCGAGCACGCGCGCCAGCGTCTTCGCCGCCTCCGTCTTGCCGACGCCCGCCTCGCCCTCGAGCAGCAGCGGCTGGGGGAGCCGCAGCGCCAGGAACATCGCCGTGGCCAGGCCCTCGTCGGCCAGGTAGCCGGCCTCCTCCAGCCGCGCCGCGAGCGTCTCGACGTCGGGGACGAGCGCGCGGACCGCCTCCGAGGCGCCGGGACGGGGCGGGTCGCTCACGCGGACGCGATCACTGCCTCGTAGTCGTCCCACGTGTCCACGTCGAGCGGGACGCTACCGGGCACGCGGACCTCGGCCACGCCGGTTCGGGACTCGAGCAGCTTCCACACCGCCTTGTCACCGTGCAGCGCGGCGAGCTCGCCGAACAGCGCGCGCGAGAACGCGAACGGGTGGCCGCGCCCGTCGTCGTAGCGGCACACGGCCACCTCCGCGTCACCGCGCCCGGCCAGCAGCGCACGCACGGTGTCCGGCGTCACGCCCGGCTGGTCGCCGAGCATCAGGACGAGCACGTCGCCTTCGACCTCGCCCATCGCCGCCGCGATCGAGGACCCGCAGCCCGAGCCGTAGCCGGGGTTCTCGACGACCGTCGCGCCGCTCAGGTCGACCCGCTCGCGGACCTCGCCCGAGCTGCCGCCGAGCGCGACGAGCAGCTGGTCGAAGCCGCACGCCCGCGCGGTCGCCACCGTGTGGTCGAGCAGCGTCGCCGCGCCGAACGGCAGCAGCTGCTTCGGCTGCCCGAGCCGGCGCGACCCGCCCGCGGCGAGCACCAGCCCGCTAGTGCGCGGCATGCTCCGCGGTGTAGACGTCCCGTGCGCCCTGCCGCTCCGCGACGATCTCGGCGAGGATCGACAGCGCGATCTCGGCCGGTGTCCGCGCGCCGATGTCGAGCCCCGCCGGCGTGTGCACGCGCTCCGCGCCCGGCCCGAGCCGCTCGACGACCGCCGCGCCGCGCCTGCGGCTCGCGACGAGCCCGACGTACGCCACGCCCGCCTCGAGCGCCTCCGCCAGCACGGCGTCCTCGTCGCGCCCGTGCGAGGCGACGACGACCGCCGCCGGCTCACCGTCGCCCAGCTCGAACGCCGAGCCGCGGCGCCAGCTCGCGCAGCGCGTCGGCGACCGGCGTCTCGCCGGTCACGCGCATCACCGGGGCGGGCAGCTCCGGCGACAGGAAGATCTCCATGCCGCCGCCGCTCAGGCAGTGGTTCTCGACGGTCACCGCGCCCTCCTCCGCCGCCTCGCCGGCAGCGCCCGGCACGATCCGCAGGAGCAGCGGCTCGCCGGTCTCGAGCACGCGCAGCGCGTGCATCCGCACGCTGTGCTCCGCGCACTCGCCGCCGACGAACCCCTCGATCGTGCCGTCCGCGCGGATCACCGCGGTGTCGCCGGGGCGCACGCTCGACGGGCGCTTCGCCCGCACGACCGTCGCCCTGACCAGCGGCTCGCTCATCCGACCGCCTCGTGCCCGTGCGTCTGCATCGCCCGCCAGACCCGCGACGGCGTGCACGGCATCTCGATGTGCCGCACGCCGAACGGCGACAGCGCGTCCACCACGGCGTTGACGATCGCGGGCGGCGAGCCGACGTTCGGCGACTCGCCGACGCCCTTCGCGCCGAGCGGGTGGTGCGGCGACGGCGTCACCGTGTGCCCGAGCTCCCACTCCGGCACCTCCATCGCGGTCGGGATCAGGTAGTCCATGAACGATCCGTTGAGGCAGTTGCCGTCCTCGTCGAAGTCGATCACCTGCATCAGCGCGATGCCCAGCCCCTCGGCGAGGCCGCCGTGGATCTGCCCCTCGATGATCATCGGGTTGATGCGCGTGCCGCAGTCGTCGACCGCGACGAAGCGGCGGACGTGCACCTGGCCCGTGCCCGGGTCGATGTCGACGACGCACAGGTAGGCGCCGTAGGGGAACGTGAGGTTGGGCGGGTTGTAGACCGTCGCCGCGTCGAGGCCGCCCTCGACGCCCTCGGGCAGCTCGACCGCCCCGTGCGCGCCGAGCGCGATCTCCTGGATCGTGTGCCCGCGGTCGGGATCGCCCTTCACGCTCCAGCGGCCCTTCGTCCACTCGAGGTCGTCGGGCGAGGCCTCGAGCATCGCCGCGGCCACGACGCGCGCCCTGTCGCGCACCTTGCGCGCGACCACCGCGGCCGCCGCGCCCGACACCGGCGTGGAGCGCGAGCCGTAGGTGCCGAGGCCGAACGGCGTGCGGTCCGTGTCGCCGTGGATGACGTCGACGTCCTCGGGCGGGATCCCGAGCTCCTCGGCGACGATCTGCGCGAACGTCGTCTCGTGGCCCTGGCCCTGCGTCTGCACCGAGATGCCGAGCACCGCCTTGCCGGTCGGGTGCACGCGCAGGTCGGCGCCGTCGGCCATGCCGAGGCCGGCGATGTCCATGTCCTTGCGCGGGCCCGCGCCGACGGTCTCGGTGAAGAACGACAGCCCGATCCCCATCAGCTCGCCGCGCGCGCGGCGCTCCTTCTGCTCCTCCAGCAGCTGCTCGTAGCCGGCGATCTCGAGCGCCTTGCGCATCGCCTGCTCGTAGTCGCCGGAGTCGTACGTCCAGCCGGTCTTGTTCGCGTACGGGAACTGCTCGGGGCGGATGAAGTTCTTCAGCCGCAGCTCCGCCGGGTCCATCTCGAGCTCGTCGGCCAGCACGTCGACCATGCGCTCGATCAGGTAGACCGCCTCCGTCACCCGGAACGAGCAGCGGTAGGCGACGCCGCCCGGCGCCTTGTTCGTGTAGACGCCCGTCACCTCGCAGTGGGCGGCCTCGAGGTCGTAGGAGCCGGTGAAGATGTGGAAGAACCCGGCCGGGTACTTCGACGGCTGCGCGGTGGCGTTGAACGCGCCGTGGTCGGCGAGCACCTTCACGCGCACGCCGAGCATCTTCCCGTCACGCGTGGCCGCGACCTCGCCGTGCATCAGGTAGTCGCGGGCGAACGCCGTGCTGGTGAGGTTCTCCGTCCGGTCCTCCATCCACTTGACCGGATGGCCGGAGACGATCGAGGCGACGACGGCGCAGACGTAGCCGGGGTAGATGCCGACCTTGTTGCCGAACCCGCCGCCGATGTCCGGCGAGATCACGCGGATCTTGTGCTCGGGCAGGCCGGCGACGAGCGCGTACAGCGTCCGGTGCGCGTGCGGCGCCTGGGTCGTGCACCACAGCGTCAGGCGGCCGTCGACCTTGTCGAACTCGGCCACGCAGCCGCAGGTCTCGAGCGGCGCGGGATGCACGCGCTGGTAGGTCATGTCCTGGGCGACGACCACCTCGGCGCGCTCGAAGACGGCGTCGGTCTGCCGCCCGGTCGCCGGCCTCCCAGTCGAAGATGTGGTTGTCGGTGCGGCCCTCGAGGTCGTCGCGGATCACCGGCGCGCCGGGCTCGGTCGCCTTCCGCGGGTCGGTGACGACGTCCAGCGGCTCGTACTCGACGTCGATCAGCTCGAGCGCGTCGCGCGCCGAGTAGCGGTCGTCGGCGACGACGAACGCGACCTCCTGGCCCTGGAAGCGGACCTTGTCGATCGCGAGCACGGCCTGGACGTCCTGGGAGAGCGTCGGCGCCCACGCGAGCCCCTGCGCGTCGAGGTCCTTGCCCGTGATGACCGCGTGGACCTTCGGGTGCTGGAGCGCCGCCGAGGTGTCGATCGAGACGATCCGCGCGTGCGCCATCGGGCTGCGCAGCACGGCGCCGTGCAGCATCCCGGGGCGGACGACGTCGTCGACGTAGTTGCCCTGGCCGCGGATGAAGCGGGGGTCCTCCTTGCGCTTGAGCCGGCCGAAGCCGATCGGCCGCTCCTCAACGGTCGCCATGGGTGTCCAGCTCCCTCTCGAGGTCGGCGCCGACCGCCGTCGGGCCGTGCTCGGCCGCCCAGCGGATCGCCTTGACGATGTTCGTGTAGCCCGTGCAGCGGCAGATCTGGCCGGAGATCGCCTCGCGGATCTCGTCGTCGCTCGGGTTCGGATTGGCGTCCAGCAGCGCCCGCGCGGTCATGATCATCCCGGGCGTGCAGAACCCGCACTGGAGGCCGTGCTCCTCCATGAAGCCCTGCTGCACCGGGTCGAGCTCCCCGTCGCGCTCCATGTCCTCGACCGTGCGGACCTCGTGCCCGCCGGCCATCGCGGTGAGCACGGTGCAGGACTTCACGGGCTCGCCGTCCATCAGGACGACGCAGGCGCCGCAGTTGGAGGTGTCGCAGCCCCAGTGCGTGCCGGTGAGGCCGAGCGTGTCGCGCAGGTAGTGGACGAGCAGCAGCCGCGGCTCGATCTCGCTCGTGCGCTCCGCGCCGTTGACGGTGAGAGTGACCTCCACGGTTCAGACCTCCTCGCGCAGCGCGCGCTCGGCGGCGCGGCGCAGGGCGCGTTTCGTGAGCTCCTCGGTCAGGTGGCGCTTGTAGTCGGCGGGGCCGCGCTGGTCGTCGACCGGCTGGGCGTCCTCGGCCGCGAGCCGCGCCGCCTGCGCGAACAGCTCCTCCGACGGCGCCTGGCCGGTGAGCGCCTGCTCGGCGCGGGTGCTGGTGAGCCCGGGCGCGCCGACGGCGGCGAGCCCGATGCCCGCGCCGGCGATCACGCCGCCGTCGAGCCACAGCGCCGCGCCGGCGGCGGCGATCGCCCAGTCGCCCGTGCGGCGCTCGACCTTCTCGTACGCGCTGCCGCCGTGCGCGCGGACGGGGACGCGGATCTCGGTGAGCATCTCGCCGTCGCCGACCGCGGTCTCGTACGGCCCGACGTGGAACTCGTGCATGTCGACGACCCGCTCGCCGCTCGGCCCGCGGATCACCGCCTGCGCCTTCAGCGCGGTGCAGACGGCGGACAGGTCCTCGCCGGGATCGGCCTGGCACAGCGCGCCGCCGATCGTGCCGCGGTTGCGCACGACGGGGTCGGCGATCGTCGGCTCGGCGTCGTGGAAGATCGGATGGGCGCGGCCGAGCAGCTCCGACTCGAGCAGCTGCCGGTGGCGCGTCATCGCGCCGATCCGGATCTCGCTGCCCGCCTCGTCGATGTAGGCGAGGTTGGTGAGGTCGTTGATGTCGACCAGGTGCTCCGGCGTGGCCAGCCGCAGCTTCATCATCGGCAGCAGGCTGTGGCCGCCGGCGATGATGCGCGCGTCGGGGCCGAGCCGTGCGAGCCGCGCCAGAGCGTCGTCCACGCTCGTCGCGCGCTCGTACTCGAACGGTGCGGGAACCTGCACTGGGCGTCCTCCTCCTCGATCGCCGGCACTTCCCCACGCGGGACGGTTTCACTTAGAGTCGGGTCGCGCAAGGCCGGATTAGGTGATCGCTTAACTCGTGACGCTGGGGCAGCTTCAGACGTTCGTGACCGTGGCGCGGCTCGGCTCCGTGAAGGCGGCCGCGGAGGCGCTCGGCGTCAGCGAGCCGGCCGTCTCGGGCGCCGTCGCGGCGCTGCGGCGCGACCTCGGCGACGAGCTGTTCGTGCGCGCCGGCGGCGGGATCGTCCTGACGCCCGGCGGGCGCGAGCTGACCGCGGTGGCGGCCGAGATGCTCGGGCTCGCCGATCGCGCGCGGCGGGCGGTGCAGGAGGCGCGCGGCGCGGCGACGCTGCTGCGGGTCGCGGCCACCTCGATGGTCGCCGAGTACGCGGCGGCGCCGCTGCTGGAGGCGTTCACGCGGCGCACGCCGCACGTGGAGATCTCGCTGGGCGTGGAGGACGCGGGCGCGCTCGGCCAGCTGCTGCTCGACCGCCGGGCGGACGTCGCGCTCGGGCCCGCGCCGCGTGCGGTGGCGGGGCTCGAGTCGGTGCCGTTCCTGCGCTACCGCGTGGTGGTCGTCGCCGGCCCCGGCCACCGGCTCGCGAGCCGTCACGCGATGCCGGCGGCGATGCTCGGCGGCGAGCGCTGGCTCACCGGGCCGGCGGGCGCCGGCCCGACGCTGGCGGCGTTCCTGGCCGCCGCGCGGATCGAGCCGGAGGTGAGCGCGTTCAACTCGCACGCGGCCGCGCTCGGCGCGATCGCGGCGGGCGACGGGGTGGGGCTGGCGATCCTCCACACGGTGCGCCAGGAGCTGGCGCGCGGGTCGCTCGTCGCGCTCGACGTGGCCGGCACGCCGTTCGACCGGCTGTGGCACGCGACGACGCTCGCGCGCGCCCGGCGGCCGCCCGCCGCGTGGAGCCTGTGGCGGTTCGTCACGACGCCGGAGGCGATGCAGGCGATGCTCGCCCGCTCGCGCGGCGTGCCCGCCGGCCGCTTCAAGCCGGCGGTGTACGTGACGCTCTGGTCGTGACGTGCTTGAGATCTTGATTTAGCTATGCCACAATCCGCGGCGTGGCAGAGCTAACCCGTCGTCGACTCATTGCCGGAGGCGTCCCGCTGCTCGGCGCGGGCGCGGCGATCCTGCACGCCCAGGGGATGCCGGCTCCGGCGGGGGCGCAGGCGCCGGGGCACACCGGCCACGAGGACCCGGGCGGCCACGCCGACTTCCGCGACGGCCGCACCGTCGACCACGCGCGCAACGGGTTCGACCCGCAGGAGCTGGCGCGCGACTTCGACTGGGGCACCACGACCCGGATGGCGTCCGGCCGCGTCCTGCGCGAGTGGGAGCTCGTCGCCCTGGACCGCGAGATCGAGGTCGCTCCCGGCGTGAAGTTCAACGCGTGGACGTACAACGGCCGCGTCCCCGGGCCGACGCTGCGCTGCCGCGAGGGCGAGCGGCTGCGGATCACGTTCGTCAACGGCTCCGAGCACCCGCACACGATCCACTTCCACGGCATCCACCCGGCGGAGATGGACGGCGTGCCGGGGCTCGGCGCGGGCAAGATCGGGCCGGGCAAGCAGACGGTCTACGAGTTCGACGCCGCGCCCGCGGGGCTGCACCTGTACCACTGCCACGTCCGCCCGCTGGCCGAGCACATCGCCAAGGGGCTCTACGGCGCGTTCATCGTGGACCCGCGCGACGGCCGCGAGGACGCCGAAGAGCTGGTGATGGTCATGAACGGGTTCGACACGAACTTCGACCGCGCGAACGAGCTGTACGCGGCCAACTCGATCCCGTTCGCCTACATGCACACGCCGCTGAAGGTGCCGCGCGACGAGCTGGTGCGGATCTACCTGGTCAACGTGCTCGAGTACGACCTGATCAACTCGTTCCACCTGCACGGGAACCTGTTCCACTGGTATCCGACGGGGACGTCGAAGACCGCGAGCGAGTTCACCGACACGGTGATGCTGTGCCAGGGCCAGCGCGGGATCGCCGAGTGGCGCTTCCCGGACGCCGGGAAGTTCATGTTCCACGCGCACCAGTCCGAGTTCACCGAGCTCGGCTGGCAGGGGTTCTTCGAGGTCGGCTGATGGAGGCTCGCGCGGCCACTCACGACGAGCTCGGCGGCAGCCGCCTGTCGCGGGTGCCCGCATGGGTGCTCGGCGTCGTCCCGCTGCTGCTCATCGTCGCGGCGGTCGGCGCCTTCGCCGCGCTGGACGGCCCGGGGTTGGCGGAGCGGCGCGGGCCGCCCGCCGAGGAGCTGGCGGTCGAGCGCACCGTGCTGAAGCCGGGCGTGATCGAGCTCACCGTTCGCAACGACGGCCCGGACGCGGTCTCGATCGCCCAGGCCGTGGTCAACGACGCGTTCGTGCAGTTCAGCGGCGCGGACGGGCCGATCGGGCGGCTGGAGTCCGCGACCGTGCGGATCCAGCAGCCGTGGGTCGAGGGCGAGGCGTACGAGGTCGCGCTGCTCACGTCGTCGGGCGGGACGATCGCGCACGAGATCCCCGTCGCGGTCGAGACGCCGGACGCCGGCGTCGGCTTCTTCGGGCTGATGGCGCTGCTCGGCATCTACGTCGGCGTGATCCCCGTCGCGCTCGGCATGCTGTGGCTGCCGTGGATCCGGCGGATCCCGCCGGCCTGGCTGCGCGGCCTGCTGGCGCTGACGGTCGGGCTGCTCGCGTTCCTGGCGATCGACGCGACGCTCGAGGGCTTCGAGCTGGCCGGCGAGGGCTCGCAGGCGTTCGGCGGCGCGGCGCTGGTGCTCGTGGGGGCGGTGGTGTCGTTCCTGGTCTTGACGGGCGTGTCCGCGTGGCTGGCGGGGCGGCGGCGGGCCGCGCGTGCGGCGGGCGCGGGCGGCGGCACGCTGGCGATGCTCGTGGCGGTCGGCATCGGCCTGCACAACCTCGGCGAGGGCGTGGCGATCGGGTCCGCGTACTCCGCGGGCGCGCTGGCGCTCGGCGCGTTCCTCGTCGTCGGCTTCGCGCTGCACAACACGACGGAGGGCCTGGCCATCGTGGCGCCGGTCGCGCACCTGCGGCCGTCGCTGGGGCGGCTCGCCGTGCTCGGCCTGGTCGCCGGCGCGCCGGCGGTGCTCGGCGCCTGGATCGGCGCCGCGGCGTTCAACTCGAGCCTGGCCGCGTTCCTGTTCGGGTTCGGCGCGGGCGCGATCGTCCAGGTGATCGTGCAGCTCGCGCCGTCGCTGCGCGACGAGGGCGGGCGCACGCTGCACCCCGTCGCGGTGTCCGGCATCCTGGCGGGGATGGCGCTCATGTTCGCGACCGGCCTGCTGGTGAGCGTCTGATGGCGGCGGCCACCGCCCGCCCGTCGGAGGCGATCCAGGACTACGCGAAGGCGATCTACGCGCTCCAGCAGCGCGGCGACGGTCATCCCGTCGGCACGAACGACCTGGCGGAGCGCCTGCACGTGACGCCCGCCTCCGTGTCCGCGATGCTCAAGAAGCTCGCCGAGCGCGGGCTGGTGGAGCACGTGCCGTACAAGGGCGTGGTGCTGACCGAGCCGGGGGAGCGTGTCGCGCTCGAGGTGCTGCGCCACCACCGGCTGCTCGAGCTCTACCTGGCCGAGCACCTCGGCGTGCCGTGGGACCGGGTCCACGAGGAGGCCGAGGCTCTGGAGCACGTCATCTCCGAGGACCTCGAGGCGCGGATCGCCGCGAAGCTCGGCGAGCCGACGCACGACCCCCACGGCGACCCGATCCCGGACGTCGACCTCCACATCGACGAGGGCCACTCGCGTTCGCTGGAGTCGCTCGAGTCGGGCTCGACCGGCCGCTTCGTGCGGATCTCGGACTCCGACCCGGAGATGCTGCGCTACCTCGACGACCGGGGCGTGAGGCTCGGAGACTCGCTCGAGGTCGTCGAGCGCCAGCCGTTCGGCGGGCCCCTGACCGTGCGCGTCGGGTCACGGACCTACACGCTCGGCGGCGGGATCGCGCGAGCGATGCGCGTCGAGCTGGACTAGCGGCCGTTGCGAGCGGCGCGAGCCGCGCGGCGGCGGATCTCGGCCGCACGTCGCAGGTGCCGGACGACGCCTTCGGCCGAGCGAACCGTTTCCTCACGCAGCGCGCGCGACCGAGCGAGGTGCTCACGCGCCGAGTCCAGCCCGTTCCTGGTGTCTGACGGCGTCGCCATGGCCGTCATTCTACCCGCGAACCCGGGCCGCCGGAACCCGTCTCCAGCTTCTCCAAGCGGTCGAGCGCGTCGCCCACCGACGTCTCGACCGCGTCCACCCTCGCGGTGAGCGACTCGCTGAAGGTGTCGAAGTCGGTCGCAGCCGAGTCGAGCTCTGCCGCGTCTCTCTCCAGCGCCGCGCCGCCCGGCAGCTCGATCCGCCGGAACGCCTCGCCGTGCCAGGCCATCCACCCGACGATGCCGAGCAGGTAGGCCAGCGCCACCACAACGAGCGCGATCTCGGCCCGGTAGATCGGGTTCCAGTACAGCGCCACCGCCGGCGCGCGGTCCGGTGCGAGGGCGGCGGCGATGATCGCGACGGCGAGCGCCGCGAGCAGGAGCCACGCGAACGGATGGGGGCGCCTCGAGTCGGCCGGCACCCCTAAAAGGTTCCTCAACGCTCCGGCGGCACGGAATACGGCCCTCCGCGCGGCGTCTCCTCCCGGCATCCAACCACTCTCTCTTCGAGGAGGAGACACAGATGGGTACTCATCGCACCCGCCGTACCGCGCTCGCCGCCGTGTCCGCCGTCGCCGTCGCGCTCGTCGCCGCCGGCCCCGCCGCTGCCGAGTCCAAGACGCCCACGGCGCCGCCCGCCAAGAAGGGCTGCGAGGTCGAGCTCAAGGGCCCCGGCGCCGGCCAGAGCATCGTCTATCCCGACGGGTACAGCTTCAGCGTGCAGGGCCAGGACAGCAAGACCCACACGTACACGTGCAACGACGGCTCGTGGAAGGAGACCGTCACCCTCACCGCCGGCCCGCGCTCCGCGGCCGTCGCGATGCCCGTCGGCACTTACGACGTGCTCACCCTCGCCCCGTAGCCGGGCAGACCACGGAGATCGGGGCGGCGGGGTTCGGCCCGTCGCCTCGGCTCACTCCTCGGCGCTCTCGGACTCCTCCTCGTCCTCTTCCTCTTCGTCCTTCTTCGCGGCGGCCAGCGCCTTCAGGCGCTCCCTCTCCGCCGCCTCCGCCTCCTGACGCGCCTTCGCCGCCGGCGAGATCTTGAACTTGACCTCGCCCTTCCCCTTGCCCTTGGTGGTCGTGGGAGCGATACCCCCGCCTGTCGCGTTCTCCGACGCGATCGCCGCTTTCATCTGGTTGATGAGCGCGCCGTACTTGGCCTTGTCGGGCCGGATGTCGAGGCGCTCGAGGATGCGACCCATCGCCTGCACCGCCGGGAGCGACGGGTTGGCCTCGTAGTCGTCGATCGCGGACTGGAGGAGATCCTTGGTCTCCACCTCGACCTGATCCAGGATGGTCTGCGACGCCGCCTGGTACTTCGCCTTGGTGGGGTTGGCGTGCGCCGCGGTCGCCCTGATGGCGATCGCCTCGAGGTCCGCGATCTTGTTCTCCATCGCGGTGACCCCGCCGCCGGCGTTGTAGGCGTCGACCGCGTCCAGGAGGCCGCGGAGCGAGCTCTTGTTGCGGGTGAAGTAGCGATTCGCCTGCCTGATGCTCGAGTTCACCTGCCCCATGTCGATCAGGCGCTGGACCGCCTGGTTGCCGGCGGTCTGCTGGACGGCGAGGACGTTCCCGGCTGTCAGGCGCTGCTTCGCGTCGGGCCGCGCGGCCCCGGGCGGCAGATGCGAGCGGGCGCCGCCGCTGCCCAGATCGGCCTCCTCCGCCTCGCGCAGCAGCGCGGCGACATCCCCTCCCGAGGACTCCAGCTGCCTGTGACCTCCGGGTGGCACGGCGACCCTCCTCTCGGTGGCGGCGACGGCCTGCCGACGCTACCAGTGACGGCAGCCGCTGCCCACGCCAGGTCACGCAACGAGGCCCGCCGGGCGGGGCCGGAGTCATCCTCGTGACACGTCGGCGCCCTCGTTACGAGGGCGCCGACCCAATCGTGCGTCCCTACCCGCAGCCGGTGTTGTTGCCGCAGCTCGAGCACGTGTAGCACGAGCCCGTGCGCTGCATCATGCCGCCGCACTGCTGGCAGGCCGGGCCGAGGTCCAGGCCGACCATGCGGGCCGGGACGACGGGCGGGGTGCCGGTCATCGCCGAGGTCGGGGCGGCGGGCTTCGGCGGATCGGCCGGCGGCGCCGGGCTGGTCGTGCCCGGGGCGCTGCCCGAGGGCGGCTTCGGCGCCGCGACGCCGTTGGCCGGCGCGGCGGCGCCGCCGCCGTCCGCGCCGATCGCGGCGTCCTCGCCGGACTTCTTCGCCCGCACGGCCGGCGTGAGGATGCCGAGCTCCTCCTGCGTGTCCGCGTCCAGGAACCGCGAGGCGAGCCAGCGCATGATGTAGTCCGGCATCGACTTCGCGAACGGGATCTCCGGGTTGGTGGTGATCCCCTCCGGCTCGAAGCGCATGTAGGCGAACTTGCGCACCAGCGTGTCGAGCGGGACGCCGTACTGGAGCGCGATCGAGATCGCGGTCGCGAACGAGTTCATCATCCCGCGGAGGGTCGAGCCCTCCTTGCCGATGTCGGTGAGGAAGATCTCCCCGACCGTCCCGTCCTGGTACATGCCGGCCGTGATGTAGCCCTCGTGGCCGCCGAGCGAGAACTTGTGCGTGATCGACTGGCGCTCGCGCGGCATCTTCTTGCGCGCCGGGCCGACCGCGGCCTTGGCCGCCACCACCGCGTCGGACACCGCCGCCTCGACGGCCGCGGCGACCCGGGCCTCGACCTCGGCCGCGCTGAACATCTCCTCGCCGGCCGCCGCGGTGGCCGCCGACTTGGAGTCCTGCGCGTCGGTGCGCAGCGCCTGCGCGGTCTTCGAGCCGTCGCGGTAGATCGCCAGCGCCTTGACGCCGAGCTTCCACGCCTGCACGTAGGCCTCGGCGATGTCCTCCACCGTCGCGGTCTGCGGCATGTTGACCGTCTTGGAGATCGCGCCCGAGAGGAACGGCTGGACCGCGCCCATCATCTTGATGTGGCCGGCGTGCGAGATCGCCCGCTCGCCGACCGCGACGTCGAACACCGGCAGGTGCTCGGCGGCCAGCCCGGGCGCCCCGACGATCGTGCCGTG
Organism: uncultured Solirubrobacteraceae bacterium; assembly: GCA_963728465.1. Classification (GTDB taxonomy): domain Bacteria; phylum Actinomycetota; class Thermoleophilia; order Solirubrobacterales; family Solirubrobacteraceae; genus DATFQI01. The sequence continues at coordinate 424,950 of CAVSJY010000015.1, forward strand.
CTCGTTGACGTACGCCTCGATCTGGCCGACCTGCTCGTCCGAGTAGCCGAGCGTGCGCAGCGCCATCGGCACCGTGCGGTTGACGATCGTCATCGTCCCGCCGCCGACGAGCTCCTTGTACTTGACCAGCGAGAAGTCGGGCTCGATGCCGGTCGTGTCGCAGTCCATCAGGAACGAGATCGTCCCCGTGGGCGCGAGCACCGTCGCCTGCGCGTTGCGGTAGCCGTAGACCTCGCCGGCCGCGACGGCCTCGTTCCAGGTCTCGCGCGCGGCGGCCAGCAGCTCCTTGTCCGCGCACACGCCGTCCGGGATCGCGTACGACGCGTCGCGGTGCATGCGCATGACGTTGTTGTGCGCCTCGCGGTTCTCCGCGTAGCGGTCGTACGGGCCGATCGCCGCCGCGACCTTCGCCGACTGGAGGTAGCCGCGACCGGTCATCAGCGCGGTGATCGCCGCCGCCGCGCCGCGACCCTGGTCGGAGTCGTAGGCGAAGCCGTTGGACATCAGGAACGCGCCGAGGTTGGCGTAGCCGAGCCCGAGCTGGCGGAACGCGCGCGCGTTGTCGCCGATCTCCTTCGTCGGGTAGCTCGACGGCCCGACCACGATCTCCTGCGCGAGGAACACGATGTCGACCGCGTGGGAGAACTTCGCCGTGTCGAACGACCCGTCCGGCCGGCGGAACTTCATGAGGTTCAGCGACGCGAGGTTGCACGCGCTGTCGTCCACGTGCATGTACTCCGAGCACGGGTTGGACGCGTTGATCCGCCCCGAGTTCGGCGACGTGTGCCACTGGTTGATCGTCGTGTCGTACTGGACGCCCGGATCGGCGCAGCGCCACGCGGCCTCCGAGATCTCGCGCATCAGCTGGCGCGCGCTCACCGGCTCGCCGACCGGCTCGCCCGTCATGCGCGCGAGCAGGTGCCAATCGGCATCGGACTCGACCGCGTGCATGAACTCGTCCGTCACGCGGACCGAGTTGTTGGCGTTCTGGTACTGGATCGACTGGAAGCCGTCGCCGTCGATCGACATGTCGAAGCCGGCGTCGCGCAGCGCGGCCGCCTTGTCCTCCTCCAGCGCCTTGCACCAGATGAAGTCGCGGATGTCGGGGTGGTCGACGTCGAGCACCACCATCTTCGCCGCGCGGCGCGTCTTGCCGCCGGACTTGATCGTGCCGGCCCACGCGTCCGCCCCGCGCATGAACGAGACCGGGCCGGAAGCGGTGCCGCCCTTGCTCAGCGGCTCCATCGAGCCGCGGATCTTCGAGAGGTTGATGCCCGAGCCCGAGCCGCCGCGGAAGATCCGCCCCTCGCGCGTGTTCCAGTCGAGGATCGACTCCATCTCGTCCTCGACGGAGAGGATGAAGCAGGCCGAGCACTGGGGCTGCTCCTCGAAGCCGACGTTGAACCAGACCGGCGAGTTGAACGCCGCCATCTGGTGGAGCAGGATGTAGGTCAGCTCCGCCTCGAAGGCGTCGCCGTCCTCGACCGACGCGAAGTAGCCGCGCTCGCGCCCCCAGTCGGCGATCGTGCCCGCGACGCGCCCGACCATCTGCTTGACGCTGCGCTCACGCGTCGGCGAGTTCAGCTGCCCGCGGAAGTACTTCTGGGCGACGATGTTCGTGGAGTTCTGCGACCACGACTTCGGGAACTCGACGTCCTTCTGCTCGAAGACCACGCGGTCCCCATGGCCGATCCGGGCTTCACGCAGCTCCCACTCGATCTCGTCGAACGGGTGGACGCCGGGACGCGTGAACAGACGACGCACGGACAGCGCCTCGCCGGTTCGCGGCGGGCGTCGCGATGGTGGTCTGCGGCGTCTGCTCCATGGTGCGTGCCTCCTAGTGTGCCGCGCCCTGCGGCGATCGCGAAATCGTGTGTTGCGGGGTCAGGAATGCTCCGCCTCGGGTCGGACGGAAAGCGCGGTCGAGTGCCCGCAACTTGCGGAAATCAGCGCCCTGCTCGCAGCCAATCCGTGAAGTCGTTCCAGGTGCCCGAGGTCCTCCAGGCGGCCTCGCGCCACGCCTGGGCGACGCCCGCGAAGCGCTCGCTGCGGCGCGCCGCCAGCGCGGACAGCCCGGCGAGCAGCAGGCCGACGAGCGCGATGGCGAGCATCGTGCCGGGCACGAAGAGGTTGGGATCGGCGCCGGCCTTCGTGACGACGAGCTTCGGCTCGGGCGGCGCCGCCGGCGGCGCGGCCGTGGTCGGCTCCGGCGAGGCGGTGCCCTCCGGGATCGCGTCCTCGCCGGGCAGCGGGATCACGCCGCCGCCGGAGTTGCCGCCGCCCTTGTCACCGCCACCGCCACCGCCGCCGAGGCCGCCGCCGTCGCCGGGATCGCCGAAGTCGGGCAGGTTGCCGGACTCCGGCGTCGTGGTCGCGGGCGGCGGCAGGGGCGCGGGCGGCGGCGGCGCGGCGGGCGGCGGCGTGGTGGTGCCGCCGCCGGAGTCGTCCGGCTCGTCGGTCGGGGGCGCCTCCTCGACGCAGTCGCCGTCGTCGTGGCGCTCGATGGCCGCCGTCAGCGCGTCGCGGAAGTCCGGGTACTCCTCCTTGTAGGAGTCCTTGATCGAGCGGCGCGCGCGCACCAGCGCCCGGCGCGGGTGGTCGCAGTCGTCGATGCGGCCGTCGCGCTCGAAGTCGCGGTAGATGCGGCGGACGTTCTTGGCCTTGCGGTCGCGCGCGTCGCGCTCCGCCCGCTCCTGCTCCTCCGGCGTGGGCGTCGGGGTAGGCGTGGGCGTCGCCGTAGGGGTCGGCGTGGGCGTCGGCGTGACCGTGGCCGTCGGCGGCGGTTCCTGGGCTCCGGCGGACGGCGCGAGGGCGGCGAGCGACCGCCAGCGCCAGCACTGCCGAGGCCCCTGTCAGGCGTGCGCGCATGCCCCTCTCATTCTAGAAGCGACCCACTGGCCGAAGGTGCGGCCTCCCGGTGTGCCGACGCTGCTAGAACGCCTGCCCCATGAAGCTCCTGGTCACCGGGGGCGCGGGCTACATCGGGTCCGTCGTCGCCCAGCAGCTGCTCGACCGCGGCCACGAGGTCGCGGTGCTCGACGACCTCTCCCGCGGCCACCGCGCCGCCGTGCCGGGCGGCGCCCGCCTGCTCGAGGTCAGCCTGAACGACCCCGAGGCCACGCGCGAGGCGCTCTCCGAGGGCTTCGACGGCGTGCTGCACTTCGCCGCGCTCGCGCTCGTCAAGGAGTCCGTCGAGCATCCCGAGCGCTACCACCGCGGCAACTTCGTCGGCACGCTCAACCTGCTCGACGCGATGCGCGAGCACGGCATCGCGCGGCTCGTGTTCTCCTCCACGTGCGCGACGTACGGGGAGCCCGAGCAGGTGCCGATGCCCGAGACGCTGCACACGAACCCGGTCAACGCGTACGGGAACTCGAAGCTCGCGGTGGACCGCATGATCGGCGACGAGTGCCGCGCCAACGGCCTCGGCGCGATCTCCCTGCGCTACTTCAACGTCGCGGGCGCGAGCGGCCCGCTCGGCGAGGACCACCACCCCGAGACCCACCTGATCCCGCTCGTGCTCCAGGCCGCGGCCGGCAAGCGCGAGCACGTGTCCGTGTTCGGCACGGACTACCCGACCGAGGACGGGACGGCGATCCGCGACTACATCCACGTCGAGGACCTCGGCCGCGCGCACCTGCTCGCGCTCGAGGCGATCGAGCCGGGGACGCACGTCATCTACAACCTCGGCAACGGCCTCGGCTTCTCGGTGAAGCAGGTGATCGAGGCGGCCCGCCGCGTCACCGGGCGGCGAGATCCCGGTCAGCGAGGAGCCGCGCCGCCCCGGCGACCCCGCGCAGCTCGTCGCCTCGAGCGAGAAGATCCGCGCGGAGCTGGGGTGGGAGCCGGAGAAGGACCTCGACGCGATGATCGCCGACGCCTGGGCCTGGCACCAGGCGAACCCCGACGGCTACGCGCGCCAGCTGAGCGAGCGCCGCGGCGAGCACCCGCTCGGGCGGCTGCGAGGCGTCGAGCACGATCCACCGCTCCGGCTCGGCGGCGGCCAGCTCGTCGTAGGCGCGGGCGCATGCCTCCCAGAACGACTCGCGCTCGCGCTCGATGCGGTCGGCGTCGCCGCCGCGGCCCCCGAGCCGCGCCAGCGCGACGCGCGGGCTCCGCGCGCAGCAGCAGCGTGCGGTCGGGTGTGAGGCCGCCGGTGCCGAAGGCGTTGAGCTCGCGCACGGCGTCGACGCCGAGGCCGCGCCCGGCGCCCTGGTAGGCGAGCGAGGAGTCCACGAAGCGGTCGAGCAGCACCCAGGCGCCGCCGTCCAGCAGCGGCCGCAGCCGCTCCTCCACCAGCTGCGCCCGCGCGGCGGCGTAGATCAGCGCCTCGGCGCGCGCGCCGACGGTGAGCGCCGGGTCCTTCACCAGCGCGCGCAGGCGCTCGGACAGCTCCACGCCGCCCGGCTCGCGCAGCACCTCGACGGGACGCCCGCGCTCCCGCAGCGCGGCCGCCAGGCCGGTGACCAGCGTGGTCTTGCCGGCGCCGTCGATGCCCTCGACCGTGATCAGCACGGTCGCGGGACGCTAGTCGCTTACGCGGCGAGCTGACCCGCGTCGCGCACGATCTGCGCGCGCAGCGGAGCGACGCGCGCGACGATCGCGTCGACGTGATGCGCGGCGACGCCGAGCTCTCGCAGGGTGCCGACCAGGTGGCCGGCGACGCGGTCGAAGGCGCGGCCGCTCGATGCGCAGGTTGGCGTGCGCGGCGACCATGTCGCGGCCGCGGTAGATGTCCGGGCCGCCGAGCGCCGCGGCGAGGAACGCGCGCATGTGCGTCTTCTGCCGGCGCATCTCGACGCGCGTGAAGTAGGGGGCGAGCTCGTGGTCGGCGAGGATGCGCTCGTAGAGGTCGTCGACAGCGACGGCGACCGCCGCGGATCCGCCGATGTCGTCGTAGAGGGAGGCCATAGAGGGGAGCGTCCCAGCGCGCGGCGCGGCGGTCGACAGGGCAGCCCGCCGCCGCACCGTTCGGCCAGCCGCACCGGCCGCCCTCGGGCTAGCATCGGCCCCGTGTCCCTCGCCGCTCTGGAGCCGCACCCCCACGCCGCCGCCGTCCTCGGCGCGGCGCTGGCGGCGGACGGCACCCCGGCGCACGCCTACCTCCTGCACGGCCCGGCCGGCACCGGCAAGCGCGCCGCGGCCCGCGCCTTCGCCGCCGAGCTGCTGTCGCGCGGCGCCCGCGACGAGGCCAACGCGCGCGCCCGCGTGGAGCACGGCACGCATCCGGACCTCACGTGGGTGGTCCCGAGCGGCGCCCACGAGATGCTGCGGCGCGACGTCGAGGAGGAGGTCGTCGGCGCCGCGTCGCGGACGCCGTTCGAGGCGTCGTGGCGCGTGTTCGTGCTCGAGCGCGCGGACACGATGAACGACGAGGCGGCCAACTCGCTGCTCAAGACGCTGGAGGAGCCCGGCTCCTACGTGGTCCTGCTGCTGCTCACCGATCGCCCGAGCCAGGTGCTCCCGACGATCGCCTCGCGCTGCCAGCAGGTGCGCTTCGACGCGCTCGGCGCGGAGGCCGTGGCCGGCCGGCTGGAGTCGCGCGGCGTCGAGCCCGGCGCCGCGCTGGCCTGCGCGCGGCTGTCGCTCGGCGACGGCGAGCGCGCGCTCGGCCTCGGGCTCGGCGACGGGCCCGCGCTGCGCGCGCACGCCGAGGCGTTCGCCCGCGCGCCGCTCGCCGGCACCGTGGCGCGGCGGCCGTGGGAGCCGCTGATGAAGGCGGCGCGCTCGCGCGGCCAGGCGGCCCGCGACGAGGTCGACGCGGCGCTCGCCGACGAGCTCGCGAACCTCCCGAAGAAGGAGCACAAGCGGCGCGAGCGCGGAGTTCGCCGAGCGCGCGCAGCGCGCCGAGCGCCGCGCCCGCACGGGGGCGATCGACCAGGCGCTCCAGCTCGTCGGGCTGTGGTACCGGGACCTCGCGTGCGTCGCCGCCGGCGCGCCCGAGCTGGCCCACCACAGCGACCGCGTGGCCGAGCTGGAGGCGGATGCCGCGGGCCGCGACGGCGAGCGGCTGCGCGACGCGGTGGACCTGGTCGACGACGCCCGCGCGCGGCTCGCGCTCAACGTCGACGAGCAGCTCACCTTCGAGGCGCTCGCCTACCGGCTGGAACGCTCCCTCGGCACATGACCGAGGATCCACCTCCGAGGCGCGCACGCCACCGTCCGCACGGAGGGGCTCGAGGACGAGGTCGCGGTCGAGGAGCCGCTGGAGATCCGCGTCGACGGCAGCCCGCTGGCCGTGACGATGCGCACGCCGGGGCACGACGAGGAGCTCGCGCTCGGGTTCCTCTACGGCGAGGGGCTGATCGACGGGCCGCGCGCCGCCGGGCCGCCGGCCGACCTGGCGGGCAACACGATCGAGGTGGCGGGCCCGCTGCTGCGCGAGCCCTCCGCGCGCTCCTTCTTCACCTCGTCCTCGTGCGGGGTGTGCGGGAAGGGCGCGCTCGAGGAGGTCGCGGTGCACGCGCCGCCGCTGCCCGACGGGCCGGCCGTCGAGCGCTCCCTGCTCGCGTCGCTCCCCGACCGCCTGCGCCAGCCCACGTTCGCCCGCACCGGCGGCCTGCACGCCACCGGGCTGTTCACGCCGGACGGGGAGCTCGTCTGCGTGCGCGAGGACGTCGGGCGCCACAACGCCATGGACAAGGTCGTGGGCTGGGCGCTGCGGGAGGGCATCGTGCCGCTGCACCCGCGCGTGCTGTGCGTGTCCGGCCGGCTCTCGTTCGAGCTGGTGCAGAAGGCCGCCGTGGCCGGCGCGCCCGTGCTCGTCGGCGTCGGCGCGCCGACGTCGCTGGCCGTCCGCCTGGCCGACGACCGCGGGCTCACCCTCTGCGGCTTCGCCCGCGGCGGGCGCGTGAACGTCTACACGTACAGCGGCCGCGTGACCTGACCGCCGCCGGCCGCCTGCTCCTTCAGCTCGCGGCGGCGCGAGGGCATCGCGTCGATTCGCGCCCACAGCTCGCCGACGCTCACCACGTCCTCCCAGCGGGCCTTGACCCCGCCGTCCTTGCCCAGCAGCTCGATCTGGAACGCGTCAGCCTCGCGGTCCAGCACCTCGAGCTCGCGCTCGGTGGCTCCGTCCGGGTCGGCGCGCAGCGCCTTCATCTGCTCGAACACGCGGGCGTCGCCCGCAGGACCCGAGACGATCAGCTCTCGTCGGCTCATGGCGGCCCTTCCTACCCGGAACCCGCGCCGATCGGACCGAGCTCGACGGTCAGACCGTGAACGTCGAACGCGCGAAAGCCGGAAAATCGGTCATGCGCGGGCCCGTGGAAGTCCGACGAGCCCGTCGTGAGCAGCCCGCGCTCGAGCGCCGCGGCGTGCAGCAGGCGCGTCTGGTCCTCCGTGTGGGTGGCGTAGAAGCACTCGACGCCGTCGAGCCCGTGGCCGGTGAACTCGCCGAGCGTGGCGAGCGTCTCCGCGGGGTCGTCGAGGTCCCAGAACGGGTGCGCCCAGACGGCGACGCCGCCCGCGGCGTGGATGACCTCGATCGCCTGGGGCACGGTCGGCCGCGAGCGGGCGACGTACGCGCGGGCGCCGGGCACGAGGTACGGCGGGAACAGCTCGTCCTTGCCGTGGATGCCCTCCTCCTTCAGGCGCTGCGCGTTCGCCGGGTGGGCGAGCACCGCGTCGGCGAGGTGCGGGCGGCCGATCGGCTTGCCGGCCTCGCGGCGGGCCACGAGCGGGGCGTCGTCGAGCTCGAAGCCGAGCTCGCGCAGCCGGTCCGCCATCGCCTCGATCCGGCGCGCGCGGTCGTCGCGGAAGTCGCGCAGGAGCGCGATCAGATCGGCGTCGGCGACGTCCAGCTCGTAGCCGAGCACGTGCAGGTCCTCGTGCGCGCCGTGGACGGCGGACAGCTCGGCGGCCGGGGAGAAGCGCATGCCGAGCTCACGTGCGCGGGCGGCGGCCTCGGGCACGCCGTCGGTCGTGTCGTGGTCGCTCAGCGCGAACAGCTCGACGCCCGCCGCGGCGGCGCGCTCGACCACCTCGGCGGCCTCCAGGACGCCGTCGGAATGGCGCGAATGGGCCTGGAGGTCGAACGTGGGCGCTTCCGGCATCCGCGCAGCCTACGGTTTGCTGCGGCGCGGCGACCGGGAAGGGTGAGGGGGACCCCGAAAGGAAGGTTGCGAAATGTCAACCGGTCTGATCATCGCCATCATCATCGTGGCGCTCATCCTGCTCGCGCTGCTGTTCTTCCTGCCGCGCATGCGGGAGAAGGCTCGTGTGAAGGCGCGCGAGCGCGAGCTCGGGCAGCGACGCGAGGCCGTCGCCGGCCAGCATCGTGAGGTCGCCGACACCCGCGCGCAGGAGGCCGAGCGGGCCGAGCGCGAGGCGCGCATGGCCCAGAAGGAGGCCGAGCGCCAGCGCGCTGAGGCCGAGCTGCACCAGGAGAAGGCCGCGATGCACGAGCGCGGCGACGCCGATCACGAGCTGATCGACGAAGGCGAGCGGGACCGCTTCGCGGGCACGTCCGCCGAGGGCCGCACGACCGACGGCCGCACGGCCGAGGGCGAGCCGGCCACGACCGGCGACACCGCCGGCGTGCGCGACGGCACCCAGCGGCGAGTCCGAGTTCGAGCAGGGCCGCGAGGTCGGCCACGACGAGGAGCGCGAGGGGCGCTTCGGCTCGCGCGAGGACGAGTCGGCCGACGCGCCCGGCTCCCGCCGCGCGTAGCTCCTAACGGACCAGTGCGCCCTGCGCGAGCAGGGCGCGCGCGTCCGGCGCCTTGAGCGGCGCGGACAGGTGGAAGCCCTGGGCGAACTCGCAGCCCAGGACCCGCAGGTGCTCGAGCTGCCCGGCGGTCTCGACGCCCTCGGCGATCACCTCGAGCCCGAGGTTGTGCGCGAGCTCGACGATCGCCTTGACGATCTCGAACGAGCCGCCGTCATGGCCCATGCCGCTCACCAGCGGCCCGAAGATCTTCACCGCGTCGCCGGGGAAGCGGTGCAGGAGGTGCAGCGACGACGCGCCCGTGCCGAAGTCGTCGATCTGCCAGCGGACGCCGAGCGTCTCCAGCACGTGGGCGAGCGTGCGCCGGGTCGGCTCCGGCTCGCGCGAGAGGTCGTGCTCGCGCACCTCCAGGCGCAGCGCGCGCGGGTCCAGCCCGGTGGCGAGTAGCACCTCTTTGAGGTCGAGCGCGAACGTCGGCTCGGCGAGCTGGCGGTGCGACACGTTCACGCCGACGGTGAGCCCGCCGCCGCCCGGCAGCTCGCGCCACTCGGCGAGCTGGCGGCAGGCGGTCTCCAGCACGCGGCGGCCGAGCGGGACGATCAGCCCGGTCTCCTCCGCGATCGGGACGAAGTCGGCCGGCTCGACGAACGTGCCGTCCGGGCCGGCCCAGCGCGCGAGCGCCTCGAAGCCCACGAGCCGCCCGGTCGCCGCCTGCACGATCGGCTGGTAGAAGACGTCGATCTGCTGCGCCTCGATGGCGCGGCGCAGCTCGGTCTCGAGGTCCAGCCGGCGCATCACGCGCTCGTGCATGCGCGCGTCGAACACGGCGTGGCGGCCCTTGCCGTCGGCCTTCGCGCGATACATCGCGACGTCGGCGTCACGCATCACGTCGGCCGGCGCGGTGTCCGGATCGGCGAGCGCGATGCCGATCGAGGCGGCCACCACGAGCTCGCGCGAGTCGAGGTGGAACGGCTCCTGGAGCGTGTGCTGGACGCGCTCGGCGATCAGCGTCGCCTCGCGCGCGTCGCACACGTCGTCGAGCAGGATCGTGAACTCGTCGCCGCCGAGGCGGGCGACGGTGTCGCCCGGGCGCAGCTCCGACTCCAGCCGGCGGGCGACCGCGATCAGCAGCCGGTCTCCCACGTGGTGGCCGAGCGAGTCGTTGACGAGCTTGAAGCGGTCCAGGTCCAGGAACAGGACCGCGGCGCAGGCGGGCGGCTGGCGGCGCTGCGCGCGGCGGATCGCCTGCTCGAGGCGGTCGAGGAACAGCACGCGGTTGGGGAGCCCGGTCAGCGCGTCGTGCAGGGCGTCGTGCTGGAGGCGCTGCTGGGCCTCGCGGCGGTCCGTGACGTCGGTCTGCGAGCCGACGACGCGGGTCGCGCGGCCCGTCTGGTCGCGCACCGCGATGCCGCGGGCCAGCATCCAGCGGTACGAGCCGTCGCGGTGCTGGATGCGGTGCTCGGACTCGAAGTGCTGGGTGGCGCCGCTCATGTGGCTCTCGAGCGCCTGGGTGAGGCCCGCGCGGTCGTCGGGGTGGACGCGGCCGAGCCACTCCCCCGGCGCGTCGCCGATGTCGGCCTCCGTGTAGCCGATCATCGCCTTCCAGCGCGGGGAGAAGTACAGCCGGTCGGCGCGGGCGTCCCAGTCCCACAGGCCGTCGTTGGCGCCCTGGATGGCGAGCGCGTGGCGCTCCTCGGACTCCGCCAGGCGCTTGAGCGCGCGCTGGTGGGTGATCGAGTAGCGCAGGGAGCGCTCCAGCGTGGCCGGGCTGGGGTGGACGAGGTAGTCGGAGACGCCGGCGGCGGCGGCCTGGACGTCCGTCTCGCGGTCGGCCGCGTCGTCGAGCAGGATCACCGGCGCGTACGGGGTGTGGGCGAGGATGTCGCGGGCGACGTCGAGGCCCGAGTGGCCGGCGTCGTGCAGCTCGCGGTCGATCAGGAACGCGTCGTGCGGATGCTCGTCGAGCGCGGCGAGCGCCGCGCGCGGCGTCGTGACCCAGTGGATCTCGTAGTCCGCTCCCTCGATCGCCTTCAGTGCGGCGCGGACGGGCGCGTGCGCGGCTTCGTCGGCCTGCACGGCGAGCACGGTGAGCTTGTCGGGCGGGCTCACGCCGCCTCCTCCTGCTCCGTCGGGAGCAGCGCCGTGTCCAGCCAATAGGCGGTGAAGACCTTCATCAGCTTCACGAGGGCGAGGAATGTGACGGGCTTGACCAGGTAGGTGTTGACCCCGGCGTCGTAGGCGCCGGAGACGGATGCGGGGTCGATCTCGTCCGTGAGTGCCACGACGGGGATGAGCCGCAGCTCGGGATTTGACTTGATGGCCCGGACGGCATCGAGGCCCTGGACCCGCGGGAGCTTGAGATCGAGGACGATCAGCGCCGGGCGGGGGGACTTGATCGGGTCCAGGTGCGGCCCGCGGCGGTGCAGGTAGTCGAGCAGGTCCTGGCCGTCGCTCGCGAAGCGCAGGTCGCTCGGGCTGCGGCCCTCCAGCAGGGCGTCGCGCGCCATCGCGCGGTAGTCCGGGTCGGCGTCGGCGAACAGGATCGTCGGGAGCACCGCGGCCCGGTCGACGCGGTCGCGGCGCACGCGCTCGGTGGCCGGTACGAAGCGGTCAGGCATGGTCTTGTGCCTTCGTGACCGGCGGGCGCAGCGGGGTGCCACCCGGGCGCACCGGGCGGTCGACCTTCCTTGGTCCCCGCTTCGACAATCTGATCCTCGGTCCGTCTCAGCCCGGCCCATCACCGGGCTCTCACCGGCGCGAGCGTAGGGCGCGAGGTTCAAGCGTGGCTATGCCCTTGAGGAGCTTTCAGCGAATGTACGAGACCACGCAGTCTCGCTGCGTGGCCCTGCGCTTGAGCGGATGGGGCGTGCGGGTGGAGCGCGGCGGGGGTGACGAGGCGGATCGAGGATGTCAGGAGGATGGCCTCGGCGTGCTCGAGGTCTGTGAGGGTGAGTCGTCGTTCCTGCGTTGCGATCTGGGGCGCCTCTAGGAGCCGCGCGCGCGTGAGGCCCGGGAGGATGCGGCCGTCGGCGGGGGGTGTGACGAGGGTTCCGTCGGTGTCCAGGATCCAGACGTTCGCGGCGCCGGCTTCGAGGACGCTGCCGTCGAGGTCGACGGCGAGGTGGTGCGGTTCGTGGGGGCGGTCGAGCCACTTGTGGGGGCCGAGGCCGCCGGCCAGGGAGCGGGGTTCGAGGGTGACGATCGTCGGTGGTCTCGGTGGGCCGTACTCGACTTCGAGTTCGCCGCGCCGCGCGGTCACGCGGATCACGCCGTCGCGCATCGGGGGCTCGATCACCGGTTTCGCGATCTGCGTCCCGTAGAGCGTCTCGACACTCGCGGCGAGGCGCTCCAGGTGCCTTGCGAGGTCCACCGGCTCGCCGTCGCGGACCGCGATCGTCTCGAGCACGCCCTGGGCCGGGTCGGGACGGCGGCCCCACGGCTTCAGCTTCTCGCCTCGCCGTCGTTCTCGCGCTTCGGCCGGCGCCACGCTTCGCGCCCGAGCGCCCGCGCGATCGGCCGCGCCTTGTCCAGCGCCTCCTGGAGCTCGCCGTCCGGGTCGCTGTCGGCGACGATGCCGCCGCCGCATCCCATCCACGCGCGCCCGTGCGCGATCTCGACGGTCCGGATCGCGACGTTCAGCTCCAGGCCGGCGTGCGGGCTCGAGTAGCCGATCGCGCCCGTGTACACCTCGCGCTGCGTGCCCTCGAGGTCGGCGATCGTCTTCAGCGCCTGGATCTTCGGCGCGCCGGTTACGGAGCCGGGCGGGAAGGCGGCGCGGACGAGGTCGGCGTCGGTCGTGCCGGGCTTCGCGCGGGCCGGTGACGTCGGACACCAGGTGCCACAGCCCCGGATGCGGCTCGACCCGGCGCTCGTGGGCCTCGACGCTGCCGTACTCGGCGACGCGCCCGAGGTCGTTGCGCGACAGGTCCACGATCATCACGTGCTCGGCGGCGTCCTTGGCCGAGGCGAGCAGCGCGTCCGCGCCCTTGGCTCTCGGCGCGGTGCCCTTGATCGGCGACGTGGTCACGCGGTCGCCGTCGCGCCGCAGGAACAGCTCGGGCGAGAAGCTCAGGACCGCGGTGTCGTCGTCGAGCTGCACGAATGCCCCGTACGCGGGTTCGAGCCGCGTGGCCGCGGCGATGAACGCGTCCGCAGCGCTTCCGCGGAAGCGCCCTTCGAGCCGCATGCACAGGTTCGCCTGGAACAGGTCGCCGGCGGCGATGCGCTCCACGCACTCGGCCACCGCCGCCGTGTGGCGAGCGGTGGCGCCCGGCCCGGGATGGAGTCCATCCAGCCGCCACGCCCGCTCGCGCGCGTGCTCTGTTAGTCGCTCGCGCAGCTCCTCCACTCGCGTCGCGGCGGCGTGCGTGAGCGCCTCGAACCACCATTCGCCGGCGTCGTCGAGCCGCAGCACGTGGTCGTAGAAACCCAGCGACGCCACGGGCATCGGCACCGGCCGCGGAGGCGGAGGCGGAAGCCGCTCGATCGCCGCGCCCAGCCCGAACCCGAGATACCCGAACCACCCGCCACCGACCCCGAGCCCGTCCCCGCCGCCACCCTCGCCGAGCACATCGAGCACGTCAGGCCCCTCGACCACCTCCACCGGCCCCGACCCGACGATCGCCCGAGACCCCGCCCACCGCCCGACGAGCGCGAACGGCCGCACGTCCTCCCGCACCGCCCGGACGACCTCCGCCACCGACAGCCCACGCCCGAGGCTGACGCGAACGAGTCCTGTCCGAGCCGCGACTCCCATGCCCGCATGTTGCCCCGCCGAGCCGCCCCGCGCGAGCTATCCTCGTCCCGCCCCGCCGACGTAGCTCAGCTGGTAGAGCACTTCACTCGTAATGAAGGGGTCGCCGGTTCGAGTCCGGCCGTCGGCTCTGGGTTGCGGCGCGATCCTCTGCTTCGGCGGGGATCGCGTTTATCGTTTGTGGGGTCCTCTTGGGGTCCTTTGCGCGGGCCGGCGTAGATCGCCTCAGTCGCGCTAGTCTCGGCGCCTCGCGCAGCTCTCGCATGACGTGGCCGTAGGTGTTGAGCGTCATCGTCGGGCTGTGGCCGAGCTGGGAGGCGCCTCGTAATGAGGGGGTCGCCGGTTCGAGTCCGGCCGTCAGGGTCGGTGGGGCTCCCCGGTCGAGCGCACTCGCCGCGTGCGACCTCTCGCCCGACCGGGGATCGCGGGGCTCAGCTCCGTGGTGGGACGAGCCCGCCGGAGTACCACGTGAGCGTCAGCGCGGACTGCACGGAGGACAGTGGGTAGGGGCTAACGGGGTAGGCCCCGGCGACGCCATTGGACTGCACCGTCACCAGCTGGCCCTGACGGACGATCTGGCCATCCCAGTCCTTGGCCTGGCAGATTATGTCGTCCCAGCTTGCATTCGTGCCCGTGCGTGTGTCATCGCTGTAGTCCCGGTACCAGCTGAGGCCACCGGAGACGTTGTAGGCGCGGACGCGCATGTTGCACGCCTTGGCCAGACCGTAGACCGTGGTGGCCAGGATGCCACCCGAACCCGGCTTGATCTGGCAGTACGTGAACGGGCAGCGCACTGTGACGGTGCAGCCATCGAAAAGGCGCGTCCAGACGCCGGACTGCCCGGGAACCCCTGTCGTCAAGGGCGTGGTGCAGATCTGTGTCGCCGACGTGGCGGTGCTGGACGTCTCGTAGCTCGCCGGAACGTCGGCGGACGCAGGCTGCGCGACGACGGCGAGCGCGAGCGTGGCGAGCAGGACGATGTAGGTCTTGCGCATGGTGGGCGGTTCCTCCGAGAACGCGTGTGGACGCGGTGCGTGATAGGGATCGCGTGAGTCTCGATGTCCGCGAGCCGTGCGACCGCGTCCAATTACGCGCCCGGACTGTGACGCTGCTCACCAACAGCACAGGCGGTCCGGCACAACCAACCGGGCTCCGTTGCGCGAGGCGATCAGTTGGTCCCGTCCGGTCCCTGCCGGCGTCCTGGAGTCCTTATCGAGTCCGGCCCTCGGCTTCGTTCTAGGAGGTCGTCTGCAGCGCTTCGCGATCGGCGGGCACGAGCGCACCGCGTTAGAAACGGCTGCTCTGGTCGTCGAGGTCGCGGCCGCCTGACCGTCGGCCCGGTGGCAGCCCGCCGGGACGTAGGCTGCCGGCCTCCCCGCGGTGGCCTCGGCAGGCGCGTGCGAACCGCCGCCGGTAACACGCCGTATACCGCTGAAAGTTCCAATGCTCGGAGGGGATCCCGTGATCAAGCCCAGCGTCGCCTGCTGTGCCGTGTTCCTCGCATTCGTCCTGCTGGCGCAGCCGGCCTCCGCGGCAGGCAAGCGCGATAACACGCCGCCGAGTACTCCGACCAACGTCCGCGTGGTCGCCGTCACGGAGGACTCGATCACGTTCGCGTGGAACGCCTCGACCGACAACTCCGGACGGATCCATGCCTATATCGCCGGCGGCATCTACCACCCGGGGGACAGCACGACCAGGACGGACGGCTCGCTCGTCCCGAACACGACGCGGACGTACCGCGTGCAGGCGATCGACCCGTCGGGCAACGTCTCAGCGGTCAGCGAGCCGGTGACGGCGACGACGGCGCCGGATACGACTGCGCCGACCACCCCGACCAACCTGCGTGTGACCAGCACCGGCATCTCGACGGTGTCGCTGGCGTGGGACCGCTCATCCGACCGCTGGTCGTTCAGCTACGACGTACTGATGGACGGCCAGGTCCTCACCTCCGCGCCACATCCGTTCACCGGCACGCCGTCGATCACACTCCGCAAGATCCGGCCGGGGCATCACGAGTTCCAGGTCCGCGCGCGCGACACCGCCGGCAACATCTCCGGCCTGAGCAACCTGGCCACGGCGGACCCGGCCGGGAACGGCGACACCACGCCGCCGCGCGCACCGACCGACCTCACCGTCGAGGACTTCAACGACAACTGCGGCAGCCTGATCCTTCGATGGACGCCGTCGACCGACAACTTCGACGCCCAGTCGGAGATCGAGTACGAGCTCCACCGGAGCGGCTTCTTCCATCTCACCCCGCCGGGGGCGTCGTGGTTCGGCCTCTACACGGTGGCGGGCACGCAGACCTGGACGGCGGTGGCGGTCGACCGCGCCGGCAACAGCTCAGCCCCCAGCAACGCCGTGACGCTCACGGTCGTGGTCAACCCGGATCTTTGCTGAGCCTGAATCCGGGCTGATCGAGCTCGACGGCATAACCCTGAGCGCAGCGATCGAGCGTGCGGTCGAGCACCCAGACGCATCGAGTCCCGGGAGTCACCAGCTGAGCGCGCCGGCGCGGCTCTAGGGTCCGAACAGGACCAGCTGCTCGCCGCCCGCATCGCCTCGTAATGAAGTGGGGTCGCTGGTTCGAGTCCGGCCGTCGCACAGCCCAGCGTCCCCCAGTTCGTCGGGGCCGTTCTCGCGGTCACCGGCTGAGCAGCTCGATCAGCTCCTCGGTGCTCGGGTCCCCCTCGCACGTCACCGGGAATGGCTCGATGCCGGGCGGGTGCAGTGTCCCGCCCGTCGTCCCGACGCGCTTGTGGACGTCGGTGAGGCGCACCGACGACCGGGGCCAGGAGACGAGCTCGCCGGGCTTGATCTTGACCACGGCCACGGAGTCGGTGGCCGCGTCGCCCTCCATCCATGGGCTCATCGCGAACGCGATCACGCGGTCGGCGGTCACCGCGAGGGCGAATCCGCGCGGCAGGGACTTCGACGGCCGTCGCGCCATTTGAAACAGCGCCGCTCCCGTGAGCAGCGCGGCCAGCGAGGGCGGGCCTCCCTGCCGGAGCATGCCCGCCGCGACGACCTCGTCGGCGAGCCAGCCGCTCCCGTTGAGGCTCCGCGTGAAGGCTCCCGCGAAGGCGACCTGGACCGGCAGCGTGGCGCCGGGCCTCCGGTCGAGGGCCTGCTCGACCGGCTTCGGCTCCCGGCTCGGCCACAGCAGGTCAATGGCGAGCTCCCACCACATCACGATTCCTCCTTCTGCGTCATGACCGCGTCGACGAGCCGGTGCAGGGCCGCCTCGTGCTCGGGCTCCACCCAGTAGCTCGTCTTCCGCCTGTCGAGGCCGGCTCGGTACGCGAGCCGCAGCGAGAGGCGTCCGGCTCGGCGTGGCTCGACTCCGATGGCGCTGATGTCGCGGAGCGCCACGCGGAGACCGTCGCCGGTGGTGATCTCGAGGATCCCGTCGTGCAGGCGCGCGATTCCGCTGGGCCAGATCGGAAGCATCGAGCTCACCCCTTGCGGCGCCGGATCGTCACGGCGGCCGTCGTCGTCGATTGGCCCAGGGCGAGGATCGTAAGAAGAGCTAGGCGGAAAGATCTGCATGGCCGCGCACGCTCTCAGCCGCGCCGTCACGCGACTACGGCGCAATCCGCCAACCTGTCGGCGGGAAACCGACGCTAAGCCCCCACCGATCGCGTCGCGATGTCAGCGGCCGGCTCTGGACGGTGGGCATGAGGAACCGTTTGACGACGACCTGGCATCAACTCGCGGCCGCACCTAGCATCGCCCAGTGCCCTCTACCGGCGACATGCCTGCCGCGACCGGCAAGACATGGCGCCTTGTCGCGGCAAGCGTGCTACTGCAAACGGCGTTTGGCGCCGTGTTCCCTCGGCTCGCGTGGCGTCTGCGCTGGTCGACCCGACTCAGAGGTCGCGGGCTGCTGGTCTACATCACGTTCAACGCTCTCATGACGTTCGCACTGCGAGCGTGGCTGGTGCCGCGACTGAGCACCGCCGCGGCTCGGAACGCGCAGGCGCGACAGTCGCTCGCAGAGCAGCTCGGACGCGAACCGACAGCCGACGAGCTGATCGCGCATCTCCGCGGCGAGTCGACGTCCTAGTCAGCCGTCGACCGGCCCGTGAGAACAAGTTGCCGGGCCCTCATCAGGGGCTGATGCCAACTCGTCGCCTCGACGGGGCGCCCGCCGGGCCCGATGGCCCGGCGGGTCCCGTCGAACCTCAGCGCGGCCTGCTGCGCGGCGCCCGCCGGTCGAGGACCTTCGTGGCTGCGCGTGTCCGCGCCCGCGCCTCTGCCGCCAGTGTGCCGACCGCCGGCGCTTGCTGGACCCAGTAGGCCGCCGAGCCGAGCGCCGGCCATTCGCGCTCCGGATCGGCGCGGTAGGCCGGGTTCATCGCGAACACCGTCACGCGCGCGCTGCCTGACGCGTTCGGCCCGTGCGCGATGAGCGGGGCGCCCGGGGCGCTCGCCGACTGCGCATCGAGCAGCCACAGCCCGGCGGCGAAGAAGCCTGCGCTGGGCAGCTTCGCGTCGATCTGCAAGTGAGGCGGGGACCGCCGTCAACCACGTCGGCGGGTCCATGATCGCCGTGTCGCGCGCCGGGTAGGCGCCGACGATCGGGCTGTTCGCGCCGCCCGACGTTGTCCCAGTAGACGATGCCGCTGCGCCCGTTGCCGCCGCGGCTCGCCGCCGTCAGGCCGGCGACCTGGCCGGCCGACGTGAGGAACGCCGTGCCGCCGGTGCCCGCCCCGAGGTAGCCGCCGTGGTTCGCGAAGAACGACGTCAGCCGCGCGCGCGCCGTCGCGCCCGCCGGCCACCCGGCCTGGTTGAACACGACGTCATAGCCGGCCAGCGGGTCGGGCACGTTCGGGTTGTTGAGGGCGCTCGTGTTGCCGGTCGCCACCGGATCGGCGGTGAAGCCGAGGTCGCGCAGGACCCAGATCTCCTGCGTCAGCCCACCGGTGAGCACGGCGATCCGCGGCACGCTGGTGCGAGGCTCGCGCGCCGGCAGCGCCGTCTCGGCGACGCCGCCGAAGCGCAGGCCGCTGTCCTTGCCCACGCGGTCGAGCGTCTGCTTGTCCGACGCGGAGAAGATCGCCGTTCCGGCCGGGTACGTCCGGCCGCCGCCGGCGAACGAGGCGGTCGCGATCTCGGTCCGCGACGCCGCTCGAGATCAGCGAGTTGAGCGTGCGCACCGCGGTCGGCGAGTCGATCTCCAGCGCGTAGGCGCCGGCCGGGCCGGGCTCGACGCCGCCGCTCAGCTTCTGCGGGCTGCTGACCGCGTGCGTGGCCGGCGCGAAGCCGGCGCCCGTGGGAATCTGGACGACGTCCGCGCCCCACAGATAGCCGTGGCTCCACGCGGCCGGCGGTGCGTACAGCACGCCGATCTCCGACGAGACGTCGACGCCGATCGAGAGCGCAGTCTCGGCCAGGCCGCGGTGCGCCTGGTCCATCCAGACGACGTAGGAGCCCTGGTCGAACAACTGCCCGCCGGATGTCGCCGCCTTGTTGAGCTGTGTCGACCTCGATGCCGTTGTCGAGCAGCCACTGCGCGAGGCGGTTCGCCTCGGCGTCGCTGCGCTGGCCGCCGCCCAGCGGGATGACGTACGCCGCTGGGTACTCGTGCATCCAGTTGTTGGCGACGTCGAACGGCGCCGGGCAGCACGCCGGCCGCGGAGCGCCCGCGACACCACGGCGGTAGATCTCGAGCTGGTCCGCCAGCAGGTCGTGGCGATGCGCGATGTCGAACGCGAGCGTCGACGTGGCGACCACGTACTGCGCCGTGCGGGCCGCGGCTCGGCCGCGCGGGAAGGTGCGTCAGCCCGGGCGCGCCGCAGACGCGCTGCGTCGCGGGATTGGAGGCCGTGCTCGAGCACATCTCCACGGTCGAGCCGTTGAGGCCGACGAGCTGGTTGTACATCGGCGTGTAGAACGGACCCCAGTCGTCCCAGCCCTCCGCGACCGCCGGCCCTGGCGGGTTGCCGTCGGGGCAGACGCGACGATCCGATCGGCGGCAGGTCGGCGTTCGCGCACCAGTCGTTGATCGGACGCTGGGACCCGAGCCGCTACCGCCGCGAGCGCGGCGCCGTTCGCGGCGGTCCGCGGTTGGTTCCATTTCAGCCACAGGTCGTAGTCGATGCCGGGGTTGTGCGGCTTGGTGGTCGCCTCGATCAGCGTCGGCGTCACGTACCCGTGCTGGTCGAGCATGTCCGGGAACAGCCACTGCTGCATGACCGACACCGACGCCTCGACCTCGGGCTGCGACTGCGTCAGGAAGTCCCGGTTGAGGTCGAAGCCGGCGCCGTTGGCGCGCGTCCCGGCGGCGCGGCCGTCCGGGTTCTGGTCGGTGTTGAAGACGACGATGGCGTGGTCGAGGATCGCGTCGACCTCGGGATCGGCGCCGCGCGGCGTCGTCGCGAGCCGCTCGATGAGCTGCATCGACGCGTCGACGCCCTCGTACTCGTTGCCGTGGATCGCGGCCTGGATGAAGATCGGGATCTTCACGTCGTCGCCGTAGCCGCCGAGGTCGGCGATCGCCTTCGTCGGGTCGTCGAGCGCCAGCCTGCGGATCTTGCTCCAGCGCTCGAAGTCGCGGCGCTGATCGGGCGTCTCCAGCGCGTTGATGGTGACCAGGTACATCGGCCGCCCGAGCGCCGAGTGGCCGAAGACGCGCACCGACATCCTGTTGCCGATGCTCTCGGCCTTGATCGCGTCGAGCGTGCAGCCGATCGCGTAGTACGGGATGTGCGGGAAGCTGCCGACCGGATCGTTCGGGTTGCTGCCGTCCGGCAGGGCTCCGGCCGCATCCGGCTCCGGCGTGCCGCACCACGGCGGCGCGATCTCCACGGCGCGGGCTGAGCCCGCAAAGCAGAGCAGCAGCGCCCACAGCGCGACAGCTCCGACGAGTCCCTTGCGCAGACCGCCGACCATGACACTCCCCCACCTCCCCAGTGGACATGACTGACGCGGCCGAACCGCACATCAAGCCGCGCCGAAGAAGGCATCTCACCACCGCGCCTCGGCCGCGTCAAGCAGCCGTGCGCGGACGCCGCCGCGGCCAGCGCGCTGCCTTCGCCATAGGATCGTGTCGGTGTCCTCGCCGGACAGCCTCGACTTCTACGACGCCGAGCTGCGCGATCACCACAAGCACCTTCGCGCCGCCTACGGGATCAGCCCCGGTGACGCGGTAATGGACGTCGGGTGCGGAACCGGGCTGACGACGCGCGAGGCCGCGCGCGCCGCGGCGCCGGGCCGCGTTGTCGGCGTCGACGTGTCCGAGCGAATGCTTGAGCGGGCCCGTCAGGTGACGGCGGCCGAACGGCTCGACAACGTGCGGTACGAGCTCGGCGACGCCCAGGTGCATCGCTTCGAGCCCGCGGGCTTCGACGTGGCGATCAGCCGCTTTGGGACGATGTTCTTCTCGGATCCGGCGGCCGCGTTCGCCAACATCGCCGGCGCCCTTCGACCCGGGGCGCGCCTGGTGTTGCTCGTCTGGCAGCGACACGACACCAGAGCGGCCCTCGCGAGCCTGAGCGACGGCGAGGCAGCTCGTGCCGTCGGGCGCCTGCGCGAGACGCTCGCGGCGCACTACAGCGACGAGCGCGGCGTGGTCCTCGATTCGCGTTCCTGGTTGATCACGGCCCGGCGACGCCGGTGACACGTTGACAGCGCGTTCAGGGATGTCCCCCGAGATCCTGGATCGTTTGGGTCCCGCGACAGTCGGGGTAGCCGACCAGGATGGAGACACCCGCGGCGACCGTTGCTCGTCCGCCTGTCGTCAGTCAGACCGAGTGGGACGCGGCTCGGACGGCCCTGCTCGAGCGCGAGCGGAACGTCGCCGCCGCGATGCACGAGCTCGCCGCCGCACGGAAGCGCATGCCGATGGTGCGGGTGGAGCGCGACTACGCGTTCGAGGGTCCTGACGGGCGGCGGTCACTACCCGAGCTGTTCGACGGGCGCAGCCAGCTGATCCTCTACAGGTTCTTCTTCGAGGAGGGTGTCGACGGCTGGCCCGACGCCGGGTGCGTCGGATGCTCGTCCTTCGCCGATGGCATCCCCGAGCTCGGCCTACTTCACTCTCGCGACATCACCTTCGCCATGGCATCGTCGGCACCCCAAGCGAACCTTTGCCGCTACGCCGAGCGCATGGGCTGGACCGACGTGCCCTGGTACACGATCTGCACCGAGCGGTTCTCGGCTGACTTCGGAGTCGACGAGTGGTTCGGCCTCAATGTGTTCCTGCGTGACGGCAACGACGTGTACCGCACCTACTTCCTCCAGCACGGGGCGATGGTCCAGTTCATCGGCAGCGTCTGGAGCATGTGGTCGCTCACGCCCTACGGCGGCCAGTCCGACGACGAGGAGTTGCCCGAGGGCTGGCCGCGGGCGCCGGGGTCGTTCTGGTTCCGCCGCCACGACGAGTTCGACGAGCCGCCGCCGTCGGCCCGCCTGGGCATCGACGCGGACGATCGACCCTAGCTCCGTGCGGTACGTCGCTGGACCCCGCTTGAACACCAACATCAGTAGCTGACAACTCGCGTTCGCCGCCTCGCTTGCGAGGGAATCTCGATGACGTCCTGCGCACTGGTTAACGCCGGTCCGTGGTGGGTTGACTGTGAGTTGGCACTCGCCACCAGAGTCGAGCGGGCGCGGCCGCCCGTGGTGTAGCGTCGCGCGATGGCTCGAGATGCGCGGATGCTCGACCCGACGCGTTATCCATTCCCTCAAGCTCCCGGCTCCTACGTGCTCGTGCGCAGCGAAGTGCTGCCAGTCGAGGCGATCGACCCGGCTTCGCTGGCCGAGTGGATCGTGCAGGGGCGCCGCCGTCTTGGGGACCAGTGCGACGAAGCGCTCCTGGCACGTCGGCGCGTGCCGCTGCTGGCGTACGGCTCCAACGGCTCGCCCGAGGTCCTGGAGCGCAAGCTCGGGGCTGAGGCGTTCGTGCCGGTCGTCCAGGCCACCCTGCACGACTTCGACATCGTCTACTCCGCGCACATCTCGCCGTACGGAAGCGTGCCGGCCGCGCTGTACCCGAGCCGCAGGACGAGCCTGGACGTGTGCGTGCTGCTGGTCGACGATCGGCAGCTCGCGACCTTGGATGAGACCGAGCCGAACTACGCGCGCGGACTGCTGGCGGCCGGCGACTCGCTCCGGATCGATGGAGTGCCGATCCGGCATGTCTATCTCTACGCGACGAGGCACGGAGTGCTCCGAGAGGGGAACGAGCCGGTCGCGGTCGCCGAGATGGAGGCAGAGGAGCGGCAGGTGCCGGCGATGGGCCAAGAAGAGGTGCTCGAGCGTGTCCGCGTTCGGCTCGGCGAGACCGACAAGCCGCTGGATGAGTTCAACGCGGAATCACGGGACCCGGCGGTGGCGCGGGCGCGCACAGCGAAGTTGAAGGTTGACGCCCTGCACATGCCGGCGGCTACGGATCCATCGCTGCCATCGCTCCGTGTCGGTCCGACCGAGACGCAGATGCGCGGCGGCGCGCCCCACAACTACATCGTCGCGGTGCGGAAGGAGCACGCCAGCGAACTCGGACTCGGGGAGTACGCGGTGCTCACGCGTGACGTCTCCGACGGCCTCTTCGGCCTGCATCGCCTCGCGACGCTGTGCCGGGTCGTGTTCACGGATGCGCTCGAGGAGGAGGAGGACGTGGCGGCGGACCAGTCGCTGCGCACCGCCCTCGGCATCGCCTTCGAGCGCGAGGCGGTCGACGCCGCGCGCGTCGGCCTGCATCCGGTGCGCCCCCAGGGCTGGAAGCCGCGGCGCGAGCGCAAGCTCGTCCGCTGGCTCGGCTGGCGCTACCTGCTGATGCGCGTGGGCAAGGCGGACATCCCGGACATGGAGAAGCAGTACGCGCGCATCCCGGCCGACGCGTTCGCGCTGCTCGGAAGCTCGTCGGGGGACCAGCTCCGAGTGGAGAGTGTGGTCCGCGCCGAGGATGGCTCCTATGAGATCCGCGACGTGTCCGCCCGCGCCTACGCGCTGACGGACGAGGTCCTCGAGCGGCGCGAGTCGCTCGCGAAGGCGTACTTCGGGGCGCGCTTCCTCGATCCGGTCAAGGCGCTCGGCGTCGACCCCGACGTCTCGCCGATCTACCTCGACGCCGCCGATCGGCAGCAGCTCGGCGTCGCGGCGCTCGACATCGTGACAGTGCGCCGCAACCTCAGGCACCTACTCGGGCGAGAGCTTCGCGAGTTCGGGATCATGTTCTTCCTCGCAGTCCTGGGCATCCACGCATTGTGGAACTCGTTGTGGGTAGTGCCGCTTTCGCTGCTGGTCGCGGTCGCGCTCAGCGTCGCGAACCTCCGTGCGCGCGCCGGGGTTCGCTAGGCCTTTGGCCGCAGCCCCTAGTCGCTCGCGCTGCCCGGGTGAGGGTGTCAGCGCCGCATCGGCGCGCCGCTCGTCCAGGGGAGATACTTGCCGCGTGTTCGCGCGAGGCTTCGAGCCCACCCGATGAGGGATCCCGACTGGAGGCTCCTGCTGGCGCGCGTGGAGGATGGCCTGTGCACGCCGTTCCTCGGCGCCGGTGCCGTCGTCCCGGCACTTCCGCTCGGCTCGTCGATCGCCCAGAAGTGGGCCGCGGAGCACGAGTATCCGCTCGAGGACGACCACGACCTCGCCCGCGTGGCGCAGTACCTATCCGTCTACCAGGACGACGCGATGTACCCGAAGGAGCTGATCTGCGACGAGCTCGCCCGGCTCGCGCCGCCGGACTTCAGCGCGCCCGGCGAGGCCCACGGCGTGCTGGCCGCCCTCCCGCTCCCGGTGTTCATCACGACCAACTACGACGATTCGATGTGCGCGGCGTTGCGGGCCGTGGACAAGGATCCGCGCCGCGAGATCTGCCGCTGGAACAGCAGTCCGGCGCTCGCCGCCGAGCCGAGTCCGTTCGCGGAGCCCGGTTACGAGCCGACGGTCGCGAATCCGGTCGTCTTCCATCTCCACGGGCATCTCGGCCTGCCGGAGTCGCTCGTTCTCACCGAGGACGACTACCTCGACTTCCTGGTCGCGATCTCGCGCGATCCCGACCTGCTGCCGCATCGGATCCAGCGCGCGCTGGCCGGCACGTCGCTGCTGTTCCTCGGCTACCGGCTCGCCGACTGGGACTTCCGCGTGATCCACCGCGGGCTCGTGGCGGCGATGGAGGCGAGCCTGCGGCGGCTCAGCGTGACGGTGCAGCTGACGCCTTCGGATCCGGCACGCGACTATCTCGACCGCTACTTCAGCGCGCTCAAGCTCCGGGTCTATTGGGGCAACGCGGCTGAGTTCGCGGCCGAGCTGAAGACCCGCTGGAGCCAGCGCGTTGGCGATCCAGCACACTGAGAAGCTCGCCGTTCGTCGGCCCGCGACCGTTCACGGCGGACGACCGCCGCGCGTTCTTCGGCCGCGACGAGGAGATCTCCCGGCTCGTCTCGCTCGTGATCGCGCATCCGGTCGTCGTGTTGTACGCGGTCTCGGGCGCGGGCAAGACGTCGCTGCTCACGGCCGGCCTGCTGCCCGCGCTGTCCGAGCAGGGGTTCGAGATGTTCCCTCCGATGCGGCTCCAGTCGCCGGAACCGCCGCCGGCGGAGGCGCCCAACGCGTACGCCTGGGCCGCGCTGCGCGGCCTTCCGGAGCAGCTGGACGATGGTGACCAAGCCGTCTCGATCGCGGCCGCGCTCGCCGAGCGACCGCATGAGCCGGACCGGTACGGGTTTCCGCGCCCGCGCGTGCTCACCTTCGACCAGTTCGAGGAGCTGTTCACGCTGTATCCCGACCGCTGGCGGCACCGGGAGGCCTTCATCTCCCAAGTCGCGAGCGCGCTCTCGAACGATCCGCAGCTGCGGGTCGTGTTCGCGCTGCGCGAGGAGTACCTCGCCCAGCTCGAGCGCTTCGGACCGATGCTCCCGGGCGCCCTGCGGGCCCGGTTCCACCTCGAGCGGCTCAGGCACGACGCGGCGCTGCTCGCGATCACGCGGCCGCTGGCAGACGCCGGCCGGGAGTTCGCGCCCGGGGTCGCAGAGACGCTGATCCACGACCTCCAGGAGAGCCGGATCGACCTCGGCGACGGAACGACTACGACCGTCGATGGGGAGTTCGTCGAGCCTGTGCACCTCCAGGTCGTCTGCCGGACGCTGTGGGAGAACCTGCCCGCCGGCACCGGCGTGATCACGGAGAACGATCTCGCGGCGGCCGGCAACGTCGACGACACGCTGATCCGCTACTACGAGGGCGCGCTGTCGTCCGCTGCGGAACGTGGGCATGTGGCGGAGCGTCGGCTGCGGGACGCGCTCGAGCGCTCGTTCATCACATCGGCGGGAACGCGCGCCACCGTGTTCGCCGGCGGGGCGACCCGGGGGCTGCCGGAGGCGGCGATCGCCGAGCTCGAAGACCGCCACGTGCTGCGCGGGGAGTGGCGCTCGGGCGCGCGCTGGATCGAGCTCTCGCACGACCGCCTGATCGAGCCGCTTCAGATCTCCAACGCGCGGGTCCGCCGCGCGCGCGCCCGGCGCCGCGGGCTCCAACTCTCGGTGCTCGGTGCTCTAGTCGTGGCGCTTGCGGTGGGCTCGGTCCTGGCCGGGGTGTGGTCGAACCCAGAGCCCGTCCGGCCCGCGCCGACGCCGGAGGAGCTGCTTCAGGCGTACCCGGGCGACGGCGCTTCGCCTCCCGACAAGGCACGCTGGATGGGTCGGGCGGCGCGCGCACACGGCCTGCCGCCCGAGTTGCCCGTCATGGCGGCGCTGGTCGAGAGCGGGCTCAGAAACCGGCCGTTGCCGAGCGGGACGCACGGCTACTTCGGCCTGCGCAAGGACATCTGGAACCGCGGCGAGTACCGCGGCTTCCCGGAGCGGGCGCCGCTCCAGCTCAAGTGGTTCATCAACAACGCGATCGGCGTCCGCGACCAAGGGCTCGAGCGCGGCGTCGACTACAGCGACAGCCCCGCCCGCTACGGGCGATGGGTGGCCGACATCGAGCGGCCTGTGAAATCGGACCGCCCAAAGTACCAGCGCAACCTCGACCTGGCCCGCACGCTGCTCGGCGGATGAATCTCAGCAGCCGTGGCCGGGTGCCTGCCTCTGAGGTCGATGCCCTTGCGCAGCCCGCCAACGGCTGCGAGCGTGGGCAGGCCAATGCTGTCACGCCCGCTGCCATCGAATGCAGCGCCGGATCGCGACGTCGACGATGAACGTCGACGCTCGTCAGAAGCACCGCCGAACGCCTGCCCGACTCCTGCGCCATCGGCCAGCGTGCCGTCATGGCTCGAACTGCAAGGCCGTTGCCGAACCCGGCACCCACAACTAGAATCCGCGTCGGATCGCTGGGTGGCGACCCGATCCCCAATACGCGCGGCACCGAGGGACTGGAGGCGATGTGAGCCACCAACATCTGCGGCGGCGATCAACGACCAAGCGCGAGGAACCGGCGTCGGCGGGCGAGGCTCTGCCCGCCGTTCCGCCAGGCATGTCGCCCGCGAGCCTGCTTGCGCTCCAGCGTTCGGCAGGCAACCGCGCCGTCGGCGAGCTGCTGCGGCAGGCGAAGGCAGGCCCGACGCCAGAGTCGGCTCCAAGCCGACTGGTGCAGCGAACGCCGGATGAGAATCTTCAGATCTTGCAGGGCGTCCCAGCGGCGGCTGCCGATGCGTCCTACACCTCCGAGGGCAACAAGGGCACCTCTATCAAGGCCATGGCAGAGGGTGATTTCATTGTGAACGGGAAGAAGGGCACGTGGCACCACGTCTACCCGCGCAACCTGCTGAAGTACCACCTCGAGAACATCAGCAAGTACCTGGCTCACACCAAGGGGAACGAGGGCCAGATGACCAGCACCGCCCGCAGCCATTCCGCGATGGTGAACATGGCCGGCGGCTTCTCGATGAGCGACTCCGGTCAGCTCCGCAAGCCGGCCCACTATTACTGGAAGAACGGCAACGGCTACGTCGGCGTGCGCTCCGACAACCGCACCGACGACCCAGGCGAGCTTGTCGAGCACGAGAAGCCGGCCAGCATGGGCGGGGATAAGTACAGCCTTCCGCGCATCTGGGGCAAGGAGATCGAGAGACTCTCAACTCAGATCGGCAAGCTGAACAGCCTCTCAGACACCAGCGAGCTCGCATCGATCGACGCCAACATCGACAAGATGGCCACCAACATCATGACCATGTCCTGGCAGCTCGACGGCACCACTCCCTACCGCTCGGTTGATGTCCGCGAGGGCAAAGACTGGAAGCGGACCAGCGCGACACACGCCTGGGGCGTCGACGAGAAGAATTACGAGCTGGTCAAGTGACGCAGCGCTGAGCGGCTCCCCGTCGGTCGTCATCGCTTCCGTCCAGCGCGGCTGACCAGGTCTCCCACGGGTATAGCCGTCCGGATCGCGCGGGGCCGCTCGGGCCATTAGTGCTCATGGCCACCCCTGGGTGCTGCGGCTCCTCGCGGTAGCATTGCCTCATGGCTGCCGCGGAGCCGCGAACGCGCGTATTCGTAAGCTACAGTCACCGAGATCGCAAGTGGGTCGCGCGAGTGAAAGTTCACCTCACGCCGCTCGTCCGGGAAGGAGCGATCGCGCTGTGGGAAGACGGTCAGATCGGCCCAGGCGATGATTGGCGATCAGCGATCGCGCGAGAACTGTCACTGGCACGAGTCGCCATATTGCTCATCAGCGCGGACTTTTTCGCCTCGGATTTCATCGCGGTAGAGGAGTTGCCCCCGTTGCTGCGGTCCGCGGAGGAGGATGGCGCGCTCATCCTCATGCTGATCGTCAGCCCCTCGCGCTTCGCGGAGACCCCGCTGGCTCGCTTTCAGGCGGTCAACGATCCGGGCGCTCCGCTAATCGGCATGAAGAAGCCCGAACGCGAGGACACCTTTGTGCGCCTTGCGGCCGCCGTCCATCGCGCTGCTGAGGCGTCTCGGCCGGCGGGCGAAGCCCCAGAGTTCGAAGCGAGACCGGAGGACGCGCCGTCCGAGCGGCTCGACGCAGGCGGACTCTTACGTCTTGAGCGACGCGCCGCGTTGCTCTACGACAGCGACGCCGAGCGGGACCCCTTTTCCGGATGGATGTTGAACGCCCACCGAGGCCCGACGGCGACGATGTACAGCGCGGGACCGGGTCGTTCGGTCACGATGCGCGCCGCGGGCTCCGAGGTAGTCGGGATCAACAAATCGCTACCGGTGCTTTCAGGTGCCGTCACTTTCGAGTATCAGATCGACGAAACGTCCTCGCGCGGCTGGCACGTGTACTTCGCGATGATCCCGATGCAGCAATCGCAGCGGGGGTTGCTTGAGGTCGGTGCGACGCAGCCGGCGGACCCGCGCAACACGCGGTCGCCGTACAGGCTCCGAGTCTTTGTGCCTGGCGAACACTACGGTGACGGACGTTGGCACCCGGGACAGATGATGTTCACCTTCGAGGGCCTACCGAGCGCCTCTTATTCCATCTTCGCCCCGAGGATCAACGAAGGCGTAGAAGAGCGAAAGCCCGCCGCGGTGAGCATTCGAAGGGTTCGAGCGTTGCGGATTTAGACAGCAAGTCAGAGGCATCGACACCGAGACCCTAGGGCCGAGCCGTACTCCTCCCGGGCGTCCGCCGGCGCCGCGATTCCCACGATGCGCTCGCCGAGTGCGCCGCCGCGCTCCGGCCGGCTCAGCCGCCGAGCTCGAGGCCGAAGTAGTCCGAGACGGCGCCGAGCACGACGCGCGGCGTGTCGTAGGGCGCGAACCGCGGCTCGCGGCCCTCCTCGGCGAGCACGTAGCCGAGCCGGTGCCCGCGGAACGGGTCGAGGTCGACGAGCGAGGCAGGCAGGGCTTGCGTGCCGGCAGGGTCGTGCGCGACGCGCACGCCGGTGCCGCGGCAGGCGTCGCGGAGCTCGCTGTAGAACCAGCTCCAGTCGTCGCTGACGGGTTCGGTGTCGTTGAAGGCGACGACGACGCGCCATGGCTCGGTCACGGTGACGCCCCCGGCAGCTCGAAGTGCCAGCGCTCGTCGGGGTCGAGCGGCCGCGCGAGGCCGAATTGCTTGACCAGGTCGCGCGCCCCCGGGTGCCAGCCGTCGCCGTCGCGCCACGGGATCGTGACGTCCATCGCCTGGCCGGTACAGTGCGGGCTCATGGGCACCTCGGCGGCGTTGGGCAGCCGTTTCGGGTCGGTCGGCCCGTAGCCCTCATACGCGATCTTGCCGTCCCACACGTCGACGGCGTTCTCCTTCGCGTCGGCCTCGGTCCAGCCCTCCTTGTACCAGAGGGTGCCCTCCTGGTCCTTGCCGTTCGGGAGCGCCTTCAGCGCGTCCAGCGTCACGACGCCCGTGCGGATGTGGTAGGCGGTGCTGTTGCGGTGCGCCGTCTGCGGCTCGCGCACGCCGCCGATGCCGTCGAAGGACGCGTTGCCGTTGACCATGTAGTTGTCGAGCAGGTGCTGGACCAGGTTCGTGACCGCCTCGTCGAGCTTCGGGTCGAGCTTGACGTCGCCGAGGCCTGTCTGCGCCGAGCGGGCGAACTTGTACTTCGTCTGGGTGTCCTTGAGCCACTCGAGGCTCTTGACCGGGTCGCCGTGCATCGCCCTGACCACGCCGTACATCTCGTCGTCGTTGAGGCAGCCGGCCGTCTTCGACTTGATCCAGGCGTCGCCCAACACCGTGTCGACCTCGGCGGACGAGAGCGACTTCATCAGCGAGATGACGTTCTCCTCCGTCACGTTGAACCGGGCCGAGAGCTCCTTGCGCAGCGCCGCGATCTTCTCCGTGTCCGCGGGCGCCTCAGGCGTGGTGGGCGTGGCGGTCGGGGTCACGGTGTCCGTGGACGTCGCGGTCCCGGTGTCCGTGGGCGTCTCGCGCTGAAGCAGCCAGCGCGCGACTGCCGCGTTCCCCGCGCTGCGCTGGAGCGCGATCACCTCGTGGACGGGCGCGGGCGCTGTTCCCGGCGCCTCGTCGATGCCGGCAGTCCGGTCCGTCCGTGCTGCGTCGCGTTCGTGCCTGCTCACGACTTTCTCAGACCCGCGCGGGCGGGTCGGCGATACGCGCGGGCGGCGAAGGGCGGCGCGCTTCGCTCGCCGCCGGCACTGACTGCGGGACGGCCGCAAGCGGCCGTCCTCGCCACGCGCCTCACAGCGACTCCGCGGCCGTTTGATGGCGAGACCTAACCCTGCCGCGGCTCGTTGTCTGCCGCGTCGGGCGACGCTCGTCCTGCCGCCGTCGTTCGCGTCGGTGTCGTGCGGCGTCCGCTACCAGAATCTCGAGCGCTGCCAGAGCCGGTACGAGCGAAACGAGAAGAAGCCAGCCCTCGACGTCGCCTCTGGCAAGGGCAATCGACGACCCGATGACGATGCAGCGAGCGACGTGAGGGTGATAGTCGCCAGCGTCCACGGCAAGTACGGCGAACCCTCGCGGTCGCGCACACTCGCGTCAAGCTACGCCAAGCACCACAAGCAGGCATCGCTCGATCTAGTCGCCACGCCGCTGCGAGAGCCAACCCAAGAGCGCACCGAGCACGAGTCCCGCCTCGGGCGCGAGCGGGACGTCGGTGGCCACGCTGACCACGATGCCGAGCGCCAAGCCGATCACGGCGCCCAGCGCGATGGCGGCTCCGCGGCTCATACGCGTCAGAGGTCGGGCTGCACGAATGCGAGCACCGCGAGGGTGCGGCGGTCGTCGTTCTCCCCCGCGGGGAGACCCGAGCTTGTTGAAGATCGTGCTCACGTGCTTCTGCACGGCGGCCTGCGTGATGGCCAGGCGCTCGCCGATCGCCCTGTTCGAGCGGCCCTCGGCGACCAGCTCGAGCACCTCGCGCTCGCGCGGCGACAACGATCGCAGCGGGCCGTCCTCTCTGGGATCCGAGAGCAGTCCGGACACGACCTGGGGATCGAGGGCGGTGCCGCCGCCGGCCACGCGTCGTAGCGAGCCGGCGAAGTCGGCCGGGTCGGTCACGCGGTCCTTGAGCAGGTAGCCGAGGCGCTGCGGCGCCTCGGCCAGCAACTGGGTGGCGACGCCGACCTCCACGTGCTGGGAGAGGAGCACGACGCCCATGTCCGGGGTGGCGGCGGCGGATCTCGTGCGCGGCCTGGATGCCCTCGTCGGTCTGCGTCGGCGGCATGCGGATGTCCACGATCGCCACGTCGGGCTGGTGCTCGTCGACCGCGGCGAGCAGCTCATCCGGCGCTCGACGCCTCCGCGACGACATCGATGCCCTCGCCGCGCACGAACGACGCGATGCCCTCGCGCAACAGCGGGCTGTCATCGGCGATCACGACGCGCACGGCAGCTCCGCCGTGATCACGGTTCCCGCTCCCGGGGGGCTGAGGATGCGCAGCGTGCCGTCGAGTGCGGCGACCCGGTCCGCCAGCCCTTGGAGCCCGGTGCCGGCGGACTCGTCGGCGCCGCCGACGCCGTCGTCGGCTATCTCGACCAGCGCCGCGCCGTCGCGGCGCGAGACCCGCACGGACGCTTTGGTCGCGTGGGCGTACTTGGCGACGTTGGCCAGCGCCTCGCAGGCGACGAAGTACGCGGCGAGCTCGACCTGCTCAGGCAAGCGCGCCGGGGGCTCGTAGGCGACCGTGGTCGGCACGCTCGCGCGTGACGGCGAGCGAGCCGAGCGCGGCCTTCAGGCCGTGGTTGAGCACCGAGGGATGGATGCCGCGCGCGAGCTCGCGCAACTCCTCCAGCGACTTCGAGAGCTCCTCGCCGGCCGACGTCGACCAGCCGCTCCGCCACCGCCGGGTCGGTCCGGATCTGCGCGCTGGATCATCCGAAGCTGCAGCGCCACGGAGACGAGCCGCTGCTGTGCGCCGTCGTGGAGGTTGCGCTCCAGCCGCCGCCGTTCGGCGTCGCCGGCGGCGACGATGCGCTCGCGCGAGGCCCGCAGCTCGGCGAGCCGATCCTCGGACTCCGCATGCAGCCGCGCGTCGTCGAGCGCGATCGCGGCCGCGGCGGCCACCGCGCCCACGAGCTCCGGATCGTCGTCGAGCGACGCGTCGTGGATGAGCATCGCGAGCTCGCGGCCGTCGCGCTCGACCGGCGCGGCCGCGAAGATCGCCGCCGGGGCCGGGCAGCACGACGGGCTGTCCGCGGCCGTCCATGTAGGAGCGCTCGCCCGGCACGCGATAGGCCAGCACGAGCCCGGGGTCGCCGAGCACCTTGGCGAGGCCGGCCTCCAGCCGCACGCCGCGCAGCGTGCCGAGCTCCCGGAAGAGGTCCGCGAGCCCCCCGCGCGCGAGCCGGGAGCGCAACAGGCCCCAGAGCAACGCGGCCGGGACCGTGAGCAGCGCCGCGTTCAAGACCGTGATGAGCGCCACGGACGGCGAGCCCGCGATGAGGGTCGTGAGGTTCGCGGCGAACAGCACGGCGCTCAGGCTCCCGCCGAGGCTCGGGAGCAGAGCGCGCCGGCGTGGCTGCGACGCCGCGCGCCAGCGGAGGGCGGTCACGAGCGCGACGCCGAGCGACGCGACGGCCAGGACCGCCCACTGGAGCTTCACGAGCGCGTCCGCGATGCCGGCGTCGGGCCAGACGAGCAGCAGGTTGCGCTCGTCCGGCAGGAACAGCAGCACGGCGAACTGCATGACCAAGAGCCCGAAGACGAACGCCTCGACGAGGACCACGTCGATCCTCGTCGTGAGCCGGCCGCCGGTCACGAAGCTCAGGATCAGCGCGGCGTAGAGCGCGATCCACAGCTCGCCGAACAGCAGGTCGAGCGTGAACGCGAGCGGCGAGTCGACCTGACCGAGGATCGCGGACAGCAGGACGCCGAACCCCGCGAGCCGTCAGCATGGGGCCGACCGCGCTGTCGGGGCGCCGGCGCCACGCGACGAGGCCGCAGGCCGCGAAGGACACGCCCGAGAGGTTGTGGAGCACCTCGTCCGCCGGCACCGGCGGGCCGCGGCCGAAGAGCGCGGGGATCTGGGCGACGAAGCCCGCGGCGGCGGCCGAGATCCACAGCGCCAGCCAGAACCACGGGCTGTGCGTGGGAGCCGTCAACCGGCCCAGCCCGTGGACGCGGGCGCGCGCCGCCGGACGGGCCAGGAGCTCGCCGGTCGCGACTGCCGAGGGGCATCAAGCGCAACATCCGGCTAAGCCGACTCTAACCCAGGGCGCGCGAGCCGCGCACGGTACGGCTGGCCGCCCATGGCGGCACCAGCGCGCGGAAACCAGGACGCAGGCAAGCCGGATGGGAGCGCCGCCGCGCGATCGGAAGAGTGGACACCATGTCCACCAGCACTCTGCACCCTCCCGGAGCTGCCGCCACCGCTCCCGCGGTCGCCCTTCGCGACGTCCGCAAGGTCCATGGCAAGGGCGACGGCGCCGTCGTCGCACTCGACGGCGTCAGCGTCGAGCTCCCGCGAGGGTCGTTCACCGCGATCATGGGCCCTTCGGGCTCCGGCAAGAGCACGTTCCTCAACGTCGCGGCCGGGCTCGACCGGCCCGACCTCGGGCACCGTCACGCTCGGCGACATCGACCTGGCGCGGCTCAGCGAGCGGCGGCTGACCATCCTGCGGCGCGAGCGGATCGGGTTCGTGTTCCAGGCCTTCAACCTGCTGCCCTCGCTCACCGTCGCGCAGAACATCGCCCTGCCGCTGCGCCTGGACGGCCGCCGCGCGCGGCGCTCGACCGTGCGCGAGGTCGCGGCGCGGGTCGGGCTGGAGAAGCGACTGCGCCACCGTCCCTCGCAGCTCTCCGGCGGTCAGCAGCAGCGGGTGGCGATCGCCCGCGCGCTCGTCACCCGGCCCGAGGTCGTGTTCGCCGACGAGCCGACCGGAGCGCTCGACACGCGCACCGGGCGCGACGTGCTCGCCCTCCTGCGCGAGGTCGTCGACGCCGACGGCCACACGGTCGTGATGGTCACCCATGACCCCGTGGCCGCGGCGCACGCGGACTCCGTCATCCTGCTCGCCGACGGGCGGCTGGCCGGCACGCTCGACGCTCCCAGCGCCGACGAGGTCGCCGAGCAACTCGCGCACCTGGGGGACTGAGCCATGCTTCGTCTCGCACTCCTCAGCGGCCGCGGCCGCCTCGGCACCTTCGCCGGCGCGCTGGTCGCGCTGATCGCCGCGTCCGTGCTCACCACGGCCTGGGGCATGCAGCTCGAGTCCGTGCTGCGCGGCCATCCGCCGGTCGAACGCTACGCCGGCGCCGCCGCTGTCGTGACGGGCCAGCAGATCGTCGGGCCCGATCACGACGTGCCGCTCGGCGAGCGCGCCCGCGTGAGCTCCGCGCTCACCTCCCAGTTGGCGGCCGTGCCCGGCGTCCGGGCGGCGATCGGCGACGTGTCGGTGCCGGTCCGCCTCGGCGACCGGGAAGCCGTCGCCCACGGATGGGGCAGCGCGGCGCTGACGCCGTACGTGCTCAGCGCCGGGCGCCCGCCCGCCGGGCCCGACGAGGTCGTGGCCGGCTATCGCGCCACGCTCGGCGCGCGGCTGTCGCTCGCGTCCACCGTGCCCGCCCGCAAGGTGACGGTGGTGGGGGTCGCGCGTCCCCGGCACCCCGTCTCGCAGCAGACGGCGATCTTCCTGACCGACGCCGAGGCGGAGCGGCTGGGCGGCCATCCCGGACGCGTCGACGCGATCGGCGTGCTCGCCGGCCCCGGCTTCGACGCCTCGCGCCTGCGCGCCGCCGCCGGCGGCGCGCAGGTGCTGACCGGCGACGCACGCGGCAAGGCCGAGCATCCCGAGCTCCAGGCAGGCGCGGATCACGTTGATCCCCGTCACGGCGGCGTTCGCCGGGCTCGCGCTGTTCATCGCGATGTTCGTCGTGACCAGCACGATGGGGCTGTCGATCCAGCAGCGCGAGCGCGAGATCGCGCTGTTGCGAGCGGTGGCCGCGACGCCCCGCCAGATTCGCCGCATGATCGGATGGGAGGCGGCGCTCATCGGGCTGGTCGGCTCGGCGGCCGGCGTCTGGCCCGGCATGCTGCTCGGCGAGGAGCTCGGACACGCGCTCGTGCGCCACGGCATCGTCCCGGCGTCCTTCACCGTCGACGCCAGCTGGATCCCGGCCGCGGGCGCCGTCGCCGGCGGCAGTCGCGATCGCGCTGCTCGCCGTCCTGGCCGCCGGGCGACGCGCCGCCCGCGTGCGGCCGACGCTCGCGCTCGCCGACGCCGCGGTCGAGCCGCGGCTGATCGGCCCCGGCCGCCTCATCGGCGGGCTGCTCGCGCTCGCCGGCGCCGTGCCGCTGTTCGCGGTCTCCACCACGACCCACGTCCCGGAGACGGCCGCGGCGACGTCGGAGATGACGGCGATCATGCTCGTGCTGGCGGTCGGCTTCCTGGGACCGATCGCGGCTCGCCTCGGCGCCAAGCTCGTAGGCCCGCCGCTCGCGGCGCTCGCGCCCGTCGGCGGCTTCCTCGCGTCCGCGAACCTCGGCGCCGCCACGCGCCGCTTCTCGTCGGCCAGCACGCCGCTGGTGCTCTCGGTCGCCATGAGCTGCACGCTGCTGTTCAGCAGCACGACCATCGACCATGCGGTCTCCCAGGAGCGGCACGCGGGGCTGTCGGGTGAGCTCGCGATCACCAGCAGCGGTCCGGGGCTGCCGGCCGCGGCGCTGGCCGATGTCCGCGCGACGCCCGGAGTCCGCTCGGCGGTCGCGCTGACGTCGACGACGCTCGGCCCCAGCCTCGGCGTCTCCGATGACGTCATGCCCGCTCAGATCCTCGACGGCGGGCAGGGCGGCGGGCTCGACGTCGGCGTGACCGCCGGCTCCCTGACGGCCTTGCACGGCGACGCGATCGCGCTCGGCCGCCACCGCGCGGACGCCGCGCACGCCAAGGTCGGCGACCGCGTCGCGGTCACGCTCGGCGACGGGTCCCACACCCACGCCACCGTCGTCGCGATCTACTCGCGCGAGCTGGCATTCGGGGACGCGCTGCTCGCGCCCGAGCTCGCCGCCGGCCACCAGACCAGCCCGCTGCTCGGGACGGTCCTCGTACGGGCCGACCGTCCGGCAGCCGTCGCCGGTCGCCTGCGTGCGCTGGCTCGGCGCTATCCCGGGCTGCGGGTGAGCGACCGTGCGTCGCTGGCCAGCGCGAGCGACGCCGACCGAGAGCTCAACCGCTGGCTGGGTCCGGTCTTCGTCGCCATGATCTTCGCCTTCACGTCGATCGCCGTGCTCAACACGCTGGCGATGATCGCGCTCCGGCGCGGGCGCGAGCTCGGGCTCCTGCGCCTCGTCGGCGCCACCCACCGCCAGGTGCGGTCGATGGCGCGCTGGGAGGCCGGACTGATCATCGCGATCGGCCTGGGACTCGGTCTGGCGATCACCGCCGTGGCGCTGCTGCCGCTCAGCCACGCGTTGACGGGCAGCTTCCGTCCCTACGTGCCGCTCGGCCAGCTCGCGGCGATCCTCGGCGGCTCGGCGCTGCTGGCGGTCGTGGCCCTGGCGCTGCCCACGCGGCGGGCACTGCGCTCGCGCCCGGTCGAGGCGATCGGCGTGGGCGAGTAGCGAAATCAACCCGGACGAGTCGCTCGGGGGGCCCGGCGCCCCTCGAGCGCCTCGACCAGGACACGGGTCGGCCCTTGTGAACGCGGCGCCCGGAGGGGAGAATCGTGACCATGAGAAGGGTGTCGGTGGCCCCCGCCTACGAACTCGTGTCCCGGGACGCCGCACCACTGCGCCAGAACGCGCCCGCGCGCGGCTCGCTGCTCACGCCGCAGGTCCTGCTCGAGCTCCAGCGCACCGGCGGCAACCGCGCGGTGCAGCGGTTGCTGGCCGCGCCGGCGGAACGGACGCTGGCGCGATTCAACGACCAGCTCGTGCGCGAACGCGCGTATCAGGTCAAGGACTGGGTCGAGGCGAAGATCCAGGTGCGCGCGCACGAGATCTTCACCGCGACCGGGCGCCCCGAGCAGGCGAACTACTACGAGGCGAAGCAGCAGGTCGAGGAGGCGTGGCAGCACTTCACCACGCTCGAGTCGGGCGGGACCGTCACGAGCGAGCAGTGGAAGGTGATGAAGCTCGGGCTCTCCAGCGACGAGTACTCGCGCGCGCTGGCCCTCCAAGGGACGGCCATGACGCAGGCCGAGCTGCTCGAGCTGACGGTCGGCGACTTCGACAAGCACCGAAAGCGCGCGCAGATGGATTGGGCCAACGCGGGGTTCGACGACCCGACGCGGAAGATGGTGTGGGAGATCGTCGACTGGGGGCTCGACGGCCTGGCCACGATCAAGCTCGCTGACGTCGTGAAGGAGATGGCGAACTCGACGAGTGTCAATTACATCAAGCACTACTGCGAGGCGATCACCGGCAAGCTCAACGGCGGCCCGACGGTCGAGTTGGCACGGCAGAACGCGCTTCCGGACGTGTTGCGCCACGGTAAGTGGGTGGGCGAAGCTGACCACGGCGCTGGGCGGGCCGCGAATCCGGGCGGTCATGCCGAAGGCGGTGTTCAGCGAACTGGTCGAGAACGAGACGGTCGCCGCGGCGTTCGTCGACTACTACAAGACCCGCAATCCGATCCTCGAGGCACCGGACGGCAGCGACACGTTGGGGTTCATCACGCTCGTCAGGGACGAGAAGGCGAAGATCTCGGACTACACGGGCGAGCTGACCCACATCAAGAACTACCACAAGTTCCACAGAGCTTCGCTCGACAAGCTGTTGATCGACAAGGCGACGGTGGGTAAGCCGCTCACGCTCGTCTTCCAGTCGCTGTTCGACCACAACGGCGCGTTCGTGCGCCACGCGCATGTCAACGCGGTCATTCAGAACACGAAGGTTCGCGCGTACGCGATCGAGGGCCAGTCGGAGAGTCGAGCTCGAGGCTCTCGCCAAGACCGGCATCGCGCAGCTCGCGGCCGCGTACGGCCTCCAGGGCAAGATCACTCAGGTCATGATCGCCGGCCACGGGGACTCCACCTCCATGGAGCTCGGCGGCGAGGGAAGTGACGTGGAGAAGGAGGAGGGAACCGGCGAGTACAGGGTCACCGCGGGTGACGAGTACCCTCTCACGTTCACCGAGGCGGACTACGACACGTTCTGGACGAGCTTCTTCGAGGCGCTGTTCTCGAACATGGAGATGAAGGGCGGTATCAGACCAACGATCCTGCTGCGAGCCTGCCTGACGGCCTCCAACGCGGTCGATACCGACGAGCTCAAGAAGGAGATGAAGAAGGACGGCCGGATCAACGTCAACGATTGGCGCATCGATCCGAAGACGCCCGAGAACCAGATCAAGATCCGAGCGGGGATCGTCGAGTACATCAAGCGCCACGGGAGCCTGGCGAAGGTGACTGGCGACAAGGCCGCGGGACGAGCCGAGGTGAAGGGGGCGCAGGCGTCGATCACGACGGCCAGCACGGGGTCGATCGTGGAGGCGACCGGCCAGCTCGACATCGTGGCGCTCAACGACCCTACCGTCGCCGGACCGAAGATCCAGTACGTCCGCCACGGCAAGGAGCCGCTCGGCGCGCTACGGGCGGTGATCGAGAGCTGGGCCGAGGACGACGTCGCGTGCTTTGCGGAGATCGACAAGCGTCTGGCCGATGGTCCGGCTGCCACCGACTCCGAGTTCATCATCCGGCTGCTCTACCAGACGATCAAGACCCAGTACCGCAATGACATCCTGACCGCCAACGCGCTCACGGACACGGCCAGCGTGCTCGACGAGACCGCCGCCGGCGACGACGACTGCCGGCCCAAGGCGCTGTGCAAGGATCCGATGACCCAGGTGCTTCGCCCCACGTTGTATCCGACACTCATCGGGCGCTTCGGGAACAAGTTCGCGAAGCTGGCGATCTATCAGGACTGGCTGTCGCTCGACGCCGCCAAGCAAACTGCTCTGATCGATCATCTCGGCGACCCCGACTTCAAGCGCGAAGCAGTCAAGAACTACCTGGACTTCAAGATGCTCGACGCGCACGTCGACCCCATGCTCAAGCTCGCCGGCGCGAGCGTGCGCGGCCGGATCATGCTGGCCCTGGTCGGCTTGATCGAGCACAAACGCGCGGACTGCAAGGACTTCCTCGCCACCCAGGTCGACAGCAACCAGGCGCTCACCGCCGACGTCAAGGGCGCGCTCGGTGACTTCAGCGAGAACGAGCTGCGCAAGCTGCTCGGGCTCAACGTCGAGGCCGCGCCCGTCGTGTCCGGCGCCCGCCCCAAGAACATCGGCGACGGAGACTTCCATGTCGAGCCGGTTCAGGCCACGCTCAAGGCGACGACCAACGCGAGCGCGACCGACGTCGCGAAGCTGTTGGAAGCTCCCGCCGACGGCGCGACGGAGATCGAGCGCGCGGACCGCGCGAAGGACTACGAGGTTGTCGGCGAGGTGAAGACGCTGACCGGCGCGGACGCCGGCTGGTACATGATCCGCAGGGCCACGGGCACCGTCGGCTACGTGCGCACGAGATACTTCTGACCCGCGGATGGAGCCGGAGCTCGAATTCGACCTGCCGATGACGTTCGCCGTCGCGGACGGCGAGCCGGTCGCGATGCGGCTCAAGGGCGTGCGGCGCGGGGAGGCAGAGCTCGTGGCCGTGGTCGAGACCGACTCCGGGACCGCCTCGCGCATCGCCGACCGCGGGTGGTTCCACGACACGCCGAGAACCGGCTGGAGGAGGTCCAAGGCGGCTTCAACCCCGACCTGCCGGTCCTGATCGAGCTCGCACCGCGGACACAGTCCCTCCCGGACGCGGACCTGCGTGCAGCGGTCGAGCGCCTCGTCAGCTCCCAGGAGCTTCTGCGCGAGGACGCCTGGAACGCGCTCCAGGTATGGCAGGAGCACCCTCTCGACCCGTCGATCGGCGGCGGCGTGATCAAGGTCGGCTACCGCACGGTCTTCTCGGCGCCGCGCAACGAGATCGACGCCCTCAAGCGGCGCGGCCTCGTCACGCGGACGATCGTCGAGGCGCTGATCGAGAACGGCCTGCCGGTGCGCTTCGAGCCGCAAGCGGAAGCGTTCGCGCTTGGGCTCGCCGTCGGCGACAGCGAGTACGCCTGCCAGCTGCGGCCCGACGACGCGGCCACGGGGCTCATGCTCACAGTGACCGCCGGCGGAGGCGCCCGCGAGGCGGCGCATGCCGTGATCGACGAGATCAACGACGAGCTCGCGGCCGGCGCCTTCGAGCTCGCGGACGGCAGCCTGCGCTATGTCCACGAGATCCGCGTCGACGAGCCGCTGGTGAGTGACAGCTGGGTGATCGAGACGCTGCGCGCCGGCGTCTCCGTGATGCATCACTACGCGCCACGCGTCCTCGCCGACCCAGCTTGATCGCCCCCTCTAGGCCCGGTAGCGGCCGCTCACCACCGTGCTGGAGCCTGCGGCGTTGGACGCGGTCACCCTGCACTGCACCCTGCGGCCGCGCAGCTTGCGCGTGATCGGCAGCTTCCGGCGCCGCGCGCCCTTCTTCGCCTCGCCGTTGACGAGCCAGGCGTACGAGAAGCGGATCGGCCCGTTCGACCAGCTGCCGCGCTTGCAGACGAGCTTCCTACCGGAGCGCGTGACACGCGGCTTGCCGACGTTGGCGGGTCTCGCAGCGCCCTGCTCCGGCGCCGGCCCCGGCGACTCGACAGGGCCCGGGGTCGAGGGTCCCGGACCCGCGGCCCCCTGCACGTTCAGCGACAGCGATGCCGTCGTGAACGTGTACGTCGCGCCGTCGTTCGTGTAACCGCAGATCAGGAACCGTCCCGGCATCGTCGGGGTGTGGAC
This sequence comes from uncultured Solirubrobacteraceae bacterium, assembly GCA_963728465.1. Classification (GTDB taxonomy): domain Bacteria; phylum Actinomycetota; class Thermoleophilia; order Solirubrobacterales; family Solirubrobacteraceae; genus DATFQI01. Next base: position 465,941 of record CAVSJY010000015.1, read on the forward strand.
GAGCGGCATCGACCAGCTCCCCGCCGCGTCCACGTTCTCGCGCTCCCCATTGGTCACGACCTCGCCGCCCTGGGCGAACGTGCTGCTGGCCACCGCGAACGCCTGCATGTAACCCTCCGGGCACGTCGGGAGGACGCTGGTCGGGATCACGTGCACGGCGAGCCAGGCGCTGAAGAAGTCGGTGGGGGGATTCGAGCCGTTCGCCTGGATGACGACGGGCTGCCCGACCGCCGCGCTCGACGGCGCCGACAGGTTGAGTGCGTAGCCGGGATCGGCCGGCGCCGGGCTCGCCGCCGCTCCGAGAGCGATCAGACTGCCCCCGGCGGCGGACGCGCACTGCCGCCACGTGACTTGCTTGCGTCGCATGTCTTGCTTCTTCATGGCACGCATCGTCGGGCCGCGGCGGCCGCTCCGCATCGTGGTCGGCACCACGAACTTTTGCCGCTGGCCCGGGCCGCCGGCCGCTCCTAGGATGGGCACGTGCCGGCTAGTCGACTGGTCGAGCGCGACGACCAACTGGTCGTGTTCGACGGTTTGATCGACGCCGCGACCCGCGGCGTCGGAGCCGTGGCGCTCGTGGAGGGCCCGCCCGGGATCGGCAAGACGCGCCTGGCGGCCGAGGCGCGCGAGCGTGCCGAGGAGGCCGGGATGGAGACGATCGCCGCCAGGGCGGGCGCGCTCGAGCGGGACGTCGCGTGGGGCGTGATCCGCACACTGCTCGGGCCGGCGCTCACGCGCCGCACGGAAGGGGAACGGGCGGACCTCCTCTCGGGTGCCGCCCGGCTCGCCGGACCTATCGTGGGCCACGGCGGCGAGGAGGACGCGGCGCTGATCGGCTCCGAGGGCATCGGCGCGGCGCTTCACGGCCTCTACTGGCTCACGGCGAACATCGCGGAGCGGAGCCCGCTGCTCGCCGTGGTGGATGACGCGCACTGGGCCGATCTGGCGTCGCTTCGCTGGGTCGCCTACATGGCCCGCCGGATCGAGGAGCTGCCGATCCTGCTGCTCGTGGCTTGCCGGCAGGCCGAGCCTGGCGTGGACATGGGCGTGATCGCCGCGCTCAGGACAGAGCCGGCCGCACGGACCGTGCTCCCCGCGCCGCTGACGGAACGCGGGAGCGCGCAGATGGTGCGCAGCGGGCTATCGGTCGATGCCGACGCAGGCCTTCTGCGGCGCCTGTCACGCGGCGACGGGCGGCAACCCGTTCCTCCTCCACGAGCTCATCGGCCAGCTCGCCGCCGACGGCGTCGCGCCGACCGCGGCCGCGGCCATCCGGATCGAGGAGATGCGCCCCGAGACCATCTCGCGCGTCGTGCTGCTGCGGCTGCGCCGGCTGCCGGAGGACGCCAGGGCGCTCGTGCGCGCCACGGCCGTGCTCGAGCCGCTCGCGACCGTCGCGCGGGCGGCCGCGCTCGCGGACATCGAGGACGCGGCGGGAGCCGCGGCGGCCGATGCGCTCGCCGCTGCCGACATCCTGGCGCTCGGCCGACCGCTCGAGTTCGTGCATCCGCTCGTCCGTGCCGCTGTGTACGAAGACATACCTCGAGCGCAGCGCGCATTGATGCACGGGCGCGCCGCGCGGCTGCTCGAGCGTGACGGGATGAGCCTCGAAGACCAGGCCGCGCACCTGCTCGCCGCCGAGCCGGCCGCCGATGCATGGTGCGTGACGACGCTGCGCCGTGCCGCCGCCGCCGCGCTGGACGTGGGCGCGCCCGACGTGGCGGCCGGATACCTCCGCCGCGCGCTCGACGAGCCGCCGCCGCACGACGAGCGGGGCGGGCTGCTCTGGCGCCTGGGGCTGGCCGAGGCCTCCGCCGGCAGTCTGGACGCAACGGAGCACCTGTCCGCGGCGCTCGACCACGCCGAGCGATCCGATCGAGCGGGCGCACGTGGCGCTCGACCTCGGCCGCGCGCTGATCAACGCCGGGGAGCTGGAACGGGCGTGTGCGGTCCTCGACCGGGCCGTCGGCGAGCTGAACGGGAGCGATCGCGACCTCGCGCTGCGGCTCGAGGCAGAGCTGCTCGAGGCGGCCGGCTACGGTCTGTCGCTGCGCCCCGTCTTCGTGGGGCGGTTGCGCCGGCTCCGGCCGGCGGAGCTCGAGGGCGCGACGCCGGGAGAGCGGGTCGTTCTCTCCCGCGTGGCGCTCGACATGGCGCTGGGCACGGGGACGGCCCGCGAGACGGCCGAGACCGCCCGCCGGGCGCTGGCAGGTGGCCGGCTCCTGGCCGAGTCGGCGGAGTCCCAGGGCTCGCTCGACGCCGCCGACGCGCTGCTGCTCGCAGATCAGTTCGACGAGGCAGAGCGCATCTACGACGAGGCACTCGCGCACGCGCGCGCGAGCGGCTCGCCGCCCCGGGCCGCGATGGCCACGCACTACGGTGCACTCGTCGCGTACTGGCGAGGGCGTGTCGACGACGCCGTCGCGGCCGCGCGCGACGCTATCGACGCGCATGCTGCCGGCGCGTGGGAATACGGAATGCCGGTGGCGGCGTGCCTGCTGGCCGAGGCGCTGATCGAGCGGGGCGAGCTCGAGGAGGCGGCCGCCGCGCTCGAGCGGGGCGCGCGGAGGTTGCCCGCGGACAGCTTCCCTTTCAACCGGGTCCTGTACACGCGAGGCAAGCTCCGGCTGGCCGAGGGCGCTCTGGCCGACGGGATCGAGGACCTCGTGGAATGCGGTAGGCGGCTCGAGGCGTGGGGGGCGCACAACCCCACGCTCTTCCCGTGGCGCTCGATCGCCGCTCCGGCTCTCGCGCTGCTCGGGCGGCAGGAGGATGCGGCGAGGCTCGCGGGAGACGAGCTCGAAGCGGCCAGGCGCTTCGGCGCGCGCCGTCCGCTCGGGGTCGCCCTGCGCGCCGCGGGCCTGGTCGAGGGCGCAGACGGCGGTATCGCGCTCCTGCGCGAGGCGGTCGAGGTGCTGGCCGGCTCTCATGCCCGCCTCGAGGAAGCCCGCGCACGCACGGATCTCGGTGCCGCGCTGCGCCGTGCCGGGCGGCGACGTGAATGCATGGATCCCCTCCGCCAGGGGCTCGACCTCGCGAGCGCGTGCGGCGCCACCGCCCTCGCCGAACACGCCCGCCAGGAGCTCATCGCCGCCGGGGCGCGACCCCGCCGCGATGCACTCCGCGGCCGCGACGCGCTGACCGCGACCGAGTCGCGGGTTGCCGAGATGGCCGCCGCCGGCATGACGAACCGCGAGATCGCCCAGGCGCTGTTCGTGACGCTGCGGACAGTGGAGACGCACCTCACGCACGCCTTTCCGAAGCTCGGGATCCGCTCGCGCCGTGAGCTGCCGGAGGCGCTCGCAGCGGCACGCCGATAGGCGGGTTGGCACACGCCCGATCGCGGCTCGCGATCGGATGGTCGGTCGTCGCTCTCGCCCTGGCGCTCGGCGCGCGTACATTCGCCAGGTGATGCTGAACATCCGCCTGATCGCGATCGCGGCGCTGCTGGTCGGCATCGGATATCTGGTGGGCACGCTCGGCTCCGGCGCGCACGCCGCGCAACGCCTCGGCGCCGCGTCGCCAACGCCGCGCCGCCCGCCGCGGCGATACCGAGCGATTCCGCCGCGGCGCCGCCGGAGATGAGCCAGGCGGCGTTCTGGGGGCTGATCGAGAGCGCGCGCGCCGGTGCCGGCGATGACACCGAGCGACAGAGCGAGCTGCTCGAGGAGCACCTCAGCGAGCTTCCGCCGCAGCAGATCGTCGGGTTCCAGCAGATCCGCAGGCAGATGGACGAGCAGGCCTACACCTGGGACATCTGGGGCGCGGCCTACGTCATCGAGGACGGGTGCTCGGACGACTGCTTCCGCGACTTCCGCGCCTACCTGATCTCCCTGGGTCCCCGCGCGTTCGCCGCGGCCCTGCGCAACCCGGACTCGCTCGCGCCGATCGTCCAGGACGCCGAAACGGGCGACTGGGAGAAGCCGACGACGTCGCACCCGACGCGTACGAGACCGCCACCGGCGACGACTTCCCGGCCGACTCCTCGGACCTCTCCGGCCGCCCCCGCGGCGAGGCCTGGGACGACGAGGCCCAGGAGTCGCTCGTGCAGCGCTACCCCGCGCTGGCGGCACGGTTCCGCTGAGCCGACGGCTGGTCGCGGGTGAAGCAGAGCGGGATGGCTGGTCGGTGAAATCGAGCCGAGCCGACCGAGCTCGATGCCGATGAGCACGAAGACGAGGACTCGCGGATCAGCAGGAGGTTGCGAAAGGTACGCAGCCGGATGAAATCCCGCCGGCGCTGTGAGTTGGCCGCGTGCGCGGCGCTGACGAAGATCACTCGCAGTTCTCCCTCGAGCACCGCGGGCTGTTCCTGCTCGGGCGCCTCCCGCTGTTCGTCTTCGAGCCCATTCCGCCGTCCGCGCTGCAAGCTCGGCCTTCCTCGGTCGCGCACGAGGCGCTCGATGTGATGGCGCGCGATGCGGTCTACCGCCTGCCGGCGCGGGTCGTCCTTGGCGAGGTAGCGGTGGACGAGGGCCTGAACGCTGGGCAGCGCGGGAATCAGGACGGTCGCCGAGGCGCGAGGCGGAGCAGGTGCACCTCGGCGGCATCGAGGTTGCCGAGCGCGCGCTCGAACGAGGACGCCATTCAAGCGACGTCCCACGCGCTCAGGCACCCGCCCGGGTGAACGTCACGTGCGTGACTCCGCTGGGCGAGGAGGTCGCCTCGACCTCGTAGTCCTTCTCGAGGCCCTCCAGTCCGTCCCAGAGGCGGACGCCTCGGCCGAGCAGGATCGGGACCACCACCGTGTGCATGTGGTCGACGAGGCCGGCAGCAAGGAAGTCACGGATCACGGTGGGCCCGCCGCCGATGCGGACGTCCTGGCCGTCGGCGGCCGCGCGGGCCGTCTCGAGCGCCTCGGCAGGCGAGGCGTCGATGAAGTGGAACGTGGTACCGCCCTCCATCTCGATCGACGGGCGGACGTGATGGGTGAGGACGAAGACCGGCGTGTGGAAGGGCGGGTTGGGACCCCACGCGCCCTTCCACTCCGGGTCCTCGTGCCATCCGGGATGGCCGAACTTCCCGGCACCCATGATCTCGGCGCCGATCCCGGGAGCGAACAGCTGGACGAAGGCATCGTCGACGCCGCCGCCACCGCCGGGCTGCCACGACCGGGTGGCGAACATCCATTGGTGCAGCCGATCCCCGGCGTGACCGAAATGCGCGGTGTCGCTCTGGCCCTCACCCGTGCCGAAGCCGTCGAGTGAGATCGAGAAGTTCTGGACGCGGGCAAGTGACATGTCTGGTGCTCCTTCGGGGCTGGTCTCGATCGGGTCAGTCGTAGTAGCGGCGGGCGCTGGAGCCGATCCGCGTGACGTCGGTTCCGTAGACGTGGATCGAGATCGCGGTCCCCTCGGCGGTGTTGTGCACGCGGTGGATGTCGCCGGGCGGCGCGAAGCCGCTGACGTCGCCGACGTGGTTGACGCTGCGGCCGACCAGGTTCAGGTCGGCGTCGAACAGCTCCTCCTGCTCGGCACCCTGGATGACGGCGAACGAGCACCACGTGATGTGGTCGTGGATCCGGGTCATCTGCCCGGGCCGCCAGACCAGGGCGACGATCGAGAACGATCCGTCGGGCTCGACGTGCAGGTTGTGGCCGACGTAGTCGTCCGGCGAGCCGAGGCGCTGCTCGGCGGTCAGCACGTCCGGGGTGGGCAGGTGCCGGCGCAGCTGGTCGGCGACGAGCTGCGCGGTCTCGGCCCAGTCGGCATGGCTCTCCACAGCGGTGCGGATGCCGGCGACGAGTGGGCTCAGTCTGCCGGCGGGGCGGATCTGGGTCGCGGTCATGCCCTCAGCTTGCGCTCGATCGACTCATATGTCCAATGCCAACTTTCGTGCTGATTCATAGATAGGCTTGATGCATGCTCGACGTCAACCGGCTGCGCGTCATCGACGCCGTCGCGCGCCACGGATCGGTCACCGCGGCGGCGAAGGAGCTGCACTACTCCCAGCCGTCGGTCACGCACCACCTCGGCCGGCTCGAGTCCGAGACCGGCGCGCAGCTGGTGCAGCGGGTCGGCCGCGGGATCCGGCTCACCCCTGCCGGGCAGCTGCTGGCCGACCGTGCCGCCGAGATCCTCGGACGGATCGACGCCGCCGGCGCGGAGCTGACCGCCCACGTGGGGCTGACCGCCGGCCGCGTGCGCCTGGCCGCCTTCGCCTCGGCGATCGGATCGCTCGTGCCGGCGGCGGTGGCGGCGCTGGCGGGCAGGCATCCGGGCCTGGAGATCAGCCTGACCGACACGCATCCGCCCGAAGCGATCGAGCTGCTGCGCACCGGCAAGGTCGAGGTCGCGATCGTCTTCCGCTACGACGAGACCGAGCCCGAGCCCCCCGGGGTCCGCCTGCATCACCTGCTCGACGATCCGGTCTACGTGCTGTCGGCGCGTCGCGAGCGCGGGCTGGCGACCCTGCGCGACGCGACGTGGATCGCCGGCTGCGAGCGATGCCGCAGCCACCTGCTGTCCGTGTGCGCCGACGCCGGGTTCGATCCGCGGATCGGCTACAGCTCCGACGACATGGTCGTGATGCAGGCGCTGGTCGCGGCCGGGCTCGGGGTGGCGACCCAGACCGGCCTGTCCTTGCGCGCCCACCGCATCGATGGCGTCGTCGCCACCGAACTGGCCGGCTCGAAGCGCCACATCTACGCCGCGACCTACGGCGAGCCGCCCGACCCGCCCGCCACCGCCGCCCTCCTGGAGGCCCTCGCCGAGGCCGCCACCTCGGCGACCTCGTCCGCGGTCGCTCGCTCCGTCTAGGCCTCCCCGGTCGACGCGACGCGCGACTCGCGCAGCGTCCGCTGACTCTTAGCGGCGGAGTCAGGCGCCGAGCTCGCGCGAGCGCTCGGCGGCCGCCATCACGGCGTCCAGGAACGCCGCCCGGACGCCGTGGCGCTCGAGCTCGCGCAGCCCGGCGGCGGTGGTTCCGCCGGGCGAGGTGACCGCGGCGCGCAGCGCCGCGGGGCTGTCGCCGCCCTCCACCAGCAGCCGCGCCGAGCCGAGCAGCGTCTGGAACGCCAGCGTCTCGGCGACGTCGCGCGGCAGGCCGGCGAGCACGCCGGCCTCGGCCAGCGCCTCCGCGACCAGGAAGACGTACGCCGGGCCGGAGCCCGAGAGGCCGGTGACCGCGTCCAGCGCCTTCTCCGGCACGCGCACGACGACGCCGACGGCGCCGAGGATCTCCTCGGCCCATGCCAGGTCCTCCTCGCCGGCCGCCGACCCGGGCTGATCGCGGCCGCGCCCGCGCCGATCAGCGCCGGCGTGTTCGGCATCGCGCGCACCACGGGCAGCGGCCGCCCGATCGCGGCCTCGATCGCCTGCGTCGTGACGCCGGCGGCGACCGACAGGACGCGCCGGCGCCCGCGTCGGCGGCGGCGCGCGCGGCATCGGCGACGTCGCCCGGCTTGACGGCGAGCACGGCGCCCGCCGCCGGCGACGGGAGCCTCGACGACGGCGACGCCCGGGATACGCGGCCGCCAGCTCGTCGCGGCGCGCCGGCGAGACCTCGGCGACCGCGAGCTCGTCGGCGGCGCGTCCGCCCGCGAGCAGCCCGCCGAGGAGCGCCTCGCCCATGCGCCCGCCGCCGACGATCAGCAGGGCGGGGTCGTCCGGATGCTGCGGCCATCCGCGCGCAGACTACGCACGCCGTGGGCGCGTCGGCACGCTGCGCAGCCGAGCGCCGGCGCGACGGGGCTCTAGATCGGAAACGAGTTCTTGAGCTTCAAGCTGATCTTGGCCCAATCGCCACCCTTCGTCGAGGTTGTCGACGCGCAGCGGGATGGTGACGACTTCACCCGGCTTGATCGTGATGTTCCCGAAGCTCCTCCAGCCGTCCTTATCCGTCGAAGAGCAGCTGGTGCCCTCGAAGAGATTGGCGATGCCCCCGACCCGCACCGTCCCGTCCGCATTCGACCTCTCGGCGTTCAGCGTGAACTCGACGCGGACTTCGCCACCAGCGCACTTCGAGATGACGCGCGTACCGGACGAGACGTACGGTGTGAAGGCGATCCCCATTCCCGTCAGGAACGTCCCGATCTCGTCGGTCTCGAGCCACTCGTCATCGAAGATCGTCATAGACGACCCAGCGATGGCAGTGACATCGCTGTAGCAGGTCGCCCAGGAGCCGTTCGCCGTACAGCCCGCCGCGTTTGCGGGGCGGGTTGGGCCGACGAGCAGCGCGACGGCCGCCAGCGCTCCCACCGCGGTCACCACGAACAGGCGGCGGGGCAAGGACGACTTGATCGCTGCGATGGGCATAGTCCGGTTCCTTTTCGTTGCTTGGCCGAGCGGTCTCGGTTCGCAGTGTCCTCGCGGCGCCTAGCTGAGACGACGGGGACGGCCGCCGTCTCGTCGTCGGATAGCCGCCGTCCTCTCGTCGGCCTGCTCTCCATGGTCTCCTCGGCTCCGGGCGCGCCGTCGGAGCCGGCGGTCGACGAGCGCACAACATCGGCCGGATGACTTAGGCGACCTCACAGCCGTGGGCGTCGGCGCCCTGCTGTCGACGTCCTCGTAGCACGGGGAGAGCGCCGATGGCTCCACGCAACGCGTCCTACGGCGTGCACTGCATGCGGAAGAGTCCGCGCCGAACGACGAGCGGCGGCCCATGGCAACCGGCTCGACGCTTGTGAGCAGCGTCACAGCCCGGACCCGTAAGAGGACGCGGTAGTCCGGCTCGCGGACATCGAGACTGGCGCGGTCCTAAGACATCAAGGAGACGACGGGCACGCGAGGTGGACGTTCACGCCGCCGACCGCGGCCTGGTTGGCGCCGTTGCCTGTCTTCGTGTCGTAGTCGGTCGTGGCGGTGTCGATCGCCGTCTGGGCGTCCGCCTGGTGCGTGTCGGCTGGCCTGGAGGTTCGTGGTCGCGTCCTGCGGGTCGCTGCCCGTCGCCTTCACGGTCAGCGGCAGCGCCTTCACGATCTTGTCGGTGACGTCGAAGTGCATGACCTCGTGCGCCCTGAGCGCAGCCTTGTACTTGTTGACCGCGTCCTTGTCTGCCTTGGTCATGTCCGGCCACGTGGGGACGATGACGTCGGCGGTGGAAGCGGCGTCGTAGGCCCAGGTGATGTCCACCGCGCCCTCGAATGTGCCGTCGGGTAGCTTCTTCGGGCGGATCTTGCCGGCGGTGGGCTTGTAGACGGGCTGCGCTTCGCCGGTGTACGCGCCGGAGTTGATCCAGGCGACGGCGGCGTTGCAGTCGTCGAACTCCTCGTCGTCTCCTTGATGGACGGCCGCTTCCCGCCGAGGTGCGACCTGCAACCACGGTGGCCGTACCTGTGGGCGCGGGTTGGCGAGCCAGGACCGCAGCACCCGCGAGCAGTCGGCACACGGCCGCGTTGCCGGCGCTCCGCTGCAGCCTCATGAGCAGGGCGGGCGCGGATTCGATCGCCTGAGCGACGTCGCCCGGCTCTGTCGCGTCAGCGGCGACCTCGCGAACGGCCTCACCACGCGCCATCGGCATCGAACGATTCAACCAGTTCGCCTGTTTCCCGGCCACCGTCGGCGCGGCGAGAAAATGCCCGCTTGGAACCTAGGAGGCGGCCGGGAATGCGGTCTCCGCCGCAAAAGCGCCTGATCAGCCCGCCCGGGAGTGGATGTCGAGCTTGCGGTAGATGCGGCCGAGGTGGAACTCGACCGTCTTGTGGCTGAGGAAGAGGGCGGCGCCGACGTCCTTGTTCGACTTCCCTCGGCCACTTGGAGCGCGATCTGCAGCTCCTGAGGCGTGAGCTCCTCCGCCTCGTGCGCATGCCGCCGGCGGAGCCTTTCGCCAGTGGCGGCCAGCTCGCCGCGCGCACGCGCTTCCACGGCGTGGCGCCGAGCCGGGCGAACGTCTCCAGCGCCGCGCGCAGCTGCTCCCGCGCCTGGACGCCGGCCGCCCCTACGGAGTCGCTCGCCGAAGCAGAGCTGCGTGCGGGCCCGCCCGAAGGCGTCGTCTTTCTGCGGGTGAAGCTCGAGCGAGCGGCGGAAGTGACCCTCGAACTCGTCGTCGCCCGCGACGAGCCCGGCTGCAGCGCGCGGCGACCACCTCGGCGAAGCGGGGGCTGGCGCCGCCCCGTAGGGGGCGAGCGCCGCCCGGGCGTCTTTGGGTCCGTCCCAGCCGGACGTACGTCTCGACGAGGTCGGGGATCGGGACGGCCTCGAGGGGCGTGGACGCCGATCTCCTCCCCCAGCGCGCGCAGGACTCGAACTTCGCCGCCGCCTCGGCGAGCCTCCCGAGAGCGAGCTCGAGGAAGCCGAGCACACATGCGTTGAACGCCGCTCGGTTGCCGAGTCCGAGCTTGGCGGTGATCGCTTCGACCTCGTCGCAGTGACTCCGGCAGTCGCTCTCCTCCCCGCGGTTCGCCTCGATGGCGCTGAGCTCGCCGAGGCAGTCGATCATGACCGTCGTCTGCCTCATGTCGCGAGCGAGCGAGGCGCCTTCGGTCCCGCTGGCGAGGCCTTCGTGCCAGGCGCCCACGCGCCGGCTCGCCCACGTCACGACCATGAGGGCATGCGGGAGCGCTCCGATCGCCCCCTGCTCGCGCGCGAGCGCCGCCGCCCGCAGGGCGAGCGCATGAGCCTCCGCGCCGCGCTCGAGCCAGCAGAGCGCGATCGCGGCGCGCGTGACGAGCCGCGGCTCGCCCTGAAGCGCGGCGCTGTCTGGAAGATCGAAAGCGCACGCTCGAAACATCGGGGCGCCAACCGCGGCGGAGCCGCCGTAGAAGAGCGACTCGGCGAGGTTCACCTCCGCCATGAAGTCCGCATAGCTGCCGTCCCTCGGCGCCAGCTCGCGCGCGCGGCGTGCCGCCTCGGCTCCCGGTTTCGGCTCGGCCGCGTAGACGCACGCTTCAACGGCGTCGGTGAGGATCTCGACCGCCTTTGCGGGAGCGGTCTCCTCGACCAGCCGGGCGGCGTCGACGAGGCGCCGGTACGCGGGCATCGGCGGACCGTCGTGGTAGTCGATCTTTCCCAGCAGGTGGAGCGCGTCGGCACGCAGCCGCCGCTCCGAACAGCCGTCGAGCACCTGCTCGAGGAGCGCGCGAGACGCCTCGGACCGGCCCGCGAGCCAGAAGGCGCCGGCGGCGCTCACGAGCCGGCGGCGGCGCCCACCGTCCTCGGGCGTGAGGCGTGCCGCGCGCTCGAGCGCAGCTGCGGCGGGCGCATACCCCGACCGCCGGAGCGCATGCTCCGCCGCGCGCTCCAGGGCGCTCGCGGCAGCTTCGTCGGGCCCGATGGCGGCTGCCGCGAGGTGCCAGGCATGCTGCTCCGGTCGCACGTCGTCACGGATCGTCGCCGCGAGCGCGCGATGCGCGGCCCGCCGCTCCGACGGTGCCGCGGCGTGGTAGATCGCCGAGCGCACCAACGGATGGCGGAAGACGAGGTGGCCGCCGCGAACGTGGACGAGCCCGGCGTCCTCGGCGGCCTCGAGCGCCGAGGGCCCTGCGCCGAGCGCGGCCGCCGCCGCCAAGACCGTCGCTACGTCGTCGCTCGCCGACGCGGCCGCGACCAGCAGCGCGCGCTGCGAGTCCCGTGGCAGCCCATGCCACCTGCGCGCGAAGGCCCGCTCCACGCTCGCGCCGGCGGGCAGCGGGTCCTCGAGCGCCTCTCGCCCCGCGAGCTGGTCCGCGGAGAGCATCCTCGGCAGCTCGAGCAACGCGAGCGGGTTGCCGCCGGTGGCGTGCCAGAGTCGATCGGCGACCTCCGGCAGGATCAGAGCCACGCCCTCGCGCGCGAGCAGGCTCGACGCGGATCCTCGGTCGAGACCGGCCAGCACGAGGGAGCGGACGCCGGGCGCCTCGAAGGCGCGCTCCTCGCCTATGCGAGCCGCGAGCAGGAAACAGACGGGGTCCGCCTCGAGCCGCGCGCCGCGAAGAGCAGCGCGTCGGCGGAGGCGCGATCCAGCCAGTGAGCATCGTCGATCACGACCAGCACCGGATGGGCCTCCTCGCGGCGGCAAGCAGCGAGAGCATCGCGGCGCCGATCATGAAACGGTCAGAGGCGCCGGCCGCCCCGAGCCCGAGCGCGGCGCGCGAGGCGTCCGCTTGACCGGCAGGCACCTCGGGGAGGTGGTCGAGCATCGGCCGGCAGACTCGAGAAGCGCGGAGAACTCAAGCTCGGCCTCGGACTCCACTCCGAGCGCCGAGACGACGCATCGTCCCGTCGGCGCGCTCGACCGCGTACTCGAGTAGCGCCGTCTGTCCGATGCCCGCTTCGCCGCCGAGGAGTAGCGCGCCACTGCGGCCGAGATGCGCGCCCTGGAGCAGCTCGTCGATGCGTGCGCACTCGCTCTCGCGACCGACCAGCACCAAGCAACCGTAGTCCCGTCAAGGACCGCGCGCTAGGGGTCTCCCCTAAGCGACGTCACCCTGCCGCTGTTTGGCTCTAGGGATCCGGCCGGCGCGATCGCCACCCGCTCACCTCGATGGTGGTCGCAGCAACGCACCCACCCGGACGGGGCAATCCAAGGAGCACACCTTGAACAAGAAGCGCCTTGACGGCGCAGCTTCATCTCTCGCACTGCTCGTGGCCTTCGCGCTTCCCGCCACGAGCCTCGCCGACGGAAATCCGACGCCCGGCGCCATCGTCGCCGGCGAGCCGATGGCGGCGCTTCGCCGCCGCGCTGGACTCGATCGCGACGGGCACGCGGATCAGGTACCTCTCCACCGACCCGAGCGGCAACCCCATCGTCGTGTCGGGGGCAGTGCTGACGCCGCGGCCGCACGTCGTCAAGTCGCATCCGGAGAACGCCAGTCGGATCGTGGCGTGGGCGCATGGCACGACGGGCGTGGCCGACGCGTGCGCGCCTTCCGCGACCGACCATCTCGACCTGCCTCGAGTACGACGATCTACACGCGCGTCGTCGCCGGCTACCTGAGCCAGGGCTGGACTGTCACCGCCACCGACTACCCCGGGCTCGGTACGCCCGGCCCGCATCCGTACATCGTCGGAGCAAGCGAAGGACGCTCCGTCATCGACTCCGTCCGTGCGGCCCGCAACCTCGACCCGACGCTCTCCGGCAAGTCGGTCATGAGCGGCCACTCCCAGGGCGGACAGGCCGCGATCTTCGCCAGTGAGCTGGCCGATACCTACGGTAAGGGCCTGCACCTTCGCGGGACGGTCGCCCTGGCGCCGGCCTCGAACATCGACCTCATCGCTCCGGCGCTGGCCGGTACACGGTGCAGGGCTACCTCGTGATGGCGATCTCCGGCCTTGCTGCCCGTCGACCCCGACGTGGACCTGGGCCAGATCCTGGCGCAGCCGGCGCTCGAGCGGCTCAGCGTGATCGAGACCGGCTGCTTCGACGAGGTCATGGCGGCGTACGCCGACCTGACGCCAGATGAGCTGCTCGCCGGCGGCCAGCTCCCCGACGCGCTCGTGGCGAAGTTCGCCGAGAGCAATCCCGGGCAGGAGGGCGGGCAACTCGCCCGTCCTGCTCGTCCAGGGCCTGAACGACGACACGATCCCGGCTGATCTCACGCAGTACTTCCACGGCCAGCTGTGCGCCTTCGACCAGCCGATTCAGCTGGCCGAGTACCCGGACACCGACCACATCGATGTCTTGCCCGCATTCTGGAGGCGATGTCATCGACTACATCACCGACCGCTTCAAGAAGGAGCTCGCTCCCAGCAACTGCTGATCGGTCGCATCGGCCTCCCCGGGAGCCACCAGCAATGGCCACGGCTCCTGGGGAGGCCACGCCTTTGTCGCCGGTTCGAGTCGGCGGGCCCGCTAGTCGGCTCCGCCGCCATGGTTGTCGCGCCGGCCGTTCCGGGCGGCGTCGAACCAGTTCAGCGCTCTGCGCCAGGCCTCGGCGGCGGCGTCGGGTTGAAGCGGGGGCCGGTGTCGTTGAAGAAGGCGTGGTTGGCCTCGGTGAAGGTGAGGATCTCGTGTGGAAGCCCGGCCTCCTCGAGAGCCGCCTTGGCGGCGGGCTGGGTGGCGTTGACGCGGGTGTCGAGTCCGCCGTAGACCCGAGCACCGCCGCGCGGGCGCCCGTCAGGCCGCCGCCGTCCGGGAACGGACCGTAGAAGGGGGCGGCCGCGGCCAGACGCTGGTCCCCGGCCGGATCAGCGCCACGCCTGGCCGCCGCCGAAGCAGAACCCCATCGCGCCCAGCTTGTCGCCCGGGCGGCGTCCAGCTCGTCCAGGGCCGGCCTTCATGTCGGCAACGAAGCGCCCTGGCGGCGATCCGCGCGAGAGCCGCCATCGCCTCGGCCTCGTCGGCGAACCCCCGGTGCCGCCCTCCTCGGACAGCAGGTCGAGCGCCAGAGCGGAGTAGCCGCTGGCCGCGAGGCGTCCGGCAACCGTCTGGAAATGGTCGGTGAGCCCCCGGTTCTCGTGGATGACGAGCACGCCCCCTTGGGATCGGCGGCCGGGGCGTAGGCGCCCAGCGGCGGCGTGCGCGGAGCCGGCGACGTGATCGACTCACGCGCAACGGGCGACCATGCCGTAAAGACGGCGGCGCCGCGGCGGCCGCCCTTGGCCGACATTCGCCTTCGCGGCCGCGGCCGCCGGAGCGGTCGCGAAGCTCGCGATGAGTGCCGACGCCGCCGCGGTGCTCAACCCGAGCAGCCCGAGGCGCCGCATCGCCTCCCGCCGCGTGATGATGCCGTCCGCAAGGTCCTCCGCGACCTCTTCGGCGAGGTACTTCTGCATCTCCGTCATCGCCACCCTCCCAAGGACGTTGGCTTCGACCGGCTCGGCCGCCGACAGGCGGCGACAATCGTCCGAGATGGGATACGCATGAGAAGGCGCAGGTGCTCGACGCGCTGCTCGGTCTCGCACACACGGGAGGGCAGCGTCGGGGTCTGAGAAGGCGACGCTCGGGCTGGCCGAGAAGCCGGAGGGCGACCGCCTGCCCCCGGCTACCCCACGCGTCGCCTGGCCCGACCGTCACCATGTTTGGACCGCTCCGCCGTGACCGTGTCGTGGGATCCCGAACCTACGGGCGCAACGAATGCTCCTGGGTGAGCAGCATGATGAAGATCGCCGTGAAGCCGACGGCCATCGCCTCGACCGTGATCTGGTAAGCAAGGATCGACCCTCCGCCGGAGAGCATGGCGCCGATTGCGGCGGCTTGGGCGACCGCCAGCACGATGATCGTCACGAGCCGCAGGCTGTGGCGGAGCGCGTGCGCGCCAGGCGACTCACCTTCGACCTCTGTGAGCCAGCCACCCTCGAGACTGAGCGCGATGAGGAAGACCGGGATCACCGACGCCGCGGCGTTGTAGTACGTGACGCCGTTGGCGCTGCTCAGGAGGACCTCCAGCTCGACGTCGCTGATAAAACGCGGAATGGTGAATGCGAGATAGCCGACGAAGGCGCCGGCGACGATCGGCGCGGTGAGCAGACGCCCGATGGGCTCAGCCCGAAAGACGTGCGCGAGCACCCAAGCGAGGAGGATCGTGTACACGATGTCGTAGAGCAGCTCCACGATGACCGTGCTCTCGCGCACGAGGTCGGTCGCCGCGTAGGTGAGGTCCAAGACGAGGACGAGCACGCCGAAGAAGCGTGCACCCGCTGCGTCGCCGTGGCTGAGCAGGACGGCGACGATCATCCCGGTGTCGAGCGCGACGAAGGCGCCCGCGGCGATGAGGTCGGGGACGCCCTGTTCGTCGAGCACCGTGAAGAGATAGTCGGTGAACGGGTACAGGAGCAGCAACAGCCACAGCCAGACGAGTCCCGCGCGCCCGACGCTCCCATCGCTGCTCTTGCGGCGCCGCAGAACGAGGCACCGGCCCACGCGGCGCACGTCCTCGAGGACCTCGCGTGGGAAGAACCCGGTGTGCCGCGGGATGACGGACACGGCAGTGGTACCCGAGAGGCGGCGCGTCGGAGGCTCACGCCCCCGGCGGCGCGCCCCCCGACTCGTCCACCTGCGCGGGGTTCATGGGAGCGGCCCCGTTGGGCGCCTGCGGTCGCTGACCATCGGCCGCGTCGCGGGACTGCGCGGTCAGCATGCTCTCGAGGATGCCGTCGAGCTCGTCCGCGACCTCCGCTGAGGGACTTCCCGCGCGGGCGCGGTCCTGGACGCGGCGAAGCTCGGCCACGAGCCCCAGCCGATCGCGGACGGCGTCACTGGCAGCGCGCGCCGCAACCGCCTCGCGCTCGGCGACGCGGAGCTCGCGCGAGTCGCTTTGAATGATCGATTCCACCCCGGAGACGAGCCGTTCCAGGATGCGGTACAGCACCGCAGCCGAGAACCCGCCCAGCAGCGCCAGCAACGGACGGCTCAGCGGCGTCGAGCCCTCACCGGAACTGACCGGAACCAACAGCGCCAGCAGCAGGCCGGCCATCAGCCCGAGGATGAAGCGCAGCCAGTAGCTGGACTCGTACTTCGGGTCATAGGTCCCCTCGGAGATGTAGCGGTAGGCCGTGAACAGCGCGGAGAACGCCGCACCGAGACCGCCCGCGGCGAGGAAGAACAACTCATTGGCGAGCAGCGGCAGGCCGCTCGAGTTCTCATAGTCGCCGCCGCCGCGCCCCACGTACGTCGTCAACGACAGCGCGATGAACATCGCGAGAAGGATCAGCACGGCGATCAACATGTGCTGCACGAGCCGCACCGGCCCCAGCACGGACAGCCGTGTGCGCCGGCTTTCCGAGATCAGCAGGATGGTACGCGGCGTGGCCGGCGCAACGAGGCGCACGAGCTCGCCGTGCGCACGCAGGAGCGCAGGGTCCAGGTCATCGGCGGAATCCGGGTCGTCAGCGCGAAGCCGCGCGCGGTTGACGACTTCGACCACTCGGTCGGGGACGCGCAGGCCCGACGCGAGCGCGTAGCGCGTCATCGCCTCGGAAGCCTTCAAGATCTGCACGTCTACGGATGGTGCGCGCCGTGGTGCGCGGCGGGCGCGTTTCATCGCTTCACCTCCGCTCGCAGACCGAGGTAATGGAGCCCCACCTGATTCGTCTGATCGGGAACCGGCTGGCGTTCGGCGTGGCATTTGTGTGGTCCGCTGTCGCCGACGCTAGAACGGAGTTTCACTCACCGTAATACAGCGACGCAGGCCGTAGCTTCTCAGCCGCCGCTGTCGTCATCCTCGGCTGGCTCCGGTGCCTGATCCTCGGCACCGTTGTCGTCCTCGTCGAAGAAGTCCGGTTCCGGCAGGTAGTCCGGGTGACGCTCGATGTCGTCGGTTTCGTCCGCGGCCGCGGGTCGTTCGGTCATGGTCTGCTCCCTGTTCGCTCAGCGCTGTTTCTTGCCCCCGGAGGTCGCCCGCTTGAGCACGAGGTAACGGCGTCGGCGGTTGTGAGGCTTCCAGCCCTCGGCTTTGCCGTTGCGCCAGATCTCCTTGCGCCTTGCGGTCAGCCACTCCTTGAGCTCGCGGGCGTGCTTGAGGTGCGACGCGTCGATCTTGTCCCACCCGCCGTTGCGCTTGGCGCTGCGCCGCTCCGCAGTACAGGTCGGCGAGCTTGCTCGCGTTCCTCGTCGCGGCAGCACGCACCATGGATGCTTGCCTTCGACGATCGACCAGCCGACGTCGCCGAAGCGCTCGTGCGGCTCGTGGCCTAAGCGCGGTACATGTCCTTGACGGCGGCGAGAGTCTGCTCACCGAACGCCCCGTCGGCCTTGCATCGCGGCGCCGTGCTTCGCGGAGCCAGGTCTGGATCTTCTTGACGTCGTCGCCGGTCGTCCCCGACGCCCAGCGAGCGGTGGTCGACGTTGGTCAGCTCGGCGGCCGCCGCCTTCCCGCCGCCGTAGTAGGTGACGTGCCAGTTCTCGCTCGGCGCCTCGCCCCAGCGCCAGCCGTAGGTCGCGCCGAAGCGGTCGACCACGGGCCGCATCGACGCGGGCGCCGCCAGGTCCACCGCGTGGCCGAGGCCGTGGTTGCTCGTGCCAGGCCGCGCGGCGAGGTTGCCCTTGCCCGATTGGTAGAGCCGCCAGAAGTACACCTGCTCGTCGTAGGTGCGGTAGGAGCCGCGCGGTCCGATCGGGGCGATCCAGATCCCGAGCTCCTGCCCGCCCTTGCGGCGCATCGCGAGCCAGTTCGCCGCCGCCTCCCTCGCGAGCCTCCCGCCGGGGATCGCCGCGAGCTCGCTGTCGGAAAGCCTGCCGTTTTCACTCATGCGATTCTCCTCCGTCCGGCGACGGTTGAACTGCTGGGAATACGGAGGACGTGGTGTCGTGCTGGCACGCCTTTCCTCGCAGGCCCGGCACCGCTAAGCAAGCGTCGTTCCGGTGCGACGTCGGGCTTCGCAACGCCCCGCGGCGCGCGTCAGCACGTCATAGGCGTGACTGAGGGCCGGAAACGACGCAACGCACCGAGTTCTGGGCACGAAGCCCTCCGCCGCTCCGACCCGCCCCGTCCGGGTTACGAATCTGCCCCTTCGCCTGTCGGTGGTCTGACACGCTGAGTAATAGAGGATTTAGGAGCTCGCCGCGCCACCCGAGCAAAGCTGACGGCGACGGGTTCCGGCGCCCGAACCCGGGCCGGCGGGTCCCCAGTCGGGTTCGAGGCCGCCGGGGACGGCGGGCTTGGCGTCCCAGCCGTCGCAGCTGGTCGGGCTGCCGATCGTTCCGACCCAGATCCCGTCCGGCTGGCCCCAGGCCACGCCGCTACGACGGATCAGCCGGCGAGTGGACCTCTCACAGGCGTCAGGCGCTGGGCTTCTCGATCCCTGCGATCTGCCGACCTGTCCACTGCGGCCGGTCTCGATTCGCCGTGGTGGAACTTGAATTGAATTCAAGATAAGCGTTACGGTCGCGCCATGAGACCACCACGTCCCGGCTCCCGTCTCGCTCTACGAGCGATCGGCGCAGCCGCCATCAGCGCGCTCATCCTCTTGCCCGCCGCGGCGTCGGCGGCTCCGAAGCCGGCAGACACCGTCCTTCGTGGAGCGACGATCCGGACGTTCGACGCCCGGTTCTCCGTCGTCCGCGCGCTCGCGGTGCGGGACGGGCGGATCGTCTATGCCGGCGGCGCCCGCGGCGTGCGGAGGTTCATCGGGGAGGACACGCGTGTCCGGAACCTCCGCGGCCGGACGGTGATGCCCGGGCTCGGCGACGCGCACATCCACGTCCTGTCCGGCGGCGAGCAGCTCGTGACGTGCAACCTCGAGTACGCGGCGCTGACGGCCGACCAGTTCCAGGCGCGCATCCAGAAGTGCCTCGACGAGGACAGCGACGCCGGGGCGGGCGACTTCCTGCGCGTCGTGAACTGGTACCGCCAGGCGATGCTGCCGGCCGGCACCGACGCGACGAAGGCCACGCTCGACGCGCTCCAGACGGAGCGGCCGATCGTCGTCAACTCCAGCGACGGGCACACCACGCTGGTCAACAGCACGGCGCTCCAGGTCGCCGGCATCGCGGCCGCCACGCCGGACCCGCCGAGCGGCCGCATCGAGCATGACGCGAACGGCGAGCCGACGGGGATCCTGGAGGACGCCGCCGGCTCGCTGGTCGAGGAGCAAGGTGCCGCCGCCGACGGCCGAGGGGACACGCAGGAGGCGATGGCGGCGGCGTTGAAGTCGCTGGCCGCGGCGGGCGTCACGGCCGTCGCGCACCAGATCGCCACGACCGAGGCGCTCGACGCCTACCGCGCGCTGCGTCGCCAGGGGCGGCTCACGCTGCGGGTCAACGCCGCCCCGGACGTCTCCGTCGAGGAGGCGCGGCGAGGACGCCGGCGCGGCCGTCAGAGCGGCTGCTCCGCCTGCGCGATCGCTACGAGACCGGACGGCTGCGGCCGCGGCCCGGCATCCGTGTGCGCGCGGCGGGCGAGCTGTTCCAGGACGGCGTCCTCCAGGCGCCCGCGCAGACCGCGAGCCTGCTGGCCCCGTACTTCGACGAGGAGGGCGATGCGACGAGCGAGTCGGGGCCGCTCCCTACTGGTCCGCTCCGACGATGCGCAACCTGCTGGTGCGGCTCGCCCGGGCCGGGTTCACGCCGCAGGTGCACGCCATCGGCGACCGCGCGGTCCGCGCGACGCTCGACGACTACGAGGCCGTCCGCGCACGCGCGTCGGGAAGCGGCCGCGGCTGTCGATCGCCCACGCGGAGCTCGTCGACCCCGCCGACTACGGCCGCTTCGAGTCGCTGGACGTGACGCCGGTGATGTCCTTCCAGTGGGGCAAGCCGGCGCCGGACTCGATCGAGGCGGCGAAGGTGTTCATGGGCCCCGAGCGCTTCGACCGCATGGAGCCCGAGGGCCGCCTGCAGGACGCGGGTGCGCGCGTCACGTTCGGCAGCGACTGGCCCGTCGACGCGCTGAACGAGTTCTTCGCCATCGAGGTTGGCGTCACCCGGACCAACGATCCGGCGAGCGGATACGAGGGCAGCCTCAACAGCGATCCGGGCCTCAGCCGCAAGGAGGCGTTCCGGGCGATCACCGCGAACAGTGCGTACGAGACGGGGATCGAGAAGCGGACGGGCTCGCTGGAGCGGGGCAAGTTCGCCGACTACATCGTCCTCGCCGAGGACCCGATGAAGGTTCCCGCCGCGGACATCAGCGAGACGAAGGTGCTTCGCACCGTCGTCGGCGGCAGGACGGTGTACCGGGGGCGCTGAGATCGCCGCGATACGCTCGGCGGATGCCGGCGCCGCGACGCACCAGCGACCGCGGCGACCGGCGCCGCCGGCAGATCATCGAGGCCGCGCTGGCCGAGATCCGGGCGCAGCCGGTGGCCGACGTCCAGCTCGCGGCCATCGCCACCCGGGCCGGCGTGCGCCCGAGCCACGCGCTCTACTACTTCGGCTCGCGCGACGGCGTGCTCATCGCCGCCGTCGCGCACGCCGAGCAGCAACTCGCCGGCGACCGCCGTCGGCGTCTGCGCGCGATCGACGACCCCACGGAGCGGCTCGCGGCCTTCGTCACGCGTACCTGCCCGACGACGGGGACGACCCCGTCTGGAAGCTCTGGTTCGAAGGGTGGCTCCGCTCCCGCTCCCGCGACGACTTCGCCGAAGTGGGGCGGACGGCCGACCTCGGCTGGCGTACCGACCTCATCGAATGCCTCGACCACGTGGCGGCGACCGGCGGGGCGCTTCCCGAGCCGGCGGCCGATTACGCGCGCCGCTTCATCTTCCTTCTCGACGGCCTCGCCGTTCACGTCCTCGCGGACCACATCGGGCTCGCGGAAGCGAAGGACTATGCGATGAGGGCAGTTCGATCGGAGCTCGTCAGGGGGTGATGACGACCTTGCCCTGCACGCGTCCGGCGGCGAGGTCGCGCATCGCGTCGGGGACGTTGCGCAGCTCGACGACGGAGGAGATGACGGGCTTCACCTGGCCGCTCTCGATCAGCCGGCGCAGCTCGTCGAGGTCTGCGCTGTTCTCGCCGGCGAGGAACCACGGCGTCCCGAGGCGCTGGCCGACGAAGAGCGACAGGGCCATGGCGCGGACCTGGCGCCCGAGGCCGCCGGTCAAGCGGTCGCCGTGCTCGCCGCCGACGAAGACGAGCGTGCCGTCGGGGGTGAGCGTGCGCCGGAGCTGCCTCAGCGGCCGGTTGCCGCCGATGTCGAGCACGAGGTCGTAGCGGCGGCCGCCGTCGGTGATCTCCGCGCGCGTGTAGTCGATCACGGCGTCGGCGCCGAGCGACCGCACGAGCTCCACCTTGGCCGTGCTGCACACGCCGGTCACGTGCGCTCCGAGCGCCTTGGCGATCTGCACCGCGAACGTCCCGACGCCCCCCGACGCACCGATCACGAGCACGCTCTGGCCGGCGCGGACACGTCCGTTGTCACGGAGGGCCTGCAACGCCGTCTGGCCCGACACGGGAACGGCCGCCGCCTGCTCGAACGTGAGGTTCTCGGGCATGCGCGCCAACCGGTCGGGGCGCGCGACGGCGTACTCCGCGAACGACGCCGCCCTCGACGACGGCCCACAGGTGCCGTACACCGCGTCGCCCGGTCGCAGCCCGGTGACGCCGGCGCCGAGCGCCTCGACCACCCCCGCCACGTCAGAGCCCAGCCCCGGGGCCTTCGGTCTGCGCACGCCGAAGCCGGCGAGCCGCATGGCGTAGGGCATCCCGGCCATGATGTGCCACGCGCCGCGGTCGAGGCCGGCCGCGCGCACGGCGAGGAGCACTTCGCCCTCGCCGGCGCGGGGCACCTCCACGTCCCGCATCTCGAGCACGTCGGCCGAGCCGTACCGATCGCGCACGATCGCCTTCATCGTGCGGTCGCGGAGACGTTGAGGCGCACGTAGTCCAGCGGCGACCGGACGCGCGCGCCGACGGCTTCGGCGAAGGGCTGCCGCCGTTCCTCGGGCAGGCGCGCGAGGTGCGCGGGGAGGATCGAGGTCCGCACGAACTCCTCCACGTTGCCCGGGTAGGTCGGGCGCTCCGTCAGCCAGCAACGGATCGCCGTGAAGCCTGCGTCCCGGAGTCGCCGCTCCGTCTCCTCCGGTCCTGCGAACGTCCACGGCGACCAGCCGGCGAGCTCGGGCGCGATCTCGCGAGCCACGGATTCGATGACGTCCCGGACGCGCGCGATGTTGCCCTCACCG
This sequence comes from uncultured Solirubrobacteraceae bacterium, assembly GCA_963728465.1. Classification (GTDB taxonomy): domain Bacteria; phylum Actinomycetota; class Thermoleophilia; order Solirubrobacterales; family Solirubrobacteraceae; genus DATFQI01. The sequence goes on from CAVSJY010000015.1 coordinate 488,357, forward strand.
CCGCACTGGATCTCGAGCGCGCCGCCCGGTCGCAGCGCCTGGGCGAGCCGCATCCAGAGGCGGTCGTGGTCTCCGACCCAGTGCAGCGCCGCGGTGGACACGATGGCGTCGACGGGCTCGTCGAGCTGGAGATCGAGCACGTCCTGGCGCCACACGCGCGCGCGGTCGCCGAGCCTGCGCCGGGCCAACGCCACCATGTCCTGCGACGCGTCGAACGCCAGGACGCGCCCGTGGGGCACCAGCGCGAGCAGCGCCTCCGTCACCCGACCCGTCCCGCAGCCGACGTCGAGCACGGTCGCGTCCGGCGCGAGCCGTTCGAGCCGCTCGAGGACATCCACCGCCCACGCCTGCTGCGGCTCGCTCGAGCGGTCATATGTGCCGGCGTCCCAGGGCGTGCCCATTGAACGCTTCAGGCTACGGCTATTCGACGAGGCTCTCGAGCAGGCGCTGGCGCAGGCGGGCGCGGCGCGGGTGGCGGGGCGCGGTGACCTGCTGGTCGTCGAGCTCGGTCGGGCTCACGGTCGGCGTCGCGGTCGGCGTCGCCGTGGGCGTGGCGGTGGCGGTCGGGGTCACCGTCGGCGTTGCGGTCGCGGTCGGCGTCGCCGTGGGCGTGGCGGTGGCGGGTCGGGGTCGGGGTCGGCGTGGCGGTGACGGTCGGCGTGGGCGTCGGCTCGACCGCGGTCTCCGCGGCGACCCACTTCCTGAGCTCGCGCACCCCGCGCACCGACTCCGACGCGTTCGGGGCCGCCGGCTCCGCGCGATCGAGCCGCGATACGAGCAGCGAGGAGAGCCTGCCGAGCGAGTCGAGCTGCCGGTCGTCGGTGCGCAGCTTCAGCGCGGCGCGGACGCCGTCGAGGTAGTCGGCCTGCGTGTCGAGCGCCCGCTCCGCGCGCTTGCGGAGCGTCCGGTCGGCGGCGCTGTCCGCGCGCAGCTCGCGGACGGCGGCGAGCGAGCCGGCGGTCGCGGGCAGGGCCGCGTCGACGCGTCCGAGCGCATCGCTGGGCGAGTCGTGCGGGGCCAGCGACAGCAGTTCGTCCGACACCCGAGCGCCCGCCAGCAGCGCGGGAGCGAGCGCGTCTCCGACCCGCTCCGCGAACGGCTGACCCGAGGGCGCCGGCTCCGCGGCACGCGGCTCGTCACCGCGAGCGAGCGCGAACACGATCGCCGCGAGGACGAGCACCAGCGCGACGGCGCCGCCGACGGCCGGCCGTTTCGCGCCGGCCGTTGCGGTACGCGGTGCGGCGTTGGCCGGGCGCGCATCGGGTGGTTCGAGGACGAGGGTCGGCGGCTCGGGGGCGGGGCGGGTGGGGTCGAGCGCACGGGCGGCGCCACGACGGTCACGAAGCCGATCTCGCTGGGCGGATCGGGGTCGATGGCGGCGACCGGCTCGGGCGCTGCACCCGGCTCGGGGAGGGCCGCCTCGCGCCGCCAGCGCGCGCCGAGCGCGTCGCACAGCACGTCCTCGAGCCGGTCCCAGGCGCGCGCGGCGCCGGCGGGGCGGGCCGCCGGGTCCTTGGCCAGCATCGCGCCCACCCAGTCCACGACGCCACGCGGGAGGTCGGGGCGCGCCGCGGAGAGCGACTCCGGCTCGGCGTTGACGTGGCGCATGAGCAGCGCCATCGGGCCGTCGCAGTCGTGGAACGGGTGGCGGCCGGCGAGCAGCTCGTAGGCGATCACCCCGGTCGCATACAGATCGGCCTGCGGCGTGATCTCGCCGCCCGTGGCCTGCTCGGGCGCCATGTAGGCAGGGGTGCCGATGATCTGCCCGGTCGCGGTCCGGTACTGGGTCACCGCCACCTGGCCGATCGCCTTCGCGATCCCGAAGTCGGCGACCTTCGCGAGCCCGTCGGCCGTGACCAGCACGTTCTCCGGCTTGAGGTCGCGGTGGACGATCCCGTGCGTGGCCGCCTCGGCGAGGCCGCCGAGCACGCTCTCGAGCACGCCGGCCACCTGCGCGAGCGTCAGCCGCCCGACGAGCGGCCGCAGCGAGCCGCGCTCGAGGTACTCCATGGCGATGAACGGCACGCCCTCGTGCTCGAAGTACTCGATCACCGAGACGATGCTCGGGTGGTTGAGCCCGCCCGCCACGCGCGACTCGTGCAGGAAGCGGTGCGCGAGCGCGGCGTCGGCGACGTGGACCGAGTGCAGCTCCTTGAGCGCGACCTCGCGCCCGAGCGCCTGCTGCCGCGCGAGATGGACCGACGCCATGCCGCCGCGGCCCAGCAGCCCCTCGATCTCGTAGCGACCGACCGTGCGCGGCGTCATGCCTCCCTTGACGCCCGCGGCCCGGATTTCTTCCCCGGCTAGCGAAGGTCTTCTCGCCGCCGCCAGGCGCGCCGGGCCTTGGCACGGCCGGCCGTCTTTCGCGCGCTCAGCTTGTGGGGCTTGCAGAGCAGGCAGCCTGCTCGCCGGTGCTTCGCGCGCTTGCGCTTGTGATGGGCCATCGTGGTTACGTCGCGGGAGTGAGGATCGCGGATCGGAGCCGTGGGAGCGCGGCGGCCGCCACCGCGATCAGGATCCCGCCGCCGGCGACACCGTAAGCGGCCCGTGGCGTGGCCGCGGTCGCGATCACCCCGCCGGTGAGGAAGCCGATCGCGACGGCGGCCGAGGTGGCCGACTCGACGAGGGCGGCGACCCTCGCCTGGAACCGGTCGTGGGTGGACTCCTGGAGCGCGGTCATCAGGGCGTAGGCCTCGACGCCGTTGGCGACGCCGCCAAGGCCGGAGAAGATGCAGATCGCGGCGACCGACGCCGACGAGCCCATCGCGCAGTACGACGCGGCGATCGTGAGCACGGACGCGGCGATGAGCACCCGCAGCGGGATGCGTCGCAGGATCACCACGAGGGCCCCGCCGGCGATCATCCCCACCCCCCAGGCCGTGACCACCGCGCCGTAGGCGGCTTCGTCGGCGCCGAGCGTCTCGGTGACGAAGACCAGCTCGACCGGGACGATGATCGCTGCGAGCACCGTCACGGCGAGGTTGAAGGTCACCAGCCCGCGGAGAGGCCGGTTGCCGCGGATGTGCTCGAGACCCGCGCGGATCCCGCGGCCGATCCGCGGGACGTCGCGGCTGACCGAAGGCAGGCGATCGCCGGCGGCGAACAGCGTGGCGGCGAGCGCGAACGATGCCGCGTCGAGCGCGAGCCCGACACGGGGTCCGAGCGCCGCCACGACGATCCCGGCGAGCAGCGGGCCAAGCGCGGCGCAGAGGGTGAAGACCGACGAGAACAGGGCGTTGCCCTCGCGGAGCAGGCCGGCGGGCCGGGTGGTCGCGACGATCGCCGCCTTCACCAGTGCGCGCCCGGCGACGGCGGCCACCCCGTCGAGCGCGCTGATGACGAGCACGACTTCGAACGGCGCCGTGCCGGCGAGCGCTGCGAGGGACGCGAACAGGCATGTCTGGAGCCCCAGGAGCACGGCGAGCGCTCTCCCCGTGGCGAGCCGCTCGAGCCGGAGCAACGCCGGCGCGGCCAAGATCGCCGGAGCCAGGTGTGCCGCCACGAACACGGCGGCCACAGCCGCAGCGCTTCCGGTCTCGCGCAGCACGAGGACGGCGAGCGAGATCTCGCCGACCCACGTGCCGATCGAGTTGACGGCATAGCCGCTCAGCAGGCGGCGGAACGGCGTGAGGTGCAGGGGGCGCGTAGAGGTCATGGCAGGTGCGGGGAAGTGCTGCCCGCCCGGCTCGGCGCCGGGCGGGCGGTTGATTCGGAACTCAGCTGAAGTGGACGCGCGGCATGCGGCGCTCCTTTCGGCTAGCGGAAGTTGATGCGAGGCATGAAGACCTCCTGTCAGGCCGGCGGGACGACGATGGGCGGGTGGATCGGGAAGCGGAAGCCGGACATGCGACTCTCCTTCGGGTGGCTGAATGGGCACAGCCATGCTCCGGCTCGCCGACGTCCGCCACTAGCCACCCTTGGGTTGGTCAGGGCCTACCTCGACGAGGCTGCCGCGGTACGCTCCTGCGGCTGTGGGTATGTCGGGCCTCGTGCAACTCTGGCCCGGATCTCCGTTCCCGCTCGGCGCGACCTACGACGGGACGGGGACGAACTTCGCCGTGTTCTCCGAGATCGCCGGCGCGGTCGAGCTGTGCCTGTTCGACGTGGACGGCTCCGAGACGCGCGTCGCGCTTCCCGAGCGCACGGCGCAGGTCTGGCATGGGTATGCGCCGATGGTCGGCCCGGGCCAGCGGTACGGATTCCGCGTCCACGGCCCGTACGAGCCGTCCGCCGGTCTACGCAGCCACCCGTCGAAGCTGCTGCTCGATCCCTACGCGACCGCGGTCGAGGGCGAGGTCGACTGGAACGAGGCGATGTTCACCTATCGCTTCGACGCGCCCGACGGGCCGCTCAACGACTTGGACTCCGCTCCGTACATGCCCAAGGGCGTGGTGACGAGCCCGTACTTCGACTGGGCGCACGACCGCCCGCCGCGCACGCCGTGGAACGAGACCGTCGTCTACGAGGTGCACGTCAAAGGGTTCACGCAACGCCATCCGGGCATCCCGGAGGAGCTGCGCGGCACCTACGCGGGGCTCGCGCATCCGGTCGTGCTCGAGTACCTCACCGCGCTGGGGGTCACGGCGGTCGAGCTGCTGCCGGTGCACCAGTTCATCCAGGACTCCCACCTGGTCGAGCGGGGCCTGCGCAACTACTGGGGCTACAACTCGATCGGGTTCCTCGCGCCGCACAATTCCTACAGCGCCTCGGGGCAGACCGGCGGGCAGGTGCAGGAGTTCAAGCAGATGGTCAAGGCGATGCACGCGGCGGGCATCGAGGTGATCCTCGACGTGGTCTACAACCACACCGCCGAGGGCAACCACCTCGGGCCGACGCTCTCCTTCAAGGGCCTGGACAACCGCGCGTACTACCGGCTCGTCGACAACGATCGCCGCTTCTACTACGACACGACCGGCACCGGCAACAGCCTCAACCCGCGCCATCCGCACGTGCTTCAGCTGATCATGGACTCGCTGCGCTACTGGGTCTCGGAGATGCACGTCGACGGGTTCCGGTTCGACCTCGCGTCCGCCCTGGCGCGCGAGTTCCACGAGGTCGATCGCCTGTCGGCGTTCTTCGACCTCATCCAGCAGGATCCGGTGGTGAGCCGCGTGAAGCTGATCGCCGAGCCGTGGGACATCGGGGAGGGCGGCTACCAGGTCGGCAACTTCCCGCCGCTGTGGTCGGAGTGGAACGGCAAGTACCGCGACACGATCCGCGACTACTGGCGCGGGGAGGACCGGACGCTGGCCGAGTTCGCCTCGCGGATCGCCGGGTCCAGCGACCTCTACCAGGACGACGGCCGCCATCCCAACGCCTCCATCAACTTCGTGACCGCGCACGACGGCTTCACGCTGGCCGACCTCACGGCCTACAACGAGAAGCACAACGACGCCAACGGCGAGGGCGGCGCCGACGGCGAGTCGCACAACTCGTCGTGGAACTGCGGCGCCGAAGGGCCGACCGACGACCCCGCGATCAACGAGCTGCGCGCGAGGCAGCGGCGCAACTTCATCACGACGCTGCTCCTCTCCCAGGGCATTCCGATGCTGCTGGGCGGTGACGAGATGGCCCGCACGCAGGGCGGCAACAACAACGCCTACTGCCAGGACAGCGAGATCTCGTGGTTCGACTGGGAGGCCATGGACGGGGAGCTGCTGGCCTTCACGCAGCGCGTGATCGACTTCCGCAGGCGGCATCCGGTGTTCCGGCGCCGGCGCTTCTCGACGCCGAAGGAGATGGGCTGGTTCCGCCCGGACGGCCGGGCGATGACCGACGAGGACTGGGACTCGGGCTACGCCAAGTCGCTCGGCCTCGCGCTCGACGGCGACGCCATCACGGAGACCGACGGCCGCGGCGAACCGATCCGCGGCGAGAGCTTCCTGCTCGTCTTCAACGCCCACTTCGAGCCCCTGGACTTCCATATGCCCGACGCCGGCGAGCGTTGGCTGCGCGTGCTCGACACCGCGGACGCGTTCAACGAGGGCGACACCCCCGCCGCCGGGGAGCCGGCGGCCGTGGAGGCTCGCAGCGTCGCCGTCTTCCGGAGGACGGCATGACAGAGCTCACGATCGGTGTCGAGCGCGGCGAGGCGGCGACGCTCGTCGTCCTCCGCGGCGATCTCGACCTCGCCACCGCCCCGGACCTCCGCGAGTGCCTCGTCGAGGTGATCGACGAGAGCGCGCGCATCGTGGTCGACCTGGAGGCGGTGGGCTTCCTGGACTCCGCTGGGCTCGGCATCCTCGTCGGCGGTCTCAAGCGGGCGCGGACCAGGGGCGGCGACCTCGAGCTCGTGTGCTCGAGCCGCGAGGTGCTCAAGCCGATCGAGATCACGGGTCTCGACCGCGTGTTCACGATCCACGCCGCGCGAGAGATCGCGCTGAACGGCACCTAGCGGCCGTCCGGTCACGATCTGGACCGTTTGGTGCGTGCGACGTTCGCCGCGCGGCCAGTCGGGTAGCCCCCGAGCCATGTTCGGACGTGCCGTGACCCTGTTCCCCGTCGTGCTCGCTTGCGCGGCGTTCGTGTGCGCCTGCGGCGGCGACGACAACGGTGGCGGCGCCGCCGAGTCGGCGGGCCAGACGGAGGGCGCCAAGGTCATCGACCCCGACTCGATGAAGGGCGCGAAGGGAACGGTGAAGTTCTGCCAGGGTAAGGACACGACCGGCGCCGTCGCCGCTCTGAAGAAGAACTTCAACGCGAAGTTCGCCTCTCAGGGCCTGGAGATGGAGTTCGTGGAGTTCCCGGCGTCGGCCGACGAGCAGCGCAACCAGTTCATCCAGCGCCAGCAGGCGAAGTCGGGAGACTGCGATGTCTTCGGCTCGGACGTGATCTGGACGGCGGAGTTCGCTCAGCAGAAATGGCTCTACGACCTGACGCCCTATATGGAGAAGCGCAGGTCGGAGTTCATCCCGGCACCGCTCGAGACGGTCGACTACGACGGCAAGCTGTGGGGGGCGCCCCTGAACACGGACGCGTCGTTCATCTACTACCGCACCGACAAGGTCGATGCGGTGCCGCCGACGTGGCAGGAGCTCTACGCGAAGGCCTCTGAAGGCGACGGCATCGTCTTCCAAGGGGCCGCCTACGAAGGCCTGACCTGCGACTGGCTGGAGCTCGCCTTCGCCGCGGGCGGGTCGGTCCTGTCGGAGGACGGCAAGAAGGCGACGATCGACTCGCCGGAGAACGTCGAGGCGACGCAACTGATGGTCGACGTCATCAAGGACGGGGGCGCGCCCAAGGCCGTCGCGACCTACATGGAGCCGGAGTCGCTGGCGGCCTTCCAGAGTGGGAAGTACACGTTCTTGCGCAACTGGCCCTATGCCTACGCGCTCAACGAGAAGGCCGAGAAGGTCAAGGGCAAGTTCAAGGTCGCTCCGCTTCCCGAGTTCGAGGGCGCCGGCAAGGCGGGCGTGCTCGGCGGGGCCGACGTGGTGATCTCGGCGTACGCCAAGAACCCCGGTGGTGCGCTGGCCCTGCTCGACTACATCACGAGCCCGGAGCACCAGCGCCTGATCGCCACCGAGTACAGCCTCGGCCCCACCCTCGACGAGACCTACGACGATCCGGCGGTCAAGAAGGCGCTGCCGTTCTCGGAGGAGCTCAAGCAGGCGGTCTCGCAGGCGAAGGCGCGTCCGGTCTCGCCGGTGTATCCACAGATCTCGCAGGCGATCTACAAGAACGTGAACGCGGCGCTCACCGGGCAGCAGTCGGCGGCGGACGCGATGAAGCAGGCGCAGGCCGACATCGACAAGGCCCTCGCGACGTTCTAGGCGCATTCGAAGCGGTCGAGCAGCGCGCTCGCGGCCACGAGCGCGCAGTCGACGCACCTCCGCGTGAACGCGGCCAGCACCTCGGCTCCCGCGTCGGGGCCGTGGCTCGACCGAAGCGCCGCCGCCTCGTCGAGGACGTCGGCCAGCTCGGCGCGCCAGGCCGTCTCGAGCGGGTCGAGCGCGTCGCGGACCTGTGACTGACGTTCGGTGAACGCGGTGCCGAGCTCGTCTCCCTTGACCGCGTCCAAGAGCCGCTGGAACGTCCACCAGTACGAGCCGTCGGCCGGCGCGTCCTCCGGCGCGCGCTCCGGGTTGCAGCTCGTCGTACGCGCGGTCCCGGCGTGAGCGAGCGCCTCCGGCAGGCCCCCGGCGTCGACGAAGACCGGGACGTAGACGCTCGTGCAAGGCGTGCACGCCGCCCACCACAGATGCGGCGGCCGGCCGTCAGCCGGCAGCACGAAGATCGCGGAGGAGGCCGTGTTGCCCCAGGTGAAGCCGGAGGGGTGGGAGTGCATGCACAGCGTCATGAAGTCGGGTCGCGCCGCGTTGAAGTACGGGCCCTCGAGGAACGTTCCCTCGTAGTGGTCGCGGAGGACCGTCGCGGCCGCGGCGACATCCGCACCGCCGCGTTCCACGGCGTCGCGCAGGAGCCGGCGCGAGCGCTGGAGGCGTATGTGAGAGACCTGGAGCGGGACCTGGGGATCGGTGTATGCCGCGGCGAAGTCGAACCGGCCGTCGCCGTTCCACCACCCTGCGTCACGGGCATGGCCCGCGAGGTCGTCGCTGGCGCGGTCCCATTCGGTGCGGATCGTCGCCTGGTTCGAGACCGACCACGACGAGTCGCGCACCTCGGACGCGACCCATCGGCGTCCGCTCGTCTCGAGCACCCACGCCTCGCGGCCGTCCGCGACGACGTAGGAGTTGTCGTAGGCACCGTCGGCGGGCGTCTTCCCGGGCACGCCGGCGCCCCACTGCCCATGACGCTCGAGCAGGGCCGTCATCACGTCCATCGCCTCCGCGGCCGTGCGTCCGCGTTCGAGCCCGAGGCGAAGAAGCTCCATCCCGAGGATGCCCGGCTCGGGGGCCTCCCCGGCCCGGGCCGCACGCTGGTTGTGCGCGAGGTCGCGGGTGAACAGCGCCTCGTTGCCGATCGCGACCCCGCGCTCGTTGAGCCCGAGCTCGTGGCCCCAGCACCAGTACGGCGACGCGCCGACATGCGCGAGCGTCTGGCGATCGTCGGCGATCTCGACGTAGGCCAGCCGCAGGCGCTCGCTGCCCGCCGGAGCCCGTGCGGGTACGCACCGAAGGGGCTGCGTCTCGTTGACAGGCCGGTCGCTGTTCTTCCCCAGCAGCATCGACCCGTCTGCCGAAGCCGTCGGGAGAACGACGAAGCTGTCGCAGCTCCACGGCCGCCTGTCGGCTCGCGTCATGGCCTCCACGATCGCACCCGGAGAGTCCGAGCGGGATGATTAGCCGCCCGTGGTCGCACATGTGCACATGCCCCCGCTTGCCGGGGCGAGCGCGTGGCTCAACTCAGAGCCACTCGGCCCCGCCGAGCTGCGGGGCCACGTCGTCCTCGTGAACTTCTGGACGTGGACGTGCATCAACTGGCTGCGCCAGGAGCCCTACGTCCGTGCGTGGTCACAGGCGTACAGGGACGACGGCCTGGTCGTGCTCGGCGTCCACACGCCGGAGTTCTCGTTCGAGCACGACGTCGACGGGGTGCGGCGGGCGACCGAGGAGCGAGCGATCGACTACCCGGTCGCGGTGGACAACGACTACGCGATCTGGAACGCGTTCGCCAACCGCTACTGGCCGGCGCTCTACTTCGTCGACGCGGACGGCATCATCCGCGACCAGCACTTCGGCGAGGGACGCTACGAGGGATCGGAGCGCGTCATCCAGCGGCTGCTCGGCGTCGAGCGCGAGCTCGTCTCCGTCGAAGGGGTCGGGGTGGAGGCGGCGGCCGATTGGGACCACCTCTACACGCCCGAGACGTACCTGGGCTACGGTCGCAGCGGGCGCTCGAACCACTGGATGCTCGAAGGCGAGTGGGCGATCGAGCCCGAGTACGTCGTGCTCGACCAGGCCGGCGGGCGCATCACCTGCCGGTTCCACGCGCGCGACGCGCACCTCGTGCTCTCGCCGGGAACGCGAGGGCCGATCCCTTCCACGTGCATCTCGACGGTGAGCCGCCGGGCCCGTCGCACGGCGTCGACGTCGACGAGGACGGCAACGGCGTTCTCCGAGACGGCCGCATGTACCAACTCGTGCGCCAGCACGACGCCGTCCGCGCTCGGACGCTGGAGATCACGTTCCTCGAGCCGGGCGCACAGGCGTACTCGTTCACGTTCGGCTAGCGACCCTCTTGGATCAGCGCCGCCGCAGTGCCGGCTCGAGCGTCTGCTCGCCGTAGCTGGCGACATGTCGAAGCGCGCCGCCAGGCGCTCGCCGCGCGGGCCGAGGTCGGCGAGCTGTCGGCGGTCCAGCTGCCCGAGAGCCTCGCCGATGTCCGTCTCGGGATCGGGATGGAGTCGATTTACCCCCCTATAGCCCGCAAAGCGACTCCACTCACTCCCCCGACGCCCGAACCCCACCCCCTCGATGCCCGCCGTTCAGCGACGCGCCGCGCCGCCAGGGCGTTGGCGGCGGCCGCCGCGATGGACGGGCGTCGCGCGATCGGGTCGCTCGTCCGCGTCGGGACGGTCTGAGCGTCTAGCTGGACCGGCCGCCGCCTTCGTTGAGCAGTTCGACGGCCTCGACGAGCACCTCGGCGGTCGGGGCCTCCACGCGTTGGGTTCCGTCGTCCTTCTCCGCAGTCAGCCAGGCATCGTCGCCCTGGACCGAGAAGCGCAGTATCCAGTCTTCGCCGAGGTCCGCCTGGAGCTCGTGCATCTCGTCCTCGAAGGCGGACACCGTCCGTCTCGTCTTCGGCACCTTGCTCGTCGTCCGCCTCGGCCTGCTCGTCGTCGCCTTCAGCCTGCTCGTCGTCGCCTTCGGCCTGCTCGTCGTCTTCGGCCGGCTCGCTATCTGCTTCGGCGCTGTGCTGGTCTTCCGCCTCGTCGCTGGGCTCCGCCTCGACTTCGGCGTCCTCGGAAGCGTCGTCGGGACGCTCCCGATGAGCAATGTCCTTCGCGATGGACCGGGCCAGGAGCGGGATCGCGCCGCGGTTCAGGCCGGGCCTGATGCGTTCCTGGAGGTAGCTCGCCAGTTCCTGTTCGTAGCTCGCGACCTCGTCGTCATGCTGCGTGGCCATACCTACCTCCTCCTTACTCAGGGTCCCCGACGGTTGCCCAGGCATCTGAGGCGACAAACGACCCGCCTCCGCCTGTCCTCCGCACCTGACTTCTGGTTATTCGGTCAGTACGAACGAGTTCAGCGGCCCGGGCCTCTCAGATCACGCCGCTTCTGAGTTAGCGATGTGACGAAACCACGCCCTCGACGATCACCATCCGCTCGACGAGCAGGCTGTTGGGGACGCGAATCGTCTCAGCGCCTGCCTTGAGCGTCGTTGCCGCCGGCTCGATGCTGATGATCTCACCGCGCACGTCGCCGACGCGGATCGTCTGCCCGACCTCGAAGTCGGCGCGCGCGTAGCGCCCGCTGGTCAGCGAGCGGGCGATTTCCCGCGCCCCGAGCCCGAACGCCAAGGCGAGCGTGAAGGCGCACGCGGCGAGGAGCACGATCGCGATCGCGGTCAGCGGCGCGACGGTGACGCCGGCCTGGACGGCTGCGCAGAGCGCGAACAGGGCGATGATGAGCACCTGCACGACCGGTCCGATGGCGACCGGGAAATCGAGCTGGGCGGAGGTCCGCTCGAGCCAGGCGCGCGTGAACGCGCCGAGGACCACGCCGATCAGCACGAGCGCGAGCGCGACGAGCAAGCGTGGGATGTACACGATGCCCTGGTTGAGCGAGTCGCTGAGGAACGCGAGGCCGAGGAGCGTCAGCGAGGCGAAGACGGCGACGACCGCGACCATGAGCCGGACCGCCGTCCCGATGAGCGCGGAGAGCGAGCTCGAGAGTCCGGCCTGGCCGAGCAGCTCGCTCGTCCCGGAGCGGTCTGCGAAGCGGTCGAGGCCCACGCGTAGGAGCGCACGCCGAGCGAGCCGGCCGAGCACGATGGCCGCCAGCAGCCCGATGATGAGCAGGAGCACGGCGCCCGCGACACGCGGAAGGGCGTCGCCGAACTGATCCCCAGCGCGCTCGATGACGGAGGCGATCACCGGCGTTCCTGCCCACGGCCGCTGCGGACGGCGCCGGCGAGCGCGAAAGCGATCGCCGCTACGAGTCCGCCGATCGCCCGCATCGGCACGGCGACGGCGCGCTGCCGGCGTGCGCGTTCTACGAGCTCGGTGGTGAAATGTGAGCTGACAACCGGCGTCTGGCTCCCGACCAGGCGCAACAGCTCGACAGCGCGCGACTCGGCCGGCTCGAGGGAAGGCTCGGACGGATCACTCATCTCGGCAGCTCCCAGTCGTAGGTGTTGGCGCGGAGCATCTCGATGAACTCGCCACGTGCCCGGTGCAGCCGTCCCTTGACGCTGCCGATCGGCGTGTCGGTGATCTCCGCGATCTCCTCGTAGCTCAGTCCCTCCGCGTCACGCAGCACCAGGACCGTCCGGTGGTGATGCGAGAGCCCGTGCAGCTTGCGCTCCAAGCGCTCGATCCGCTCGCGCATCTCCAGGCGGTCGGCGGGCTCGCGCGAGGGGCTCTGCTCCGTCGTGTCGAGCGTGTCGGGGTCCACCGGCTCAGGGCGGCGGCGCCCGAGGTGGTCGAGCGCGGCGTTGTGCGCGATCCGTAGCAGCCAGGAGCGGAAGGGCGCGTCGCCGCGGAAGTGGTGCAGGCGATGGAACGCGCGCAGGAACGCATCCTGGCCGACGTCCTCGGCCTCTTCGGAGCCGACGATCCGCGCCGCCACCCGCACGACCACGGGCCGGTGGCGGTTGACGAGCTGCTCGAACGCGCCCAGCTCTCCGCGCGTGGTGCGCTGGACGAGCTCGGCATCGTCGGTTTCCTGCGTCGGGGACGAGGGCGGATTCGCGCTCACGACCCGCCGGACGACGGGAGCAGGTCCCGGGTTACATCGATTTCCACTCGAGGATCGTCCTCTGACGACCGGACGCGTGCCCTCGGCGACGAGGAGTCCGTGTAACCCATGGAACGCCTGCGCCGTCATCGGAGGCATGACGGGAGACCAACCGGCGGCCGTCGAGGGCCGTCAGCGCATGATCGAGCAGTACCTGCCGCTGGCCCGCAGCCTCGCGCGCCGCTACCGCCACGGAGGTGAACCGATCGACGATCTCGAGCAGACCGCCTACGTCGGCCTCGTGAAGGCCGTCGACCGGTTCGATCCGGAGCGCGGCACGTTCCCCGCCTTCGCGATCCCGACGATCCTCGGAGAGTTGCGGAGGTACTTCCGAGACAGGGGGTGGTCTCTCAAGGTCCCGCGGCGCATCCAAGATCGCTCGCTCGCCGTCGAGCGGGAGACCGAGGCGCTCAGCGCCGCGCTGATGCGCGCGCCCACGGCTGCCGAGATCGCCGAGCGAACGGGTCTTGCCGTCGAGCAGGTGCTCGAGGCGCATCACGCCGCTGCCGCGCATCGGTCACTGTCGTTGGTGGTCGAGGGCAGCGGGGAGGACGACTCGGGCGTCCCGACGGACCCTGGCGCTATCGACGATGGCTACGCTCGCGCTGAGGACCGCGCGACGATCGTGTCGATGCTCGGGACACTCAAGCCGTACGAGCGCGAGATCGTGCTGCTTCGCTTCCACGACGAGCTCACGCAGCGCGAAATCGGCCGGCGCGTCGGCATCTCGCAGATGGGCGTCTCGCGCATACTCAGGCGCAGCCTCGAACGCATGCGCATCGCCGCGGGGAGTAGTGCACGCCCCGCGCGCAGCGACTGGTTCACCCGGAAGGGCGTTGGGTAGGGATCCGGCGACACCACCTCGGGGGAAGGGAGGAGACACCGGGCATGACCGCGGACGACCGCAAGGAATCCACGCGGCGCCAGAGCGAGCGCTATCGCGCCGCCGCCGAGGAGGCGCTGAACCAGCTCGACTGGTGTATCGCCTACCTCCACCGCATACACAAGCCGGCCATCGCAGCCGCGCTACAGCGAAACCGATCCGAGATCAGGCGGCGCATGACGTGAGCCAAGGCAACGGTCGGAGCAGCACCCGAGCAAACCGATGACCGCAAGAGGGAGTCGCACATGCGCATGAGATCAGGGCGGCGCGACAAGGCCGCCGGAGGCGTCGACACGGTCGCGGGGCGCATCCTGGAGGCGTTCTCGCGGCTGACGGGCAGACGCGGCGCCGGCGCGAAGGGCAAGGCCGCCCGTGGCCGTGGCGCCGGACGCACTGCCAAAGGCCGCGCCAAGCGGAGAGGTCGCTGATCACGGGTGTACTCCGGCGGGATCAGGGAGGTCCTCGCCGGACCTCCCTGATGCCGGATTCACCTGCTGACGGGGCGGGCTAGCAGGGCGGGTTGTAGGGCTACGCGAGGACCTTGACCGAGCTGGCGTAGTTGGTGCCGAGGTCGGGCTGGATGGCCATGTTCAGGTAGCCGAGCGCCTCCACGTGATGCGCGAGCGCCAGCGGGCCGACGTCGACCGGGCGCAGGCCGCCGTCGCGGACGAGCTGCTTGACGGTGTCCTTGGCGGCCTGGTCGTCGCCCGCGAGGAAGACGTCGAGCGGCTGGCCGGCGACCGTGCCCTCGACGAGCGTGCCCGCGAAGGTGGTGTTGAAGGCCTTGACGACCTTGGCCCCCGGCACACGCGCGGCGATCTGCTGGGCGACGGAGCCCTCCTCGACGGCGAGCGGAGCGTAGGTCTCGGGGTCGACCGGGTTGGTGATGTCGACGACGACGTTGCCGGCGAGCTGGTCACCGTAGGTGGCGAGCACGGCGTCGACCGCCTGGTACCAGATCGCGAGCACGACCACGTCGCCGGCGAGCGGGTCGCCGGCCTGGCCGGAGCGGACGTCGCCGCCGAGCTCGGCGGCGAGCGCCTCGGCCTTGTCGGCGGTGGTGCCGAGCAGCGTGACGGAGTGGCCGCCGGCGAGGACGCGCGTGGCGATGCCGCGGGCCATGTTGCCGGTGCCGATGATGGTGACGTCCATGGGGGCTCCTTGGTTCGAAGGTTGCAGATACAACCTTCGCGCACCGGGCGCCTCGAGACCATGGAGAGGACGCGCGGATGCATGGACTTCTCAGCCGACGGGGTGTCGGCTATCCGGGTGCGGGCGGACCCGCCGGGGTGGCCGGCCGCGCGGTCAGCTTCTGCTGCTGGCGGGCTGGAGGGATGAGGACGACGTCCCACGCGAGTCCGAGGCGGCGCAGGAGGCGGATGACCAGCTCGGAGGGGTCGAGCTCCCACCAGCGCAGCCCGTGTGCGGCAGAGCGCGGGAAGGCGTGGTGGTTGTGGTGCCAGGATTCGCCGAAGGAGGGCAGCGCCAGCCAGAAGACGTTGGTCGACTCGTCTTCGACGGCGAAGCGGCGGGTGCCGAAGAAGTGGCAGATCGAGTTGACCGACCACGTGACGTGGTGCTGGACGAAGATCCGGGCGAAGCCGCCCCAGAGCAGGCCGGTGAGCGCGCCGCGCACCGTCCCCGTGAGGGCGAGGCCCATCAGCGCGGGCAGGGCGAGGCTCGCCAGGATGAGCTGAGGGAACGCGCGGTTGATCCGCTTCATGCCGCGGTCCTCCACGAGCTCACGGGCGTACTTGTAGGCCCGCGCCTGCCCGTTGGTCCGCCACAGCCAGCCCACGTGGGCGTGCCAGAGACCCCTGAGCGCGCCCCGCACGCCCGCCCCATGGCCGACGTGGGGCGAGTGCGGATCGCCTTCCTTGTCGGTGTGGGCGTGGTGCTTGCGGTGGTCGGCGACCCACTCGATCACCGGTCCCTGGACCGCCATCGAGCCCATGACGGCGAACAGGTAGCGCGTGGCCCGATGCGCCTGGAACGCGCGGTGGGTCAGCATCCGGTGGAAGCCGACGGTCACGCCGAGGCCGCAGACGACGTACATCACGGCGAAGACGATGACGTCCGAGGGGCCGATGAGCCGACCCCACAGGAGGGGGACGGTGGCCACCACCACCAGAAACGGGAGCAGGACCGCGGTGATGTTCACGTTGCGTTCGAGACGGGTCATGGTGCTTGACGCTAGGCGCCATGCGCCTCGCTTGCATTGCGTCTTCGCCCGCATTCACTCAACGGTTCTTGTAGCTTCCGCACAGTCGACCTCGCCGCGAGCGGCTCAGCGGTTCGGGTCCAGCACGAGCCGCACTCCGCCGACGTCGATCGAGCAGCGCCGGTTCGTCCTGGCCTCCTACCGTCGGCCGCCACGTGCCGGCCGCGAAGCGCTCCTGCTCGAGCAGCATGTAGCTCGCATCAGCGCCCTCGCCGACCTGGAGGAGCAGCGCTTCGCGGGCGGCCGCGTCATCCGGATGCTGCATGTCGGTGGCCTGCCGCAGCACCCCGACGAAGCCGGCCACGGGCCCCGGCCGCCCACCCTCCTGCAACGGGTACACGTCCACGCTCACGCGCCGCCCGATCAGGGCGAGAAGGGCGCCAAGTGTCTCCTCGTAGTCCACCGGAGCGTCGCGGCCCGTGTCGCCCGTTCTAGCGCAGTTCCTGCATCGACGTCATCGCGTCGCGGCAGTGGCCGGAACCGGCAGCGCCACTTCGGAGGCGAAGCTGCCGCCCTCGTTCGTCCAGCGGTCGGAATCCTCGAACCGTGTGTCCCCGCCGCCGTGGATCACGCGCAGCGCCGTCCGCGGCTCGTCTTCGGTCGCCCACGCGGTGCCGCAGCGCCAGCAGCTGTCCTCCTGGCGCGCCATCGGTGCCCGGCACTGACTGCACAGGCGTGGAACGTGTCGATCGCGCATGACCTAGCGCCTTCCTGAGCGCTGACCACCGCATGCGGCATCAACGCCTCAGTAGAGGACGGCCCTTCGGTCGCTGGAGAGGAAACCCTCCGTGAGGTCGCCGGTCGGTGTCTCGCCGACGGGTCTTCCGCGCGAAGTCGCTTTCGCAAGAGCGGTGAAGTGCCCTACACAGGGCATTCTATCCCTTCGCTTCTGGACTATTGCGAAGGTCAGGCGTAGGCTGGTCACGAGTGGGCTGAACCCTGGGCCGCCCGCCTGTGCGCCGCCTGCCTCCCAGACGGAAGGGACACTCCCGATGGGAAGCCTCAGCTCGGCCCGCAAGCGCCTCCTCGGCGTCCTCGCGCTGTGTGGCGTGGTGATCGGCGCGCTCGTCACGTTGGCGTCGGCCGCCGGCCCCGGCGGCTGGGACCACCTCGGGGACCGGGGTACGCCCGGGTCAGACTCGCTGGACCTCGTCGCCTCCGCGCTGACGGTGACGCCGGGTGCGCTCTACGTCGGCGGCGACTTCACCGACGCGGGCGGCAATCCTGAACGCGGATCGCATCGCGACGTGGAACGGCAGCAGCTGGGGCGCGGTCAGCTCGTCGACGTCCCGGATCTCGAGCGGCGGCGTCCTCGACATCGCCGTGTCCGCCGGCAGGGTCTTCGCCGGTGGCAGCTTCACGAACGCGGGGGGCAACGCGAACGCCGACTTCCTCGCGGTCTGGGACGGCGCGAGCTGGAAGCCGTTCTGCACTGCGCCCGGACCCGCGTTCGACGGGAACGTGCACAGCCTGCAGATCATCGGCCAGACGCTCTACGTCGGCGGGGCGTTCCAGAACGGCGCGGGCATCGCGTCCGCCGACTACCTGCTCGCCTGCGACCTGACCACCGGCGCCCCGAGGTCCACCGTCATCGATCAAGCCCGCGCCTTCTCCGGCACCGTGTACGCGCTCACGGCCGACAGCAACGACACGCTCTATGCGGGCGGAGGGTTCACCGACCTGAACGACGTGGCGAACGACCCTGCCGACAATGTCGCCTACCTCCCCGCAGGGGGCACCTGGCAGCCCATGGGCACCGGCGGCGGATCGTGCAGCTGCGCGGTCACCACCTTCGTCCGCGGTCTCACCGCCGTCGGGACCGACGTGTACGTCGGCACGGACGCGAACAACGTCGCGGGCATCGCGCAGGCCGACCATGTCGCGAGGTGGAACGGATCGGCGTGGAGTGCGCTGGGCAGCCGACAGCGGCGGCGGGAACGGGTGGTTCCCGACGACGGCCTCGATCGACGACCTGGTCGGCACCGGCTCGAACCTCTTCGTCACGGGAACGTTCCAGAATGCGAACGGCGACGCGCGCGCCGACAACGTCGCCTTCTTCGACGGCACAGCCTGGCATCCGCTCGGCTCCGACGGCGCCGGGAACGGCCCGTGGATCGGCACCGGCCACGCGCTCGCGATCGTCGACCGGCAGCTCTATGCGGCAGGGAGCTTCACCAGCGCCGGCGGCGACAACCAAGCACGGTCCGTCGCCTCGTTCGGGCTGGCGCAGGTCATCGCGTATCCGACGCCCACGGTGACCGCGGGCCCCAGCGCGGTTCCGACGCCGACCGTGACTCCCAGCCCGACGCCGACCGCCGCTACGCCCGACACCACGGCGCCGACGACGTTGCTCCGCAGGGCACGCGTCAACCAGGCGAGGCGCCAGGCGACGTTCAGATTCGCCTCCGGCGAGCCGGGCTCCAGGTTCCGCTGCAAGCTCGACAAGAAGCGCTTCAGGCCCTGCACCTCGCCGAAGACCTACAAGAAGCTCAAACCCGGCAAGCACGTGTTCCGCGTCAAGGCCCGCGACCGCGCCGGCAACGTCGATGCCACCCCGACGGTCAAGCGGTTCCGGATCAAGAAGCGGTAGCGCCGGAGCCCGGCGGGCGGGGCTCACACGGTGACCGGGACCTGGTCGCCGGCGATCGCGTTTCGCTCCAGGAACTCCGACAAGCCTCGCGCCACGGGCTCGGGGCGCTGGATGTGCAGGAGATGGCCGACGCCCTGGACCATCAGCTCCTCGACCTGTGGCAGCGAGGAGCGCAGGAAGTCGGCCACCTCCAGCCACAGGGGCTCGGTCTGGGAGCCCAGGACGGACAGGACGGGCCGATCGATCGCGGCTGCCTGGTCGGGCCCGAACTCCCACTCGGTCAGCGCGGGGAGCTCGATACCGAAGAAGGTGTCCGCGTCCTCGATCCCCTGAGCCAGGGCGCCTGGGACGCGCTCTTCGAGGAGAGCGCGGCATGCGGTCCAGTCGAGGCCGCTCACCGCGGTCATGAACATGGCCAGCGCTTGCGCGTGGTCGCCGCTTGCGTACGCCTCGAACGCGGGTCCGGCTTGGTCGAGGAACGACCCCCCGCTGGGCACGGAAAGGAGCGACAGCTCCATCAGGATCAGCGTGTGCACGGTCTCGGGACGATCCAGAGCCAACTGGGCCGCGACCGCTGCGCCGCTCGAGTGGCCGGCGATGTGCGCGCGCCGGATGCCCAGATGCTCGAGCAGCGCCGCGGCGTCGTCAGCGTGATCGCCGATGCTCACCGGCGGCGGCGTGTGCGTGCTGCCCGCCCAGCCACGCTTGTGGTAGCGGATGAGAAGGTGGCGATCTGCCAGCGCGGGCTGTGACAGAAGCGGCAGGAACCCGTCCGCGATGACCGGGCTGATGAACAGGATCGGCTCGCCGGAACCGATCGCCTCGTATTCGAGCTCGACGCCGTTGACGGTTACGCTCTCCATGGGGTACTCCTCGTACGCTCGGGTGTTGGTGTCCCTCAACCCAGATGCGTGAGCAATGCCGATACGGCGGTAGCCCTCGCGGTTACGGCGGCTTACGATGAGCCTCGAGCGCGCGCGAGAGGCGGCAGCGCGCGGAGACTGGGAGGAGGGCTACGAGCTCCTGGCGAGGGCGGACTCGGAAGGGCTCCTGGGTCCGGCCGATCTGCCCTTGCTCGCGGAAGTCGCCTACGCGGCCGGTCATCTCGACGTGACCATCGAGGCGTGGGAGCGCACGCACGCGCTCTGCGCTCAGGCCGGCGACCCCGTCGCGGCGGGAGGCGCAGCGGTTCGTGTCGCGATGCACCTGCTCCTGGACACCGCGCTGATGGCGCCGGTGCGTGGCTGGCTCGCCCGTGCGGACCGCCTGCTCGAGCACCATCAGGAGACGCCCGCGCACGCATGGCTCGCGGTCGTCCGCACGTACGAGCGGATGCTCACCGGCGACCTCCAGGGGGCTCGGCAGTGGTCCGAGCGCGCGATCGAGGTGGGCTCCGCGCGGGACGCGGCGGCGTGCGCGGTCGGGCGAGTGGCGGCAGCTCGGCTGCGCATCCTCGACGGCGACATCGCGGAAGGCTTGGCGCTCCTCGACGAAGCGGGAGTGGCGGCGGTCTCCGGGGAGCTCGACGCGCTCTCGACCGGGCTCGTGTACTGCGAGCTCGTCTGCGCTCTGCAAGGACTGGCGCAGTACGACGTCGCGGAGGAGTGGACCGACGCGATGGAGCGGTGGTGCCGGACGAATGCCATCGGGAGCCTCCATGGACGCTGCCGCGTGCATCGCGCGGAGATCCTGAGGCTGCGCGGGGCGTGCGACGAGGCCGAGCAACAGGCGCTGGTGGCCTGTGAGGAGCTGAGGCCGTACCTGCGTCGTGAGATGGGATGGCCGCTCAGCGAGCTCGGACGGATCCGGCTGCGCAGGGGCGACATCGACGGTGCCGAGGAGGCCCTCATGGCAGCGCATCGCGTCGGCTGGGAGTCTCAGCCGGGTCTCGCGCTGGTGCGCCTTGCGCGGGGCGAGACGGCCGCGGCGGCCGCTGCCATACGGGACGCGCTGGAGCATCCGTCGCGGGTTCCTTCGAAGGAGCTGCCACCGGACACCGACCTCCAGCGCGCGCCGCTGCTCGACGCGCAGGTGGAGATCGCGATCGCGTCCGGCGACCTCGGTCGTGCCCGTTCCGCGGCCGACGAGCTGGAGCGGGTGGCCGCCCGGTTCCAGAGCAAGGCGCTGGTCGCGGGAGCGACCCTCGCCCGCGGACGGCTGCGGCTCGCGGAGGGCGACGCAGCGGAGGCAGAGCGGTGTTGCTCGGAAGCCGCACGACTATGGAACGAGATCGGGGCGCCCTATGAGGCGGCGCTCGCACGGATGGTTCTCGCCGAGGCGCTCCGTGCCGGTGGCAGCGAGGACCACGCCGTTCTCGAGCTCCAGGCGGCCCGGACGATCCTCGAGCGGATCGAAGCTGCGGCGAGCGCGACACCCGAGGCCAACGTCTTCCGCCGTGAGGGCGAGTACTGGTCGGTGGTGTTCGAAGGACGGACGGTGCGCGTCCACGATCTCAAGGGCTTCCGGTATCTCGCGCAGCTCCTCGCCAACCCTGGGCGCGAGTACCACGTGCTGGATCTGGTCGCCGCCGAGACGGGGCAGCAGGTGGCACTCGGGGACGCGGGTGAGATGCTCGACGAGCGTGCCAAGAACGCCTACCGCCGCCGCCTCGCCGAGATCGAGGCCGACATCGCGCAGGCACGCGCCCTAGAGGACTCCGTGCGCGAGGCGCAAGCCGACGCCGAGCGTGATTTCCTGGTCCGAGAGCTCGCGCGCGCGGTCGGGCTCGGTGGTCGCGACCGGCGGGCCGCGTCCGCCTCCGAGCGCGCTCGATCGGGCGTGACGCGCGCTATCCGCCAAGCGATAGCGCGGATCGGCCAACACCATCCCGCCGCTCGGCGAGCACCTCGACCGCGGCGTCCGCACCGGCACGCACTGCGCCTACATTCCCGATCCCGGCGCTCCTTCGGTCTGGGACGTCGTGACGTCGCAAGCCCCGGGCTCGTGAACGCGTAGAGCGCGGGAGGTATACGGTCGCCCGACGACCTGGCTCCAGAAGGAGGCCCCATGGACTCCCCACGGCCGTCGCGACGACGGCTCGCCTTTCTGATCGGGACGCCGCTGGCCTGGGCGGTGCTGCTGCTGTTCCACGCGGCGCCCGATCCCGACGATCTCTACGGAAGCCTGCGCGACGACGTCACCAGATGGCAGGTCGTCCACCTGGGCACCCTCGTCTTCATCGGCCTGATCGGCGCTGCGCTCTACCTGTTGGTCAAGGACCTGCCGGGTCGCGCGGCGCGAATCAGCCGGCTGGCGATCGGCCCGTTCGTGCTGTTCTACGGTGCCGGCGAAGCGATCTTGGGCGTGGCGACCGGCGTGCTGGTCCAGCACGCCAACGGCGTGCCCGCGGAGGAGCGTGCGGCCGCCGCCGACGCGGTCGAGGCGCTGTGGGAGAACCCGATCTCCGACGACGTGCTGATCAGCGTCGGGGGAATCGCGTGGGTCGTGGCCACGGTCGCCGCCGCCATCGCCTACCGCGGTGTCGGCGCGCCGACGTCGGCAGTGGTGCTGCTCGGGCTCTCGTCGATCGTGATCGTGCACGCGCCACCCGTCGGCCCGGTCGCGCTGGTGGTGTTCGCCACCGCCGTCGTGCTGCTCGCACGCGCGCAGAGCCCGGTGCCGGTCGGGCAGACGCCGGCGCCCGGGCCCTGAGCGACGTGATGCCGGGGTCAGCGGGCGACCGGCATGCCGGGCCCGCGGACTTCGCGCTCGGCGACGAGCTCGTGCTCGGTCAGCCCGAGCACGGACATGGCGCCGCCGGCGATCGCGAGGCCGAAGCCCCAGTCGGCCGTCGTGCCGTGAGAGGCGGCGACCGAGATCACGGCCAGCGCGAGCCCGAGCAGCGCTGACGAGCGCGGCGGGCGCGGCGAGCGTCACGGGGCGGCGCGCCGGCACGAGCCCGGCGAGGCCGAGCAGCGCGAGCGCGATGCCGCCGATCAGCGCGATCCACCAGAACGTGTGGGCGGCGAACGCATAGCTCGCGACGATCAGGAACGACGACAGGATGCCGATGGCGAGGTAGCTGGCGAAGCGGATTCGCATGGTGTCCTCCTACTGGCTGGGGGTTGGTGTGAGGGACGCCTTCAGCGTGCTCCCGCCGCGCCGGCCGGGCCATCGAACGCTCGCGCCATCGTGCGCCCGATCCGGGGATCGGCCGATCGGCGGATGCCGGGCGGGCCGGGCGTGCGGGCGTGTGACGGGCGTGGCTGAGGTCGGGGCGCCGTCACGACCTCCCGATGCGGCGCTCGCAAGCTCGCGCCCCGAGCGCATCGGGAGGCCGCGCCGCGCCCCGCCCATCGACCCACCGCTGACGCCCGCCACGTACGTCACCCTCGTTGGGAGGCCCTGGTGGGGGCGCTACCGGCAGGCGCCCGGGCCATCTGCTCCTGTGGGGTCGCGATCGGAATACCGGCCGGCAGCAACCGCTGTGGTCTCCGCGTGGCCGGGTCGGCCCGGCCTGATTCAACGATCGCTGCGCTGCGCGCGCCCAGGACCAGCGCCTGGCTGGTCAGACCCGCACTACGTCTCCGGCCGCACGTACGCCATAGGCGCTCCCGAACTCGGCAGGCTCATCCGCCGCGCCACGGCTTTGGAGACAGGACGCTTCGCGGAAGCGCTCAGTGCTGCTGCTCGCGGGCGGCGACATTCTCGCGCCGGCGAGTCCCAAGGGCCAGTGGAAGGCTAGGGAGCAGGCGCTGGCTAGCGTCGGGAGCGGCGGCGCTTGAGATGCCGTCAGCATGCTCCGCGCTCGTCGTCGTGTTTCTTGTGCCGTCGCCAGCGTCGGAAGCCCTGGAGGCCCCACGGTAAGCACGGCCCGGCGAGCAGTCCGGCCAGCAGCGCACGAACGACGCCTGGAACGCCGAAGCCAACAAGCGCGACGAGGGTGCATGCGGCCGCAGCCATCGACACAGCTCGTGCTGCCTTTCCAGACACGACATCGGGCGCCGCATGCCAGTCCTCCCACGTTTCCCCGGTAGGCATCCGCTGAAGTTGGCGGCGCGACACCCACGTCGCAACGACGAAGGCTACGACTCCAACTACGGCAGCCGAGGCCATGAGCAAGTATTACCTCGCACTGCTGCTTCGAGGCGAGGCTGTCGCGAAAGTCTGCGGTGGTCGCTGTGGTAGAACGGCAGCTCTGAGGGGTGAGTTTTCGGCCGCCGTGGCGGCCGCGGCCGCCAGCGGCGGCTCAGGCGGCCGCTGTGGCGTGTCGGTGGAGCTTGAGGAGGTTGTGCGTGGCGGTGATCAGTCGCCATTCCGCGCGGACGGCGGCTCGGCCTCGTCGTCGGAAGCGGTCGATGCCGCGGTTGAACTTCGTGTTGGCAAAGACCGGCTCGATGATCGCTTGGCGCTGGGCGTAGAGCTCGCCGCCGCGCTCGCCGGCGAGGACTCTGCGCATGAACGCGTAAAGGCCGCCGTTCCAACCCGGCCGCGTGCCTTTGCGGCTCTTGGCGTCGGGCGGGATCAGCACCGGGATCCCGCGATCGACGATCCGCTCCATCTGCTGCTGATGCCAGTAGCCGGCGTCCGCGAGCGAGCACCTCGGGAACCTCCGTGATGCCGGCGGCGTCAAGCTCGCGCTGGGCGGCGTCGAGCATCGGCTCCAGATGCCCGAAGTCCGGCGCGACGGTCATCACCTCGGCGGCGATCACGATCTGGTGCTCGTTGGCGACGGCTTGGGCGTTGTAGCCCTGCAGGAACCCGCGGCCGCGCGAGCCCTTGACGACGTGCGAGTCGGGGTCGCTAGATTAATCTGGCCCTGCGGTGTCGCGGGCGGCGTGTAGGGGTCCGGCGGTCGGCTGAAGCGACGCCCGTCCTTCATGCGCCCCGATGCGGTAGCGCTCATAGGCGCGGTTGGCGCGCAGCTCGGTCCAGAGCTCCTCGTCCAGGCGCCGCTTGGCCTCCTTGAGGCGCTTGCCGCGGCTGCGCGCAACCGGCCGCGCCTCCTCCGCGCGCTGTTGCTCGAGCCGGCGCTTGGCCTCGCGCAACCACGCGCGGCGACCCTCGCCGGTGCGCAGCTGCTCGGGCAGCTCGTCGCCGCGCGCCTCGCCATAGAGCTCGTCCTCGGCCGCGTCGACGGCTTGCGCTTCTTCGAGGATCTCGCGCGCGAGCTGCTCGTAGTCGACGTTCGCGTTGCGACTCGCGTTGCCCGCCAGCTTCGTCCCGTCGACGGCGATCACCCCGACGCTCGCGAGGCCGCTGCTTCGCGCACAGCGACAGCACCTCGCCGAAGAGGCCGGCGATCGCGTCCTGGTGGCGCTCGAGGAACCGCGCGATCGTCGCGTGATCGGGCCGCTGCTGCGCCGCCAACACGCGAAAGGCGACGTCCTCCTCGCACGCCCGCTCGATCTGCCGCGACGACCGCGTCCCGCGCGCGTAGGCGTAGAGCAACAGCGCGACCATCATCGCCGGGTCATAGGCCGGCCGGCTGCGCCCGTCGACCGGTAGGCGCGCATAGAACGCGTCGAGGTCCATCTCGCCGACGGCGTCGATGACGAACCACGCGAGGTGCCCCTCGGGCAGCCACTCGCGGACATCCGGCGGCATCAGAAACGACTGCTCGCGATCACACGCGACAAAGCGCTGGCCCATCACCGAATGGTCTTAAACCCGCCGGACGACACCCCGACTTACGCGACAGCCTCAGGCACTCGGCGATAGTGGTGGGGACGTGCGATGAGCCGCTCGGCGCGCGAGGGTGTCGCACAAACGGCCTGCTGTCCGGCGGGTTTAAGAGACTTCTGGGATGGCGCAGAACTTCGTCGCGTGCGACCGCGATCAGGAGTTGTTGCTGCCGCCGAGTCTGCGTGAGTGGTTGCCGGAGGACCATCTCGCGTGGCTGGTGTTGGAGGCGGTCGGCGAGCTCGATCTGAGCGCGTTCTATCGCGCCTATCGCGACGACGGGCACGGCCGCGCGGCGCTGGATCCGGCGATGATGGTGGCGTTGTTGTTCTACGCGTACGCGATCGGGGTGCGGTCCTCGCGCGCGATCGAGCGGCACTGCCTGGAGGACGTCGCGTTCCGGGTGATCGCGGCCAACCAGGCGCCCGATCACGCGACGATCGCGCGCTTCCGTGCGCGGCACGAGAACGCGATCGGTGAGCTGTTCGGGCAGGTGCTGGCGTTGTGCGCGCGGGCCGGGCTGGTCCAGCTGGGCGTGGTCGCGGTCGACGGGACCAAGATCGCGGCGAAGGCGACGCATCACGCGACGCGCAGCTACGAGCAGATCGCGCGCGAGATCCTCGAGGAGGCGGCCGAGCTCGACGCCGCCGAGGACGAGCGCTACGGCGACGCGCGCGGCGATGAGCTACCCGCCGGAGTTGCGACGGCGAAGGGATCGTCGCAAGCGGCTGCGCGAGGCCAAGCAGGCGCTGGACGCCGAACGCGAGGCCGACGCCGAACCGATCGCGCGTGACCGCGGCCGAGCGGCTGCGCGAGTGCCGGCGCCGGCTCGAACAGGACTACGAGCTCGAGCGGCGCTTGATCGCCGAGCACGATGCGTGGCTTGGCGGCCGGGATCGCCAGCGACGGATCGCGGCGGATGACCGGCGCGCGCCACAACATCAAGCCCTATCCGTTGGGCGAGCTCGCTGAGCGCACGATCAACGTCACCGACCCTGACGCGCGCAACCTCAAGACGCCGCGCGGGTGGGTGCAGGGCTACAACGCCCAAGCGGTCGTGACCGGCGAGCAGATCGTGATCGCGGCCGAGATCAGCACCGAGTCACTGGACACCGCCAACCTGCGCCCGATGATCACCGCCGCCGAGGAAGAACTGCATGCCGCCGGCGTCAACGACGGGCTCGACATCGTGCTCGCCGACGCCGGCTACTGGAAGAACAGCGCGATCGAAGCGCTCTCCGGCGAAGGCCTGCAACCGCTCGTCGCGCCCGACGCCGATCGTCGCAAGGAACCCCGGCCGGGGCGCCGCGGCGGGCTCTACGACTTCATGCGCCACGTCCTTGCCACCGACCACGGCGGCGAGCTCTACCGCCGCCGCCAAGCAACGATCGAGCCCGTGTTCGGCCAGATCAAGGCCAACCGCGGCGCCGACCGTTCCTGCGCCGCGGCCGCTCAGCCGTCAGATCCGAATGGCGGCTGCTCGCGACCACCCACAACCTGCTCAAGCTCCACCGATACGCCTCGCGACCGGCTGAGGCCGACGCCGGGGCGCGCTCCGGCGCCCGCGCCCACCGACGACACGCACTCCCGCGGACCGCGGCAGGCCGACACCGCCCATCACTGCCCGAAGACGACGCTGGGGCTTTCAGCGACAGCCTCCGCCCAAAGCAGAAGCGGTCGGGCTCCGTCGGGCGCGGCGATCAGTCGTGAGCGGCTCGTGTTGCGGCAATGTCCCGGATCGTCACCTGCCGGCGTGCGGTGGCGCGGCGGGGAGTTGCACCGTGACGCAGAGCCCCCCAGCGGCCCGGGGGGTGAGGGTGAGGGTTCCGTCGTGTGCTTGGGCGATGCTCTTGACGATCGCCAGGCCGAGGCCGACACCTGCGTGGTCGGTGCGTATGCGTCCGGTGCCGCGAAGAAACGGCTCGACAAGCGTGGAAACCAACTGTGGGGTGAGCTTCTCGCCGGTGTTCTCGACCGTGAGCACCACACTCTTGGGGTGAACGCTGGTCGTGACCCACACGGTGCCCTGTTCAGGCAGGTTGTGGACGATCGCGTTGTGCACGAGGTTCGTCGTCAACTGCAGCAGGAGCGCGTGTGAGCCGATGGTGGGGGTCATGTCGCCGGAGGTCTCGATGGTGAGGCCGCGCTTCTCTGCGAGGGGGAGGAGCGTCTCGGTGGCTTCTTCCGCGATGAGGGACAGGTCGACGTGTTCTCGGGTGAAGGACCGCTGGTCGGCGCGGCTGAGCAGGAGCAATGCTTCGGTGAGGTCGATCGCTCGGGTGTTGACGGAGTGGAGGCGGTCGACGAGCTCGCCGTTGTCGCGGTTCGGATCGTTGCGGGCGACGTCGAGAAGCGTCTGCGTGATCGCCAGCGGGGTGCGCAGCTCGTGGGAGGCGTTGGCGGCGAATCTCTGCTGTTCGGCGACGTGTGCTTCGAGCTGCGCGAGCATGGCGTCGAAGGCGTCGGCGAGTTCGCGGAACTCGTCTCTGCGGCCTTCCAGCTGGATCCGGTGGGAGAGCGATCCGTTCGCGGCCAGGCGTGTGGCGTCGGTGATGCGCGTCAGAGGGCGCGAGCATGCGGCCGGCGAGGATCCATCCTCCCAGCGAGGCCGAACACCAGCAGGAACGCCAGCGCGATGGCTGCCTTCGGAGCGAAGGCGTCCAGGAGGTCGGAGCGGTTGGGACTGAAGGGGCCGGGTCGCGACGAAGGCGTCACGCGTCGGGTACGTAGCGCAGCAGGAACACCCACACGACCGCGAGCAGCAGGGCGCCGGCGAGCATGAGGAACCCGGCGTAGCTGAGGGTGAGCTTGAGGCGAACGCTCAACCCGGGGCCCTATCCACGGTCTCCTCCCTCGCGCCCGGTGTCTGGCTGCGTGTCGATGCGGTACCCGGCGCCGGCCACGGTGGCGATGATCCAGGGTTCGCCGAGGCGTTTGCGCAGTGCCGAGACGGTGATGCGCACGGCGTTGGTGAACGGGTCCGCGTTCTCATCCCACGCCCGTTCCAGCAGCTCTTCGGCGCTGACGACACCGCCTTCGGCGGCGACGAGAACCTCGAGCACCGCGAACTGCTTCCGGGTCAGCGCGACGTAGCGGCCGTCGCGGTAGACCTCGCGGCGGAACGGATCCAGCCGCAGACCTGCGATCTCTCGCACGGGTGGCCTGTTGTGGGCGCGCCTGCGGTCGAGTGCTCTGAGCCTGAGCACGAGCTCTTGGAGCTCGAAGGGCTTCGTGAGGTAGTCGTCGGCGCCGAGCTCGAACCCGGTGGCCTTGTCGTCGAGACGGTCGGCAGCGGTGAGCATGAGGATCGGCATGCCGCTGCCGGAGGCGACGATGCGTCTGGCGATCTCGTCACCGGTAGGGCCGGGAACGTCTCGGTCGAGGACGGCGATGTCGTAGGCGTTGACGCCCAGCAGCTCCAGAGCGGTGTCGCCGTCACCGGCGATGTCCGCCGCGATCGCTTCGAGGCGTAGGCCATCGCGGATGGCGTCCGCCATGTAGGGCTCGTCCTCGACGAGCAACACGCGCATGCGTCGATGCTACGAGCCGGCGCATATCGTCGGCATATCGAAAACCACATACGTGCTGGCAACACCACGCTGCCTTGACTGGAGGCGTGCCCCACAGCCAACCAGCACGAAGGACGACCCGCCGGATTCGCGGGATCCGTGTCGCCGGCCTGCTCGTCGTCATCGCGGCGCTCGCCGCAGCTCTCGGCTCCCATTCGCTGGCGTCTTCGCTCCCGGCGGCGTCCTCGCCCTCGACGGCGTCCTCGCCGTCCACGGCATCGCCCGTCGACCGTCGTCGCGGCGAGCGCCGTGGTCCGCTTGGCGAGGCTGACGGTGCCGTCCCCGACGGCACGACGGTCTTCGACGAGGAGGTTCCGGGTGTGGCCAACCTTGATCCAGCCCTCCTCGGTGCCCTGCGCCGGGCCGCAACTGATGCCGCAGGCGACGGGGTCGACTTCTACGTCGACAGCGGCTGGCGTTCCGCGGAGTACCAGGAGCGACTACTCCGTGAGGCGATCTCGAAGTACGGCTCAGAAGAGGCGGCTGCCCGATGGGTGGCCACCGGCAGCACGTCTGCTCACGTGACGGGCGACGCGGTCGACATCGGGCCCTCCGGTGCCGCCGCGTGGCTGTCCGCGCACGGCGCCGGGTACGGGCTGTGCCAGATCTACGGCAACGAGCCCTGGCACTACGAACTGCGCCCGGAGGCCATCGATCACGGCTGCCCTCCCATGTACGCCGACCCGACGCACGATCCAAGGATGCAGCAGTGATGAGCGCGCTTCGACAGAGAACCGCCGAGCGGCGCGTCTATCGGACGAAGACCGCCTTACGCGGCAGCTCCGCCAGCGCGGCGGCTGCGTCGTCAAACGGGAGCCGGTCGCTGAATACGGGGCTCGGGTCAAAGCGGCCTTCGGCGACGGCGAGCAGCACCTCGTCCAGCACCAGGGACACGCCGGTCCGCCCCGTCGGAAGCTGATCCCGTTCATGATGGTGCGGGCGGGAGCCCGGTGACGGCCGGTGATCCCGACCTTGGCAATGCCCGCCGGCACCGAGCAGGCCGATGGCATCCGCCAGGCGCCCCGCGTGCGCGCCGGCGTCGATCAGGACGTCGAAGGCAGCGGCGCGGTCCAGTCATCGAGCGACGCGACCGCCGTCCGCCGTAACCCTCCGCCAGACCGCGGCTCTCCTCGTCGCGGTCGACATAGACGGAACGGGCTGCGCCGAGCATGACCGCCCAGCCCACCGCCCACTGCCCGATCGAGCCGGTGCCGCCGAGCACCAGCACGCTGCCGTGCGGCCTGGTCGCGAGCGCGCGCGACACAGCTCCATAGGCATCAGAGAGATTGTCAGACGCGCTCGCGACCGAATCGGGCGCGAGCCATCGGGCACGGCACGAGGCGGCTCCGAGCGGGACGGGCATCAAGTCGTCGAACAGCCCGCCGAAGTCGCCGCCGAGCGGCACGCCGTACATCGCAAAACGGGGCACCTGCTCGCAATCAGCCATCCTGCCCTGCAAGCACGCAGCACACACCGTGCAGCACGGATGCCAGGGCACCACGACCCTCGCGCCAGGGATGACGCCCGCGTCATCGCCGACATCGACCACCTCGGCGACGCATTCGTGCCCGATCGCGAACGGGGCCCGGAACGGCGGAGCACCGGCGATGATCGCGCGATCGAGGTCACACGTCGTCGAAGCGACGGGACGCACGATCACTGGTCGTCGGACTCGATCCGCGGCTCGGGACCTCGCGGAACTCGAGCCGCCGGGGACCAACGAACTCCAGCCGGCGCATCCGCGCGATCCTCTCACAGCAACCCGCCGGGGCACGACCTCGAGCAACGCTGGCCGGCGAGCAATGCTCGGAAGGTCGTGCGAGCCCGCCGCGGGGCCGGCTCAGCGGCGCTGTCGATCGATCGTCAACAAGCCCCAGTTGCGCGTCGGATCAAGGCGGCGCGGCAAAACCTGGAGGAAGATGCGTTGAGCCAATGGCGACTTGTAGGCATGGTGTCGAAAAGCGAAGTGCCAGTGACCAGCCAGCCAGAGAATCAAGCCCAACAGCAGCAGAGCTAGTAGGCCGGGAACGGCGCTCCCACCTGAGGTCGCCAACCCGAGCAAACCGAGTAGAGCAAGGACGAAGCCCGTGAGCCTTAGCGCGACCCCGCCGACCACCCAGAATGCGCCGAGACACAGAACGAGGATTGCCACCGTCCCAATTGCCACGCGGCGATGGTACCCCGCGAGTCGGGGCTTCGCCAGGGTTCACCGAGCTCACGCCTGTTCGCAGCGTTTCGGCGCCTCGCGGAACGCTGTCCTCTCAGCCCTTCGGCGTCGCAGCACGTCCGCGCCGGGCCCAAGATGGCGTGCTGCCTTTCTTGCTGGTCAAGTGCCACCCCTTGCATACGGTGCACGGGTACACGCCAAGCGGAACGTTCGCGCCGGGCTTCGCTCTTTTGCGTACTTTGGCAAGCGCTGTACGCGCTGACGCGAGATCTGCGTGACGGATTTTGGTACACGGCGCCACTCCTCACGTATCGGTGACGCCGGCCAAGCCCTTGACTCAGCCGGCCAGCGCAGCTAGGACCGGTTCCGATCGTGCCTCGATGCGATAGCGCGCGTCCGCGTGGTTGGGCTCCTCGTCGCGCTGTCGCTGATTGTCCATAACGGAAACGGTCCACGGCGTCACTCGGACGGCAGCGGAGGCGCTCGACGATGCCCCGCTGGCACCGCCTCGCGCCGCCGGTGCCGGACGCGCGGGTCAACACGGCGCGCCGCCGGGGCTACATTGCTTCCGTCGCCTTGGCAACGCCGGACTGCATCTCCTGCGCATTCATCACAGGCGACAATGTGATCTTCGCGCCCAGGCCCATGAACAACGGCTCTGCCGCCGGTGGGATCTCGCTCGAATCGTTCATCTCGAAGAAGATCAGCCCGGTTCGCATCCCGTCTTCGGCTATGAAGTAGGCCGCCTCCGCCTTCAGCGCTTCGAGCGACGTGCCCATGATCTGCGGCAGGCTCCCGTCCTTGATCGCGTCATTGCCCGACTCGGTCGGTATCTGGACCTTCATCATCATCCGCATCTGACGCTCCCTCATGGTTGGGGCCCGACCGCGGCGAGAGGCAGATCCGAGCGAGCGCCAAGGCGCTGCGCACCGGCTCGCCGACGGAACGCGACCCGGACTGACGGCGAGCGCCACAAAGCACCCACTACTAGGCGAACCTACGCCCGCCATGCAGCGCGCGTCAAGTTGACGCGCCTTGACCCAAGCTCGTCCGGCGGTTCAGCCGCCTCCGCTTGCTTCCGATGCGACTCGATCCTGCGTCGGTCGTGCGGCGCAGTCGCCCACACGCTGCCGCTGTCGCCTGCTAGGGGCGGTGCCGCTCGTGCTTCGAAGCGACAAGCCGCTCCCTCGACTCGGTGCGCGAGCGAAGGTAGGCTCGTCTCGATGATCAGATTGCTCCGCGTCGCGCTCCAGGTCGTTTTGTTCTTGCTCTTGCTGTCGCTGGTGGTGGCAATCGCCGCCGCGCAGACCGGCACCGTCGAGAAGGTTGCGCTGATCGCCGCTGGCGCCCTCCTTGTTTGGCTCGCGTCACTCGTGCGGCGCATTGGCGCGCCGGTGCGTCAGGCGTAGCCAGCCCGACGCCCACGGGCTGCCGCTGTCACTGCTCCTTCCGCCTGCCAGGAGCACTCCAGCGCCTCGGGCGCGGAGTGTGCTTTCAGCGGTGAGCGCGCATGCATGGCGGAGCCGGCGAAGTGTTGAACTAGAGGCTCGGGAGACCGGGGTCGTCAAGACGTCGTCGGGCGCGTGTGGACCGTAAGTGCGGTTCCGGTGCGCGAGTGCGGGTCTGACCAGCCAGGCGGTGGTCCTTGGCGCGCGCAGCGCAGCGATCGTTGAATCAGGCCGGGCCGTCCCGGCAACGCGGAGACCGCCGAGGCTGCTGCCGGCCGGGTATTCCGATCGCGACCCCACAAGGAGCAGATGGCCCGGGCGTTGCCGGTAGCTGCCCCCACCGGGGCCGCCCAACGAGGGTGGTGTACGTGGCGGGCTCAAGCGGTGGGTGGATGGGCGGGGCGCGGCGCGGCCTCCCGATGCGCTCGGGGCGCGAGCTTGCGAGCGCCGCATCGGGAGGTCGTGACGGCGCCCCGACCTCAGCCACGCCCGTGAGCTCGACGGATGCGCGGCGGCCGGGCGTGTGGGCGTGCTAGAACCGCGAGGGAGCATGGCGCCCGCTCGCGTCACCGTCCTGATCGCCGACGACCATCCCCTCTTCCGGGACGGCATCGCGCGCGCCATCCGGGCGCGGCCCGACCTCGAGCTGGTCGCGGAGGCCGAGGACGGCCGCACGGCGCTCGAGCGGATCCGCGAGCTGGTGCCGGCGGTCGCCGTGCTCGACCTGCGACTCCCGGGCCTCGACGGGCTCGAGGTGCTCAACGCCGTCCGCCGCGACGGCCTGGCGACCCGGGTGCTCACGCTGTCGGCGGCGGAGGACGGCGCGCTCGTCTTCGAGGCGATGTCCGGCGGCGCCGCCGGCTACCTGTCCAAGCGCGCCGACCGCACCGCCGTCTGCGACGCGGTCGCCGCCGTCGCGCGCGGGGAGACCGTGCTGGAGCCCGGGCTCCAGGGCGGCCTGCTCGAGGAGGTGCGGGCGCGCGGCGTCGCCGGCACGCGGCCCGTGCTCACGCCGCGCGAGACGGAGATCCTGCGGCTGATCGCGGACGGCCTGAGCGCGCCGGACATCGCCCGGCGGCTGTTCCTCTCCACCGCCACGGTCAAGACGCACATCGGTCATCTCTACGAGAAGCTCGGCGTGTCCGATCGCGCGGCCTGCGTCGCCGAGGCGATGCGGCGCGGCCTGCTCGAGTGACCGGCGGCGGCGTCCCCGGCGCCCCGGCGCGGGAGGCCGCCGCCACCAACCGCGGCGTCGCGGTGCTGCGGCTCGCGCTGGTGCCGATCGCGCTCGTCGTCGACCTCCCCGACCGGTGGGACGTGGCGTTCGCCATCGTCGTCGCCCTCTTCGCCGCCTACGCGGTGACGCTGCTCGTGGCCGGCGCGGTCACGCGGCGCCACCTGCCGGCCGCCGGCCAGGCGATCGCCGACCTCGTCTGGATCGCCGCGCTCGTCTACGTCACCGGCGGCGCCGACTCGCCCCTGCGCTTCGCGTTCTACGTCATGCCGGTCGCCGCCGCGGTGCGGCTGTCGCCGCGGCTGACCGCGCTGTGGCTCGCGCTCGCGCTGGCGACCTACCTCCTGGTGGCGGTCCCGCATCCCCGCACCGACGTGCCGGCCGACCTCGACTTCATCGCCGAGCAGGCGCTCGCCCTGCTGTGGGTGGGCGGCGGCGCGGTGATGCTGTCGGGGCTCCTCGGACACCGCGAGCGCAGCCTCGCGGCGCTCGCCGAGGCGCGCCGCCTGCTCGTCCGCCAGGCGCTCGAAGCGGAGACCCGTGAGCGCCGGCGGCTCGCCGAGGCGCTGCACGACGAGGCGCTCCAGAACCTGCTCGTCGCCCGCCAGGAGGTGACGGACGCCGCCGCCGGCGTGCCCGGCGCCACGGATCGCGCGCGGGCGGCGATCGACGCGACGGGCGATCAGCTGCGCCGCGAGGTCCTCGCCATGCATCCCCTCGGCCCCGAGCGCGCCGGGCTCGCGGCGGCGGTGACCGGCATCGCCCGGGGCGCCGAGCACCGGGGAGGCTTCCGCGCTCACGTCACCGTCGACCCGTCGGCCGCCGGGCGCCACGACGAGCTGGTGATCGCCACCGTCCGCGAGCTGGTGTCCAACGCGGCCACGCACGCCGCGCGCGGCGAACCTCACCGTCAGCGTCACCGCCGATCCGCGCGCGCTGCGGTTGACCGTCGCCGACGACGGGACCGGCCTTCCGCACGGCCGCCCCGAACGGGCGCTCGAGGAGGGGCACATCGGCCTCGCCGCGACGACCGAGCGCGTCCGCGCCGCCGGCGGCGACATCGGGATCGAGAGCGGCCCGGGCGCCGGCACG
Organism: uncultured Solirubrobacteraceae bacterium; assembly: GCA_963728465.1. Classification (GTDB taxonomy): domain Bacteria; phylum Actinomycetota; class Thermoleophilia; order Solirubrobacterales; family Solirubrobacteraceae; genus DATFQI01. The sequence continues at coordinate 523,042 of CAVSJY010000015.1, forward strand.
ACCGTCACCGTCGTCCTTCCCTCGCCCGCGCTCGGCTGACCCGCGTCGTCCGATCGGGGGATGCGCCGGTCCGCCCGCGGATCGGCGTCCCGCCCGATCGTGCGGGCCGCGTCCGCCGAGCAGGCTGCTGCTCCATGCCATCCGAGCGGACCGAGGTGATCGCATGACCCTTCTCGACGGCGCGCTCGTCGCGCTCGTCGTGATCCTCGTGATCGGCGTCACCGTCCTCGTCACGCGCATGCTCGCCGACGAGGACGACGACAGCCATCCGGACGGTCCCTGGCCCCGCTGGTCATCCCGCGGCCGTCGCTGACGGTCGCATTCCCCCGACCCAGGAGACAGCTCCATGAACCGCCCACTCGCCACCCTCGCCATCACCGCCGTCGTCGCCGGCGCCGCCGGCGGCGGCCTCGCGATCGCCCTCGACGGCTCCGACGGAGCCACCGCGACGCCGGTGGCCGCGATACCCGGCCCGGCGTCGACCCCGACGGCGGCCGCCCTCTACCGGCGGGACGCGCCGGGCGTCGTGGTCATCACGGCGAGCGAGACCCAGCGCTCGCAGCCCAGCCCGTTCCTGCCGCCGACCAGCCGCAAGGTCCAGTCGCTCGGCTCGGGGTTCGTGATCGACGGCCGCGGCGACATCGTCACCAACGACCACGTCATCAGCGGCGCGACGAACGTCCGCGTCGGGTTCAGCGGCGGCGCCTCCTACCCGGCGCACGTCGTCGGCGCCGACCCGTCCACGGACGTGGCGGTGATCAGGCTCGACACGGTGCCCGGCGGACTGCATCCGCTCGGGTTCGACGACTCGAGCGGCATCCGCGCCGGCGATCCGGTCTACGCGATCGGGAACCCGTTCGGGCTCGACCGGACGATGACGGCGGGCATCGTCAGCGCCACCGGGCGCGACATCAAGGCGCCGAACGGGCTGACGATCCCGGACGCCATCCAGACCGACGCGCCGATCAACCACGGCAACTCCGGCGGTCCGCTGCTCGACGCCGCCGGTCACGTCGTCGGCGTCACCTCGCAGATCGAGGGCGGCACCGTCGACGCGAACGTCGGCATCGGCTTCGCGATCCCCAGCGACACGGCGCGGTCGGTGGCCCGCCAGCTGATCGCGCACGGCCGCGCCGCGCATCCGTGGCTCGGCGTCGGACTCGCGACGATCGACTCCACGCTCGCGTCGGCGGACCGCGCGCTTCCGCACCACGGCGTCCTGGTGACCGACGTGGCGTCCGGCAGCCCGGCCGCGCGCGCGGGGCTGGTCGCCGCGCCGCGCGCGGACCGCCGCCGACGGGACGACGGTGCCGCGGGGCGGCGATGCGATCGTCGCGCTCGACGGCCGGCCGGTCACCACCTCGGCGCAGCTCGCCGACGCCGTCGCGCGGCGGCGGCCGGGCGAGGAGATCACGCTCCGCGTCGTGCGTGCGGGCCACGCGCGCAACGTCACCGTGACCCTCGGCAACGCCCCGGCGGCCGGTTCGTGAACTCTTGGCGGACGTGGCTGAGGTCGGTCCGCCGTCACGCCCTCCCGGAGCAGCGCTCGCAAGCTCGCGCTCGAGCGCTCCGGGAGGCCGCGCCGCGGCCCGCCCATGAGTCCCCCGCTGACGCCCGCCGCGTACGTCACCCTCCGTGCGCGGCCCCGGTGGGGGCAGCTACCGGCCGGCGCCCGGGCCATCTGCTCCGTGAACGGTCGCGAATCGGAATCCCGAGCCGGCGGCGACCGCCCCGGCTACCGATCAGCCCGGTCTTCCCGGCTCTGATTCAACGATTCGCTGCTCCCGCACGACAGGACCACCGCCCGCCCGGTCAGACCCGTCCCCACGCACCCGGAACCGCACGTACGCGACAGACGGTCCTCATGTGGACCGAAGGCGAAGCGCCGTGTTCCCGGCGCCGTCGCCGGCGGCGCCGTAAGCCGAACAAGCCGACGACCGCCGGCTCTACCGAGATCCTCTGGCGCGCGCGAATGTCGCGTCGGATCGAAGCGAGCAGCGACGCGGCGGGCGTAGGATGCTCTCGTGTCGGGCGACACCGAGGCTCTGCTGGGCGCGCCTCGTGCGGCCCTTGTGCCCGGCGAGTCGTCGGGGGCAAGGGCGTGACGACGGCCGAGGCACTCGCGCGCGGCCGGGAGTGCTTCGCTCGGCGGGCGTGGGCGGATGCGTTCGCCGAGCTGTCCGCGGCGGATCGGGAGGCGCGGCTCGAGCCGGAGGACCTCGAGCGGCTCGCCACGGCGGCGTACCTCATTGGCAGCGATGAGGACAGCGTGGAGGCGTGGGAGCGTGCGCATCGCGCGCTCCTGAGCAGGGGCGACGTAGTGCGGGCCGCGCGATGCGCGGGTTGGCTGGTCTTCGTATTGCTGAATGGCGGCGAGTTCGCCCGCGGTGCCGGGTGGCTAGCGCGGGCGCGCCGGCTGCTCGACGATGGCCCGCGCGACTGCGCGGAGCGGGGGCACCTGCTCGTGCCGGAGGCCTTTCAGCGCGCGGTCGCGGGAGATTGGCCGAGCGCGCACGCGATCTCCGGTCAAGCCGCCGAGATCGGCGATCGGTTCGGTGACCTCGATCTAGTGACGCTCGCCCGCAACGTTCAGGGCCGGGCGCTGATCGCGCAAGGAAGGACCGTCGAGGGAATGGCCCTGCTCGACGAGGTCATGGTCGGCGTCATGGCCGACGAGGTGTCCGAGATCGTTGCCGGCGCCGTCTACTGCAGCGTGATCGAGGCATGCCAGGAGGTCTTCGATCTGCAACGGGCGCAGCAGTGGACGGCGGCGCTGACCCACTGGTGTGACTCCCAGCCGGATCTCGTCCCGTTCAGCGGTAACTGCCTGGTGCATCGCGCCGAGATCATGGAGCTGCACGGCGCGTGGGCGGACGCGCTCGACGCGGCGCAGCGGGCGTGCGAGCGGCTCCTCCGCCGGCCGCAGCCGGCGGTCGGCGCCGCCTTCTACCGGCAGGGCGAGCTGCATCGGCTGTGCGGCGCGCTCGCGCAGGCCGAGGACGCGTACCACCAGGCCAGCCGGTGGGGACGCGAGCCCCAGCCCGGCCTGGCGCGGCTCCGCCTGATCGAGGGCCAGGTCGATGCCGCGGAGGCGGCGATCCGTCGCGCGGCGGATGAGGCGCAGGGCCGCCTCGCGCGCTCGCGGCTGCTTCCCGCGCTCGTCGAGATCATGTTTGCCGCCGGTGACGCCCGCGCGGCACGCGCCGCCGCGGATGAGCTGTCGGAGATCGCCGATGATCTCGACGCGCCCCTGCTACGCGCGCTCGCCGCCCACGCACAGGGAGCAGTCCTGCTGCTCGAGGGCGACGCGCGAGCCGCGCTCGGCGCGCTGCGCCATGCGTGGGCGGCGTGGCAGGAGCTCGAGGTTCCCTACGAAGCCGCGCGGGTCCGGGTCCTCATCGGACTCGCGTGCCGACAGCTCGGGGACGAGGACACCGCGCTGATGGAGCTCGACGCGGCGCGCTGGGTCTTCGAGCAGCTCGGCGCCGCGCCCGACCTCGCACGAGCACAGACGCTCTCCCGGAAGGCACGCGCCAAGCCGCCGGGCGGGCTGACCGCACGCGAACTGGAGGTGCTGCGCCTGGTGGCGACCGGCAAGACCAACCGGTCGATCGCTGCCGACCTGTTCCTGAGCGAGAAGACGGTGGCGCGCCACGTCAGCAACATCTTCACCAAGCTCGGCCTGTCGAGCAGGGCGGCCGCCACCGCCTACGCCTACGAGCACGATCTCGTATAGGCGCCTACACAGAATTACCCACGTCGGGTCGCCACGCGATTTGGGTGTTTCGCCCGTAGCGCCGCCGCCGGCCACTCCGTAGCGTCGCGATCGAAGGCGTTGTACCGCAGGCCACCGGAGAGGCGACCATGAGCACGCAGCAGGAAGTGAAGGAACGTGGACGACGGACCGCCGGTGACGACACGCGTGAGCGACTCCTGTCCGGCCTGCCCGTCACCGAGCGACGCGTGCAAGTGGCCGGGGTGTCCACCGCCGTGCTGGAAGGCGGTGACGGCCCACCGATCGTCTTCCTGCAGGGGGAGTTCGCGGCCGTGTGGATGCGGGTGATCCCGGAGCTCTTGACGACCCACCGGGTCATCGCACCTGACCTGCCCGGTCTCGGGGCGTCCGAGGTGTCCGACGGTCCTCCCGATGCCGAGGCCGTCCTGACGTGGCTTGACGAGCTCATCAGGAAGACCTGTGCGATCCCGCCCGTGCTGGTCGGGAAGGGCCCTGGCGGCGCCCTCGCCGCTCGGTTCGCGATCGAGCACAGCGACCGTATCGATCGACTGGTGCTGGTGGACACGCACGGGCTGGCTCGGTTCCGACCACCGCCGGGCATGGCGCTCTCCTTTGTCGGCGTCATGTTGCGACCGACCGGGCGCGGCCTCGAACGCGGGTTCCGGCAGTACTGCTTCGCCGATCTGGATCGGGTGCGCGCCGAGATGGGCGAGCGCTACGAATGGATGGCGGCGTACGCCCTGGACCGCTTTCGTACGCCGAGCGTCAAGGCGGCGATGCGCAGCCTTATGAGGCAGCTCGCGTCGGCGATCCCGCCGGCGGACCTGGACCGGATCGCCGTTCCGACGACCCTGATCTGGGGCCGCCACGATCTCGGGGTGCGGCTGAGCGTCGCCGAGGCCGCCAGCGCCCGCTACGGCTGGCCGCTGCACGTGATCGAGAACGCCCGCGACGACCCCGCCATCGAGCAGCCGGAGGCGTTCCTGGAGGCGCTGCGCGCCGCGCTCGATTTGACCGAAGCCGACCAGGCGGTTCGGCGATGATCCCGGGGCGAAGGATGGACGGCTCCGAGCGCGTCGAGACCGTGATCATCGGTGGCGGTCAGGCGGGCCTCGCGACGGGCTACCAGCTGGCGACGCGCGGCCTCCCGTTCGTGATCCTGGACGCGAACGAGCGGATCGGCGACGGCTGGCGCAAGCGGTGGGACTCGCTTCGCCTGTTCACCCCCGCGCGCTACGACGGGCTGCCGGGCTGGCCCTTCCCCGCGCCCGCCTGGTCGTTCCCCAACAAGGACGAGGTGGCCGACTACCTGGAGGCCTATGCGGCCAGATTCGATCTCCCTGTCCGAACCGGGGTCCGTGTGGACGGCCTCTCCAGGGAGGCGGACCGGTACGTAGTGGCGGCTGGAGACCGCCGGTTCGAGGCCGACCAGGTCGTCGTGGCATCGGGCGCGTATCAGCGCCCCAGGATTCCCCCCTTCGCCGCCGAGCTCGATCGGGGACTCGTGCAGCTGCATTCCAGCGAGTACCGGGATCCATCCCAGCTGCAGGAGGGCGGCGTCCTCGTCGTCGGTGCCGCCAACTCGGGGGCCGAGATCGCCTTGGAGGTGTCCAGGGGCCGCCGGACCTGGCTGTCGGGGAGGGACCCGGGCCACGAACCCACCCGCCCCGGAAGCCGGTGGGATCGGTTCCTTACGCCGGTGATCTGGTTCGTAGCCTCGCACGTGCTGACCATGAAGACGCCGATGGGGCGGAAGGTTCGGCAGCAGTTCCGTTCGCGAGGCATCCCGCTCGCCCGGGTCAGGGCGAAGGACATCGCCGCCGCTGGGATCGAGCGAGTTCCCAGGACGGTGGGGGTACGGGGCGGTCTGCCGGTGCTCGACGGTGGACGGGCTCTCGAGGTCACCAACGTGATCTGGTGCACGGGCTTCGTGCCGGACTTCGCCTGGATCGACCTTCCGGTCTTCGGCGAAGAGGGAGGTCCGGTGCACGATCGCGGCATCGTGGGATCAGAGCAGGGCCTGTATTTCGTCGGGCTGTTCTTCCTTTATGCACTGGCCTCGTCGCTGGTCGGCGGGGTCGGGAGGGACGCGGAGCACATCGCCACGCACATCGCATCGTCCCGAAGGAACGGTCAGCCCGCCGGGCCGGTCCGAGCGTGACGCCCTGATGCTTGGGCCCACATGGACCGACGGCGCGTACTGATCGTGGGCGGCGGTATCGCGGGGCTGGCGCTCGCGCCAATGCTCGCGCGGACCGGCGACGAGGTCGAGGTGGTCGAGCGCGAACGCGCGTGGCGGCCCGCCGGTACCGGCATGTATCTGCCCGGCAACGCCGCTCGCGTCCTCCGTGCCTTCGGCTTGGAGGCGCAGGTCGCCTCACGAGCTGTCGCGATCGCGCACCAGCGCTTCTACGACCACCATGGCAGGCTGCTGTGTGAGGTCGACGTCGCCGAGCTGTGGGCAGCCGTCGGGCCGTGCCTCGCGGTGCATCGGGCCGAGTTGCACGCGCTCCTCCGCGAGGCGGCGGGTGAGGTGCCGATCCGAATCGGGCTGGCCGTCGAGCGCGTCGCTCAGCGCGACGGCGCGGTCTCCGTCGGCTTCGGCGACGGAACGAGCGGCACGTACGATCTCGTGGTCGGGGCGGACGGGATCCACAGCGCGGTGCGCCGGCTGGCGTTCGAGCCGACGGCGGTGCCCCGCCCCGTGGGCCAGATCGGCTGGCGCTTCCTGGCGCCCCGACCCCGCGAGGTCACGACGTGGTCGGTGATGCTGGGGCGCCGCACAGCGTTCCTGACGATCCCTATCGACGGCGACTGCGTGTACTGCTACTGCGACGTCGTCTCACCCCCAGACCACGACACGCCCGAGCAAGTCGGGCCAGAGCGGCTCGGCGACCTGTTCTCGGAATTCGCGGATCCCGCCGCGACGCTGCTCGAGGAGCTGGACGCCGCAGCCGACATCCACGTCTCGACGATCGAGGAGGTCGTACTCGACCGCTGGGCGCGTGAGCGCGTCGTGCTGATCGGCGACGCCTCGCACGCGACCTCGCCGAATATGGCCCAAGGCGCGGCGATGGCACTCGAGGACGCACTCGTGCTCACAGATTGCCTGCAGAGGATCCCGGCGATCCCCGACGCCATCGCGGCGTTCGAGGCCCGGCGCCGACCCAGAACCGACTGGGTCCGCGCCCAGACCCACCGCCGCGACCACACCAGATACCTGCCGCCGACGATCAGGGACAACGTCCTGCGATTCCTCGGCCGGCGGATCTTCCACGCCAACTACCGTCCGCTCCTGGACCAACCCTGAGCCACCGCGCACGCCTCCGCTCCTTCGGCCGCCTCCAGCCGACGCCATCCGCTCCTGGTCGTCTACGGATGCGAGCGCCTCGACCGGCCGGTCGCACGCGCCTCCTCCGGACGACCAGCAGTCGCCCTCGCGGCTCGGCTGCAGTGGACGGGTGCATAGGCACGACGTCGGCGCGCGAGGTCCCGGACTGGACGAGCTCGAATACCGTCGCTGTCGCAATGCGCGAGCAGGAGCACTCGGCGCTTCCGCGGAAGCGCCCCGTGTCTCCAAAGCTGTGCCACGGCGGGTGAGCCACGTATGACGGAGCCAGCGAACTGTTGAATCACACAGAGCGGGAGATCAGGTTCATCGGAGACGCGACGCGCGCGCGGATCGCGGCGCAGGCGGGACTCCCGGCGATCCCAGCTGGCGAGGCCCGTGCGCGGAGCTTCTCGCGGGCCGCGACGGCGCGACCGGCTGGACCGTCTTGTCGCGTAAGTGCGGTTCCAGGGTCGTGGGGGCGGGTCTGACCGGCCAGGCGGTGGTCCTGGGCGCGCGCAGCGCAGCGATCGTTGAATCAGGCCGGGCCGACCCGGCCACGCGGAGACCGCGGCGGTTGCTGCCGGCCGGGTATTCCGATCGCGACCTCCCATGGAGCAGATGGCCCGGGCGCCTGCCGGCAGCTGCCCCCACCGGGGCGTCCAAAGAGGGTGGTGTACGTGACGGGGCTCAAGCGGTGGGTGGATGGGCGGGGCGCGGCGCGGGCTCCCGATGCGCTCGGGGCGCGAGCTTGCGAGCGCCGCATCGGGAGGTCGTGACGGCGCCCCGACCTCGGCCACGTCCGCCACGCCTGCGGCAGCCACCGAAGAAGCCTCGATGGGTATCGGACGGTCAGACGATCGCGAGGTCGTCCGCTCGGCGCGTCTCTCGTGGTCCGACGGATCCTCGGGAACGATGCCGCCGGGCCGCGCCGCGGATGGACCCTCGGGCCATGGGCAAGCACTCATCCCGCCCCTCACAGGAACCGCCCCGTTACCGCGCATCCCGCGCCCCGGCCTCCGGCGGGAGATCGGGTTCATCGGCCTGCTGTGGGCCTCCGGCGGCTCGATCATCGGATCCGGATGGCTGTTCGGCGCCCAAGGGGCGCTCGCGACCGCGGGCCCGACTTCGGCCCGATCAGCCACCCGTGGTTCCCGCTCTGGTGGGACATGCTCGTGGTCGCCGTCTTCAGCCTCGCGATCTACTACTGGGCGATGCGCGTCGCGCTGCCGGCCGGGAAGATCCAGCGCCTCATCGACGACGGCGCCGCCACCGACGGCGACGCCCCGCTGTTGAACGCGGCCTAGACCACCCGGCCGTGGAGCGCTTCGAGGAGCGAGCCGATGGCCGTCGCGTAGTTCTGCTCCGGGTCGCCCTGGAGGTGCGCGACGAGCGGGCCACCCCACCGCCGGTGCATCAGCTCGATGCTGACGAGGCCGTGCATCGTCGCCCAGACGAGGTGCGCGTCGGCCGCGGGGTCGGTGAAATCGGGCCGCCACTCGGCGACGCGGGTGGCGAGCATCTCGAAGGTCGCGAGTCCTGCGAGGCGGCTGGCGTCGGACGGAACGAAGTCAGGGGTCGCCCGCTCGAACATGAGGCCGTAGAGCGCCTCGTTGTCGAGCGCGAATCCGCGGTAGGCCAGGGCGAACGCCACCAGCCCCTGCCGGCCTTGACCATCGTCGGAGGTGACGCTGTCGAGCCGGTCCTCCAGGCGTCGGAATCCGTGCAGGTAGAGCTGCTCCAGCAGTCCCTGCTTCGACCCGAAGTGCGTGTAGACGCCCATCGTCGACTGCTCGGCGGCCGCCGCCACGTCGCGTATGCGCAGCGCTCCGGGTCCGCGCTCCTCCAGCAGGCGCAGCGCGGCGTCGAGCAGGGTCTCCCGCGTGGTCGCTGGGCTGGGCACGCACGCATCGTACGAGTTGGCACGAAGGCATAACTAAGTTATGTTCAGCCCATGCCAACACACACGAACATCCACATCGACAAGCCCACGGGGCATCCCGCCAGGCTGCTCCTCGGCCTGACCGGCGCCCTGCTGGCGCTCCTGATCCTCAACCTCGCGCTCTTCGACGACCTGCGCACCGACCCGTCGGCCGGACTGCTCGAGACGTTCACCAAGCCGCAGCACCTCTCGAGCCTCGTCGCGGTTCTCGTCGCCGCCGGCCTGGTCGCGTTCAAGCACCGCTCCGCGGCCCGAGTCGCTCTGGTCGTCGCGTGGATCGAGATCGCGGCGTTCGCGTTCTTCCACGCCATCCCGATCGAGGTCGGGCCCTCCAAGCCGTACTGGGGTGACGGGATGGGAGACGCGCTCCAGTGGGTGGGCCTCCTGGCGATCATCGCCGTCAGCGGCGCCATCGTCCGCGTCGCGGGGCGCTCATCGCCGCGGGAGGTGGCCGCGTGAAGGCCCTCAGCCCATCAGCGGTGGTCGGCCTGCGGGACGCGTTGACGGACGAGGCGCGCGCGACGCGCACCCGACAGTTGGCGAGGCCGTCGTGGCTCTCGATCCCGAGACTGCTGTGACGTAGGTCACGGCCCCAGAGGGTCAAAGGACGGGGACGGGCGGGGCGGTCGCTGAGACCGTGCCCGCAATGTCGAACACACGCTCACCACTCACCGCCCGCTCGCGGGCGGTCGTCACGGCGTTGGTGGCGGCCGGCGTCCTGGCCGGCGGGGTCTCGTCCGCCGGCGCCGAGCCGTCCGAGCCGGTCGAGCCGGATCCCACCCCGTTCAGCTACCCCGGTTCGGGATACATGAGCATCGCGTTCGGCGCCCGCATCGTGATCCTGAAGTGCAAGCGGTCGAGGAGAACTTGAAGCGTCCGGGGCGCTGAGCGAGGATGGGCCATGGCCTCGGCCCCGACGGCGGACCTGCCGTTCATGGACGCGCTCGCCCCGGAGGACGCCGGGCGGCTGCGCCTGCTCGGCGGGCACGCGCAGGCATGCGGCCGGCACCGCCCTGTTCCGCGAGCGGGAGCCCGGCGACTGCGTGCTGGTCGTGCTCTCCGGCCGGGTCAAGCTCGTCACCGTGACCCGGGACGGCCACGAGGTCGTCCTCGGCGTCCGCGAGCCGGGTGACCTGATCGGCGAGATGTCGGCGCTGGACGGCGAGCACCGGACCGCGACGGCGATCGCGCTCGAGCCGGTCGAGGCGCGCGCGATCAGGGTCCCCGACTTCATCGCCTTCCTGGCGTCGGCGCCGGACGCCGCCCTGGCGCTCGCCCGGCTGCTGTGCGCCCGGTTGCGCGACGCCGACCGCAAGCGGGCGGAGTACCTGGCGCTGGACACGCTCGGCCGGGTCGCCGCCAGGCTCGTCGAGCTCGCGGAGCGCTTCGGCTCGCCGACCGTCGACGGCATCGTGGTCGACGTCCAGATCACCCAGGAGGACCTCGCCGGCTGGACGGGCTCCTCCCGCGAGGCCGTGATCAAGGCGCTGCGCAAGCTCAGGGAGCTCGGGCTGATCACGACGGGCCGCCGCTCGATCACGGTGCTCGATCTGGCCGAGCTGCGAAGACGCGCCGCGTGATGCGTGGGCAGCGTCACAGTCCGGGCGGGTAAAACGGCGCGGTCGCCGCGCGGAGTCGAGCGCAGACTCCGCGAATGCGCAAGCTCATCACCCTGTCCGCCGCCACCGTGGCACTGCTCGTCGGTGCGTCCGGTGCCGCGGCGTCGACCCCACAGCCGAAGGACTCGTTCTGCGATCCGGTGCCGGTGAAGACGACTCACGGCACCCGCTACGAGGCGTATTGCCGTCTCTCCCGCGTGCGACATGGCGAGGTGCCGTGCGCGCACGCCAACACGGGCCGCGTCACCCGCTGCACCTTCACGCCGGGAAGCGGGCGCTGGATCGAGAGCGTGGGCGGCGACGTCTTCGCGATCGCCGGCCAGTCGATCGCGCGCAACGGCAAGCGCGGCGGCCGGTTCACGATCGCGTCCAAGCGCGGCAAGGACGGCCGGCCGCCGTGCGCCGCCCCGCGCCCGACGGCGCGCGCTGCTGACAGCGCGGGGGTGTCGACCAGCACCGAAGGGTACGAGGCGTGCACCGTCGAGACGCCGCTGTCCGCCGCCAATGCGAGCGGCCAGCGGCTGCTCAACTACGCCACGAGGGAGGTCTGCAGCTCGAGCTTCCCGCACCCGGACGGCGCGACGCCGGTCCGCCGCCCGTCACCCGGGATCTACTGCTACACGGGCGCGGGCGCGGCCCTCAACGATCCCAGCGGCGGGGAGCGCAACCAGAGCGGCGTGTACCTGACCGGGGCGGCCCGATGCCACGTGATCTGGTCGGGCGGCTACGAGATCTTCGCCGCCAAGCGGCCGGCCGTCAGGACCTACCCGGCGCCCGGCGCCGTCGATCCGAAGACCCCGATCGTCTGGCGACCCGTCACCACGATCAACCTGGCGAACTGACTCGCGCCGAACGTCGCCAAGAAAGCGCCGCGGTCGAGAGACCGCGGCGCTTTTGCGCGCCCATCGGCGCAAAAAAAATGCGCCGCGGTTGAAAGACCGCGGCGCTTCGCTACTCACGAGGAGGGTGTCCGTCATCCGAGCTGGCGCTCCGTCGATGCGAACGCAGCTCATGGCGTCGCCTCCGTCGTCCGAGCATCCGCTTGAGCCTCATTTGCTGCCTCCGTTCCGTTGACCGACAGTTGGAGCCTGGCCAGAACTCTCGCGCGCCACGCACGCGCGGACCATGCCCTCTGACGGGCTTCGAACACGTCGTTTGACAGGTTCGGAGGGGCGCTCACGCGCCTTCGCACAACGGGTACGGCTCGCGATCGGGGAGGTACTGCCGCCACTCGCCCGCCGTGAGCTCCCGTCCCGCGATACCGCACGCCGCGTCACGCCAGCGATCCGGATCCAGCGTCCAGGACACGGTGGCGTGATCCAGTCCGGTCGTCACCAGCCGGTCCCCGCTCGGCGAGAACGCGGGACGACTGGCGATGAAGTGGTCGAGATCTGGAACGTCCGCTCGGTGTACGGCAGGGCGCCGGCGACGAAGGTGCGGGCGAACCGGACACCCGTGTCGGCCCGCCACAGCTGGGTCGTCGAGAAGCCGATGCGGCTCGTGGCCAGGAGCCTGCCGTCGGGGCTGTATGCGACGCCTCCGATCGCCCCCTCGTCGCCCTCGAGCGGCGGCCTGACGACCTCTTGGTCGTCGACCGTCCACTGGAGCACGAGGCCCGAGCCCGTGCCTGTCGCGAGCCGCCGCGAACCGGGCGCGAAGCTCGTCGAGAAGATCGGGCTGTCGACGTTCTCGAGCCGCTTGCCGATCTGCTCGTGCGTCGCCGCGTCGTAGAGATGGACCACGTTGTTCTGAACCGTGACGGCGAGAACGCGGCCGTCAGGGCTGAACGCGACGCCGATCGCCGCGCCCTCTTTGAACTCCAGGCGAGCCCCCGTCTCGCTTCCGGTCGCGGGGTCCGCGAACTGCACACGGCCGACGTCCCGGCTCGGGCGGTCCCACGCTCCGCGCTGCGTGTCCACCGCGATCGCGAGCTGCTCGCCGTCGGGCGAGAACGCGACCTGCTGTGCCCACGCGCCGTCGAGGTCGATCGAAACCGGCGTGGCGGTGGCGCCGTCGAGCGGCCACAGCGCGACGCGCCCGGCGGTGCCGCCGGCCGCCAGCGTCGAGCCGTCGGGGGAGACCGCGGACGAGAGCACCTCACCGCCGAGGGCGAAGCGCCGCACGATCGACCCGGTCTGCGGATTCCTGGCGGCGACCGACCCGTCGGTCCCGGCGGTCAGGACCATGCTCCCGTCGGGTGTGTAGGTGGCCCCGGTGATCGCGCCCTTCTGGCCACGGAAGACGGTCCCGATGGCACGATTCCCGTCGAGCCGCCACAGCGCTCCGGTGCGGTCCAGTCCTGCCGTCGCCAGCAGGCTGCCGTCCGCGCTGAACGTGACGTCGTTGATCGAGGTGGCGTTCGCCGCCAGCGGCGGCCCGAGCGGCGCACCGGATCCGACCGCGAAGATCTGCGTGCGGCCGTCCGCCCTGCCGACGGCCACCTTCGAGCCGTCGGGCGAGTACTCGATCGCCGACGGTGAGCTCTCCGACAGCGTCAGCCGCCGTGCCTTCGGCCGCGCGGTGCGAGGATCGAGGAACCGGACCCCGCCGTCGTCGTCGGCGATCGCCAGCGCGGAGGCGTCCGGCGCGAAGGCGGCGGCCGCCGGCGGCGCCGTCGTGGCGGGCAGCGTGGCCACCGGCTTGCGCGCGGAGAGCGACCACACGCGAACGCTGCCGTCGGGCCGCGGCACGGCCACGAGCTCGCCGTCGGCGCTGACGACCACCGACCGGTCGCCCACGTAGCCGGGAGCGACGACGAGAGGATCTCCGCGAGGCCGCCAGGTTGTGGCGTCCCACGCCACGATCTCGGTCGCGACGCGGCCGCGCGGCCGCAATCCACCCTGGGTGATCAGCGTCCTCCCGTCGGCGCTGAAGGATGCGGTGCTCAGGAGACCCGCCGGACTGTCGATCAGTCGCGCGAGCTTGTTCTCGGTGAGGTCCCAGACCTGAAGCCTGCCGACGGGCACCGGCGGCGTCTCGTAGATGGCGGGCACGGCAAGCCATCTGCCGTTCGGGCTGATCGCCGCGCCCAGCAGGATGCCGTCGCCGCGGTCGAGCACCGCCAGTCGCCGTCGGGTGCGGGTGGACCAGACGATCGTTCCCGTGCCGTCCGACGTGGGGGTGACGAGCTTGCTGCCGTCGGGAGAGAACACCGCCGCTTCGAGACCCGAGTCGACCCCGTGGAGCAACCCGAAGAGCAACGGGTTGGTCTGGAGCCCCTCGAGCAGCGCCCCCCTCGTCTCGACGTTGTCCCGCAGGTCGAACGCGGCGACCGCCAGCAGGAGGCCGAGATCGGGCTGGCGCTCGACGACGCTGCGCGAGACGGCCGCGACGCGTGCGATGTCGGCACGATCCCGCGAGTCCGTCGCGTCCCGCTGCTTGACCAGGGCGAACGTCCCGGCACCGAGTGCCACGACCAGCGCGACGCTCACGGCGGCGGCGAGGATCCGCAGCCGCCGGACGCTGCGCGCCTTGCCGCGCTCGACGCGCTCGGACTCCGCTCGGCTGGCGTCCGCGAAGGCCTTCTCCGAGGCCGAGAGCGTCGGCCCGCTCTTCAGCCAGTCCAATACGGCCACGAGCCGCGGACCGCTGTAGAGCTCGCTCGGGTCCTGCTCCAACTGCTCCCAGGCTGCGGCTGCCGCGGTCAGGTGCCTGCGGATGGCGAAGGCTTCGCGCTCCTCTTCGATCCAGCCGCCCAGCCGGGGCCATTCGCGGATCAGCGCCTCGTGGGCCAGCTCGACGGTCGCGTCGTCGAGCGTCAGCAACCGGGCGCCCGCGAGCGCATCGAGCACCGGCATCACCGGCGTGCCGATGTCGACCGAGGTGATCTCGTCGACGGTCGCCCGGCGGCGCGCGTCGTCGACGCCCTCTCCGGGCTCGACCAGGCGCAGGAGGACGGCCTTGGCCGCTTGGCGCTGTTGGCCGTCGAGATCGGCGTACACGCCCTCCGCGGTCGCGGCGATCGCCGCGCCCACGCCGCCGGCGTCGCGGTAGGCATCGAGCGTCAGGGTGTGTCCGTCGCGACGCTCCCATGTCGCGAGGAGGGCGTGGGACAGGAGCGGCAGCGCCCCGGGCCGGTTGGCGACCTCGCGGACGAGCAGCTCGACCAGGCCGGGCTCGATCCGCAGGCCGAACGCCCGCGCGGGCTCGACGATCGCGCTGCGCAGCTCCTCGTCGGTCATCGCTCCGAGCAGGAGCTGGTGGGCCGAGACCTTCGCCGCGAGGGCCGGGTGATCGCCGCAATTGCCGTAGAAGTCGGCCCTGAGCCCGACCGCGACCGGACCGTCATGCTCGACGAGCGAGTCGATGAACGCGTCCCGGAGCTCGGCATCGGCGCAGATCGTCCACAGCTCCTCGAGCTGGTCGACCACGACCAGGCCCCGGACCGCGCCCACCGGAGCCGGGCGCGCGCCCGGCGTGAGCACGCGCGCATCGCCCCACCGTGCGGCGACGCCGGCGCGCAGGAGCGAGGACTTGCCGCTCCCGGAGCTGCCCACCACGCACAGCCATCGGTGCGCTCGCAGTTGCCGGGTCGCTTCCGCGACGGTCCGATCGCGGCCGAAGAACCGGTCGCCGTCGTCAGGGCCGTAGGCGCGCAGGCCCTGATACGGGCACTCGGTCGACGGCGGCGCCCTGAGATCGTCCGCCGCGACCGCGTGGATCTCCTCGCGTTCCGCGACGCCCTTGAGCGAGTGGGCGCCGAGGGCCACGACCACGCATCCGGGCGGAAGCCGTGCACCGAGCGCCCGCTGCGATGCGGAGGACAGGAAGATGTGGCCGCCGTCGGCGAGGCTGCGGACGCGCGCCGCCATGTTCACGGTGGAGCCGAAGTAGCTTCCGTCGCGCTGCTCGGAGGGACCCGTGTTGAGCCCGATCCGCACGGCCAGGCCGAGCTCGTTGCGATCGTCCAGGAGCGCGCGCTGGAGCGAGACGGCCGCGGCCACGGCGTCGGCCGCGTCGGCGAACACCGAGACCGTCGAGTCTCCCTCGCCCATCGGCCTGATCAGCAGCCCGCCGTGCGCCTCGATCGTCGCGGCCACGAGCTGGTCGTGCCAGACCAGGGCCCGCGCCATCGCGTCCGGCTGCTGGTCCCAGAGCGGCGTCGAGCCCTCGATGTCCGTGAAGCAGAAGGTGAGGACGCCGGTCGGGAGCGACATCAGGGCGAGTATCTCGCCGTTGCGGAATAGAGTCTCGCCGTGTCCGAGTTCCTCGCGCTGCTCGCCGACGAGGACAGGCGCGCCCTAGAGGCGATCAGCACCGTGTCGAAGGCGCCGCGCGGCCGCGTGATCCTCGCCTACGGACAGGTGGCGGACAAGATCGTCGTCCTGCGCGAGGGCCGCGTGAAGGTCGTCGCTCCGCCGACCGGGACCGGTGACGAGGTCGTGCTCACGTTCCGGGGGCCGGGCGCCCTGCTCGGCGAGCAGGCGCTGGTCGACGGCGGCCCGCGCGCGGCGAGCGTCGTGGCCGTGGAGCCGATCGAGTACCTCGTCGTCGCGGCGTCGGCGTTCCGCGCGCTGCTCGAGCACCGTCCTGCCGTCGCGTTCAGCATCCTCGCCATCCTCAGCGGCCGGCTGCGCGACTCCGACCGGCGGCTCTCCCAGTTCGCCTCCGCGGACACGCTCGGCCGTGTGTCCGCGAGGCTCGTCGAGCTGTGCGAGGAGCACGGTGAGCGCGGCGATGACGGGTCGGTCCACATCACGCTGCCGCTGACGCAGGAGGACCTGGCGGGCTGGACCGGCGCGTCGCTCGAGGCGACCGCGAAGTCGCTGCGGACGCTGCGCGAGCTGGGCTGGATCGAGACCGGCCGGCGGGCGATCGTCGTCCACGACCTCGAGGCGATGCGCGCGCGGGCGGCGTGAGCTACCGCTGCGCGTACTCGCGTGGCCGCGCGGGTACTTCAGCGGGCATGATCGTCCGGGGGCTGGTGGCGGTCGTCGTCGCGCTCGTGCTCGCACCCGCGGCGCATGCCGCCGGCGCCACTTCGGTCGTGATGCTGAGCGATTCGGGCGACTACATCGGCGGCGGCGTCCCCCGCCTCTATCACCCCGGCAACGCGCAGATCTCGGTTTCCGGCTCGACGGCCTACCTGAATGTCTCGGTGAGCGGCGGCAACCTCGGCGACTACTTCGACCTCGAGTTCGCCGCCCCGCCCGGGCGGATCCTGGCGCCTGGCACGTACGTGGGGGCGCAGCGCGCACCGTTTCGGGAGGCCGGACGACCCGGCATCGACATCTCGGGCGACGGTCGCGGCTGCAACACGATCGAGGGCCTGTTCGAAGTGAAGGCGTTCGACGTCGCCTCCGACGGCACGCTCCAACGGCTCTGGATCGTCTACGAGCAGCACTGCGAGGGCGGGGAGTCAGCGCTGTTCGGGGAGGTGCGGATCGGCGTCCCGGTGCCGGACGGCGCGCTGGTCGCGCCCGGGATCGTACGCTGGCCGGCGGCCGACGTAGGCCGGCCGGGCACCGCCGTGCCGGTGACGGTCGTGGCGGCACAAGCCCTGACGGTCACCGACGCGCGGATCGCCGGAGCCGACGCCGCCGACTTCGTCGAGCGCGTCGACGACTGCACCGGGAAGGCGCTGACGGCGGGATCGTCCTGCCAGGTCTACGTGCGCCCGACCGCGGCCGGGGCCGGAACGCGAACCGCGACCCTCAACGTCCGCGACTCCGCCGGCCGGGTGCACGTGGTCGCGCTCCAGGCGTTCGCCTACGGGGGGACCACGCGCTGGCACATGGTGTCGGACGAGGGTGACTGGATCGGCCAGGGCGAGACGTGGGACTACCGTCCCGCCGACGGTGACCTGATCGCCGCGGGCGGCTCGCGGCAGTACCTCGGCTTCGGGGTGAGCGGCGCGGACGGGACCTACTACGGCGCGACGTTCGTTCCCGCCCATGGCGACATCGTCGCGCCGGGGACCTACACGAACGCGACGCGCTATCCGTTCAACGGCACCGGGCCGGGGATGGACGTGTCGGGCGACGGCAGGGGCTGCAACACGCTCACGGGTTCCTTCACGGTGAACTCGGTGACGTTCACCGGCGACGGCTCGCTGCGCACGGCGTCGGTGAGCTTCGAACAGCATTGCGAGGGCGGCACGCCGGCGCTTCGCGGGACGCTCGAGTTCCGGGCCGGCGACGCCACCGCGCCGGCGCCGTGGATGGTCGGCTCCGGCGGAGGCGCCGGAACGCCGTCGCCGCTGGGTCCCGGGACCGGCTCTCCGGGCGCGGTCGGCACGCCCGGAGCCGGAGCCGGCACGGGCGCGGGTGCGGGGCAACAGCCCGCGACACCGCGCTGCGGCGGGCGGGCATACCCGTCCGCCCGCGTCGTCATCGGATCGCCGCTGGCTGACAGGCTGCGCGGGCGCGCGCGTGGCGACATGCTCGTCGGCGGGCTGGGCAACGATCGCCTCTTCGGGCTGGCCGGCGCCGATTGCATCGACGGCGGCGGCGGTAAGGACCGCCTCGACGGCGGACGTGGAAGCGACATCGTCGTGGGCGGGCGCGGCAGTGACGTCGTTGTCGGTGGCCGCGGCAACGACGTGCTCTCCGGCGCCGGCGGCCGCGACGTCATCCGCGGCGGCGCGGGCAAGGACACGGTCAGCGGCGGGCCCGGTCGCGACGTGATCGACTGCGGTCCTGGCCGGGACGTCGCGGTCCGCGGCAAGGGCGATCGCTACCGCCGCTGCGAGAGGCTCGTCCGGCCCTGAGCCCGGCTCGTCATGCCGCCACGGCCAGGAGATCCCACCGCGGGTCGTCCTCGGTCCATCGGTTCACGATCGCGTCGACGCTGAGCGCGTGGACGGAGGCATCGAGGACGCCGCCGGCCTTGGCGAGCTCGAGGACCTGGAGGTACGTGCTCACCGACTCGGTGGGGAGCGCGGCGGCCGTGCTCGTCACGGTCTGCGCGACCTCACGCATGTCGACGAGGACGAACACCCCGACGACCTCGGCGCCCGCACCGGCCAGGGCGGCGGTGAAGCGCTCGACGGACGCGCCGCTCGAGACGGCGTCATCGACGAGCAGCACCCGCCGACCCGCCACGTCGGCCCCGCGGACCGTCGGTTCGCCGGGCTCGTGGCCGCGATAGCCGGGCTTGCGGACGAAGGCGAACGGCAAGCCGCCCTCCATCGCGACCGAGGCGGCCAGCGGCACGCCGGCGGTCTCGGCGCCGACGACGACGTCGACGGCGAGCTCCCGGGCGAATCGCGCGCCCCGGGCACCGAGGTCCCGCAGCAGCGCCGGGTCGGCGTACGCGCTCTCCATCGAGAGCGGGTGCACGGGAGTCCGGCCGGCATCCCAGCGGCTGACGCCGGGCCGGACCAGCCCGGGGGACATGGCCAGCCGCGTGGCGAGTGAATCGGCGATCGGCTGGTCGCCGGTAAAGAGGCGCAACTGGGGGAGATCGATGGCACGCATTGGGGGCTCCGTGGGGTCCGTTGGCTTCATGGCCAAACGGTCCCGCGATCCGCCGCCCGTCGCGCCCGGGCAAGTCCCCGGTCGACCCCCGTGCCGCGTGCGCACGTGGCCCCGGTTAAGCGCCGCGGCGCCCGCCGGATGGCGGGCGCCGCGGGTGCAGCAGGAGTGCCGGTCGGCTTACGCCGCGGCGGGCGCCACCTGCGGCTCGTGCTCGAACTTGGGCAGCCAGCCCAGGCCCTTGGGCAGGTACCAGTTGCGGCTGCCGAGCAGCTTCATCGTGGCCGGCAGCAGCACGGCGCGGACGATCGTCGCGTCGATCAGGATCGCGGCGGCGAGGCCGACGCCGAGCTGCTTCATCGACTGGTCGGAGCCGGTCGCGAAGGCGGCGAACGTGACGACCATCACCGCGGCGGCGCTGGTGATGACGCCCGCGGTGGACTTGATGCCCTCCGCGACGGCGTTCTCGGTCGACATGCCGCGGTCGACCAGCTCGCGGACCCGGCTGAGGACGAACACGTGGTAGTCCATCGACAGCCCGAAGAGCACCACGAACAGGAACAGTGGGAGCCAGGGCGTGATGCCGCCGACCGAGGTGAAGTCGAGCGCCTTCTCCCCGTGGCCGTTCTGGAAGACCAGCGTCAGGATGCCGTAGGCGGCGCCGACCGACATCAGGTTGAGGATGATCGCCTTGATCGGCACCACGATCGAGCGGAACGTGACGAGCAGCAGGATGAACGCCAGCGCGAGCACGAAGCCGAACACGATCGGCAGGTGCGACTTCATCGTGTCGAGGAAGTCCTTCGAGGAGGCGGTCATGCCGCTCACGGCGACATCCGCGTCGAGCTTGCCGACCGTGGCCGGCACGACCTCTTCGCGCAGGACCCGCACCGACTCGTTCGAGGCCGCGTCGGTGCCCTTGCCCTGGACGGCGAGCGACACCACCGCGACGGTCTTGGCGGGGTTGACGTCGACGCCCGAGGGCTCCGACAGCTTGCCCGTGGCGATCGCGTCGTCGTGCAGCTGCTGGATGGCGGACTGCACCTCGGGCGCCGTCACGTCCTTCGCCTTGATCACGACGTTGGCCGGCGCGCTGCCGCCCGGGAAGGCCGCATCGACGCGGTCCAGCGTCTGGATGATCGGCTGGCTGCGTGACATGCCCTCGGTGCCGGGCTCCTTGAACTGCATGCCGAGCGCGGGGATGGCCAGGGCGACGAGCAGGCCGCCGGCGAGCACCGCGGAGATGAGCGGACGCGCGAGGACCCGGGTCAGGATCGCGTTCCACATGCGCGACTCGCCCTTCGCCTTGTGGCGGCGCTTGGCGATGTAGGGCATGCGGCCCTTCTCGATCCAGCCCTTCTGGCCGAGGTAGGACAGCACGGCGGGGAGGAACGTGAGCGAGCCGACCATGGCGACGCCGACGACGATGATCGTGCCGATGCCGAACGAGGAGAAGATCGGGTTGCCCGAGAAGAACATGCCGGCCATGGCCGCCATGACGGTGAACCCGGAGATCAGCACCGCGCGGCCGGAGGTGGCGGCGGCGACGTCGAGCGCGGCGGAGGGCGAGCGCGCCCTTGTCCTGCTCTTCCATCATCCGGCGCAGGTAGAACATCGCGTAGTCGACGCCGACGGCGAGGCCGATGAGCATCGTGACCTGGCCGACGGCCTCGTGGAGCGGGCTCAGCTGGCTGACCGGCCCGAGCAGGCCCGTGGTGGCCACGAACGAGGAGACGCCGAGCAGCAGCGGCACGCCGGCGGCGACGGCCGCGCCGAAGGCGAGCAGCAGGATCAGCAGGGTGCCGCCCGTCGAGAACTGCATGGACTTCGCCTCGTCGGCGCGCTCCGTGGCGCCGAGCGCCTTCTGCGCGGACGCGTCGCCGTACTCCTCGACGAGCAGCTCCGGGATGGGCCTTCTGGACGGCGGCGACGGCGGCGAGCGGCGCTTCGGCCGTCTTCTCGAGCTTCTGCCCGTCGGCGGCGTTCTCGTACTTGCCCGGCAGCGTGAAGTTCACGACGACGGAGCGGCCGTCCTTGGAGACGGTCTCGGCGCGGTGGCGCTCGTCGAGCGGGCTCTCGATGTCGCTGACGCCCTCGATCTTGTCGAGGCGAGTGACGGTGTCCTCCACCGCGGCGGTCACTTCAGGATCGCCGGACTCGATCGAGCCCTTGCCCTGGATGAGGACGCGCTCGCCGATGGTCTCGGGGAAGCCGGCGTCGGCGACGATCATGTCGCCCCGCTTGGACTCGCCGTTGCCCATGGCGGACGGCTCGAGGTTCTTCTGGCCGACCTTGCCGCCGATGACGGTGGCCAGCACGACGAACAGGATCCAGCCGATCACTGCGGTCTTTCGATGCGTTGCGCTCCATCTACCGGCACGTGCCGCCAGGTTGCGAGGTTGCATTGGACTCCTTGGAATGCTTGCGAGGGGGACCGGGCCAGACTCCCAGCGCCGGCTCCGATCACCGATGCGGCCTCCAGGGGTCCCGTGGTCCCAAAAGCGCGGGCCGTGGTGCGGCCACCTCTCAGAACGGGGTGCGGGATCGCTCAGCCGGAGCGCTCGACGGCGCGTGCCACGTCCACGCGAGAGGAGGCGCCGAGCTTCGCGAAGATGTTCCTGAGGTGCGACTCGACGGTCTTCTCGCTGAGGAACAGCTCGGCCGCCACCTCGCGGTTCGTCTTGCGGGCGGTGATCAGGTCCGCCACCTCCCGCTCGCGTCGCGACAGCGACGCGAGGCCGTCGCCGTCAGCCGCTGAGGGACCGCGCGGTTCGCTGCGAGCGCCGAGCCGTCGCAGCTCGTGGCGCGCCTCGCTGCGATCGCGCTCGGCCCCGGACGCGTCGAACGCCTGCTCCGCCGACCGCAGGAGCTTCACCGCGCGCCGGCGCTCGCCCGTGATCGCCAGGGCTCGTCCCGCGAGCGCCTGCGAGCGCGCCGCCTCGATCGGGGCGCCCGCGCTGCTCGCGCCCGCCGCCGAGGTCAGCGCCCGGCGGGCCGCCGCGTCGGTCTCACCGCGATGGAGCTCCACGGCGGCTCGCGCACGCTCCGCGACCGCCGTCGCCAGCGGCAGGCCGAGCTCGCGCGCCGTCGCCTCGGCGCGGGTGGCGAGCCTGTCGGCGTCGTCGAGCCGGCCCGCCGCGAGCTCGGCGCGCGTCATGGCCTCCGCGTAGAAGACCGTCCAGCTGGGAGGGACGCGGGGGAAGTCCGGCCCTCCGGCCGCTTCCAGCACGGCCTCTACGCCACCAGGCTGGTCGCCGGTCTCGTGGAGCGTCGCAGCCAGCCGGACCTGGGCGATCGCGGCGATGCGGCTGTCGGCACGCCCCTCGACGAGCCCGACGGCGCGCTGCGCCGCGAGCCGCGCGGCGCGGAGGTCACCGGTGGCCATGGCGACGTGCGCGACGACCGTGAGCACCCAGCCCGTGACGTACCCGTTGGCCGCGACCTCCGCCGTCTCGAGCGCATCGTCGGCGAGCGCCGCAGCCGCAGCGAGATCGCCGCGCCGCATGACGCTGAGAGCGTGGGCGCCGGCGATCATCGGGACGAACTGGTCCTGCCCGGTGCTTCGCGCGACGGCGACGCCGCGCGTCGCGTGACGGCTGGCGTCGTCGTAGCGCTCGACGAGGAACTCGGACCAGGCGAGGCGGTTGGCCGCGTCGAGGTGGCGCGCGAGGGTGTCGTCGGTCACGCTGTCCAGGTTGGAGGCGGCCTCGTCGACCGCCGCGCTCAGCTCGTCGACCGCTCCCCGGTTCGCGGTCGCGTGCGCCAGCGCGGACGCCGCCGCGCCGATCAGGGCGGGGTCTCCGAGCCGTCGTGCCGCGGTAAGGGCCTGGCGGGCGAACGATCGCCCCCCGTCGTGGTCGAGCGTCAGGATGCCGCCGGCGGCGAGCGCCTGGAGCACGGTCACGGCCTCCGGCGAACCGTGGTCCGGGAGCGACTCGAACGCCGCCGCCAGGCGCCGCTTCGCCTCCTCGTGGCGGCCCAGGAAGTGCTCGGACGCCGCGCACGCTGCCGTCAGCGTCACCCGGAGCCGGTCGTCGGCGGCCGGCACGAGCTCCAGCGCCTCCAGCAGAGTCGCCACGCAGCGCTCGAGGTCGCCGGTCGAGCGGAGCGCCTGCGCGAGGCTGATCTGCGTGCGCAGCCGCTTCGCGTCGTCGGTCTCCGGCAGCAGCCGGAGCGCGGCGCCGAACCAGCGAGCCGCCGCGGCCGGTGCGCGCGGCGCTGTCGCCTCCCCCGCCTCGAGCAGGAGCTCGATCGCCGCGGCGTCCCCCTCGGCCGCCGACTGCTCGACGTGATGCGCGCGCGATGCGGCCGACGCGCCGCGAGCCGCAAGCGCGCTCGCCGCCCGCGCGTGGGCGGCGAGCCTCCAGCCGCCGCCCGGTCGACGCGTACACGGCGCGCCGCACGAGCGGGTGGCGGAAGGCGAAGCGGCGCGGTACGGCGGTGTGCTGGAGGAGGCCGACGTGGAGCAGCTCGTCGAGCGCGGTCATCCCGGCGCCGGGGGCAGCGGCGCGATCTCGCAGGCGAGCTCGGCTCGAACGGGTCGCCCGCGATCGAGCCTGCGTCGAGCAGCCGGCGCGCGTCGGGCGCGAGCGCGTCGAGCTCGTCAGCGAGCGCGGCGGCGACGGTCTGCGGGACGTGGGCGTCCTCCGCCATGCGGTCCGAGGAGGAGCTGGGCGCCGGCAGTGCTGCGGCGCGCGCCAGCTGGAGCGCGTAGAACGGGTTGCCGCCGCTCTCGCGCGAAGATCGCGGCGTGCCGGCGCCGGCGAGCTCGGCGCCGGCGAGCGTCGCGGCACTCGTCCTCGCTGAGCGCGCCCAGCTCGATGACCGTGACCGCGGGCGACGCGAGCGCCGCGCGCAGCCGCGCCGGCGCCTGCCCGGTGCGGTAGCCGAGCGCGAGCAGCACGCGCGCGCGCCGTGCCGCGGCGCAGGAGCGCCGGCGATCAGCTCGATCGAGGCGGCGTCGCTCCAGTGCAGGTCGTCGAGCACCAGCACGAGCGGCTGGCGGCTCGGCGAGCAGCGTCGAGCAGCCGCGCGCACCGCGCGGTGGGCGCGGTGGCCGCTCGTCGCCGCTGTCCCCGTCGGCGAGCGCAGCGAGGGCAGCACGGCGGCGAGTGCGGCCGCGTCGCCGTCGAGCTCGCTGCGACGCGACGTAGGCGTCGAGCGCGTCGACCCAGACGCCGTACGGCAGGTCGCGCTCGAACTCGGCGGCCGCGCCCGACAGCACGAGAGCCCGCGCGCCTCCGCGCGCGGCGCGCAGCTCGGCGAGCAGCCGCGTCTTGCCGATGCCGGGCTCGCCCTCGATGGCGACGCAGCACGGCCGTCCCGGCCCCGAGGGCGTCGAGCGCGGCGTCGAGCTGCTCGAGCTCGGCGCGGCGTCCAACGAGCGGACCGGTGGCGGCGGATCACGGCGTGAGCGCGAGCATACGCTGGTTCAGGGGATGGTTCAGGGGGCGGCCCTGATGTGCGCGGGACGTCGAGCCGGCAAGCCTGTGGCGCATGCCGTGCGTTCCTGCTCCACCATCGCACGCGACGCGCGAATGCGATGCGGCGTTCGCGGCGTGGAGCGGGTTCGACAGCCCGCTGCGCCGGGCATCGCGGCACGTCGACGCTGCGTCGAGGGCGGCCATGACGTCTGGTGGCGGGTGGAGGCCCGCCGACCAGCAGGCCGCGCTCGCGCTGCTGCCCGCCCTACGTCGCCCAGCGCACCCTCGCGATCGCCGTGCGCGACGTCCAGATCCCCTGACGCGGAGGCTCCCCATGCACCCGAACGATCGACCCGCAAGGCGTACGCACGCCGCTGGAAGACGCTCGCCGTGCTCGCACTGAGCCTGCTCATCATCGGGCTGGACAACACCGTCCTCAACGTCGCGCTGCCGACGCTGCAGACGCACTTCTCGGCTTCAGGGTCGACGCTGCAGTGGATCGTCGACTCCTATCTGCTCGTCGTTCGCCGGCGTCCTGCTCACGATGGGCACGCTCGGCGACCGCTTCGGCCGCAAGCGCGCGCTCCAATCCGGGCTCGTGCTGTTCGGCGTCGCGAGCGTGCTCGCCGCCTTCGCCCAGGACGCCGGCCAGCTGATCGTGCTGCGCGCCGCGATGGGCATCGGCGGCGCGATGATCATGCCGGCGACGCTGTCGGTGATCATGGACGTCTTCCCGCGCGAGGAGCGCGGCAAGGCGATCGCCATCTGGTCCGCGATCGCCGGCGTCGGGATCGGGCTCGGCCCGTTCGTCGGCGGGCTGCTGCTCGAGTGGTTCTCCTGGAGCTCGGTGTTCTGGCTCAACGTCCCGATCGTCGCCGTCGCGCTGGTCGCCGGGCTTCAGGCTCGTCCCCGAGAGCCGCGACCCCCAGCCCGGCGCGTTCGACCTCCGCGGCGCGCGGCTCTCGATCGCGACGCTCGTCGCGCTCGTCTACGGGATCATCGAGGCCGGCGCGCGCGGCTGGACCGACTCGCTCGTCCTCGGCTGCTTCGCCGCCGCGGCGGTCCTCGGCGTCGCCTTCGTGTGGTGGGAGCGCCGCGTGCCCTCGCCGATGCTGCCGCTCGAGTTCTTCCGCGACCCGCGCTTCACGGTCGCCTCGCTGGGCGTCGGGCTCGTCTTCTTCGCGATGATGGGCTCCGTCTTCGCCTTCACCCAGTTCCTCCAGTTCGCGCACGGATACAGCGCGTTGGAGGCCGGTGCGGCCATGCTCCCGCTCGCGCTCGGGCTCGTCGTCGGCTCCGGCGCGTCGCACCGCCTGGTCGGCGTGGTCGGCCGGGCGCGCGTCATCGCCGGCGGCCTGACCGGCGTCGCGCTCGTGCTGAGCACGAGCCTCGCCTGGACGCCGGGCATGGCTCCGCTGCTCCTGGGTCTCGTGACCTTCGGGCTCGCGCTCTCGATGGGCTCGGCGATGGCGCCCGCCACCGACTCGGTGATGAGCGCGGTGCCCGAGGCCAAGGCGCGGAGTCGGGTCGGCGATGAGCGACGTGACGCGGCAGGTCGGCGGCGCGCTCGGCGTCGCCGTCATCGGGTCGATCATCGGCACGGCCTACTCGCGCGAGATGAGCGGCGCGCCGGACGCGGCGCGGCGAGTCCGTCGGGGCGGCCCACGCCGTCGCCGAGCGCGTCGGCGGTCCCGCCGGCCAGGAGCTGGCGGACACCGCCGGCCGCGCGTTCACCGACGCGCTCGGCCTCGGTCTCACCGCCGCCGCCGTCGTCGCGCTGGCCGGCGCGCTGCTGGTGCTCCTGCGCCTGCCCGGCGACCGGCCCGACGCGGGCGTGCGGGGCCACGCGGCCGTCCCGACCGCTGCCCCGCAGCCCGCGCCGGCGTGATCCTCAGTCCCGTCCGCGCATGGCCTCCGCCGGCGAGACGCGTCGCGCGAGTCGCGTCGTGACGGCGGCGGCGAGCAGGCCGAGGAGCAGCGGCGCCGGCGGCCAGGCCGGCGGCGAGCTCGAGCGGCACGACGAGCGGGAAGCCCGTCACCCGCGCGGCACGCCGGCGACGGCGACCGCGACGATCGCCGCTCCCGCGCCCAGTCCGACGGCCACCGTCGGGAGCATCTCGAGCGCCACCATCCGCATGGCGTGACCGGAGGTGCCGCCGAGCAGGCGGATGCGTCGCGAGCTCGTCGCGGCGCTCCGTCGTGGTCATCGCCGCCGTGTTGATCAGCGCGAGGGCCGCGAAGGCGGTCGCGAGCCCGACGACGAGCCAGACGCCCCACGCGCCGTCGACGTTCGAGGCGTGCAGCGTGTCGAGGTAGCCGGCGCGGCTGAGCTGCTCCACGCCCGGTGGCCGGCCGCGTAGCGCTCGAGCGATCGCTCGGCTGCCGCGCCGCCGGCGACGAACACGGCCGAGTCGGCCGGCTCCGCCGCGTGGCGGCGGGCGACGGCCGGGTCGAGCAGGACGTCGCCGAGGCCCGCCGCCCGGTCGTAGATCGCCGCGACCCGCAGCGTGGCCGGCGTCGGTGTCGGCCATCCGGACGGGAACCGCGTCGCCGATCCCAGGTCGCCCGCGGCGGCGAACACGCGGCTGACCGCGACCGCGTCGCCGCGGACGTCGCGAGCGACCCCTGGACGACGTCCGGGTCGAGCGTGCTGGTCGCCGCGTGCCGCTCAGCCCGGCGGCCGGCCACGGGCTCTGGCCGCCGAGCGCCGGCCGCGCGGGTAGACCTCGGTCGGCACGACGGCCGTGACGCCGTCGACGCCGTCGAGCCGGGCGACCGCGCCGGCGGTGCCCGCCGGCAGCGGCGCGCCGCCGCGCCGACGACCACGTGCGCGCGTGCACGCGGGCGCCGGAGACGTCCTCGGTGTGGCGCTGGTTGCTGGACTCCACGACGCCCTGGATGCCGGCCAGCATCGTCACCAGCACGATCGGCGTCGCCAGCGCCGCCGTGCGCCAGCGGTTCGCCGCCAGGCCGGTGCCGGCGAGCACCCCGGCGCGCCGAGGCGGCGCAGCGGCCGGCCAGCACCGCGGCCGGGATCCCGAGCAGCCAGCGCCCGAGCAGCCCGATGCCCATGGCGAGGAGGATCCCGCCGAGCATCGCGAACGCCATCGCCCAGTAGCCGGAGAAGACGATCGCCATCACGACGCCGCCGGCCAGGCACGCGACGCCGGCGACAGCGTCCGGACGAGCCCCGGGCGCGGATGCTCGATCGCGACCTCGCGCAACGCGTCGGCGGGCGGGATGCGCCCGGCGCGGCGGGCGGCGGCGACGACCGCGAGCTGGCCGATCACGACGCCCATGCCCAGCGCCGCCGCGAGCGGGATGGGCGAGTGCCGGGCGCGAACGCCGGCCCGACCTCGCCGCGATCGGCGAGGACGCCGACGATCGCGTCGGCGAGCGGGCGGCCGGCGAGGACGCCGAGCGCGCCTGCGACGAGCGAGACGAGCAGCGCCTCGCCGGCGAGCAGCCGGCGGACCTGCCGCGGCGTCGCGCCGAGCGCGCGCAGCACGGCGGTCTCCCGCCGGCGCTGGGCGATGGCGAGGGCGAACGTCCCGGCCACGACGAACAGCGCGACGGCCCGGCGATCCCGCCCAGGGCACCGAAGATGGCGATCAGCCCGGCGCGGTCGGCCGCGGTCGGGTCGCCCGCGTCGGCGTCGGCGGCGTGCTGCCGGTCGAGGACCTCGATGCCGCGCCCAGACGCTCCTGCGAGGCGGGCGCGCAGCCCGGCCGCGGACGTCCCCGGCTCGGCGATCACGCCGATCGGCGTCGACGCGTCCCGGGGCGCCGGACAGCGTCGCGGCGACCGCGGGCTGCGAAGAACACGCGCCGCCTGGCTCGTCGTCGCCGGCGCCGCGCGCGTCGGCGAGTCCGCTGACGCGGTAGCGCTCGTCGCCGGCCGGAGTGACGACGCGCATCATGTCGCCGCGCGCGTGCCGAGCCGGGCGTCGGCGACGACGTCGCGCGGCCCGTCGGGCGCGCGGCCGGCGCTCAGGTCGATACGGCGTGAGCGCCGCGCTGTCCCAGCCGTGGCCGATGAGCCGGTCCGCCGGCTCGGCCTCGAACTGCCGGCCTCGCGCGTCCCAGGCGCCGGCGGGGAAGGCGATGTCGCCGACGGCGCGGGCGACGCCCGGCACGGCGGCGACGCGGTCGACGGTCGCGGCGGGCAGTCGTGGGCCCGGGATGACGTCGAGGCCCTCGGCGTCCTCGCCGCGGCCGATCGTGATCGTCGGGTCGGCGCGGACGACCGCGTCGGCGGCGGCGAGGCGTCCGGCGCCCGGTGGCGCCGAGCGCGCCGGCCATCAGCAGGCCGGTGGCGGAGGCGAGCGTCACGGCAAGCCAGATCGCGGCGAACGCGCCGGCAAGCGTGGCGCGGCGTGCACGGAGCGTCTGGAGCGAGATGCGCAGCATGTCAGGCCCCCAGTCCTGTCAGGCGCTCGGCGACCTGCTCGGCGGTCGGGGCGTGCAGCTCGCCGGCGAGCCGTCCGTCAGCCATGAAGACGACGCGATCCGCCCACGCGGCGGCGGACGGATCGTGGGTGACCATCACCAGCGTGCCGCCGGTCTCGTCGATTGTCTGGCGCAGGAGGGCGAGCACGGCTCGGCCCGGCGCGCGTGTCGAGCGCGCCGGTGGGCTCGTCGGCGAAGATCACGCTCGGCTCGCCGACGAGCGCGCGGGCGATCGCGACCCGCTGCTGCTGGCCGCCCGAGAGCTGCGCCGGCCGATGGCCGCGGCGCTCGTCGAGGCCGACGAGCTCGAGGACGTCGCGGACGGCCGACCGGCAGCCGCGTGCCCGCGAGCCTTGGCGGGCAGCCCGACGTTCTGCTCGGCCGTGAGCGCTCCGAGCAGGTTGAACGACTGGAAGACGAAGCCGATCCGCTCGCGCCGCAGGCGGGCGAGCGCCCGCTCGTTCAGCCGGCCGAGCTGGTGCTCCGCCGAGGTGGACGTGGCCCTGCGTCGGGCGGTCGAGGCCCGGCGGCGAGCTGGAGCAGCGTCGTCTTGCCGGAGCCCGAGGGTCCCATGATCGCGGTGAACGTGCCGCGGGCCATGGTCAGCGTCACGCCGTCGAGGGCGCGCACCTGGCCGTCGCCGCGCCCGAACACGCGCACGACGTCGTCGAGGTGCACCAGGCTCGCCAGGCTCGGCTGGTCGGTGGTGTCGTGATGTGGTGATCGTCATGGAGGGCTGCCTGATGGTCCGCGAGCGCGCCAGGCGATCCCACAGCGGCCTGCTGGGGTGATCGAGGGCGGCCGCGAGGGAGCGGCCTGGGCCTTAAGGATGAGGACGGCGCCACCGCGGGCTGAGAGGATGGCCACGATGCCGGGCCGCGTTGCGTCGGGCGAGACGTCGACCTCGCGTGACCGCGCGGCGTGGTGCTGGGCCTCATCACGCTCGCGCTCCAGCGCTCCGCCGGCGACGAGACCTGGCGCGAGGTCGACGCGCTCGCGGTCGTGCTCGTGCTGCTCATGGCGCTGCCCGCCGCGACGTGCCGGCGCGCGCCGGTCGTGTCCGCGGTGGTGGCGCTGACGGCGGCTCTGGGCGCCGCCGCCCTGGGTTACCCGCCGACGTCGGGATGGTTCTCCGCCCTGCTCATCGCGGCGGCAGCCGTCTATCTCACGGACCGCCGGACCGCGATCGCCCTCGGCGCGTTCACGCTCGCCGGTGACGTGCTCGCCTCGTTCGCGGCCGCGGACGCCTCGGGCGAGCCGCTCAGCGCCTTCCAGCTGGTCGCCAACATCTGCGTGATCGGCGTCCCGCTGCTGCTCGCCGACCTGCTGCGCGAGCAGCGGCGCCTTGTCGCGCAGGTCCGCGACCAGAGCGCGCGCCTGGCGCAGCTGCGCGGAGCGGAGGCCGGTGAAGCCGCGGCGGTCGAGCGCGTGCGGATCGCCCGCGAGGTCCACGACGTCGTCGGCAACGACCTCAGCGCCATCGCCGTCCAGGCGGGCGCGGGGCGCACGCTGATCGACAGCGATCCCGAAGACGCACGGGCGGCGTTCGACCGCATCGCCCGGATGTCGCGCGACGCCCTCGCGCAGACCCGCGCGGCGGTTCGCGGCATGCGCGAGACCGGTGGTCAACGAGACCCCGGGCCCCGCCGGGGCTCGCCGACCTCGACACCATGCTCGATGCCGTCCGCGCTTCGGGCGTCGACGTTCGCGTCCTGCGCGCCCCGCCGGACGAGGCGCTGGCGGCGGACGTCCAGGCCGCGACCTTCCGGATCATCCAGGAGGCGCTGACCAACGTCGCGCGCTACGCGCGGCCGCCGCGCGCGTCCGTGTCGATCCACCTCACCAACGGCGAGGCGTTCGTCGACGTCTCCGACGACGGCGCGCGCCGCGCCGAGCCCGCGGGCCACGGCAGCGGCATCCCGGGGATGCGCGAGCGCGCGGCGCTCGTCGGCGGCCGCCTCGAGGCCGGCCCGAGCCCCGACGGCCTCGGCTGGCGCGTCCACGCCGTGCTGCCCGCGCGATGATCGCCACGACGGATCCTGCTGGCCGACGACCAGGCCGTGGTTCGCCGCGGGCTGCGGACGATCCTCGAGGCGGAGCCCGACTTCGAGGTCGTCGGCGAGGCCGCCGACGGGATCGAGGCGGTCGCCCTCGCCCGCCGCCGCGACGCCGACCTCGTCGTGATGGACGTGCGCATGCCGCGGATGGACGGTCTCGCGGCGACGCGGCTGCTCGCCCACCCCGCCGCCGGCGCACCGATCGACGTGCTCGTCGTCACGACGTTCGATCACGACGATGTGGTCTTCGCGGCCCTGCGGGCCGGTGCCGCCGGCTTCCTCCTGAAGTCCGCCGAGCCCGAGGCGCTCGTCGAGGCCGTGCGCACGGTCGCGCGTGGACAAGGCCTGATCTCGCCCGACGTGACGCGGCGGCTCATCAGCGAGTTCGCCGCGAGCTCACCCCACGCGCACGCGGATCCGCGCCTGGACACGCTCACACCGCGCGAGCGCGATGCGCTGATGCTGATGGCCCGCGGCCTCTCCAACGCCGACATCGCCCGGGAGCTGGTCGTCGAGTCGAGCACGGTCAAGAAGCACGTGGCGAACGTGCTCTCCAAGCTCGACCTCAGCAGCCGGGCGCAGGCCGTGGTGTTCGCGTACGAGCAGGGTCTCGCCCGGCCCGGCCACTGACGCCGCCGACGCGCGATCCCACCCCACGCTCATGTTCCGCGGCTAGGGTGGGTCACCGTGCGCGTCGTGATCGCGGACGACAGCACGCTCTTGCGCGAGGGGATCGCCACGTTCCTGGGGCGCGCCGGGGTGGACGTCGTCTCCCAGGCGTCATCCGCCGAAGAGCTGCTGCGCGAGGTCGCGGAGCACCAGCCCGACGTGGCGATCATCGACGTCCGGATGCCGCCGACGTTCACCGACGAGGGGCTGCGCGCGGCACACGAGATCCGTCAACGGTCGCCGGAGATGGGCATCGTCATCCTCTCCCAGCACGTGGAGACCGGGACCGCCGCGCGGCTGCTGGCGGAAAGCCCTGAGCGGCTCGGCTACGTCCTGAAGGACCGGGTCGGGGACATCGAGGAGTTCACCGACACGCTGCGGCGCGTGGCCGCGGGCGGCTCCGTCCTCGACCCGCAGGTCGTGTCCCGGCTGCTCGCCGCCCGCCGTGACGACGGGCCGCTGGCGTCGCTCAGCGCGCGTGAGCGCGAGGTGCTCTCGCTGGTCGCCGAGGGTCGCTCCAACAAGGCGATCGGCGAGCGGCTCGAGCTCAGCCAGCGCGGCGTGCAGAAGCACATCTCGGCCGTGTTCGCCAAGCTCGGCCTGAGCGCGGACGACGACGACAACCGCCGCATCCTGGCCGTCCTCGAATACCTCCGGCTCGAGCGGCCGCAGCCCACCGCCCGGGGCTGAGCCGCCCGGCGGCGGGTGCTCATACCGGCACCCCGATAGGCCTGGAGACCACGTGTCCGGCCGCGCGCCTGGCTGGGACCTTCGTGCGGTCCCCCGAAACCAGGAGCAGATCTCCATGCAGTCAACCTCCATGCTCGAGCCGCCCCAGCCCGCGATCGCGCCCGCCACGGTCGTCACCGCCCGCGACGTCGTCCGCCGCTACGGCGAGGGCGACACCGCCGTCGACGCGCTGCGCGGCGTCTCGGTCGACATCGCCGAAGCACGACTGACCGCCGTCATGGGTCCGTCGGGCTCGGGCAAGTCGACGCTGATGCACATCCTCGCCGGCCTCGACAAGCCCACGTCGGGCGAGGTGACCGTCGCCGGCGTCGACATCAGCGGCCTCGACGACACGGCGCTGACCAAGCTGCGGCGCGACCACATCGGCTTCATCTTCCAGTTCTTCAACCTGCTCCCGATGCTCACGGCGGCCGAGAACATCGTCGCTGCCGCTCAAGCTCGCCGGCGTCAAGCCCGACCAGGCCTGGATCGACGAGGTCGTCGCGAGCGTCGGTCTCGCCGACCGCGTCTCCCACCGCCCCTCGGAGCTCTCCGGGGGCCAGCAGCAGCGCGTCGCGGTCGCCCGCGCGCTCGCCTCGCGCCCGTCGGTGATGTTCGCCGACGAGCCCACCGGCAACCTCGACTCCACGACCAGCGGCGAGATCCTCGGCCTGCTGCGCGACGCCGTCGACACGCTGGGCCAGACGACCGTGATGGTCACCCACGACGCGCACGCCGCGGCGATCGCCGACCGGGTGCTGTTCCTCGCCGACGGCGACATCGTCCGCGACCTCGGCCGCTCGACCGCGCACGAGATCCTGGCGACGCTCGAGGAAGTGAGCGGACGATGATCGGAGTCGCGCTCAAGGGCCTCGCGGCCCGGAAGGTCCGCGCGCTGCTCACGTCGCTCGCCGTCGTGATCGGCGTCTCGATGATCAGCGGCACCTTCATCCTCACCGACACGATGCAGAAGTCGTTCAACGGCCTCTTCACGGAGGCGTCGGCGAACACCGACGCCGTCATCAGCGGCAAGGAGATCGTCGAGAACTCCACCAGCGGCAACGGCGCGACGATTCCTGCGTCGACCCTCGACAAGGTCCGGGCGCTGCCCGGCGTCGAGTCGGCCGGCGGCGACGTCTCGCCCGCCGAGGCGAACGTCGCCGACATCATCGGCAAGGACGGCAAGGCGGTCGCGAAGGAGAGCCTGGGCGGCAGCTACGACGCCGCCAACGCCCGCTTCAGCCCGTACAAGTTCAAGACCGGCAAGCCGCCGCACGGCCCGGGCGAGGTCGCGATCGACGTCGGCACCGCCAAGAAGCAGCACTACGAGGTCGGCGACACGGTCGTCGTCTCGACGCTCGGCAAGAAGCACAGCTACCGGGTCAGCGGCACGGTCTCCTTCGGGAGCATCGACTCGCTCGGCTTCGCCAGCATCGCCGCGTGGGACGTCCCGACCGCGCAGTCGCTGCTCAACCGGGAAGGCCGCTACGACGTGATCTCGGTCGCGGCGAAGAAGGGCACCACGCCCGCGCAGCTGGTCGACTCGATCAAGCCGCTGCTGTCGCCGGGTCTCCAGGTGAAGGACGCCGACAAGCAGGCGGAGGACCAGGCCAAGGACATCAACGACGGCATGGCGATGATCCGCAACGTGCTGCTCGGCTTCGGCGCGATCGCGCTGCTCGTCGGCGGCTTCGTGATCTTCAACACGCTCTCGATCACGGTCGCTCAGCGCACACGCGAGTTCGCGACGCTGCGGACGCTCGGCGCCTCGCGCAAGCAGGTCATGCGCTCGGTGCGGCTCGAAGGCCTGATGATCGGCCTCGGCGCGTCGGCGATCGGCATCGTCACGGGCGTCGGCATCGCCAAGGGGCTCGTCGCCCTGTTCGGCGCGCTCGGCGTCGATCTCCCCGACGGTGGAACGGTGATCGCGTCGCACACGATCACGACGTCGCTGATCGTCGGCACGGGGGTCACGCTGCTCGCCAGCATCGTCCCCGCGAGGCGTGCGACCCGGGTGCCGCCGATCGCGGCGGTCCGCGAGGGTTCCGTGCTCCCCGCGTCGAGGTTCGAGGCCCACTCGGCCAAGACCGGAGCCGTCGTCCTCGTGGCGTCGCTCGCCGCGCTCACCGCGGGGATGTTCGCCAGCGGCGTCAGCACCGCTCTCGTCGCGCTGCTGCTCGTCGGAGGCGTCCTCGCCCTGTTCGCCGCCATCGCGCTGCTCGCGCCGAGCCTCGTCAAGCCGCTGACCCGCGTGGTCGGCTGGCCGGCGCGTCGCGCCGGTGGCGTGGCGGGCGAGCTCGCCGGAGCGAACGCCGGCCGCCACCCCAAGCGGACCGCCTCGACGGCGGCCGCGCTCATGATCGGGCTCACGCTCGTCACGGTCGTCGCGGTGCTGGGCGCCGGGATCAACGCGGGAACGAAGTCGGCGATCGAGAAGCAGGTCCACGCGGACCACGTGATCGACGGCAAGGACGGGCTCCCGTTCCGGGCGTCCGAGGGCGACAGGCTCGCCGCGCTCCCCGGCGTGACGGCCTCGTCGCACGTCCGCTCCGACGAGGCGATCGTGCAGGGCAAGCAGTCGAAGATCAGCGGCATCGACGCCGCGACGATCGAGCACTTCTACACGTTCTACTGGACGCACGGAAGCAGCCGCACGCTCGAGCATCTCGGCACCGACGGGGCGCTCGTCACGAAGACGTACGCCAAGGACAGGCACCTGAAGGTCGGCAGCGACCTGTCGATCAAGACGCCGAAGGGCGACAGCCACGCGGTCGTCGTGCGCGGCGTGTACGACCCGCCTGAGGCGAGCCCGCTGCTGGCCGACGTCGCTGGTCACGACGGAGGCGTTCGACTCGGCCTACTCCCAGCCGAAGAACAGCTTCACGTTCCTCGACGCGGACGCCGGCTCGGCGGCGGCGATCAAGGCGGCGGCGAAGGGCTACGGCGATGCCAGCTACCACACCGGCGCCGCGTATCCCAAGGACGCCACCAAGAACATGGCCGTGGTCATGGGCATGCTCTACGTGCTGCTGGGCTTCTCGGTGATCGTGAGCCTGTTCGGCATGATCAACACGATGGTGCTCTCGGTCTTCGAGCGCACCCGCGAGATCGGGATGCTCCGGACGATCGGCATGACGCGCCGCCAGGCGCGCCGGATGATCCGCCACGAGAGCGTCATCACCGCGCTGATCGGCACGGCGCTCGGGCTCGGGCTCGGGCTGTTCCTCTCGGCGATGGTCACCCAGGCCGTCTCGATGGACGGGCTGCCGCTCGTCGTGCCCGTCCCGACGCTCGCGGTGTTCACGCTGCTGGCCGTCGCGGCCGGCATCGGCGCGGCGGTCCTCCCCGCCCGGCGCGCATCGCGCCTGAACGTGCTCGAGGCGCTTCAGTACGAGTAGCCCGCCGACAACACCCCCGATCGCGAACGCCCTCGCCGCCTTCCGGCCGCGGGGGCGTTCGCATTCTCGCGCGGCCTGAAGGCTCCGCGTTTACACGCGTGCGTGCGGGGGCACTGAAGCTTCCGCCGGCCGGCGCGGCGGGCCCGGACGGCCAGGGGATGCGCGAGACGCGAGGGGTGGAGATGTCGAGGAAGGTGCCGGTCCTTGCCGTGGCCGTCGTCGCCGCGCTGGCGATGGCAACTCCGGCGGTCGCGACGCCGGTCGCGACCAGCGACGTCGAGTACGGCGTCTTCGGCCGTGTGTTCCCCGATCCGCTGGCGGGCTGCCGGCCCGGCGTCGGCGTCTGCTCGCCCGGCGCGCAGGGGAACGTGCCCGCCACCCAGTTCATCCAGTGGCAGGAGTTCCTCGACGGGCTCCGGTACCTCAACTCGAAGCCGTACTGGAACGACAACCTCGAGGTGCTGGTGCTCGACGGCAAGCTCGGGGAGGGCTCGGGCACGCGCGGCGGGCGCTGCGATGTTCCCGGGCAACGACGGCGTGCCGCTGGAGTTCACCCCGCGGCCGCAGTACGTCTCGGCCGGGCTGCCCACGACCACCCTCGAGCGGAAGAAGTCCGACCTCGTCGTCGTGCGCGTGACGAACGAGCGCGTCTCCGACAAGAACAAGAAGCGCGTCGTCCTGTCGCTGTCCATCCACGGGATCGAGCGCGCCGGCATCGAGGGCGCGACCCGCGCGATCGAGGATCTGGTGACCGGCGACAGGGCCAGGCCGATCGTCTCGGAGGCCGTCAAGCCCGATGCGGCGACGATCGGGGAGATCCTCGACAAGACGATCGTCTACTTCACGTATCCGAATCCGGACGGCTGGCGGCGCGGCTCGGTGTCGGAGGGCGGCGTGTTCTTCCAGCGCTACAACGGCAACGGCGTCGACCTCAACCGCGACTGGCCCGACATCGGCTACGCGTTCCGCGGCTACAGCGGCGTGTCGGAGCCCGAGAGCCGGGCGCTGCACGGCTTCATGCGCGACGTCGAGGCCAAGCGCGGCCGCTTCGCGGCCGGCGACGACCTGCACGGGCAGGCGTCCGCGGACGCGCTCTCGTACACGATGCTGCCCCACGGGCGCCACGACTGGGCGAAGGACCAGCGGTTGCGCCAGACCGCGATGGCGATCAACAGGGGGACGTACGACGCGATCAAGTGGTCGCCCGCGATCCAGCCCAACGACGCGCCCCAGCCCACCTGCGCCGGCGCGTCGGTGATCCAGCCCTGCACGAAGATCTACGCGCAGACGTGGGGCACGGTCTACGACACGATCAACTACACGACCACGGGCACGCTCGGAGACTGGTTCGACTCGCGGGCGGGGCTGAACGGGGACGGGATCGACAACGAGATGTCGTTCTCGCACCTGGACCGCAACATCGTGTTCGACCCGCACGGCGAGCAGCTCCACGTCGACGGCAACAAGGCGCTGCTCTACACGCATCTCGCGGACCTCGTCGACCCGCCGGCGGTGCAGCCGTTCGACGCCGCGGGGTCGAAGGCCTACGTGCCCAACGCCCGGCTGCGGCGCGACGCCCAGCCGCTCCAGCCGGTGCCGAGGCGGACCGACCCGCAGCCCGACATCGCCGGCGCGCGCGGCACGCCGAGCGCCGAGACGGCGGGGGAGACGGTGTTCCCGTTCAAGGTCTACCGGACCGACCCGCGAGGCTCGCAGCGGGGCATCTACAACGGCGGCATGCGCGTCGACGTGACGACGAACAACGCCGGCGGCGTCGGCCCGCGGCGTCGTGACGCTGCGGGTGCAGTGCCGCGGGCTGCGACGACGCGCACGGCGGCGGCCACGAGGACGAGTGGGTGACGGTCGGGGAGGACTTCAACCAGTCTCCGCTGTACGCGCAGGCCGGGGTCACCGTCGCCGTCAACCGCCCGAAGGGGACGCCGGAGGGAACCGACTGGCGCGCCGTGGTCAGCCAGGGCAGCGCGATCACGCGGATGGACGTCGACTTCACGGAGTCGCCGGCGTCGACGGACGGCAACACGGGCGGTGACCCTGCTCCGTCGCTCGCCGGCTACGACGTGGCCAACACCGACGTGTTCAAGGACCTCAACGCGTTCATCCCGAGCTCGGCGAGCCGCTTCTCGGCGGTCGACCCGCGGTCCGTGCTCGCCGGCGCCACGACGCTCGACCGGCAGGCGCTCGCTCGTGCTCGCCGACGACGCGCTGCCGGGCTACACCGGGACCTACGACGGCGAGTCCGAGCCGCCGGCCGGGCCACCCACGCAGGGGTTCGCAGTTCGAGGACACGAAGCCGACGACGCCGGGGCAGGGGCCGACCACCTGCGAGCGGATCGGCACGACGACCGACTACCACCCGTTCACGATCGGGCCGGACGACGGCAACGCGGGGCTGGACGCCGAGATCCACTGGGCCGACACGCTGAACGACTGGGACCTCTACCTCGAGCGCGAGGAGTCCCCCGGCGCCTGGACGCAGGTGGCGGCCGCCGGGCAACACGAACCTCAACACGTCCGAGCAGCTCACGCTCGCCACGCCCGCCGGCGGGCAGCTACCGGCTCGCGGTGGTCAACTGCTCGGCGCTCGACACGAACTACGCGGGCAGCCTGTCGTTCACCGCGGCGTCGCCGGCGCCGGCGAGCGCGTTCACCCGCGCGGAGAAGGACGCCTGGTTCGACAAGCTCGCCGAGTACGTGCGCGGCGGCGGCAACCTGGTGCTGACCGACGGCGCGCTGCGCGCGCTGCCCGAGATCGCCGGCATCCCGCGCGACAAGGTCGAGCGCAGGGCGGTGTACGCGGGCCAGACCGCGTTCGCCACGGGGTCCGGCGCCACGGCGACGAGCGGGCCGAACACGCTGTCCGACCCCCTGGCCGCCGACATCCGCCAGCCGGGCGCGCGCTTCAACAGCAACCTCCGCCGGCAGACGTTCGAGCCGTCACCGCTGGGCTTCTTCGTCGACAGCACGATCGGCGCGAGCGCTCGCGTCGGCTCGCCGCAGTGGGACGTCGACCGCGCCGCCTTCGAGGCCGCCGGCGGCCGGGTGGTCGGCGCGGGCATGACGTCGACGGGCACGGACGTGACGATGCGCTACGACCGCGTGACGCTCGGCGAGCTTCGGCTGGGCGGCGGGACGATCCGCATCGCCGGCGCGCTGCTGCCGCAGCCGAGCACGGAGAACGATCACCCGCTCGGCATCGAGCCCTACGCGCTGACCTACAGCGGCTACATCCTGCTGCGGAACCTGGTCGTCCCGCCGAGCTGAGACGTGTCGGCAAGCGCCACGGCGACGAGCGCGGCGGCAAGTTCTCGGCGGCGGCGCTCGACGAGGCGGTCGGCGGCGAGGTCGCGTTCGGCGCGATCGGAGGCGTCGCGGACGATGTGGCGGGCCTGGAGCTCGGCCTCGCGAACGTGCGCTCGGCCGAGGCCTCGGCACGCCGCCTCGCCGGCGGAGGGCGGCGGCACACGTGTGCGCTTCACGCTGCCCGCGGCCGCTCGCCGCCGCGTCACTCCGGCACAGGGCTGATGTGAGCGGCGACGACGCGCCAGACGCCACCGTCGCGCGTCCACGTGCGCGTGTAGCGGAGGCGGCCCGAGACCTCTCTGCCCTCCATCGCGCCCCGGATCCTGAGCACGACGAAGGTCATGGCCAGGTCGCCCAGCACCCTGACCTGGACGTCCTCCTCGTCGAGCTCCGAGATCTCGAAGATGCCGGCCC
Organism: uncultured Solirubrobacteraceae bacterium; assembly: GCA_963728465.1. GTDB lineage: Bacteria > Actinomycetota > Thermoleophilia > Solirubrobacterales > Solirubrobacteraceae > DATFQI01. The sequence goes on from CAVSJY010000015.1 coordinate 562,540, forward strand.
GGTGCGCCGCGAGGTCGCCGGCCTTGTCGATCATCTTGCCGTCGGGCCCGACCGCGAGGAGCTCGGGGTGCAGGAGCCGGTCGAGCTCCTCCACGTCGCTCGCGAGCTGCGCCGCCTGGAGCGCCCGCTCCTGCGCGAGCACGGCCCGCTCCGCTGACTCGTCGCCCATCGGCCAACGGTATCGCCGCGGTAGTGTGCGCCGGTGAGTGGGAAGACCCTCGGGGTGCTGGCGGTCGTCGGACTCGTCGCGGCGTTCTCGTTGAGCTCGACACTGGTGAAGCGCGCGGAGTCGCCCGGCGTCCTCGTCGCGTTCTGGAGGATGGTCACGGTCAGCATCATCTGGAACGTGGCGCTCTGGAGCACCGGCCGGCGCGTCACGGCGCGCGACCTGCGCCAGGTCGTCGTGCCGGGTGTCTTCTTCGGCCTCAACCTGGCGGTGTTCTTCGCGGGGGCGACGCACAACAGCGTCGCCAACGCCGCGCTCATCGGGTCGCTCGCGACGTTCTTCATCGTGCCCGTCGGCGCGTGGCTGTTCGGCGAGTACATCAACCCGCGCGCGCTCGTCTTCGCGGTCCTCGCGTTCGGCGGCACGGCGCTCGTCCTGTTGAGCGCGCCGCCCAACGGCGACGCCTCGCTCGAGGGCAACGTGTTCGGCGTGGTCGCGATGCTGCTGCTGGTCGGCTACGTCGCCTCGACGAAGTACTTCCGGCGCGAGATGGACGTGACGACGTTCATGGCGACGATCTGCCCGATCGCGGCGGTGGCGGTGCTTCCGCTCGCCGTCGCCCACGGCGACGTGTTCGGCATGAGCGGCACCGGCTGGACGTACATGCTGATCCTCACCTTCACGAGCGGGGTCGCCGCCCAGGGCCTGCTGGTGTTCGCCCAGAAGACGATCCAGATCGGGACGATCGGGATCGCCCAGGTCGCTCAGCCGGCGCTCGCGGTGGTGTGGTCGTTCCTGCTGCTGGGGGAGGTCGTCAACAACCGGCAGGTCGCGGGGATCGCGACCGTCATGGCCGGGCTGCTGGCCTTCACGGTGCTGCACCAGCGAGGTGGCGCGCGTCGACCCGATCACGCTCGGTGATGAAGTGCGACGCTGCCGCCATCCGCCGGTCGGCGGCTTCGCTCAGCTCCTGGGCCGTGGCAGGATCGCCCGCGAGGCGGGCGAGCGCGTCGAGGGCGAAGACCTCGACGGGCGCGTCACCGTCCCGGCGAGCGCGGTCGAGCAGCGCGACGAGCCGCTGCTCGGTCCCGGGCACCGAATCGGCCGCGTCGAGCGCCGCGAGCAGGCACTCGCCGAGCGCGGCCTGCTCTCCACCGCCGGCGTCGCGGTGCCACGCGGACGCCGCCTCGAGCGCCTCGCGCGCCGCGGCGGTCCGTCCCAGCGCTCGCAGCACACGGCCGAGGTGGACGCGCCCGAGCGCCGCGAGACGCACGTCGCCGGTCGCCTCCGCCTTCGCGATCCCGCGCTCGAGGGTGGCCGCGCCGGTCGCGTAGTCGCCGGCCTGGCACTGCGCCCGTCCGAGGCTCGTGACCTGGTACGCCTCGGTCTGGAGGAAGCCGAGCTGCCCTGACGTCTCCGCCGCCCGGCCGATGTGGTGGACGGCTTCGTCGAAGCGATGCTCGACGCGGGCCAGCTCGCCCAGCATGGCGTCGCGGCGGACGTGCAGCCACGGGTCGTCCACTGACGCGAAGCCAGTGCTCGACCTGGTCACGGGCCTCGGCGGCGCGGTCGCGGTCACCGGCTGAGATCGCGGCCCTGGAGGCGAACAGCGCGTTGGCGGCCTGGTCCCAGGGGCGGTCCAGCCCGTCGTACAGCTCCCGGCTGCGTGCCGTCAGCTCCAGCGCGTGCTCCCACTCGCCGTGATGCGACACGACATAGGCGAGGTGGTAGCCGCAGCGCGCCTGGAGGTCGGCGTCGTCGATCGAGTCCGCCAGCTCGGCGGCGGCCGCCACGTGCCGCGCGCGCGGTTTCGAGGTCCCCCGTCGACGCCTCGATCCATGCCGCGAGCAGCAGCGCGCCCGCACGGTCGCGGACCGGGGCGGTGTCGCCCGCCGCGTCGAGCGCGGTGAGGATCCGCTGCGCGCCACGGCTGTCGCCGAGGACGATCCACGCCCAGCCGAAGCCGTTGGCGATGTCGAGCGCGCGTCGCGGCGCGCGTGCGGCGCTCCATGCCAGGGCGGCGTCGATGTTGGCGCGCTCGGTGCGGGCGAACGACAGGTGCTCTGCCTGCTGGGCGCTGCGCACGCCGTTCGTGGACGCCGCGGCGGCGGCGGCGAACCATGCCGCGTGGGCGTCCTGCCCGCGGTCGGTCAGCCCGGCGTCCGCCATCGCTTCCAGCGCGAACGCGCGGATGCTGTCGAGCAGCCGGTAGCGGGGCGCCGGCCCGTCGCCGTCGTCGACGATGACGAGCGAGCGGCTCGCGAGCCGCCCGATGACGTCGATCGCCGCGGCACGCGGCACCGCGAGGGCTTCGAGCACGTGCTCCACGGCCGCGAGGGGCGCGCCGGCGGCGAAGGTGGCCATGGCCCAGAGCCCGCGCTTGTCGTCGGGGAACAGCAGGTCGTAGCTCCACCCGATCGTCGCCTTCAGCGCCCGGCGGCGCTCCGGCTTGCGGCTCGTCGGGTCGCTCAGCACGCCGAAGCGGTCGTCGAGGCGACGGGCGATCTCCTCGATCGACAGCGTCTTGGTTCGCGCCGCGGCGAGCTCGATCGCCAGCGGCAGGCCGTCGAGCGACCGGCACAGGTCGTGCACCTCGCCCGGCTCCGCGCGGCGCGAGGCGCGACGCGTGAACAGCTCCACGGCGTCCGGGAGCCCGAGGGGCGCGAGCTCGAACACCGTCTCGCCGTCGAGCCCGAGCGCGATCTGGCTCGTGCAGAGGATCGTGAGGCCGGGCGCCGCGTCGAGCAGGCGCGCCGCCAACGCCGCGGCAGCGTCGAGGACGTGCTCGCAGTTGTCGAGGATCAGCACGGTGCCGCGGGTCTTGACCCGCTCGAACAGCGCCGCCTCGCCGGTGACCGCGAAGGCGGCGATCGCGGTGTCGAGAACGTCGTCCGCCGTCTGCGCCGCCTCGAGACGTGCGAGCCAGACGCCGCCGGGCGCGGCCAGTGTGCGTCCGGTCGCGATCGCCACCGCCGTCTTGCCGATGCCGCCGGGCCCGACGACCTCCACGAGCCGGGCGCGCAGCAGGAGATCCGCCAGGGCGGCGACCTCGTCGTCGCGTCCGACGAGCTCGACCGTGAGCGACGGCAGGTTCCCCGCCGGCGCGGGGCGATCGGCGGCGAGGAGGAGAGCGTCGTGGTCCAGGACCTGTCGCTCGAGCTCCCTCAGCCGCGGTCCGGGCTCGAGGCCCAGCTCGCCCGCGAGCCGGCTCCGGACCCGCTGGTAGGCCGCCAGCGCGTCGGCCTGGCGGCCGGCGCGGTAGAGCGCGGTGATCAGGAGCTCCCACAGGCCCTCCTGGAACGGGTGGCTCGCGACGGCGGCCTCCAGCTCGCCGATCGCGGCATCGCCCGATCGGAGCCGCGCGGACAGCTCGATCTCGACCAGCTTCACGCGCGCCTCCTCGAGCCGGGCCCGGTGCGGCGCGGCCCAGTCCCCGGCCGCGGGCAGCACGTCGCCGCGGTAGAGGCTCAACGCCGTCGCGCTCAGCTCGGCGGCACCGGAATCGTCGCCGGCCTCCAGTCGCCGCGACGCGGTCGCGGCGTCGCGCAGCACCCGCAGCGCATCGACCTGATCCGGGTCCACGGCGAGCCTGTAGCCGCCCGCCTCGCCGGCCACCAGCGACGGATCCCCGAGCGCGCGGCGCAAGCCGGCGACCTTCGACTGGAGCGTGTTGCGGCGGGTCGCGGCGCCGCCCCACAAGTCGTCGAGAAGCCTGTCCGCGCGCACGGGCATCCCGGCCTCCAGCGCGAGGTGGACGAGCAGCTCCGAGGGCTTGCCGCTCGGCACCGGCAGGCGCCGGCCGTCGCGCCTGGCCTCGACGGGACCGAGCACCGAGATCTCCAGCACCGCCCGAGTCTACGGGCGCGTCAGCGCGGCGTCAGCGGCGCGTCAGGACCGATCTGGATGGTCGTCGCATGTCGCCCGTCCACCCCGGCCACCTGCTCCGCCGGCTCGTCGTCGGCGACGCCGCGGCGGTTGCCGCGATCGTCGAGGTGTCGCGCACCAGCGACGATCCGCTGATCCTCGTCGCGGCGTCGTTGTTCGCGGCCGAGGCGGACGGGCTCCTGGCCCGGGCCGAGCGGATCGCCGCGACGACCCGCGACCGCCAGGTGGTGGCGATCGCCGGCGCGCACCGGCGCGGCGAGCGCGAGCTCGTGGACGCGCTCGCGCGCGAGCACCTGGTCGACCACCCGGACAGCGTCCTCGTCGCGTGGATCGCTGACGCGAGCCACCGGCAGACCTCGGAAAAGGAGAAGTCATGAGCCCCAAGCTCACCGCATCGCTGCTGATCGCCGCGGCCGTCCTGGCCACCGTGGGGTTCACCGCCCTCGGCTCGATCTTCAACTACCCCGACGTGCTCGACGAGCCGGCGGGCGACGTGCTCGGCGTCCTTCCGCGACCATCAGGGCGCCGTCAGCGCATGGTTCTCGGTCCTGGCGCTGTCCGCGGCGCTGTTCGCTCCGATCGCGATCGGCGTCGGTCGTCTCTCGGCCGCGCCCGCCATGCGCATCGCGGTTCGCGTCGGGATCGCCGCGGCGGCCGTCCAGGTCATCGGCCTGCTGCGCTGGCCGATCCTCGTCCCCGGCTACGCGGCCGACGGCGACACCGGCTCGTTCACGACGGCGAGCAACATCCTCGGCACGGCCATCGGCGAGACGCTCGGCTACCTGCTCACGGCCACGTGGACGGTGCTCGTCATCGTCGCGCTCGGGCGGCAGTTCGCCGGCCGCTGGTTCTCCGTGATCGGCATCGCGGCCGCCGCGCTGGTCCTCGTCGGCGTGCTCTCGCCGCTCGAGCTGCCGGTCGTCGACACCGCCAACTTCCTCGGCTACGTCCTCTGGAGCCTGTGGCTGATCGCCTTCGGCGTCGTGATCCTGCGGCGCGAGCGTGGCGCCGCGTCCGCGCGGCCGGCGCGCGGCCAGGCGGTGACGTCGTGAACGCACGGCGCCACCGCTGGGCGGCGCTGGGCGTGCTGTGCGCGAGCCTGCTCGCCATCGTCGTCGACAACACCATCGTCAACGTCGCCCTGCCGACGCTGGCGCGCGACCTCGACGCGGACGTGAGCGAGCTTCAGTGGGTCGTCGACGCGTACACGCTCGTGTTCGCGGCGCTGCTCCTGCTGGCCGGCGCGCTCGGCGATCGCTACGGGCGCCGCCGCACGCTGCTCTGCGGGCTCGCGGTGTTCGGGCTCGGCTCGGCGGCCGCCGCCTACTCCGGCGGCGTCGACCTGCTCATCCTCGACCGCGCGCTCATGGGCGCCGGCGCGGCCTTCATCATGCCCGCGACGCTCTCGCTCGTGATCAGCATCTTCGCCGATCCTCGCGAGCGCGCGACCGCCGTCGGCATCTGGGCCGCCACCGCCGGGCTGGGCGTCGCGCTCGGCCCGGTCGTCGGCGGCTACCTGCTCGATCGCTTCTGGTGGGGGTCGATCTTCATCGTGAACGTCCCGCTGGTCGCGCTCGCGATCGTCGCGGGCCGTCGGCTCCTGCCCGAGTCGCGCGACCCCGTCGCGCGGCGCGTCGACTGGACGGGCGCAGGGCTCTCCGGCGCCGCCCTCGTCGCGTTCGTCTGGGCGGTCATCGAAGCGCCGTCGAAGGGCTGGACGGCCGCGCCGGTGCTCGCCGCCGGCGCCTTCGCCGCGCTCGCGCTGGTCGCGTTCGTGGCGTGGCAGCGCCGTGTCGAGGAGCCGCTGCTCGACGTCCGCCTCTTCGCGGATCCGCGCTTCACCGCGGCCACGAGCACGATCATGGTGCTGTTCTTCGCGCTCTTCGGCTTCCTCTTCCTCTCGACGCAATATCTCCAGTTCGTCCTCGGCTACTCGCCGTTGGCCGCGGGCGTGCGGATCCTGCCCTACGCGGGAGCGATGATCGTGTTCGCCTCCCTCTCCTCGACGGTCGTCGCGCGACTCGGCGCCAAGCGGGTCGTCACGACCGGCATGCTGCTCTTCGCGGGCGGCCTCGCGGTCGCGGCGACCGTCACCGCGGGCAGCGGCTACGACCGGCTCGGGATCGCGCTGCTGCTCATGGGAGCGGGCATGGGACTCGCGGGAGCACCCGCGACCGAGTCGATCATGAGCTCGCTCCCCCCGGCGCGGGCCAACATCGGCTCCGCCGTCAACGACACGACCCGCGAGCTCGGCGGCGCGCTCGGCGTCGCCGTCATCGGCAGCATCATGTCCTCGCTGCTCGGCGGCGACATCGCCGATGCGACGCGCGAGGCGTTCGTCCACGCCATGTCACGCGCCTCGATCGTCGCCGCGCTCGTGGCCCTGCTCGGCGCGTTCATCGCCTGGCGCCACCTGCCGGCGCGCGAAGCCGCGCGTCAGATTTCGATCAACGGGGATTCTGGAGAGTTCTTGGCGATCTCGTGACCCGGGAAGGGACTTGGTGACGATGGCCACCGAGAAGACCCACAACGGTGAGTTCACGAGCCCGGTCGCGCTTCCCCGTGCGGCCTGGGGCGACACGCTCAAGCGCACGGTCCGGGAGTTCAAGGAGGACAAGCTCAACCACTGGGCCGCGGCGCTGACGTACTACTCGGTGCTGTCGCTGTTCCCGGCGCTGCTCGTGTTCGTCTCGCTGCTCGGCATCTTCGGCGACCCCGAGCGGGTGACGAAGGTCCTCACCGACACGGTCTCAGAGCTCGGCCCGGCGACCGCGGCGAGCACGTTCCAGAAGCCCATCGAATCGATCACGAACAACCGCGGCGGCGCGAGCGTCCTCTTCGTGGTCAGCGTCGTCGGCGCGCTGTGGGCCGCCTCGGGCTACGTCAGCGCGTTCGCGGAGGCGTCCAACAAGATCTACGAGGTCGACGAGGGGCGGCCGTTCTGGAAGGCGAAGCCGCTCCAGCTGGTCGTGACGCTCGTGCTGATCATCATGGCCGCGCTGGTCGCGATGGCGCTCGTCCTCAGCGGTCCGATCGTCGGGGCTCTCGGGGGCGCGCTCGGGATCAGCGACACCGCGCTCGGCATCTGGCGGTTCGCGAAGTGGCCGGCGATGCTCGTGCTCGTCCTCGTGATCTTCGGCGTCCTCTACTACACGGGCCCGAACGCGCGCGTGAGCGGAGTGCGGTGGGTGACCGGCGGCGCGGTCGTGGCGCTGCTCGCGTGGATCGTCGCCTCGGTCGGCTTCGCGCTCTATGTCGCGAACTTCGGCTCCTACAACAAGACCTACGGGACACTGGGCGGCGTCGTCGTGTTCCTGCTGTGGCTCTGGCTGACGAACGTCGCCATCCTGCTCGGCGCCGAGTTCAACGCCGAGACCGAGCGTGCGCGCCAGCTCGAGCGCGGCGTCAAGGGAGCCGAGCGCGAGATCGGACTGCCCGAGCGCGATCCCGCGACGCGCGAGCAGCGACCGACCACGAAGTGATCGCGCTCAGGCGCCGTGCACGAGCCCGGACTCGTAGGCGAGCACGACCGCCTGCACGCGGTCGCGCAGGTCGAGCTTCGCCAGCAGCCGTGAGACGTGCGTCTTGACCGTCGTCTCCTCGACGGTCAGCCGCTCGGCGATCTCCCCGTTGGAGAGGCCCTGCGCGACGAGCTCGAGGACCTCGAGCTCGCGCGGCGTCAGCTCGTCGAGGCCGGGCGGGGTGCGGACGCGGCGGCGGCCGCCGCGGGCCATCTCGTCGATCAGCCGGCGGGTGACCGTCGGCGCGAGCAGCGCCTCGCCGTCCGCGACCACGCGGATCGCGTCCGTGAGCTGCTCCGGGCCGACGTCCTTGAGCAGGAAGCCGCTCGCCCCGGCGGCCAGCGCGTCGTAGACGTACTCGTCGAGGTCGAACGTCGTCAGGATGATCACGCGCGGCGCGCCGCCGCCCTCGCCGGCGATCTCGCGCGTGGCGGCGATGCCGTCGAGCTCGGGCATGCGGACGTCCATGAGCACGACGTCGGGCTCCAGGCGGCGGGCGCTGTGGATCGCCTGGCGGCCGGTCGCCGCCTCGCCGACGACCTCGATGTCGGGCTCGGTGTCGAGCACCATGCGGAAGCCGGTGCGGGCCAGCGCGTGGTCGTCGACGAGCAGGACGCGGATGCTCATGCCGCCAGCGGGATCCGCGCCCGCACGACGAAGCCGCGGCCGGCGACGGGATGCGCGTCGAGCTCGCCGCCGTGCAGCCGGACGCGCTCGCGCATCCCGGCAAGGCCCTGCCCGGCGCCGTTGTCGTCCGCCGCCCCGCCGCCGCCCTCGTCGGCGACCTCGAGGACGAGGCGGTCGGGCTCGTAGGAGACCGTCACGCGCGTCGGGACCAGCCCGGCGTGCTTGATCGTGTTCGTCAGCGCCTCCTGCACGATGCGGTAGGCGGAGCGGTCGATCCCGTCGCGCAGCGCGCGCCGCTCGCCCTCCACCCGCAGGTCGACCATCAGCCCGGCCTCGCGCATCTCGTCGATCAGCGCGCCGAGGTCGTCGAGGCTCCGCTGCGGCGCGAGCTCGGCGAGCGCGTGCTCGTCGCGCAGGATGCCCAGCGAGCGGCGGATCTCCGCGAGCGCGGTCTGGCCGGTCTCCTCGATCGCCTCGAGCGCCTCGCGCGCCCGGCCGGTGTCGTGGTCGAGGATCCGGCGCGCGCCCTGCGCCTGGAGCACCATCAGCACGACGCCGTGCGCGACCACGTCGTGCAGCTCGCGCGCGATCCGCTGGCGCTCCTCGCTGGCGGCGGCGCGGGCTCGCTGGTCGCGCTCGCGGTCGAGCGCCTCGGCACGCAGCCGCCGCGCGAGGCCGGCACGGCCGGCGAGCCACGGCGCGAGCGCGACCAGCCCGGCCGAGAACACGAAGCTCGGGAGGTCGACCTCGCCCGACGCCAGCACGCCCGTCCACATGCCGGCGATGCCGGCGAGCAGGCCCGCCGTCGCGGCCCGGTCCGGGGCATGCGCGCCGAGCGAGTAGAAGGCCAGCACGCCCGCGGCCAGCGCGCCGATCAGCGGCGGGTCGCCCGCGAACAGCTCGCCGCCGAGCGCCCCTTGGACCGCGCCGACGACCGCGTAGGCGAGCACGACCGCCACCGGGGCCCGGCGGCGCCAGGCGAGCGGCGCGCTGATGGCGAGCGCGGCGACGACGCTCGCGGGAGCGGCGCCCGGCTCGCCGCCGAGCACGACCTGCAGCTCGAGGCCGACCGCCAGCGCGAGCGCGAGCAGGGCGTCGGTGGGATTGGTGCTCAGCCTGTCGAGCATGACCAGCACGCTAGCCCGCCCCCGCCGCGGTGTCGTCCTCCTGAGGGCTACCCCGGATCCTCCTTCGCGCCGACGAAGGATCGCCGCCGTCGTCCGATGCTGGTCGCCACCCAATGACGAAGGAGCGGACGGTGACCGACCACGTGATAGAGACAAGAGCGCTCACGAAGCGCTACGGCGAGACGATCCTCGCCGTCGACGCGCTCGACCTGCGGGTGCGCCGCGGCGAGGTCTACGGCTTCCTCGGGCCCAACGGCGCGGGCAAGACCACGACGCTGCGGATGCTGCTCGGGCTCGTGCGCCCGACCTCGGGCGACGCGCTCGTGCTCGGCGCCGGGCCCGGCACGCCGGCCGCGCTCGGCCGGATCGGGGCGATGGTCGAGGGGCCGGGCCTGTACCCGTATCTGTCCGGACGCGACAACCTGCGCGTGCTCGCCGGCCACGCGGGCGCGGCGCCCGAGCGCGTGGACGCCGTGCTGGCCGAGACCGGCCTGAAGGATCGCGCCGGCGACCGCGCACAGACCTACTCGATGGGCATGAAGCAGCGCCTCGGCGTCGCCGCCGCGCTGCTCAAGGACCCGGAGCTGCTGATCCTCGACGAGCCGACGAACGGGCTCGACCCGGCCGGCATGGCCGAGATGCGCGCGTTCATCCGGTCGCTCGCCCGCGGCGGGCGCACGGTCGTGCTCTCGAGCCACCTGATGGGCGAGGTCGAGCAGGTCTGCGACCGCGTCGGGGTGATCCGCGACGGCGCGCTCGTCGCCGAGGGCACGGTCGAGCAGCTGCGCGGCCGCGCGATGCTGCGCGTGCACGCCGAACCGCTCGGCGAGGCCGCGCTGCTCCTGGCCGGGCTGCCGGAGGTGGCCGACGTCGCCACCGACGGCGGCGTGCTCGAGCTCAGCGCCGACGTCGCCGCGGCCGCCGGCATCAACCACGCGCTCGTCACGGCCGGGATCGCGGTCTCCGAGATCTCGCAGCGGCGCGCGTCGCTCGAGGACGTCTTCCTCGAGCTCACCACGAACGGAGGAGGTCCCCGATGACCCGCCACGTGATCGCTGAACTGCTGGTCCTGCGCAAGCGCGCGGCCACCTGGATCCTGCTCGGGATCTGGACGCTGCTCGGCGTGTTCTTCGCCTACGTCGTGCCGTACGCGCTCGACCCCGCGGACGCGACGGGCGGCGTCCGGCAGTTCCTGCCGAGTCGCTCGCGGGGACGCTGCTCGACGGCTTCCCGTTCTTCGGCGGCGTGTTCGCGCTGATGCTGGGCGTGTTCGCGCTCGGCAGCGAGTACGGCTGGGACACGCTGAAGGGGCTGTTCACGCAGGGTCCCGGGCGCACGCGCGTGTTCGGTGCCAAGCTCGCCGCGCTCGCGATCGTGCTGATCCCGTTCGTGCTCGCGGTGTTCGCGGCCGGGGCCATCGCGAGCTTCGTGATCGCGCAGATCGAGGGCGCGCCGGTGGACTTCCCGTCGGCGTGGCTGCTGCTGCGCGCGATGACGGCCGGCTGGCTGATCCTGCTCGTCTGGGCCGCGCTCGGCGTGCTGCTCGGCGTGCTCACGCGCGGCACCTCGCTGGCGATCGGCGTCGGGATCCTCTACGCGCTGGTGATCGAGGGGCTGCTGAGCGCCTTCGCCGACAGCGTGAGCGTGCTCGAGCCGCTGACGCAGGCGTTCCTGCGCGCGAACGGCTACTCGCTCGCCGTCGCGCTCGGCTCCTCCGTGGAGTCGATCGAGGCGAGCGGGCCGGGCGCCTACTCGGGCCCGATCGTCGGCAGCGGCCAGGCGCTCGCCGTCCTCGTCGCGTCCGCGGCGGCCTTCGCCGGCCTCGCCGCGCTCGTGCTGCGGCGCCGCGACGTGGAGTGAAGCCGGTGGCGG